>DATKME010000064.1:0-33832 GCA_035542035.1 Vicinamibacteria bacterium | reverse complement strand
TTCTCGGCCAGCATCTCCTTGATGATCGTCTCCACCTTGCGCGCCTTCACCGGGTCGTAGAAGGTGTCGATCTTGATCTGGGAGTCGCGCTTCTTGAGCTCGTCCTCGATGTTGCTGGTGGTGAGGTCCTTGCTGCCGCGGTAGTCGACGATCTGGATGCGCTTGCGCTCGGTGACGGTGAAGCGCACGATCTTGCCGCCCGGGCCGTCGAAGGACTCGACCCGCAGGTCGTCGAGGAAGCCGGTGTCCCACAGCCGCTTGAAGTCGTCGCGCAGCTTCTTCTCGTCGTAGCGCTCGCCGGGCCTGGCCTGCACGTAGTAGAGCAGCGTCTCGCGCTGCAGGAACTGGTTGCCGGCGACGTCGACCTCCTGGATGAGCGGCGCCTGCCCGCCGGGTCGCGCCGGCGTCTCGCCGCCGGTCTCCTGGGCGCGGGCCGGGGACACCAGCCCCAGCACGAGCAGGCACGCAGCGAGGACGATCCCCTTCTTGCTCATCCCGACAGTGCTCCTCCGCGGTCCCCCTGTTGGTACCACAGACCGCCGTCCTTCACCCCCACCTCGATCGGCATGCCGCCCCGGATGCTGCCGCGGATGAAGGCCTCCGACAAGGCGTCCTCGATGTGTCGCTGGATGGCCCGGCGCAGCGGGCGCGCGCCGTAGGTGCGATCCTGCAGGGTGCGCAGCAGCAGCCACTCCACCGCCTCGTCCCGGATGGAGATGACGATCCCCTTCTGCCGCAGGTTCTGGTTGAGCTGCTCCACCAGCAGGCGGGTGATCCGCACCAGGTCCTGGTCGGTCAGGGCGTCGAAGATGATGATCTCGTCGATGCGGTTGACGAACTCGGGGTTGAAGGTGCGCTTGACCTCTCCCATCACCATCTCGTTGGTGGTCTGCACGGTGTCGCGCGGCTCGTTGGAGGCGAAGCCCATCCGGCCCTTCTTCTCGATGAAGCGGGCTCCGATGTTGGAGGTCATGATGATGATGGTGTTCTTGAAGTCGACCGTGTTGCCCAGCCCGTCCGTCAGGTGGCCGTCCTCGAACACCTGCAGCAGCACGTTGAAGGTGTCCGGGTGCGCCTTCTCGATCTCGTCGAGCAGCACCACGCAGTAGGGGTTGCGCTTCACCCGCTCCGTGAGCTGCCCGCCCTCCTCGTGGCCGACGTAGCCGGGCGGCGAGCCGATCAGCTTGCTGACCGAGTGCTTCTCCATGTACTCCGACATGTCGAAGCGGATCAGGCTGCGCTCGCTGCCGAACAGGAAGGCGGCCAGGCCGCGCGCCACCTCGGTCTTGCCCACGCCGGTGGGCCCCAGGAAGAGGAAGGAGCCGACCGGCCGGTTCGGGTTCTTGAGGCCGGCGCGGGTGCGGCGGATCGCGCGCGCCACCGCGCTGATGGCCCCGTCCTGCGAGATGATCCGCCGGTGCAGCTCCTCCTCCATGCGCAGGAGCTTCTCCGACTCCTCTTCCTTGAGGGCGGTGATGGGGATGCCGGTCCAGCGCGAGACCACCTCGTCGATGTCGAGCTTGGTGACCTCCTGGCGCCCGTCGGGCCCCAGCGCCCACTGCTCGGAGAGCACGTGCACCTGCTCGCGGGCGGGGCCCTCCTCGTCGCGGAAGAAGCCGCCGCGCTCCGGGGAGTCGGGCTCCAGCACCACCCGCACCCGGCCCTGCGCCTCCGGCACCCCCACCGGGACCGCCGCCTCGCGCAGCTTCACCCGGCTGCCCGCCTCGTCGATCAGGTCGATGGCCTTGTCCGGCAGGAAGCGGTCGGCGATGTAGCGGCTGGACTGGTACACCGCCGCCTCGATCGCCTCCTCGAGATAGAGGACGTTGTGGAACTTCTCGTACCGCTCCTTCACCCCGCGCAGGATCTGGACCGTCTCCGCCTCCGTGGGCGAGGCGACCTTGACCGCCTGGAAGCGCCGCTCGAGCGCCCGGTCCTTCTCGATGTGCTTGCGGTACTCGGCGGGGGTGGTGGCGCCGATGCACTGGATCTCGCCCCGCGAGAGCGCGGGCTTGAGGATGTTGGCGGCGTCCAGCGAGCCCTCGGCCGAGCCGGCGCCCACCAGCGTGTGCAGCTCGTCGATGAAGATGACGATGTTCGGGGTCTCGGTGAGCTCCCGCATGATCGTCTTCAGCCGCTCCTCGAACTGCCCGCGGGACTTGGTGCCGGCCACGATCAGGGAGATGTCCAGGGCCAGGATGCGCTTGTCGGCCAGGTACACCGGAACGTCGCCCTGCACGATCTTGTTGGCCAGGCCCTCCACCAGCGCCGTCTTGCCCACGCCCGGCTCGCCGATCAGCACCGGGTTGTTGCGGGTGCGCCGGCAGAGCACCTGGACGACGCGCTCCAGCTCCTCGTCGCGGCCGACCAGCGGGTCGAGGGCGTTGCGGGCGGCGGCGTCGGTCAGGTCGCGGGAGAACTCGGAAAGCAGCGGCGTCTCCTTGGACTTGCCCGCCTGCGCCTTCTCGTTCAGCAGCGCCAGGATGTCCTCGCGCACGGAGGCGAGCCGCATCCCCTTCTCGCCCAGGATGGCCGCCGCCACGCTGCGCTCCTCCCGCATCAGCCCCAGCAGGATGTGCTCTGTGCCGATGTAGTTGTGCAGCATGCGCTCGGCCTCCTCGGCGGCGTGGCCGAGGACCCGCTTGCTCTCCAGCGACAGCGGGATCTCGATCGAGGTGGAGACCTTCTCGCGGTACGGCGAGCGGCCCTCCACCTCCTTGCGGATCTGCTCCATCGCCAGGTGGCTCTTGCCGAACAGCCGCGAGGTGAGGCCCTTGCCCTCGCGGATCAGGCCCAGCAGCAGGTGCTCCGTCTCGATGGCGGAGCTGCCCAGCTGGCTGGCCTCGTAGCGGGCGAAGAAGATCACCCGCCGAGCTCTCTCGGTGTAACGCTCGAACATCTCTCTATTCCGGACCCCGCCCGCGTCCAGGGCGCACGATCCCCCGGTTTCCACGTGATGATAGCCTAATTCGCCGCACGCCTAGCGGCTCGCAAAGCCTCGTCGGATCAGTCGGGTACGAGCCGGCCCGCCTCCAGGCGCAGCACCCGGTCGCAGCGGCGCGCGAGCTCGTCGTTGTGCGTCACCACCACCACCGTCAGCCCGCGGGCGCGGCTGAGCCCCTGCAGCGTCTCGTGCAGCCGGCGACCGCTCGCGCGGTCGAGGTCGCCCGTGGGCTCGTCCGCCAGCAGCGCCCGCGGAGCGGCCGCCAGCGCCCGCGCCACCGCGACCCGCTGCTGCTCGCCGCCGGAGAGCGCCCCCGGGCGGTGGCTGGTCCGGTCGGCCAGCCCCACCTCCTCCAGCAGCAGGCGCGCCCGCGAGCGCGCCTCCTCCACGGGCACCCGGGCGATCAGCAACGGCATGCTGACGTTCTCCAGGGCCGAGAACTCCGGCAGCAGGTGGTGGAACTGGAACACGAAGCCGAGCGTCCGGTTGCGGAAGGCGCAGCGGCGGGCCTCGGACAGCCCCAGCACGTCCTCGCCGGCGATGCGGAGCGAGCCCGCGTCCGGCCGGTCGATGGTGCCGAGCACGTGCAGCAGCGTCGACTTGCCCACGCCCGACGCCCCCACGATGGCCACCATCTCCCCCGCGGCCACCTCCAGGTCCACGCCGCGCAGGACCGGCAGCTCGCCGGCGGCGGTCGTGTAGCTCTTCTGCAGCTCCCGGGCCTGGAGCAGGACCTCGCCCATCACTCGTAGCGCAGCGCCTCGGCGGGGTCGAGCCGGGCCGCGCCGTGCGCCGGGTAGAGGGTGGCCAGGAAGCAGACCACGAGCGCGCCCAGGAGGACCACCGTCGCGTCGCCGGGCAGCAGGCGGAAGGGGACCCAGGCGATCTGGTACACGTCCTCCGGGATGCGGATGAGCTGGTAGCGGTCGAGCACCCGGCACACCGTCCAGCCGACCACGCCGCCGACCGCCGTGCCCACCGCGCCGATCAGCGAGCCCTGCAGCACGAAGACCCGCATGATCGCCCGCCGCGACGCGCCCATCGAGACCAGGATGGCGATGTCCTTGTGCTTCTCCATCACCATCAGCACCAGGGTGGCCACGATGTTGAGGGCGGCCACCGCCACGATCAGGCCGATGGTGATGCCGATCGCCATCTTCTCGATCCACAGCGCCGAGAACAGGCTGCCGTTCATCTCGATCCAGTCGGTGGTGACGAAACTCTCGCCCAGCGCCGCCACCAGGTCCTTCTCCGCGCGCTTCACGGCGAACATGTCCGCCAGCCGCACCTCGACCATGGTGGTGCGGTCGGGGTCCTCGAACAGCCGCTGCGCCGCGGAGAGGGGCAGGTAGCCCCATCCCGCGTCGAACTCGAAGAGCCCCGTCTTGACGGTCCCCACGACGCGCGCCCGCCGGACGTTCGGAAACATGCCGACCGGCGTCAGTCGGCCGCGCGACGAGGTGATGGTCACCACGTCGCCCACCCCCACGTTCAGGCTCTCGGCGAGAGCGCTGCCCAGCAGCACCGGCGGGACCGCCTCGTCCGGGTGGTCGAAGGAGGCGATGCTGCCGTCGCGGATCTTCGAGATGACGTCCGTGACCGTCCGCTCCTCCGGCGGCACGATGCCCTTGAGCGTGGCCACCGCGGAGGAGGTGGTGCTCGCCAGCAGCGCCTTGCCGTAGAGGGCGGGTGCCGCCCCCGCCACGCCGGGCACCCTGCGCACCCGGTCGACCAGCGACTGGTAGTCCTCCAGCGGCCGGGCGCCGGTGCGGAAGATGCTGATGTGGGCGGTGGCGCCGAGGATGCGGGCCCGGATCTCCGACTGCAGGCCGGTCATCAGCCCGAGCGCGATGAAGAGGGCCGCCACCCCCACCGCCACGCCCAGCACGGCGACGGCCGAGATCAGGGAGATGAAGGCCTGCTTGCGGCGCGCCGTCAGGTAGCGCAGCGCGACCCGCAGCTCCCAGGGCATGCGCCTCAGGCGCCCTTTCCCTCGCGCCCGGACTCCGGCCGCATCTGCGGGAAGAGGATGACGTCCCGGATCGAGGGCGAGCCGGTGAGGACCATGGCCAGGCGGTCGATGCCCACGCCGCAGCCTCCCGTGGGCGGCAGGCCGTGGCCGAGCGCGCGCACGTAGTCCTCGTCCATCTGGTGGGCCTCGACGTCGCCGCGCTCGCGCTCCGCCAGCTGCTCCAGGAAGCGCTGGCGCTGCTCCAGCGGGTCGTTCAGCTCCGAGAAGCCGTTCGCGATCTCCATGCCGGCGGCGTAGAGCTCGAAGCGGTCGGCCACCGCCGGCCGGTCCGGGTGGGCCTTGGCCAGAGGCGAGATCTCGACCGGGTGGTCGATGACGAACGTCGGCTCCCACAGCCGCGTGCCCTCGGGGTCCCAGCGCCGCTCCACCCAGACCTCGAACAGGTGCGCCACCCGCTTGCCGTGCGAGAGGTGCTCCAGGTCCGGCCACGACATCTGCTGCTCGAACGCCCGCGCCTCCGGCGAGCCCGCCGCCAGCCGGGCCGGCCGCCTGGCGGAGCGCAGCCAGGCCGCGAGCGCCCCGGGATCGGCGATCTCCGCCTCCCCGATGCCCCAGCCCTGCTCCCCGGCCACCTGCGCCACCGCCTCCACCATCCCGATGCGGCGGAAGGGGGTCGCGAACGAGAGGGAGCGGCCGCGGTAGGCCAGGGGGCCGGCCCCGGCCACCGTCGCCGCCTGCGCCACCAGCTCCTCCGTCATCGCCATCACGTCCCGGCAGTCGAACCAGGCGGTGTAGAACTCGAGCATGGTGAACTCCGGGTTGTGCAGCGAGGAGATGCCCTCGTTCCGGAAGTTCCGGTTGATCTCGTAGACCCGCTCGAAGCCGCCTACCACCAGGCGCTTGAGGTACAGCTCGGGGGCGATCCGCAGGAACAGGTCGACGTCGAGCGCGTTGTGGTGCGTCACGAACGGCCGCGCCACCGCTCCGCCGGCGATCGGCTGCATCATCGGGGTCTCGACCTCGAGGTAGCCGCGCTCGTCGAGGAAGCGCCGGATCTGCGCCACCATGCGGCTGCGGGTGACGAAGGCCTCCCGCACCTCGGGGTTGGCCAGCAGGTCGAGGTAGCGCTGGCGGTAGCGCCGCTCCACGTCGGCGAGCCCGTGCCACTTCTCGGGCGGGGGCAGCAGCGCCTTCGACAGGAAGCTGACCTCCCTCGCCTGCACGCTCAGCTCGCCCTTGCGGGTGCGCATCAGGCGGCCGGCGACACCGATGAAGTCGCCGAGGTCCACCAGGTCGAGGACGCGGTACGCCTTCTCCCCCACCTCGTCGGAGCGCACGTAGACCTGCAGCCGCGACTCGCCGTCCCCCAGGGTCGCGAAGGAGGCCTTGCCGTGCCCGCGCTTCGTGAGCACCCGGCCGGCCACCCGCACCTCGAGCGCCAGCGCCTCCAGCTCCTCCAGCGTCCGGCCGCCGTAGGCCGACACCAGCTCGCCCAGCCGGTGCGTGCGCGCGAAGCGGGTCGGATAGAGCGGCACGCCGAGCGCCGCCAGCTCGCGCGCCTTCGCCAGCCGCTGGGCCGACTCCTCGGGCCAGCCCGGCACCGGGGGCGCGCCCTGGCCGGCCGCCGCGTCCTCGCTCATCGGCCCTCCCCGTCCGCGGCGGCGGCGCCGCCGCGCACCTGCCGGCGCACCGCGTCGAGCACGCCGTTGACGAAGGCCGGCGAGTCCGCCTCGCCGAAGCGCTTCGCCAGCTCGATCGCCTCGTCGATGACCACCGCCGCCGGGGTGTCCGGCTCCGCCACCAGCTCGTACGCCGCCAGGCGAAGGATGGTGCGGTCGACCGGCGCCATGCGCTCGAGCCGCCAGTGCGCCGCCGCCGCCGCGAGCGCCCGGTCGAGCTCGGCCGCGCGCTCGGCGGCCCCCCTCGCCAGGCGCTCCGCCATCGCCTTCATCTGGGGGGTGCCGGAGCGGACGCGCCAGAAGCCCTCGACCACCCGCCCCATCGGCTCCCCGCTGATCGCCTCCTGGTAGAGGATCTGGAACGCGCACTCCCGCGCCTTGGTGCGGCGTCCCATCAGCGCCTCCCCTCGCCGGCCCGCCGGCGCCTCCCGGGTCCGCGGATCGCGCGCAGCGTCCGCGCCAGCAGCACCGCCGCCTGCGCGGCCTCTCTCCCCTTGTTCCCGGGGCCCGGCCGCGAGCGCGCCTCGGCCTGCGCCGCCTCGCGCACCGTCAGCACGCCGAAGGCGACCGGCACGCCCGTCTCCCGCGCCACGGCGGCCAGCCCCGCCGCCGCCTCGCGCGACACGTGCTCGTAGTGGTCCGTCTCGCCGCGGATGACCGCTCCCAGGGCGATCACCGCGTCGAAGCGCCCGGACAGCGCCGCCGCCTGCGCCGCCACCGGCAGCTCGAAGGCGCCGGGCACGTCGAAGACCGTCACCCGCCCGCGCGCCGCGCCCATCTCCGCCAGCGCCTGCTGCGCGCCGTCGACGAGGCCGTCGCTGACCGTGCGGTTGAACAGCGAGCGCAGGATGGCGAGCCGCAGGCCCCGCGCCGACGCGCGCTCGCCGGGCGCCTGCTTCATCGGCCGCCGAAGCGGGGCGGACGCTTCTCCAGGAACGCGCGCGTCCCCTCCCGCGCGTCCTCCGACGAGGCCACCTCAGCGAAGAGGGCCGCCTCGCCCTCCTGGGCCTCGGCCAGCGGCCGGTCCAGGCCGCCGTTGACCGCCTCCAGCGTCGCGCGCAGGGCCATCGGTGCGTTGGCGGCCATCCGGCGCGCCAGGGTCTCGGCCGCCGCCAGCAGCTGCGGGCGCGGCACCACCTGGTTCACCAGCCCGATGCGCAGCGCCTCGGCCGCGCCGATCGGCTCTCCGCCCAGCAGCAGCTCGAGCGCGCGGCCCTTGCCCACCAGCCGCGGCAGCCGCTGGGTGCCGCCGAAGCCGCAGATGAGGCCGAGCTTCACCTCCGGGGTGCCGAAGAGCGCCTCCTCCGCCGCCAGGCGCAGGTGGCAGGCGAGCGCCAGCTCGCAGCCCCCGCCCAGCGCTACCCCGTTGACCGCCGCCACCACCGGCTTGCCCAGCCACTCGATGCGGTCCAGCACCCGCTGGCCGCGCTCCGCGAAGGCGCGCGCCTCCCCCGCGCTGAGGCGGCTGAGCGCCTCCACGTCGGCTCCCGCCACGAAGGCCCGCTCGCCCGCACCGGTGAGCACGACGCCGCGCACCGCGGCGTCGCCGGAGAGGTCGGCGAAGGCGGCGTCGAGGGCGTCGAGGGTCGCCTGGTCGAGGGCGTTGCGCCGGGCCGGGCGATCGACCGTCACCAGCGCGATGCCGTCGCGGGCGGCGACGAGCAGGTTCGGGTAGTCCATATGAGAGATGGTCGGCGGACGGCGCGGCCGGCGGCGGACGTGCGGACCGGCATTTATACCACGCCCTGTTTGACTTGGCCGCGAACCGCGGACTAGTCTGCGCCATGCCTCGTCGGGGCCTGCTCCTGGTGGTCGTGCTGATCGCCGCCGCCTGCCACAAGAACAGCGGCGACCCCTTCGACACCACCGGCAGCTCGAAGCCGCCCTCGGCGAACGCCCAGGTGATCTTCGCCAGCGGCTCCTGGGCCACCGACACCGGCCAGCCCCGCGAGCTGCTGGCGCTCGACAAGGACGGGACCATCGAGCGGCTCACCAGCTGCGCCAGCGCGCCCCAGCCCTGCGAGGTGCTGCAGTTCTCGTTCTCGCCGGACACCACGCGCGCGGCGGTCGTGCGCTCGCAGGTGAACGGCGACCCCGCCGCCTCCACCCTGTACTTCATGGACCTCTCCCGCTCGGTGGAGAAGCTGCTCTTCCCTTCGCAGCGCGTGAGCTTCGTCGACTGGTCGCCGGACGGGAGCTTCCTCCTCTACACCTCGCCCGGCAGCCAGCAGACCGACGTCGAGGACCTCTACCTCAGCGCGCCCGACGGCACCAACAACCAGAACCTGACCCAGACCACGGACATCCGCGAGCGCAACGGGCGCATCGACCCGCTGGGCCAGAGCGCCGTCTACGAGCTCATCGACCAGACCGGCGTGGGACGCATCTACCTCTTCCAGAACACGCCGCTCACCTCCGGCCCGGCGACCGGCCCGCCGCTCCCCGGCACCCTCTACGTGGTCGGCTGCGACGCCGACCCCGCCTTCTCGCCCGACAGCGCCTCGATCGCGTTCCGCCGGCTCACCGGCATCGGCAACGGCGGGCTGGGGACCTGGGACCTCATGACGATGAAGGCGGACGGCACCGCCCAGCAGGTCATCCTCACGGGCGGCGGCGTCTACCGCGGCGCCCCCGACTGGGGCCAGACCGGCATCGTCTTCGTGGAGACCGACGCCGGCGCGGGCCTGTCGCGGCTGGTGGTGGTCCAGCCGGACGGCTCGGGGCGCCAGGTGCTGCGCGAGGAGCCGGCGGCGTTCGGGATGATGTCGCCCCGCTGGGCGGCCGGGAACTGACGGCTCAGCCGGGGAACGGGTTCGTCAGCCAGCCGATCACGATCGTCGTCAGCACGAAGCCGGCGAAGGCCAGCAGCGCGAAGCGCAGCCGGGCGCGGGTGGTGTCGCGCAGCAGCATCGCGAAGACCGTCGACACCAGCGCCGAGAAGACCAGCAGGGTGACCAGGTGGGAGTGCATCATGGCCGCGGCTCCCGGGGCCCGGGCGGCAGGTCCTTCAGCCCGCGGGCGGTGTCGAGGGCGTCGATCAGGACCAGGATGTTGAGCAGGCCCGCCACCGCGGTGAAGGTGTTGCCGTACTCGTAGCTGGGCGAGGTCACCTGCCCGGCCTCGTAGCCGAGCAGCCGCGCCAGCACGTAGGGGGCGCCCGCGCCCATCTGGGCCAGGCTGAACAGCAGCGCCAGCGGGTCCTCCAGGCCGAGGTGGATCTGCAGCCGGGAGTCCATCCCCACCCCCAGGACGAACAGGGCGAGGAGGCACCCCATCAGGATGAGCCCCTTGGTGCGCCGCCCGAGGAACAGGTGGCCCAGGCCCGGCCACACCCAGGCGAGCAGGGCCGCGGTCACCGCGCGCGGCGAGACTCGGCCCACCGGGGCGGCGTCGATGTCGGGCACTTCGGTCATCTCCTCGGCCGCCAGTTGTGTCAGGCCAAACCCGCCGATCCTAACGGCCGGTCGCCGCGGCCGTCAAGCGCGCCGTTGACGCCTCCTGGGGGGAACCCTAACATGCGTTCTGGGATGATTCCGCGATCTCTCCTCCTCGTCCTGTCGCTGCTGCCGTGCCTCTGCGCGCGCGCCCTGGCCGGCGACGCCGTGATGCCGCTCTCGGAGGTCCGGCCGGGGATGGAGGGCAGCGGGCGCACGGTGTTCGAGGGAGCGCGGGTCGACGAGTTCAAGGTCCACATCCTGGGCGTGCTCGAGAACGCGCTCGGCCCCCGCCAGAGCCTGATCCTCGCGCGGCTGGAGGGCGGGCCGCTCGCCAACACCGGCGTCATCGCCGGGATGAGCGGCAGCCCGGTGTTCGTGGACGGAAAGCTGGTGGGGGCGATCGCCTACGCCTTCCCCTTCGGCAAGGAGCCGATCGCCGGCGTCACCCCGATCGGGGACATGATCGACGCCACCAGCACCCGCGCCCCGCGCGCGGCGTCCGCGCGCTTCCACGCCACCGCCGCCGACGGGGCGCTGGCCGCCCCGCTCGACCGCGAGCAGATCCTGGCCGCGCTGCGCCGGCCCCTGCAGGAAGCGGTGGCCGGCCCCGGCGCGACGCTGCGCCCGCTGGCGCTGCCGCTCGTCTTCTCCGGGTTCTCGGCGGCCGCCTTCGACTGGGCCCGCGGCGTGTTCTCCGCGATGGGCTTCGTCCCGGTGCTGGGCGGCGGCGGCGGCTCCGCCTCCGTCGGCCCGCTGCCGAAGGTCGCTCCCGGCGCGGCCGTCGGCATCTCGCTGATCGAGGGCGACCTCGACCTCTCGGTCACCGGCACCATCACCCACATCGACGGCGACCGCATCTACGCCTTCGGTCACCCCTTCTACAACCTCGGGCCCACCCAGTTCCCCATGAGGAAGGCCTGGGTGTACTCGCTGTTCCCCAGCCTGCAGGTCTCCTGGAAGATCGCCGCGGCCATGGACCCGGTCGGCACCATGGACCAGGACCGCAGCACGGCCGTCGCCGGCCACCTGGGCGCCGCCCCCCGCATGATCCCGGTGGAGGTGACGCTGCGCTCGCCCCGGTCAGAGGAGCGCGTCTTCCACTACCGGATGGTCGACGACGAGCTGTTCACGCCGCTGCTCACCTACGTCTCGCTGCTCTCGGTGATCCAGGGCTACGAGCGCGCCTTCGGCGCCGCCACCCTGCGCGTCGACGCCCGGGTCGCGCTGTCGGGAGGGCGCGAGGTGCGCATCCAGGACGTGCTGGCCGACGAGCAGCCGGGCAGCCACGCGGCCGCGGCCCTGGCCAGCCCGCTGGCGCTGCTGGTCGGCAACGACTTCCAGAAGGTCGAGATCGACAGGCTCCAGGTCAGCGTGGACGCCGACGAGACCGTGCGCACCGCGGCCATCGTCCGCGCCTGGGTGGACGCCCCGCTGCCGCTGCGCCCGGGCGCCTCGGCGCCGGTGAAGGTGCAGCTGCGCACGCACCGCGGCGACGTGCTGACCGAGACGCTGCCGCTCTCCATCCCGGAGGGCGCCCCCGCGGGCACCTACAGCCTGCTGGTCGCCGACGCCGCGACCATGGACGGGGTCGAGCAGCGCGAGACGCGCCGGCGCTTCGCCCCGCGCGACTTCCCCCAGCTGGTGAAGGCCCTCAACGAGCTGCGCTCCGACAGCACCGTCTACGCCCGGCTGACCCGGCCCGGCGCCGGCGCGGTGGTGGGTGGCGAGTACCTGCCCGCCCTGCCCGGCTCCGTGCTGTCGGTGCTGGGCTCGGCCGACCAGGGCACCAGCGTCGTCTCGCTGGCCAACGCCCCGATGTGGAGCTACAAGCAGCCCACCGACTACGCCGTTTCCGGCTCGCGCCAGATCACGATCGCGGTCCAGCGCTGACGAGGCCCCACATGCTCCGACGACCCGCCGTCGCCGCCGTCCTCCTCTGCCTGCTCGCCGCCGTCTTCGCCGCCCGCACCCGCGCCTCCGGCCCGCAGTTCTGGCGGCTGGAGGGGGCGAAGGCGTTCCTCGAGGGCGACCCCACCGGCGTCTCCGTCGACTCGCAGGGACGGCTGCGGCTCGGCTCGGAGCCGCGGCAGGTCTACGACCCCGTCGCCCCGAACGCCTGGTCCGTCGCCCGCGACGCCAGCGGCGTCCTCTACGTCGGCACCGGCAACGACGGGCGGGTGATGAAGGTCCAGGGCACCTCCGGCTCCGTCTTCTTCGACTCGGAGGAGCTGGAGGTGCACGCGGTGGCCGTCGGCCCCGACGGCCGCGTGTACGCCGGCACCTCGCCCGACGGCGCCGTCTACGCGATCGACCCCTCCGGCAAGGCCACGCGCTTCTTCGACCCGCAGGACAAGTACATCTGGGCTCTCGCCTTCGACCCGGCGGGCAACCTCTACGTGGCGACCGGCGCCCAGGCGCGCGTCTACAAGGTCGCGAAGGACGGCAAGGCGACGACGCTCCTCGACTCCACCGACACCCACATCCTCTCGCTCGCCTTCGACCGCAGCGGCCAGCTCTACGCCGGCAGCGCCCCCGAGGGCATCCTCTACCGGGTGGGCGGCGACGGCCACGTCTTCGTGGTGCTCGACTCGCAGTACCGCGAGATCCGCGCCCTCGACGTGGCCGAGGACGGCACCGTCTACGCCGCCGCCGTGGACGCGCACGCGTCGGAGACGCCGCGGCCCGCCGCCCCCGCCAGCCCGCCCGCGCCCGCCGCCGCCCCGGTCGCCGAGGTGACCGTCAGCGAGAGCTTCGCCGTCGTCCCCCCCTCGGGCGCCGCGCCGATCGCCATCGGCAGCGCCGCCGCCCAGGGCACGGAGGCGGCCGCCGCCCCGAAGGGCGCGGTGCTCCGCGTGCGCCCCAACGGCGACACCGACACCTTCTGGACCTCCACCGAGGACGTGCCGCACTCGATCGCCTGCGTCCCCGGCGGCGTGCTGGTCGGCACCGGCAACAAGGGCAAGCTCTACCGGGTCAGCTCCCCGGACGAGTGGGCGCTCGTGGCCACGGTGGCCGCGGAGCAGATCACCGCGCTCGGGCGCACCTCGGGCGCGGCCGCCGTGCTGGTCACCTCGAACCCCGCCCGCGTCTACGCGCTCGAGGGCACGCTCGCCGGGCGCGGGACGCTCGTCACCAAGGTGAAGGACGCGGAGACGGCCGCCAGGTGGGGACAGCTCTCCTGGGAGGGCTCGTTCCCTGCGGGGACCTCGGTCGAGGTGCAGACCCGCTCCGGCAACACCGAGCACCCCGACGCCACCTGGAGCGACTGGTCGGCCCCGCTCACCCGGGCCGCCGGCCAGCCCATCCAGAGCGAGCGCGCCCGCTTCATGCAGCTGCGCGTCCAGCTCACCGGCAAGGACGGGGCCACGCCCACGGTCGAGGCCGTGGTGGCCGCGTACCTGCAGCGCAACCTGCCGCCGGAGGTGAAAGCCATCACCGTCCACCCGCCGGGCGAGGTCTTCCAGAAGCCGATCTCGGTCAGCGGCGACCCCGAGATCCTGGGCCTCGAGCCCGACCCGCTGAGCGACCGCGCGCAGTCGGCCCGCGCCGCCGCCGGCACCCCGCCCGCCATCACCTTCAGCCGCAGGATGACGCAGCGCGGGATGCGCACCTTCTCCTGGCAGGCCGACGACCCCAACGACGACCCGCTCGTCTACGACGTCCTCTATCGCGCCGTGGGCGACGAGCGCTGGCGGCCGCTGCGGCGCAGCCTGAGCGAGCCCGTCCTCGCCTGGGACACCACCACGGTCCCGAACGGCCGCTACCTGATCCGGGTGGTCGCCTCCGACGCCCCCGGCAACCCGCCCGCGTACGCCCTCAGCTCCTCGAAGGACAGCACCTCGTTCGTGGTGGACAACACCCCGCCCTCGATCAGCGCCTCCCTCGACCCGGCGCGTCCCGGGACCATCCGGGCGACCGCCCGCGACGACAGCAGCCCCATCCGCCGGCTCGAGTACTCGGTCGACGCCGGCCGCTGGGAGGAAGTGCACCCGGTGGACGGCATCGCCGACTCCCCCGAGGAGCAGTACGAGATCGCCCTGCCCCCGAGGAGCGCGGGCGGCGCGCCGCGGATCGTGATCCTGCGGGCCAGCGACATCATGGGCAACACCGCCACCGTCCGCATCGACGTGCCCTGAGCCGGGCGTGCGGGTCCTGCTCGTCCGCGCCGGCGCGCTGGGCGACCTGCTGCTGCTCCGCCGGGCCGTCGCCGCCCTCCGCGCGGCCGGCCACCGCGTCCTCCTGCTCGCCCCGGCCGCCGGCGCCGTCCTCGTCGGCCAGGGCGCCTCCGAGGTGGAGGCGCTGCTGCCGTGGGACGGCGCGGAGACGGCCCGCATCCTCTCCGGCGAGAGCGCGGACGGTCCGCTCGCCGCCGCGCTCCGTGAAGCCGACGCCGTCGTCGCCTACACGCGCAGCGCCGACGTGCTGGCCGCGCTGCAGACGCGCACTCCGCGCCTCGTCGCCTTCGACCCCGCTCCGCCCGCCGACGGGGCGCACGCCTCCGTCTGGCTGACCCGGCCGCTGGCGCAGATCGGCGTCGAGACCGCCGCCGACCCGCCGGAGCTCCAGTTCTCCGACGCCGAGACCGCCGCCGCGGCGCCTCTTCGACGCTCGCTGCCCCCAGGCTTCCTCGCCCTCCACCCGGGGAGCGGGTCGTCCCGAAAGAACTGGCCGGCGCCCCGCTTCCTCGAGCTCGCGCGACGGCTCGCCGGCTCGGATCGCTGGCTGCTCGTCACCGGTCCCGCGGAGGAGCCGCTCGCCCTGGACGCCCCGGGCGCGCTGCGCGCCCGCTCGCTCCCCCTTCGCGTGCTGGGCGCTTCGCTCTCCCGGGCCGGCCTGTTCGTGGGCAACGACGCCGGCGTCACGCACCTGGCCGCCGCGGCCGGCGCGCCCACGCTGGCGCTCTTCGGCCCGACGAGCCCGTCTCTGTGGTCCCCCGTCGGCCGGCGGGTCCGCTGCCTGGCCGCCGCCGACGGCGCGGTCGACGGGTTGACCGTGGACGAGGTCGCGGCCCAGGCGGCAGGGCTGGCCGGCGCCAGCTATATCATTCGTTAGTATAGCTGTTCAGCGTCCGCCAGAGCCGCTCCAGCTCGTCGACCACCCGCTCCAGCTCGCCCACCAGCGGCCCCTCGCCGGCCGCCCGGAAGGCGTCGACCAGCGCGCGGTAGTACCACATCTGCTCCGCCGCCGGGGCGCTGAAGCGCTCCCAGAGCGACTCCCCGACGCGCCGGTAATCGCGCAGGATGGCGGTCGCGTTGTGCAGCTTGTCGGCCGCCGCCACCCGCAGCGTGCCCGGGTCGCGCTCGGCCACCAGGTGGGCGAGGTAGCGCTGCTTGCGCTCCCTCCAGGGCGGCTTCGGGCTCTCGTCCGTGTCGCTGCAGGCGGCCACGATCGCCGCCACCCGCTCGCCGAACCGGCGCCGGATCGCCCGCAGCCGGCCCTCGCCCCCGGCGTCCTCGACCGCGTCGTGCAGCAGCGCCGCGATCGCCTCCTCCTCGCTGCCGCCGTCCTCCAGCACCAGCGCGCAGACGCCCAGCAGGTGGGCCAGGTACGGCACCGTCGTTCCCTTCCGGCAGTGGCCCTCGTGCACGTGCGCGGCGTACGCGAGCGCCTCGTCGAAGCGGCGGCTGAGCAGCCACGAGGAGTCGGCCATCGGTCCTCCCCAGGCAGAGAGCATAATCGACGCCGTGGAGGCCCGCGCGGCCGGGAAGGCGCTGCTGCGGATCCTGGCCCTGCTGGCGGCCATCGCCGCACTCATGCTCCTCTTCGAGCGCCGTCTCATCTACTTCCCGCAGCGGGCGCTGGAGCTCACCCCGCGGGCGCTCGGCCTCCCCTACGAGGACCTGGCGCTGCGCGCCGAGGACGGCGTGCGGCTGCACGGCTGGTTCCTGCCCTTCGAGGGCTCGCGGCTGACGCTGCTCGTCTGCCACGGCAACGGCGGCAACATCTCCCACCGGCTCGACCGGGCCCTGGCGGCGCAGGCGCAGCTCGGGACCGACGTCCTGCTCTTCGACTACCGGGGCTACGGCGGCAGCGAGGGCAGCCCGGACGAGGAGGGAACCTACCGCGACGCGCGCGCCGCCTGGCGCTGGCTGCTGGCGAAGGGCCAGCCTCCGGGGCGCATCGTCATCTTCGGCGAGTCCCTGGGCTCGGCGGTGGCGCTGCAGCTCGCCCTCGACACCGAAGGCGCCCGCGCCCTGGTGCTCGAGTCGCCCTTCGCCTCCATCCCCGAGATGGCCCGCTCCGCGTTCCCGTTCCTCCCGGTCTGGCCCCTCGTCCGCACCCGCTACGACAACCTGGCCAAGGTCGGCCGCCTGCGCCTGCCGCTCCTGGTGATGCACGGCGAGCGGGACAGCGTCGTCCCCTTCGCCCAGGGACGCCGCGTGTTCGAGGCGGCCCCGCAACCGAAGCGCTTCTACGGCATCCCCGGCGCCTCCCACAACGACACCTACCTCGTCGGCGGCGAGGCCTACTGGCGCGCGCTGCGGGAGTTCCTGGCCACACCCTAGGGACGACTCGCGCAGCGTCGCTTCAGACCTGGACGAACTCGCTCCCCTTGGCGCCGCAGATCGGACAGGCGTCCGGAGCCTCGCCCAGCTCGATGTGGCCGCAGAACGGGCACAGGTAGAAGCGCGTCTCGTCCAGGTCCTTCCCCGCCTTCACCGCGGCCAGCGCCGCCGGGAAGAGCAGCGATGGTACTACCACGTCACGATTTCGGTCTCCGATCAGGTCCCGGAAGCGCCGCAGGCGAGTCGAGGGGGTCGCGGCCGAGCGTCTGCAGCTTCGATTCTCCCGCACACCGCGGCATACTCCGGGCGGGAGGGAACGATGTCGACCCAGCGCCTCGCCGGCTTGCTCGCCACCGCGCTCCTGCTCGCCGTCTCACCCGGCTCGCTGCCGTCGCCGACCAGGGCCGGCACGTGTGCGGCGAGCGATCAGTCACCCAGCCCGCACTGCTGTTTCACCCACCCCGACTACACGGGCACCTGCGAGGTCGAGCCGGCGAAGGACGAGACCTGCTCCTCGATCCTCGAGTACCTGAACAACCCCCAGTCGCAGGGCAAGGTCTATTGCAGCTCGACCACCCTGCGGGGCGGCTGGAAGAGCGTGTCCTGCGAGTCCAAGACCAAGCCGTAGCGAGGACACATTGGACATCGTTGCGCACGGGATATCGACAGCCGCGGCCGTCGTCGCATTCCGACGCAGGTCGCAGCGGAGGATTCGCCTTCCCTGGGCAGTGTTCTTCGGGGTGTTCCCGGACCTCGTTCCCTTCATGATCCCGGCATGCCTGCGCATCTGGTGGCGACTGAGCGGTGCGTCACAGACGCTGCTGCCCACGGCGAACGGGCCCCACTTCGACTGGGCGTGGGACGTCTACAATTGCACGCACAGCCTGCTCGTCTTTGCCGTCTTCTTTCTTGTCCTCTGGCTGGTGATGCGCCGCCCGGTCGTGGAGACGCTGGGCTGGCTGCTTCACATCCTGCTCGACAGCTTCACCCATCGCGGGATGTTCGCCATCCAGGTCCTGTGGCCGGCATCGTCGGTCCGTCTCGACGGCATCCCATGGGAGAGGGGATGGTTCCTTGCGGTGACGTACGCAGTGCTGATCACCGTCTGCTTCCTGCTGTGGCGCAGCCGCGGCTCCTCCAGGGATCGTCTCGGCTCGCCTCGGGGGGCGTAGCATCGACGCCATGGCCGACTGGTACGCCCGCCCAGTCCTCCACGTCTCGAGCGTCGAGGCCTCGCTCCGCTTCCATGTGGACCGGCTCGGCTTCACGGTCGCGTGCCGGTACGACGAGGACGGTCGGACGCGCGTCGCCCAGGTCGATCGCGGGAGCTGTGCCCTCGTCTTCTCGGACCAGTGGCCGGAGAAGGTCGGCAAGGGCCCGATGTTCATCTCCCTGAACGTCGAGCCTGCGACGCACGAGGCCGCGGTCGCGGCGCTCGACCTGTTGCGCGCCCAGCTCGACCGAGTCCTTCTTCGGGCAGAGAGGCCCAGGGCGGCGAGGTCTCGCCGTTCACGGTCAACGGACCGGATTCGACTGGGCGAGCGTCACGGCGCCACGCGGCCTCGATGCGCTCGGCCTCGCTCTGGCCGCTGCGCTCATCGAGGTGATGGCCGAGCGCCACGGGGTCGAGGCGCCGTCCTGGACCCGTGCGGTGCCTGCGGCCCCGCAGCGGATGTTCCTGGTGCGCGCCGCGGAATCGCTGCCCCGCCTGCGTCGGCTCTGCGAGGAAGAGGGGCCGGAGCCTCTACGACGACGGGGTCTGCTCGCCCCACCTGACTTCTTGACGGCGGCCGAGAACCCGCCCGCTCGGTCGCAGCTCAAGGTCCGGCGGGCTCACTCGAAGCGCAACGCCACCACCGGGTCGACCTGCGTGGCCCGCCGCGCCGGGAAGTAGCAGGCCAGCAGAGCTGCCCCCACCAGCACCAGCGTCACCGCCACGAAGGTGAGCGGGTCGTTGGCGCTCACGCCGAAGAGCAGCGAGCGGACCGTGCGGGTCAAGGCCAGCGAGCCCAGGGCCCCGATGGCCACCCCGACCAGCACGGTGCGCAGCCCCTGGCGCAGGATCATCCCGCGCACGTCGCGGCCCTCCGCCCCCAGCGCCACACGCACCCCGATCTCGCGGGTGCGGCGGCTGACCGAGTAGGCCATCACCCCGAACACCCCCGTGGTCGCCAGCAGCAGCGCCGTGATCCCGAAGCACCCGATCAGGATCGCGTTGAACCTGCGGGAGCCGAGCGAGGCCGCAACGACCTGGGAGAGCGTGCGGAAGCGCGCCGGAATCTCGGGGTCGAGCTGCTGCAGGATGCCCCGCGCCGCCTTCACGATCGGCCCGCTGTCGCCCGACGTCAGCATCGCGACACTCACCTGCGGCCGCGGCCGCTGGCGCAGGTTGACGTAGACGGTCGGGCTCGGTGGCGCCTCCAGCCCGTCGTCGCGGGTGTCGCCCACCACGCCGACGATGGTGATGAGGCGCAGGTCGCCGTCCATGTTCCCGAACTCGATCGTCTGCCCGACGGGGTCCTGGCCGGGCCAGCGTGCCCGCGCCAGCGACTCGTTGATCACCGCGACGTGCGGCGAGTCGGGCCCGTCGTGCTCGTCGAAGAGGCGGCCGCGGACGAGACGGATGCCGAGCACGCGGAAATAGCCCTCGGTCGTGGGGCAGAAGTCCGCGATGCCCAGACGCTCCGTCTGCTGGAACAGCGCCTTCAGCCGTTCGAGGGTCGGCGGCTCGGCCCCCGGTGCCACCAGCGCGAAGGAGCCGTCGGGGCGGCCGCCGTCCATCGGCAGGCCGCCCGTCGCCCCCACCTCGCGCACCCCGGGCACCTGCGCCAGGCGCTCGACGAGCTGCGAGAAGAAGCGCACCTGGTCCGCCTTGGCCGCGGGGTCGTTCCGCCACGGGAGCGTCACGTCCATCGCCAGCACCCGGTCCACGCGGAAGCCCCGGTCGACCGCGAGCACCTTCATCAGGCTCCGGGCGAACAGCCCCGCTCCCACCACGAGCACCATCGTGATCGCGATCTGCGCCGCGACGATCGCCCGTCCGACGCGCTGGCTGGCCGCCGAGCCGGCCTGTCCCCGCCCGCCCTCCAGCAGGCTCGCGCGCACGCTGCCGGAAGTGGCCCGCCACGCGGTGAACGCCCCGAGAGCAGTCGCGACGAAGACGCACAGGAGGAGAGCGAAGCCGAGCACGGGCAGGCTGACCGAGACCCCCTCGAGCTGCGGCAGGTCGTCGGGCGCCATCGCCACCAGCCCCCGCACGCCCGACAGCGCCGCCAGCACCCCGAGGACGCCTCCCGCCAGCGACAGCAGGAGGGCCTCGGTCAGGAACTGGCGCATCAGCCTCCCCCGCCGCGCCCCGAGCGCGCTGCGCACGGCGAGCTCGCGGCTGCGAGCTGATGCCTGCGCGAGCTGCAGGTTCGCCACGTTCGCGCACGCCACCAGCAGCAGGAACCCCACCGCTCCGAGCAGCACCAGGAGCGCCGGGCGAGAGCGGCCGGTGAGCGACTCACGCAGCGAGACCACCCTGGCGTCGGCCAGGAGGTACTCGCCCTGCTCGCTCGAGGTCGCGTGGATGCGCCGGGCGATGGCGCTCACGTCGGCGTTCGCCTGGGCAACGCTCACCCCGTCGCGCAGCCGCGCGACCGCGGCGTAGTTGTGCGAGGTCCGGCTCGGGTTCTCGCCGTCGAGGTCGGCCGCCAGCCACAGGTCCGCGTCCTGCGGGAAGCCGAAGCCCGCCGGCAGCACGCCGATCGCCGAGAAGGCCGCACCGTCGATCTTGAGGCGGAGCGGAGCCAGGTCCCGCGGCGACCCGAGCTGGAGGCGCCAGTAGTCGTGGCCGAGCAGGAGCGTCGGAGCGGCTCCCTGTCGGCCGTCGGCGGCCGCGAAGTCGCGACCGAGCACCGGCTGGACCCCGAGCACCCTCAGGAAGGAGGGCGAGACGTACGCGACCCGGGTGCGCGTCGGCTCCCCCGCCCCCGCCACGGACACCACGAAGGAGCTGTACTTGGCGATCGCCTGGAAGCTGCGGCTCTGGTCCCGGAAGTCGTCGAAGTTGGGATCCGCCAGGCGCGACAGGTAGCCCTTGGAGGTGACCTCGGAGACGGCCACGATCCGGTCGGGCTCCGGGAACGGCAGCGGCCGCAGCAACACGCCGTAGACGACGCTGAAGATGGCGGTGGTCGCCCCGATCCCGAGCGCCAGCGTGAGGACCGCGACGAGCGCGAAGCCCCGGCTCTTGGCGAGCTGCCGGAGCGCGAAACGGCCGTCGGAGACGAAGGACTCGAGCACGAGCCTGGAGGCCTTCCCGGAGAGTGCCATGGCTTCCCCCAAAACCGTCCACCATTTTGACGCCGCAGGTGTGACGATCGTTGGCAGGAAATCCCCTCAGCGCAGCGCGTAGACGAAGCCGTCGGTGCTGCCGAAGTAGACGACGCCGTTCGCGACCAGCGGCGACGAGGCGACGACACCCAGCGAGAAGAGCCGGTCGACGCCGGGGCCGGTGCCGTAGTCGCCCGGCCGGAACGTCATGGCGCCGTTGTGCGAGCGGTCGGCCTCGAGCAGCCAGCCGGCGTTCAGCTTCGAGCGCTCGGTCTGGTACTCCCACAGCGGCTTGCCGGTCGCGAGGTCGAGCGCGACCAGGCCGCCGTTCATCTTCCCCAGGACGATCGTGTCGGCGGCGACGGCGGGCGACGAGAACAGGTAGGAGTTCTCCGCGTGTTCGTAGACGGGCTTGCCGCTCTCGGCGTCGAGGACGTGCAGCAGCTTCGAGTCGGAGGTGCCGAAGATCACGCGTCCCTGCGCCACCGCGGGCGAGGCCACCACCCAGCTGCCCTTGGTCGGCAGGTTCCAGCGCGGCTTGCCGGTCGCGGCGTCGATCGCGTAGAGGTGCGCGTCGCGGCAGCCGACATAGACCGTGCCCGCCGCGACCGCCGGCGAGCCCTGGAAGCCGACCTGGTTGTGCACGACCGGGTCCTGGCCCGCCTGGAAGCGCCACCGCTCCTTGCCCGAAGCCGCGTCGAGCGCGTAGAGCACGCTGTCCCAGCTCCCGACGTAGATGGTGTCGCCGTCGTACGCGGGCGAGGCGTGGACGACGTCGCCGGTCGCGACCTTCCAGCGCAGCGCGCCCGTCGTCTCCTCGACCGCATAGATGTTCCCGTCGCCGGAGCCGAAGATGACGGCGCCCTTCGCGACGACGGGACTGGAGAGGAACATGTCCCAGGCGTCGAAGAACGTCTGGTTGTGCGGCGGCAGGCCGTGGATCCCCTTGGCCTCGAAACGCCGCTCGCCGCCGGTCGCGAACCGCCAGCGCTGCCTGCCGGTGGCCGCATCGAGCGCGTAGAGCCCGCCGTCGTAGCTCACGGCGAAGACGAGCCCCTGGTCGACGGCAGGCGTCGAGTCGACCGCGCCGCGCGTCGCGAACATCCACCTCTGCACGCCCGTCTCCGCGTCGACCGCGTACACGTTGCCGTCGCCGGAGCCGAAGTAGACAAGGCCACGGTCGAACACCGGGGACGAGAGCACCGGGCCGCCCGTGGCGAACTGCCACTTCACCCCGTGGAGCGCCCGCGGGGCGGCGCCGGCGTAGACACCGGTGTGCGCCGGGTCGCCGCGGAACATCCCCTGCGCCGAGGCGCTCGCGGCCACCATCGCCAGGACGCCAAGGAAACCCAGGATCCGACGGCCTGAAGCGGCGTTCATTTCTTCGACTCCTGATGGGTGTCCGTCGCCCTCGCGCCGCGCTGCCATCGCATCTCCCACTCGAGCGCTCCCATGTACATCCGGCCTTCAATGGCGCTTCCCGCGGAATCCAGGCGGCCATCGAACTCCGCGCCGGCGCCCTCCACCTTGAACTGCAGGCCGCCACCCTCCTGCACGATCCGCTGGAGCTTCAGCGGTTTGTTGCCCATCTCCGCGACCTTCATCTCGCCGCTCGACGTGCCCCCCGGGTCGTTGCGGAGCGAGAGCTCGGCGTGCAGCTTGGAGCCCACCTCGAACTCGGCGCTCCACTGCCCCTCGAAGCCAGCCCCGAGCGCCATGTTGCGCGGCGGCAGGTCCACCTGCGCGGCGCCGGCCCGCTTCAGCGCGAGCGGCGCGGTGTTCCCGCCCGCCTCGAGCGTCCCGGCGAGCGTGTCGCCCTCGAGCCGCGCCCGCAGCTTCGCGCCCCCGAAGACAGCGACTGAGGCCTCCAGCGCCCCGCCCGCGGAAAGAGCGACCGCCGTCAGCGGCACCCCCTTCGCTCCGTAGCCGGGCGCAGTCAGCGATCCCACCCACGCGCCGGCCGCCTGATCGAGGTCGAGCACGATCACGGCAGGCGCCCCCGGGATCTGCGCGATTCCCTGCCAGCGGCCGGCGAGCGTGCCGCCCGTCTGGGCCACGGCCGGGCTCGCGAATAAGAAGATGGACAGACTGCCAGCGCACCAGCTCAGGCGCGTCCGCATCGGAGAACCTCCCCCGCGCCGCCGAGCGCGGAATCCACCAGTGAGATGGCTCGCGAGGCGCGCCCAGGATACGGCCCCTTCAATGCTCCCGCCGGCCGAGTCGCGCTAGTCAGGCACCTTCACGCCTGCGCCCCTCCTCGGCCGTCCGGGTTTCCGCCGAGCCTCGTTCCATTCCTGGCACGGAACCTCGAACACATCGCAACACAAGGCGTGGAGCCGGAGGACGCCGAGGACGCGGTTCTGGGAGCCGCGCGGGGATTCCCGCGCCGGATCAACTCGGGGCGGCAACGGCTGAGTTCGATCGGGAGATGGTCGTCTCGAGATCGCGCCCGCTCACACCCGCATGCGGTTGAACTCTACTGGGGCCGAGTGTCCAGTTGCCCCAGCAGTGCCGCGAGCTGCGTCTCCAGCCCCGAAGTACTCGTGGATGAGGACATTGCGCATGTCCCGGATGTCGATCCACCGAACGGCAGGTGCCATCGCCGCCATGCCATCGTCGACGTGCCGCGCCGACTCGCCGATCACTTCGGAGTTGCGAAGGACGGCGTCGACCGTCTTCTGATCCGCGCAGAACGTCTCGAACGTCAAACCGGCCGTGTAGCTGCGGCTCGGCTGCACCGCCGCGAGCATGTCCTCGATTCGGATGCGGGCGTCTCTAGGCGGCACGAACGGCTTCCCGCAAGATCTGCTCGCGCAATTGCGGTTTGAGTGCTCCGCGCGTCACCAGGTCGACGCGGTGGCCCAGGTGCTCGCTCAGAGTCCGTCGAAGCCGGATGAACTCGAACAAGGTCGGCGTCTGATCGAAGTCGACGAGCAGATCCACGTCGCTGTCTGGTGTGGCTGAATCGCGCGCCACGGACCCGAACACGTAGACTGCGTTCACACCGAACGCGGACAACGTCGCCCGTAGCGCGGCCAGCACGCGGATCAGCCCGTCGCGCCTGAGCGAACTTTCCAGGGCGACATTATGGCTCAGTCATCGAACCAGACAACCGCGCGACTTCTCAGTCGTCACCGGCTCCACAGCCGCACGGCCTCGCCTACGCCGCGTGTGGCTGGTGCTGCATTGCCATCGCCGGCAGAGCGAACGCATCGATCGCGAAATGGGAGGCGATCGGGAAGACGAGGCTTCGCTCGCGGAGCTGAAACCACATCCACACCACACCCAGGGCGAAGGTGGAGACGACCATGATCACGACATGCCGCGGCATCAACGGCACGTACGGCACGACGTTGAACCAGTGCATGAACGAGAACACGGCCGCCGGGTAGAGGATGCGGATCCAGTCCGGCCCGGGGAGATGGCGTTCGTCCCTCACCTCCACCTCCCACTCCGTGCGTGGCGCGACGTAGAGCACGCCACCGACGGTGAACGTGTGCAGGTGGGATTCGTCCACCCCATGGCGGCCTGGAGGATCCGGTCGAACCGAGCCAGCGTCGTGTCGCCGGGCACGATCAGCCGCCGCCAGATCGGCGGGTCCGTCCCCATCAGTGTGACCCTCACCTGGTACGTCCAGGGCGGCTCGTCCTTTCTCCTCGCGGCCGCCCTTCGGGGCATGGGGGGCCATTCTCCCGCAGACGGCCTCCTCCGAGGAGCGCGAGCGCCACACTCGAGGACTTCGCGGGAAGCGCCTCGGCCTCAGCCTCCGTCCTCCAGCCTCCCGATCCACTTGTCCGTCCGCGAACGGATGGTCCTTGATCAGGACGCGACGGCCGGGTTTCGAATTCCGGTATGTGCCAGCCGGCACGGTGCTGGGACCGGCGCACGAGCGCGAGATCTGGCGATCAGGGGTCTCATGTCAGCCCGCTGGCCTCTCGGACGCGATCACCCGCTCGATCGCCGGAATGAGCTCCGGCAGGTCGCGCGCCACGATCTCCCAGACGATGTCGAGGTCCACGGACTCGTAGCCGTGGATCAGCCGGTTGCGAGCGCTGATCACCTCGCGCCACGGTAGCTCCGGGTAGCGTGCCTGCAGCTCGGAGGGCACACGACCCGCCGCCTCTCCCACGATCTCGACGAGCCTGGTCAGCGCCAACTGAAGCAGTCGATCGGCATCGAGGTCCGCTCGCGAACGCCCGCGCGCGAGAGCAACGGCTTCCTGAGCGTGGTCCAGCATGTGCCGCAACGCGACCAGCGAATCATGCTGCGACATAGAGGTCGCGCGCTTCGAACAGGACGCGGTCCCGGAAGTAGGGGCACAGCGAGGCTGGGGTGTTGAGGTCGACGCGACGTCCGAACAGCGCCGAGAGCACCGACTCCAGTCGGAAGAACGCGAGGCCAGGCGTTCGGCCCGGCTCGAACTCCACGATCAGGTCGACGTCGCTCTCCGGCGAAAAGTCGGGGCGCAGCACCGAGCCAAACGCGGACAGACGGCGCACGTGGTAGCGCAGACAGACGGCCGCCAGCTCCGCTTCAGAGAACCGGATCGGCAGGCCTGGTTGCATCCGCATCATCCTATGCCCAACGGGCAGGGCCTCCAATCGGACTCCCGTGCAATGCCCGGCCCCCGGAGCTCAACACGGCAGCAGCGCTTCGGCGACCGGCGCCAGCGTCCATTCCTTCGGCCGAACCGCCAGGGCTTCCTCGGGCCGCCAGCCGAACCCATTGTCGACGCGATGAGGGCGCTGGCGTCCGCCACCACCGTGACGGTCACAAGGACTCGCTGGCAGCTTTCTCAGCCGCCCACTCGTCCTCGGTCATCTCCAGATAGGGAACGCCGAGTTTCGAGGCGTGCTGGATGAAGGCGACTCGTGACGTGTCGAGAAGATCTGCCGCCCTGCCGCTCGAGATCGTCCCGCGTCGATACAGCTCGAGGACGATCATCTCCCGCGCCGCTGCCTCCACCGGCTGGTTGGTCTGGTGGAGGAGCGCCGCCAGGGCTTCGTCGATCTCGATCCGGACGCCGCTCATTGAGGTGGCCTTCGAGCCCATTCTACGCCTCCCGGGGTCCCCACCCTCTCGGCCCGAAGTGTCGCCGACCGCCCGGACAGCGGAGGTCCGATGCCGTTCCGGATCTCTCCACGTTTCCGAGTCCTGGGCCGCAAGAGCGCTCTTCCGGGCTGTCCACCCGACGGGACAGGTCCGGCTGTCACGGAGCCTGACTCGACCCATCCGCCACGGCCCCGCCCGCGGCCGTCCGGGCGGCCTGCTCCTCGATGTGCTCCTCCAACTCACGCGCCAATGCAGCGTCGCGCTCCTTGAGGGTGCTGCGGGCCTTCTCGAGGACGGCAGCGTCGCCGAGCACGGCCGCGTTCTGCCCCGCCCAGTACCAGGCCCAGGGCTCGTCGTTGCCCGCCTCGAACCCGCGGGCGAACGCCCGGCCGGCGTCGGCGTGGCGGCCCGTTTCGAAGTAGGCGCAGCCGAGCCGCGTCCAGGAAGTGCCGTCGTCGGGCCGGGCGAAGACGGCCGTCTCGAGCACGTGGACGGCCTGCGCGGGCCGTCCCAGCTTCAGCAGGCACCCGCCGAGCGCCGCCCACAGCGCCGGCTGATCCGGTTCGAGCCGCAACGACGTCTCGAACGCCTCCGCCGCCGCCTCGCGCTCGCCGGCCGCCAGGTACGCCCAGCCGAGATCGCCGGGCAGCGTCGCCCAGAGCGGGTCGAGCCCCACGGCGTGCTCGAGATGCGGGATGGCCTGCCGGCAGAGCCCGAGCGCCCCGAACGCCCGCGCGAGCAGCAGCCGCAGCTCCGGACGCTCCGGCGCCAGCCGAACCGCCTGCTGCCCGGCCTCCAGCGCGCCCTTCGCATTGCCCGTCTCCAGCCGCGCGCGCCCCAGCCCGAACCACGCCATGGCATCCCGCGGCGCCAACTGGACGGCCCGCTCGAACGCGCTCAGCGCGAGCGCGTGTGCGCCCCTGGCCTGGTACCCCCGCCCGAGCTCCCGCCACGCCACTGCCGACGTCGCCTCCCGGGCGACCGCCCGCTCCGCCTCGTCGTGCAGCCCACGGCCGTCCCCGGTGATCTCCAACCCGCCCTCCTTTCCGGGCCCGAGCGGGGGCTCGCCAGGCCCCCGCCCAGGCCGCTCCCCCGCTCAGAAGTTCACGCGGATGCCGCCGTAGATCTTGAAGCCACTGACGTTCACCTCGAGCTCGTCATTCCAGTTCGCCTTCGACACGATGTCGTACCGCACGGTCGCGAACAGCCAGACCGGCCGAGACAGCTTGAAATCGGCGCCGACGAAGGCCTGGCCCCCGAAGCAGGACTTCGTTTCGGAATCGCTGATGCCCACGACCGAGGCGGACAGCTTCACCAGGTGAAGGGCGGGACCACCGCCGAGGTAGACGCCCACCGGGCCGTCCATGGCGGGCCTGAAGACCAGGTTGGCGCCCACCATCGTGTCGCTCAGGCCCACGCGCAGGAGGTTCTCGACGCCCGCGCTCTTCTTCCAGTACCCGAGCTCGGGCTCGACCGCCAGCGCCTCCGTGACGTTGAGCCGGAAGCCGCCGGTGAAATAGCCCGTGCCATCCACGTCCTTGGGGCTGACGTAGCCCGCGCCGGCGAAGAGGCTCGCCTTGGACCCTTCCGCTCGAGCCACGCCGGCGATGCAGAGCACGGCGACCACCGCTGCCAGGACCACTCGAAAGTCGCGCAACTGAACCCTCCAATCGATGTCACGTCTCCGCAGGCTCACGCCCTCGAGCGTGCGTCGCTGCGAGGGCCCCTCGTTCTCATCGAGCCGGCAGTATGGAGACGTCACCCTGACAGACGGTGTCAGGCACGCCGGCACTCGCAGGGAGCGAGATTCCTGCCTACGGCTTCGACCGGTAAGCCGCCAGCGCGGCGGCCAGGTCCTTCGCCACTTCCTTCCGCAGCGACACGGGCTTCAGGACCTCGGCCTCGTGCCCGAACTGCAGGACCCAGCGGCGCGTCTCATCCGCCAGCGGTGTCCGACACCGCGGAAGCGGACCCCGCGACCCGCCCCTCTGCTTCCCTCCCCCAGACCGCATCGCCTTCGACGACCCCAGCGGCGGCGTCCGGCACGTCATCCCCGGCAAGGGCAACGACCTCAAGTAGCCAGAAGTGTCGCCCAGCGCGGATCCAGGGCGACCAGCCCGTCCCTGCCCTCCTGCCAGACAGTCGACCGCGTCCTCGCAGCCTGCGTATAGGCCCAGGCCGCCACGCGCTGCGTGCGTGCTGCGTCGTGCGGAAGCAGCCGGCTCTCGAGCGCCGCGGTCCACCCGCCGCCGGCGTTGCGCGCGCACCAGCGGTCGAGATGGCCGACTGCCGCCAGCCGGTCCGACTTGAAGCCGTTGCACCGCGCGTCCGCCAGCACGTAGTTGTGCCCGAGGTCGAGCGGGTAGCGCGCCCAGGGCACGAAGTGATCAACGGACGGCTCGCCACGGATACGCCCGTCGCAGTAGAAGCAGCGGTTGCCGTCGACCTCGAGCAGCAGGTCGCGAACGGTGGCGAGCGCCCCGCGGTCCGACCCGAAGAGAAAGTCGCGGAGATCCGGGCCCTCTCCGATGAGCGCCTCGTTCCGGGGCAGCCGCCGGACGAAGCGGACCCACGCCGTCTCGGCCATGTCGCCGATCAGGTCCCGGAAGCGACGCAGGCAGTACACAGCCTCACCGTGCAGCCGGATGCGTTTGCCCTTCCCGAGGTTCGGGTACAGGAAGTCGAGCCGGTCGCGCCCGATCGTCTGCAGCTTCCACAGCGGCATCACCTCGATCGTCCGCGCCACTTCGCTTAGCAGCGCCCGCCAGCGCGGCGCGTCCCGGCGGAGCCGTGCCAGCGAGCCCTGACACCGCTCGTGGGCGGCCGCAACCCGGTTCAGGATGGCGGCCCCGCCCCCTGTGGCCTGGTACAAGACGCCGGTCGTTCCCCTCCCGGCATGCACCCACGGCAGCACCTGCCGCCAGTAGAGGCCCACGAACTTCTCGGCGAGGTCCAGCGTGTCGAGCGAGAGCGACTCGGTGGTGTCGTCGCCCCGCTCGACCGCCAGGTCCGCCAGCGACAGCAGCAGAGCGAACTTGTACGTCGCGACGAAGCTCCCGTCCGACAGCAGCCGCTGCACGTTGGACAGGAATTCGACCTGCCGCTCGGGATCGGGAGGCAACGTGAGCCTAGCCTCCGTTCTCCAGCACCGTCCGAGACAGCCAGAGCGTCTCACCTTCGAGCCGCACCTCGAGCCGCACCCGGCCGCCCCGCTGCTCGTAGATGACGACCTCACCGCCAGGTGCGCGCGCCACGTCGTGATTGTTCCCTTCCTCGCCGCCCAAAGGAAAGCGCCTCATCTCGACCCTCCCGGAGACGGAGTCTGACGGCTCGCTCGGTCGCAATAGGTCCGCCCGTGAGAGGCAGCGAGAACGAGCGGCGACGGGGCGCTCTGGGAAGGCGGCAGCTACCGGTAAGCCGCCAGCGCGGCGGCCAGGTCCTTCGCCACTTCCTTCCGCAGCGACTCGGGCTTCAGGACCTCGGCCTCGTGGCCGAACTGCATCACCCAGCGGCGGATCTCGCTCGTCTCGGCGATGCGCAGGTGCAGCACCACCCCGCCGTCGAGCTGCTCCTGGAGGCGGGCGGGCGGGTGCCAGCGGCGCTCGCGGATCCAGCGGGCCTGGCGCGGGGCAAAGCGGATCGCCACCCCCACTTCTCGCCCTTCTGGATGGCGAAGGCGTCGGCTATGTAGCTGCGGAAGCTGAAGCTCTTGGCGATCTCGTAGCGCTCGGTCGTCAGCGTCGCCCGGCGGATCCGGTGGAGAGCAAAGATGCGCCTGGCAGCGCCGCCGTCGGCGAAGCGCTTCAGTGCTTGCCGGGAGCGAGCGGCACGCCACGCCGTTCGTACGTGATGTAGGCCTCGAGGGCGACCATCTTCGGGTCGTCGAGCGCCAGCGGCTTGCCTTCGAGCGGCTGCTGCAGGCACCAGTTGATCATCTCCCGTAGCGCGATCACGCGACCCAGCTGCTTCTGGAACTTGGGGTAGGTCTCCGGGTGCGTGTTGGCGGCATTCGGGTGGCACTGGGCACAGGCAACGTTGTTCGTACCCAGGGCGGGACTCGTCCAGAGCTCGCGGCCCTTCGCCACGACACTCATGTACTCCTTCTCCCAACGCTCCTGGTCCTTCTGGGTGAACTCGTCGGCGCGGATGGTGATCCCGCCGAGCCCGGCGAGGACGGCCGCCGCTGCGACGGCCATGGCCGTGGTCTTCCTGTTCATGGCCTTCCTCCCTAGTAGTGGGACTGCGGCGGGATGCGCTTGGTCGCGTCCTGGAAGACGGTGTCCTCCGGTCTTCCCGTCGAGGCGTTCCAGGCCACGGTGCGGCTGGCGTTGTCGTACAGGTTGTACTTCATCGCCACCCGGCCGGTGTGCACGTCGATGAACTGCCAACCCGTCGCGTCACGCTCGAAGAACGGGTTCGCGCGGTTCATCGGGACCGTGAGCACGGGCATGGTGTGCTGCGCCTGGGCGTAGGTCTGCGGGTAGGGCCACGGCCAGGCGGTCGCCATCACCGAGTTGAAGGCGATCTTTCCGATCTGGTTGTACTGGATCTGGTGGACGTGACCGTAGATCACGTTCACCTTTTCGAACGGAGCGAGCAGCGCTTGCACCTCTTCTGCGTCTTCGGTCCAGAAGTTCCAGCCCTTGTAGAGCTTCTGCAGCGGCGAGTGCGAGAAGACCACCACCGGGGTCGTCTTCTCCACCTTGTCGAGGTCGGCTTTCAGCCACGCGCGCTGCTTCTCACCCACCATGAACGGCGAGCCGTTCGGGTTGTCGAGGCCGGCCATCTGCAGCATGCGCTCCTCGGCCGAAGGCCAGCGGTTGTACGTCCACTCGTCGTAGGTGAGGACGCTGTTCAGCACGACGAAGTGCACGCCCTTGTGGTCGAAGCTGTAGTGGTGCTCGCCGTAAAGCTTCGACCAGTACGCTCCGAGGTCGAGGTAGTAGTCGTGCTCGCCCATCACGCAGTGCAGCGGGTAGCGCAGCTTCGACAGCATCTCCGCCCCGTGATCGAGCTCCTCCTTCATGCCGAGCTGGCCGAGGTCGCCGCCGAACATCACGAAGTCCGGCTTCGGGTTGAGCAGGTTCGTCTCCGCCACCGCGCGGATCAGCCCCCGGTCCCAGTTGCGGACGAACTTCGTGCCGGACACGTGCTGGATGTGGGCGTCCGAGATGTAGGCGAAGGTGAAGTCCAGCGCCGGGTCCGCGAAGGCCAGCTTCACGACGCTCATGGGGACGACGCCCGCGGCGGCAGCCGCGGCCGCCCCCTTCAGGAAGTCACGACGGCCGGGAAGGATCGGGTTCATGGCTTCACCTCCGTGCGGGCGCCGCTCGGCAGCGAGGCGAACTGCGGGCTGGTCAGCGCCTCCATGAACGACACCAGGTCGTCGATCTCCTGCTCGGTGAGGTTCAGCGGCCGGATGCCGCTGCCCAGAAAGTCGTTGACGGGGTCGCCTTCCTTCGTGACGCCGCCGTTGTTGTAGTGGACGATCACGTCGCGCAGCGTCTTCTTGCTGCCGTCGTGCATGTAGGGCGGGGTGACGGCCACGTTGCGCAGCGTCGGAGTCTTGAAGGCGCCGAGGCCCTGGAAGTCCCGCGTCACCGCGAAGCGGCCGAGCTCCGAGGTGCGCTTGTCGGCGAGGACCTTCTTGTCGACCTCGGCCAGCGTCGCCTTCGCCTGCAGGAAGGCCCCGGCCAGCTCCGGCACGTCCTTCTGGACGTCGTTGATCCCGACGCCCACGTTGTGGAAGCGGTTGTCGGTGAAGAGGGCCTGCGTCTGCTCGATCACGTGGCAGGACACGCAGCGGCCCTTGTTGACGAACAGGTCGAGACCGCGCTTCTGGGCGGCGCTGAGCGCGTCCGTCTGGCCGCCGTAGTAGTAGCGGTCGAACGGCGAGTCGCCGGCGATCTTCGTGCGTTCGAACGCGGCGATCGCCTGCTCGACTTCCCTCATCGTGACCTGGTCGCCCTTCTTGCCGAACACCTGCTCGAAGGCCTTCACGTAGGCGGGATCGCTGCGCACGATCTTCAGGATCGGCTGGTGGTCCTTGAGCCCCATCTCGACGGGGTTGACGAAGGGATGCTGCGACTGGTCCTCGAGGCTCGGAGAGCGGCCGTCCCAGAACATCGAGTCGAAGTAGGCGGCGTTGACCACGGTGGGGGCGTTTCTCGTCCCCGTCAGCGCCTTGCCGGCCTTCTTGATCCCCTCCGATGTCCGCAGCGGGGAGTCGGTGAAGGCCTTCTTCGGGTCGTGGCACGTGTTGCACGCCACCTGGCCGGTGGAGCTGAAGCGTTTGTCCTCGAAGAGCTTGTCCCCGAGCGCGATCTTCTCGGGAGTCTGGGGGTTGTCCGCAGGGACCACGATGGGTGGCAGACCGAGTGGCGGCGCCTTCGTCGTGGCGTCCGCCGCCCGCAGGGTCGTCGCCGCGAACCCCGCGACGACGAGCATTCCGAACAGGATCCGCTTCATGTCTTGTCCTCCTGTTCAAGGCATTCCCGACAGGTTCCCCGCACCTGCACCCGGCACTCGGAGACGGCGAAGCCGAAGCGCCGCGTGTCCGGCACGGGGAGCGCGTCCAGCCGCGCGTCCGAGAAATCGATCACACGGTCGCACCTCAGGCAGACGAGGTGGTGGTGCCGCTCGATCCGGCCGTCGTAGCGCACCGCGTTGCCCGGGTGGCAGGCCTTCGTGATGACGCCCAGGCGCACGAGGTTCTCGAGCGTACGGAACACCGTCGCGCGACCGACACGCGCCCCGCGCCGAGCAAGAGCGGCGTGTACTTCGTCCGCCGTCGGGTGATCGTCGAGATCAAGTACGGCGCGAAGCACCGCACGCCTCTGCGGCGTCAGGACCAGCCCTCGTTTGCGGCAGGCGCGTCGAAGCAGCTCGAAGCGCTCGCTCTTCGCCCGTTCATCCAAGGCGCTTCGACTCCGGGAACGTCGAGACTTTGTCTCAACCGAGAGTCGCCGGTCAAGAGGAATCGCGCGCCGCCCGCATTCGGCACGGAAAGGAGACGCTCCGCCTAAATCGGCCGAGCGACTCGGCTACCGGTAAGCCGCCAGCGCGGCGGCCAGGTCCTTCGCCACTTCCTTCCGCAGCGACTCGGGCTTCAGGACCTCGGCCTCGGGGCCGAACTGCATCACCCAGCGGCGGATCTCGCTGGTCTCGGCGATGCGCAGGTGCAGCACCACCCCGCCGTCGAGCTGCTCCTGCAGGCGGGCGGTCGGGTGCCAGCGGCGCTCGCGGATCCAGCGGGCCTGGCGCGGGGCGAAGCGGATCGCCACCCCCACCGGCTTCTCGCCCTTCTGGACGGCGAAGGCGTCGGCCATGTAGCTGCGGAAGCTGAAGCCCGTCGGGATCTCGTAGCGCTCGGTCGTCAGCGTCGCCCGGCGGATCCGGTGGAGAGCGAAGATGCGCACGGCCTTGCGCGGCTCGTCCCAGGCGGCGACGTACCAGTCGCCGCGGTGGTTGAAGACGTGGTACGGGTGGATGCGGCGCTGGCGGGTGCGGTTGCTGCTCAGGCTGCGGTAGCGGACGAGGAGCGCCCGGCGCAGGCGCAGCGCGCTGAGCAGGTCCCTGAAGAGGGCCGCGTCCGGGGCGTGCAGCGGGCCCGGGTCGAACGAGAGGTAGTCGTCGAGGCTCGAGGGCGAGACGGACACCTTCCCCGGCAGCAGGTCCTCGATCTTGCGGAAGGCGCTCTTCAGGTCGGCCTCGAACGGCGTGCCCCGGTACTGCGCCACCACCTTCTCGGCGAAGAAGAGCGAGAGCAGCTCGCCCTCGCTGATCGTCACCGCCGGCAGGTCCACCAGCGGCTCGGTCAGCCGGTAGGTGTTCTTCTCCCGGTCGAACTCGAGCGGCACCCGCCACTCGTCGCGCAGGAAGTCGATGTCGCGGTAGGCGGTCCTGACGTTGACCTCGAACTCCGC
>DATKME010000063.1:0-136959 GCA_035542035.1 Vicinamibacteria bacterium | reverse complement strand
ACGGCGAGGCCGACGGCGCAGGCCACCGGGTTGCCGCCGAAGGTGGCGAAGTACTCCATCCCGTTGTCGAAGGCCGCCGCGACTTCCCGCGTGGTCGCCACCGCCGCCAGCGGGAAGCCGTTGCCGATGGGCTTGCCCATCACCACCACGTCGGGCAGGACGCCCTGCGTCTGGAAGCCCCAGAAGTGCGTCCCCAGCCGGCCGAAGCCGACCTGCACCTCGTCCGCGATGCAGACGCCGCCGGCAGCCCGCACCTGGCGGTACGCCTCGGCCAGGTAGCCCGGGGGCAGGACGATCTGGCCGGCGACGCTCGGCAGCGTCTCGGCCAGGAAGACGCAGGGGCCGGTCCCGCGTCCGCGCAGCCCGTCCACCACCTCCGCCACGGCCCGCGCGTACTTCACCCCGCGCGCGGGGTCGCCCCGCCGGTGGAGGCCGCGGTAGTCGTCGGGGATGGGCACCACGTGGACGAAGGGCTTGCGTCCGCCGCCGCCCGGTCCCGCGAACTTGTACGGGCTCACGTCCACCAGGGTGCTGGTGTTCCCGTGGTAGGCGTGCTCGAGCACGATCACGTCCTCGGTGCCGGTGCGCGCCCGGGCCAGGCGCAGCGCCAGCTCGTTGGCCTCGCTGCCCGAGCTGACGAAGTAGAAGACGCGCAGCGGCGAAGGCAGCAGCGCCGCCAGGCGCTCCGCGTAGCGCAGGGCGTCGTCGTGGAGGTAGCGGGTGTTGGTGTTGAGGAGCGCCAGTTGCTCCTGCGCCGCGCGCACCACGCGCGGGTGGGAGTGGCCGACCAGGGGGACGTTGTTGAACGTGTCGAGGTAGGCGCGGCCGGTCTCGTCGTAGAGGTGCTGCATGAAGCCGCGGACGATCTTCAGGGGCCGGCGGTAGGAGAGGCTGAGGTTGGGGCCGAGCAGGCGACGCCTGGTCTCGAGCGTCTCCGCGCGGGTGCGCTGCGGGGGCGGAAAGCAGGCGTCGGGGATGCCGAGCAGGAGGTTGGGATCGGGGCAGAGCGCGCTCCACAGATCCCACTCCGAGGCACGGGCCACTCCGGGGAAGTCGTGGCCGAGGCCCAGCAGGTCCAGGATGAGCTGCACGTGCACGTGTGGCGCCCAGTCGCCGTTCGTCGGCGGCTCGCCCACCCGGGCGAAGGCCTCGCCGGCGGCGAGGCGCTGGCCGACGCGCAGCGCCGGCAGCGTGTCGGTGCTCAGGTGACCGTAGAGGGTGAAGAAGTCGACCTCCTCACGCGGCTGATGGCGGAGCACCACCAGCGGGCCGTAGTCCTGCGGCGACGCGTTGTCCGCCAACAGGTGCACCGTGCCCTCGAGCGGCGCGCGCACCGGCGTGCCCGGCTCGACGAAGAGGTCGATCCCGAGGTGAACGGTCCGGCCTTCCTGCTCCGGGTCCGCGGCGAACGCGGGCGACGCGTAGAAGGCCCGCGCCTCGCCGTAGCGACCGAGGCCCACCCTGCGGCCGAGCCGGCGCAGGGTCGTGAAGATGGCTTCCGTCATCGGGCCGGTCTCGGCGGCGCGCGGGTCGGCGCCCAGGAACCGGCTCCCGACGCCGAGGTCGAAGACGTGGACGTCGCGGCGCAGGTCCGCGTCCAGCACGGGCGCGAGTCCCGGGCGCGACAGAGCGGTGCGATCCCGCAGCCAGGCGATCGTCCTGGAGCCGGCGGCGAGAGGCGCCAGGCCGCAGGCCCAGCGGAAGCGGGCGTGGACCTCGGCGGGCTCGATCCGCGACAGCCGTTCCAGCGCCTCCCAGGCCGGGGCTTCGCTGATGGTCACGTACGGGTCGTCCGGCACCTGCGAGCGGACGACGGCGGAGTTGACGACGCTCACCGCCAGCCGCGCCGCGATCAGCGGGAGCAGCGCCGCGATCTCGTCCTCGCGGAGCGGGAAGGCCCGGTGGTATCCGCGGACGACGGCGCTCGCCGCTGCCAGCGGGTCCGGCTGAGCGAGCAGGGCGTAGGCGGCCGCCACCGCCGGCTCCGCCGCGATCAGGCCGTGGTGCATGTCGCCGAAGTCCACGACGCTCACCACGGCGTGCGGCTCGCCCCGTGGCCCGTCCACGATCGCGTTCCAGTCGTTGCCGTCGCCGTGGATGACGCCACGCCGCAGGCGAGGGAGCGCCGGAGTGACCGCCTGCTGGTAGAGGTCGAGGAAGCGCCGGGCGAGCTCGCGGTGGCCCGGCTCGGCGATGCAGGGCAGCGCCTCCCGGGTCCAGCCGGCGCGCGAGAGGTCCCACTTCAGCTCCCGCCTCGCCGCCTCGTGCTCGAAGGCCGAGAGGCCACGGTCCAGCTCGCCGAGGAACCGCCCCAGGCTCTCGTGCAGCTCGGGCGTGCGCGGGCGCGCCTGCGCCAGCGGAACACCCGCCACCCAGGTCAGCAACAAGACCAGCCGCGGGCCGCCGCCCAGGTCCGCCACGCGCACGAACGGCTCGCCGTCGCGCGCGGGCACCACCCTGGGCAGCGCCAGCGCCGCCGCGTGCTGCTCGAGGTGACGCAGCGCCGCCGCCTGCAGGGACACGAAGCCGCTGTCGCGCTGGTGGTGCATGATCTTCAGCACGAAGCTGCGCCCCTCGCGACCCTGGACGCGGAAGTTGTCGTCCAGCTCGCCGGGGAGCGGCATGACCTCGCCCTCGATCCCGTAGACGTCGCGGGCGACGCGCGCCGCCGCCGCCGGAGAGGGAGCTGCGCTCGGGTCCTTCCTGATCACGCGCGCCATCTTACCCACGATGCCGCCCCCCGGGCCGAGCGGTGAGGAGGGCCATCGTGCGCGCCGTCGGTCGCGGCTACGAGGGCCCGCCCGGAACGGAGCGCAGCACCTCGAGCGCGCGCCCGATGGTCCAACCGAGGAACCCCAGCGCCAGGGCCGCCACCAGAGCGGCCTCCAGCGCGCGGCCGCAGGACTCGCCCAGGGAGCGCACGCCCCGGAGGGCGTGCCCCTGGCCACGACGCGCCAGCGAACGACAGGCCGCTTCGCGCAGCCGCCGGGCGGCCGGCGGCGACATGTCGGCCCGCGGCAGGGAGCGCAGCAGGGCCATCAGCTCCTCGGGGTCCGGCATCGGCTCGCCCATGTTCGACCTCATCGATGCGTGGCGCGCGGGCGGTCTTCGCCCAGCTCGGCGGCGAGCAGATTGCGCGCCCGCTCCACGCGTTTGCGGAGCGCCTCGGGCCTCACCCCGCACACCGCAGCCGCCTCGACCTGGGTCAGCCCTTCGACTCCCACCAGCAGGAGCGCCTCCCGGTAGTGTGTCGGCAGGCGGGCCATGGCCCGCTCGAGTCGCCACCGGAGCTCGCCCGCCGGCGTGGTGTCCCCGCCCGGCAGGCCCAGATCCGCAGGATCCACCGTGCGCGCGAGGTCGAGGCCGCGGGCGCGGAGGAGGCTGGCGCACAGGTTGCGGGCCACCGTGAACAGCCAGGGAGCGAGGCGCGTGTCGTCCCGCAGCGCGCAGGCGCGGGTCGCCAGCCGCAGCCAGGCCTCCTGCGAGAGCTCCTCGGCCACCTCGCGCCGGCCGACGAGCCGGAGCACGAAGGAGAACAGCCGCGGCCGGTACTCCTCGTACACCCGGTCGAAGGCGCGCTCGTCTCCGCCCTTCAGCCCCGCCACCAGCTCGAGCTCGGTGTCGCGGTCCACCCGCATTCTCCAACGCAGCGGCGTGGCCGAGCGTGACAGCCGCCCCCCGGTCACGCAAGGGCGGGCGCCCGCGTTTTGGAGATCAGGAAGGGAGGCACGACCATGGGTGCGCTCGCGATCGTCGAGGTGGTCGTTCTGCTCGCTCTCGGAGTGGTGGCGCTGGTTCTGGGGGGCGCGCTGGCCGTTCGAGCGTCCCAGCGCCGGCTGGACCTGCTGCGGCTGGTCTCCTGGGCTCTGGCCTTCGGCAGCCTCAGCGGGGTCTTCAGCGGGCTGGCGCAGACCGCGGTGAACCTGGCGCGGCGGCCCATGACGCCGGAGCTGGCGCAGCTGGGCTGGGCGGGAGTGGCCGAGGCGCTGGTGCCGGGGATCTTCGGCTTCGGCGTGCTGACCGTCGCCTGGGCGCTCGCGGCCGTGGGCGTGCGGCGGCAGGACTGAGGCGTCCTCGGCGGGGGACACGGCTCGTCGCGTGGGGCGGACGGCAGTAGCATTCCGCCCCATGCGCATGACCCCGCTCCCCCTCGCCCTCGCCTCCGCCCTCGCCCTGGTCCCGGCCGCCTCGCTCCGCGCCGGCGACGTCCCGGCCGCCGAACGCCGGCCGCTCGCGGTCGACGACCTGTTCGCGCTGAAGGAGGTCGGCGACCCGCGCCTCAGCCCCGACGGGCGCGCCGTCGCCTACACCGTCGCCTCGCTCGAGGCCAAGGAGGATGAGTCCGACAGCGACGTCTACCTGGTGCCGGTCGCCGGAGGCGAGCCGCTGCGGCTCACCGCCAGCAAGAAGGACGAGACGCACCCGCGCTTCAGCCCGGACGGCGAGTGGCTGGCGTTCCTCTCCGACCGCGAGGGCAAGAAGACGCAGGTCTGGCTGATGAGCCGACGGGGCGGCGAGGCGGTGAAGCTCACCGACTACAAGGGCGGGGTCGCGGACCTGGCGTGGTCCCCGGACTCGAAGCGACTGGCGTTGATCGTGGCGGACTTCGACCCCGACGCCTCGGACGACGAGCAGGACGACTCCGCGGCCGTCAAGGAGAAGGACAAGAAGAAGACGACGAAGCCGATCGTGCTCCGACGCCTGCAGTTCAAGCGTGACGGCGAGGGGTATCTCAAGGAGGCGCGCAGGCACGTCCACGTCTTCGAGGTGGCCGCGAAGACCTCGCTGCAGGTCACCTCGGGGCCGTTCGACGACTCCGACCCGGCCTGGTCGCCGGACAGCCGGGCGATCGCGTTCGTCAGCAACCGCACGCTGCCCGACCCCGACCGCTCGCAGGACCAGGACGTGTTCGTGGTGGAGGCCCGCGACGGCGCCGTGCCCCGGGCCATCGCGCCGAGCCCGGGCACCGACGCCTCCCCCACCTTCAGCCCCGACGGGAAGTGGATCGCCTTCGTCGCCGGCGGGGACCCGAAGGACCTCTGGTACGGGGCGAACCATCTCGCCATCGCCCCGGTCGCCGGCGGGGAGTCGCGGTCGCTCACCCCGTCGCTCGACCGCAACGTCGCCAGCCCGCGTTTCGCCGCGGACGGCCGCTCCCTGCTCTTCCTGGTCGAGGATCGCGGGAACCAGCACCTGGCCCGTGTCGGCGTCGAGGGCGGCGAGGTCGAGCGCGTGGTCGACGGCGAGCGGGAGGTCGAGGCGTTCGACGTGGCGCCGGGGGGCGCCGTGGTGGTGCTGGAGAGCTCGGCGGGGCAGCCGGCCGAGGTGTCGCTGCTCGAGGCCACCGGGTTGCGGCGGCTGACGCACACGAACGACTCCTTCCTGTCCAAGGTCGAGCTCGCCCCCGTCCAGCGCTTCCAGGCGACGAGCCGGGACGGCACCGTGGTGGACGGCTTCCTGACGCTGCCGCGTCGGCGTACCGAAGGCCGGCGCCTGCCCACCATCCTGCGGATCCACGGCGGGCCCGCGTCCCAGTTCTCGACCGCCTTCGAGCTCGAGTGGCAGCTGCTGGCCGCGCACGGCTACGCGGTGGTGGCGGCCAACCCCCGGGGCTCCACCGGGCGCGGGACCGCGTACAGCCGCGCCATCTGGGCGGACTGGGGGAACAAGGACTACGAGGACGTGATGGCGGCCGTCGACCACGCCGTCGCCAAAGGTGTCGCCGACCCCGAGCGCCTGGGTGTCGGCGGCTGGAGCTACGGCGGGATCCTCACCGACTACGTGATCACCAAGACCGGCCGCTTCAAGGCGGCCGTCTCCGGCGCGAGCGCCGCCAACTTCCTGGCCGGCTACGGCACCGACCATTACCAGTACGAGTACGAGGTGGAGCTGGGCCTGCCCTGGCAGGCACGCCAGGTGTGGCTCGACCTGTCCTCGCCTTTCTTCAACGTGGAGAAGGTGACGACGCCGACGCTCTTCCTCTGCGGCGCGCTCGACATGAACGTGCCGCTCCTCAACTCGGAGCAGCTCTACCAGGCCCTGCGGCGGGTCGGCCGGGTCGACACCGAGCTGGTCGTCTACCCCGACCAGTGGCACGCGATCGAGAAGCCCTCGTACCGCAAGGACCGCTGGGAGCGCTACCTCGCCTGGTACGACCGCTACCTGCGTCCGCCGGCGGTGGCCGAGGAGCGCAGGCCCGAGGCGACGTCGCTGCTCGGCCTGCCGCTCTATGCCCCCGAGCTGCCGGAGGAGACGCGCCAGGGTCTCGAAGAGAAGCTGGCGTTGGCCACGGCCGAGTTCGTGAAGAACCCGACGAGCGCGGAAGCGGCGATCACCCTCGGTCGGCGGACGGCGGCCCTGGGCCGCTTCCGCGAAGCGATCGAGGTGTACAGCCGCGCCATCGCCCTGCACCCGAACGACCCGCGGCTCCTCCGTCACCGCGGCCACCGCTACCTCACCGTCCGCGAGCTGGACAAGGCGCTCGCCGACCTGACGCGGGCCGCCTCCCTGGCGGCGGGGCGTCCCGACCAGCCCGAGCCGGACCTCGACCCGAGTCGCCCGCCGACGACCACGCTGCAGCGGGAGATCGAGTACCACCTCGGCGTGGCCCAGTACGTCAGGGGGGATTTCGCCGCGGCCGAGAAGGCGTTCCGGCGATGCCTGCAGCTGTCGCAGGGCAGCGCCGACGGCGTGGTCTCGGCGACCGATTGGCTCTACTCGTCGCTCCGCCGTCTGGGCCGCGACGCCGGGGCGGCGCGGCTGCTGGAGCCGATCCGCGAGGACCTCCAGCTCACCCATGGCCGCTCCTACCTGAACCGGCTGCTCCTGTACAAGGGCGTGTACACGCCCGAGGACCTGCTGCGGGCCGGGGGAGACGAGCTGACCCGGGCCACCTACGGGTACGCGGTCGGCAGCTGGTACCTGTGGAACGGCCGGCCCGACGAGGCGCGCGCCACCTGGGAGAGGGTCGCCGCCAGCCCGCAGTGGCCGGCGTTCGGCCGGGCGGCGGCCGAGGCGGAGCTCGCCCGGATGGGGTCACGAGCGACCCGGTGAGCCGCCCACGCTGGGGTGCGACAAAGAGCCGCACCTCGCAGAGCCCGGCCGGAGCTTCGCCTCGGCTAAGCTGACCCCAACCTCCGGTACAAGCAAAGGAGCGTGTCGTGGTCCGTCTTCTGTCGAGGCGTCGTCGTGGTTCGTGGGTCGTCGGTGGCGTCGTGGCGGCTGCCCTCGTCTGGGGCACACCCCTCGCCTCCGCCTGCTCGATCTGCCGCTGTGGGGACCCCACGTTCAACGCCCTCGGGAAAGACAGCTTCAACGGCTCAGGACTGCGGCTCGCTCTCGACTGGGAGCGTTTCGACAAGGTCGAGGGCGATCCGGCGGTCGGCAGCGAGTCACAGGTGGAGAACCGCTTCACGGCCCTCCTCTCGTACCGCTTCTCCGACCGCTTCAGCCTGACGACGCGCGTCCCGCTGAGCTGGCGCCACCTGGAGGCAACCGCGCCCGGCACGGAGCTCGAGACGACGCGCACGAGCGGGCTCTCCGATCCGGAGCTCTATGGCCAGCTGCGCCTGTGGGCCTCACGCCTGAAGGGAGCCGTCGGCCGACGGGCCTCGCTCGCGCTCGTCGCCGGAGTCAAGGCCCCCTGGGGCGAGAACGACGTCCAACAGGATGGCGAGAGAGTCGACGAGCACGCGCAGCCGGGCACGGGCTCCACCGACGCCTTCGCCGGCCTCGCGTTTCTCTACCTGGTCGACCGACAGTCAGCCGTGTTCGTCTCCAGCAGCTACCGCGCGACCGGCAGCAACCCCTACGGCTACCGCTACGGCAGCAGCCTCACGGGCAACGTGGCCTACGAGCACAGGCTCGGCGGCCGGCTCGACGGGGTTCTCGAGCTCGACTTCCGCCACGCGGCGAAGGACCGGGTGGACTCGAGCGGCCTGCTCGACGAGGACGCCGGCGGAGCGCTCCTCTACGTCACGCCTCGCCTGCTGGTCAGCCTCGGCCACGGCGTCGTGCTGCGGGCGGGCGCGCAGATCCCGCTGGTCAAGGACCTGAACGGCTTCCAGAAGGAGCACGCGGTCGCGAACGTGGGCCTGACCTACCTCCTCGGTCGCTGAGCGCCAACCAAGCCACGGCGGGTACGGGCGAGAATGTCGCCGTGGCACCAGCCGAGACGGCCGACCACAAGGCGGAGGTCAGCCTCGACTGGCTGAGCCGCCTGCGCTGGGGAGCGGTGGCGGGCCAGGCGGCGGCGATCGCCCTCGCGCTCTACGCTTTCCATGCACGGCTTCCACTCCAGCGGCTCGCCGTGCTCGTGGGGGCGCTCCTCGCGAGCAACGCGGTGCTCGTCTGGGTCCGCCGCCGTGTGGGCCTGCCGGGTCGGCTGTGCGGCGCGGCGTTGACGTTCGACGCCCTGCAGCTCACGGGGCTGCTCTGGGCGACCGGGGGCGCCGCGAACCCCTTCAGCGTCCTCTACCTGGTCTACATCACGCTCGCGGCGGTCGTGCTCGGGGCACGCTGGACGTGGTTCCTGGCCGCGCTGTGCGTATCCTGTTACGGCCTGCTCTTCGTGACCCAGGTGCCGATCGAGCACCTCAGCTACGGCCAAGGCGGAATGCAGCTGCACCTGCAAGGTATGTGGCTCGCCTTCTGCGTGGCGGCCGGGTTGACGGCGTACTTCGTGGTGCAGATGTCGACCGCCATCGAGCGCCGCGACGCCGAGGTGGCCGCGATGCGCGACCGCGCGGCGCGGTACGAGCGACTGGCCTCGCTCGTGACTCTCGCCGCCGGGGCAGCCCACGAGCTGGGCACGCCCCTGGCGACGATCGCGGTCGTGGCCAAGGAACTGGAACGCTCCATTGCAGGCGTACCCGGCGCACGAGCGCCCGCGCTTGCCGAGGACGCGGCGCTCATCCGCTCCGAACTCGACCGCTGTCGCGCGATCCTGGACCGCATGGCGGGCAGTGCCGGACAGGTGCCCGGCGAGGCGCCCAGTCTCTTCCCTGTTCACGGTTTGATCGCGGAGGTCGTCTCGGCCGTCCCCGAAGAGAAGCAGCCGCTCGTCAGCACCTCGGTCGCCGGCCAGGAGGAGGTCTGCGCTCCACGCGCCGCCGTGCTCCAGGTCATCCGGAACCTCCTGCGCAATGCCCTCGACGCCGGCGCTCGCCACGTGAGCATCACCATGGAAGCGGGCGTCGGTGGTCTGGCCGTGCTCGTGTGCGACGACGGCAAGGGCATGCCACCGGAGACCCTGGCGCGCGTCGGGGAGCCCTTCTTCACGACGAAGGGGCCGGGGGCGGGGCTGGGACTCGGAGTCTTCCTGGCGCGTTCGCTGTGCGAGCAGATGGGAGGCCGCCTGACCCTGGAGTCCACGCTCGCAGTGGGGACGACGGCCCGTGTCGAGATCCCCGCGGGCGCCCCAGGCGGCGCGGAGGGGTGGCAATGACGAGCAGCCCGCGCCGGATGCTGGTCGTGGAGGACGACGACGTGCTGCGCCGCCGTCTCGCGCGGGCATTCCGCGAGCGAGGATTCGAGGTGGAGGAGGCCGAGGACGAGGCAGCAGCGAAGCGCGCGGCCGACACCGCGGCGTTTCACTGCGCGGTGGTGGACCTGCGGCTCGGGGACGCCTCCGGCCTGGACGTCGTGGGTGAACTCCTCGCCAGGCTTCCATCCGCTTCGGTGGTCGTGCTCACCGGATACGGGAGCATCGCCACCGCGCTCGAGGCCGTCCGCCTCGGGGCGCGCCACTACCTGACCAAGCCCGCCGACGTCGACGAGATCCTCGCCGCCCTCGCCGGGGAGAGGCCGGACGCACGCGCCTATCCGGAGGCCGTCCCCACGCTGGCCCGTGTCGAGTGGGAACACATCAACCGGGTCCTGGCGGACTGCGGCGGCAACATCTCACGGGCGGCGCGAGTACTCGGCATCCACCGTCGCTCGCTGCAGCGCAAGCTCGCGAAGATCCCCTCGTCGCGCTGAGCCCATGGCGGGCGCCGAGAAGGCCCTCGCCGCGCTCGCGCCTTCGATTCGCGGCACCGCGCCGGGCGGTAGACTGGACCCGATCAGTAGCGGAAGTCCAGCTTCACCCAGAGGATCCGCCCCGGCTCGTTCACGCGCGTCGTCGTCGTGAAACCGGGGACGTCGGAGCCGCCCCGGCTGATGAACTCGGCGTAGGTCGTGTCGAGGAGGTTGTCGACGCCTCCCGCGAGGCGCCAGCGGGTGGCGATGCGCCAGGCGGCGTTGAGCGACACCACGGAGAAGGCCGACGTCGGTCCCAGGTCCTGGCCGACGATGTTCCCCTGGTTGAGCGCGTAGCGGGTCTGCGCAGCCACGAGGCGGACGAGCGCGCCGACGGACCAGCGCTCGGCGGCGTACTGCGCGGCGATCCGGCCTTCGAGCGGCGGGAGCTGGGCGAGGGGCAGTTCGTCGGTCATGTCGTGCCCCCGCACGTAGGCGAGGCTGCCGTCCAGCTTCAGGCGACTCGTGGCCGTCCAGGCGACGGCCGCCTCTCCTCCCCAGCTGGTGGCGTCGACGTTGCGCGTGATCGTCGCCGTGCGGCTGCTCATCGACATCCCGCCCATCGACGAGCCGGCCGTCACGCCCGTGTCCATCCCCGCGTCGCCCGCCGTAGCCTTCTCGTACCCGCTCTCGATCAGGACGAAGTCAGCGATCGTGTTGGCGAAGAGCGACAGGGAGCCCCACACCGGGGCGCTGCGGAACAGGAGGCCCGTGTCGAGTTGGGTCGTTTTCTCGGGGCGTGTCTCGAAGGCGCTCAGGGAGTCGGCGCTCTCCTTGCTGACCAGCTCCCAGTAGTCCGGAGCGCGCTCGGCGTGGCCGACGCCCGCGAAGACCGTCGCGCCGAAGCCGAGCCCGCGCTCGTAACGGAGGAAGCCGCTCGGCAGCGTTTCGCTCCGCCGCAGCCCGGCGGTCGGGTTGGGCATAGCCGACCCCATTCCCATGCCCACGGAGACCGTCTGCCGCTCGTCGCGGCCCGTCCACCAGTCGACGCGGGCGCCGGCGACCAGCCGCCCCCGGACGCCGGCCTCGCGCGTCGCCTCCGCGAAGACGCCGCGGTCCTCGAACGTGGCGTCCCGCATCCGCTCGTGATCCTCGAAGGGGTCGACGGGCTGGTTCGACGAGCTGCGGACCGAGTGGCGGTCGTCCTGCCAGTCCGCGCCGATGCGGGCGGCAGTGTGCGCGCCGAGGTGGAGCGATGCGAGCGCCCGACCCCCGACCGTGCGGCGGTCCGGGTTCGAGACAGACGGGTTCGGCATCATCATCGACGGCGTGAAGGGACGCAGGCTGTAGTTGTCCATGACGTGGTCCACGTAGTTGTAGTAACCCTGCGCCTGGAGGCTCTCGAACCAAGGCGCGATTGCCCGCCGCTCGAAGCGGAGCCCGAGGTTCTCACGCGAGAACTTGACGCCGTCCATCATGCGGTCGGCGTAGGCTGCCTGGCCGTTGCTCCGCGCACCCGACAGCTCGAGGCGCGTCGCGGCGTCGGGCGTCCAACCGACGGCGCCGTTCGCACTCCAGCGCTCGTACTGCGAGTGGACGGCCGCGCCGGAGCCGTCCTGGTAGTCGTCCATGGCCGAGCGCGAGGCAGCCAGCTGCAAGTAACCCTGGGGCACGCCTGCACGCACGTCGGCGACCTGGTCGTTGCGGCCGAAGCTGCCGAGGGTTGGCGAGGCGTAGGCGTGGACTGCAGGCGTGTCGTAGCGCTCGCGCTCGCGCTCGAACAGCACGACCCCCGCGGAGCTGCCTGGGCCATAGACGACGGTCTGGGGACCCTTGAGGACCGTGATCCGGTCGTAGGCCTCCGGGTAGGCGTAGGCCGTGGGGGGGTCCATGCGGTTGCCGCAGCCGCCGAGCACGGTCTCGCCGTCGAGCAGGATGCCGACGCGGGAGCCGGCCATTCCGCGCAGGACGGGATCCCCGTCGGTCCCGCCCTTGCGGATCACCGAGAAACCCGGGATGGTCTTCAGGTAGTCGGCCCCGTCGTGGGTCGGGATGGGCTGGCGCGGCGTCCGCGGGTCGGTCTCGATCGTCAGCGGCTGGTCCGTCGAACGTGCCGTCACCTCGACGAAGGTCTCGCGCGGGGCGATCTCGAGGACGAGGTCCGCGGCGGACTCCGCAGCCGAGGACACCGCGACCTCGGCGCGGACCGCGCGCGCGAAGCCGGGCGCGGAGGCGACGACTGCGTAGCGGCCGGCGGGCAGCGCGTCGATAGAGTAGCGTCCCTGTGCGTCGGCGAGCGCCCAGCGGAAGAGGGCCGCATCGAGCCGGCGCAGCTCCACGCGGGCCGCGGGCACCACTGCGCCCGTGCGGTCCTTGACCACGCCGCCGATCCGGCCCGTCGCGTCCTCGCCGCGTGCCGGCGCGGAGGACAGCAGGAGCGCGACGGCAGCGGAGCAGGTGAGGCGGAAGGCGGGGAGGGAGCGGAGATCCATGGGAGGTCCTTTCCGGGGCGCGATTCGGAGGAGGCGCGCCTCGCCATTCCCGCGTGAAGGCTACGGCGATACCGCACCTGCCGGACTGCGGCAAAGTGTCGCATCGACGGGGCCATGGCGGCCGGGTGCCTGTACCGCGGCGAGGTCTGAGGCGGCGTGGTTCGGCGCTCGTCTCCAGTCCCCCTCGCCAGGGTGCGCCAGACCGCGCCAGCGGCGCTCGTGGCGCGGCTTGCCGCGGCACGCGCCGCCGGCGTTCTGCGTCCTAGCGAGCAGGACGCAGGGAATGGAGGAACCCATGATGAAGAGCTTGCGGATCCTGGGGCTGGCCGCGGTGGCGCTGGCGCTGGGCGCGCCCGGTGTGCGGGCGGACACGGTCGTCCTCAAGGCCGACATCCCGTTCGACTTCGTGGTCGCGGACCGTCAGCTGCCGAGCGGCGCGTACAGCTTCGTCCAGGACAGCGATTACCCCGGCGTGGTGCAGGTCTACGCCCGCGGCAAGCACCAGGCGATCGCGCTGTGCCAGCCGGTGGCGGCCGGCGAGGCCGGCAAGGTCGAGCTGGTCTTCCGACGCCACGGCGACCAGCGGTTCCTGAAGATGATCCGTCGGGCGGGAGGCTCGGGCTTCTCGTTCCCGAAGACGCACGCCGAGACCGTGGCCGAGGCCGACGGGCAGGCCGCGCCCGTGGGCATGTGACAGGGCCGGTCTACAGGTCCCGCAACAACGCCTGGAAACGCTGGTGCGAGCGCAGCGCGTCGAGGTTGCTGTCGTGCTCGCACCAGCCCCTCTGGCGCAGCCCGCTGTGGACGGCTTTCTCCAGGCAGTCCAGGGCGGGCTCCGGCATCTCCAGCAGGCTGAAGATGCAGGCCACGTTGTAGAGGACCATGGGGTCGTCCGGACGCAGCTGCCGGGCGCGCTCGGCCCACTCGCGCGCCCGCTCGCGCCCGCCCAGGGCCGCCATCCCGTTCGCGGCCATGTAGAGCGCCCGGGCGTCCTCGGGCTCGACCTCCAGGTGACGACGGGCGCGCTCGATGCCCAGCCGTCGCACCGTGGCCGCCTCCTCCGGGCGGCCGCCGTCGTCGTAGATCTGCGCCGCCAGCAGGGGGGCCTGGTAGTCCTCCGGGCGCACCCGCATGGCCTCCTCGAACGCGCGCAGCGCGGCCTGCGGCCAACCCGCCGCGAAGGCGTGCCGGGCCCGGTAGTAGTGCGCCTCGAACAGCCCGGGGTCGAGCTGGACGGCCTCCGCGAAGGCGTCGGCGGCCTCCTGGTCGCGTCCGCTGAGCGACAGCGCCAGGCCGCGTGAGGCCCAGGCCTGGGCCGACCCGGGGGCCAGGGTGATCGCCTGCAGGCTGGCGCGCTCGGCGCTGGCGCGGTGGGTCTCGCTGCGATCACGGTAGAGGAAGAGGTACGACCAGCAGTCGGCCAGACCGGCGTGCGCCTGGGGGTAGCCCGGGTCCAGCTCCACCGCCCGCGAGAACAGCCGCAGGGCCGCTTCCACATCTCGGGTCGAGTACTGCTCGTAGAGCCTGCGCCCGCGCAGGTAGCAGTCGTAGGCGCGCACCTCGCGGGTCCCGGGCGGCCACAGGCGTGCCGCCTGGGGCGGGCTCAGCGCCAGGCGCAGCGCGCCCACCACCGCCCGCGCGATCTCGTCCTGCACCGCGAAGACGTGGCGGGTCTCGCGGTCGTAGCGCTCGGCCCACAGCTGGAACCCGGTGTGGGCGTCCACCAGCTCGACCGCGATGCGCAGCCGGCCGGCCGACTGGCGCACGCTGCCCTCGAGCAGCGTGCGCACGCGCAGGCGGCGGGCGATCTCGCGGCTGTCGGCGGCCCCCGTGCGCGCGTGCAGCGCCGCCGTGCGCGAGGCGACCCGCAGGCCCTCCACGCGGCCGAGGGCATTCGTGATCTCCTCGGCGACGCCTTCGCAGAAGTAGGCCTGGTCCCGCTCGCGACTCATGTCGGCGAACGGCAGCACCGCCACCGACGGCTCGGCTGCGGCCTCGGCGGCGGGCCGGCCTGCACTGCGCTGGGTCCACCACTGGTCGAGCTCCGCCGGGAACGCGTAGACCGACCCCAGCGTCCCGTGGCGGAGCCGGTGCACGGGCAGGCCCTCCTCGCGCTCCCAGCGCTGCACCGTGCGGGCGCCGCGCCTGAGGTAGGCGGCGATCTCCTTCCAGGAGTCGAGCCGTGCTTCGGTGCGTTCCGTCACGCCCTCACCACCCAGGTACGGTGCGGCGGCAGGTTACGTTCCCGGGTCGGCCCGGTCAACGCATACAATGACGCATACAATCGCGTCCCGGAGGTCCGACATGCGCGCTCGGCCCGCCCTCGCCCCCGCTCTCCTGCTGCTCGGCGCCGCCGGGCTCACGGCCCAGGAATCGCTCCCGGCCGACACCCGCGGGGCCATCGACAAGGCCGCGGAGGAGGTGCTGGACAGGACCGGGGCGTCGAGCGCCTCGATCGCGGTGGTGCGAGACGGCACGATCGCCTACGAGCGCGCCTACGGCACCGCCGACCTGGAGACGAAGACCCCGGCCGCTGCGCAGATGCGCTACAGCATCGGCTCCATCTCGAAGCAGTTCACCGCCGCCGCCGTCCTTCTCCTCCAGGAGGAGGGCCGGCTGTCGCTGGACGACAAGGTGGTGCGCTGGCTGCCGGAGCTGACGCGCGCCCAGGACGTCTCGGTGCGCCAGCTGTTGTCGATGACCTCGGGCTACCAGGACTTCTGGCCGCAGGACTACGTGATGCCCAGCATGATGAAGCCGGCCACGGCGTGGGAGATCCTCGAGGGCTGGGCGCGAAAGCCGCTCGACTTCGAGCCGGGCTCGAAGTGGCAGTACAGCAACACCAACTACGTGGTCGCCGGCGTGATCGTGGAGAAGGTGGCCGGGAAGCCGCTGGTGGAGTTCCTGCGCGACCGCGTCTTCACGCCGCTGCACATGACCAGCGTGGTGGACAGCGACCAGGCGGCCCTGGGCTCGGGCGAGCCGCTGCGCTACCTGCGCCACGCGCTCGGGCCGCCGCGGCCGGCGCCCAAGGAGGGACGCGGCTGGATGTTCGCCGCGGGCGAGCTGGCCATGACCGCCCACGACCTGGCCACCTGGGACGTCTCGCTGATCGACCGCAGCCTGCTGCGGCCGGAGTCCTACCGCGCCCTGGAGACGGAGGTGCTGCTCACGAGCGGCGTGGGCACCCGCTACGGGCTGGGGGTGGAGGTCGCCCTGGGCAACGGCCGGCGTACCCTCTCCCACGGCGGCGAGGTCTCCGGCTTCACCGCCACCAACACCGTCTACCCCGACCAGCGTGCGGCAGTGGTGGTGCTCGTCAACCTCGACGCCACCAGCGCCTCCAGCCAGCTCGCCTCGCGCATCGCCACCCTGCTGCTCACCACCGCCGACCCGGCGGCGCAGGCCGCGCTCGCGCAGGCGCAGGCCGTGTTCCGGGGCCTGCAGCAGGGGAGGATCGACCGCACGCTGTTCACGGACAACGCCAACGCGTACTTCGACGAGCAGACGCTGGCCGACTTCCGCTCGAGCCTCGGGCCGCTCGGCCGGCCGCAGGAGTTCACCCAGCAGTCGCAGGGACTGCGCGGCGGCATGACCTCGCGCAACTTCCGGGTGAAGTTCAAGGACAGGACGCTGCGCGTCTGGACCTTCACCCTGCCGGAGGGAAGGATCGAGCAGTACCTGGTCGCCGCCGCCGAGTAGCGGCCGCGCTCGAGATCCCTCCGCGGCGCGGGCGAGCGCCGCCGGGCCGCGTCAGCGGGGCGTGGTCGCCCTCGAGAGCAGCTCGCGCGCCTGCCGGGCTACGCCATCGTCCACTGCGGCGTCTCCCGCCGGCGAGGCGAGCGTCTCCAGCAGGCGCCGAGCCTCGGCGGTCCGGCCCTCGTCGAGATAGGCCCGGGCCAGCTCGAGCTTCAGCTCTCGGTTGCCCGGAGCCACCCGGAGCCCTTGCTCGAGGTTGCGGCGGCCGCGGGCCCTGTCTCCGCCCAGCCAGCCGGGCAGCGCACGGTCGAGCTCGCCGAGCGCCAGGAAGGCGTCGCCGTCCTGGTAGCCGGGCTGCAGCCGGACGACCGCCTCCATCTCGCCCCGCAGGCGGCGCGCGAGCAGGAAGGCCTTGAGGCCACCGTGCGTCTCGGCGTCGCGACCGTAGGCGGCCGCCAGCCAGTAGTGGCCTTCGACGCGGTCGGGCCGCGCTGCCACCGCGCGCCGCCCGGGCTGTATCGCGCGCTCGAAGGAGTCCCGGCGCTCGCCGCCCTCGAGGTGGGCCCCCAGCTCAACGAGCGCGCGGGCCGAGCGCCACAGCAGCTCGTAGCTGCCGCCGTCGCTGGCCAGGGCCCGGTCGAGCAACCGCACCTCCTCTCGGGTCGAGGCGAGGGCGCGGTCCTTTCGCGTCGCCTCCGCGTGCAGCCGGTCCGCCTCCGCCAGCGTGGAGTCCGCCGGCGGCTGCAGGCCCGCCCCGGCCAGCGACAGCAGCGCCGCCGAGACGATGGCGACCGTCGACAGCATGGGCCGTGGCTCGCTCAGCGGAGGGCCGGGGCCGGTGACCGCGAGCTCCCGGGTTCCGCCCACCTCAGGGGTGGTGCGCAGGGGTCGCTCCCTTCCCGTGGGCGTCCGCCGTGGCGGCGCGCTCGTCCGGGCTGACGTAGCTGATCAGGGCGACTCCCAGGACCACGAGTCCGATGCCGGCCCAGCGCAGGGGCGGCACCACCTCCTTCAACACGAGGACGCTCAGGACGGCGGCAGCCAGGTACTCGAGCGCGGTGAGCGGGAGGACCACGGTGACGCCGGTCCAGGACAGCGCGGCCAGGAAGAGCACGTAGAACGCGGTGTTGAGGGCGGTGCCGGCGATCACCCAGGGGTTCACCACCACGTGGCCGAAGTAGGCCAGCAGCTGGGCAGGAGCGTAGTTCTCGAGCGGGCCCAGCTCGAGCATCCCGCGGCGGACCAGGATCTGCCCCACGGCCGCCGACACGCAGGCGGCCGACATCGCGACCAGGACCCTCAGCATCATCCCTCCCCTGCCGCGGCGCCCGCGCCCAGGTCCGCGAAGGCGATCGGCTGCGCACCCGAGGCTCGCAGCGCGTCCCTCACCGCCGGGCTGAGCAGGGCCGCCAGCTCCTGCTGGTTGTGATAGTCGGGCATGTTGCGGTCCAGCTCCGGGCAGCGCCGGGTGGCCGGATGGAAGTAGATCTCCGAGACGCCGTCGGGCAGCCACGCCGCCAGTCGCCGCAGCAGCGGCTCCTCCATCGCCCCGCTGTCGTTGCGGCCGAACAGGAACTGGTTGTGCGCGAGGCCGGCCCGGCGCAGGCTGCGGCGCACGAGCGCGAGCCACGGCCACAGGAACGCCGCCGAGCCCACCCGGCCCCAGAGCGAGGCGCCCGCCGCGCGCCAGGAGACGAGCGGCGGCTCGTGCGGCAGGCGGACCGCGCGCATGCCGAACTCGCGGCCGACCTGGACGAGCAGCCGCAGCACCGTCGGGTGCAGGTGCACGTGGTTGTGGGCGTTCACGTGGTCGAGCGGGAGACCGGTGGCGCGGAAGGCCTGGAACTGGGCGCGGATCTCGGCCTCCAGTTGCCGGCGCACGCCCGGCTTGAAGAAGAAGCGCACGCCGGCGCGGACGAGATGCGTGTCGAGCTCGCCCGAGGCGTCGACGAGGTCGGGGACCGCCTTCGCCGGCAGCAGCGGGCGGCCCTCGACCAGCACCAGGTGCAGGCCCACCCGCAGCGACGGCAGGCGCCGGGCGCGCTCGACGGCGTCCGCGGCCGCCGCGCCGCCCACCATCAGGCTGGCCGCCGTCAGCACGCCGTGCCGGTGCGCCTCCTCGATCGCCTCGTTGACGGGGACCGCGAGACCGAAGTCGTCGCCGGTCAGGATGACCCGCCTCACGCGGTGGGCTCCTGCGCCGCCGGGAGAGGCCGCTCGCTGTTCGGGATCATCTTCGCTGAGCGTCATCGGCCGGCTGCCCCGGCCAGTGGTGCGGCTGGGACGCGAGACGAGGACCTTCTCGATTATGGCACGCGCCGCCGCCTGGGATCCGCCGCGGCCGGCGCCTCCGCGGACGTAGACTGCGCAGATGCACCCCGCTCGTCTCGTCCTGCCGGCGCTGCTGGCGGCGGCCCTGCCTGCTTCTCGGCCGGCGCCCAGCGTCGACGCCGTCCTCGACCAGCTCGACCGGGTCCACGGCTTCCGCGAGACCGCCCTCGCGGCCGACGGCCGACGACTCGCCTGGGTGGAGACCCTCTCGCCCTCGGGCGAGGAGGGACCCTCGCGCATCTGGGTCCGCGACCTGCCCGGCGGCGCGCCGCGGCCGGTGAGCGCGGGAACGCCGGCGGGACCGGGAGCGCAGCCGGCCGCGGGACTCCACGAGCACGGCATCGCCTGGTCCCCCGATGGCCGGCAGCTCGCGTTCCTCTCCGACGCGCGCTCGCCCGGGCAGCTCCAGCTCTGCAGAGCCGGCACCGAAACCGCCGGCGTGCAGTGCTCGCACCTCCAGGGGCAGCTCGCACAGCCGCGCTGGTCGCCCGACGGCCGCCAGATCGCGGTGCTGTACGTGGCCGGCTCCAGCCAGAAGCCCGGGGCGCTGGTGGCGTACCGGCCCGACGCCGGTGTCGTCGGCGAGACGGTCGAGGAGCAGCGGATCGCGATCGTGGACCTCGACCGGCCGGAGGCGCTGCGGGAGGTCAGCCCGCCCGACCTGTTCGTCTACGACTACGACTGGTCGCCGGACGGCTCCCAGCTCGCGGCCGAGGCGACCGAGGGGTCCGGCACCGACCACTACTGGACGGCCCGCGTGTACGTGGTCAACCGACAGGGTGGCGCCGCCAGGATGCTGTGGAGGCCGCCGCTGCAGATCGCGCAGCCGCGCTGGTCGCCGGACGGCCGCTGGATCGCCGTCATCCACGGCATCATGAGCGACGAAGGGGTGACGGGCGGGGACGTGTGGCGGGTGCCCGCGGCGGGCGGTGAGCCGCGGAACCTCACTCCGGGCCTCGAGGGCTCCGCCCGCTCGATCGCCTGGCTCCGGGAGGGCGACCTCCTGGTCGACGAGTTCCTCGACGGACAGTCGGCGCTCGTCCGCCTGCCGGCTGCCGGCGGCCCGCAGGTGCGGCTATGGTCCGGGCCGGAGCAGCTCGGCGCGCTGTCCTGCGCCGCCAGGGGCGATCCGGTGGCGGCCGTGCTGCAGTCCTTCGCCGCCGCCCCCGAGGTCTACGCGGGGCCGCCGGGTGGCTGGGCGAAGCAGACGAACCGCAACGCCACGGCCTCGCCGATGTGGGGCGAAGCCAGGAGCCTGCACTGGACGAGCGACGAGTACCGGGTCCAGGGCTTCCTGCTCTACCCCGCGGACTACGACCCGGCCCGCCGCTACCCGATGGTCGTCTCGGTACACGGCGGCCCCTCCTCGGCCTTCTACCCCTCCTGGCCCCACCGCTGGAACGCGGTCCTCGCCTCGCAGGGCTACTTCGTGCTGATGCCGAACCCGCGGGGCAGCTACGGCAGCGGAGAGGACTTCACGCTGGCGAACGTCAGGGACTTCGGCTACGGCGACCTGCGCGACATCCTCGCCGGCGTCGAGGCGGCGCTGCGCGAGGCGCCGATCGACGAGGGCCGGGTCGGCATCACCGGCTGGAGCTACGGCGGCTACATGGCGATGTGGGCGGTCACCCGGACCGAGCGCTTCCGGGCGGCGGTGGCCGGCGCGGGGATCGCCAACTGGCAGAGCTACTACGGCCAGAACCGCATCGACCAGTGGCTGCTGCCCTTCTTCGGCGCCTCGGTCTACGACGACCCGCAGGTCTACGCCCGCTCCGCCCCGATCACCTTCATCAAGCAGGTGAAGACGCCGACCCTGGTCCTGCACGGCGACCGCGACTCCGAGGTGCCGACGCCACAGGGCTACGAGTTCTGGCACGCCCTCAAGGCGCTCGGCGTCCCCACCGAGCTGGTGATCTACCGGGACGAGGGCCACTTCATCGCGCGACCCGAGGACCAGCGGGACCTGGAGCGGCGGCTGGTCGGCTGGTTCGACCGCTGGATGCCAGCGCGCTAGGTCTCCCCCGGGCGCCGGGTGGGGCCGGTTTGACTCGTTCAAACAGGTGTTTTATACATCTGTTTGAGAGCTGCCATGCCCCTGTCGAGAAGACGGATCGCCGTCCTCACCCTGCTGGTGCTGGTCGCAGGCGCCTTTGTCTACGGCTTCGTCCGCTGGCGCCCGAACACCCTGGTGCTGACCGGGATCGTCACCACCAACGACGTGGTGGTGAGCCCGCAGGTCGCCGGCCAGATCGGCCAGCTGCTGGTGACCGAAGGTGACCAGGTGAAGAAGGGCCAGCTGCTGGCCGTCATCGCCCCCGACGAGCTGAAGGCGGACACCGCCTACTACCAGCAGAACGCCGAGGGTGTCTCCTCCCAGGTGGAGGCCTCGCTGGCGGACCTGCGCTTCCAGGAGCAGCAGACGGCGGAGCAGATCCGCCAGGCGCAATCGAACCTGGCCTCGACCGAGGCCCAGGCCCAGGCCGCCGCCGCCGACCGCGAGCAGGCCCGCCTGACCTACGAGCGCTCGCAGGGGCTGTCGCGCCAGGGAATCGTCTCGCCCCAGGACCTCGACCAGGCGCGCGCCAACGCCGAGTCCAGCGAGGCGAAGCTGCAGGCCTTGCTGAAGTCGGTGGACGCCCAGCGGGCGGCGCTGGCCCTCGCCCGCGCCAGCGCCGAGCAGGTGAGGGTGAAGCGCAGCCAGCTGGAGACCAACCAGCACCTGCAGCGGGCGGCGGCGGCCCAGAGCCAGAAAGCGGACGTCCGCCTGCGCTACACGGAGCTGCGCGCGCCCATCGACGGCGTGGTCGACGTGCGGGCGGTCCGCACCGGCGAGGTGGTGAGCCCGGGCCAGCCGGTGGTCACCCTGGTCAACCCGGACGACCTGTGGGTGCGGATCGACGTGGAGGAGGGCTACATCGACGCGGTCCGCCTGGGCGACACGCTGACCGTCCGGCTGCCTTCCGGGGTGGAGCGCCCGGGCAAGGTGTTCTACCGCGGGGTGGACGCCGGCTTCGCCACCCAGCGGGACGTGAGCCGCACCAAGCGCGACATCAAGACCTTCGAGGTGCGGCTGCGCGTCGACAACGCCGACCGCCGCCTGGCCGTCGGCATGACCGCCTACGTGCTGTTCCCGGTGCCATGAGCTCCGTCGTCTCGACCCGCCCGGCGGCCATCGACGTGCGCGGGATCGTCAAGACCTTCGGCGCCTTCACGGCGGTGAAGGGCGTCAGCTTCTCGGTGCAGGAAGGCGAGGTGTTCGGGCTGCTGGGGCCCAACGGCGCCGGCAAGTCGACCCTCATCCGCATTCTGACGACGCTGCTCCTGCCGACCGCGGGCAGCGCGAGGGTCAACGGCAAGGACGTGGTCCGCGAGGCGAACGCCGTCCGCCGGGCCATCGGCGTGATCCCGCAGGCGATGACCAGCGACCTGGAGCTGAGCGTCGAGGAGAACCTGGCCATCTTCGCCAAGCTCTACGGCGTTGCGCGCGCGGAGCGCGAGCGCCACATCGAGGAGCTGCTGGCGGCCGTGGAGCTCCTCCAGTGGCGGAAGGCTCCCGTGAAGAACCTCTCCGGCGGGATGCGCCGCCGCGTGGAGATCGCGCGCGGGCTGGTCCACCAGCCGCAGATCTTCTTCCTGGACGAGCCGACCACCGGGCTCGACCCCGTCTCACGGGTGGCGGTGTGGGAGATGATCCGCAAGATCAAGGGCGAGCGCGGCCTCACCATCCTGCTCACCACTCACTACATGGACGAGGCGGACCGGCTCTGCGACCGCATCGCCATCGTGGACCACGGCGAGCTGAAGGCCCTCGACTCGCCGCTGAAGCTGAAGGCCTCCATCCCCGGCCGCAACCTGCTCGACGTGAGCTTCTCGGCGGCTCCCCCCGGCTGGCAGGCACGGCTCGCCTCGCTGCCAGAGGTGGAGAGCGTCACCGGCCACGACGAGGTGTTCCGCATCAGCACCCGCAACGGCCCGCAGACGACCCTGGCGCTGATGGAGGCCGCGGCCGGGGCGGGCATCGACGTGGCCTCGCTGTCGGTCCAGAGCACGACGCTCGACGACGTGTTCGTCCACTACACCGGCCGCGCCCTGCGCGACGCGCTGCAGGAGGCGAACCCGCTGGACCGCGGACCGGTGCTGAGGAGGGGCTGAACGGTGGAGAGGACCTGGGCCATCGTCGAGCGCGAGCTGCGGCGCTTCCGCCGCAGCCCCACGCTCATCTTCGTGTCCCTCATCTTCCCGGTGGTGCAGCTGGTGGTGCTGGGGTACGCGTTCGGCGGGGTGGTCAAGCACCTCCGCCTGGCGGTGGTGGACCAGGACCACGGAGTCCCGGCCGTGCGCATCCGCGAGCTGGCCGCGGCGGCCGCCTCGGGCGCGAAGACGGTCGACGTGGTGGACTACACCGACCCCGGGCGCGCTCTACAGGACCTGCGCGACGGGCACGTGAACGGCGTCCTCACCATCCCGCCCGACTTCTCCCGCCGGATGCTGGCCAAGGACGACCCACGGGTGGCGCTGATCGAGGACAACACCGACAACTTCGTCTCGGCCGCGCTGGCGGGGACGCTCTCCGGCCTGGTGAGCGCCTACGACAGCGCGACCTCGGCCCCGCGGGTGCCGCAGCAGGCGACGCTCGAGGTGGTGGAGGTGTACCCGTACGTCCCCTACATCCAGTACCTGCTGCCGGGCTCCATCGTGATGTCGATCTTCATGATGGTGATGATCGGCGGGGGCATCATCTTCATCGACGACAAGGCGCGCGGGCTGCACGAGGGCTACCTGGTCACCCCCATCTCCAAGCTCGAGCTGATCGCCGGCTTCAACATCTCCGGAACCCTGAAGGCCGTGCTCTCGGGGACGGCGCTGATGATCGTCGGCTCGCTGGTCGCCGGCATCCCCAACCCGCTCGAGCCCCTGCGCCTGCTGCGGTTGTTCCTGGTAGTGGTGGTGACGGCCTTCGCCCTCATCAGCATGATGTTCCTGATGATGGTGCGGGTCTCCGACCCGCTGCTGCCCAGGGCCGTCTTCGGCGTGCTCAACACGCTGCTCTACTTCCCCAGCGGCGCCGTCTACCCCCAGCAGGGCTTCCCCCGCTGGATGCAGGTGCTGGCCGTGGTCGACCCCTTCACCTACGCGGTCCATGCCTTCAAGACCCTGCTGCTCAAGGACACCGGGCTGGGGGCCATCGGCTTCGACCTGCTGTTCCTGGCCGTGTTCTCCGTCCTCACCATGGCGGCGGCGACGCGGCTGTTCCGGAGGACGCTGTGACCGAGGCCGGTCCCACGCGGGAGCGGATCCTGCTGACGGCGGAGCGGCTGTTCGCCGAGCACGGCTTCCGCCGAGTCACCGTGCGCGACATCTGCCGGGCCGCCCGGGTCAACGTGGCGGCGATCAACTACCACTTCGGGAACAAGGCGGGGCTCTACCGCGAGGTGGTGCAGGCGGCGATCGACGCCATGCAGGGGACGACCGAGGCCGCGCGGCGCGCCGGGGAGGGGCTGCGCGCCGAGGAGCGGCTGCAGAGGTACGTGGCCGTCTTCGTCGGCCGGCTGCTGGCGCGCGGCAGCGGGCGGGTGCAGCGGCTCTTCCACAAGGAGATGAGCGACCCCACGCCCGAGCTCGACCGGCTGCTGGCGCAGGGCGTCCGCCCGCGGCTCGAGTACCTCTCCGCCCTGGTGGCGGAGATCATGGGCTGTCCCGTGGCAGACGAGCGGGTCCTGCGCTGCGTGTTCAGCATCCAGTCGCAGTCGCTGGCGGTGGTGCCGAACCCGGCGGCCGCGCGACTCGGTTTCGCCCCGACACCGAACGACGCGGAGACGATCGCCGACCACATCACCCGCTTTTCGCTCGAGGGGATCCGCGGCCTGGTCCGCCGCCGGGTGCGGCGCCGCCCGCCGGCTCACGCGGCCTCGTCGCGCCGCTAGCGCCTCGGCCCGGCTGGCCCGGGCGGCCGCACGGCGCGTGCCGCTACGTCTGCCAGCCCTCGCGGTACACCGGCCGCACGTAGGCGTCGGCGTCCGCATCGTTGGTGACCTGCATCGCCTCGCCGTTCCAGAGCAGCGGCCGGTCGGGGAAGCGGATGGCCAGGTTGCCCATCAGCACCATCTCCGACAGCGGGCCGGAGTAGTCGAAGTTCGAGCTGGCCGGCTTGCCCGTCTTGCAGGCGCGGATCCAGTCCGCCTCGTGGCCGTCCTGGCCCTCCGGGATCCGCTCCAGCGTGCGCCGCGGCCGCCGGTACTGCTGCATCAGCGTCTCCGGGATCAGCCGCGGCGACTCGCCGTAGCAGTTCGCCATGATGCTGCCCTTCTCGCCGATCAGCAAGATGCCGCCGTCGTCGTCCCCCATGCGCCGCCCCGCCTCGAGCACGGCCGGGCGCGCCGGCATCAGGCCGCCGTCCCACCAGGTGAGGTCGACCTCCGGCATGCCTTCGCGCGCCGGGAAGCGGAAGCGCACGATCGTCGAGCGCGGGAACATCTCGTTCTTCGGCTTGGCCTCCTCGAAGAACGCCTCCCAGTACTTCGAGATGTTGGCCTCGACGCTCACCGGGTACTTGAGCTTCAGCGCCCAGAAGAGCGGGTCGACGATGTGGCAGGCCATGTCGCCCAGCGAGCCGGTGCCGAAGTCCCACCACGCGCGCCACTTCGCCGGGTGGTAGGTCGGGTGATAGGGACGCGGCTGCGCCGGGCCGATCCATAGGTCCCAGTCGAGGCCGGGCGGCACCGGCGGGGTCTCGCTCGGCCGACCCACCTCGATCCCCGAGGGCCAAACCGGCCGATTGGTCCAGGCGTGCGCCTCGTGGATGGGGCCGATGGCGCCGTCCCAGACCCACTCGCAGAGGAGCCGGATGCCCTCGCCCGAGTGGCCCTGGTTGCCCATCTGCGTCTGCACGCCGTACTGGCGCGCGGCCTCGGTCAGCAGACGCGCCTCGGCGACGTTGTGGGTGAGCGGCTTCTGCACGTAGACGTGCTTCTTCCTCTTCATCGCCGCCAGCGCCACTACCGCGTGGCTGTGGTCGGGCGTCGCCACGATCACCGCGTCGATCTCGGGCTGCTTGTCGAGCATCTCGCGGAAGTCCCGGTACCGCTGGGCGCCCGGGTACTTCTGGAAGACCGGGTCGGCCAGCGCGAAGTCGACGTCGCACAGGGCCACGATGTTCTCGGTGAGCGCGCACTTCTCCACGTTGTTCTTGCCCATCCCGCCCACGCCCACCGCGGCGATGTTGAGCTTGTCGCTGGGAGGCGTCACCCCCTGGCCGCCCAGGACGTGCCGCGGCACGATGGTGAAGCCGGCCGTGGCGGCGGCAGCGCCCGCCAGGAACCTCCTCCTTGGCAGCGAGGCCTGGGGCTGGGGATCGCGATCGTCGGGATGGTTCATCGGGCTCTCCTGGGGCAGCGCGTCGACCGTCGACGGACGAGCGATGCTGTCCTCGCCGGGCCGGGAAGTCAACGCGCCGCGGCCGACCGCAGCAGCAGGCGCGGGTAGGCGAGGCCGTAGAGCGTCGGCGCCACGAAGCCGACGAGCGGCACGACGAAGCAGATGGCCATGGAGTGGTAGGTGTCGGCCAGCCAGCCCATCAAGGGAGGCGCCACCGCCCCGCCCACGATCGACATGATCTGGAAGGAGGCGGCGAGCTTCGTCCGCGACCCCAGGTTGCTCAGGCTCATGGCGAAGATGAACGGGAACATGATCGACATGAACAGCCAGCAGAACGGCAGCACCAGCCAGGACACGTGCTTGAGGTCGGCCATCAGCACCAGCACGATCAGGCAGTTGGCGACACCGTAGAGCGACAGCAGCAGGTTCGGCCGGATCACCTTCGCGATGGCCGCCCCGGTGAAGCGCCCCAGCGCGTAGAGGACCATGGCGATCGTCACCACGTAGGCGGCGGCGGCCTCGGGTGTCGCGGCCCCGGTCGCCGCGCGGTACCAGGCGAAGCGCGGGTCGACCAGGGTCGCGCCGGAGGCCTCCCGGGTGATGGCGTTCGCGAGGATGTAGTTCACGGCGAAGGCGTTCACGCCCACCTGGGCGGCGATGTAGAGGAACTGCGTCACGATGCCGAGGGTGAAGTGCGGCTGCCTGCGCAGGGGCGCGGCGTGCTCGGCCTCCTCGCCCGCGGCCGCGTCTCCCGACGCCTCGGCCTCGAGCTCCGGCAGGTGCACCCGGGAGAAGATCGCGATCACCACCAGCACCACGCAGGCCAGCACCAGGTAGGGGATCAGCAGCGAGTGGAAGTCCACCTCGCCGCCGGCGCGGCGGCGGCCGAAGATGAGGGCCCCGCCGACGGTGGGCGCGATGATGTAGGCGACCGAGTTGAAGGCCTGGGCCACCGAGAGCCGACCGGCCGCGCCCTCCTTCGGCCCGAGCACGGTGACGTAGGGGTTGGCCGCCGTCTCCACGCAGGCGAGCCCGCTCGAGAGCACGAAGAGGGCGAACAGGAAGGACCCGAAGGTCTTGAACCACAGGCTGGCCGGGACGAAGCAGAAAGCGCCCAGGGCCACCACCGAGAGGCCCAGCAGGATCCCGTTCCTGTAGCCGACACGCCTGATCAGCAGGGCCGAGGGGAAGGCCATCAGGAAGTAGGCGCCGAAGACCGAGGTCTGGATGAAGCCGGACTGGCCCTTGCTCACGTGCAGCACGTCCTGGAAGTGCTTGTTGAGCACGTCCAGCATGGCGTGGCAGAAGCCCCAGATGAAGAAGAGCGTCGCCACCATCACGAAGGCGAAGAGCAGCGGGTTGCTGTTCGTCCCCGCCGCGGGCGGGGACGCGGGGTCGGGCCTCGTGAGGGTGTTCATGAGCCGCGGAGGCTAGCGTCCGCGGCGGAGCCATGTCAAACCGGGAGCAGGGCTCGACTATCATCGGCAGGACCCGTGGAGCCCACGGGGGAGAGCGTCATGAGCGAGCCTCTGGTCCTGGACGGCAAGCGCGTCGCCGAGACGATGGAGAAGCACCTCGCCGCGCGGGTGGCGAAGCTGCGCGAGCGCACGACGCGCACGCCGGTGCTGGCGACCATCCTGGTCGGCAGCGACCCCGCTTCCGCCACCTACGTGCGCATGAAGGGCAACGCCTGCCGGCGAGTGGGGATGGAATCGCTCAGCCTGACGCTTCCCGAGGAGACGACCACCGCGCAGCTGCTCGCCCGCATCGACGAGCTGAACGCCGACCCCTCCGTCCAGGGCATCCTGCTGCAGCACCCGGTGCCGCGGCAGATCGGCGAGCGCGCCTGCTTCGACCGCATCGCCGTGGAGAAGGACGTGGACGGCGTGACCGCCCTGGGGTTCGGGCGGATGAGCCTGGGCGAGCCCGCCTACGGCAGCGCCACCCCGGCCGGCATCATGCGGCTGCTCGACCACTACCAAGTGGCGATCGAGGGCCGCCACGCGGTGGTGGTGGGACGCAGCCCCATCCTGGGCAAGCCGATGGCGATGATGCTCCTCAACCGCAACGCCACCGTCACCGTCTGCCACAGCCGGACCCGCGACCTGCCGGAGGTCGTCCGCGACGCCGAGATCGTGGTGGCCGCCGTCGGCCGGCCGCGGTTCGTGAAGGGCGACTGGATCCGCGACGGCGCGGTCATCGTGGACGCGGGCTATCACCCGGAGAAGGTGGGCGACGTCGATCTTGCCGCGGCGGCATCCCGCTCGAGCGCCTACACGCCGGTACCCGGCGGGGTGGGGCCGATGACGATCGCCACGCTCATCGCGCAGACCGTCGAGGCCGCCGAGAAGGGCCTCTGAACGGCTGGCGATGCGTCGCGACAGGCTCGAGGCCGTGCTCGCGGTCGCCAAGGCGGCGCGAATCGTGGCCGAGTCGGGCCTGGACGCGCTGGCGCCGGGCCCCCGCCCAACGATGCTAGAGGTCTAGCTCCCGTCCCGCTGCCAGCAGCTCTCGGAGCGCCCTCGCGAGGTGCGTGATGCCGAATGGCTTGGCGATGAAGTGCACCCCCTTGTCGAGTATGCCGCGGTGGGCGATCACGTTGGTCGCATACCCCGAGGTGAACAGGATCTTGATGCCCGGACGGAGCCTCTCCAGGCGATCGCGCAGCTCCGTTCCGCTCGTCCCGGTCATGACAACGTCAGTCAGCACGACGTCGATCCTGGGCTCGTGGGCCTCACACAGCTCGATCGCCTCGTCACCGGAGCACGCAGTCATCACCTCGTAGCCCAGCGACTGCACCAGCTCGGCTGTGACCCGACGGACAGATTCCTCATCTTCCACCACCAGGACCGTCCCGGCTCCCAGGTAATTGGGTGGCTCGGCGGCCTCCGCAGCTGGCGTGCCCGCCTCGAGGGCGCGAGGCAGGTAGATCTTGAAGGTCGTGCCCTGACCGGGCTCGCTGTAGGCGTTCACGAAGCCGCCGTTCTGCTCCACGATCCCGTGGACAGTGGCGAGGCCCAGACCTGTGCCCTTCTCCTTCGTCGTGAAGAATGGCTCGAACGCGTGCGACAAGGTCTCCTTGTCCATTCCGGTCCCGGTGTCGCTGACCGCAAGCAGGACGTAGTCACCCGGCCTGGCCGCCGCGTGTTGGCGGCAGAAAGTCTCGTCCACCCGAATGTTAGCCATCTCGATCGTCAGCATGCCCCCGTTCGGCATGGCATCGCGCGCATTGACTGCCAGGTTGAGGAGGACCTGATCGATCTGCGTCGGGTCGACGTTGACCGGCCAGAGACCCTCGGCGCCCTCCACGCGCAGCTCGACGTCCTCGCCGATCAGCCGCGAGAGGCCACGGGAAAGCCGAGTAACCAGCGCGTTCAGATCCGACGGAGCTGGGGAGATCACTTGCCTGCGTGAGAAGGCGAGCAGCTGGCTCGTCACGTCTTGCGCCCGGCCTGCGGCTCCTTCGATCTCGTCGACGTAGCGCGAGACCCGAGTGTCGGCCGGCATCTTGCGCCGCAGTAGCTCGACGAAGCCCATGATGACGTGCAGCAGGTTGTTGAAGTCATGTGCGACCCCACCCGCGAGCCGACCAATGGCCTCCATCTTCTGCGCCTGGAAGAGCTGCGCGCGCGACTCCTCGAGTCGCTTCGTGCGATCCGCCACCTCCTCTTCCAGGTGCTGCTCGTGCTTGCGAAGCTGCGACTCGATGCGCTCGCGCTCTACGACTTGCGCCCGCAGCTCCACATGCGTGCGCTGTTGTCGCTGCTGAACAATGACGAGGTGCAGGCTCGAGCAGGCGAAAGACACTCCCGCGATGCCCAGCGCGAGCTTGGGGCGCACGCCCACAATCCCCAGGGACAAGAGCAGGACGAGAAAGGTGAAGAGAGGCCCAAACAGAGCGCCAGCGGCAAAGTCGCCCGTCGGAAGTCGATCGCCGGGCGGTTCGATATCGGCTTCGCTCCAAGTGGCGGCAATCACGATCGGAGCAATGGCGAGCAGAGTCCAGATGATCTCGTACCAGGTGCCCGCCTGGAGGCCAAGGTAGTTGTAGTAGAAGTCAGCGGCCCAGCTGAAGAGCAGGACGAGCCCGACGCGGCCGAACAAGGCGCGCACGGTGCGCGAGTTGGTGATAGCGGCTCGCAGGAGGAAGGTAGCGGCCATCAGGGCGTCGTAGACGAAGATGTAACCCCAGGGCTGGCGCAGCCAGCCGTGTGCGAACGGCAAGACGGCGGCCCCTTGCGCCGGCGGGTGTTCGAAGAAGAGATAGACGGCGATCCAGACGAGAAGAAGCTGGATTGCATCGAGCAGGTGGATCCGGTCGAAGCGGCGCAGCTCGAAGGCAGGTTCGAGGAAGAGGGTCAGGCCGACCGGGGCGAAGTAGAAGACCGAGATGACGTCAGCAAGAGCGGCGACGGGCGCCGAGGCCGAGATGACTTCCGTATAAAGGAACAAGAGCGCCCCGACACAGTAGAGAACAGATGAGAGCGCAGCAATCGACCAGAAGGGTCGAGCGACAGAATGCGAAGCGCGCGCGGCTCGCAGGAAGACGAACACGGACAGGAGGAAGATGAACAGGGCGACGACGTCGGCAAAGGCCGGGCCGGCCCCTCTGGGGCCCAGGAAGACGACGGCACAGAGCTGCGCCAGGAAGAGCAGTGCCACCGGGGCGACCCAGTAGTGGGCGCCCGAGAACAGGCGGCCGGCACCATCGCCGGTCAAGGATTCTGCGCCCTCAGGCTTCATAGGCCTCCTGCGGAACGCGGGGTGCTGCAGATGACCGGGAATAGGACGGGAAGCGATTGGCGGACGCTTCAGACCCTGTCCGGAAGGCGTAGCGCAGGGCGGCCAGCACCCTAATCGCCACCTCGCGGCCGAGACGGCTGTCGCGGGCGCGGTGGACCTCGCCCATGCCCCCGAGCCTAGTCTAGCGCCGGTCGTAGACGATGGCGCGCTCGAGCCGGAGGCGCCGCCCGGTCGAGCGCGGCTCGGCGTCGCCACGGACGACGATGCGGACGGTGTGCTTCCCGCGCGGGAGGCCGGTCACGTGCCAGTAGTCGTTGTCGTAGGTGCGCTCCGGGATCCAGGCCTCGATCTCGCCCGCCTTCTGCCCGTCGAGCCACACGTCCGCCCGCCCGCCGCTCTGGCTCATGGTGCCGACGATCGCCACCCCGGTCCCCTCGAAGCTGAAGGTGGCCTCGTCCCCGGCGGCACTCGCCTCCTTCACCTTCCACGCGGACGACTCGTTCTTCTCCTCGTGGGCCTTCCAGCCGCCTTTCCAGGACCAGCGCGGGTCCTCGAGCTCGGCGCGGGCGACCGGCACCCCCGAGTCCCACTGCTCGAGGGGCGCCGCCGCCGGCGCCTGCTCCGGGATCACCACCTCGGTGGCCCAGACCGTCCCGCCGGACTCCTGGATGTTCTTCTCGGCTCGGGTCAGGGTGGAGGCCACGATCGTGTTGAAGGAGAAGCTGGTGTACTCGAACCTGGTGTCGGCGAGCGGCGGGATGCCGGACTTGAAGCGGTCGGGGATCGCCTGATAGCCGAGCATGACACCCAGGATGCCGGCCGCGCTCGAGGGGTTGCAGTCGGAGTCCTGGCCGGCGCGGGCGGCGATCTCCAGCGTCTTCGCGAAGTCCTTGCCCCCGTAGAGCAGCCCCAGCACCACGTAGGCCCCGTTGAGCTTCGCGTCGATGTTGAACGGCGCCAGCGCCCCGTCGGGACAGACGTCGTCCTTGTCCCACTTCGCTTCCAGGAGCTGCCAGGCCTGGCGCCAGTCGTCCGGGCGCTGCGCGTGCCAGGCCAGGGTGTCGCGGATGACGGCGGCGTAGCCGCTCTCCTTCGGAAGCGAGAGCAGCGCCTGCTCCACCACCTTGCGCGGCTCGGCCTCGAAGAAGGCCGCCGCGTACATGGCGCCGAACAGCATCCCGCCGTAGACGCCGTCGCCGTAGTTCATGACGTGGCCGACCCTGTCGGCGTAGCGGTTCGACAGCCGCGGCAGGCCCGGGCACATGAGGCCGATGAAATCGGACTCGATCTGGAAGTCGATGTCGTTGGCGTGGATGTTGTACTTCGGGTTCCCCGACATCGGCGCCTTGATGCCGCGGGCCAGGTTGCGCCGGGCGCCGGCGTTGGCGTGCCACAGCGAGTACTGCGAGTCGCGGAACATGTCGCCGTACTGCTCGGTGGTGGCCGCCAGGCCCAGCCGGTCCATCACCGCGGCGAACGTCATCTCCACGTAGAGGTCGTCCTGGTGGATGGCGTTCTCCACCATCTCCGGCGACCACTTGATCTCGCCCTCGTTGATCCGGCCGAGCGACCTGAACTCGGTGGGCGCGCCGTAGGAGACACCGATCATCTGCCCCGCCCAGCCCCCGCGGACCTTGTCCTCCAGCGCGGCGCGGCTCATCCTCCGCGTCTCCGCCGCGAAGGACGGCCCCGCCACCGCGAGTGCCACGGCGACCAGCACCAGCTTCCTCATGAGGCCTCCTCGTCGACCTCGTCCCGGGTGGGGATCGAGGCCTGCGCGCCGAGCCGCGTCACCGAGAGCGCCGCGGCCGTGTTGGCGAAGCGGATCGCCTCGGCCATCGGCCGACCTTCGCCGAGCGCGACTGCCAAGGCACCGTTGAACGTGTCCCCGGCGGCGGTGGCGTCGACCGCCTGCACGCGGGGGGCCGGGAAGTGCCCCGCCTCCCGGCCGTCGTCGAGGAACGCCCCCTTCTCGCCGAGCTTGAGCAGCACCGTGCGCACGCCGCGGTCGCGCAGCGCCCGCGCCACCTCCGGCGCCTCCGCCAGGGTGACCGTCCCCTCCCGGCGGCCGAGCAGGACCATGGCCTCGCTCTCGTTCGGGGTCAGGCAGTCGACGCTGGCGAGGAGCGCGTCCGGCAGCGACCGCGCCGGGGCGGGGTCGAGGATCACCGAGGCGCCGAGGCTGCGGCCACGGGCGGCGGCGGCCTGCACGGTCTCGAGCGGCGTCTCGAGCTGGAGCAGCAGGAGGCCGCCGTCCGGACCGCGCAGCGCGCCCTCGACGTCGGCGGGCGTGAGGAGGCCATTCGAGCCCGAGGCGACCACGATCTGGTTCTGGCCGCCCGCCTGCACGAGGATCAGCGCGACGCCGGAGGGCACGGCCGCCGTCGTCAGCACGTCGCCGGTGTCGACGCCGTCGGCCGCCAGGCTGGTCCGCAGCTGCTCGCCGAAGACGTCGTCGCCGACGCGGCCGACCATGCGCACGCGTCCGCCCAGCCGGCCTACGGCGCAGGCCTGGTTGGCGCCCTTGCCCCCGGGGAGGGTGCGGAAGCCGCCACCGAGCACCGTCTCCCCCGGCAGGGGCAGCTTCTCCACCTGCACCACGAAGTCCATGTTGAGGCTGCCCACCACGGTGATCGGCCGGCTGGCTGCGCTCATGGAAGCGCCTCAGGCCACGCGGGCGTAGACGATGAGCCCCAGGCCGATCACGAAGGAGGCGAACATGGCCGCAAGCAGCCGGTTCGTCCCCGGCGGCGCGGTCTTGAACTCCCTCCACACGAAGACACCCCACAGCGCCGCCACCAGCGTCGCGCCCTGGCCGAGCCCGTAGGAGATGGCGAACCCGGCTGCGCCGGAGGCGACGATCGAGAGGGCCATGCCGAGGTTCCAGATCATCCCGCCCAGGATGCCGACCAGGTGCAGCCGCGGCGTGCCCTGGCGGAGGTAGTCGCCGAGCGGCACCGGCTCGCCCACGAACGGCCGCAGCATCACCAGCGTGTTCCACAGGAAGCTGGAGACGAGCAGGCCCAGCGAGAAGACCGCCACGGCGGAGTACGGGGACAGCTTGCCCGGCGTGAGGTCGCGGAAGTCGGTGGACATGGAGGCGGCGACGAAGCGGTAGAAGGTGGCCATCAGCAGCCCGGCCACCACCGAGAGGCCGATGCCCTTGCCGCTGGTGCGCCCGCCCTGGCTGGGCAGGCGGCGGTAGGCCGCGGCCGAGAGCAGGATCGCCAGCACCACGCCGGCGACGCCGGCGAACAGCGGCACGGGGTTGCCGACCGGCATGGCGAGGTAGTTGGTGACCACCCCCAGGGCCAGCGCCAGGCCGACGCCGATCGGGAAGGCGACGGCCATGCCGGCCACGTCGATGGCGGCCACCAGCAGGATGTTGGAGAGGTTGAAGACGACGCCGCCCAGGAAGGCGAGGCCGAGGTTGCGGCCCTCGGCTTGCGAGAGGTCGGCCAGGAAGCTGCGCCCGGCGCTGCCGGTGCTGCCGGCAGTGAAGGCCAGCAGCAGCGCCAGCAGCAGCACGCCGATCGAGTAGTCCCAGTAGAAGAGCTGGAAGCGCCAGGCGCGGGTGGCGAGCTTCTGGGTGTTGGCCCAGGACCCCCAGCAGAGCATGGTGACGACGCAGAGGACGACGGCCAGCGGGTACGACTCGACGATCAGCATGGCGGACCTCCCGCGACGCCGGCGGCCTGATGCTGCGCGACCTTTCCCCCCGACGCAAGCGGCGCCGTCTGACGCGGGCGGGAGCAGGCTTTTACAGACGTCGTCCCTGCGGCGCCGGCCGCGCGTGCTATGGTCATCGCATGCCTACAAAGCATCGCTGGCTGTTGGCGGCGGCGGTGGTCACGACGGCGGCTTGTGGCAGCTCGACGAACACCAGCAGCTCGAGCTCGACGCCGACCTACACGGCCGGCACCTACCCTCCGTCCTCGACGTTCGCCGGCCAGTGCGCCACCCCGCGCACCGGCACCGACCCGATCACCGGCCAGGCCTATCCCGACAAGCCCGGCTCGACCATGGCCGAGAACATGTTCCTGCGCTCGTGGACGAACGAGCTCTACCTCTGGTATCTCGAGGTTCCCGACACCAACCCGGCCGGCTACGCGACCGCGGACTACTTCAACCTCCTGAAGACGAGCCTCACGACCGCCTCCGGCAACCCCAAGGACAAGTTCCACTTCACCTACGCGACCGCGGACTGGGAGTCGCTGTCGCAGTCAGGGGTGTCGGCCGGCTACGGGGCGCAGTTCGCGATCATCGCCTCGACGCCGCCCCGCCAGGTGCTGGTCGCGTACACCGACCCGAACACCCCCGCCACCGCCGCCAACCTCGCCCGCGGTGCCGAGATCCTGTCCGTGGACGGCGTCGACATGGTGAACGGCAGCGACACCACCACCCTCAACAACGGCCTCTTCCCCTCCGCGGCCGGACAGACCCACACCTTCTCGGTCCAGGACCTGGGGTCGAGCACACCGCGCACGATCAGCATGACCTCGGCGAACGTCACCGAGACGCCGGTGCAGAACGTCACCACCCTGCGCTCGCACGGCAGCACCGTCGGCTACATGCTCTTCAACGACCACATCGCCACCGCCGAGCAGCTACTGGTGAACGGCTTCAGCCAGCTGGCCGCGGCCGGGGTGAGCGACCTGGTTCTGGACATCCGCTACAACGGCGGCGGCTACCTCGACATGGCCAGCGAGGTGGCCTACATGATCGCCGGCCCCGGGCCCACCACCGGCAAGACCTTCGAGCGGACGGTGTTCAACGACAAGTACCCGAGCACCGACCCGGTCACCGGCCAGGCGCTCACGCCGACGCCGTTCCACAACACCACCCAGGGCTTCTCCGGAGCCAGCGGCCAGCCGCTGCCCAGCCTGAACCTCTCCCGGGTGACGGTCCTCGCCAGCTCCAGCACCTGCTCGGCCAGCGAATCCATCATCAACAGCCTGCGCGGTGTCGGTGTCGAGGTGATCCAGGTCGGCTCGACCACCTGCGGCAAGCCTTACGGCTTCTACCCGCAGGACAACTGCGGCACCACGTACTTCTCCATCGAGTTCCAGGGCCTCAACAACCAGAACTTCGGCGACTACCCCGACGGCTTCTCGCCCGCGAATGCCGGCGGCCTTGGCGTCCTCGTGCCGGGCTGCGGCGTCGCCGACGACTTCACGCACGCGCTCGGCGACCCGAACGAGGCACGTCTGGCGGCCGCGCTGGGCTATCTGGCCGACGGGAGCTGCCCGGCGCCGAGCGCGTCCGCGGCCTCACGCCAGGGCAGGGCGCCCGCGCTGTCGGCCGCGCCTGACGGAGACCTCCGCCGCGGTCCCTGGCGCGAGAACCGCATCCTGCGCCGGCAGCGGTAGCGACCGGACGCGGCCGCTCACGGCGAGGGATGAGGACGGGCGCGGCGGCAGTGGTGGGGGCGCTCCTGGCCGGGGCAGGTTGTCACACGCACTCGGCTCCGCCCGACGTCCCCGCCGTTCTCACCCATCCCTCGGAGGAGAGCCGGGCCGAGCTGCAGCGGGTGGTCAGCCGCGCCCTGAACCGCGAGACCGTCACCCTCGCCGACGACGCGCTGACCGCGGACGGCACGTTGATCGTGGAGCGAACGGCGCGGCGCGACGCGCAGGGCCGGCCTCTCCAAGGGCTGGAGACGAGGGACCGACCGGAGCACTTCCGGCTGGTCCGCAGCGGCTGGCGCTGCGTGCTGCTGCACGAGAACAGCGGCCAGCGCTACACCCTGAAGTCGGCGACCTGCGCGACGCGCTGAGACCCGGCCCGGCCGGACGAGCCTACTGCCTGCGCTGCAGCTCGATCGTCAGGTCCGTGGTCTGGCCGCGGATCACGTCCACCTCGCGGCGCACCACGCCGAACCCGGGCCGCACCACCTCGATCTGGTGGCGTCCCGAGCGCAGGATGATCGACTGGGCGTCGCGGGCGTTCCCCCAGAACTCGTCGTCGACGTAGACCGACGCGTCCGGCGGCCTCACGTCGAGGCGCAGACGACCGGTGTCGGAGCTCTGCGGACGGGCCGTGACGGCGCCCTGGTCGTCGTAGCCGCCGTTGTCACCCGACTGCGGCGGGGGCGGCTGGGAGCCGTCGTCGTAGCCGCCGGCCGGCGGATACGGAGGGTAGTAGCCCTGATCGCCGTAGTACGGGTAGCCGTAGTAGTACGGGTACGAGTAGTAGTACGGCCAGCCGAACGAGAACGACAGCCACGGGTAGGAGTAGCCGTAGCCATAGCCATAGCCGTAATAGGGGGAGTAGCCGTGGTAGTGGCCGTAGCCGTAGTACGGGTAATGGCCGTGGCCGTAGTAGCCACCGTGGCCGTAATAGCCACCGTGGCCGTAGTAGTAGTGACCGATGCCGGCCTGGGGGTGTCGTGCCCCCGCCACCCCGCCGCCGTAGGTAGGGTGACCGCCGGGAGTGCGCGGGACGGCATGGCCTCCGCCACCACCGCCGTGATAGCCACCACTGCTGTGGGCGACGGCGTGGCCGCCACTGCTGCTGTGCCCGCCACCGCCCGCGTGGTTGCTCGCCAGCACCGGCTGCGCCGACAAGGCGAGCGCCGCACCGATGGTCAGGATCACCGCCTGCTTAGCGGTCATGGGGCACCTCCAGCGGACCTGCTCCCCGTGGAGCACGTTACCGCTGCCGTCACCCGTATGCAAGATCCAGCCCGGCGTCGGCCTCCGACAGGCCCGCCAACTCATTGATTCCTCGTCGTGTGCGAGCCCCCACCCTTCCGGGGGGATGTCCTCGACCGCGGCCACCTGTCCTCGGCGGTGGTCGCCGCGGGGTTTCTCGCGCCGCCGCCGCCCGGTTCCTGTAGGATTCGCCCCCGGGTCGGGGCGTCCGGCTGGCGCCGACCGCGGCCCTTCCGTCAACCCGCGTCAAGCCGGAGACACGAGATGAACCCTCCTGCGTCGCCCTCGCCGGCGCGCTTTCCGGTCCGCACCTGGCTGATTGCCCTCGCCGGCTGGGCCTTCGACTTCTACGACCTCGTCCTCTTCTCGTTCCTGCTGGTCCCCATCGGCCGGGACCTCGGCCTGACGGCCACCCAGGAGGCCTGGCTGCTGGGCGTCGCTCTCGGCGGCTCCGGCGTCGGCGGCATCCTGTTCGGCTACCTCTCCGACGTGATCGGCCGCAAGCGGGTGATGACCTGGACCATCTGCCTGTACTCGCTGGGGACCGCGCTGACGGCCTTCTCCACCGGCCCGCTCACCCTGCTGCTGTTCCGGCTGCTGACCGGCCTCGGCGTCGGCGGCGAGTGGGCGGTCGGCCACGCGCTGCTGGCGGAGTCCTCGCCGCCCTCGATGCGCGGCCGGGCCTCGGCGCTGCTGCAATCGGGCGAGCCGCTCGGCGTCGCCCTCGCCGCGCTCATGGGCCTGCTCGGCGCGCCGCTCCTCGGCTGGCGGGCCGTCTTCCTCATCTCCTCGGCCTCGGCCGGCGTCGCCTTCCTGGTGCAGCGGCACCTGCCGGAGTCGCGGCTGTGGGATCGGCAGCACGAGCAGCGGCTGTCGCCGGCGGCAGCGCTGCGGCGGCTGGCGCGGGCGCGCCTGCTGGGCGTGCTGTTCGCGGGCTGGCTGCTCGGCGTCTTCAAGCTCGGGACCTACTGGACCTGCTACACCTGGCTGCCGAAGTTCCTGCAGGACCAGATGGGCCAGCCGGTCGGCCGCTCGGCGATGTGGATCGTCACCGCCCAGGTCGGCCAGCTGCTCGGCATGCTCGCCTTCGGCGTGATCGCCGACCGGCGTGGCCGTCGCCAGGCCTTCACCGGCTACTCGCTGCTCACCGCCGCGGCGATCTACGGCATCGCCTTCCACTGGCACGAGCTGCTGCAGCAGCCGGCGCTCTTCTGGACGGTGCTCTTCGCCATGGGCCTGGGCTCCGGCTGCACCGCCGGCTTCGGCGCCCTGCTGGCGGAGCTGTTCCCCACCGACGTTCGGAACTTCGCGATGGGCACGGCCTACAACTGCGCGCGCGGCGTGCAGCTGTTCGCTCCGGTGCTGGTCGGCTTCTTCGTCGCCCGCCACGGCGTGGCGGGTGGCCTGGGCGTGCCGATGGTGCTGGCGCTGGCCACGGCCTCCTGGGTGTGGACGCTGCCGGAGACGCGCAGCCGCGACCTCGCCGCGATCGGAGGCGACGCGCATCCAAACTGCTGAACCATCGGCGTCGCCCTCGACGCGTCAGGGGCGCGGGAGTATCGTTCGCGCCATGCCTGAACTTGCCACCGTGCTCATGCTCGGCGTCCTGGCCACGCAGTCTGCGGCAGCCGCACCGGCCCAGCCGGCGACGTCGCCGTCCTCCGGCCGTGTCCTCGCCGCCGACACCCCGTCGGCCACCGTCTCCGGCAACACGTTCATCGCGCCGGCCGGGTGGACGATCACCGTGCGCGGCCCCGCCACCATCCTCCAGGCGCCGGAAGGCGACTCACACATCGCGCTCGTCGACGTGCAGGCGGCGGACGCGGACGCCGCCGTCAAGGCGGCCTGGGCCGCCTACCGGCCGGACGCGCGCTGGCCACTCAAGGTCACCAACGACTTCCCGGACAAGGACGGCTGGTCGGGGATCCGCAGCTACGACTACCAGACCTCGCCCAACGAGAAGCGCGGCGTCGGGGCGAGCGCGCGGCGGGCCAATGGCACCTGGACCGTGATCCTCTACGACATGGCGGACGCCGTCGGGGAGAAGCGCGGCGCTCAGGTGGCGCTCATCTTCAGCCGCCTGCTGCCGAAGGGCTACACGCGGGAGAGCTTCGCCGGCCGCACGGCGCGCACGCTGGACGAGAGGGCGATCGCCGAGCTCTCCCGCTTCGTGGAGACGGGGATGCAGAAGCTCGGCGTCCCCGGCGTGTCGGTCGGCCTGGTGCAGGACGGCAAGGTCGTCTTCGCGGACGGCTTCGGCGTGAAGGAGCTCGGCCGCCCGGAGCGGCCCGACGGCGACACCCTCTACATCATCGCCTCGAACACCAAGGCGCTCACCACGCTGATGCTGGCGAAGCTGGTGGACGAGGGGAAGCTGACCTGGGACACGCCGGTCACGCAGCTCCTGCCCTCGTTCAAGCTCGGCGACGAGGACACCACCCGCCGCGTGCTGGTGAAGCACCTGATCTGCGCCTGCACCGGGCTGCCGCGGCAGGACTACGAGTGGCTGTTCCAGTTCCAGGGCGTGACCGCCGAGGGGGCGATCAAGACGCTGGCCACCATCAAGCCGACCACGAAGTTCGGCGAGATGTTCCAGTACTCGAACCTGATGGCCGCCGCCGCCGGCTGCGTCGGCGGCCACGTGGCCTACCCCGAGCTCGAGCTGGGCGCGGCCTACGACCAGGTGATGCAGACGCGGGTGCTCAGGCCTCTCGGGATGCAGGCGACCACCTTCGACTTCGCCCGTGCGCTCGGTGGCAACCACGCGGTGTCCCACGCGCCGGACGTGGACGGCAAGCCCGCCCACGCGACCATGGAGGTCAACTACGCGGTCGTCCCGGTGCGGCCGGCAGGCGGCGCCTGGAGCAGCGTGCGCGACGTGCTCCGCTACGTGCAGATGGAGCTCGACGAGGGGCTGCTGCCCGACGGCAGCCGCTACGTGTCGAAGCTGGCGCTGCTCGCCCGGCGGGTGCCGCAGGTCCCCATCGGCCAGGACGTCACCTACGGCATGGGGCTGATGGTCGACACCAAGTACGGCACGCCGGTGGTGCACCACGGCGGCGACCTGGTCGGCTACCACAGCGACATGATGTGGCTGCCGGAGCACAAGGTGGGCGCGGTGATCCTCACCAACGCGGACCCGGGCTGGAACCTGCGCGACGCCTTCCGCCGCAAGCTGCTGGAGGTGCTGTTCGACGGCCGGCCGGAGGCGGACGCAGACGTGGCGGCCGCGGCGAAGAGCTTCTACGACCAGCTCGCCGCCGAGCGCAAGCTGCTGACGGTCCCGGCCGACGCGGCGGACGCCGCGAAGCTCGCGCCCCGCTACGTGAACGCCGCCCTCGGCGACATCGCCGTCAGCCGCTCCGGCACGGCCACCACCTTCGACTTCGGAGAGTGGAAGAGCGAGGTCGCCTCCCGTCACAACCCGGACGGCACCGTCTCCTTTCTCACCACGGCGCCGGGCGTCCTGGGTTTCGAGTTCGTGGTGGGCGCCGGACCGAAGCCGACGCTGATCGTGCGCGATGCCCAGCACGAGTACGTGTTCGCGGCGGAGGGAGACGCGTCGTCGCGGTGAAGGGGTCCGGACGCGCGGCGCCGTCAGGTGCCAGACGAACGCGTGCGTGTCGGTGACGACGCGCACCACGTCGCTTCTCCTGCCGGAGCAGCGAGCGCGACAGTAGCGTCCGGACCGAGCGGAGGCCGCCGTACTCGGCGACCGGCTCGCCCGCCAGCAGGCCGCTGAGCGGCGTACCCTCCCACAGCCGGCGACGCGCCTGAATCGGCAGAGCAGGAGCAGGATCGGAGGCTAGGGCTTCGCCGGAGCCTCCGCCGGCGCGTGGCCGCCGGCAGCCTGTAGCCGGATGGAGCCGTCGCCGGTGTGGATCCTGAGCGGCGGCCCGCCGGCGCCGAGGTTGCCATGCACGTGCGTCGAGCTGACGGCCCCGGTGACGCCGAGCGGCGCCTCCATCTGGATGTGACCGTCCCCGGTGGTGGCGTCGACCTCGGCGCCGAGGCCCTCGGGGAGACGCAGGGTGATGCTGCCGTCGCCGCTGTGCAGCGACCAGGCCGAGGCGACCTTCGAGCCGGGCGCCGCTTCGGCCTCGATGCCGCCGTCGCCGGTACCGAGGTCGAGCAGCTCGAAGCGCCCCTGGACCGTCAGGTGGCCGTCGCCGGTGTCGGCGGTGAGCCGGCCGTCGAGCCCGCTGGCGTGGATCGAGCCGTCACCGGTGTGCATCCGGATGTCGCCGGCCAGGCCCTTCGCGGAGACGCTGCCGTCGCCGGTCGACAGGTCGAGGCGCCCGGAGACGGCCTCCACCCCGATGCTGCCGTCGCCGGTGTGCACCACGAGGTTGGCCTGCTTGGGCACGGCCAGCGCCACGGTCACGGAGTGGTGTCCGATCGAGAAGTGCTGGCGCGGGAGCCTGACCGCGATGTCCACGCGGTCGCCGGTCTGGCTCTCGGTGACCGTGACCCCCTCCGGCGCGATGCGCCATCCGACCGTCGTCACTTTCGCCTCGACCTGCGCTCCGGTGCCGACGGCGATCTGCACGTTGCCGTCGTCGGTCTTCACGTGGACCTCGGGGACGCCCTTGACCGGGTACTGGTGCGACCACTCGTCCGCCAGGACGGGCGTCGCCAGAACGCTCGAGACCGCCAGACTCATCAGCCAGCCGACGCGCATACCTCCGCCTCCTGTTCTGACCGGCTTGAACGCGCGACAGCGGCCCGCGGTTCCATTCTCGGACGCCTACTTCTTCACGAAGGCGACCGCCTGGTCGAGAGCCTGCAGCGCCCCAGGGAGCAGGATCTCGCCCCGGGGCAGGTCGGGGCGGTTCTGGCCCTGCGGGCCGAGGACGAAGTCGTGGTAGCCGTGCTCGTAGACGTCCATCTGGACCGCCTTGCCAGCCTGTGTCAGCTGGTCGTGGAGGATGGTGGCCATCGCCTGCAGGCGGTCCTCGCTGCCGACCTGGATCAGGATCGGGGTCCTGATCGGCGCGATGTTGGCGCCGACGACGGCCGGGTCGGGCTTCGCCGCGGAGAGGTCCGGCGGTCCGCCGGCGGCAGGCCGCTGCAGGCCGAGGAACCAGATCGGTGCCGGTGCGCCCAGGACCGCGGCGTGGATGGTGGGGACCTTCGAGATCAGGAACAGGACGAGGTTGCCGCCCAGGCTCACGCCGTGGAGGCTGATCCGCGACGGATCGACGTACGGAAGCCCCTTCACGTGCTCGATCACCGCCAGACCGTCGTCGATGGCCGTGGCCGAGCCCGTGGTGGAGGGCACGTTCATCGTGTTCCAGTCACCGCCACGGTAGTCGGCGACGGCGACCACGAAGCCCTCCTGCAGGAAGCGCTCCCAGACGGGCCCGCCGGTCGCGCCCCGCGACCAGCCGACGAGCTGGTCCATTCCGCGGCCCCCCGGGGCGCCGTGGAACATGATGATGGCGGGGAACGGACCGTTGCCGCGCGGCTTGCGCACGGCCGCCGCCACGTAGAGCCCGTCCTTCGTCTTGATGTAGGTCGGCTGCACGGGCGAGTCGGTCTCGCTCACCACCCGGACGTACTTGTCGTGCGGCAGCGGGTCAGGGCTGCCGGCGTGTTTGCGGATCTCGGCGCTCGCGACGACGGGCAGCACCACCAGCAGGACCGTCAGGATTCGTTTCATGGTGGCACAGAGGATAGCGCCGACGTCCGCGGCGGATAGAATCCGGGTCGCTCGAGGAGTACCGATGAGACTGCGCCACGCCTGGCTCGTGACCGTTCCCTGGCTCGCTGCGGCAGCGGCCGTGGGCGCCGAAGATCCCGCTCGTTCCGTGCACGTCTGGGAGAGGCAGGAGGTCACGCTGACCTCGGCCGGTTCCTGCGCGAACCCGTACACCGACGTGGTCGTCTGGGTGGACCTGGTCGGCCCGGACTTCCACAAGCGCGTGTACGGGTTCTGGGACGGCGAGCGGACGTTCCGGGTGCGGCTGCTGGCCACGGCGCCCGGGAGATGGACCTGGACGAGCGGCTCGGAGCCGGCCGATGCCGGGCTGGGCGGGAAGACGGGAGCCTTCACCGCGGTCGAGTGGACCGAGGCCGAGAAGCAGGCGAACCCGCTGCGGCGCGGCTTCCTGCGCGCTGCGGCGAACGGCCACGCGCTCGAGCAGGCGGACGGCACGCCGTTCATCGTCATCGGCGACACCTGGTACGCGGTGGGGACCAACCGCTTCCGCTGGTACGACGACGACGGCGAGCGGCCGATCGGCCCGACCGCCGGCTTCAAGGACTACGTCCGCTTCCGCAAGGCCCAGGGCTACAACTGGGTGAACGTCATCGCCGCCTTCCCCAACTGGATGACCGACGGCCGGCCGTGGCTGCTGCGGATGGACGACGGCACCGCCGTGCGCTCGGCGTGGCTGGAGTACGGGACCGGCAGCGCCAAGAACATGGACAACGAGGGCGGCCGGCCGTTCTTCTTTCCCGGCAGGGTGCCGGGGTTCGAGCGGGTGTTCCCCGACGTCGACCGCATCAACCCGGCGTACTTCAGGTACCTCGATCGCAAGATCGACTACTTGAACGCCAACGGCTTCGTGCCGTTCATCGAGGTCTCGCGCCGCGACTCGGGCCTGCTCTGGTCGAAGTACTACGAGTGGCCGGACTCGTACGTGCGCTACATCCAGTACGTGTGGTCGCGCTACCAGGCGAACAACACCGTGCTGAGCCCGGTGCACCTCGACATCATCGACATGACGGTGAGCCCGGAGGAGTACTCGAACGCGATCCGCCTGGTGAAGGACCGCTTCGGCCCGCCGCCCTTCGGCACGCTGCTCTCGGCGAACGCCAACCCCTCGACGCTCGAGAACTGGGGCGAGGACTCCTGGGTGAGCTTGCACCAGACCGGCAACATGCGCGAGCACGACCACTTCTGGTACCTGACCGAGATCTTCAACCTGCGTCGCCCGCTGCCGGCCTTGAACGGCGAGCCGTACTACGCCGGCTACAAGGACGCACGCGGCCCGGGCGGCGCCAACTACACCCGCGGGGCCGAGGGGGGCAGCGAGAGGGACGACCGTTACGTCCGCTCCTGCATCTACGGCTGCTTCCTCTCCGGGGGCCTGGCCGGCCACGTCTACGGCGCCGAGGGCATCTGGGGCGCCGACATCGAGCCCGCCGCCCCCACCCACATGTGGGAGGCCTTCCAGTGGCGCTCGGGCGCGCAGATGCAGCACCTGCGCACGTTCGCGTTGTCGATCGGGCGGCTCTACCAGCAGCTGGTGCCGATGGCGGATCTCGTCTCGCCCAACAAGTCCCACGACACCCTGAGCTACGAGGGCTGGGCCTACTGCGCCCGCACGCCCGACAAGGACGTCTTCCTGCTCTACTTCGAAAACGGCGCCCCCCCGGCGCAGGTGCGGGGGGCGCGGCTGAACAGCCGGTATCGGGGGCAGTGGTTCGACCCGCGGGAGGGCACCTGGATGGAGGCCGGCGAGCTGCAGGCGGACAAGATCGGAATCATCACCCTGCCGCCGTTCCCCGGCGACACCGACTGGGGCCTGCGTCTCGTCTACGCGGGAGCCGCACCGCGCCCGAAGCAGTACTGACGCCGGAGCTACTCCCGGCGAGGCAGGCTGGACTGGGTCCGCCCGGACTGCTGCAGCCGGCTGCGCAGGCGCGCCTCCCACCGGCTGCGGGGCAGCGACAGCGCCTCGAACACCGCGGCGGTGTCGCGCAGCGACTCGGCGCCGAAGTGGCGCATGCGCAGGTACAGGAGCGACGTCATCACCGCGGCCAGCGGCACCACCAGCAGGTTCAGCAGCTGCCACAGCACGGAGCGGCCCGAGACGGAGAACGAGAAGCCGAGCTCCTTCGGCATCAGCCCCTCGCCCAGCCGGAAGGTGAACTTCATGGTCACGGCCGCCAGCCACACCGCCACCGGCAGGGCGAACTGCAGCAGGGCGATCACGACGGCCGTCCACGGCGCCCTCCACACCAGCTGGCGCGAACGCCGCAGCGAGGCGCGGACGCCGGCGCCCTCCATCACCACCACCGGACCGTAGAGGACGCAGGCGACCGCCGCGGCGATCCCCGGCAGGAGGAGCAGCAACAGGCCCGCCATCACCAGGAGGACGGTCGCCAGCGAGGCGGCAGCGAAGGTCAGCCACCTCCGCCCGATGGCGCGGAAGGCGGTCCTCACGTCCATCGCCCGCAGTGGGGCGACGATCGACTGCACGACCATCGGCACCACGCCCGCCGACACCAGACCGTAGGCGAGCAGGTTGGCCGCCACCAGGCCGGCGAACAGCGCCGGCCCCAGAGCGCTCAGCCGGCTGGTCGGGATCGCCAGCCCCGGCAGGAGGCCGTCGGCGGCAGCCAGCAGCGCGACCACGATCATCAGCGGCAGGTGAGCGATCACCGACAGCCGCAACAGGGCGGAGAAATGCTCGCTGTAGAAGACGACGGCCCTCTGCAGGAGCGATCCCGTGCTGTCGCTGCTCGCTCGCAGCGCGGCGCCGAAACCCGCCGCCGTCTGCGGGCGCCGAGCCGGGTCTTTCGCCAGGGCCGAGAGCACGACCGCCGACAGGCGCCGGGGCAGCCGCCGACGCGGCAGGGGCAGCGGCTCGGCCGTCGCGTGCAGCCGGAGCAGCTCCTCCGTGCTGCCGGAGAAGGGCGCCTCTCCGGCGAGCATGCGGTAGGCGACGACACCCAGGCTGTAGATGTCCGAGCGGGCGTCGATCGTCTCCCCGCGGCACTGCTCGGGTGACATGTAGAGCGGCGTGCCCATCACCGAGCCGAGGCGCGTCAGCTCGGCCGTCGTGGCTGGCACGGCAGTCGCCTCGGCGGGTGCGCCGTGCGCCGGCGTGCGCAACAGCGTCGGCTCTTCCGACAGGTCCGCCGCGGGTTCGGTCGGCGCCCCTGCCTCGGGCGGCGGCGCCGCGGAAGGCGCGGGCGGCTCGATCCCGGAGAGGCGCGCCAGGCCGAAGTCGAGCAGCTTCACCGTGTACCCGCCGCGGCGGTTGGGCTCGAGCCAGATGTTGGCGGGCTTGAGGTCGCGGTGGACGACGCCCTGGGCGTGCGCCTCCTCGACGCCGGACGAGACCTGCTCGAGCACGTCCACGGCCCAGCGCACCGGCAGGCGCCGCTCCTCGGCCAGCACGTCGGCCAGCGTGCAGCCGTCGAGGTACTCCATCACCAGGTAGGCGACCAGGCCGGATGAGGTGTGCGCCGACCCGAAGTCGGTGACGTCGACGACGTTCGGATGGCGCAGCCGCCCAGCGGCCTCGGCCTCGCGACGGAAGCGGGCGAGGAACTCCTCCTCGCCGGAGAGCCGCGGCCGGATGACCTTCACCGCGACGGTGCGCCGGGTCCCGACGTGGGTCGCGCGGTAGACGGCGCCCATGCCTCCCTCGCCGAGCAGCGCCTCGATGCGGTACTTGCCGTCGAGCAGCTCGCCCGCCGCCAGGGACGAGCCGGGAGGCGCGACGTCCGGATTGCCTCGTGCCACGCCGTTACGTTAGCTCATGGGCACAGGCCGCGGCGTGGTAGGGCGGCGCCGCTGCCGGTGCTAGGCTTCCCGGACGATACCTCGTCCCGGTCAGGTCCCGTCTCCAAGGAGGCCCGATGGTGCGCCACGTCCTCGCCGCAACGACACTGGCCGTCTTCCCGGCAGCCGCCGCGCCGTGCCAGACCGGGCCGGCCGCGTCCGACCGCTGCGCTGGCCTGGCGTCGGCCGAGCTCGCCGGAGCGAAGGTGATGATGGCCTCAACGGTTGCCGCGGGGAGCTTCACGCCGCCAGCCAGCCTCTCGCCCTGGATGGCCGGCGATCCGGCCTTCTACAAGACGCTCCCCGCCTTCTGCCGGGTCGTGGCCAGGGCCACGCCCAGCGCCGACTCGGAGATACCGGTCGAGGTCTGGCTGCCGCTCGAGGGCTGGAACGGCAAGCTCCAGGGCCAGGGCAACGGCGGGTTCGCGGGCGAGATCGGCTTCAGGGGGCTGGCGGCGGCGGTGAAGGCGGGCTACGCGAGCGCCGCCACCGACACCGGGCACTCCGGAGGCGGCACCGACGCCCGCTGGGCCCTCGGGCACCCCGAGAAGGTCGTCGACTTCGGCTACCGCGCGATCCACGTGATGACGCAGGTGGCCAAGGCCGCCATCCTCCGCTACTACGGCGGCGCCCCGCGCCATGCCTACTTCGCGAGCTGCTCCAACGGCGGCCGCCAGGCGCTGATGGAGGCGCAGCGCTTCCCCGAGGACTACGACGGGATCCTGGCCGGCGCGCCGGCGAACTTCTGGACGCACCTGCTGACGAAGGCCCTGGCCGACGCCCAGGCGACGACTGCCGACCCGGCGAGCTACATCCCGCCGGGCAAGCTGCCCGCCATCGCCGGTGCCGTGAACGCGGCCTGCGACGCGCAGGACGGCGTCAAGGACGGCGTGGTCAACGACCCGCCGCGGTGCCACTTCGACCCGGCGTCGCTCCTGTGCCAGGGGAGCGAGTCGGAGGCGTGCCTCACCGCGCCGCAGGTGACGGCGCTCGAGGAGCTGTACACGGGACCGCGCGACTCGCGCGGGCGCGAGGTCTTCCCGGGCTACCTTCCCGGCGCCGAGCTGGGCGAGGGCGGGTGGACGCCGTGGATCACCGGCCCGGCCCCCGGCAAGAGCCTGATGGTCGCGTTCGCCAGCGGCTACTTCGGCAACATGGTCTACGAGATGGCCGACTGGGACTACCGCCACGCCGACGTCGCGCAGGCGCTGACGGCGGCGGAGCAGAGGACCGCGCGCACGATGGACGCGGTCGACTCGAACCTCGAAGCGTTCCAGGCCCGCGGCGGCAAGCTGATCGTCTACCACGGCTGGAACGACCCGGCGATCTCGGCGCTGAACAGCGTCCACTACGTCGACGCCGTCGTGAGCACGCTCGGTCGGGCGAAGGCGGACGGCTTCCTGCGGCTGTACCTCGTGCCGGGCATGCAGCACTGCGGCGACGGCCCGGGGGCGACGTCCTTCGGGCAGTTCGGCGTTTCGGACGCGAAGGACCCCGGCCGCAACATCTCGCTGGCGCTCGAGCGGTGGGTCGAGCAGGGCCAGGCGCCCTCGGCGATCGTCGCCACCCGCTTCGTCGACAACGACCCGGCCAAGGGCGCGCAGAGGACGCGGCCGCTCTGCCCGTACCCGCAGGTGGCGCGGTACGCGGGCGGCAACCCCGACGACGCGGCCAGCTTCGCCTGCGGGCCGCAGACGCCATAGCTCAGACGGCCATCGCGGCAGTAGACGGCGCGCGCCGGCGGAGGTGCACCAGCGGCGGCAGCCCGCCCAGGAGACCGAAGCCGTAGGCAAGCAGCGTGTACGACTTCAGGTCCCACGGCTCCGCGGGCATCGCCACGGACGGCAGCATCGATCCGACGATCAGGTGCGCGGTGGGCACGGCGTGGGTGCCGACCAGGCAGGCGACGGCCAGCAGCCCGCGCGTGCGGTCGCCAACGGCCTCGCAGAGGACGATGGCGCCGGCCAGCACGACCACGGGGATCTCGAAGACCTGCAGCCTGAGCCCCTGAACGCCGTGGAGCGCGAACTGCGCCCACAACACGAGCCAGACGACGGCGGCGGATCCGAGCGCGTGGACGTAGACCGCGCGGGCGACCCGCTCGGGTCGGACCGGCAGCACCGACCAGGCACGGAGGAAGTAGCCGCTGAACGGCTGATTCCCCGAGGGCGGCACCAGCCGCAGTCCCAGCGGGAAGAAGGGCAGGGCCGCCAGCGCGAGGAGCTGGAAGAACGGCAGCGCGCCGACCATCGGCGGCCGCGGCAGCCCCGCAACCATCGAGAGCTCGATCCCCAGCGGGAACACGAGGACCAGGAGGCCGAAGAGCCAGAGGGACCGCACCGGTCCGAGCCCGGCATCGCGGCGGAACTGCGCTTCCGCTCCGGGCGAGCGACGACGGAGAGACGCCGCCGCCGCCCGGCCGGCCCGGTCCGGCGGCCGCGAGCCGTCGTCGGGACGCGCGAGGACGAGCGCCGAGACCGCGACGCAGATGAGCAGCGCGGTCCAGGCGTGCGCCATCAGGCCGAAGTCGCTGGCCGCCACAAGCAGGATCGCCACCAGTAGCAGCCTGACGACGCCGCGGGCATCGAAGCGTGCGATCGCCGTCCAGCCGAGCACCAGCGGGAACGCGAACAGGGTCCCGAGCAGGGTGCTGACCGCCAGCGCGCCCTGGTACGTGTAGCCGCTCCACTGGAAGCCGAGGAACATCTGCGTGCCGAACGAGGGGCCGGCTGCCAGCAGGAACGCTACGCGAGCGACTGCGACGAACACGACCGCCAGGAGCGTCTCGGCCACGAGCCGCGTCCGCAATCCCACCGGCAGCGCTGGCACCGGTCGCGCCATCGCCGATCGGCCGCCCGACATCGTCCCCTGGAGCGCCGCGGCCACCAGCAGCACCCAGGGGAGCTGAAGAAGCAGGAGCTGGAAGAGGAGTGCCACGACCACGCCGACGCTGTGCACCGGCGGGCCGCTCAGGGGCGCCGCCACCGCGACGCCGAAGGTCCACGCGGGGATGCTGACCGCGCCCGCGATGGCGAGCAGCGCCAGCGCGAACGGGTTGCGCACGATCATCGCCGTCCGCAGGACGAAATGCCGAACTCCGGCTGTCAGGTCGTCGAGGACGATCGGCCTGATCGCCGGTGAGGCCGTCGTCGCGGCGCTCACGCGACTCCCCAGGCCTCGACCGCCTCCTCGAGGGTGCGGCCTTGTCCGACCAGCGCCGCCGTCTCGCCCTCCTGCACCACTCGGCCGTTGCCGAGCACCAGCAGCCGGTCGGCAATCCGCTCGACGTCGTGCAGCGCGTGGGAGCTGACGAGCACGCTGCGCTCGGGGTCCTTCACCACCTCCAGCACGCTCTCCAGCAGCCGTCGCCGGCCGGACAGGTCGAGGGCGGCCGCCGGCTCGTCCAGCACCAGCAGCCGCGGGCGGAACGCCATGGCGGTCACCAGGCGCAGGCGCGTCCCCTGTCCCCGCGAGAGGTCGCTGACCTTCTTGCGGGTGTCGATCTCGAACCGGTCGAGCAGCTGGCCGACGAGCGCCGCGTCCCAGCTCGGGTAGTAGCCCGAGAGCATGCGCAGCAGGCGGTCGACCCGCAGCTCGAAGAGGGCCATGTCGTCGCTCATGAAGCCGAGGGCGGAGCGGACCTCGACCGGCCGGCTCCAGGGGTCGAGGCCGAAGACGCGCAGCTGCCCCGCGGCGACGGGACGCAGGCCCGCCACCGCCTCCAGCAGCGTCGTCTTCCCCGCCCCGTTCGGCCCGACGACGCCGACCACCTCTCCCGGCGCGACCCGCCAGCTCGGGACCTCGAGGCGGAACGAGCCACGGGCCACCACCAGCGCGTCGACGGAGGCCAGATCACTCGCGCCCATGCGCCTGTCCTTTCTGCGAGCCCGCCGAATCGAGGTCGTGCTCCAGCAGCCGGTCGACCCACGTCCGTAGTGCGTCCTTGCCCAGCCCGAGCTGCCGCGCGCGGGTGACCGCCACGTCCAGCAGCTCCCGCGCCTCGGCCAGCGCCTGGCGGCGGGACGAGTCGATGTCGTCGGCCACGAAGGTGCCCTGGCCCTGGCGGCAGGCGATGAGGCCGGCGGCCTCCAGGTCGGCGTACGCGCGGCGGACCGTGATCAGCGAGACCAGCAGCTGCGGCGCCAGCTCGCGATACGAGGGCAACCGCGATTGCGGCGGTAGCCGGCCGGAGCGAATCAGCCCGCCCAGCTGGTCCTCGATCTGTCGGTAGAAGGGGACGCCGGAGGCCTGGCTCAACCGGATCGGCAAGCGCTCCATTGAGCTTCTGTGTATACGTAGAATCTCAGTTTGTCAAGGGCCAGGTGACGCGACGCTCCTGCCGACAGGCGCGGCCGCCGGGCCCGGTGTGCGGACGCGCACCGCCACGGCCGCGGTGGGCTCGTATCGTCCGCCCGAGCGAACGGAGGGCCCATGAAGCGACTCGTCCTCTGCGTTCTGCCTCTCGCCGTCCTGCCCGCCTGCCGCAGCGCCAGCCCGCGCCCGGCTCCAGCGGCCCCCGCCGCACCCAGCAGCCTGCAGCCGTACGTCGACCAGCTCCGGCTGCTGCGACACGACGCGGACAGGGCCCGCATCCGCCTCGCCGCCGGAGAACCGGCAGGCTGCCCCTGCGCGGTGGCCGTGCGTGTGCGCTCGGCTGCGTTCGAGAAGGACGCGGCGCGCTTCGCGCTCGAGACGCTGGGCGTCCCCAGGCTCCGCGAGCGCGCCGCCGACTGCCGCAAGCTGCAGCCGCAGGTCGACCTGGTGATCGCCGGGCTGGGCGCCGACACCCAGCCGGCGGAGCTGAGCGCTCGCGTGGACGCGGTGCTGCAGACCGCCGATGCCTATCTCGGCGCGAGCGGGATCCGCTTCGACCGCCCGGCGGCGGCGCCGCCCGCGGAGGTGGCGACCCCGACCGAGGTGGTGGCCAGCTCCGAGGAGCACGTGCTCGGCCGCCAGATCACCGCCTGGCCACAGCCCCTGCTCGCGGTGGACCCCTGGTACCGCGACCCGGGGGGCAAGGTGAAGTACCAGGGCCAGATCGAGATGGACGCGGTCGTCGGCAGCGACGGACGGGTCTATCGCCCGAGGTTCAAGACGAGCCTGAGCGAACCGCAGCAGACGGCCGTCGCGCGTGCGCTGCCTCTGTGGCGGTTCGAGCCGGCGCGGCGCGGGCCGGCCACGGTTGCGGCGAGGATCGTCGTCCTGCCGGTGCTGCACATCTACTGATGCGCGGGGCCGTCCCAGGCAAGACGCGGCCCAAATCGAAAGAGGCGGCCATGCCAGCGACGAGCACCTGCTGCGGCCGTGGCCGGCCGGCCCGCGCGCGAGCGGCTGCTGGAGGCGGTCCGGCAGGCCCTGGCCGGGGACTGGCAGGCGGCTCACGGCATCGTGCAGGAGCACGAGGGCGACCCGACGGCGGCCTGGATCCACGCGGTCGTGCACCGCATGGAGGGAGACCCCGACAACGCCCGCTACTGGTACGGCCGCTGCGGGAGATCGCGTCGGCGCTGGGCGGTTGAGCCGAGGGCGACGTCAACCTAGGCGCCGACGAGCTTCCAGAACCGCTTCTCGTCCAGCAGCGTGATGCGCAGGCCTTTCTCGCGCAGCCGCTTCACCTCCATCAGCTTCCGGCCCGAGTCGCGGCCCGCCGCCTGCAGCGGGTTCGGCCGGCCACGCACGACGACGCTGGTGCGTGCCGAGGGGGCCCCGTGCACGATCGCCCCCGCGCGCCGCGCCGCGCGGGCGGCTTCCTGGCGACGACGGCTCAGGATGCCGGTGAAGGCGAGGTGCACGCCCTTCAGCGAGCGGAGCGTCCCGGGACGCAGCCGGGCCGGCGGGTTGCGCAGCGCCTCGATCAGCTCGTCGGCGCTCTGGTAGCGCTTGCGGCGCTCGCCGATGCAGCGGTAGACGATCTCCTTGAGGTGGTCGCCGCAGGGGAGGCCGCGGATCTCGGAGGTGCGCACGCGTACGCTCGCGTCTCCCTTCACCAGCATGCCCAGCAGCTGCCCGACCTGGTACACGTCGTCGCGCGCCTGCCACTTCGGCACCGCCCGCTCGAGGATCTCGCTGGGCGCGGCCACGGGGTTCAGGGTGCGGGCGGTGATGCCGCGGCGGTCGCTCTGCTGGCGGACGATGCCGAAGTCGCCGAGCTTCAGCCGGCGCGGGCCGCAGACGAAGACGTTCACCGGCGTGAGGTCGCGGTGCAGCAGCTGCCCGCGGTGCAGCTTGCCCAGCACCTCCAGGATGCCCGCGATCTCCCGGCGCGCGGCGCCCTCGGGCCAGCCCTTGCCGGTCCGCTGCAGGTAGGCGCGCAGGTCGCCCTCGCGCGCGTGCTCCAGGGCGAGGCAGTAGAGGACCTGCCCGGCCGGGCCGATCAGCGGAAAGGCGTCGTAGACACGGATGGCGCGGGGGTGGTCGTCGAGCAGCTGGCCGAAGTACGCCTCGCGCAGCCAGCCGTCGATGTAGGGGCTCACCTTCACGCAGAGGCGGGCCGGGACCACGGCCGAGGCCCCGACCCGCCGGGCCAGGTAGACCTGGCCGAAGCCACCCCTGCCGAGCAGGCGAAGGACGCAGTACTGCAGTGCGGTGTGCGGGCTGCGCAGGACGTGGCCGGGCTGCAGCAGCGGGGCCGTCTGCCCCAGCCGCGCGCGCGAGGGCCGCGTGCGGGTGGTGGCCGCGTGTACTTGGTCTGGCACGCCAGGGCCGGTCGGCATCGCTCGCTCAGGGATTATCACGCGGGCTTTGACCGGGCTGGGACCGCGCGGTACCGTCGTGGGTCCGGAGACGGCGGCGTGGGCACTCACGAAGACGACGTGAAGGCGGGCAGGCAGGCGGCCCCGCTGTCCTGGCTTCGGGAGTGGCTGCGCTCCGGCGTGCTGCCGGCGGAGCTGCCGGGCGACGGCCTGGCCCTCGTCGAAGCGGCGACTGAGCAGGGGCTGGCCGGGCTGCTGCACACCGAGGCGTCACGGCTGCGGCCCGATTGGCCCGCGCCGGTCCTGCAGCGTCTGCGCCGGCGGCGCCTGGCCCAGCTCTGCCAGTGCGAGATGCAGCTGGACCTCGCCGGCGCCGTCCAACGCAGGCTGCTGGCTGACGGCCTGCGCAGCCTTCCCCTGAAGGGAGCGGCGGTGGCCGAGGCTCTCTACGGCCCGGGTGAGCGGCCGATGGGGGACGTGGACCTGCTGGTCCTCGACGACTTCGCCGCCGCGCTCGACCGCCTCCTTCGCGACGGCTGGCGCGTCGAGGACAGGGCCGACCATGCCGTGTCGCTGCGCCAGGCGCAAACGCCGGTCCTCCTCGAGCTGCACCGGGCGCCAGCGTCGTGTCCAGGCCTGCACCGCCTCGACGGTGGCGGGATCTGGCGACGCAGCGCCAGCGCAACCGGTCGCCTCGTCCGCCTGCCCGGGGCGGAGGACCTCCTGGTCCTGCTCTCGGTCCACGCCGCCTTCCAGCACGCGCTGGGACTGCGGCTGGTCCAGTACCTCGACCTGCAGCGGCTGCTCCGCGAGCCACCCTTCGCTGCCGCTGTGGCACTGGAGATCGCGGGCGGGGCCGGCGCCGCCCCCTCGGTGGCGCTCGCCCTGCACGCGACCAGGCTCCTGCTGGGACCACTGCACGCCGACGTCGAGGCGGCGTTCGCGCCTCACCTGCCAACCGGGCTCACGGCCTGGCTCTCGGCACGGGCCGACGACCCGCTCGCTCTGCTGCGCCCGACGCCTCGCGACCTGGTCCGGGTGCGCTGGGCGCTCGCCCGCGGGCGGCGCAGCCGGCTGCTCTGGGAGACGGCTGCAGGCGCGGCGTCGGGTGGCTGGCGCGGGCGCATCGTCCGCGGCTGGCGGCTGGGCCGCCGCCTGCTGGAGCCGCGGGCCGGGCAGGCGCCGTGAGGGCCTGGCCCGCCCGCGCGCTGTTCCTGGCGGCGCTCGTGCTCGCCGCCGGGCTGCGCTTTCCCGAGCTGGCAGCACGGCCGATGCACGCCGACGAGGCGATCCACGCCGACAAGCTGGGGGCGCTGCTCGAGGGCGGTGGCTACGCCTACGACCCCGCCGAGTACCACGGGCCGACGCTCTACTACCTGTCGCTCGTCCCGGCCTGGCTGCGCGGGGCCCACCGCTACGCCGACCTCGACGAGGTGATGCTGCGGGCCGTGCCGGCCGCGCTCGGGCTCCTGCTCGTCGCCGCCCACCTCGCCGCCCGCTCGGCGCTCGGGACGTGGGGCGCGGCGGTCGCCGCCCTGCTGGCCGCTCTCTCGCCGGCGATGGTCTACTACAACCGGGACTACATCCACGAGACCGCGCTCGTCGCCTTCACCTTCGGCCTGCTGCTGGCGGGCTGGCGGTACGCGCGCCGGCCGCGGACGACCTGGGCCGTCCTCGCCGGGACCTGCGCCGGCCTGATGGTCGCCACCAAGGAAACCGCGGTGCTGGCGCTCGGCTCGATGGCGATCGCGCTGCTGGCCACCGCGCTCGTCGGCGGCTCGCCCTCGCTCGCCCGCCTCCGACAGGGCGCGCGCCGTCGCGACCTCCTGCTGGCGCTCCTCGCCGCGCTGGCGACCGCCTCGCTGCTCCTCTCGTCGTTCCTGCGGCGCCCGGAGGGCTTGCTCGATGGCGTGCGCGCCTTCGGAATGTACGCGGAGCGCGCCCGCGCCCAGTCCTGGCACGTGCACGCCTGGGACTACTACCTCCGCCTGCTCGTCCACTTCCCCGCGGAGGGCACCCCGTTCTGGACCGAGGGTGTGATCGTGGCGCTGGCGGCGGTCGGCGCCACCGCCGCGTGGATCGCCCGCGACCACGGCGGCGCGAGCGCCGGCGTGCTGCGCTTCCTCTCCGTCTACACGCTGGCCCTGCTGGCCCTCTATTGCGCGATCCCCTACAAGACGCCCTGGTGCGTGCTGGGGTTCCTGCACGGGATGATCCTGCTGGCGGGCGCCGGCGCCGTGTCCCTGCTCCGCAGCGGCCCGGCGTGGCGGCGAGCGGGGATCGGGTTGCTGCTGGCCGCGGCGACGGCTCATCTGGGCTGGCAGGCGTTCGCCGCGAGCTTCCGCTTCGCGGCCGACCCGCGCAACCCGTACGTCTACGCCCAGACCGGCACCGACGTCTTCACCATCGCCGGCCGGCTCGAGGAGCTGGCGCGAGCCCACCCGGCGGGCCGGGCGATGCCGGTGCAGGTGGTGAGCGGCGAGAACGTCTGGCCGCTGCCCTGGTACCTGCGGCGCTTCCCGGCGGTGCAGTGGTGGACCGGCATCTCGGACACGGCGCCGGTGGCTCCTGTCGTCCTGCTCACCCCGGAAATGGAGCCGGCGCTCGTGCGGCGGCTCTACGACCTGCGGCCGCCGGACGAGCGGGAGCTGTACGTCAGCATCTTCGACCGGCCGATCGAGCTGCGACCGGGGGTGGAGATCCGGGGCTACGCCGCGCGGTCGCTGGCCGAGTCGGCCCGGCGGTGAGAGAGCGGGAGCCGGCCGCCCGGGTGACCGTGGCGGACGAGGGACGGGGCCCCGCCGCGCGCCGCTTCGCCCGCTCGGCGATGGCCACCGTCTTCGAGGTCCACTGCGTCCACCCCGACGCCGGCTACGCCGGGCAGGCGGCGCAGGAGGCGTTCGCGGTCCTCGATCGGCTGGAGCGCGAGTTGAGCCGCTTCCTCCCCAACAGCGACATCTCCCGGATCAGCGCGCTCAGGGCCGGCGACTCGGTCGGCGTGAGCCCGTCCACGATGGAGTGCCTCGCGCTCGCGCGGCGCATGCACGCCGCCACCGCCGGGGCGTTCGACGTGTCCATCGGGACGGGGCTGGAGCGGCTGGAGCTGCTGGAGGACGAGCTGACGGTGCGGGCGGGCTCGGCCGGGGTGAGCCTCGACCTGGGCGGGATCGGGAAGGGCTACGCCGTCGACCGCATGGCCGAGGTGCTCGTGGAATGGGGGGTCGAGCGGGCGCTGGTGCACGGCGGCTTCAGCTCCGTGCTCGCCCTCGAGGCGCCGCCCGGCCACGACGGGTGGTCTCTGAGCTTGAGCGCTCCGAGCGCAGACACGCCGGCCGTGCTGGCACGTGTGTCGGCGCGGCGGCGAGCCTTCAGCGCCTCCGGCACGCGCAAGGGAGCCCACATCCGCGACCCGCGCACCGGCCTGGCCGTCCGGCGGCCGGCGGCCTGGGCCGCCCTGGACGTGCCCCCCCCCGACGACGGTCCGGCCGAGGCCTGGACGAAGGACCTGGCGCGCTCGCCGGCCGCGCTCGCGGAGTCCCTCTCCACCGCGTTCATGATCCTGGACGCCTCCTCCGTGGCCGACCTCTGCGCCCGTCACCCGGAGGTGGAGGCCTGGCTGCTGCTCGAGCGCGACGCGCGCGAGCGCGCCGGCGGGCCGGCGGTGGTTCACTTCGGTCGACCGAATCCGGCCGAGCCCGGAGCCGACGCACCCATCCCCTCGTGGCACCAGCCGCCAGACAGGAGATAATCCCGCGCATGACACGACACACCGGAACCATCCTCTCCGTCGCCCTCACCTGTGCGGTCGGCCTCGGCGCCGCCGACGCCCTCGCCCAGGTCTCCCAGCCCGCCGCGCCCAGGGTCGCAGGGGGGAAGCTGGTCCCCCTGCCCCTCCAGCTCCCCAAGCCGATGTTCGAGGGGACGCCGCAGAACCTCAGCGTCCCCAACCTGCAGAAGCCGCTCGGCCGGCCGCGCGATCCCTTCCTCGCCCCCGCCGGCGTCACCAACGTGGCCCTCAAGAAGAAGGTCACCAGCAGCGACTCCGAGCCGGTCATCGGAGAGCTGGACCAGGTGACCGACGGCGACAAGAAGGGCGCCGAGGGCAGCTTCGTCGAGCTGGGGCCCGGTGTGCAGTGGGTGCAGATCGACCTCGGTGCGCCGCAGGAGGTGTACGCCGTCCTCTTCTGGCACTTCCACAAGACGCCGCGGGTCTACCTCGACGTCGTCGTCCAGCTCGCCGACGACGCCGCCTTCAAGACCAACGTGCGGACGCTCTTCAACAACGACACCAACAACCAGGTGGGCCAGGGCGCGGGCAAGGACATGAACTACGTGGAGACCGCCGAGGGCAAGCTGGTCGACGCCAAGGGCGCGAAGGCGCGCTACCTGCGCCTCTACAGCAAGGGCAACAACGCCAACGACCTCAACCACTACGTCGAGGTCGAGGTCTGGGGACGGCCGGCGAAGTGACACGGAGCGTGTGATGACGGACGAGGACGACAAGGGCAAGAAGGACCCCGTCGGCGGGCCGGGTGGCGACGGGGAGGCGGGGCGGCCTGCGGGGAAGCGCCTCAACCGGCGCGACGTGCTGCTCGGCCTGTCGACGGCGCCCGCCCTCGGCCTCTTCGGCTACGCCTGGAGCCGGCAGGTCGCCTACGACCAGCAGCGCAGGCGGGCGGCGAGCGGTGCCGGCAAGGCGGCCGGCGACGTGGCCGAGGTCGACGTGGCGCTGCTGGGCGCGGGCGCCCAGGGCCAGGTGCTGCTCGACTCGATGCTGCGCATCCCCGGCCTGCGCTTCCGGGCGGTGTGCGACATCTGGACCGAGTACAACCAGAAGCGCGCCGTCAACACGCTGCGCAAGTACAAGTTCGAGGTGAACGGGTACGAGGACTACCGCGAGATGCTCGACAAGGAGAAGCAGCTCGATGCGGTGGTCATCGCCACCCCCGACTTCTGGCACGCGCAGCACGCGGTCGACTGCCTGAAGGCCGGCAAGCACGTCTACTGCGAGAAGGAGATGTCGAACACGCTCGAGGGCGCCCGCGCCATGGTGCGGGCGCAGCGCGAGACCGGCAAGCTCCTGCAGATCGGCCACCAGCGGCGCAGCCACCCGCGCTACCTCCACTGCTACGACAAGCTGCTGGGCGAGGCGAAGCTGCTCGGCCGCATCGTCACCGTCAACGGCCAGTGGAACCGCGCGGTCGCTCCCGACCTCGGCTGGCCCGAGCGCTACGCGATCCCGGACGCGCGGCTCAGGAAGTACGGCTTCGACTCCATGGCCCAGTTCCGCAACTGGCGCTGGTACCAGGGCAAGGGCGGCGGGCCCATCGTCGACCTGGGCTCGCACCAGATCGACATCTACAACTGGTTCCTCAAGGCGCGGCCGAGCGCGGTGATGGCGAGCGGCGGCAACCTCTACCACGACCCGGCCACCCACCAGTGGTACGACACGGTGATGGTCGTCTACGAGTACCAGACGCCCGAAGGCCCCGCCCGCGCCTACTACCAGACCCAGACCACCAACGGCAGCCAGGGCTACTTCGAGAACTTCATGGGCGACCAGGGCACGCTCATCATCTCGGAGTCCGAGGCCAACTATCCCGGCTACCTCTACCGCGACCCCAACGCCCCGCCCTGGGACCAGTGGATCCAGAACGGCTGGGTCTCCGCGCCCAAGCTGCAGGCGCCGAAGCTGGAGACGGAGGAGGTGGTGCTCGACGTGCGCGAGTCGGTCTCGCCCGACCAGTACCGGGTGCCGGTGGTGCTGCGTGACCCCTACCACCAGCCACACCTGCAGAACTTCTTCGACGCCGTCCGCGGAAAGGCCACGCTGCACTGCCCCGCCGAGGTCGGCTACGAGACGGCGGTGACGGTGCTGAAGGTCAACCAGGCGGTGGAGGCCGCCCAGCGGCTGGCGTTCCGGCCGGACGAGTTCGTCGTTTGAAGACGCTAGCGGGTGTGGACATGGAAGAAGGAAGGCTCTCCCGCGCACAGATGGTCGCCGTCGTCGTCCTCCGCATCCTGATCGGCTGGCACTTCCTCTACGAGGGCATCGCCAAGCTGACCAGCCCCAACTGGTCCGCCGCCGGCTTCCTGCTGCAGTCGCGCGGCCCTTTCTCCGGGCTGTTCCGGGCGCTGGCCGTGGAGCCCAGCCTCTCCCGGGTGAACTTCCTCAACGAGTGGGGCCTCACCCTGATCGGCCTGGGGCTCATCGTCGGCTGCTTCACCCGCCTCGCCAGCGCCAGCGGTCTGCTGGTCATCCTGCTGTTCTACCTGTGCAACCCGCCGTTCGTCGGCTACTTCTACTCGGTGCCGATGGAGGGCAGCTATCTGGTCGTCAACAAGAACCTGGTCGAAGCAGCGGCCCTGGCCGTCGTCTTCACCACCGGCAGCGGCCGCGTCGCCGGCCTGGATCGCATCATCCACGCGCTGCTGCGCCGGCCGGCCGCGGCCCGACCCGGGGAGGCAAGCCATGACTGACGACAGCACCCGCGAGAGCTCCGGCGTCACCCGCCGCGACGTCCTCAAGACCGCCTCGCTCGCCTCGATCGCCGCCGCCCTCGCGCCTTCCGGCGTCTTCGCGGCCGCCTCCGAGAGGATCCGGGTGGGCCTCATCGGCTGCGGCGGGCGTGGCACCGGGGCGGCCGTCGACTGCCTGACGGCCTCGCCCGACGTGGTGATCGCCGCGCTCGGAGACCTCTTCCCGGACCAGCTCGAGTCGTCCCTGCGGGAGCTGCGCCAGAAGTTCCCGGGGGAGCGCGTCACCGCCACCCCGGAGACCTGCTTCACCGGCTTCGAGGCCTACCAGAAGGTGCTGGGGGCGCCCGTCGACTTGGTGATCCTGGCGACACCTCCCTTCTTCCGGCCGGGCCACCTCAAGGCGGCGATCGAGGCGGGCAAGCACGTGTTCACCGAGAAGCCGGTGGCGGTCGACCCGCAGGGGGTGAAGTCGGTGATCGCCACCTCGGAGCTGGCCGCCCAGAAGCGGCTGGCGATCGTGGCCGGCACCCAGCGCCGCCACCAGGCGCACTACCTGGAGATCGTGAAGCGCGTGCGCGGCGGCGACCTGGGCGAGGTCGTGGCCGGGCAGTGCTACTGGAACATGGGCGCCCTGTGGGTGGAGCGCGCCGCCGAGAACTGGGAGAACCGCAAGGCGAAGGGCTGGTCGGACATGGAGTGGCAGATCCGCAACTGGCTCTTCACCGGCTGGTGCTCGGGCGACCACATCGTCGAGCAGCACGTCCACAACCTCGACGTCATGAACTGGGCCCTGGGGTCGCACCCGGTGAAGGCCACCGGCATGGGCGGCCGGGCGGCGCGGACGGAGCCCCAGTACGGCAACATCTTCGACCACTTCGCGGTGGAGTTCGAGTACCCGAACGGCGTGCGCGTGCTCAGCATGTGCCGGCAGACGGCGGGCGCCGCCGAGAACGTATCCGAGCGCGTGGTCGGCTCCAGAGGCTTCTCGTACACGGACAGCACCGACGGCTACATCAAGGGCGCGAAGGCCTACGAGGCCAAGGGCTCGCCGAACCCGTACGTCGAGGAGCACAAGGACCTCCTCGCCAGCATCCGCGCGGGCAGGCCGCTGAACGAGGGCCGGCAGGTCGCCGAGAGCACGCTCACCGCCATCATGGGCCGGATGAGCGCCTACACCGGCCGCGCCCTCAGCTGGGACTGGGTGCTGAACGCCTCCAAGCTCGACCTCAGCCCTGCGAAGCTGGAGCTGGGCGAGGCGCCGACGCTCGAGGTCCCGGTCCCCGGCAAGACCGCCCTCGTCTGACGGACGACCCCGGGCCGACGCCGGGCCTTGACCTGCCGCCGCCGGACGGGCGCACAATCGGACTGGCGGAAAGGAGGCGGCCATGCCCCTCTTCGTCCTGATGACGCGCCTCGCCCCCGGCTCGCTGCGCGACGCCGGCACCCGGCGGGCGATGGGGAAGGAATGGCTCCACAAGGTCAAGAGCGCCTGCCCCGAGGTCCGGTTCCTCCACCACTATGCCCTCCTCGGCCCCTACGACTTCATGGACATCTACGAGTCGCCGGACGTGGAGACCGCGCACAAGGTGTCGCTGATCTCGCGCTCGGAGGGCGCGGTCACCGCCGAGAGCTGGTCCGCCGTCGAGTACGAGCACTTCCTGAAGGTCCTGGGGGAGGCACACCCGTAGCCAGGCCGGCTCTCGCCTGCGCACTCGCCGCCCTGCTCGCGACCACGGCGACGGCCGGGTCCCCTTTCTCGTCCGTGCTCGACGAGTTCTCCGTCCTGTTCCCGACGGCGCCGCGCGTCGAGACGACGACCGTCGAGGTCGGCGGCGGCCGCCGCGCCGGCATGCGGATGTACGGCGCCGACGAGCCCGCCACGCAGTGGCTGCTCAGCGCGACCGACGTCGCGCGGCTGGGCCTCGACCGGCAGCGCACCCTGGCCGCCGCCCGCAAGGGCGCCGTCGAGAAGAGCGGCGGCACGCTCACCAGCGAGCGGCCGGTACTCATCGCCCACTACGAAGGCCTCGAGCTGCGCCTCGAGCGCCCGGACCGGACCGTCATCCGCATTCGTCTGTGCGTGACGCCGCGCCGCATCTACCAGCTGGTGGTGGTGACCACGGAGGAGCGCAAGCGGCTGGCCCAGATCGAGCGGTTCTTCGAGTCCTTCTCCCCGGAATAGGGCGGAAGCGGCGGTCAGTCGAGGCGCTGCACCACCCGGAACCCGACGTGCGCCAGCTGGTACGACTCAGGCGTGCCGGTGCGCGCGGCGCAGCGCAGCGCCGGCCGGAAGCTGCGGAAAGAGCCGCCGCGGACGACACGCGAGGTCCCGCTCGCCGGCCCGGCCGGGTCGGTTCGCTCGGCCTCCTGCGGATAGGCCGCGTACGCGTCGCCGGTCCACTCGGCGACGTTGCCGAGCATGTCGAAGAGGCCCCACGCGCTCGGCCTCTTCGTCCCGACCGCGTGTGCCGCCCCGCCGCTGTCGTCGGCGTACCAGGCGATCGCGTCGAGGCCGTCGGCCGTGGTCGATTCGTCCGCGCCAGCGCGGCACGCGTACTCCCACTCCGCCTCGGTCGGCAGGCGGTAGACCGACCTCTCCTTCTCCGACAGCTTCCGGCAGAACTCGACCGCGTCCGTCCAGCCGAGCGAGGCGGCCGGCAGGTCGTCCCCCGCCGGCGGGACGACCCTGGCCGGCATCAGCGCCCGCCACTGCGCCTGCGTCACCTCCGTCGCGGAGATGCGGAACGGCTTCGTCAGCCTCACCGGGTGCGGCCACTCCTCCTCCTGCCGCATGGGCGCTCCGGCCGGGCTGCCCATGGTGAAGCGGCCGGCGGGCAGGAGCACCATCCGCATGCCGAGGGAGTTCACGCTGACCGGAGGCGCGGGCGGCTGGGCCGGCGCCAGCGCCGTCGACGCCGCGACCGCTGCCAGGGCGGCGAGACGGACGCGGCCCACGGCCCTCAGCTCCGCAGCCCGGAGAGGTCCGCGGGCAGCTCTTCGTTCGCGGTCATCATCTCCTCCCAGGTGACCTGCGACCCCCGGTAGGCCGCGGCCCGCCCCAGGATGGTGGTCAGGTTGCTGCGCACGCTGGGGGCGACGGTCGGGTTGGTGAAGTCGCCGCGCACGATCGCCTCATGGAAGGCGGCGATGTTCGCGATCGCGCCGTCCGTGTAGAGGTTGGCGATCTGCCCGCCCTTGTACGGCAGCTTGCCGCGGACCGCCACCTCGCCGAAGTAGTGGCTGTCGAAGGTGCCGTCGGTGCCGTACATCTTGCAGGAGATGTCGTCGGCGCCGTCGCCGAGCTGCTTCGAGTAGAACGTCACCGTCACCTCCTGCGGGAACGCGTACACGGCCGCGAAGTGGTCCCAGCAGCTGCCCGCCTGGCGCGCCCCCCGGCCGCCGGTGCCCACGGCCGAGAGGGGGGCCGCGTCGAGCACCCAGGTCGCCACGTCGAGGGCGTGGATGTTCTGCTCGGTGATGACGTCGCCCGAGAGGGCGCGGTCGAGGCCCCAGGCCCGCAACCGCACCTCCGGGTCGTTCGGCTTCTCGGCCAGCCACCTCGCCTGCGGCTCCCAGGTCGGGCCGCAGACGTAGACCGCCTCGCCGCAGACGATGCGGCCGATGTCCCCGTACTGCGAGCGCTTGACGGCCTCGCGGTAGAAGGGGTCGGTCCGCGTCTGGAAGTCGACCAGGAACGCGCGCTTCCTCTCCGTCGCCCGGCGGCCGCTCTCCTCCACGGTGCGGCAGCCCGGGACGTCCACGGCGGCCGGCTTCGCCAGGTAGACGTGCTTGCCGGCGTCGACCGCAGCGGCCGCCTGCCGGGGGTGGAAGAAGGGCGGGCTCTCGATGACCACGGCGTCCACGTCCGTCTGCAACAGGCGGGCGTAGCCCCGGAGGCCGGAGTAGCGCCGCTCGGCGGGGACCTGCGCTTTCGAGCCGAACGCGTCGGCGCGGTCCGGGAAGTAGTCCGCCGCGGCCACGAACTGGTAGCCGCCGTGCTTCTGGAAGAGATCGGCGATCCAGGTGCCCCGGCCTCCGCAGCCGACGAGCCCGACAGTGAGGCGGGAGTTCGCTTCCGCCCCGAAGGCGACGCGGGGCGAGACCAGCAGCGGCCCGGCGACGGCGGCGGCGGCCGTCAGGAAGCCGCGACGGCCGGTGGCGAGAGAGGCGGTGGTCGTGGCGGGCGGCTGCGGGCGAGCGGTCGGTTCGGTCATGGCGGCGCTGCCTCCGGTCGCGCGGACGCTATCACACGCCCACCGGCGGCGTTACCCTGCTCCCATGCGGGCCATGGTGCTGGAGCGACAGCGCGAGCCGCTGCGGCCGCAGGATCGGCCGGTGCCACCGGTCGGCGAGGGCCAGCTGCTCGTCCAGGTCGACGCCTGCGCCGTGTGCAGGACCGACCTGCACGTGGTCGACGGCGAGCTGCCGGACCCCCGGCTGCCGCTGGTGCCCGGCCACCAGATCGCCGGGACGGTGGTGGAGTCGCACAGCCCGTCCTTCTCCGCCGGCGAGCGCGTGGGCGTCCCCTGGCTGGGCTGGACGTGCGGGCGCTGCCGGTACTGCACGACCGGTCGCGAGAACCTCTGCGACCACGCGCGCTTCACCGGCTACACCCTCGACGGCGGCTACGCCGAGCGCGCCGTGGCCGACGCCCGCTTCTGCTTCCGCCTGCCCGGCGGGTACTCCTTCGAGGAAGCGGCGCCGCTGCTGTGCGCCGGCCTCATCGGATACCGTGCCTACCGGATGTGCGCCGCCGCTCGGCGGCTGGGCTTCTACGGGTTCGGCTCCGCGGCGCAGATCCTGACGCAGGTCGCGCGCGCGGATGGCCGGGAGGTCCACGCGTTCACACGCCCCGACGACGCCGCCGCCCAGGAGCTCGCCAGGGCGCAGGGCGCGGTCTGGGCGGGCGGCTCGGGTGAGCGGGTGCCGCTCGACGCGGCGATCGTCTTCGCGCCCGCGGGTCCGCTGGTGGTCGAGGCCCTGCGCAACCTGGAGAAGGGCGGCCTCGTCGTCTGCGCCGGCATCCACATGAGCGACGTCCCCTCCTTTCCGTACGAGCTGCTGTGGGGCGAGCGGGTGGTCCGTTCGGTCGCCAACCTGACCCGTGAGGACGGCACCTCCTTCTTCGCGCGGCTGGCGTCGCTGCGCGTCGAGACCCGCCGCCGCGCGTACCCGCTCGAGGACGCGAACCAGGCGCTGGCCGACCTGCGCAGCGGCGCCCTCGTGGGCACGGCGGTGCTCCGCGTCTGACCGTCCGGCCGCGATACACTCCTCACCACCATGGCCTGTCACCTCCCCGCCGCCGGCCCGCTCGCTCTCGCCGCCGTCCACCTCGCCCTCTCCGCGGCGCTGCTCGTGCCCGCAGCCGCGGCCGCCACACCTGCCCCGCCCGCGCCGGACCGGATGACGCTGGACCGCGGCTGGACGCTGCAGTCCTCGCGCAAGGTCGAGGCGACCGGCGAGCGCATCTCCTCGCCGTCGTTCCGCGCCGACGGCTGGTACCGGACGACCGTGCCCTCGACGGTCGTGGGTGCGCAGGTCGCCGCCGGCGAGTTCCCGGACCCGTACTTCGGGATGAACCTCCGCCAGTACCCGGGGATGACGTATCCGGTCGGGCTCAACTCCTTCAACAACGTGCCCATGGACGGGGCGAGCCCGTACGCCTCGTCGTGGTGGTACCGCACCGAGTTCCGCTTGCCGGCGGCGTTCGAGGGCAGGAGCGTCTGGCTGCGCTTCGACGGGATCAACTACCGTGCGAACGTCTGGCTGAACGGCCGTCGGATCGCCGACGACACGCGGATCGCCGGCGCTTACCGGGTCCACGAGCTCGAGGTGACGACGGCCGTCGCGCCGAAGGCGACGAACGTCCTCGCCCTGGAGGTCTTCGCTCCCAGGCCCGGGGACCTCGCCATCAACTGGGTGGACTGGAGCCCGGCCCCCCCGGACAAGGACACGGGGCTGTGGCAGCAGGTCTCACTGAGCGCCAGCGGTCCGGTGAGCGTCCGCTACCCGGCCGTGCTCACGCACCTGCTCGACGCCTCGGCACAGCAGGCAGCGGTCAGCGTCGTGGCACAGCTGCAGAACGCCACCGACCGGCCGGTGAGCGGAGTCGCCGAAGCGCGGCTCGACGCCATCCGCCTGCGGCAGGAGGTGACCCTGCAGGCGAAGGAGACGCGCTCGCTCCGCTTCGACCCCAGCCGGTTTGCGGAGCTGAAGCTGAGCCGGCCGAAGCTGTGGTGGCCGGCGGAGATGGGTGCTCCGACGCTGCACGACCTGACGGTCACGTTCTCGGCCGGCGGAACGGTGTCGGACGAGCAGAGCGTGCGGGTCGGCTTGCGGGAGATGAGCTCGGAGCTGACGGAGCAGGGCTCGCGCCTGTTCCGCGTCAACGGCAAGCCGATCCTGGTCCGTGGCGCGGCCTGGGCCCAGGACATGCTTCTGCGGCCCCGCTCGCGCGAGAGGCTGGAGGCGGAGCTGTCGTACGTCCGCGAGATGAACCTCAACACGCTCCGCTTCGAGGGCCAGCTGGAGACGGACGGCTTCTACGACCTGATGGACGAGAAGGGCATCCTGGCCATGGCCGGCTGGTGCTGCTGCGACGTCTGGGAGAAGTGGAACGAGTGGCCGGCCGGCAATCTCGACGTCGCCACCGAGTCGCTGCGCACCCAGATCCTCAGGCTGCGACGGCATCCGAGCATGCTGATGTGGCTCAACGGCAGCGACGGGCCGCCGCCCGAGAGTGTCGAGCGCGCCTACCTGCAGGTGCTGGAGCAGGCGGCCTGGCCGAACCCGATCGTCTCCTCCGCCTCCGCCTCGCCGACGACGGTGACGGGCCCCTCGGGCGTGAAGATGACGGGCCCCTACGACTACGAGCCGCCGTCGTACTGGTACGTGGCGCAGCCGCAGCCCGGAGAACCAGCGCCTGCTCTCTTCAGCGCGCGATACGGCGGCGGCTTCGGCTTCAACACCGAGACCGGCCCCGGCCCGGCCATCCCTCCCCTGCAGAGCCTGCGCAAGATGCTCCCCGGGGACCACCTCTGGCCGGTCGACGAGTTCTGGAGCTACCACGCCCCCGGCGAGCGTTTCCAGAAGCTCGAGACGCTGACCCGGCCCATGGAGGCCACCTACGGTCCGCCCAGCAGCCTGGTGGACTTCCTCCGCAAGGCGCAGGCAATGACCTACGACAGCGAGCGCGCGATGTTCGAGGCGTACGACAGGAACAAGTACGCCTCGACCGGCGTCATCCACTGGATGCTCAACAACCCGTGGCCCTCCACCTACTGGCACCTCTACGACGATTACCTCTACCCGGCGGCCGGCTACTTCGCCGCCAGGAAGGCGGGCGAGCCGCTGCACGTGCAGTACTGCTACGACGACCGCAGCGTGGTGGTCGTGAGCACCAGGCGCGAGAGGGTCGCCCGGCTCACCGCCCGAGCCCAGCTGTTCGACTTCGACCTGAAGGAGCTGTCCTCGCAGCAGGCCACGGTCGACCTCGAGCCCGACGGTGTGGCCCGGGCGTTCACCCTGGCCGCGCTGCCGGGTGAACCGGCAGCCACCGTGTACTTCCTGCGGCTGTCGCTGCGCGACCCGGCCGGCGAGGAGCTGAGCTCGAACTTCTACTGGCTTCCCGCCCGGCCCTCGACCATGGCCTGGGACAAGGTGCCAGACACCGCCTGGGTCCCGGTTGCCTCCTACGAGGACCTGACGGCGCTGGAGAAGCTGCCGGCGGTCCGCCTCGAGGCGGAGGCGTCGCGCGAGAGGGGCGCCGGCCCGGAGCGCGTCCGCGTCAGGCTGCACAACCCGACGCGCGACCTCGCTTTCCAGGTCCACCTCGGCATCCGCAGGGCCGGCGAGGAGGACGAGGTGCTCCCCGTGCTGTGGGACGACAACTACCTGTCGCTGCTGCCCGGCGAGTCGAGGACGCTCACGGCCCGCTACCTGAAGAACGGGGTCCTGGGAGAGCGCGCCACGCTGGTGGTGGACGGCTGGAACGTCGAGGCGAGGTCGGTGCCGATCGAGCCCGGCCCGTGAGTGCGTGAACACGCCTCCGGCATAGCCGCAGCCACCCCCGGGCCGCAAGGGGCGCAGTCGACGGCGTTGCGCCAAGCGCTGGCCAGGCACACAATGCGGCCCAGGGTTCCGGACATTCCAGAGGAGGTCGGAGGTGAGGAGATTCCTGCTCGTGTCGTCCCTCGTCCTGACGGTCGGTAGCTGGCTGGCTGGCGCGCCCGCTTTCGCCGCCGAGAACTGGATCGGCTCCTGGAAGCTGAACGCCGCCCGCTCGAAGCTCCTCTCGAACGGGATGCGCACGGAGAGCCTGAAGTTCGAGGCGACCGCCGACGGCATCCAGCTCCATTCCGAGGGGACCGACCCCCAGGGCAAGCCCCTGCACACCAGCTACACCTCGAAGTTCGACGGCAAGGACGTGCCCTGGACGGGCAACCCCATGGCCGACACGGCGTCCCCGAAGCGGATCGACGACAACCTCTACAAGAACGTCTGGAAGAAGGACGGGAAGCCGACGGTGACCTCGACGGTGTCGGTGTCCAAGGACGGCAAGACGCTGACCATCATCCAGAACGGCAAGGACGCGAAGGGCGCGCCCCTCAACTCGCTGGCGGTGTACGACCGGCAGTAGCGATCACGGTACCAGCGCCCGGCGCAGGGGCTCCACCCAGCGGTCGCCGGGAACGTCGTAGACCACGAAGTCGCTGTCGAACTGCCAGTAGGCCCAGCTCCAGCCGAGCCGTTCCGCGGTGCGCGCCACGTGGGCCGTGTAGCGGGCCCGCGAGTCCATGTCCGCGTTGTCGTAGGCGCCGAACTCGCCCAGCAGCACCGGGCGGTCGCGAGCCGCCGCCCACTCCTGCGCGCGGGCGAGGTCGAGCTCGGTCCGGCGCCGCTCCTGGTCGGTCCCGACCCAGGGGACGCCCGTCTTGTCGGCGTACTCCGGCGCCCAGGCGGCGCCCTGGTGGGTGAACTCCATCGGCGCGTAGTAGTGGACGGTGACGATCAGGTTGCGGTCCTCCTCCGGCAGCACCAGGCCCGGCAGCGCGCTGATGCCGTTCCACTGGCCGGGGCCGACGACCACCACCCGGGTCGGGTTGCTGGCGCGCACGACCGCCAGCGCCTCCTTCAGGTAGCCGTTCCACATCTCGGGCGTGAGCTTGCCGAAGGGCTCGTTCAGCAGCTCGAAGACGACCTCGTCCGGCGCATCCTTGAAGCGCGGGGCGATCTGCCTCCAGAAGGAGAGCAGCATCTCCTTTCGCCCGACGGGGTCCTCGGCCATGGCGTGGAACTCGTGCAGGTCGAGGATGACGGCGAGGTGGGCAGCGAGCGCGCCCTTCACCGCCCAGTCCAGCGTGGACAGCCAGGCGGGGGCGATGGCGTGGCCGTTCGCGGGGTCCATGGCCTTGAAGGGGTGCAGGTTGATGCGCACGGAGCCGAAGCCGGCGTCGTGGATCGCCTGGAAGTGCTTCTCCTGGAAACGGGCCTTCGCGCGGTCCTGCCAGATCGGGTCGTAGCCGATGATGTTGACGCCACGGCCCAGCCGCTGGTTGACGGCGAAGGCGTGCGCCGAGGTGGAGCTGGCGCGGACCGCGGCCTGCGTCCGGAAGGCCCGCGAGACGTGCGGCTGCAGGAACACGGTGAAGGCGGTACCGTCCGGACGCGGCTGGCCCGGCAGCTCGGGGCCGACACCTCGCGGCATCCGCGGCACGCTTCCCAGCTCGACCAGGGTGGCGCCACGCTCGCCGACGATCACGTCGACGGCCACCGCCTGCGGCAGGAACGAGTGCACGACGAAGCTGCCGTTGTCGTAGGCGAAGAGGGCCACCCGGCTCGGCCCCGAGAGCCGGACCGGCAGGCCCTTCGTCACCACCGCGCGGATGTGGTCGAGCACCGGCGCCGGCAGCTCGTAGAGATCGGCGAAGTTGTCGGGGACGGCGAGCGTGAACAGCCGGCCGCTGCCGTAGTCGGCGTGGTGCAGCAACGGGAAGCCGTTCTCCCCGTCGAGGGCGCCGATCTCCTCCCAGGAGTCGTTGGTGGCGTAACGCAGCTGCGGCAGCAGGATGTCCTTGCTGCCCTCGAAGACGCCCCCGAAGCGCGAGAAGCGCCGGGTGAGGAGCTTCCGGTCGGAGACCTCCAGGTCCACGATCTGCTCGATGCCCCTCCCCTGCAGCGCCCGCAGCAGGCCGGTGGTGATCACCACCGACCTGCCGGACCGCAGCTGCTTTTCGATCCGCTCGACGATCGCCGGGTCCTTCGCCGCCGAGGCGTTCAGCAGCACCAGCGGCAGGTCCTCCCGGAACTGCGGGGTGAGCTCGACGGGGATGCCGACCATGCCCAGGAACGAGTGCAGGAAGTCCTCGCCCGAGGAGTGATAGGGCTTGTAGGCCGAGACGCCGACCGGGTTGCCGAGCTGGGAGAGGATCGCGTCGACGCGCTCGAAGGTGTCGGCCGCGACGCCCGCCACACGGCTGGCCGGCCGGGTGGTCCCGTCCGCCTCGCGCACGTCCTCGAACAGGTCGGAGAAGCAGAACAGCGTGATCTCCCGGGCCCTGGCCAGGAGCGTCAGCTCGAGCTGCTCCGAGTAGCGGTCGAGCGTGCCGCGCAGGAACGGGTCCACCCAGCCGCCGCCGTTGCCGCCGGGCTTGACGTTCTCGAAGTAGCGCTGGATGGAGTAGCTCTGGTACTCCTGCAGGTGCTGCGCGGTGTAGGTGGCGTCACGGGTCTCGGTGCCGGTGTAGATACCGTCGAAGATCCTGGGCTCGTTCTCGAGGTCGAACCCGGCATAGGGGAAGTGCTCGTACCAGTTCGGGTACTTGATCACCACCTTGATCTTCGGGTTCGCCGCCTTGGCCGGCCCCACCACCAGGCTCTGGGCGGCCTCGCGCATCAGCCCGAGCCGGAACTCGCTCCAGCTGCGGGCGCCCTTGGCCTTGATGTCGCTCTCGCGCTTGGTGGTGGTGAAGAAGAAGTCGTCCAGGATCAGCTCGTCGAAGAGCGAGGCGGTGAAGCGCACCACCTCCGCGACGTGCTTTCGGTCCGCCGGGTCCGTGTAGCTGTACTGGCGGAACTCCCGCCCCTCGTCGGCCACCAGGGTGATGCCGCCGGCGGTGCGGACCCCGTGCTCCTCGAAGAAGCGCTTGACCTTCAGCATGGTCTCGCGGTCGTTCATCACCCCGCTGCGGTGCGTCTCCAGGTAGACCTTGCCGATGCGGAGCTGCCTCGCCAGCAGGTCGAAGTGGCGTTCCAGCCAGTCGCCCTCCGCCATCCGCCGCACGTCGTCCACCCGGCAGTAGATGGCCAGGTCGAAGTTCCGGTAGCTGGTCGGCCGGTTCGCCGGCGGGGGGGCGGTTGCCGGCGCCTGGGCCAGGGCGGGATCGGCGAGGAGAAGACCGGCGAGGGCGACGGCCAGGTCGAGTCGGGGCATGACACGCTCCAGTTGCAGGCCCCCCTTGTACCGCACTTCACGGCCGGCGCAGAAATCCCCCGGCCGGCGGACGGTCCGTACGCACAGGCTTTCCTGTTGACGCACAGACGCCAGGATGGGCATCATCTGCACAGCCAGAAGCAAGCCGGGCAGCAGCGCCAGCAGGAGCGCGAGTGGTCGACATCAACACGAAGGACCGGACGCTTCGTGTGAAGATCGTCTACTACGGCCCTGCCCTCTGCGGGAAGACCACCAACCTCAGGGTGCTGCACGAGCGGGCGCTGCAGACGCGGCGCGGGGAGCTGGTGTCGGTCGACTCGATGCAGGATCGCACCATCCTCTGCGACCTGCTGCCGCTGCGCAGCGGCGGCTTCCGCGGGTTCGACCTGCGGCTGCAGCTGCTGGCCGTACCCGGCCAGGGCATGTACGCCGCCACCCGCAAGGTGGTGCTGAAGGCCGCCGACGGCGTGGTGTTCGTGGCCAACTCGGCCCTGGACCGGGTGCGCGAGACCCTGCAGAGCCAGCAGGAGATGAACGCCAACCTGATCGCCCAGCAGCTGGACCCTCACACCATCCCGCTGGTGCTGCAGTTCAACAAGCGCGACCTGCCGCAGACCGTGGACCTCGCCACGCTCGAGCGCCGGCTGAACAGCCGACACGTGCCGTCGTTCCCGGCGGTGGCCACCCGCGGCACCGGCGTGCTGGAGACCTTCGCCGCCATCCTCACGGCGACCATGCGCGACCTGTGCCACCGCTACCGGACCATGGACCTGCCCCAGGGCCAGTCGGTCGAGGACTGGACGACCGCCACCATCCAGGCGATGTTCGGCCGGGACCGGCTCGACGCCCCGGCCATCGACAGCGTCTCCTCCGCCGAGCCGGCCGAGGTGGAGGAGGAGGAACTCCAGGAGGTGGAGCTGTCGGACGGGACGGTGGTGGACCTCGGCGCCGGACACCGCCGGGTCAAGGTCACCACCCCCGAGGACACGGCCTCGTCGCCTCCGCCCGAGGAACGCCTGGTCGACCCCATCCTCGCCTCCTACGCCGAGGCCTCGACCGAGCTGGGCTTCGCGGTGAGCGAGCTGCGGGAGGAGCGCGAGCTCGCCCGTCGCCGGCTGGAGGAGATGCGCCAGGCGCTGCAGCTGACGACGGGGGCGGTGGGAGCGGGCGACGTCGAGAGCCGGGTCCGCTGCGTCCTCGAGGCGCTGCTGCGGGCCGGCGCCGCCTCGGCCGCCGCCTTCCGGGTGGACGTCGGCGGGGCCACGAAGGTCCTCTGTCTCCCGCCGCTCGATTCCGACCCCCTCTCCCGCACCCCCTGGGGCGGCGATCACCTGGAGGCCCAGGGGGAACTGGCGGACCCGCTGCTCGAGCAGGCCGTCGATTCGCCGGACCTGACCGACGCCCTCCGCGCCAGCGAGCCGTCCTTCGAGGCGGTGGCGCTGGTGCCCCTGAGCTCGGCCGAGCGCCACCTCGGCCTCGCGCTGCTGTACTACGACCCCAGCGCGGTGCTGCCCTCCCGCGACACCCTCGTCCACCTGGGCTTCCTGGGGCGTGAGCTGGCCGGCCTGCTCGAGGCGAAGGCCGCGCGCGAGGCGTCCTTCGCCACCGAGCGCCTGCGCACTCTGTCGCTGGCGTCCGCCGCTGCGCTGGCCTCGCTGGTGGTGCGGCTGCCGCCCGAGTCGCTGCGCCGCCAGAAGCTCGCCCTGCGCGACGTGCTCGCCCCGCTGGAGAAGACCGGCGTGGCGGCCGAGCTGGCGGAAGGCGTGGCCGACGTCGTCGGCGACCCGCCGCTCATCCGCTTCGCCCTCGCCTCCCTCGCCCACCTGTGCGAAGCCGACGCGCTGGGGCGGGGCGAGTCCCCCAGGACCGTGATCGCGGCCGAGTCCGGGGGCGACACCGTCTACGTCAGCGTCCGCAGCGGCGGGCCGATCGGGGTGCTGGCCCCTCCCAGCGTGGACCCGGGCCTGTCCGAGGCCGAGCTGACGGTGGTGCAGGCCGTGGTCGACCTGCACGGCGGCGCGCTCGCCCAGGCCCAGGACGGCGACGGGCGGCCGCGCTTCACGCTGCGGCTGCCCGCCGCCTGAGCGGCCCCTCCCCCTCCGGTATCCTCCCCCGTCGGGTATCCTCAGTCATCTTCGCCCCGGGCGTGAGCCCAGGAGGTCGCCTTGATCCCTAGCCTGAAGCAGTCCCAAGTCTGGTTCGTCACCGGCAGCCAGCACCTCTACGGCCCCGAGACGCTGCAGCAGGTGGCCCGCAACTCGCAGACGATCGCCGAGGCGCTCGACGGCTCCTCGCGCATCCCCTGCCAGGTGGCGTTCAAGCCGGTGGTGAAGACCCCCGAGGAGATCGACCGGCTGCTCACCGAGGCGAACGTGGCGCCGGACTGCGTGGGCCTGATCCTCTGGATGCACACCTTCTCGCCCGCCAAGATGTGGATCTCCGGCCTCACCGCGCTGCAGAAGCCGTACCTGCACCTGCACACCCAGTTCAACCGCGACCTGCCCTGGGGCGCCATCGACATGGACTTCATGAACCTCAACCAGGCCGCCCACGGCGACCGCGAGTTCGGGTTCATCTGCACCCGCCTGCGCCAGAACCGCAAGGTGGTGGTCGGGCACTGGCAGGACGAGGAGGTCCACGACCGCGTGGGCGCCTGGATGCGCGCGGCCGCCGGCTGGGCGGACACCCGGCGGCTGAAGGTGGCCCGCTTCGGCGACAACATGCGCGAGGTGGCGGTCACCGAGGGCGACAAGGTGGCGGCGCAACGCCAGTTCGGCTACTCGGTCAACGGCTACGGCGTGGGCGACCTGGTCGACGCCGTCGACCAGGCGGCCGAGGCGGAGACGAACGCCGTCCTCGAGCAGTACCGCGCCGAGTACCAGGTGAACGCCACCGACGCCCAGGCTGCGAGCCTGCGCGAGCAGGCGCGGATCGAGGTCGGCCTGCGGCGCTTCCTGGAGCAGGGCGGCTTCTCCGCCTTCACCACCACCTTCGAGGACCTGCACGGCCTCGGCCAGCTCCCCGGGCTGGCGGTGCAGCGGCTGATGAAGGACGGCTACGGGTTCGGCGCCGAGGGTGACTGGAAGACGGCGGCGCTGGTGCGCGCGGTGAAGGTGATGTCGAGCGGGCTTCGGGGCGGGACCTCCTTCATGGAGGACTACACCTACCACCTCGACCCGAAGCAGCCGAAGGTGCTGGGCGCGCACATGCTGGAGGTCTGCCCGTCCATCGCCTCTGGCCGGCCCTCGCTGCAGGTGCACCCGCTGGGCATCGGCGGCAAGGCCGACCCCGCGCGCCTGGTGTTCGGCGTGGCGAAGGGCGACGCGCTCAACGCCTCGCTGGTCGACCTCGGCAACCGCTTCCGCCTCATCGTCAACGCCGTCGAGGTGGTGGAGCCCGATGCCGCGCTGCCGAAGCTGCCCACCGCCCGCGCCGTCTGGGTCCCCAGGCCGAACCTGAAGGTGGCCGCCGCCGCCTGGATCTACGCGGGTGGTGCCCACCACACCGCGTTCTCGCAGGCGCTCACGCCCGAGCACCTGGAGGACTACGCGGAGATGGCGGGCATCGAGTTCGTCCTGATCGACGCCGAGACCCGCCTGCGGGAGCTGAAGAAGGAGCTGCGCTGGAACGAGGTCTACTACCTGTCCACCAAGGGCCTGTAGGCAGCGGCCGGCGCATGGCGATCCGGGTCTTCGTCACCGGCGGCACCTTCGACAAGACGTACGACGAGATCACCGGCAGGCTGCGCTTCGAGGACACTCACCTCCACGAGATGCTGCGGCTGGGCCGTTGCCGGCTGGAGGTGAGCGTGCGCACGCTGATGATGGTGGACAGCCTGGACATGACCGAGGCCGACCGCAGGGTGATCCTGGAGAACTGCCGCGCGGCGGAGGAGGAGCGGATCGTCGTCACCCACGGCACCGACACCATGGCGGAGACGGCGGCGGTGCTGGGCCGGGCCGGTCTGGCCAAGGCCATCGTGCTGACCGGGGCCATGGTGCCCTGGGCCTTCGGCAGCTCGGACGGCCTGTTCAACCTGGGCAGCGCCCTCTCGTTCGTGCAGGCGCTGCCGCACGGCGTCTACGTGGCCATGAACGGCCGCTGCTTCGCCTGGGACGACGTGGTCAAGAACCGGCAGCTCGGGGTCTTCGAGAGCCGCCGGTCCTGACCTCGCGGGCGGCGCCGGCCTTCAGCTGCGGGTCCCCGTGCCGGCCCCGCCGGTGACGACCGCGGAGCGCCGGCGCACGGACGGTCCCAGCGAGATCGGCTGCGGGCCCACTTCCCAGATGTCGCGGCAGTACTCGCCGATGGCGCGGTCGGAGGAGAAGCGCCCCATGCAGGCGACGTTCAGGATCGACATCCGCGTCCAGCTCTCCGCGTCGAGCCAGGCCTGGCCGGCCCGGTCCTGGGTCTCGAGGTAGGAGCGGAAGTCGGCGAGCAGCAGGTAGGGGTCCCACTCCAGCAGGGTGTCGACCAGCGGCCGGAAGAGCGCGGGATCGCCGGGCGAGTAGAAGCCCGAGCCGATGCGGTCGAGCACCAGCCGCAGCTCGGGGTCGCGCTCGTAGATCTCCCGCGGCCGGTAGCCTCCCCGCCGCAGCCGCTCGGCTTCCTCCACGGTGAGGCCGAACAGGAAGAAGTTCTCGCTTCCCACCGCCTCGCGGATCTCGACGTTGGCGCCGTCCAGGGTGCCGATGGTGAGCGCGCCGTTCATGGAGAACTTCATGTTGCCGGTGCCCGAGGCCTCGGTGCCGGCGGTCGAGATCTGCTCCGACAGCTCGGCCGCGGGGAACACGTGGTGGGCGTTCTTCACGTTGAAATCGGGCAGGAAGGCGATTCGCAGCCGGCCCTTCACCGCCGGGTCGGAGTTGACGCAGGACGCCACCGAGTGGATCAGCTTGATGATGAGCTTGGCCGCCCGGTAGCCGGGCGCCGCCTTGCCGCCGAACACCACCGTGCGCGGCGGGGCCTCCTTGCCCTCCCCCCGGCGCAGCCGCTCGTGGACCGCCACCACCCGCAGCAGGTTGAGGTGCTGGCGCTTGTACTCGTGGATGCGCTTGACCTGGATGTCGAACAGGCTGTCGGGCGAGACCACCACCCCCGTGCGCTCCCGCAGCACGGCCGAGAGCGCCTCCTTGTTGGCGCGCTTCACCTTCCGCCACTCCGCCCGGAACGCCCGGTCCCGGGCGAGCGGCGCCAGGCCGCGCAGCCTCTCGAGGTCGCTCAGCCAGCCCTCGCCGACGGCCGAGGTGATGAGCCGTGCCAGGGCGGGATCGATCAAGGCGAGGAACCGGCGCGGCGTCACGCCGTTGGTGACGTTCGTGAACTTCTCCGGCCACAGGGCGTAGAAGTCGGGCAGCAGCTCGCGCTTGACCAGCTCCGAGTGCATCCGGGCGACGCCGTTGACCTTGTGGCTGCCCACCGTGGCCAGGTTGGCCATGCGCACGTAGCGCGGCTCGTGCTCGTCGATCAGCGACACCCGGCGGACGCGCTCCTGGTCGCCGGGGAAGCGCAGGCGCACCTCGTCCAGGAAGCGGCGGTTGATCTCGTAGACGATCTCCAGGTGCCGCGGCAGCACCGAGCGGAACAGCGGCAGCGGCCAGCGCTCCAGGGCCTCGGGCAGCAGCGTGTGGTTGGTGTAGCCGAAGGTGCGGGTGGTGATCTCCCAGGCCGGCTCCCAGGGCAGCCCGTGCACGTCGACCAGCAGCCGCATCAGCTCGGCGACGGCGATGGAGGGGTGGGTGTCGTTGAGCTGCACCGCGTACTTGCGGTGGAAGCTGGCGACGTCGTGCGCGCTCTGCAGGTGGATGCGGATCATGTCCTGCAGCGCGCAGGAGACGAAGAAGTACTGCTGCTCCAGGCGCAGCTGCTTGCCGCCGCTGGTCTCGTCGTTCGGGTACAGGACCTTGGTGATGTTCTCCGAGAAGACCTTCTGCTCCACCGCCTTGTAGTACTCGCCCTCGTTGAAGGCCTCGAAGTCGAAGGCCTCCGCCGCCTCCGCGCTCCACAGGCGCAGGAAGTTGGCGGTGTTCACGCGGTAGCCCAGGATGGCCGTGTCGTAGGCGACGCCTTCCACCACCCGCTCGGGCAGCCAGGCGACCCGCAGCCGCCCTTCGGCGTCGGTCGCGGTTTCGGTGCGGCCGCCGAAGAACACCGGGAAGGCGATCTCGGTCCGATGCATCTCCCAGGGGTTGCCCAGGCGCAGCCAGTTGTCGGTCGTCTCCACCTGCCAGCCGTCGCGGATCGACTGGTCGAACATGCCGTACTGGTAGCGGATCCCGTAGCCGATCGCCGGGATCTGCAGGCTGGCGAGCGAGTCGAGGTAGCAGGCCGCCAGCCGGCCCAGCCCGCCGTTGCCGAGGCCCGGCTCCTCCTCCTGCGCCAGGACGGCGTCGTAGTCGAGGCCCAGCTCGGCCACCGCCTTCCGGAGCTCCTTCTCGATCCCCAGGTTCAGGACCGTGATGCCGAGGTGCGGCCCCAGCAGGAACTCCGCCGACAGATAGCAGACGGTGCGGCTGCCGTTGCGGGCGTAGGTGGAGGCGGTGGCCAGCCAGCGTTCCAGGATGCGGTCGCGCACGGCGTAGGCCACCGCCAGGTAGTGGTCGTTGCGGGTGGCGACCTCGGGGAAGCGGCCGAGCGCGTAGTACAGCTTGTCGGCGATCGCGCGCTTGAGGGCCTCCACGCTCATCCCCTCGTCGCGGGGCTGGGGGAAGCGGCCCGTCGGCACACGGCTGGCTCGCGGCTGCTTGTCGGCCATCTTGGACCCCCTCGGGCGCACGGCGCGCTCAGCGCACCGACTCGGCGAAGCGCGAGACGAGCGGCCAGGCGAGCGGCGCGCCCTCCTCGTGCTTGAAGAAGACGTAGGCAAAGCGCCAGGGCTGGGCCAGGATCCGCTCACGCCAGGCGGCGAGCGCGGCCTCGTCGTAGTCGCAGCGGCGCAGCCTCAGGTACCCCCAGTCGGCGGTGGGCACCACCGGCGTGGCGGCGTCGCCGGCCTCGTCCTTGTCGGCGGCGACCAGGGCCGCGTTCCTCGCGCGCAGGATGCCGTACACCTCGTCGTCGAACCAGGTCTCGTGCCGGAACTCGAACGCCACCGGGTGGGCCGGCGGAAGCGCGGAGAGGAACGCGCGCAGCCGGCCCGCGTCCTTGCGCAGGAAGGGCGGGGTCTGGAAGAAGACGGGGCCGAGGCGCTCGCCGAGCGCCCGGGCCGTGTCGAAGAGGAACGCAACCGTCTCCGCCGACTCCGGTCCCAGCTTCTGGCGGTGGGTGATGCGCTGCGAGGCCTTCAGCACGAAGCGGAAGTCCTCGGGCACCTGCTCCGCCCAGCGCAGCAGCGTCTCCCGGCCGGGCAGGCGGTAGAAGGTGTTGTTGATCTCCACCGCCCGCAGCCGCTCCGCGTAGGTGCGGAGCATGTCCTTGTCCTTGATCTTCTCGGGATAGAAGGAGCCGCGCCACTCCTTGTAGGCGTAGCCGCTGGTCCCGACGTGGACGTGCATGGCCTTTCTCCACGACAGCATACCCGTGAACGGCGCGTGAGAGCCGAGTGTACCAGCCGGGCTGCCCGGGTCGCCCGTATCCCCCGGCGACAGGCGTGCAATAGGCCTGAGGGCGGACGCGGGCACGGGGCAGGCGCGGTCCGGCGAGTTCAACTCGGATGCCGCCGGGCCGATGGCCCCATGTCTGGCGCTCGCCCCTCTGCAGGGTCGCACGTCGACCCGCGACTCTGTCGTCACTTTGACGAGACAGGGTGCGGCCGAAAGGAGACGCGGTTCAGGTCACATCGGGCGGATCGGGTCGCTCGTCCCGCGTTCCGCCCGGCATCCCCATTGCACGAGGCCGGCACGACGTCTCACACTTCGCCGTGCACCCACGCCGGGGCGTGTCGCACGACAAGAGAGGTGACCGATGCTGTGGCTCGTACTCGCGACTGCCGTGGCGGCGCCGGACGCCGCCGCCGGCGTGCCGCTCACTCGCTCGGTGGCGCTGCACGTCTACACGAAGAAGCTCGCGCCCGTGGAGGACCTGAAGGTCGAGGAGCTCATGCTGACGGAGGACGGCAAGCCGCGCAAGGTGCTGAGCGTGGAGCCTGACCGCCGGCCGCTGGAGCTGGCGCTGGTGGTCGACTCGAGCGCCTCGGTGACCGCCTACTACCGCAGCGACCTCGTCCCCGCGGTGGTCGACTTCATCAAGGCCCTGCCCGCAGGCAGCAAGGCGGCGGTGTGGTCCTCCGCGCCCGCCAAGGTCGGCGACTTCGGGGCCGAGCTGCCCGCCCTGACCGACAAGCTGAAGATGATCGCCGCCGCCGGCGGCAACTACGCCTTCGACTCGATGACGGACGCCTGCAAGGAGCTGGGCCAGCGCGGGGCCCCGCGGCGGGCCGTCGTCTACGTGGGCGCCAACGGCCTGCACTCGACGGCCAGCTCGACCTCCGCGCTGATGCAGGCGGTCGGCCAGAACCGGGTGGTGCCGATGGTGGTGATGGTCCTGGCCAGCGCGCGGGGCGCGCTCGGCAGCGGCCCCTCGGGCGACAGCATCGGCTCCTGGGACGTGCAGGGCTACTTCACGCAGATGACCAAGGCCTACCACGGCACCTACGTGGAGGCGCTCACGACGCTGGCCGTCGCCCAGTGGCTCAAGCAGGCGGCCGCCGACCTGAACTCGCAGTACCGCGTGCGGTTCGAGAGCGTGGCCGGCCCCGGCGGCGTGGTCAAGGTGGACGTCAAGAGGAAGGACACCAGGTTCCGCGTGGGCCGCAGCGCGGTGGAGGAGCAGCTGACGGCGAACTGACGCCTACTGCGCGATGCGGGCGACTGCGGCGTCCAGTGACGCCCGCACGGCGTCGGGGGCCGTCCCGCCCGGCAGCGACTTCGTCTCCACGGCGAGGAGCGGGTCGAAGAGGGCGTCGATCCGCGAGGCGACCGCGGGGGAGACGGCCGGCAGGCGCTCGGCCGCCACGTCCTTCAGGCTGCGGCCGGCCTTCTGGGCCTCGGCGACGAGCGAGCCCACCAAGTGGTGCGCCCTGCGGAAGGGCAGGCCCTCGCGGGCGAGGGCGACGGCCAGGTTGGCGGCGATCATCTCGGGCACGCCGGCCGCGGCCCGCATCGCCTCGCGGCGGAGCGACAGGCCGGCCACGACGCCGGTCATCACCGTCACCGAGCCGAGCGCCGTGTCGGCGGCGTCGAAGACCGCCTCCTTGTCCTCCTGCAGGTCCTTCTGGTAGCCGCCGGGCAGGCCCTTGAGGAGCGTCAGCAGGCGGACGAGAGCGGCGTCGACGCGCGCGGCCTTGCCGCGGACGAGCTCGAGGGCGTCCGGGTTCTTCTTCTGCGGCATCAGGCTGGAGCCGGTGGTGAAGGCCTCCGGCAGCTGCAGGTGGCCGTACTCGGGCGAGGCGAAGTGGACGAGGTCCTGGGCGAGGCGCGAGAGGTGCGTCTGCAGCTGCGCGCACGCGGAGACGAACTCGACGGCGAAGTCGCGGTCGCTCACCGCGTCCAGGGCCGACGGCGACACCGCGGCGAACCCGAGGTCGCGGGCCATGGCCTCGCGGTCGAGCGGCAGGGCCGCGCCGGCGAGGGCGCCCGAGCCCAGGGGCAGCACGTCCGCCCGGACCCGCGCGTCGCGCAGCCTCTCCGAGTCGCGCACCAGCGGCCAGGCGTGTCCCGCCGCCCAGTGCCCGAAGGTGATCGGCTCGGCGGCGCGGCTGTGGGTGTAGCCGGGCATCACCGCGTCGGCTCCCGCCCGGCCCTGGGCCGCCAGCGCGCGGACCAGGCCGGCCAGCCCCTCGCGGAGCCGATCGATCGTCCCGCGCACGAAGAGACGCAACGCGGTGACGGTCTGCTCGTTTCGGCTGCGGCCGAGGTGGGCCTGGCCGGCGATCTCGCCCACGATCTCGCCCAGCCGGTCCTCGACGAAGCCGTGAACGTCCTCGACGTCGGCATCCAGGTACCGCGGATCCCCCTGCGCCCTCTGCAGGACCTGCTCCAGGCCGCGGTCCAGGACCGCCGCTTCCTCTGCCCGTACGGCGCCGCAGCGGCCGAGCGCCCGCACCCAGGCGCGGGAGGCCGCGATCTCCTCGCCGATGAGCCGGCGGTCGAAGCCGAACGAGCGGTTGAAGGCCCAGAACGCCGCGTCTGGCGAGGCGTCGTAGTTCCCGCCCCACAGGCTCATCTCAGCTCCTGTAATGCGAGTTGATGTCGACGTAGCCGGCCGAGAGGTCCGAGGTCCAGAGCCAGCCCGAGGCCGAGCCCTCGCCCAGGCGGACGCGCAGGCGGACCGGATCCTCGCGCATGGCCGCCGCCGCCGCCGCCGCCTCGTAGTCGCGCGCCGCCCCCGCCTCGGCCACCTGGACGTCGCCGATCCAGATGGACACGCGATCGACGTCGACGGGCACCCCGGCGCGACCCGCCGCCGCCAGGATGCGGCCCCAGTTGGGATCGCCCCCGTGCAGCGCCGTCTTCACCAGCGGGGACTCGGAGATGGTGCGGGCGATGCGGTCGGCCTGCTCCGGGCTGCGGGCGCCCTCGACCAGCACGCGGGCGACCTTCGTCACCCCCTCGCCGTCGCGGACCAGCATCTCGGCCAGGCGGCCCGCCGCCTCGGCCAGCGCGGAGCGGAATGCCGCCAGCGCCGGCGACTCGCGGCCCACGACCGGCGCGCCCGCTGCGCCGCTGGCCAGGATCACCGCGCAGTCGTTGGTCGAGGTGTCGCCGTCGACGGTGATCCGGTTGAGGCTGCCGCCGACCGCGGAGACGAGCGCCTCGCGCAGCAGCGGCGCGGGCACCGCGGCGTCGGTGGTGAAGAAGGCGAGCATGGTCGCGAGGTCGGGAGCCAGCATGCCGGCGCCCTTGGCCGTGCCGCCGATGGTGCAGGTCCGGCCGCCGACGGGAAAGGGGACCGCCACCTCCTTGGGCCGGGTGTCGGTGGTGAGGATCGCGTGAGCCGCGGCGCCCCCACCTTCGGGCGAGAGGGAGGGCACGGCCGAGCAGATCCCCGCGCGCAGCTTCTCCATGGGCAGACGCACGCCGATGACGCCGGTGGAAGCGACCACCACCTCCTCGGGCGCGCAGCCCAGGGCGGAGCCGGCGATGGCGGCCGTCTCGCGAGCGTCGGCCAGGCCGGCCGGGCCGGTGCCGGCGTTGGCGCAGCCGGCGTTCACCACGATGGCCCGGGCCCGGCCGCGCGAGAGGTGCTCGCGCGAGACCAGCACCGGCGCCGCCATGGCCAGGTTCGAGGTGAAGACGCCCGCAGCCGGGCCGGCGATGTCGGCCACCACCAGCGCCAGGTCCGGCCCGCCAGGCTTGATCCCGGCCGCCACGCCCGCCGCGCGGAACCCGGCGGGCGCGGTCACCCCCGTGCCCATCGCGCTACTTCTTCCCGGGGCGAGACAGCGGCTCGGTGACCTCGACCGCCTTCACGTCGACCGTCACCCGGTCGCGGGTCAGCGCCCGCACCCGCTCCGGCAGGCCATACAGGCGGATGAAGCCCTCCGCGTCCTTGTGGTCGTAGGCCATGCCGGTGCCGAAGGTGGCGAGGTCCTGGCGGTACAGGCTGCGCGGCGAGCGGCGGCCGACCGCCTCGGCGGTGCCCTTGTAGAGCCGCAGCCGCACCTCGCCGGTCATCTCCTTCTCCGTCTCGTCGACGAAGGCGGCGAGCGCCTCGCGCAGCGTCGAGAACCACAGCCCGTCGTAGATGAGCTGCGCGTAGCGGACCGAGATCGTCTGCTTGAAGTGCAGGGTGTCGCGGTCGAGCACCAGCCGCTCCAGCTCGCGGTGGGCGATGTGCAGCACGGTGCCGGCCGGCGTCTCGTAGACGCCGCGCGACTTGATGCCCACCAGGCGGTTCTCCACCAGGTCCAGCCGGCCGACGCCGTGGGCCCCCGCCACCCGGTTGAGGGTCGCCACCATCTCCACCGGCCCCAGCCGCCTGCCGTCGAGCGCGACCGGCACGCCCCCCTCGAAGGCGAGGGTGATCGTCTGCGGCTGGGCGGGCGCGTCCAGCGGGTCCACGGTCAGCTTGAACATCTCCTTCTGCGGCGCGTCCCAGACGTCCTCGAGGTTGCCGCCCTCGTGCGAGAGGTGCCAGAGGTTGCCGTCGCGGCTGAAGATGTCGCGGCGCGTCTGCTCGACGGGGACGCCGTGCTTCGCCGCGTAGTCGAGAGCGTCCTCCCGCGAGCGGATGGTCCACTCCCGCCAGGGGGCGATCACCCGGAGGTGCGGCGCGAAGGCGCCGTAGGTCACCTCGAAGCGCACCTGGTCGTTGCCCTTGCCGGTGGCGCCGTGGGCGAGAGCGTCGGCGCCCTCCTGCAGCGCCAGCTGCACCTGGTGGTAGGCGAGCAGCGGCCGCGCCAGAGCGGTGCCGAGCAGGTAGCGGTCCTCGTACACGGCGCCGGCGGAAAGCGCCTTGTAGCAGTAGTCGCGGACGAACTCCTCGCGCAGGTCGCGCACCACGCACTTCGAGGCCCCGGTCTCGAGGGCCTTCGCCTTCACCGCCTCGAAGTCGTCGCCCTGCCCCACGTCGCCGCAGAAGGCGACCACCTCGGCCCCGCCGTAGTTCTCCTTCAGCCAGGGGATGATGATCGAGGTGTCGAGGCCGCCCGAATAGGCCAGCACCACCTTCTTGACGCCGCTCATGGTCTTTCTCCTCGTCGGCCGACGTTCGATGCAGTACCCGATCCCCTCAGGCGCCGGCCCCCCCGGCCAGCACCTCGTCCAGCGCACCCACCAGCCGGCGGATCTCCGAGCGGCTGACCACCAGCGGGGGCAGCAGGCGCAGCACGTGCTCGCCCGCCTTCACCGCCAGGATGCCCCTCTCCCGCAGGCCCGCAAGCACCGCGGAAGCCTCGCCGCGCAGCTCCACCCCTAGCATCAGCCCCAGCCCCCGCACCTCGACGATCGTCGGGTGCCGCTTCGCCAGCTTGTCGAGACTGCGTCTCAACAAGGCGCCGCGCTCGGCGACGCTGTCCAGGAAGCCGGGGGCCTCCAGGTGGTCGAGCACGGCGTGGGCAGCGGCGGCGCAGACGGCGTTGCCGGCGAAGGTGGAGCCGTGGTCGCCCACCTTCAGCGCCGGCGCCAGCTCCTCGCGCAGCAGCACCGCGCCCATCGGCAGCCCGCCGGCCAGCGGCTTGGCCAGGGTGAGGATGTCGGGCACCACGCCCGAGTGCTGGTAAGCGAACATCTTCCCGGTGCGCCCGAGCCCGCACTGGATCTCGTCGAACACCAGCAGCGCCCCCTTGCGGCGGGCGATCTCTGCGAGGCCGCGCAGGAACTCCGGTGAGGCCGGGCGGATGCCGCCCTCGCCCTGCACCGGCTCGATCATCACGGCCGCCGTGCGCTCGCCCACCGCGGCCTCCACGGCTGCCAGGTCCCCGCGCGGGACGAAGCGGACGCCCGGAATCAGGGGCTCGAAGGGCTCGCGGTACTTCGCCGTCCAGGTGGTGGAGAGAGCGCCCATCGAGCGGCCGTGGAAGGAGTGCTCGAAGGCCACGTACTCGGTGCGCCCCTGCTCCTTGCCGATGCGGCGGGCGAACTTCATGGCGCCTTCCCAGGCCTCGGTCCCCGAGTTGGTGAAGAAGACCTTGGCCGGGAAGGCGAGGGCCACCAGCCGCTCGGCCAGCCGGCTGGCCGGCTGGTTGTAGTAGAGGTTGCTGGTGTGGATGAGCGTCTGCGCCTGCCTCTTGATGGCGGCGACGATCGCGCGGTCGCCATAGCCGAAGCCGTTCACGCCGATGCCGGCCGCGAAGTCGAGCCACTCGCGCCCGTCGGCGTCCCACAGCCGCGAGCCCTTGCCCTTCACCAGGACCAGGTCGCGCTCGTACACCGGCAGCAACGCGCTCGTCATCTCCCCACCTCCTGCCCTGCCGCCACGATGCGCGTTCCCGGGAAGGCGCCGGCGAGCCGCGCCCGGCCGGCGATCACCACCTCCGGGATGCCGGCCGCCGCCGCCTGCAGCGCCACCCGCACCTTGAGCGCCATGCCGCCGGCGATGGTGCCGTCGTCGATCCGGCGCTGCGCCTCGCGCGGGCTGAGCGACTCGACCGCCTGCCCCCCGATGCGGACGCCGTCCACGTCCGAAAGGTAGACCAGCGTCGCCGCGCCGAGCGCGCGGGCCAGGCTCAGTGCCGCCTCGTCGGCGTTGACGTTGACCGCCTCGAACGCGGGCCCGGCAGCGACCGGAGAGACCACCGGCAGCAGTCCCCCCGCCCACAGCGCCTGCACCACGCGGGCGTCGACGGCTTCGGGCACGCCGACGCGTCCCAGCTGGGGCTCGAGCCGCGCCCGCACCAGCCGCCCGTCGCGCCCGGAGACGCCCACCGCCGGCACTCCCGCCGCGGTGAGGCCGGCGGCCAGGGCCTTGTTGGCGAGGCCGGAGAGGACCATCTCCACCACCTCCATCGCCTCCGGCGACGTCTCGCGCCGGCCCTCGACGAAGCGCGAGGCCAGGCCCAGCGCGGTCAGCATGCGGTCGACCGCCCGGCCCCCGCCGTGGACCAGCACCGTCGGCGCGTCGCCGCGCCGCAGCTCCTCGGCGAGCGGCGGCAGCAGGCCCGGGTCCTCGAGCGCCAGGCCGCCGATCTTGTAGACGCGCGGGCTCACCACCGCCCGCTCACCGCGCCGCGACCGCGGCCGGGAAGGCGGAGGCGAGCCCCTCCGCCTCCGGCCAGCCGAGCGCGAGGTTGAGGTTCTGCACGGCCTGGCCGGCCGCGCCCTTCACCAGGTTGTCGAGGGCGGAGAACACGACCGCACGGCCGGGCGCGGCGCCGTGCACGGAGATGCGGCAGTCGTTGGTGAGGACGACCTCCGACAGCCGCGGCGGCTTGCCCTCGACCACGTGCACGAAGGGGCAGTCGTCGTAGGCGGCGTGCAGCGCGCGGGTGAGCGCGTCCACGTCCCGGGTCGGCCGTACGTAGAGGGCGGTCAGGATGCCGCGCTTCACCGGCAGCAGGTGCGGGCAGAAGGTGATCTCCACCTCGGCGCCCGAGGCCGCCGCCAGCACCGCCTCGATCTCACCGACATGGCGGTGGCTGCGGCCGGGAGCATAGGCGGAGAAGTCCTCGGCCACCTCGCAGAACAGCAGGTCCTCGCGCAGCGCGCGGCCGGCGCCGCTCGCCCCGCTCTTCGCGTCGGCCACGACGTCGCCTGGCTCCACCAGCCCCGCCCGCAGCAGCGGCACCAGCGGCAGCAGCACGGAGGTCGCGTAGCAGCCGGGGTTTGCCACCAGCCGTGCGCCGCGCAGCCGCTCGGCGTAGACCTCGCTCAGCCCGAACACGGCCTGCCCCAGCAGGTGCGGGGCCTCGTGGTCCTGCCGGTACCAGCGGCGGTACGCCTCGGGCGTGGGCAGGCGCAGGTCTCCCGAGAGGTCGATCACCACCGCGTCGGGCCGCTCCTCCCGCAGCCGCGCCGCGTAGCGCGCGGACACGCCGTGCGGCAGCGCCAGCAGGTACGCCTCCGCCGCCTGCTCCAGGCCGGCCTCGTGGGCGAGGTGGGCGCCGCCGCTGCCCGTGGCGAAGGCGAGCCGCACCCGCGGGTGGCCGCGCAGCAGCCGTACCAGCTCCCGCCCGCTGTAGCCGGTCGCACCGAACACCCCGACCCGCGTCACCGCTCCTCCACGACGAAAAAACCCGCCGGCGAGCCGGCGGGTCTCGTCGACATGACGAACCTGAATGATTAGTGCACGCCCCCGGCCTGTCAAGTGCCGGTGCGGCGAGCCCCCAGTGGCCTGAGAATCCCGCGCCCTGCGGCGACGGCGGGCGCGAACCCGTAGCCACCGGCCGTTCGCGCTAGCATCGGGGTGAGGGACACCCTGCCATGGACGACACCCGAAGCCTGCCGCTCACCGACCTGTCCCAGGAGGAGAGGAGCTTCCGCGAGCTGGTGCGCGACTTCGCCGAGTCCCGCGTGCGGCCCCTGGTCCGCAGCATGGACCAGGAGTCGCGGATCCCGCGCGAGCTGATCGACGCCTGCTTCGAGCTGGGGGTGATGGGCGTCGAGATCCCGGAGGCGCAGGGCGGAGCCGGCGCCACCTTCTTCATGTCGGTGCTGGCGGTGGAGGAGCTGGCGCGCGTCGACCCCTCGCTGGCGGTGCTGGTCGACGTGCAGAACACTCTCGTCAACAACGCCCTGCTGCGCTGGGCCAGCGAGGAACAGAAGGCGCGGTACTTCCCGCTGCTGGCGACGAGGTGGGTCGGCGCCTACGCGCTGAGCGAGGCCGGCTCCGGCTCGGACGCGTTCGCGCTCGCCTGCCGCGCGCGCGACTGCGGCAGCCACTGGGAGCTCACCGGACGCAAGCTCTGGATCACCAACGCGGCCGAGGCCGAGCTGTTCATCGTGATGGCCAACCTCGACCCGGCCAAGGGCTACAAGGGCATCACCAGCTTCCTGGTCGAGCGCGGCTTCCCCGGGTTCACCGTCGGCAAGAAAGAGGACAAGCTCGGCATCCGCGCCTCATCCACCTGCGAGCTGATCCTGGACGCCTGCCGGGTGCCCAAGGAGAACCTGCTGGGCGAGCCCGGAAAGGGCTACCGCATCGCCATCGAGACCCTGAACGAGGGCCGCATCGGCATCGGCGCCCAGATGGTGGGCCTCGCCCGCGGCGCCTTCGAGCTGGCGCTGCGCCACTCGCAGGAGCGCGAGCAGTTCGGCAAGCCCATCGCCGAGTTCCAGGCGGTGCAGTTCCTGATGGCGGAGCTGGCCACCGAGATCGAGGCGGCGCGGCTGCTGACCTACAACGCGGCGCGGCTGCGCGACGTGCGGCTGCCGTTCGTCAAGGAGGCGGCCATGGCCAAGCTCTACGCCTCGCGGGCGGCCGAGCAGGTCGCCTCCAAGGCGATCGAGGTGCACGGCGGCTACGGCTTCACCCGCGAGTACCCGGTGGAGAAGTACTTCCGGGACCAGAAGGTGGGCCAGATCTACGAGGGCACCACCAACATGCAACTGCTGGTCATCGCCAAGCAGATCTACGGCCGGCTCTAGGTCCAGGCCAGAGCTCCAGGGGGTGCGGCGCAGCCCCCCTAGACCAAAGGCTGGTCGGCGGTGTAAGGGAACTTGAACGTGTGCTTCCAGCCGGGAAGCACCTCGGTCTCCCGCTCGTAGTACAGCTTGATCTGCCGGTCGTGGTCGGTGGTGATGATCTGGAAGCTCTCCGGGCCGATCCAGTCCTGCAGCCGCCTTCTCTTCACCTCGTCCATCAGCATCCGCATGATCTCGTCGTCCGAGTTGTGGACCTTGTACCGCGGCGTGCGGCAGATCTCGTTGACCTTGTCCACGAAGTCGTAGTGGTCGAAGTAGACGGGCGCCACATTCCAGGCGGCGTAGCCGGCCGCCACCAGCACGGCCAGCGCGATCAGCCCGCTCAGCCGGCCGCTCCCCCTCTCGCCCCAGCGTCTCATTGCCACCCCCAGCGCCGCGCGGCCCCGCTCAACGGATCACGTGGAAGAACCGCTTCCAGCGGGTACGCGCGAAGGCGGAGAACGTGTCCTTCAGCCAGTCGACCCAGCCCTCGCGGCGGTACTCGTCGCCGCTCGCCTCGTACGACCAGTAGACCAGCAGGGCGCGGCCCTTGACCTGGTCCCGCGGCAGGAAGCCCCAGAATCGGCTGTCCCGGCTGTTGTCGCGGTTGTCGCCCATCACGAAGAGGTGGCCTGCGGGGACGACCTGCGGCCCCCAGTTGTCGCCGGCCGAGCCGGCGCGCGACTCCTCGTCCGGCCGCAGCGGCGGCTCGATGAAGTGCGCGTACGGCTCCACCAGCGGCTGGCCGTCGACGAGCACGGTCTTGTTCCGCACCTCGACCGTCTCGCCAGGAAGGCCGATCACGCGCTTGATGAAGTCCCGGGAGGGGTCCTCCGGGAACTTGAAGACGACCACGTGCCTGCGCTCGATCGGCCGCTTGCGCAGCAGCCAGTCCTCCCAGGGCCCGGCGGAGGGCGAGTAGACGAGCTTGTTGACCAGCAGGTGGTCGCCGATCAGCAGGTTCGGCTGCATGGAACCGGTCGGGATCTTGAACGCCTGCACCGCGAAGGTGCGGATGAACAGGGCGAGGATCACCGCGACCACGATCGACTCGAGGTACTCGCGGGCGACCGATTTCTTGAAGGCGGGCGGGGCCGGCCGAGGGCTCGTCGTCATCGCGCTTCGATTCTACCCGAACCTCGCCGCCGGCTCTGCCCGCGAGCCGGCGGCTCAGGGCTGGGGCTTCTTCGCGCCCTCCTTCGAGGCGTGGTAGCCGGCGGCGATGGCGTCGGCCTCCGTCATGTACTTGCCCTGCTTGGTCTTGCCGTACCAGCGGTCGCCCTCGCGATGGTAGACCTTCGTCTCGGTGTTCACCCACACCATGCCCTTCGCCGGCGGCGCGGCGGCGGTGGTCGCGGCGGGCGCGGCGGCGGCAGGCGCGGCGGCGGCGGGCGCCGGCGGAGCCACGGCGGGCGCAGCCGACGGTGCGGCGGCGGTGGCAGGTGCAGCCGGCTTGGCAGGCGTGCCGACCGTCACCAGCGGCGTGATCTGCGCGATCGTCTTCGCCGGGACGCCGGCCTTCGACAGATCGGCGACCGCCGAGTAGGGCCGACCGGCGATGATCTTCCTGGCGGTGGCCGGCCCGACCCCGGGAAGCTCCTCGAGGTCCTTCTGCGACGCGCTGTTGAGGTCCACCTTCTGTGTCGACGCCGCCTTGTCCACGGCCTTCGTCTCGGCGCCCTGCGCCGGGACCGCGAGCGCGAGGCTCAGGCCGACGGCCGCGAGGGCGAGGGCCTTCGGCATGCTCATCCCTGCCTCCTTCTCTGGCTTGTTCCTCCGGAGACGGCTCCTTCGTTGGTGGATCGCCCTAGCGGTGGGCAAGGCCCGCCAGCAGGCCCCCCAGCGCGTTCTGCAACTGGTCTCCCGCGGGCAGCTGACCGGTCGGCGTCAGGTGGTCGACGAGGCCGGGCAGCACCGACGCGAGCACCGACGCGGCCTCGCCCTGGCCGAGTCCGGCCTTCTGCGCAAACTGGGCGAGCACGTCGCTGCCGAGCGCGCTCGTGACCTGGCCGGGCGAGGCGGGCGGGTTCGGCCCGTTCGCGATCCACTGCGAGACCATCGGCCCAAGCCCTGCCTTCTCGAAGGCAGCGATGACGCCACCCAGGCCGCCGGTGCCGCCGACGGACGGGTCCTTCGGGTTGAGCAGCGCGACCGCCGCCGTGAGCACCTGGGGATTGTTCGCGACCATCTGCGCGACGCTGCCGAGCGCGCCGCCCTTGCCCAGCAGGCTGTCGAGAAGACCCATCGTGCACCTCCGCGAAGCGCCAGCCTAGCCTTCGCCGCCGGGCTGGAGCGCGGAAGACTGTATCGGACCGGGGGTGCTCCTGTCGATGGCTACTCCTCGTCGACGCGCAGCACGGCCAGGAAGGCCTCCTGCGGGATGTCGACGGTGCCCACCCGCTTCATCCGCTTCTTGCCTTCCTTCTGCTTCTCCAGGAGCTTCCGCTTGCGGGTGATGTCGCCGCCGTAGCACTTGGCCAGCACGTTCTTGCGCAGGGGCTTGACGGTCTCCCGGGCGATCACGCGCGAGCCGATGGCCGCCTGGATCGCCACCTCGAACATCTGCCTGGGGATCATCCTGCGCATCTTCTCGACCAGAGACTTGCCGCGGGCGTAGGCGGTGTCGCGGTGCACGATCAGCGACAGCGCGTCGACCGGCTCGCCGTTGACCAGCACCTCGAGCTTGACCAGAGGCGAGACCCAGTAGCCGGTGAACTCGTAGTCGAGCGACGCGTAGCCGCGGGAGACGGACTTCAGCCGGTCGTAGAAGTCGAGCAGGATCTCGGCGAGCGGCAGCTCGTACTGGATCATCACCCGCGTGGTGGTGAGGTACTGGATGCCCTTCTGCACCCCGCGCTTGTCCTGGCAGAGCTTCAGGATCCCTCCCACGAACTGGTCGCCGGTGAGGATGGTGGCGGTGATCACCGGCTCCTCGATCGCCTCGACGTGGCCGGCGTCCGGCAACCGCGCCGGCGAGTCGACGTCCACGATCTCGCCGTCCGTCTTCATCACCCGGTAGCGGACGGAGGGGGCGGTGACCAGCAGCTCCAGGTCGAACTCGCGCTCCAGCCGCTCCTCCACGATCTCCATGTGCAGCAGCCCCAGGAAGCCGCAGCGGAAGCCGAAGCCGAGGGCGGCCGAGGTTTCCGGCTCGTAGAAGAACGACGAGTCGTTGAGGCGCAGCTTCTCCAGGGCGTCGCGCAGCTCCGCGTACTGGTCGGCGTCCACGGGGTAGAGCCCCGCGAACACCATGGGCTTGATCTCCTTGAAGCCCGGCAGCGGCTCCGCCGCCGGCCGGCGGTCGTCGGTCAGGGTGTCGCCGATCGCCACGTCCGCGACCCTCTTGATGCCCGCGATCACGAAGCCGACCTCGCCTGCCGACAGCGAGGTGACCGGCACCGGCTTCGGGGTGAAGACGCCGAGCTGCTCCACCTCGTGGCTGCCCCCCGTCGCCATCAACCGCACCTTCGTGCCGGGCTCGAGGCGGCCGTCGACCACGTGCACCAGCACCACCACGCCTCGGTACTGGTCGAACCAGGAGTCGAAGACCAGGCCGCGCAGCGGACCCTGGGGATCGCCGTGCGGCGGCGGAACGCGCTCGACGATCGCCTCCAGGATCTCGTCGACGCCGACCCCCACCTTGGCCGAGGCGATGATGGCCCCCGAGGCGTCGATGCCGATCACCTGCTCGATCTGCTCCCGGGCCCGCTCCGGCTCGGCGCCGGGCAGGTCGATCTTGTTCAGCACCGGGATGATCTCCAGCCCGGCGTCGGCGGCGAGGTGGGCGTTGGCCAGGGTCTGGGCTTCCACCCCCTGGCTGGCGTCCACCACCAGCAGCGCGCCCTGGCAGGCCGCCAGCGAGCGCGAGACCTCGTAGGAGAAGTCGACGTGGCCGGGGGTGTCGATCAGGTTGAGCACGTAGTCCTGCCCGTCCTTCGCGCGGTACTGCAGCCGGACCGAGTGCTGCTTGATGGTGATGCCGCGCTCGCGCTCGAGGTCCATCGAGTCGAGGAACTGCTCGGTCAGCTCGCGCTGGCTGAGGGCGCCGGTGCGCTCCAGCAGACGGTCGGAGAGGGTCGTCTTGCCGTGGTCGATGTGGGCGATGATCGAGAAGTTGCGGATGTTCTGCATTCAGGCTCGAGGCGCCACCCTTCACCGCCGCGGCAAACCCTGATTCTAGCGGTCAACCGCCGCTGCCGGACGGCGCGTCCGCGGAGCGGCCGATGGCCACGGTGTCGAGCCGGGGGCGGCCGGCGAAGATGCCGCGGCCCTTCTCGTCGACCCGCCAGGCCGGGTTGAGCCGCAGCAGGCGGTCGACCAGCACCGAGAGCAGACGGCCCGATTCCTGCTCCATGCGCCTGGCGTCGCTGCAGGCGACGATCAGGCCCACCTTGCCGTTGACGAAGGCCAGGAAGAACTCCTCCCCTCCCCAGTCCTCGAAGGCGTCCTCCATCGGCTCCGCGCCGTGCAGGGCGGTGGGGATGCGGAAGAGGGCGGGCGCGCGCGACTCGAGGAAGCGGCGCAGCACCCACTCGCCCTGCTCGCCCTCGCGGGGACTCTCGACCAGCACGCCGTCCCGGTCGAACACGGCGGCGTAGCGGCCCTCACCGAGCGCGCGCAGCGCGTCCAGGGTGCCGCTCACGTCTTCGTGCAGCCGCCGGGAGGATTCGAACACTGGCCGCCACTATACCCTGGACGCCGCTTAGTGCTTGAAGCGACGTGGCTTCGGTGGTAGAAACCTTCCGCAGCCGGCCCGGCTGGCGCCGGGCGGCCCGCCGGGAGCCGCAGGGGAGAACGAATGCTGAGGAAGATCCTCGCCGTCGACGACTCGGCGCTGATTCACCAGATGTACAAGCTGTTCCTCTCCCGCTACAAGAACTGCAAGCTGGTGAGCGCGATGAACGGCCTGGAGGCGCTCGACAAGCTCGGCCAAGAGGAGAACATCGACCTCATCCTGCTCGACATCAACATGCCGGTCATGAACGGCCTCGAGTTCCTCCAGCGCGTGCAGAAGGAGTCCGCGTACAAGGACATCCCCGTCATCATCATCTCCACCGAGGGCAAGGAGGAGGACACGATCCGCGGGCTCAAGATGGGGGCGCGCGGGTACGTGAAGAAGCCGTTCCAGGCCTCCGAGCTCCACAGCCTCATCGAGAAGATCACCGGGCCGTGAGCTCGGGCGCGTCGCGCGGGTGGCGGTGATGGCGTTCGAGGTCTCCGCCGAGCTCGTCGGCATCTACCTCGAGGACGCGCGAGAGCACCTGGCCGTCCTCGACGACGTCCTGCTGCGCCTGGAACGCGAGGGGGTGAGCCCTGAGCTGCTGGGCTCGCTGCTCGGCACGCTGCACACGCTCAAGGGCAACAGCGGGATGATGGGCTTCGCCGCCGTCAAGGACTACGTCCATCGGCTGGAGGAGGTGTTCGCCCGGGCCCGCGACGGCGCGCTGCGGGTCGACGCGGCCGGCGTCGACCGCCTGCTGCGGGGGGCGAACGCCCTGCGCGACGCCATCGAGACGGCCTGCGCCGCGGGCGCCGAGCAGCGCCTGCTGCAGGCCGAGCAGGCCGAGCTCGCCGCGCTGCTAGCGGCCGGGACGGGGGCCGCCCGCCCGGCGCCGCGCCCGCCCGCCGCGGAGGGGGACGCGCCACCGGCCGCCGCCAGCGACGCGGCCGACGTGGCGGCCGCCGCCCGCGCCCGCTCGAGCATGGTGCGGGTCGACTTCGCCAAGCTCGACCAGCTGCTGAACCTGGTCGGCGAGCTGATCGTGCACCGCACCAAGCTGGCCGAGCTGGGCCGCCAGATCGCGGCCACCGTCCCCGGCGCCGGGCCGCAGCTGCTGGAGGCGGTGCACCAGGTGGGTGCGGTCTCCAGCCAGCTCCAGGAGACGATCATGGACGTGCGGATGCTGCCCATCCGCCACGTCTTCGAGCGCTTCCCGCGGCTGGTGCGCGACCTCGCCCACCAGCAGGGCAAGTCGGTGGAGCTGGTGCTGCAGGGCGAGGAGACGCGCGTCGACAAGGCGGTGATCGACGAGCTGGGCGAGCCGTTGGTGCACCTGATCCGCAACGCCGTCGACCACGGCATCGAGCGGCCCGAGGTGCGCGTCGCCCGCGGCAAGTCGGCGACCGGCACCATCCTGCTCTCCGCGGCGCAGGAGTCGAGCCAGGTGGTGATCACGCTGATCGACGACGGCGGCGGCATCGACGCCGGAGAGGTACGCCGCAAGGCGGTGGAGCGGGGGCTGGTGCGCGAGGACGACGTGCTCAGCGACCGCGAGGCGATCCAGCTCATCTTCACCGAGGGCTTCTCCACCGCCCGGTCCGTCACCGACGTCTCCGGCCGCGGCGTGGGGCTGGACGTGGTGGTGCAGAGCATGGAGCGGCTCAACGGCCTGATCGAGGCCGAGACCATCCCCGGCGCCGGCACCAAGTTCACCCTGCAGCTGCCGCTGACCCTGGCCATCATCACCGTGCTGATGGTGGAGGTGGCGGGCGGCAGCTACGCGCTGCCCTCCGGCTCGGTGGTGGAGAGCCTGCGCTACCGGCCGGCGGAGGTCGTGCGCATGAACGGGCGGGACACGCTGCGCGTGCGCGACCGCATCGTGCCACTGCTGCACCTCTCCGCGCACTTCGGCCGCGAGGCCGCCCAGCGCCCGGAGGGCTACGCCGTCATCGTGGGCCGGGGCGACAAGCGGCTGGGGCTCACCGTCGACCGCCTGCTCGGGCAGCAGGACGTGGTCATCAAGGCGCTCGACCCGGTGGTCGCGGAGGGGCCCATCCAGGTCGCCGGCGCCACCATCATGGGCGACGGACGGGTGGTGCTGATCCTGGACATCGCCGCCCTGTTCGAGGGCCGCCGCGGACGCCTCGCCCGCCCCGCACGGCCGGCGGAGGCCTGAGCGGTGTACGAGCAGTATTGGGGACTGCGCGAGAAGCCGTTCCGCAAGACCCCGGACCCGCGCTACCTCTTCCTCAACGAGACCTACGAGGAGGCGCTGGAGCGGCTGCTCTACGCGGTCGAGGAGATGGAGCTGGCCCTGCTCACCGGCGAGGTGGGCTCCGGCAAGACGCTGCTCACGCGCGCCCTGGTCGACCGGCTCGGCGACCGCTGCGAGGTGGGGATGATCCTCAACCCGCGGCTGTCGCCGCGGCAGTTCCTGCGCATGGCGGCCTCCGAGCTCGGCGTGGAAACGCCCCGCTTCCACTCCAGCGACCTGCTGGAGCAGATCCAGGTGCGGCTGCTCGAGCTCGACCGCGAGCGCCGCAAGGCGGTGCTGATCGTGGACGAGGCGCACCTCATCCCCGGCAAGCCCACCTTCGAGGAGATCCGGTTGCTCACCAACTTCCAGCTCGACGACCACAACCTGGTGGCGATCGTGCTCGTCGGCCAGCCCGAGCTGCGGGAGCGCCTGCGCCACCGCACCTACCGCGCCCTCACCCAGCGCATCGGCGCCTCCTTCCACCTGGTGCCGCTGGCCGAGACCGACACGCTCGCCTACATCCAGCACCGCCTGGCGGTGGCCGGGGCCGAGCGGCCGCTCTTCGGCGAGGCGGCGCTCCAGAGGCTGCACGCCGCCGCCTGCGGCATCCCCCGGGTGATCAACCACCTGGCCACGCAGGCGCTGCTCGAGGGCATGGCCCGGGGCGTCTCCCTGGTGGAAGCGGACGTGGTGGAGGCGGTCGCGCGCGAGAGGGACTTCGAACCGGCCGCAACGGACAGGAAAGGGTGAGCCATGGGTCGAATGGCGGAGGCTCGCAGGCGGGCACGGGAGGAGGCGGGGCGGGGCGTCGCCGGAGAAGCGATGCCGCCGACGGACACCGCCGAGCCGATCCAGCTCCCGGCTTCCGGCCTGGCCGAGGACATCCTGCGCCAGCTGGAGACGCCGCCGCCCGCTCCCCACACCCCGGTGGAGGCAGCCGAGGAGACGTCGGAGCCGGAGGCCGCGGCGCCCGAGCGCATCGAGCTGCCGGCTTCCGGCCTGGCCGAGGAGATCCTGGGCGCGCAGCGCTCCCCGGCGGTCCCCGGCGAGCTGCCCCCCGCGGCGCGGGCAGGCGAGGCGACCGCCCCGGCACCGGGCAGCCACAGCCTGTCCTTCTTCGCCGCGCCCGCGCAGGAGCAGCGCGCGACCGTCGAGGCCACCGAGCACCTGGTCACCTTCTTCCTGGACCGCGAGGAGTACGGGGTCGACGTGCGGCAGGTCCAGGAGATACGGCGGCTGACGGAGATCACCACGGTGCCGCGGGCGCCGGAGTTCGTGCGCGGCGTCATCAACCTGCGCGGACGCATCCTGCCGGTGCTGGACCTCAAGCGCAAGCTGGGCCTGGGACAGGTGGAGGGCGACCGCGCCACCCGGATCGTGGTGGTGCGGGTGCGCGACCGCCTGCTGGGACTGCTGGTCGACGGGGCCTCGCAGGTACCGAAGATCCCGCTGTCGCGCATCGAGGCGGCGCCGGAGGAGGTAGTGGAACGCGGCGGCGACTACATCCGCGGCGTGGCGAAGCTCGACGACCGGCTGATCATCCTGGTGGACCTCGAGCGCCTGCTCGCCCACGAGCTCGTGCCGGCGTCCCCCGTCTCCACCGTGCGTGCCGCGGCCGGGCCGGAGGGCCCCTCGCAGGAGTGACCAAGATGGCCATCGACCTCAAGTCCATCCGCACCAAGATGCTGGGGCTGCTCGCCTTCATCGCCGTGGTGGTGACGGTGCTGGCTGTGGCCTGGGACGTCTATCGTGGCGGCACCCAGCTGCGCGAGCAGATGGCCCGCCGCGGCCGCTACATCGCCAGCAACCTCGCCTTCAACGCCAAGTACGGCGTCCTCACCGAGGACAAGCCGCTGCTGGTCCAGTTCCTGGAGGGCGCCGTCAACGCCGGCGCCGCCCAGGGCTCGACCGACGTGGTGGGCGCCCTGATCCGCGACGCCAAGGGCCAGCCGCTCGCGCAGGTGGGCCGGGCGCTGCGCGACCTTCCGGCCGAGCCGCCGACCGCCCCGGAGGAACGCACCGCCACCACCGCGGATGGCGAGCGGGTGCTGCTCTTCCGCGCGCCCGTCACCAGCTCGACCGGCGGCACCGAGGTCGCCGGCGGCGCAGCCAGCGAGGCGGTCAAGGGCAGCGTCGAGGTGGCGATGAGCCAGGCGGGGCTGCAGTCGGTGCAGCGCTCGCGCTGGGCCGAGGCCCTCTTGATCGCCCTCGTCCTGGTGGCCGCCGGATCCGGCGTCGGCTACGTGCTCGCCGGCCGCTGGCTGCGGCCCCTGCAGTCGATGGCGCTCGCCTCCGAGACCGTGGCCAAGGGCGACCTCACCGTGGACGTCGAGGCCGCCAGCGAGGACGAGGTGGGGACACTCGGCCGCAGCCTCAACGCCATGGTCGGCAACCTGCGCAAGGTGGTCGACAACATCCAGGACGCCTCGGTGCAGGTGGCCTCCTCGGCCGGACAGATCTCGGCCAACGCGCGGCTGATCATGCAGGGCGCGCAGGGCCAGGCGCAGGCCGCCGAGGAGACCTCCACCTCCATGGAGGAGATGGCCGCCTCCATCCAGACGGTGGCTGCCAGCGCTCAGGGGCTCGCCAGCTACGTCGAGGAGACCTCCAGCTCCATCACCGAGATGGGCGCCTCCATCGAGCAGGTCGCCCGCTCGGGCGGCACCCTGGCCCAGACCGTCACCGAGGCCTCGGCCACCATCGAGGAGATGACGGTCTCCATCGACCAGATGGCCCGCGACCTGGAGAGCCTGGCCGGGACCGTCAACGAGACGACTGCCACCGTGGAGGAGATGGCCTCCTTCATCTCCTCGGTGGCCGAGAACGCCGAGTCGCTGGGCGAGGCCGCGGGCCGCGCCAGCGCCACCGTCTCCGGCATGGCCGGCGCGGTCAACGACGTGGCCAAGATCGCCTCCGAGGCCGACCGCATCAGCGCCCGCGCCTCGCAGGACGCCAAGGAGGGCGGCGAGGCCGTCTCCCGCACCGTGGACGGCATGAAGACGATCTCCGAGAGCATGGAGAACACCGCCCGCGTGATCACCGGGCTCGGCAAGCGCTCCCAGGAGATCGGCCGCATCCTGGAGGTGATCGAGGAGATCGCCGACCAGACCAACCTGCTGGCCCTGAACGCCGCCATCGAGGCGGCGCGCGCCGGCGAGGCCGGCCGCGGCTTCGCGGTGGTCGCCGACGAGGTCCGCAAGCTGGCCGAGCGCTCGGTGGAAGCGGCCAAGGAGATCGGCGAGGTGGTCCGCCAGGTGCAGCAGGAGACCACCGACGCGGTGGAGGTGGCCCGCGGAGGCGCCTCCGAGGCCAAGCAGGGGATAGCGCTCGCCGACAAGGCCGGCGCCGCGCTGCGCAACATCATCGAGTCGGTCTCCCGCTCCTCCGAGCTGATGGGCCGCATCGCCGAGGCCACCCAGAAGCAGTCGCAGGCCGGCAGCGAGGTGCTGGACACCGTCTCCCGCATGAACGCGGCCACCTCGCAGGTGACGCAGGCCGTGCGCGAGCAGGCGGAGGGCAGCAAGCAGATCCGCGCGGCCATGGAGAACATCAAGAAGGTCATGTCGCAGGCGGCCTACTCCACCCGCGAGCAGGCGGCCGGCGGGCGGCAGGTGCGCCTGGCGGTGGAGAACATCAACAAGATCGCCTCCCAGGTGAGCCTCGCCACCCGCGAGCAGGCCGAGGGCAGCCGGCAGATCATCAACGCGGTCGAGCGCATGAACGACCAGACCCAGCAGGTCTCGCACGCCACCGCCGAGCAGAAGAAGGGTGGCGAGCTGGTGGTGAAGGCGATGGAGAACATCTCCGAGATCGCCCGCGACAACCTGGCCACGGTGCAGGAGATGTCGAAGGCCACCGCCAACCTGGCGCAGCAGGCAGAGAACCTGGCCCGGCTGGTGTCCGTGTTCAAGGTGCAGTGAGCGAGCCGCTGCAGCAGGCGCTCTCCGCGCTGGCCCAGGGCGAGGAGCCCATGCGCCGGGAGGCGGTGGCGCGCCTGGCCGGCTCCGGCCTGCCGGAGGCGATCGCGCCGCTGCTGCTGGCGGTGGGCGACGAGAGCTGGGCGGTGCGCCAGGCCGCGATCGACGGCCTCGCCGGCTTCGGCCGCGAGGCCCTGCTGCCGGCGCTGGAGCGGGCGCTGCGCGACGGCGAGGACGCCGGCACCCGCAACGCCGCGATGGAGATCTACGTGCGGCTGGGCCCGGCCGCCGCCCAGCCGCTGCTCGGCCTGCTGAAGGACGGCGACGAGGAGGTGCGGCTGTTCGCGGCGGTCATGCTCGGCAGCACCCGGGCCACCGAGGCGGTGCAGCCCCTGATCGCCGCCCTCGGCGACCCCGACGTCAACGTCCGGCACGCCGCCGCCACCAGCCTGGGGCAGCTGGGCGCCCGCGAGGCGGTGCCGCGGCTGATCGAGGCGCTGGGCGAGGGCCCCTGGCTGCAGTACCCGGCGCTGCACGCCCTCGGCGAGATCGGCGACCCGCGCGCGGCGCCGGCGCTGCTGCAGCTGCTCGACGACGAGCTGCTGCGGGGGCCCGCCATCGAGGCGCTGGGCCGGCTGGCCGGCCGCGACGCCATCCCCCGCATCACCCGCCACCTGCTGGATCCCGACCCGGAGCTGCGCAACGCCGCCATCCGCGCGGTGGTCGAGATCGAGCAGCGCGCCACCAGCGCCGGGGAGAGCCTGGATCCGCAGGTGGAGGCGGCGCTCAAGCGGGAGGACCTGCTGGCGCACCTGGTGGCGATGCTGTCCGACGAGGACGCGCGCAACCGCCGCACGGCGGCGATCACCCTGGGCTGGCTGCGCGAGCCCCTCGCCACCGCCCCCCTGCTGGAGCGGCTGGCAGACCCCGAAGTGCGGGAGTACGCGAGCCACGCGCTCGTCTCCATCGGCTACCGGGACCCTGAGGCCTGGCAGGGCGGCCTGTCCCATCCGGACGACGCCGTGCGTCTGGGGACCGTGCGCTGCCTCTCCTGGATCGCCCCGGCCGACGGCACCACCCTGGTGGCACCGCTCATCCACGACCACGCCGTCGAGGTGCGGGCCGAGGCGGCGGCGGCGGTCGGCCGCCTGGGCCACGAGGACGCGCCCATGCTGCTGTTCGAGCTGCTGGGCGACGAGAGCGAGCTGATCCAGGAAAGCGCGATGGAGGCCCTCGCCCGCATGGACGCCGAGCGGGTGCGGCCGCTGCTGGTGCAGGCGCTGGCCGGGGGCGACATCTCCGCCCAGGTGCGGGCGGCCCAGACCCTGGGCCTGATGCGCGACGCCGGCTCGGCCGCGGCCCTGGTGGGGGCCGCGCAGCAGGGGCGCGAGGCGGTGCGGGCGGCGGCGGTGCAGGCCCTGGGAGAGATCGCCGCGCCCGCGGCGGCCGACGTGCTGCGCTCCGCGCTGGCGGACGTCAGCTCGCTGGTTCGGCAGCAGGCGGTGCTGGCCCTGGGACGGCTGCGCGAGCCCGAGGCGGCGCCGCTGCTCATCCCGCTGCTGCGGGAGGAGGACCCGCGCCTGCGCTTCGCCGCCGTGCGCGCGCTCGGCCAGATCCGCAACGCGGAGGCCGTCCCCCACCTGTTGCCGCTGCTGTCGGAGCCGCGCAAGGAGCTGCGCTTCGCCGCCGTGGAGGCGCTCGGCGAGATCCGGGCCCCGGCCGCGGTGGGGCCGCTGCTGGCCGTGCTGCACGACGGCGACCGCAACCTGCGGCGGGCCGCGGCGGAAGGGCTGGGCGGCATCGGCGACCCGCAGGCGGTGGCGGCGCTGCTGGTGGCCCTGGAGGACGAGCACTGGAGCGTGCGCTGCGCCGCGGCGGCGGCGCTCGGCCGGCTGGGCAGCCCCAAGGCGGTTTCGGCGCTGGTGGCCCGCCTCGCGGACGCCGACGACACCGTGCGCCGCGCGGCGGTGGCGGCGCTGGGCGAGATCGGGGACGGCCGGGCGGCGGCTCCCCTGGTCGGCGTGCTCTCCGACCCGGGCCTGCAGACCTCGGCCCTGGAGGCGCTGCGCCGCACCGGCGCCGCCGCGCTGCCCGAGCTGGAGCGCGCCTTCCACTCCGGCCGCCTGGGGCCCGACGTGCGCCGGCTGCTGGTCGACCTGGCGAGCCGCCTGGAGGACCCGGCGGCTCTGCGCCTGCTGCTCGCCGCGCTGCAGGACGCGGCGCCCTCCGTGCGGGTGGAGGCGGCCTGTGCCCTGGGCGAGGGTGGCTTCCGCGAGGCGCTGCGGCCGCTGCTCGAACGCAAGTCCCGGGACGGCTCCCCTGAGGTGCGCCAGGCGGCCGCCGCGGCGCTGCGCAAGCTCGCGCCCCGGTGAAGTACCACGCCGCCGAGCACGACGCCGAGCTGAGCGAGGAGGAGTTCCGCCTGCTGCGCGACTTCGTGCACGAGCGCTTCGGGCTGTTCTTCGACGACTCGCACCGCGCCAGCCTGCGCGCCCGGCTGGCGCCCCGCCTGGCGCTGCTGGGCCTCCTCTCCTTCGAGGACTACTACCGCTACCTGCGCTTCGCCCCGGACGGGGGCGAGGAGCAGCAGCGGATGGTCAGCCACCTCACCAACAACGAGACCTACTTCTTCCGGGAGCAGCCGCAGCTCAACGTCTTCGCCGGCCACGTGCTGCGGCAGATCAAGGAGCGCAAGGCGAGGAGCGGGGAGCACACCCTGCGCCTGCTCTCCGCCGGCTGCTCGACCGGCGAGGAGCCGCTCACCCTGGCCATGATCCTGTTCGACAGCGGCCAGTTCTTCTGGGGCTGGGAGGTCAGCATCCACGGACTGGACGTGGACGAGGCGGCGCTGGAGAAGGCCCGCCGCGGCGTCTACCACCAGAACTCGCTGCGCGCGGTGTCCCCGGCCCAGCTGGACCGGCACTTCACCCGCGACGGCACCGGGGTGCGGGTGCGCGAAGCGGTCCGCAGGGCGGTGGCCTTCAGCGGCGGCAACCTGCTGGAGGCGGAGAGCTACCAGGCGCTGCGTCCGCTCGACGCCATCTTCTGCCGCAACGTGCTGATCTACTTCTCCGACGCGGCGGTGCAGCGGGCGGTCAGCCTGTTCCACGAGGTGCTGGCGCCCGGGGGGTTCCTGTTCCTCGGCCACGCCGAGTCGCTGAGCCGGGTGGCCACGCCGTTCCAGCCGATCCGTTTCCAGGGGGCGATCGTGTACCAGAAGGCGGAGCACAGCCCGTGAGCGGCGCCCGCAGGATCCGGGTGCTGGTGGTCGACGACTCGGCCTTCGTGCGCAAGGCGGTCACCCGCATGCTGGGCGGCGCGCCGGACATCGAGGTGGTCGGCACCGCCGGGGACGGCGAGGAGGGCCTGCGCCAGGCCCGTGAGCTGCGGCCCGACGTGGTCACTCTCGACATCAAGATGCCGCGGCTGGGCGGGCTGGAGACGCTCGAGCGCCTGATGAGCGAGCAGCCGTTGCCGGTGCTGCTGATGTCCACGCTCACCCAGGAGGGTGCGGAGGTCACGCTGCGGGGCCTGGAGCTGGGCGCCATGGACTTCGTCGACAAGTCCTCGGTGCAGCCCATGAGCATGCTGAGCCTCGCCGACGAGCTGATCGCCAAGATCCGCGCGCTGGGCGGAGCGCGGGTGAGGGCCCGGCCGCACCCGGTGGCGGCGCCGGCGGAGCCCGGCCGGCAGGGCGCCGGGGTGGTGGTGATCGCCGCCTCCACCGGCGGCCCCAGCGCGCTGCAGCAGGTCGTCTCCGTGCTGCCCGCCGGGTTCCCGGCACCCCTGCTGATCGTGCAGCACATCCCCCGCGGCTTCACCCGCTCTCTGGCGGAGCGGCTCGACGCTCGCAGCGCCATCCCGGTGCGGGAGGCGCGCGACGGCGAGAACCTGGAGCCGGGTTCCATCCTGGTCGCCCCGGCCGGCATCCACACCCGTCTGGAGCGGCGGGACGCCAGCGTGTTGGTGGTCCTCGACGAGGAGCCCCGCGACGCGCTGCACCGTCCCTCCGCCGACGTGCTGATGGCCTCGGCGGCGGGCGTTTTCGGCAGCCGGGTGGTCGGCGTCGTCCTCACCGGGATGGGCTCCGACGGCACCGAGGGCTTGCGGGCCATCCGCCGGCGCGGCGGCCGCACGCTGGCGGAGAGCGAGGAGACCTGCGTGATCTACGGCATGCCCAAGGCGGCGATCGATGCCGGGGTGGTCGACCGCGCGGTGCCGCTCGACCGCCTGGCCGAGGAGATGCTGGCCGCGGTGTAAGATCCCCGCGGAGCGCCTGTGGGTCTGCAAGGCAACCTGGAGGACCTGCCCCTCCTCGACATCATCCAGATCGTCTCCTTCAGCAAGAAGACGGGCTACCTCTCCATCGAGATGGAAGGCGGCGACGGGGCGATCGTCTTCCGGGAGGGCCTGGTGGTCTCGGCCTTCACCGCCAGCTCGCCTCCGCCCGACCCGCGGCTGGCCGCCCTGCCCGCCGGCCGCCGCGCCCAGGCCGTGCGCAGCCGCATCGCCTTCGCCATCGAGCGGCTGGCGCGGCTGCGCGAGGGGGCCTTCGGGTTCGAGCTGACCGACCGGGTGCCGCCGAGCGTCGGCCAGCGAGACATCCGCCTGGAGACCCTGCTGCCGGGCATCAACGCCCAGGAGCTGCTGCTGGAACTCGCCCAGGGCTTCGACGAGGAGCGGGCGCAGTCGGCGGCCGCCGTGGAAGCCTCCTTCGCCGCGCCGGAGGAGGCCCTTCTCACCACGGAGGCGGATCCTGGTGTGACCCAGCGGCTCCCGACCATCACGGACTGGAAGCCGTCGGTCCCGGCCGCGTCACCCCCGCAGCGGCCCGAGCGAGACGCCGGCGCCCCGGCGCCGTCCGCCGACGACGTCCCGTTCGTGGCCCGCACGTTGCTGCTGGTCGACGACGAGCCCGACGTGCGCGAGATCCTCGCCCGCCACTTCGTTTCCCGGGGCTGGGAGGTCGAGGAGGCCTCCGGCCCGGAGGAGGCGAGCAAGACGGCCCACCGGCTGCGCCAGGAGAACCGGCCCTTCGTGGTGGTGACCGACCTGGCCATGCCCGCGACCGGGGGGGCTTCCTTCCACGGCGGCTTCGAGGTGGTGAAGCGGCTGTGGAAGATGAACCTGCGACCGCCGGTGCTGATGATGACGGAGAACCTCAGCCAGCCGCTGCGGCTGCGGGCCAAGCAGATGGGCGTGCAGTGGTTCGTCTTCAAGCCCAGCCTGAGCAAGCTCAACCCCCGCCAGTTCGAGGCCGACCTCTGGGCCTTCGCCGGCAAGCTGGCGAGCGACGTGCTGCCGCGGCTGGCCGAGGTGGCGGTGCTGCGGCCGGCTCCAACCCGGCCTCGAGAGAAGCGGGCGCCGGCCCCGACCCCGGCCGGCGACGGCGAGGCGCCCGCCGCCGAGGTCTCCCGGACCTTCGAGTTCCTGCGGCGGCGGCTGGTGGAGCTGCGCCAGCACGGCGACGCCAACCAGATCGCCTCGCTGGTGGTGAAGGTCGCCCGCGAGTTCTTCGAGCGGGCCATCCTGTTCGTGGTCAAGAACGACGAGGCCCGCGGCCTGGGCGGGTTCGGACTGGCCCCACGCGACGAGGCCCTGAACCTGGTGGCCCGCCAGGTCACCATCCCGCTCAGCGAGCGCTCAGTCTTCCAGCAGGTGGCCGAGTCGCATCGGGGATTCTGCGGCGCGCTGCCGCGCGACCGCTGGAGTGGCCACCTCACCGGGCGCATCGGGCGCTTCCAGTCGCGCACGGTGGCCCTGCTGCCCCTGGTGGCGCACCGGGAGACGATCGCCATGCTCTACGGCGACAACCCCGAGAGCGGGCGCGACCCGGCCGAGCTGGCGGCGCTCGAGGTCTTCCTGGAGCAGGCGGGCACCGCCCTCGAGAACGTGTTCCTCCAGCGGAAGCTCCACAGCTTCGAGGAGAAGGAGCGGACGGGGCTGCGGTAGAATCCCCGATTGGGGTGACCATGCAGGACGACCTCACCAGGAAGGGCCAGGACATCCTCCAGATCGTCTCCAAGGCGAAGGAGTTCACCGAGGAGCTGATGAAGGAGAACGAGCGCTTGCGCTTCAAGGTGGCGGCGCTGGAGGCCGCCGGCGAGGCGCAGGCGGGGGACGAGCGGGTGCAGGCCCTGCAGCGACGCTTGCGCGAGCTGGAGGAGAAGCTCGCCGAGCTGGAGTCGCGCTACCGCAAGGTCGAGGAGGAGAACAAGGAGTTCGCCGACCGCTACATCGAGATCGAGGAGCAGAACAACAACCTGGCCAACCTCTACGTGGCCTCCTACCAGCTGCACTCGACGCTCGATTTCAAGGAGGTCGTGCGCATCGTCCAGGAGATCGTCATCAACCTGATCGGCGCCGAGGCCTTCCACGTCCTCATCGTCAGCGAGAAGACCGGCCAGCTCGAGGTCGAGACCTCGGAGGGCCAGGCCCCCGCCCGCACCTCGGTCCCCCTGGGCGACGGCCTGATCGGCAAGGCGGCCCAGACCGGCGAGAACTTCTTCGCGGATCACGTGGCCCGCAAGGAGCCGTCGCCCTTCGAGGAGCCGCTGGCCGTGATCCCCCTCAAGATCAAGGACTCCACGATCGGCGTCATCTCCATCAACAAGCTGCTGGTGCAGAAGACGCAGTTCACCACCATGGACTACGAGCTGTTCACCCTGCTGGCCGGCCACGCCGCCACCGCCATCTTCTCGGCCAAGCTCTACTCCACGTCGACGCGGAAGCTCTCCACGCTGCAGGGCTTCCTGGACATGCTGAAGCAGAAGTAGCCCCCCGGGATCGACGGCCGGGCAGCCGGCCCGGCCGGCGCCGTGTCAAACGTCGTCTCGCCGCGGGCGCCCCTGGCGGAGGGGCCGGCCCGGATGACACGGCCCCTATAATCGACGAAGGGAGGTTCCCCGCAAATGTCGCACCCCCGGACCCTAGGCGAGCTGTCTTCGTCTCGTCCCGCAGAGCGTGTCTCGGTGAAGGAGGAGATGCGCCGCAACCTGCTGCGCAAGCTGCAGGCGAAGGAGACGCTCTTCCCCGGCATTCATGGCTACGAGGATTCCGTCATCCCGCAGGTGACGAACGCGATCCTGTCCCGGCACAACATGATCCTGCTGGGGCTGCGCGGCCAGGCGAAGAGCCGCATCCTGCGCGCGCTGACCAGCCTGCTCGACCCCGAGATCCCGGTGGTGGCCGGCTGCGAGATCAACGACGACCCCTTCCGGCCGCTGTGCAAGCGCTGCCGCGACCTGATCCAGGAGCGCGGGGACGAGACGCCGATCTGCTGGCTGAAGCCCGGCGCGCGCTACGTGGAGAAGCTGGCGACTCCCGACGTCACCATCGCCGACATCATCGGCGACGTCGACCCCATCCGCGCCGCACGCGGCGGCTTCGACCTGGCCAGCGAGCTGACCATGCACTACGGCCTGCTCCCGCGCGCGCACCGGGGGATCTTCGCGCTCAACGAGCTGCCCGACCTGGCCGGCCGCATCCAGGTGGGCCTGTTCAACCTCCTCCAGGAGGGCGACGTGCAGATCAAGGGCTACCCGGTGCGGCTGCCCATCGACGTCTGCATGGTCTTCACCGCCAACCCCGAGGACTACACCGCACGCGGCAAGATCATCACCCCGCTCAAGGACCGCATCGGCAGCGAGATCCGCACCCACTACCCGACCACCATCGAGCACGGGGTCGCCATCACCGCCCAGGAGGCCTGGACCAACCGCCAGCCGAACCTGGTGGTCCCGCGCTACGTGCGCGAGGTGGTGGAGGGCATCGCCTTCGCGGCGCGGCGCGACAAGAAGATCGACCGCCGCAGCGGCGTCTCCCAGCGGCTGCCCATCAGCGCCCTGGAGAACGCCATCAGCAACGCGGAACGCCGCGCCGTCATCGCCGACGAGACGCCGGTGGTGCCCCGGATCTCCGACATCTACGCCTCGCTGCCGTCGCTCACCGGCAAGTTCGAGCTGGAGTACGAGGGCGAGCTGCTGGGCGCCGAGGCGGTGGCGAAGGAGCTGATCCGCGAGGCGGTGGGCGAGGTCTTCTCCAACTACCTCGGCTCCACCAGCTTCCGCCAGACGGTGCGCTTCTTCGAGGACGGGGGCACGCTGCGGATCAAGGAGGGCTCCGCCTCCACCGAGGTGCTGCAGCAGCTGCAGCGGGTGCCCGAGGTGCTCGAGCACCTGGAGCCGCTGGGGGTGCGTCCCAAGGAGCCGGCAGCGGTGCAGGCGGCGGCGGCGGAGTTCGTGCTGGAGGGACTCTGGGCGCAGAAGAAGATCGGCCGCAGCGACGACCGCGGCTTCGTCGCCCCCGAGCGGCGGGGCGAGACGGACCTCGACCTGGAGCGGCTGGAGCGGCTGCGCAAGCTCAAGAAGCAGGTGAACTGAGGTCGGCGGAGGCGCGATGGGCTTCGTCCGTTATCACCGCTACATCGGCGAGCTGTGGCAGGACCTCGACCTGGAGGACCTGGTCGACGAGCTGTCGGAGTTCCTGCTGCAGAGCGGCTTCGGGCAGGACGGGGAGGAGTGGAACGAGGACAGCCTGCAGGCGCTGCACGACGCGATCATGGACGCCCTGATGCGGCGGGGCATGCTCTCCGAGGAGGACCTGCAGAAGCTGATGTCGGACCAGGAAGCGCTCGACGAGTTCCTGGAGAGGACGGTCGAACGGCTGGTGCGCGAGGGCTACCTTCGCGCCAGCGAGGCGCGGCCCTTCGACGACCCCACGGCCCGCGGCGGCGGGCACGGCCCGGAGGGCCCGCCCATCAGGTTCGAGCTGACCGAGAAGGCCGTCGACTTCCTGGGCTTCCGGGCGCTGCGCGACCTGCTCGGCTCGCTGGGCAGGTCCTCCTTCGGGCGCCACGACACCCGCGACCTGGCCACCGGCATCGAGGCGTCGGGGCCCTCCAAGGACTGGGAGTTCGGCGACACCATGAACCTCGACGTCTCGGCCACGCTGCTCAACGCCATCGGCCGCGAGGGGCTGCAGGTCCCGCTGGACGTCGACTACAAGGACCTGCAGGTGCGCCAGGCGGAGTACCAGTCCTCCTGCGCGACGGTGGTGATGCTCGACTGTTCGCACAGCATGATCCTCTACGGCGAGGACCGCTTCACTCCCGCCAAGCGCGTCGCCCTCGCGCTCTCGCACCTGCTGCGCACGCAGTACCCCGGCGACTCGCTGCACCTGGTGCTGTTCCACGACTCGGCGGAGGAGGTGCCACTCTCACAGCTCGCCAAGGTGCGGGTGGGGCCGCACTACACCAACACCCGCGAGGGCCTGCGCCTGGCGCTGCGGATCCTCAGCCGCGAGCGCAAGGACATGAAGCAGATCGTCATGATCACCGACGGCAAGCCCTCGGCGCTGACGGAGGAGGACGGCCGCATCTACCGCAACCCCTTCGGCCTCGACCCGCGGGTGGTGGCGCTGACGCTGAAGGAGGTGGCCAACTGCCGCCGCCAGGGCGTGCTGGTCAACACCTTCATGCTGGCCCGCGACCGCGAGCTGGTGGCCTTCGTCAAGAAGGTGACCGAGATGTGCCGGGGCAAGGCCTACTTCACCACCCCCTACAGCCTCGGCCAGTACGTGTTGATGGACTTCCTCAACAAGAAGGTCCGCAAGGTCCACTGAGCTGACCGTCCTCAGCGAGGAGTACCGCCACCCGGACCCAGGTGACGCGGGTGCGCCTCAAGGTCTGCCAGCAGCCCGAGGGGTTCCCCAGGGGACGGTTCCACTGACACTGGTGTTCCAGGCTTTCCACTCCGGGCGTCAGCCGAAGAGCCCACCGGCGCGACTGGGAGTGCGCGTGCTCGGCCCGGCTGTTTCGCTGCCGTCACTGCAACTTGTATATGACGGGAAGACGGTCGACCTCACGGGGCCGACCGGGTCCAGCCGACTGGTTTTCCCGTGCGACGACTGCGCCGCCAATGGGATCGACGCGGAGGTCAAGCCCGCTGTGCTTCGCGAGTTCGTGCTGGCGGCGCGCGACGGCGGGACGGCTTTGGGCGTCTCGTTCGTCATCTCGTCCGCCGACCGTACGGCCCTGCTGGATTTCGTCGACCAGCTTCGGCTCGGTATCGAGCCTGGCGACGAGTGCGCGAGTCCTGATCGTGCAGGAGCCGCGGTGTGCTTCATGTCCCACCCTGCCTACTGCGAGGACGCGCAATACGCCAACTCAGGGGCGTGCTTTCTGGCTCGCGCTCGCTACTGCGCCGGCGACAGGAACGCGAACGACGGTGCGTGCTTCGCATCGCATCCCTCGTATTGCGCGCTCGAACGCTACGCCGATACCGGGGCCTGCTTCCTGGGCGGCGCCGCCCACTGCGATAGCGAGCGCACGAAGTCGTCCGCCGCGTGCTTTGCCTCGAAGCCGGCGTGTTGCAGCAGCTCGAATTACGCCGAGGCTCCCGCCTGCTCAGGTGCCAGGCCGGCTTACTGTGCGATTCCCCCCTATGCGAGCTCGCGAGCGTGCTCCGGCCACGGGAAGCCCGATCGACCGCAGATCATCGACGCCGCGCGTCAGCTCGGCTCTCCGATCGATGTCGCCAGGCTCCTGCACCGCCTGATGAACTGAGGGTCGGGTGCGCTAGGGTCGAGCGCCGGACGCCGCCCTGTCGAGCCCCTGGCCGAGGGCAAACAGGCCGGGCATGGAGACGGGCAGGCGACCAGCGATGGGGCGCTCGCCGAAGAGGGCGCGCACGGCTGCCGTCTCGGGGGCGTCGCCGAACTCGTAGGTGAGCAGCAGGCTCGGTACCCTGGGGACGGCGGCAGCGACGTAGGGGTTGCCGAAGGCGACCACCACCAGCCGCCTTTCTCCGTCGCCGGCCAGCTCGTCCAGGAGGGCCTGCTGCGACGGCGCCAGGTCCATGCGGCCGCTCGCGGAGACGACGCGGACGTACGTGGCCGCGATCACCAGGTCCGAGCTTCGCGCCAGCTCGCGGACGAGGTCCATCTCGCCGGCTCCGGTACGGTCCGAGAGCTCCAGGGCGACCAGCCCTGGACAGCGCCGCTTCAGCTCCGGGACGAACACCCGCCCGGGCGCTCCCTCCCGCCAGCCGCCCGCGTAGTCGATCAGCGACAGGACCAGCACCCGCGACGCCGCCGATGGGCGCAGCGGCACCAGGCCCGCGTCGTCCTTCACCAGCGTCAGCGCACGCGCGGCGATCTCCTCGGCCACCGCCGCGCGCTCGCGCCCTCCCACGGCCTCGGGGACCGCCTCCACCGCGACCAGGCGCCGGCGGTCGAGGCCCAACCGTGCCTTCGCCCTGAGCAACCGTTCCACGGAGCGGTCGATCTGCGCGCGGCCGATGGCCCCGTTCTCGACCGCTTCACGGATGCCGCGGACGGCGGCGTCCGGGTCGGGCGGGTCGAGCACGACGTCGGCCCCTGCGGCCACGGCCAGGGCCGCGGCCTGGTCGGGCGCGAAGCGCTCGCTGATGGCCCGCATCGACATGGAGTCGGTGAAGACGAGCCCGTCGAAGCCGAGCTCACGGCGCAGGAGACCGGTGAGGATGGGACGGCTGAGGGTGGCGGGCCGCCCCTCGGTCGGGTCGAGCGCCGGCAGGCGGATGTGCGACGACATCACCGCGTCGACGCCGGCGGCGATCGCCGCCTCGAACGGCCGCAGCTCCACGGCCTCGAGCGCCGAGCGGGTCTTGTCGACGACCGCCAGCTCGAGGTGGGTGTCGGTCGCGGTGTCGCCATGGCCGGGGAAGTGCTTGGCGGTCGAGAGCATGCCGCCGGCCCTGATGCCGCGCAGGTAGGCGACCGCCATCCGCGAGACGGAGGCGGGGTCCTCGCCGAAGGAGCGCACGTTGATCACGGGGTTGCGCGGGTTGTCGTTCACGTCGACCACCGGGTAGAGGTCGACGTGCACGCCGAGCGCGCGGCCCTCGCCGGCGGCCAGGCGGCCGGCCCTCTCCGCCAGCCCCTCGTCCCGACTCGCCGCGATCGCCATCGCCCGCGGCAGCCGGGTCGCGCCCTCGACGATGTACCCGGCGCCGCCCTCGAAATCGGCGGTCACCAGCAGCGGGAGCGCCGCGGCCTCCTGCAGCCGGTTGAGCAGAGCCGCCACCGCCAGCGGGGCGGCCTTCGTCATCCGTCCGCCCGAGGTGCCGTAAGCGGGGTCGAGCAGGACCGGCGGCAGCGCCTCGGAGCCGCCGAACACGTGGAACCCGCCCACACGCGCCTCTCGGGCCAGCCGCCGCAGCCGCTCGAAGGCCGCGCTGTCGGTCGGGGTGTAGACACCGTTCAGGCCCGGGACCACGAGCTGCGCGGCCTTCTCCTGGAGCGTCATCCGCCGCAGCGTGCGTTTCACCCAGGCCTCGCCCCGGGCGTCGAGCGGCGCCAGGGGGCCGCGGGCCGCGGGCAGGGCAGCCGGGACGACGCCCATCGCCAGGAGCGCGAGCAGCCCGATCGTGGCTCGACGGAGCACGGCGGGATTCTAGCCGCTGGCGGCCGCCAGCCAGGACCGCCCGGCCTACGCGAAGCGCAGCAGGCCGAAGCAGCGCGGCAGGTGGAAGTTGAGTTCATCCACCTCAGACCATGCCGCCCAGTGCGGGTGCGAGGTGCGGTCGCCGCACTTGAAGAGGTTCGCGCGCCACGACTGTCCGGACAGCGGCCCGATCGGGCCCACGCGGCGTTCCAGCAACGCGACCGGGAGCCGGAACGACAGCTCCCAATCGACCGGCTGCTGGATCTCCGGCTCGACCCGGGGCGGCAGGGTGGTGTGGATGGCCACCTCCCTCCCCTCCTCGGCGGTGAGCGGGCTCGCGGCGGCGATGCCCCCCGGCACGCGCCGGGGGTCGGTGACGTGCAGGACCACCAGAGCACCCCCGGCGTTCATCTCGAAGTTGAAGTAGCCGCGGCCCGGCTTCGGCTGCAGAAAGACCTCCACGCAGCTGTCCTCGTAGACGGGATCCTGGAAGGCCGTGTGGCGGCAGCGGACGAAGCGATCGGCGACGTGGAAGACCCCGCAGATCAGGTCGCCGGTGTGCGCGAGCCGGACGCGCGTGCGGGGCCGGTGATCGCTGCTCTCCGGCCGGAAGGCGGCGATCTCCAGCGGCTCCGCCGCCGACCACTCCTCGTCCGCGAAGCGCGCCGCCAGCGCGGGCGCGGCGCCGACCTGCCGGACCCGGTACTCCTTCGTCACACGTACTGAGGCAGGCGCGCGCCGCCGCGGGCCTCGGCGATCGCGATGCGGACGGCGCCCAGCGCGGGCTCGCCCTGGAGCCGTTTGACGCGCGCGCGCTCGGCGATCCCGGGCAGCCGCCGGGTCAGCTCCTCCGCCAGCCAGGGCACGCCGGTGAAGACGCCGCCGGCCAGCACGAAGTCGAACTCCTCCCCCGCCATGCGGAGGCGTTCGACCACCGACCGGGCCGAGGCCAACAGCTCGTGGGCGGCCGCCTCCAGGATCCGGGTGGCCACGGAGTCGCCCTCGTCGCGCGCCCGCTGCACCAACCGGGCGACCTGAGCCAGGGCGTGGTGGCGCAGCTGCCGCTCGTAGATTTCAGCCACCAGGTCGGAGGCTTCGCCGATGCCGAAGTGGGACAGGACCAGGGCGGTGAGGGCGGTGCCCGGCCCCCGCCCGTCGGCTGCGCGGGCGACCGCCCGCAGCGCCCGCCGCCCGATCCAGTAGCCGCTGCCCTCGTCGCCCAGGATGTAGCCCCAGCCCCCGGCCCGCGCTGCCTGGTTCCGCGGGTTGCGGCCGTAGGCGATCGAGCCGGTGCCGCAGATGATGACGACGCCCGGCGCCTCGCCGACGCCGGCCACCAGCGCCACCAGCGCGTCGTTGACCAGCACCACCCGGGCGTTTGCGCCGATGCGTCTCATGATGCCGCGCAGCACCACGCCCTCGCCCTGCCGGTCGAACCCGGCCATGCCCAGGCAGATGGCGTCGATCCCGGCGGCGTACGCGGCGGTGGCGTCGGCCATCACCGCGTGCAGCACCTTCTCCACCCCCAGCTCGCCCTCGGTCTGCAGGTTGGCGCCGCCGCCGCGCGCCTCGCCCAGCACTCGAGCCTCGCCGTCGGCGAGGTAGCAGACCGTCTTGGTGCCGCCGGCGTCGATGCCGAGCACGTGCACGGGCCGGCTCGCGGCGGTCACTTCTTCCTCCTTGCAGGCAGCCGGATTCTACGCCCGGCGGTGGGGCGCTCTGCGGGAGAACCGGACGGCTACAGGGCGCACGCGCAGGCCGACAATTGCTGTCACAATCTCGGATGCCGTCCGCATGCGAGGTGCCAACGTCCATGTTCCAGCGGCCGAAGGGTGGCGCAACGCAGGATCCACCCCGCGCGGCCCCGACCGCATTCGCGCCAGCCGAGCGCTCCAGCACTGCTGAGGTCGAGGCCAGCATCGCGCGGCTCATCGCCCACCCGCTGCTGCGGGCCCTGCTCGACGTGGCCGACATCTCGGTGGTGGTGCTGAATTGCCAGCGGCAGATCCTGGTGGCCAACTCCGAGCTGCTGAGGTCGTTGCCGCCGGGGACCGTGGAGCTGGCCGGCCTGCGCGCGGGCGAGGCGGTGGGCTGCGTCCACGCCTGGCAGGGCCCGGGCGGCTGCGGCACCTCGCGCGAGTGCTCGCAGTGCGGGGCCGTGCTCGCGATCCTGGAGAGTCAGCGCGAGCAGGCCCCGGTGGAGCGCGAGTGCCTGATGACGGTCGAGCGGGGCGACCACACGGAAGCGCTCGAGCTGCGGGTGCGCGCCTCCCCGCTGGAGATCGGCGGGGAGCGCTACACCCTCCTGGGCCTGCGCGACATCAGCGCGGAGAAGCGACGCGACGCGCTGGAACGGGTGTTCCTGCACGACGTGACGAACACCATCAGCCCGCTGCTCGTCTGGGCGGAGGTGCTCGAGGAGCGCCCCCAGGAAGCCCCCGCGGTCGGCGGCCGCATCGCCGCGCTCGCCCGTCGCCTGGCCGGGGACATCGAGGAACAGAGGGTGCTGATGGAGGCGGAGAAGGGCACCCTGGCCACGCACCGCGCCCTCGTGGATCCGCAGGCGGTGCTGGAGACGGCAGGTGCCGTTCTCGACGGGCACCCGCACGCCCTCGGCCGGCAGCTGGAGGTGGCGCCCCGCGGTGAGCCTTTCACCATCACCACCGACGAGTCGCTGCTGGTGCGGGTGCTCGTCAACATGGCCAAGAACGCGCTGGAGGCCGCCCCCGAGGGCGGCACGGTGCGCCTCGCCGCCGAGCGCCTGCCGGGCGGCTGCGAGCTGCGCGTGTGGAACGCCGGCGCCATCGCGCCGGAGGTGGCGCTCTCGATCTTCAAGCGCTCGTTCACCACCAAGCCGGGTCCAGGCCGCGGCCTGGGCACCTTCAGCATCAAGCTGCTCGGCGAGCGGTACCTGGGCGGCACCGTCGGGTTCACCTCGACCGAAGCCGAAGGGACCACCTTCTACATCCGCCTGCCGGCCTGACGTCTCCGTGCCCGAGCTTCCCGAGGTCGAGGTCACCCGGCGGCAGCTGGAGCCGCTGCTGGTCGGCCGCCGCATCCTCGCGGTGACGGCGACCGCAGCCAGCCGCTTCTTCCTGACGCCGCCGGCGAGTGTCCGTCGGCGGCTGCCCGGTCGTCGCATCCTCGGGCTCGATCGCATCGGCAAGCACCTTCTCGTCCGCCTCGACAGCGGGGATCGCCTGCTGCTGCACCTCGGGATGACGGGCCAGATCTTCGGAGCGGGTGCCGCCAGCGTCCGGCTGATGAGCTCGACGGCGGGGGCGTCGCTGTCCCCCGAGCGGCAGACCGGCGGCTTCGCCGGCGACCGCCACACCCACCTGCGGCTGCGCTTCGAGGACGGCGGCCCGGACGTGCTCTTCCGCGACGTCCGCCGCTTCGGCCGGGTCCAGCTCCTGCGGCCCGGTGAGCCGCCGGAGCGGCTCGCCCAGCTCGGCCCCGACGCGCTGGAGGTGCGTGCCGGCCCGCTGGCTGCGGCCGTGCGGCGGCGGGCTGCGGCGATCAAGGCGGTGCTGCTCGACCAGTCGGTCCTGGCCGGCGTCGGCAACATCTACGCGGACGAGGCGCTGTTCCTGTCCGGCATCCGTCCCGCCCGCCGGGCTCGTTCGCTGGACGCCGCGGAGTGTCGGAGGCTCGCCGGCGCGTTGCGACGCGTCCTGCGCCGCGCCATCGCCACCGGCGGCTCCAGCATCAGCGACTTCGTGAGGCCGGACGGCACGGACGGCGCCTACCAGGACGAGCGCCACGTGTACGGCCGCACCGGCGAGCCCTGCCGCCGCTGCCGCACCCCGATCCGCCGGCTGGTGATCGGCGGCCGTTCGTCGCACTTCTGCCCGCGCTGCCAGCGGTAGGTTGAGACAGGACGGCGCGTGAACGAGGAGTGCGAGTTCCTGGCGCGACGTTTGCGGCTGATTCCGGCACCTGCGCTCAGCGACGCGAGGCGCCGATCACCTCCACCACCTGCGCGTCCGGCTCGCTCCACGCCGGAGCGCCCTCGTGCGTCAGCCGTCCGTCGCGGTCGTCCCAGCGCAGGCGGGTGAGGCGGTAGTCGCCGTTCTCGTAGCCGTACGTGGTGCCGTCGTCCTGGTAGAGGGCGAACGCGCCGTCCGCGCCCCGGTAGACCCGCACGGACGCGATCGTCTGCGGCTGCTTCGTGTTCTCGACCGGCGACCCCATCGGCACGATCGCGCCGGCGCGGACGAACAGCGGCAACGTGTCGATCGGCGCCCTGGCGGTGACGGTCTGGCCGCCGTGGACCCTCTCGTTCGTCCAGAAGTCGTACCAGTCGTCGCCGGCGGGCAGGTACACCGAACGGCTGGTCGCGCCCTGCTCGGTCACCGGCGCCACGAGGAAGGCCGGGCCGAACATGTACTCGTCGCGCAGGTCGGCGACCTTCGGGTCGTCCGGGAAGTCCATGAAGAGCGCCCGCATGAACGGCGCCCCCGTCTGGTGCGTCGCCCAGCCGAGCGAGTAGATGTAGGGCAGGAGCCGGTAGCGGAGCCTCAGGTACTTCTCCAGGATGGGCTCGGCCTGCTTTCCGTACGACCAGACCTCGTTGCTGAGCCGGCTGCCGTGAGCGCGGAAGGCCGGCAGGAACGCCGCGTACTCGAACCAGCGGGTGTAGAGCTCCGGGTAGTCGTCGTAGCCGCGGACGTTCTCCCGCGCGTCGGACGGATCGAGCAGCGGCGGGTGCGCCGGCCTGTGCTCGGCGGGAAGGTACTGCCAGCCGCCGATGTCGTTCGTCCAGTACGCCATCCCCGAGGCGGCGAAGCCGAGGCCCGTCGGCACCTGCCGGCGCAGGGTGTCCCAGGTCGGGTAGATGTCGGAGGACCAGAACATGGTCCCGTTGCGCTGGGCGCCGAGGTAGGCGTCGCGCGAGAGGATGAGCGCGCGGTGCCTGGTGTCGCGGCGGAAGCCCTCGTAGAGGGCCTGCGTGTGCAGGAGCGGGTAGATGTCGAAGAAGCGCGTCCCCGGGCCCACCTGGAAGTAGCTGCCGTTCGGCGGCAGGTCGGGCTCGGTCTCGTCCGCCCACAGCGAGTCGAAGCCCTTCGCCAGGATGTTGTCGCGTATGGTCTCCCAGAACCAGCGCCCGGCGGCGGGGTTCGTGGTGTCGATGTCCGAGCCCGCACGGTCGTAGGGCAGCCCGTTGGTGGGGGTGCCGTCCGCCTTGTGCAGGAACCAGCCGTTCCTCTCCAGCAGGTCGTAATAGCGCGACTCGCGGGTGAAGCGAGGCCAGACGCTGATCATGGTCTCGAAGCCCATGTCGTGGAGGCGCTGGTTCATCGCCACCGGGTCGGGCCAGCGCTCCCGGTCGAAGTCCATCTCGCCCATGCGCGTGTAGTAGAACCAGTCGACCACCATCACGTCGGCCGGCAGGTGGCGGTCGCGGTAGCCCTTCGCCACCGAGAGCACCTCGTCCTGGCTGCGGTAGCGCTGCTTGCACTGGATGTAGCCGTAGGCCGCCTTCGGCAGCAGCGGCGTCGCGCCGGTGAGCAGCCGGTACCCGGCGTAGATCTCGTCGGTGGTCTTCCCCGCGATCACGAAGAAGGACACCCGGTTGCCGACCTCGGAGGTCCAGCGCGTCTGCTCGTTGAAGCCGGGCTCGATGGTGGTCCGCGACGGGTTGTCCCAGACGAAGCCGTAGCCGCGGTTCGTGACCATGAACGGCACGCAGACGCTGGGGGCGGCCGGCGCCGTGTAGTTGTGCCAGCAGTTGACGGCGCGCCCGCGGTGGTCGAGGAAGCCCTCCTGGTGCTGGCCGAAGCCGTAGTAGTGCTCGTCGTCGGGCGAGACGAAGGTGGCGCCCACCTGGAAGAACGGCTTGTCGGACGGTCGCTTGTCGGCGAGAACCGCGGCGTCGCCGTCCTTGTCGTTGGGGACCGACATCGACCAGCCGGTCAGGTGGACGAGCATGCGTCCCTCGGCGGTGGCCACCGTGATGTCGGCCGGTGGGGCCGAGCCGTTGAAGAACTTCGCGATGTCGACCTCGGTGGCCATCGGCTTCCCCGGCCGGTTGACCGCGACCGTCACCAGGAGCCGAGGCGAGCGGAATCGGTCGCCGGAGCCGTCGCTCTCACGCGTCCAGCCGGCCGGCGCGGGCGAGGCCAGGAGCCCGTGACCCGGTCCGGCCAGCGCCTCCTCCTTCGCCAGGGTGAGGCTGACGCGCACGATGTTCGCCGCGTACGGCTCGACGGCGATGGTGGCGCCTTCTCGGTCGACCACGAACGGCGGCGCCGCGGCCGCGGCGAGAAGGGGCGACGCCGAGGCGAGCAGGACGGCGGCCGCTCCCGGCAGCTTCGTCGACCAGGCGTGCACGTGCACCTCCAGCGGTGGCAGTGTAGTCGAGGGCGTGCGGAATTTCCGGCACGCACACCCCGAGGTGGACGCGGGCTTGCGGTCGCGACCTACTGGCGGGCGGGCGGGCGGGCCGGGAGGAAGTTGACGACGATCGCCACCCGGGTGGCGATCGGCCGCCCCCCCTGGGACGCCGGACGGTAGTGGCGCGAGCGGGCGTGCTCGACGGCGGCCGCCTCGAAGCCGAGGTTGGCGGGGGTGGCGCGCAGCACGCGGACGTCGCTGACGTCACCCTTGTCGTCCACGAGCGCCGTCAGCTGGACCGAGCCCGCCACGTTGCCGGCCTCCGCCGGGTAGTGCGGGGCCGCCTGGCTGATGAGCATTGGCGGGATGACGGTGAGGCTGCTGGCCGGGGCCGGGGCCGGCGGCTGTGGCGCCGCCGCCTCGGACGAGGCGTCCGGCCGGGGCGGCGTCGACTCGGCCACGGGCCCCTCGGCGACCGCCGTGCCCGCGGTCCCGGTGACGGGGGCAGCGCCCGGTCGGGCCTCCGTCCGCCGCGTGGTCCCGGCTCGGGTGCGGGAGGCGCGGTCGAGCTGGGCGGAGAGCTCGTCGGCGACGGGGTTCCTCGGGTCGAGCTCGAGCACGCGGGCGATCGCCGCACGCGCTCCTGCCGCGTCGCCTCGGCCGTACGCGCTGCGCGCGCTCTCGACGGCGGCGTCGAGGTCCCGGCGGACCGCTGTCGCCCGGTCCAGCACGGCCTTGGCCTCGGCATTGCCCGGCTCGAGGGCCAGCGCCTCGCGGGCGTGCGACTCGGCGGTCGCGTAGTCGCGGTTGCCGAGGTCGGCGCGGGCCAGGTCGATCTTGCTCGCGACCAGCGTGGCCTCGAGCTGGCGGACCTGGTCGGTGGCCGGCGCCGCGGCCGCCGGGCCGGCGGCACTGTCCTGCAGCCACCACCAGCCGGCACCCGCCACCGCCAGCAGCGCCAGCGCGGCGGCGCTGGCCGCGAGCAACGGGACCGCCCGCCGCGCAGGCGGCCCGGCCGGGGGCGCCAGGGTCTGCGGCATGCGACCGGTCGCCGGCTCCACGCCGGTGGCGTCGGGGCGCCATGACGCCGGCACCGCCGCGGAGCGCGACGTGGCAGCCGCGGCCCGGGGGACGGGCGGTGGCGGCGGCGCCACCAGCGGCACCGCGCCGGCGGCTTGCGGCGGCACCCACGCGCCGGCCGGGAGGATGGTGGTCGCCAGGTCCTCGGCGGCCGTGAGCCGAGTGGCCTCGGTCCGCTCGCTCTCGTCCACGGCGGCGAGCGCCCGCCCCAGCTCCCCGGCATCGGCGTAGCGCCGCGCGGCGTCCTTGGCTAGGGCACGATCGAGCACGGCCAGGAGCGGCGGCGGCGTGTCGGGCGCCAGCCGCCGGGCCGGCTCGGGCTCGCGCTCCAGGATGGTCTGCAGCACCTGGCTCAGGGAGGGACCCTCGAAGGCCCGGCGCCCGGTGAGGATCTCGTAGAAGACGACGCCCAGCGAGAAGACGTCCGAGCGCGCGTCGACCCGCTCCCCGCGCACCTGCTCGGGGGACATGTAGTTGGGCGTTCCCAGCACCACGCCGGTGCGGGTGATCTCCGAGCTCTCGATGCGGGCCAGGCCGAAGTCGAGGATCTTCACCCGGCCGCCCGCCTCCACCTGGATGTTGCCGGGCTTGAGATCGCGGTGCAGCACCCCGCGGGAGTGGGCGAAGCCCATGCCCTGGCAGAGCTGCCTCATCACGGACAGCTTCTCCTGCAGCGTCCGCAGCGCGCCGCTGCGGATGGCCTGGCGGAGGTCGGTCCCCTCCAGCAGCTCCATCGCCATGTAGGTGAGGCCACTCTGCGGGTCCTCGCCGTAGTCGTAGATGGTCACCACGTTGGGGTGGTTGAGCTGGGCCGCCGACTGCGCCTCGCGCTGGAAGCGCCGCCGGAAGTCCGGGTCCGAGGCGAGCGCCGGCGAGATCGTCTTCACCGCCACCTGCCGGTTGAGCAGGGGGTCGAGCGCACGGTAGACCTGCCCCATCGCGCCCTGGCCGATGCGGCCGATGACGCGGTACTTGCCGATGCGTTCGTGCTCGGTCACCAGATCGCCTCCTCGCCGGGTGGCGACACCACGGGCTTCGCGCGGAACCTGCGTCCTGGCGGGTGAATGTGGATCGATCCTACCACGGCGGCCGCAGTCGGGTGGTAGCATCGTGAGAAGCACGGCACCGGCGGGAGGAGAGAGCTCAGGATGCGGCGATGAAGCTCGTCGTCGGCTCGGACCACGCCGGCTTCGACCTCAAGCAGGAGGTGGCCGAGGCGCTGCGGCGCGGCGGCCACCAGGTGCTGGACGTTGGCGCGTACGCGCCCGAGCCGGCGGACGACTACCCCGACTTCGCCGCCGCCGTGGGGCGGGCGGTGGTCGACGGCCACGCCGAACGGGGGGTGCTCATCTGCGGCAGCGGCGTGGGCGCCTCGGTGGCGGCCAACAAGCTGCACGGCGTGCGAGCGGCCGTCTGCCACGACACCTACTCGGCCCACCAGGGCGTGGAGCACGACGACATGAACGTGCTGGTCCTGGGCAGCCGGGTGGTGGCCTCCTCCCTGGCCCACGAGCTGGTGGGTGCCTTCGTGGCCGCCCGCTTCTCGGGGGAGGAGCGCCACCGCCGGCGGCTGGAGAAGGTCAGGGCCCTCGACGAGGCGCGCCGCTGACCGCCCCATGACGCGCTCCGACGCCCTCGTCTTCTTCGGCGCCACCGGCGACCTGGCCTACAAGAAGATCTTCCCCGCGCTGCAGGCGATGGCCCGGCGCGGCCGGCTCGAGTTCCCCGTGGTCGGCGTGGCCAAGGCCGGCTGGGGGCTCGAGCAGCTGGTCGAGCGGGCGCGGGCGAGCGTAACCGAGCACGGGAGCGGCGAGGACGCCGCCTTCTCCAGCCTGGTCTCGCACCTGCGATACGTGGACGGCGACTACAGCGACTCGTCCACCTTCGCCAGGCTCCGCTCCGAGCTGGCCGCGGCGCAGCACCCCGCCCACTACCTCGCCATCCCGCCGAGCCTCTTCCCCACCGTGGTCACCCAGCTGGCACGGGCAGGCCTGGCGCAGTCCGCCCGCATCGTCGTGGAGAAGCCCTTCGGCCGCGACCTCGAGTCCGCGCGGCAGCTCAACCGCACCATCCACGAGGTCTTCCCCGAGGAGAACGTCTTCCGCATCGATCACTTCCTGGGCAAGGAGGCGGTGCAGAATATCCTCTACTTCCGCTTCGCCAACACCTTCCTGGAGCCGCTGTGGAACCGCCACTACGTGGAGAACGTGCAGATCACCATGGCGGAGAGCTTCGGCATCCGCGGCCGCGGACGCCTGTACGAGGAGACGGGCGTCATCCGCGACGTCATCGAGAACCACCTGCTGCAGATCGTCACCTACCTGGCCATGGAGGCGCCCTCCAGCACCTGGCACGAGGCGATCCGCGACGAGCAGGCGAAGGTGCTGCGCACCGTCCGGCCGCTGCGGGCGGAGGACCTGGTGCTCGGGCAGTTCCACGGCTACCGGGACGAGCCGGACGTGGCGAAAGACTCCTGCATGCCCACCTACGCGGCCCTGCGCCTGTTCGTCGACTCCTGGCGCTGGCAGGGCGTGCCGTTCTACGTGCGCGCGGGCAAGTGCCTGGCCGAGACCGTCACCGAGGTGCAGGTGGAGCTGCGCCCGCCGCCGCCGGTGGTGTTCCCCGAGCCGCCGCCGCCGCTGGTCAACGTCATCCGCTTCCGCCTCAGCCCGCAGGTCGAGATCGCAGTCCTCGCCCGCACCAAGTGCCCCGGCGAGGCGATGGTGGGCGAGCCCGTGGAGCTGTCGGTGATGCAGGGGCCGGCGCAGGGCATGGACGGCCGGATGGGCGACTACGAGCGTCTGCTGGGCGACGCCATGGCCGGGGACGCCACGCTGTTCGCCCGCGAGGACGTGGTGGAGGCGGCCTGGGCGGTGGTGGACCCGATCCTGCGCGCGGACATCCCGCTGCACCCGTACCAGCCGGGGAGCTCGGGGCCGACCGAGGCCGACCGCCTGGTGAGCGAGGTGGGCGGCTGGAACGCGACGCGCACCGCGCCATAGGGGCCTGCGCTCCAGCGGGAGTACACTCCCCTCTCGGACGGACGGTCCGCATGCGGGCATTCGTGCTGGCGGTGTCACTCCTGTCTCCCGGCGGCACCGTCGCCGCTGCCCAGGTCGGCGCGGCGACGATGGAGACGGGCAGCGGCCTGCCGCTGCGCGGTGAGGCGGCCGAGACCTTCCTGCGCACCGCCAAGGTCGTCCGCCACCGGCCGCTCGGCGCAGGCGTCAGTGGCTCCGAGCAGCTGACCCTGACCGACGGGACCGCCATCCACAAGGCCGTGTGGAAGACCATCAACGAGTTCCACCCCGGCCTCACCAGCTTCGAGGGCGGCGGCACCATCCTCGATTACGAGGACTCCTACCGCTTCGAGATCGCCGCCTACGAGCTGGACAAGCTGCTGGGCTTCGAGCTGGTGCCGCCCACGGTCGAGCGCGTGCTCGGCAACAGGACGGGCTCGCTGCAGATGTGGGTGGAGAGCGCCATCACCGAATGGGACCGCAAGCAGCGGAACCTCGCCCCTCCCGACACCGAGCAGTGGAACCGCCAGATCCACGCGGTGCGGCTGCTGCAGCAGCTCACCTTCGACTGGGACGCGCAGAACATCCACAACGTGCTGGTCGACGCCTCGTTCCGCGTCTACGCCATCGACTTCTCGCGCTCCTTCGCCGTCTACGAGAAGGTGCAGCAGGAGAAGCTGCTGGAGCGCTTCCCCCGCGCGCGGCTCACGGCCATGAAGGCGCTCGACGAGGCGACGCTGGCGGCGAAGCTCGGCCGCTGGATCGGCCGGCCGCAGATCCGCACGCTGCTCAAGCGCCGCGACCAGATCCTGGCCATCGCGGCGCGGCGGGTGGCCGAGAAGGGCGAAGCGGCGGTCCTCTACTGAGCCCTGCCCGCCCTCGCGGTCCCGGGGGCTTGACCGACGCCGGGCCCGCGGCTTAGCGTGGGCCACCCGAAAATGACCGACTGGAGGAAGCGCTGGCGGGCGCTCGTCCGGAGGGCGGGCAAGGAGGTCGTGCCGCGCCCAGTCGCCCCGGCGCTGGCCCCCGCCGCCCGCGACTTGGCCGCCCCGCCGACGGCGCGGGAGGCCCAGCTGCAGCAGGAGGTGGAGACGCTGCGCCAGGAGCTGCGCGCTCTCGCCGAGCAGGACCCGCTCACCGGGCTGGCCAGCGCCCGCCGCTTCCACGATCGGCTGTCGATGGCGATGATCCACGCCCAGCGGCAGGGCCAGAAGCTGGCGGTGGTGCAGCTGGCCCTCGACCGCTTCGCCGCCCTGGACCGGCAGCTGTCCGGCCGCGGAGACGACCTCCTGCGCAGCGTCGCCCTGGCGCTCGAGAGCACGCTGCGGCAGGGGGACAGCCTGGCACGCTTGGCGGAGGACGAGGTGTTCACGCTGCTGCTGCCCGGCATCCGGCGCGACGAGGACGTCACCGTGGTGGCCGACAAGCTGCACCTCGCGCTGCGCGGCCCCTTCAGCATCGGCGGCGACGACCTGCACGTGACCGCCAGCCTGGGCATCGCCCTCTTCCCCGACGACGGCGCCGACGTCGAGTCGCTGCTGCACGGCGCCTCCGTGGCCCTCCGGCGCGTGCGGCAGAGGGGTGGCGACTCCTGGGAGGTCCACGCCCCCGACTCGCGGGCGCGGGCGGCGCGGCGGCAGGCGCACGAGACCGCGCTGCGGCGCGCCCTGGCCGGAGGCGGCCTGGAGCTGTACTGGCAGCCGGTGGTCGCCTGCGAGGGCGGCGCCATCACCGGCATGGAGGCGCTGCTGCGCTGGCGCGGCCGCGACGGGCTGGCGACGACGGCCGACCTCGTCTCCCTCGACCAGCTGAGCGCGCTGGCCGTCCCGCTCGGGCAGTGGCTGCTGCGCGAGGCCTGCCGCCAGGGCGGGGAATGGCAGCGCGGCGGACATGCCGGGCTGATCGTCTCGGTGAAGCTGTCGCTGCGCCAGCTCGCGCACCCCGCGGCGGTGAAGCTGGCGACCCGAGTGCTCGGCGAGACCGCCCTGGCGGCCTCGTCGCTGGAGCTGACGGTCACCGAGACGGAGCTCCTGTCAGGACGGCCGGCGGTCGCCGAGCGCCTGGCCGAGCTGCGCAGGCTGGGCCTGCGGGTCGCGCTCGAGGGATTCGGCTCCGCCGACAGCCGCCTCGGCGACCCGCACCGCTTCCCCCTCGACACGCTTCGCCTCGACCCCGCCCTGCTGCGGGCGGCCGCCGCCGACCCGGCGCAGGAGGCGATGGTCTCGGCGGCGGTGGTCCTGGCCCGCCCGCGGCGCCTGCGGGTGGTGGCAGAGGGCGTGGCGACGGGCGAGCACCTGCGGCTGGCGCAGCGCTGCGGCTGCTCCGCGATGCTGGGGCCGCTGTTCGGCGCGCCGATGACGCCGCTGGAGGCCGAGGCGACGTTGCGCACGGGTCTCGTCGCCCCGCAGCCTCAGCGCTGAACCTCCTCGACCGCCACCGCCTCGAAGCGCACCTCGCCGCTGCCGGGGACGAGCTGAGCGGCCCGCGGCAGGTCGGCGCCGACCACCGTCGCCAGCTTGGGATAGCCGCCGGTCGTCGGAGCGTCGGCCAGCATCAGGATGGGCCGGCCGTCCGGTGGCACCTGCACCGAGCCCGGCACCATCCCGTCGGAGAGGATCTCCGCGCTCCTCCGGTGTGCGAGTTGGGGGCCGTCGAGGCGGCAGCCGACGCGATCCGAGGTCTCCCGCAGCCGCCAGGCGGTGGAGAGGAACCGCCGCACCGTCTCGGCGTCGAAGTGATCGGCCTGCGGTCCCAGCACCACCCGCAGCGTGACGCGGTCGGGGCGGGCCTCGGCAGGCGAGCCGCGCGGCTCCGAGGTCGGCAGGTCCGAGGCCCCGAGGGTGTCGCCGGCCCGCAGCGCGCGACCGCCGTGGCCGCCGAAGCCCGACTGCAGGTCGGTCGATCGCGAGCCGAGCACCGCCGGCACCCGCAGGCCACCTGCGAGAGCGATCACGGCGCGGCAGCCGCAGACGCGGCCGCGGAAGCGCAGCAGGTTGCCGGGCCGGGCCAGCACGGCGGCGCCGAGCGGCACGGGCCAGCTCCCGAGGTCGGCGCGCTCCAGCACGGCGCCGAGGTCGGCGCCCGCCACCGCGAACCGCCACGGGCGCAGGAAGCGCAGGGTGGGGCCGAGCAGCGTGCACTCGAGCCCCGCGGCGGCGGGGGGGTTGCCCACGGCGCGGTTGGCGCAGGCCAGCGCGTGCGGGTCCGCGGCGCCGGCCGACGCCACCCCGTACCGGCGCCAGCCGGTGCGGCCCCCATCCTGCACGCTGGTGAGCAGGCCCGGGTCGATCACCTCCAGCACCGGCGCGTCGCCCGCCGGCAAAGGTGGCGTCACGGCCGGCTCGGGGTCCGGCAGCTCCTCCGTGGGCACGAAGCGCACCCGGTCACCGGGGGCGATGCGCGCGGGCTCCTGCCGGAGCGGGTCGAACAGCCGCCACGAGATGCGGCCGACGATCTGCCAGCCACCGGGCGAGGCGACCGGGTAGGCGCCGGTCATCCGCCCGGCGAGCCCGACCGACCCCGCCGGCACGCGCACGCGAGGCGTGGCGAGGCGCGGGACCACGAGCCCGCCCGGGAGCAGGCCGAGGTAGGGGAAGCCGGGCGTGAAGCCGAGCATCAGTGCCGTGTAGTCGATCGAGGCGTGCCTTCGCACCAGCTCCGCGGGCGCGATGGCCAGGCTGCGCGCCAGGGGCTCGAGATCCTCGCCGTCCTCGCCCCCGTACCGCGTGGGGATCTGGTGCCGGCGAACCGGGCCGGCGACGGCCACCGCCTCTGCCGCCCGCGACAGCAGCTCCCGGCGCAGCGCGGCGAAGCCCAGCGCCGCCGGGTCGTAGAGGACGAGCAGGGAGCGCAGGGCGGGGGCGGTCTCGCGCAGGCCGTCGAAGGGCGCGCTGAGCAGCGCGCGGTCCAGGGCGCGGACCCGGGCGCTGGTGGCGGGGTCGAGGTCTTCGCCCAGCTCGACCGTCACCGCCGCGTCCCCGAGCGGCAGGACGCGTGGCGGCTTCAAGGCGCGAGCGCCTCCACGCAGACGCCCGCGGCATCGAGCGCGCCCCGCACGGCGCGGGCGAGGGCGATCGCGTGCGGGCTGTCGCCGTGGAGACACAGGGTGTCCGCCCGCACCTCGACCCGGCTGCCGTCCACCGCCTGCAGCCAGCCCTCGAGGGCGAGGCGCACCGCGCGCGCCGCCGCCTCCTCGGGATCGGAGACGAGCGCGTCGGGGTGCGAGCGGGGCAGCAGCCGGCCCTGGCGGTCGTAGCCGCGGTCCACGAAGGCCTCGGCCGCGAAGCGCAGGCCCTCTTCCTCCGCGGCGCGCCGCATCACCGCCGAGCCGGCGAGCCCCACCAGCGTCGCCGGCTGCCCCAGCCTGGCGACGCCGCGGGCCACCGCCCTCGCCAGCGCCTCGTCGCGCGCCGCCTGGCTGTAGAGCGCGCCGTGCGGTTTCACGTGCCTGAGGCGGGCTCCGTGGCTGCGGGCGAAGGCGGCCACCGCCGCCGCCTGGTAGAGCACGTCCGCCTCCACCTCCAGCGGGTCGGCCGCGATCTCCCGGCGCCCGAAGCCGCGCAGGTCCGCGTGCCCGGGGTGGGCTCCCACCGCCACCCCCGCCCGGGCGGCGAGCGCCACGGTGCGGTCGATGACCACCGGGTCGCCGGCATGGAAGCCGCAGGCGATGTTCGCCGAGCTGACGTAGGCCAGCACCACCTCGTCGGCGCCCAGCGACCACGAGCCGAAGGACTCGCCGAGGTCCGCGTTGAGGTCGATCCGCCGCTGCCCCATGACCCCGCTACGCGGCCGCCAGGAATCCCAGGCAGCGCACCAGCGTCTTCTTCAGCTCGCGCCGGTCGACCACCATGTCCAGCATGCCGTGCTCCACCAGGAACTCCGAGCGCTGGAAGCCCTCCGGCAGCTTCTGGCGGATCGTCTGCTCGATGACGCGCGGGCCGGCGAAGCCGATGAGCGCGCCCGGCTCTGCCAGGTTGAGGTCGCCGAGCATGGCGTAGGAGGCGGTGACGCCGCCGGTGGTGGGATCCGTCAGCACGCTGAGGAAAGGGAGCCGCGCCTGGTGCAGCCGCGCCAGGGCGGCTGCGATCTTCGCCATCTGCATGAGGGAGAGCGTGCCCTCCATCATGCGCGCGCCGCCAGAGCAGGAGACGACCACCAGCGGCAGACGCTCCGAGAGCGAGCGCTCGACGCAGCGCGTGACCTTCTCGCCCACCACCACGCCCATGGAGCCGCCGATGAAGCCGTACTCCATGGCCGCCACCACCGTGCGGCGGCCGCCCATCTCGCCCACCGCGGAGACGAGGGCGTCGTAGGAGTCGGTCTTGGCCTTGCCCGACCGCAGCCGCTCGGCGTACGGCCGGGTGTCGCGGAAGCCGAGCGGGTCGGCGCTCACCAGGTCGCCGTCGAACTCCTCCCAGGGTCCGTCGAAGAGCATGGCCAGGCGCTCGCGTGCGCTGATGCGGAAGTGGAACGAGCACTTGGGGCACACCGAGAGGTTCTGCAGCACGTCCTTGCGGTAGAGGATCTCCTTGCAGCTCCCGCACTTCGCCCACAGGCCCTCGGGCACCCGGCTCTCCGAGGGCCGCTGGGGCAGGGGGGACGGCTCGCGTCGGAACCAGGCCATCAGCTCTCCTCTCCGGTCACGGGGTTCCACCGCCGTTGCGGGCGGGCCCCGGCTCGCCCCGCTCGCCGGCGTCGAACAGCAGCTCCAGGAAGCGGGCCAGGTCCCGCGCGGTGACCTGGGGCCGCTCGGCCAGGAAGCGCTCCAGGCCGCGCAGCATCTGACCGGCGTCCTGGTAGCGATCATCGGGGTCGCGCGCCAGCGCCTTCAGGAGCACGCGCTCGAGCGGCTCGGGCAGCCTGGGGTTCACCTCGCGTGGAGGCGGCACCTCGCCGGCGCGGACCCGTTCCAGAAGGGTGCGCTCGCCCCCGGCCGGGAAGGCCCGGGTCCCGGTCACCAGCTCGTAGAGCACCAGGCCCAGAGAGAACAGATCGCTGCGCCCGTCCACGGCGCGCCCGCGGGCCTGCTCCGGGCTCATGTAGAGGAGCTTCCCCCGCAGCACGGCGGGATCGGTGGCGGAGGCCATGGTGGAGGCGCGGGCGATGCCGAAGTCGACCAGCTTCACCTCGCCCTCGAAGGACAGCAGGATGTTCTGCGGGTTGACGTCCCGGTGCACGATCTGCATGGCCCGGCCGTGCTCGTCCTTCCGGCGCTGGGCGTACTCCAACGCGGCGCAGACCTGGCCCACCACGCGCAGGCTGAGGTCGAGGGGCAGGCGCAGCCTGCGCTCGGCCGCCCGCCGGGTCACGCTGCGCAGGTCGCGGCCGTGCACGAACTCCATGGCGATGTAGTAGCTGTGGCCGATGCGGCCGAGCTCGAAGATCGAGGCGATGTTCGGGTGGCTGAGCCCCGCCACCACCTTGGCCTCGTCGACGAACATGCGCACGAAGTCGGCGTTCTCCGAGAGGTGGGACAGGATGCGCTTGACCGCGACCACCTTCTCGAACCCCTCCACCCCCGAGCGCTTGGCCTTGAACACCTCGGCCATGCCGCCGACCGCCACCCGCTCGATCAGCTCGTAGGGCCCGAAGACCTCGCCGCGGAAGGTGGGCTCCGCCGCCGCCGCCGGCGGCCGGACCGGGGTCAGGTCCTCGTCGAACGAGCCTTCCGGCGCCCCGCGACGCGGGCCCCCGCCGAGCAGGTCGTCGAGCTGCAGCGGGTCGTCCTCCGGTCTGTCACCGCCCCCGCTCATGCCAGCATCCCGAAAGATATCAGGCTCCGGCCCTGCCCGAGCGCCAGTACAGGTAAGCCGGCACCCCGGCGGCCGTCAGCAGCAGGCCCATGCCGGTGTCACGCGGATCGGCGACCGGCATGTAGACGAGGAAGAAGAGCGCCACCGCGATGTACGACAGCGGCACCACCGGGTAGGCCCACACCCGGTAGGGCCGCGGCAGGTCGGGCCGCCTGCGGCGCAGCACGAACAGGCCCACCACCGTCAGCACGTTGAACAGCAGCGAGGTGAAGGCCGTCATCGTCAGCAGGTTGGAGTACGTGCCGGTCAGGGTCAGCGCGGCGGCGACCGCCCCGTGCAGCACCAGCGCGGCCGCCGGCGTGCGGTAGCGCGGGTGCACGGCGGCCGCCCGGCGGAAGAACACGCCGTCGCGGCCCATGGCGAAGACCACCCGGGCTCCGGCCAGGGTGAGCCCGTTGACGCAGCCGAAGGTGGACACCAGCACGGCGAGCGCGACGAAGGCGCCGCCGGCGGGGCCGATGATGCGCACCGCGGCCTCGGTGGCGATGCGGTTCTCGGCCACGCGGGCCATCTCGCCGATCGGCACCAGGTAGAGGTAGACGGCGACCGCGGCGGAGTAGGCGGCGGTGATCGCCAGCGTCCCCAGCACCAGCGAGCGCGGCAGGTTCCGTTCCGGGCGCTCCACCTCCTCGGCGGCGAAGGTGACCGAGGTCCAGGCGTCGTAGGAGAACAGGGCCTTGCTCATGGCCCCGGCGAGCGCCGCGAACAGGCCCAGCCGCAGCCCCTCCGGCCCCAGCGCCAGCCCCAGCAGCGGGCGGAAGTGGGAGGTGCTGCCGTGGTGCGTCGCCGCCGCCAGCAGCACCAGCGCGGCGATCGCCGCCAGCTTGGCGACCGTGAAGGTGTTCTGCACGGCGGCGCCGGTGCGCAGCCCGGTCACGTTCACCCAGGTGAGCACCGCGATCACCAGCAGCGCCACCGCCTGCGCCGTGGTGAGCCGCAGGCCGAGGACCGCCAGCAGCAGGTGCTGCTCGCCGATCGCCGGCACGAAGAAGCCGAGCGTCTTGGCGAAGGCGACCGCCACCGCTGCCACGAAGCCGGTGTTGATGGCGACCAGCAGCGTCCAGCCGTACAGGAAGCCGAACACCGGCGAGAAGGCCTCCTTGAGGAAGACGTACTGCCCGCCGGCCCGCGGCATGGCAGCCGCCAGCTCGGCGTAGGAGAGCGCGCCGGCGAGGGTGAGCAGGCCGCCGAGCACCCACAGCCCCAGCAGCAGGCCCGGCGACTGCAGATAGCCGGCCATGATCGAGGGAGCGAAGAAGATGCCCGACCCGATCACGCTGCCCACGATGAGCAGCGTGGCGTCGAGCAGGCCGAGGCCCCTCACCAGCTCCGGCCGCTGCGGCACGGCGGCCACGCGATCCCCCAAGCTCCCCGCCTCCCGCCGGGCTCCGCCCCTGCCCGTATGCAGCGGAATCGCGGGAGGATACCACGCGAGCGCTGGGCTATAATCCACGCGGTCCCGACCGCGTGTCGGGGTGGGTGACCGGTCCGCATGGGATTGCTCCTCGGACTCCTCGAGAGCCCCCTCGCGCTCGGCGCGGGAGGGCTGCTGGTCGCGTTCCTCCTCTACCGCTTTCTCGCCGACCGCATCCGCGTCCGCCTGCCCGCCGTCGACCTCTCCCTCGACGGCGTCGCCGGCAAGGTGCTCGGCAAGTCCTGGACGGAGAGAAAGCTGAAGCGCGAGCTCGCGCGGCTGCGCAAGGGGGCGAACTTCCTGGCCGCGGGCAAGCTGCTGGAGGACGCGGGTCAGCCGGTGGCGGCGGCCGAGACCTACCTCGAGGGCCAGGAGTTCTGGGCGGCGGCGGCCACCTACGAGAAGCTGGGTCGCAACGAGAAGGCGGCCGAGCTCTTCCTGCAGGCCGGGGACTACAAGAAGGGCGCAGCCCTCTTCACCACCGCCGGCAAGCCCGCGCGGGCGGCCGCCCTCTTCCTGGAGAAGGGCAACAACCTCGAGGCCGCGCGCCTGTTCGGCCAGGCCGGGCAGTGGCAGACGGCGGCGGAGCTGTACGAGAAGAGCGGCTACCCTCTGCGCGCCGCCGAGGCCTGGGACAAGGACGGCAAGCTGCTGAAGTCGGCGGAGTGCTACGAGAAGCACTTCACCGAGAACGTCACGCTGTCGACGACGTACAGCGCGACCGCCGCCAGCACCGAGAACAAGACGGCGCTCCTCGCCGGCGACCGCTACCTGAAGGCGGGCGAGCTGGCGCGGGCGGCGGCCATCTACGAGCGCGGCGGCTTCTTCCGCCAGGCCGCGGAGGCGCAGCTGAAGGCGAAGCAGCCGGCGCGCGCGGCGGAGCTCTTCCTGCGGGCCGAGGACGAGGCGCGCGCCGCCGACGCGCTGGAGCAGGCCGGTGACGCCCCGCGCGCGGCGATGCTGCGCGGCGAGGCCGCGTTCAAGGCCGACCGCCCGGCCGAGGCCGCCGCCTGGTTCGTCAAGGGCCGCGACTTCCTGCGGGCGGCGGAGCTGTACGAGTCGCTGGACATGCTGAAGGCGGCGGCCGAGGCCTACGAGGCGGGCGAGAGCTGGGCGGCGGCGGGCAGCGTCTACGTGCGGGCCGGGCTGGAGCCGCGCGCGGCCGCCGCCTTCGAGAAGGCGGGCGACCTCGCCACCGCGGCCGCGCTGTTCGAGAAGCTGGGCGACGCGCGCCGGGCGGGCAGCCTCTACGACCGGGCCGGAGACGCGTTCAAGGGTGGCCAGGCGGCTGCGCAGGGCGGCGACCGCGAGCGGGCGATCACGCTGCTGCAGCGGGTCGGACCCGGCGACGAGAACCATCTGGCGGCGACCGAGCTGCTGGCGCAGCTGCTGGTCGAGACCGGCCGGCCGGCGCTCGCGGTGGAGCGGCTGCGCAAGTCGGTCGGCTCGGCGGCGATCGGGCCCGCCAACCTCGGCCTGTACTACTGGCTGGCCGTGGCCCAGGAGGCCTCGGGAGCCCGGGCCGAAGCGCTCTCGCTCTACAAGCAGGTCCAGGCGGAGGACCTGGGCTTCCGCGACGTCGCGCAGCGGATGGCACGGCTGGCCTCGGGCGCGCCGCCGCTGCCGCCGCCCGCGGGTCAGGCCGGGCCGGACGCGTCCCTGTCGGCGTTCGCGGTGGGAGCGCCGCCGCCCGCGGCCGCCGCCGTCCCCCCGCCCGCCGTGCCCGCACCGACGGCCCCCACACCCGCCGCCGGTGTGCCGCGAGGCCCGCGCTTCCTGGCGAAGGACGAGATCGGTCGCGGCCCGCTCGGCGTCGTGTACCGCGGCGAGGACGCGGCCGACGGCCGCAACGTGGCCATGCGGGTGATGCCCACGGCGCTGTTCGCGGCCGAGGGCGTGCTGCAGGCGGTGGCCGCCGACCTCAAGTCGGCCGCCGCGTTGTCGCACCCGAACCTGGCCAAGGTGATCGCCTTCACCCGCTGGCAGGGCGAGCGTTGCGTGGTGAGCGAGTACGTGCCCGGCCGCACCTTCGCCGAGGCCATCGCCAGCGGCCGGCGCATGCGCTTCCAGCAGGTGCACGCGCTCGGGCGCATGGTGGCCCAGGTGCTGCAGGCCATGCACGCCCGCGGCATCGTCCACGGCTCCATCCAGCCCTCGAACGTGATGGTGGCGGCGGGCGTCATCAAGGTGACCGACGCCGGGCTGGGGCGGGTGGCGCAGCACAGGGGCGGCGCCTCCTCCTACCGCGCCCCCGAGGGCGGGCTCACGGTCGCCGACGACCTCTACGGCCTGTGCGCCGTGATGTACCACCTGCTCACCGGCACCCATCCCCGCTCCCAGGCGCAGGGCGTGGGCCTGCCGCTGCCCTCGCAGCTGGCGGCGGGGGTGCCCGAGGCGATGGACAAGCTGCTGGTGCGGGGCCTGCACCCGCGGCCGGAGCTGCGCTTCGCCAGCGCGGAGGACCTGGCCCGCGAGCTGCGCGAGATGGTCAGGATCGGATGAGCCTGGGCGGCGAGCTCGCCACCCTCGACTTCTTCGACCTCATGCAGTGGGTGATGAGCCGCTGCAAGACCGGCCTGCTGCAGGTGACGCGGCTCTCGACGCGAAAGCGCTTCGGCTTTCGCGACGGCACGCTCCAGTCCACCGGATCCAACGACCCCCGGGAGACCATCGGGCAGAGGCTGGTGAGGGAGGGCCTGATCGACGAGGAGACCCTCTTCCGCGCGCTGCTGAAGCAGGAGGAGGAGAAGAGCCGGGCGCGCCTGGGCGAGATCCTGGTGCGCGACGGCCTGCTGTCGGAGGGATCGATCCGGCACGCGCTCTGCCTGGCGGCCGAGGCGCAGATTCTCGACGTGTTCCTCTGGCCCGACGGGCGCTTCGACTTCGACGAGTCGCAGGCGGCGCCGGCCTCGCCCTCCGACCTGGGCATCGACCTGCGACCGCTGCTGGAGGAGGGCCGTCACCGCCGCGAGCTGTGGGTGCGGCTGCGAAGGCAATTCCCCAGCAACCGCCTGACCTTCCGCCTCGCCGTCGACACCGTCTCGCTCAGCGACCCCGCGCTGCGGCGAATCGTGGGCCTTGCCGCCCTGGGCCGGACCCTGGCAGCCATCAGCCTGGAGACGCGCCGCTCGGAGTACGAGACGACGTTGCTCCTCTCCGACCTCGTCGAGCAGGGCGTGCTGGCGCCCGACCGGGTGGAGGCGGAGTCGACCACCAGCGACCCCGTGGGGAGCATCCTGACCCTGCTCGCCTCCGCGGAGTCGCGGCTGAAGGAAGGCCGCTACGACGACGCCCTCGAGGCGTACGAGGCGGTGCTGGCCCTCGACGGCGTCAACCAGGCGGCGAAGAAGGGGCTGCTGGCGGTGGCCGAGGCCCGCCAGAACGCCAAGCTGGCGCGCCTGGTGCCGCTGGAGAAGGTGCCGCGGCTGCGGCTGACCGCCGTCACCCTCGCCCAGCAGCGCTTCCGCCCCGAGGAGGGCTTCGTGCTCTCCCGCATCAACGGGGAGTGGGACGTGCGCTCGATCCTCAAGCTCTGCCCGATGACGGAGGACGAGATCCTGGCCATCTTCGCCCGCCTGCTCGAACGCAACGTCATCGAGCTGCGGTAGCTCCAGGTACCATACCCAGGTATAGTCTAGGCCCATGCAGCACGCGCGGCACACGGGCGAGCTGGCCAGGCTCCGACGGATCGAGGGCCAGGTGCGGGGGATCCTGCGCATGGTGGAGGAGGAGCGCTACTGCGTCGACATCCTGACCCAGCTGCGGGCGGTGCGCGCGGCGCTCAAGCGGGTGGAGGACTCGGTGCTGCGCGAGCACGTCGAGCACTGCGTGGCCCAGGCCATCCGCAGCGGGAGCGCCGCCGAGCAGCGCGGGAAGGTGGACGAGCTGCTCGAGGTGCTGGGCCGCTTCTCCGATTGAGGGTCGAGGAGGACCGGACGTGACCAGCAACGAGGTGAAGCTGTCGATGGGCCGGGCCAGGCTGGAGACCGACCCCGTCTGCGGCATGAAGGTCGATCCCGGCCGCGCCGGCGGCGGCTCCTTCGCGCACGGCGGGCGCACCTACTGGTTCTGCAACCCCCGCTGCCGCGAGCGCTTCGCCGCGGACCCCGCGCACTGGCTGCACAAAGGCCCTTCGCCGGCCGCCATGGGCATGCCCATGGCGGCTTCCGCAGCCGCGCCCGGCGAGGCGGCGGCCAGGCCGGAGGGCGAGCCCGTGGAGTGGGTCTGCCCGATGGACCCCGAGGTGCTCGAGACGAAGCCGGGGGCCTGCCCGATCTGCGGCATGGGCCTGGAGCCGCGCACCGCGTCGGCCGCCGAGGAGCGCAACCCCGAGCTCGACGACATGACCCGCCGCTTCCGCGTCGCGCTCGCCCTCACGGTCCCCCTGCTCGCCCTGACGATGGGCGCGATGTTCCCGGCGTTCGCGCTGCACCGCTTCATCCCACCCCGGCTCCAGGGCTGGCTGGAGCTGACGCTGGCGACGCCCGTCACCGTTTGGGCCGGCCGGCCGTTCTTCGAGCGGATGGCCCGCAGCTTCCGCAGCGGCCGGCTCAACATGTTCACGCTGATCGGCATCGGCACCGGCATCGCCTGGGCCTACAGCGTGGTCGCCGTGCTGGCGCCGGCGTGGTTCCCGGCCTCCTTCCGCGGCCAGGGCGGGGAGGTCGGCCGCTACTTCGAGTCGGCCGCGGCGATCGTGACCCTGGTGCTGCTGGGGCAGGTGCTGGAGCTGCGGGCCCGCGCCAGGACCGGCAGCGCCATCCGTGCGCTGCTGGGGCTGGCGCCGGCGACGGCACGGCGGCTGGAGGCCGCCGGCCGGGAGAGCGACGTTCCCTTGGCGCAGGTGGGGGTCGGCGACCGCCTGCGCGTCCGTCCGGGCGACCGCGTGCCCGTCGACGGCCTGGTGCTGGAGGGAATGAGCTCGGTCGACGAGTCGATGATCACCGGCGAGCCCGTGCCGGTGGAGAAGACGCCGGGCGCCCGCGTGACCGGCGCCACCCTCAACGGCAGCGGCAGCTTCGTGATGCGTGCCGAGAGGATCGGCCGCGACACGCTGCTGGCCCGCATCGTCCAGCTGGTGGCCGAGGCCCAGCGCAGCCGAGCGCCGCTACAGCGGCTGGCCGACCGCGCCGCCGCCTGGTTCGTGCCCGGCGTGGTGGCGGCCGCCGCGGTCGCCTTCGTCGCCTGGGCGCTCGTCGGGCCCGAGCCCCGCTTCGCCTACGCCCTGGTGGCCGCGGTCTCGGTGCTGATCATCGCCTGCCCCTGCGCCCTCGGCCTCGCCACCCCCATGTCGATCATGGTCGGGGTGGGCCGCGGCGCCGCGGCCGGCGTGCTGCTCAAGGACGCCGCCGCCCTGGAGGCGCTCGCCCGCGTCGACACGCTGGTCGTGGACAAGACCGGGACCCTGACCGAAGGCCGCCCGCGGCTGGCGAGCGTCGTCGACCTGGCGGGCGACGAGCGCGACGCCCTCCGGCTCGCCGCCAGCCTCGAGCGCGACAGCAACCACCCGCTGGCGCGGGCCGTCGTCGAGGCCGCCGAGCAGCGGGAGATCGCCCTCAGCGGCGTGGCCGGGTTCAGCTCCCACGCCGGCGGCGGCCTCAGCGGCACCGTCGGCGGCCGCGAGCTGCTGCTGGGCAGCCGAGCGCTGCTGGAGGCGAACGGCGTGGAGGTCGAGCCGCTCCTGGCGGTGGCCGAGCGCGAGCAGGGGCAGGGCCGCACGGTCCTCTACCTGGCCGAGTCCCGGCGGCCACGGGCGCTGCTCTCCGCCGCCGACACCGTGAGGGGCGACGCGGCGGAGGCCGTGGCCGCGCTCCACGCCGAGGGCCTGCGCATCGTGATGCTGACCGGCGACAACCGGACCGCCGCGGAGGCGGTCGCCCGCGCCGTGGGCATCGACCAGGTGGAGGCGGAGGTGTCACCCGAGCGCAAGGCGGAGGTCGTGCGGGGGCTGCAGCACGCGGGCCGCACCGTGGCGATGGCGGGCGACGGCATCAACGACGCCCCCGCCCTCGCCGCCGCGCAGGTCGGCATCGCGATGGGAACCGGCGCCGACGTCGCCATGCAGAGCGCCGGGGTGACGCTGGTCGGAGGCGACCTGCGCGGGATCGTCCGCGCCCGGCGGCTCTCCCGGGCCACGGTGGCCAACATCCGCGAGAACCTGTTCTGGGCCTTCGCCTACAACGCGCTCGGCATCCCGCTCGCGGCGGGTGTCCTCTACCCCTGGCTCGGCTGGCTGCTCTCGCCCATGGTCGCGGCCGCGGCGATGAGCCTCAGCTCGGTCACCGTCATCTCGAACGCGCTGCGCCTGCGTGGCGTGCGGCTGTGACGCGTGGTGTTGGCCGCGGTGCCGGGGGCGTGGTTCCATGGAGCGACGTGATGCGAACGGCGCGCTCGGTGTCGACGCTGCTGCGCCCCGCTCACCCGCGTCGCCGCCACCCGCGGCTGCTGCGACACGGTCCCCGCGGCGGCCGCCGGCGGCGGAGGAGTCCCTGCCGCGCTGACGGCCCGGTCTCGACGAGGCCGCCGCCTCAGGCCAGCCAGCCGGCCACGTCCGCCATCACCCGCTCGGCGATGGCACGGGCCCGGGCCTCGCTCCTCCCCTCGGCGATCA
>DATKME010000062.1:0-127432 GCA_035542035.1 Vicinamibacteria bacterium | reverse complement strand
ACCCGGTCCCTGGGGACGCTCTCGACCTCCGGCATGCTGAGCCCTGCGAGGACATCGTGCGGCACCACGTCCTCCGCCGCTGCCCAGCGCGCGGCGGCGCGGACGAGCGTCTTCACCTTGCGAGCTGAACCCGTGCCGCGCTCTCGGCTGATGGCACGCAAGGCCTCGCGGACCTCGCTGCGCTTGAGGTCCAGCAACTGCCGGGCCGCCAAGGGTGACTCCCGCAGGGTCTTCACCGTGTACTCGTACTGGGAGAGCGTCGCCGGGCGCAGCATGGCGCGGCGGGCTTCGAGGTGCCGCTCGACGACGGCGAGGACCGTGAGGCCCGCTCGTCGGACGGCTTCGGCCTGCGCCTCCTCAGCGCGCCGCCTGAGCTCGACGACCGGGTCCACGCCGCTGCGCGCCAGCTCCAGGACCTCCTTCGCCTGTCTCCGAGCCTCGGCGAGGGTTACGGCAACAGTCTTCCCGATCGTGTAGAAGCCCTTCTGCTCGGCGCCCCCGAACTTTTTGGGAACCCGCCACCAGACACCGAAGGTCTTCGTTCCGTTGGGAGTGACGCGGACGACGAGACCGGTACCGTCCGCGACCTCCAGGCGGCCGGTCGCCGGGGGCGCCAGGGCGGCCAGTTGGCGGTCCGTCAACATGCTCTTCACGTGGATCCTCTACCCGGGGGGGTGGATGCTCTAATGGCAGTATGCCCCAGATCCGGGTTGGCAGAGGTCCCGTCGAGTGGGCACCGGGTTGGCGCAGAGCGGAACTTCATGCGCCGCCACGAAACCGAGTGGAACGTCCTGAACTCTAGCTAACTAGATGAATTAATGTTGTTTGAGCCCGCAAGTTCCGCGATCCGCTGGGCGCGCAAGAATTGCATTTATGGGTAGATGCGGTACAGCATGCGCGGGAAGGCGATGGTCTCGCGCAGGTGCTCGATGCCGCAGATCCAGGTGACCACCCGCTCGATGCCCATGCCGAAGCCGGCGTGGGGGAAGGTGCCGTAGCGGCGCAGGTCCAGGTACCAGCGGAAGGCGTCCTCCGGCAGCTGGTGCTCGTGGATGCGCTTCAGCAGCAGCTCGGGGTCGGCCAGGCGCTCGCCCCCGCCCACGATCTCGCCGTAACCTTCCGGCGCGAGCACGTCAGCCGAGAGGCTGTACTCGGGCTCGGCGGCGTCGGGCTTCATGTAGAACGCCTTGATCGCGGCCGGGAAGTGGTGGACCACCACCGGCCGGTCGAACTGCTCGGCGATCAGCGTCTCGTCCGTGCCCCCGAAGTCGCTGCCCATCGGGGTGGTGGAACCCTTCTGCTGCAGCAGCGCCATGGCCTCTTTGTAGTGCAGGCGCGGGAAGGGCGGCTTCACGCTCTCGAGCTTCGCGGTGTCCCGCTCCAGGACCTTCAGCTCCTCGCGCCGCTTCTCGAGCGCCTGCGCGACCACGTAGCTGACGAGGCCTTCGGCGAGAGCGATCGCGTCCTCGAGGTGGGCGAAGGCGATCTCCGGCTCCACCATCCAGAACTCCGTGAGATGGCGGCGGGTCTTCGACTTCTCGGCCCGGAACGTGGGGCCGAAGCAGTAGACCTTCCCGTGCGCGGCAGCCGTGGCCTCGTTGTAGAGCTGCCCGCTCTGGGTGAGGTAGGCGGTGCCTTCGTCGAAGTACGGCACGCCGAAGAGCGTGGTGGTGCCCTCGCAGGCGGCCGGGGTGAAGATCGGGGTGTCCACCAGCAGGTAACCCTGGTCGTCGAGGTGGTCGCGCACCGCCTTCACCACCGTGTGGCGGACGCGCGCGATCGCGTGCTGCCGCGTCGAGCGCAGCCACAGGTGGCGGTTCTCCATCAGGAAGGCCGTGCCGTGCTCCTTGGGCGTGATCGGGAAGTCGTGCACGGCCTGCAGGACCGAGGCCCAGGTGACGTCGAGCTCGTACCCTCCCGGCGCCCGCGGGTCCGCCCGCACGCGCCCCTGCGCCTCCAGCGAGGATTCCTGTCCCGCCGCCTCCAGCGCGTCCCAGGCCTCCGCCGGAACCGCCTTCTTCGAGACCACCGCCTGCGCGTAGCCGGAGCCGTCGCGCAGGATCAGGAACTGCAGCTTGCCGCTCGAGCGCTTGTTGTGCAGCCACCCGCGGACGAGGACTTCCCCCCCCACGTGCCTGGCGAACTCAGAGATCCGCACCGTCTCCATCGTCGTCTCCCCGCTATTCGAGCTCCGGGACGTGGCGCGCCAGCGTGCGCCAGAGCTGCTCCAGGCCCGGGTACCGGGACAGGTTGCGCCGGGCGTGGGCCAGCGTCCGCGGGATGTACGGCAGGTACACCTCCTTGCCGCGCACGCTGGCCATGAAGCCGAACGTCCCCAGCGCCTTGAGGTTGCGCTGCACGCACATCATGTCGAAGCGCCGGCGGAACACGTCCCTGGTCTCCCCCGGCACCGCCTTCTGCCGGAAGCGCTCCCTCAGCTCCTCCTGCAGCTCCTCGGCCACGTCGACGTAGGCGTCGCGCAGCAGCGAGGCGAGGTCGTAGGTCGCCGGCCCCATGCGGGCGTCCTGGAAATCGATCCAGAAGAGCTCGCCGGCGAACAGCATCAGGTTGCGGCTGTGGTAGTCGCGGTGGCAGAGCACCCGCGGCCAGGAGGCGATCTCCTCGCTCAGCACGTGGAAGGACTGCGACAGGGTGGCCCGGTCCTCCACGCTGAGGTCGCAGCCGCGGTGGCCCTCCAGGAAGTGCTTCTGGAAGTAGTGCAGCTCCCAGGAGAGCTTCTCGATGTCGAAGGCGATGCGGAAGCACTCGGCCTTCTGCGGCCCCACCGCCGCCTTCTGCTGCAGGAGCGCGATCTCGTCCACCGCTGCCTGGTAGAGGTCGGCCGTGCGCCCCTCGCCGCTGCCGCCGAGCGCCTCCTGCAGCGTGCAGTCGCCGAGGTCCTCCTGCAGCACGATCCCCCGCGGTCCGTCCACGTCCACCACCGCCGGCACTGGCAGGCCGTACTCGCCGAGCAGGGCGCCCACCGTGAGAAAGGGCAGGGCCTCCGGGTCGAAGGGCTCGGGATAGAGCGCCAGCACGTAGCGGCGGTCGGTGTCGACCAGCCGGTAGTAGCGACGGGTGGAGGCGTCGCCGGAGAGCGGCACCACCTCGGTCTCCGCCGCGTCCTGGGGCCGCCGCTCGGCGAGGTACTCGAGGATCACCGTTCGGGCTCCCTGCCCGTCCGTGATCGACCCGCCACCTGCGGCGGCGGCCGCCATCCCCATCGCCTGCACGCTCACTCGATGTCCACCCAGGCCATGTCGCCCTGCCGCCGCACGCGCCCGCCGGCGTCCGCGTCCGAAGCCAGCGCCGCCGCGGGCAGCACCACCACCCGCTCGGCCCGTTCCCCCGACCGCACCCGGGCGCCCTGCGCCAGGATCGCTCCCGACACCCGCGCCCCGGCCTCGATCACCGCCCCGTCCCAGAGGACGCTGCGCTCGACGCGCGCCCCCGGGAGCACCCGCGCATCCTTCCCGACCACGGTCCTGCTCACCTTCGCGTCGCGCGCCACCCGCGCGCCGTCGGCGACGAGCGAACGACCCCGCGGCAGCAGCCGCAGCTGCGCGTCGCGGTACAGCGACGGGCGGCCGAGATCGTACCACGTGCCTCCGGTGCGCACCCCCAGCAGGTGAGCACCCTCCGCCAGCAGCGGGACGTAGAGGTCGCGCACGTTGTCCGACACTCCCTCTGGCAGGAGGTCCAGCAGCTCCGGCTGCAGCACGTGCACGCTGGCGAAGAGCGAGACCGTGCCCGCGGCCGGCCGGGGCCGGTTCGCGATCGACAGGATGCGGCCGCGGCGGTCGGTGACCACCGGCGAGTAGGCGTGCGGGTCGGGGTTGGGTCGGAGGGCCAGCGTGGCGCAGGCGCCCGAGCGGCGGTGCCGCTCGCAGAGCCGGCGCAGGTCCAGGTCGAACAGCACGTCGCCGTTCACCAGCAGGAACGCGTCGCGGCCGAAGAAGTCGCGGACGGCCCGGGGCCCGCCCCCGGTGCCCAGGATCCGCACCTCGCGCGCATAGTGGATGCGCAGGCCGAGGCCGCGGCCGGCACCGAGCGCCGCGGTCACCGTTTCCGGCAGGTGGTGCAGGTTGACCATCACCTCGCGGACCCCGGCGGCGGCCAGCCGGCGCAAGGTCCAGTGCAGCAGCGGCCGGTTGAGCACCGGCAGCACCGGCTTGGCGCGGAGCAGCGTGAGCGGCCGCATGCGCAGGCCGAGACCGGCCGCCAGCACCATGGCCTTCATCGCGGCCCGCAGGCTACCACGCGCCGCCCACGACGCCCTCGAAACGCTGCGGCAGGGGCTGTCGGTCGTCTACCGCGCCGGCGGTGCGAACACCATGTCGCCCTCACCCCCCGAGGCGAAGAAGAGCTCGACGTACGACTCGCCGACGTAGTCGCGCGAGGAGAAGCCGAGTTCGGCGGCGACGGCGTGGATGCCCTCGAGGTCGCCCTCGATCTCCAGGAAGCTGCCGATGGGGGTCTCGTCCAGCTCGATCTCCTGGCCGCGGTGGCTCCAGCTTTCCCGGTACTTCTGGTAGCGGAAGACGGGCCGGTAGCCGAGCCCGCGCAGGATCGTCTCCAGCGCGTCGGGATCCTCGATCGTCGTCTCGCGCTCCTCGCGGGACTTCACGCCACCCTCGAGCTGCCTCGGTCCCTTGAGGGTGAGCAGGCCTGACCGCGGCATCCGCCGCAGCCGCAGCACCGCGCCGCCTGCCCGCAGCGACCCCCTGGCGTCGTCGAAGAGGACGTTGTCCTCGAGGTGGCGCTCGCGCGAGAGCCGCGCGCCGTTGCGCCGCAGGCACTCGCGCACCGCGTCGAGGTCGGAGACGCGCAGCTTGACCTCGGTCTCGCGCGAATCCGCGCCGGTTGCCATCGCCGTGCAATCCTCAGGCCGCGGGCTCGGCCACCCGCACCTTCATGTCGATCCGCTCGTTCGGGTTGTCACGGGAGTCGCGCGCCGCGCTCACGATCCTGTCGGCCACCTCCATCCCCCGCACCACCCGGCCGAACGCGCTGTACTGGCGGTCGAGGAACCCGGAGTCGGCGACGCAGACGAAGAACTGGGAGCCGGCGCTGTCGGGGTCGTTCGAGCGCGCCATGGACACGACCCCGCGCCGGTGGGCGGTGTCGTTGAACTCCGCCTTGATCGTGTAGCCGGGGCCGCCCGTCCCGTGCCTCGCCCGCGAGCCGGCGGGGTCCTTGGTGTTGGGATCGCCGCCCTGGATCATGAAGCCGGGGATCACGCGGTGGAACGTGGTCCCGTCGTAGAAGCCCTTGCGGGCCAGGTCGAGGAAGTTCTTGACGTGGCCGGGCGCCTTGTCGGGCAGGAACTCGATCTCTATCTCGCCGAACTTCGTCTCGATCACCGCGCGGGGCGTCTGGGCCATCGCGACCTCCAAGGCTCCCACACTCTAGCAGGGGCCAGGCCCGGCGTCTGGACGCCGGCCTGGCCCTCAGCGGCCCTTGGCGACCGTCTCCAGCAGGCTGTCGATGGCGGATTCGAAGCGGCTGTCACCGGTGCGCAGCAGGAGGCGACGCGCCGCGTCGCGCTGCCCGGTCCCTGCCAGGCACAGCGCCCGATCGAGCCGGGCCTCAGGGGGCAGAAGCCAGCCGTCGCCCTTCGCCTCCAGCGCAAGGACCCACTTCAGCGCCTCGCCCAGGCGGCCGGCACGGAACGCCTCGACGGCGGCCTCGAACTCCGGCGGAAACGGCAGGTCCTCCCCCGGTGCGATGCCCTCGGGCAGGAGTCCGGGCGGGGCGGGCAGCGGCGAGCGGTCGGGCGGGCGCCGGTTCCACTGAGGGCGCGGGATCTGCTCCTGCACGTCCGTGCGCTGCACGATGGCAATGGCCGCACCGAGCTCGGGGCCGAAGGGCGCCTTCAGCACGGCCAGCGTCCAGCCGCTGCGAGCGATCACCAGCACCGATCGCGGCTCGAGCGCCAGCCGTGCGGCCACCCCGCGGCCCATCATCACCGGCCAGGGGCGGCGGTAGAGGGCGATCACCTGCCGCAGCGCCGCGTCCTGGTCGTCGCCGGCCGGCAGAGCGATGACACGAACGTCCTTGGGCACCTGCCGGGCCAGCTCGTCCAGGTCGGCGGAGCACGAGCGGCACGAGGCCTCGGCCGCGTAGAGGGCCGTGACCGGCACCTCGTCCAGCCGGAACACCGGCGCCGTCGACAGCCGCACTCCCGGCGGGAAGGTGAGCGGCCCCTCGCGCAGGGCCACGGCGGGGCCGAGCGCCGTCAGCCGCGAGCGATCGACCTCCGTCTGCGCGCTCGGCAGGCCGGCGACGTCCGCTGCCCGGCCCAGCACCTCCACCGCGGCCGGCGCCAACGGCTGCCCGCCGAGCGCGCGCTCGATGACGGCGATCGCCTCGCGCCCGCGGCCGAGCTGGGTCAGCGCCCGCGCCAGCGCCACGCCCCGCTCCGGGTCGGGCTTGAGCAGGAAGGCCCGGCCCAGGTAGCGGCTGGCCGGCACCGCCTGGCCCTGCTGCGCGAGCACCGTCCCCACCGCGTCGTACAGCACGGCCCGGTGGCGCTGGTAGGCGTCGCGGGCCGACTGGAACGCGTCCTCGACCACCTCGCCCTTGCGCCCGGCCCGGACGAAGGCGGTCGGCTCGAAGTCGGCGGTGAGCTCGAGAGCCCGCCGCGCCCGGGCCAGCGCCCCGGCCGGATCGGTGGCGGCGAGCCGCAGCGCCGCTGCCGCCAGCTGCTCGGCCTGGTCGGTGGCGCTGCGCGGCGACGTCGCGCCGGGCGGCGCCAGCAGCAGCAGCGCGAGCAGCTCCCCGATCATCCTTCCATTCTCGCTCAGCCCGCCCGCGGACGTCAGCGGCGCGCCGGTGTCGCCTCGGCCGGCGCCGTGGGCGCCGCGGCGGGTGCTTCGGCCGCGAGCACGCTCAGGTCGGCAGGGAGCGGCCGGGACAGGTCGACGTGGCCGCCCAGCGACGGCACCTGACGGTCGTCCACCAGCAGCTGCACGCGGGTCGTGGACGGGAAGTTGCCGACCACGGTGTCGACGACCGAGTCGACGGTGAGCCGCTCGGCGCGGGAGCCGCCCGGCAGGCCCGAGGCAGCTTCGCCGGAGAGGTCCACGTAGGCGACACCGCCGGCGTGGACGAACACGTCGAGTACCCGGGTGCCGGCCGGCAGCGTCGACACGAGCCCGGTGGTGCTCCCCTTCGCCAGCTCGTCGACGACGATCCGGATCTGCTGGGCGAGGTCGGCCGAGAACGCGACCTCCCGCTCCTCCGGCAGCAGGCCCTCGCGATCGGGAGCCTCGAAGTACAGCCGCACGCTGATACGCCGCCCGGCGGCGCCTGCGGCCGGCGGCTCGGCGGTGGCGGCCGACGTCGGCTCGGCCGCCGGCTCCTCCCCCTCGATCGGCACGGCGGAGGCGCGCAGCGCGCCGGCCCAGCGCGGCGAGGTGAAGGCGACGGCGGCCAGCAGGCCGGCCAGCCCGACGGCCGTCAGCAGGTTGGCCTGCCCCGCAGTCATGGGGCGGGTGCGCGCGGCGAAGCGCCGGCGCCGGGCGCCACCGGCGAGGCTGCCGCCGCCGGCGCGGCCGGCGGCGGGGCGGCCGGGCGCGCCCCCCGCTCCCGGCGATACGCCTCGATGCCGCGCGCGAGGGCGGCGGCGATCTTCTCCTGGTAGGCCTCCGAGGCGAGCAGCCTCTCCTCCTCCGGGTTGGAGATGAAGGCGATCTCGACGAGCACGGCAGGCATGCCGGCCCCCACCAGCACCCGGAAGGGGGCCTGCTTGACGCCGCGCCCCTCGCTGCCGGTCACCACGGACAGCTCCTCCTGCAGCCGGGAGGCGAGCCTCGACGACTCCTCGAGGTGCTCCGTCTGGGCCATGTCCCAGAGGATGAGGGCGAGGTCGGAGGTGGCTGCCGCCTTCGCCATCGGCTCGGCCGCGCCCTCCGCCTGCGCCATGCGGCGCGACTCGTCGTCGCTCGCCTGGTAGGACAGGAAATACACCTCGCTGCCCCTGGCGCCGCGCGCGCGGCTGGCATTGGCATGGATCGAGACGAACAGGTCGGCCTTGTAGTTGTTGGCGGTGGCCGTGCGCTCGTCGAGGGGCACCTCGGCGTCCCGGTCGCGGGTCAGGAACACCGTCAGGCCCTTGCCGTTCACCAGCTCGGCGCGCAGCCGACGGGCGACCGCCAGCGAGACGTCCTTCTCCAGCGTGCCCGCCGGGCCTCGCGCGCCGACCTCCTGCCCGCCGTGGCCGGGGTCGATGACGATGGTGCGCAGCGCCGGCTCTTCGGGGGGCGGCAAGGGCACGGGCACGCGCGCCGCCGGCGCGGGCGCGGGCGGCTTCTCCGCCACCAGCGGCGGGCCGTGCAGCTCGAGCACCAGGCGCGGCGGCGACTCCTGCTCGCTCGCCTTCAGGCTGCGGAAGCGCGGACCCAGCCGCACGGCGAACAGGTTCTCTCGGCCGCCCAGGTACTGCACGGAGTCGACGATGCCGCCGGCGGGGCGCCCGGCGGGCAGCGTCACGTCGACGAGGTCGCGGGGCACGCTCACGGTCACCCGGTCGGCCTCCTGCTGCACCCGGAACGGCAGCTTCTCGCTGGCCTCGAAGACCACCCGTGCCATGTCGCCGGTGAGGAACGTGCTCACGGTGACCCGGGGCACCGTCACCGGCCCCACCAGCAGCACCCGCGCCGCCGGCCGCCACTCGACCGGCGTCTCCAGCAGCGGCGCGAGCAGCCGGGGCAGGGCCTCCACCGGCACCAGCCACTGCCCCGCCTCCAGCAGGGCCGGCGCCGGCAGCAGCTTGAGGTCGCCGTCGACCGAGGCCAGGTTCTTCTGGTGGTGGAGGACCAGCGCGTGGCTGCCGCGGCGGAGCGTGGCGGTGCCGCGCTTCGCGTCGCTGGCGACCTCGACCCCGAACGGCGCCGCCAGCTCGCGGATGGCGACCATCTCCGCCTCGCCGCGGACCACGGGGTTGAGGTCACGCCGCTGGCCCGTCGAGAGGACGGTGAGCGAGGGCGGTGGTGCGGCGGCGAGCGAGACGAGAGCCGCCAGGCCCAGCAGCCCGTGCCACCCGCGCTGGCGGCTCACCCGCCGGTCGATCCCGCTCAACGCGGCGAGTCTACCCGATTCTCAGCCCGGCCGGCCCTCCCGGAAGTCGCCTGACAGTGATTGACGCCCTCACCGGATACGGCCGTGACCCCGGCGGCTAGAATCGAAGAGGAGGGTCCTACCGATGCCGACTCACAAGTCGCCGGAGGTCACCGAGAAAGAGTCCTTGAAGGTCGCAGAGGCCTCGCGACAGGCGGAGTGGGAACACCCCTCCTTCATGCGCGAGTTCTTCCTCGGTCGCTTCCGTCTCGATCTGATCCACCCGTACCCGCTCCCGGGGACCGAGCGCCCCGAGTTCGCAGCGTTCTACGGGAAGTTCAAGCAGTTCCTGCGTGACGAGGTCGATCCCGGGGAGATGGACCGCAGCGGCGAGTACCCGCCGCAGATGCTCGAGGGCCTGCGCCGGCTGGGCGCCTTCGGGATGAAGATCCCGACGACGTACGGCGGGCTCGGCTTCAGCAACGTCGAGTACAACCGGGTGATGGCGCTCGTCGGCAGCTACGACGGCAACCTCGCCGCCCTGCTCTCGGCGCACCAGTCGATCGGCGTGCCGCAGCCGCTGAAGCTGTTCGGCAGCGAGGAGCTCAAGAAGAAGTACCTGCCGCGCTGCGCCGCCGGCGAGATCTCGGCCTTCGCGCTCACCGAGCCGCAGGTGGGCTCCGACCCGGCGCGGCTCTCGACCACCGCGGCGAAGGCGCCGGACGGCAGCGCCTACCTGCTCAACGGCAAGAAGCTGTGGACCACCAACGGCACGCTGGCGAAGCTGCTGGTGGTGATGGCCATCGACCCCGCCACCCGCAGGATCAGCGCCTTCGTGGTCGAGACCGACTGGCCCGGGGTGAGCGTGGAGCACCGCTGCCGCTTCATGGGCCTGCGCGCGCTCTCCAACGCGGTCATCGACTTCAAGGACGTGCGCGTCCCGGCCGAGAACCTGATCGGCCAGGAGGGGCGCGGCCTGAAGATCGCGCTCACCACCTTGAACGACGGCCGGCTCTCGATCCCCAACATCTGCGTGGGCACCGCCCGGGCCGCCCTCGAGATCGTCCGCCGCTGGGCGAACGAGCGCGTGCAGTGGGGGCGGCCGGTCGGCCGCCACGAGGCGATCGCCCACAAGATCGCCGACATCGCCGCCCGCACCTTCGCCATGGAGTCGGTCGCCAACCTGGCCACCCAGATGTCGGACCGAGGCGGCTGCGACATCCGCCTGGAGGCGGCGGCAGCCAAGGAGTGGAACACCCACCGCGGCTGGGAGATCGTCGACGAGACCATGCAGATCCGCGGCGGCCGCGGCTACGAGACCGAGCACTCGCTCGCCGAGCGCGGCGAGGAGCCGGTCCCGGTCGAGCGCATGATGCGCGACTTCCGCATCAACAAGATCTTCGAGGGCTCGACCGAGATCATGCACCTCTTCATGGCCCGGGAGATGGTGGACAGGCACCTGCAGGTCGCCGGGGCCATGGTCGACCCCGACAAGCCGCTGTCGCAGAAGCTCAGGGCGCTGCCGGGGATGGCGGGCTTCTATTCCTGGTGGTACCCGACCCGCTGGCTGGGCTGGAGCCTGTGGCCGAAGTACTCGGGCTTCGGGCGCCTCGCCACCCACCTGCGCTTCATCGACCGCTGCTCGCGCCGCCTGGCGCGGGCGAGCTTCCATGGGATGCTGGTCTACCAGGCGAGGCTGCAGAGCCGGCAGGCGTTCCTGTTCCGTCTGGTCGACATCGCCAACGAGACCTTCGCGATGGCGGCGTCGCTCGCCCGCGCGCAAGCGCTTCTCCGAACCGGGGCTCCCGAGGGAGCGGAGGCCGCGCGTCTGGCCGACGGCTTCTGCCGCACCGCCCGCCGCCGGATCCGGGATCTGTTCCGGGACCTCTGGAGCAACGACGACGTTGTGCGGTATCGTCTCGGCATCTCGGTGCTCGACGGCCGTCAGCGCTGGCTGGAGACCGGCATGATGGGCCTCGAGAGCCGGCAACCGGTCCCCGACGAGCGGCGGGCGGTGCCCGTGGGGGCTTGAGGATCGAGATCATGGCCATCCGGATTCGCAAGCTCGCGCTGTGGCGCGCGGAGATCGCCCACCGGCCCGGCGCGCTGGCCGAGCTGCTCGACCCGCTGGCGGCGGCGGGGGTCGACCTGCAGGTGGTGATGGGCTACAGGCTGCCGGGCGAGCCGTCCTGCGCGGTGGTCGAGGTGGCGCCCATCAGCTCCCGCAAGGCGGCCCTCGCCGCGCAGCGCGCGCGGCTGCGGCCGGACGGCGCGCCGACGCTGCTGGTGCTGGGCGAGAACCGCCCAGGGCTCGCCAACCGCATCGCCGTGGCCCTGGCCGAGAGCTGCGTCAACATCGAGTTCCTGGTGGCCCAGGTGGTGGGCAAGCGCTACTCCGCGGTGTTCACCTTCCACTCCGAGGCCGACCTGGACAAGGCGGCCGACCGCATCCGGGCGGCGGTCATGGCGCGGCCCCTCGCCGGGCCGCAGGCCCCGCGGCGCCGCCCGGCCCGGCGGGTGCTCGTGCGCCGCGGGTAGCGGCGGTGCTATAGTTGCCTTGAACATTCGGAGCGGCCCGAAGGATCGGGCCCGGCAACCTGGGCAGGCATCCCAAGGTGCCGATCCCGCGCCGGTGCGCGGGAGATGCGGCTGCTTCACAGCGGCAACCAAGTGCCAGGCGCGGCCCACCGCGCGCTCCCGGGTGTTCCGACGCAGCAGCTCAAGGAGGGGCATGCGGTGAGCGACATGAAGTCCGGCGTCAACGGCCGCCCGTTCGTCTTCACGTCGGAGTCCGTCACGGAGGGACACCCCGACAAGGTCTGCGATTTCATCGCGGACTCGGTGCTCGACGCCTACCTGGCGGAGGACCCCGCCGCGCACGTCGCCTGCGAGGTGCTGTGCAAGTCCGGGGTGGTGGTGGTGGCGGGCGAGATCACCGCCGGCCGCACCCTCGACCACGAGGCGATCGCCCGCCAGGCGATCCGCAGCATCGGCTACACCGATCCCGCGGAGTCCTTCAACGCGGACGGAGTCGCCGTGGCGCAGCACGTCACCCGGCAGGCGGCCGAGATCAGCACCGCCGTGGGCAAGGGCCTGGAGCAGGGCGCCGGCGACCAGGGGCTGATGTTCGGCTACGCCACCGACGAGACCAACGAGCTGATGCCGCTGCCCATCTTCCTCGCCCACCGGCTGGCACGGGTGATGTCCGAGGACCGCAAGGCCGGCCGGGTCGGCTGGCTGCGCCCCGACGGCAAGACCCAGGTCTCGGTGCTCTACGCCGACGGGCGACCGGCCCGGGTGGAGACCGTCCTCGTCTCCACCCAGCACGCGGCCGGGGTCGGGCAGCCGCAGATCGCCGAGTACGTGGAGAGCGACCTCGCTCCCCGCGCGCTCGGCGAGTGGAACCGGGCCGGCATCGAGTTCATCGTCAACCCCTCGGGCAGCTTCGAGCAGGGCGGCCCCAGCGCGGACTGCGGCGTCACCGGCCGCAAGATCATCGTGGACACCTACGGCGGCGCCGCGCACCACGGCGGCGGCGCCTTCAGCGGCAAGGATCCCTCCAAGGTCGACCGCAGCGCGGCCTACTTCTGCCGTCACATCGCCCGCGCCGTGGTGAAGTCCGGCATCGCCCGCCGCGCCGAGATCCAGGTGGCCTACGCGATCGGCCAGGCGCAGCCGGTCTCGGTGAAGGTCGACACCTTCGGCACCGGCGACGCCCGCACCGCCGAGGAGCTGGTGCGGTCGTTCGACTTCCGGCCGGCGGCGATCATCGAGAGGCTCTGCCTGCTGCAGCCGATCTACCGCTCGACCACCAACTACGGCCACTTCGGCCGACCCGGCCTGCCCTGGGAGGCGTAGGCTCGCCGTCCGACCGCTCTCGCTGTTAGACTGGCGCCACCATGGCCAGGCCGCGGTCGTCCGATGGCCGTCCGTCGCCGAACGGCGCCGACGCCGCCACGCCGGCGCCCGCGCCCTCGCGAGGCTCGCGCTGGCGTCGCCGCCTGCGCCTCGCCCTGTTCGTGGTCCCGATCGTCGCCGTGCTGCTCGCTCTCGGCTACTTCTGGCTGGCGCTGCACTTCGCCTACTCCTCGGGCGACCGCGCCGGCTACGTCCAGAAGTTCTCGAAGAAGGGGTGGGTCTGCAAGACCTGGGAGGGCGAGCTGGCGATGGTGAGCCTGCCCGGCGCCATGCCCGAGATCTTCCGCTTCACCGTCCGCGACGACACCGTGGCCAGGGCCATCAACCAGCACCTCGGCGAGCGGGTGGCGCTGAGCTACGAGCAGCACGAGGGCCTGCCTCGCTGCCTCGGCGAGACGGAGTACTTCATCACCGCCGTACGCCGCGTCCAGCCCTGACGCGGCCCGACCGGGGATCGCCATGAACGCGAACGTCGACTTCACCAGCCTCGGCCTGCAGGACGCCCTCGACCTCGCCATCCTGGTGGAGGACGAGGCGCAGGAGCGCTACCTGGAGCTGGCCGACCAGATGGAGCAGCACCACACCGCGGAGGCGGCCAAGTTCTTCCGCGCCATGGCCGGCAACGAGAAGAAGCACGGCGACGACCTGCGGGCGCGCCGCCGCTCGCTCTTCGGCGACGCCGCCCGCCGCGTGACCTCCGCCATGCTCTGGGAGGTCGAGGCCCCCGGCTACGACGAGGTGCGCCTCTACATGTCGGCGCGGCAGGCGATGGAGGCGGCCCTGCGGGCCGAGGTGAAAGCCCACGCCTTCTTCGTGGAGGCGCTGCCCCACCTGGCCGACCCCGAGGTGCGCAGGCTCTTCCAGGAGCTGCGCGACGAGGAGGTGCTGCACCAGGCGCTGGTGCGCGAGGCCATGCGCGGCATCCCGCCCGACCCTCCGGCAGATCCCACCGACTACGAGGACGAGCCGGTCGGGCAGTAGCGGGTCGGGCCTCCGGCGGGCCCCTCGTGAGCACGCCCGGTCAGCTCTCGGCCTTCCTCCAGGCGGACGCGCCCACCCAATCGACCAGCGCCCGGCAGCTCATCGGCCGCGCGATGTGGAAGCCCTGCGCCTGGTCGCAGCCGAACGACGACAGCAGGTCGAGCGTCCACTGGTCCTCGACGCCCTCCGCCACCACGCTCAGGCCGAGGTTGTGCGCCAGCTCCGCCGTGGAGCGGACGATCGCCGTGTCCTCCCCGCCGGCGCCGGCCATGCCGATCACGAAGCACTTGTCGATCTTCAGCTCGGCCACCGGCAGGCGCCGCAGCAGCCCCAGCGAGGAGTAGCCGGTGCCGAAGTCGTCGATCGCCACGGCCACGCCGCGGGAGGTGAGGCTGCGCAGCACCTCGGCCGCCCGCGAGGGATCGGGCATCACCGCGCTCTCGGTGACCTCGATCTCCAGCCGCTCGGGCGAGAGCGCGTGCCGGGACAGCGCTTCGGCCACGTCGTCGAGCAGCCGTCCGTCGTGCAGGCTGCGGGCGGAGACGTTCACCGCCACCGGCAGTCCCCGGCCGTTGCGCTCCCAGACGCGCGCCTCGGCCACCGCCCGGTCGAGCACCCAGCGGGTGAGGGGCCGGATGAGGCCGGTCTGCTCCGCCAGCGGGATGTACTCCGCCGGCGGCACGAACCCGCGGTTGCCGTGCGCCCAGCGCAGGAGCGCCTCCGCACCGACCACCGTGTGCGACTTGAGATCGACCTTGGGCTGGTAGTGGAGCTGCAGCTCGCCCGCGTCGATGGCGCGGCGCAGCTCGCCGAGCAGGGCCAGGCGCACGGGGTCGTGCGGCTCGCACTCGGGCGAGTAGAGGACGCTGGCACCGCCGCCGATCTTGCGGGCCGCCTGCACCGCGGCGTCGGCGTGCCGCAGCAGCGTCTCCGCCTCGTTGCCGTGCTCGGGCGCCACCGCGATCCCCACGCTGGCGGAGACCTCGATCGGCAACCGCTGCACCAGGAAGGGCCGGTCGAGCGCGCTCAGCACCCGCTCGCTCACCTGGCGCGCCAGGCTGGCGTCGGCGTCCGGCAGCAGCAGGCCGAACTCGTCGCCGCGCAGCCGGGCCACCCGGTCGGCGTCGCCGAGCGCGTCGCCCAGGCGCACCGCCAGGTCGCGGACGATGAGGTCGCCGTTGTGGTGGCCCAGGGTGTTGGTGATGTCGCGGAAGCGGTCGAGGGCCAGGATCAGCACCGAGAGCGGGCGACCCGCCTGCGCGCACTCCGCCAGCGCCCGGCCCAGCCGCCTCTGCAGCAGCACGCGGTTGGGCAGCCCGGTCAGCTGGTCGTAGAAGCGCAGCCGCCGCAGCGACTCCTCCGCCAGCTTCTGCTCGGTGACGTCCAGCACGAAGCCGCGCACGTAGCGCGCGGCGCCGTCGGGCCCCGTCAAGGCGCGGCCCTCGTCGCGCCACCACACCACCCGCCCGTCACGGTCCAGAAGCCGGTACTCGCAGGCGAAGCGTCCGCCGCTGGCGCACGCCTCGTGGAACTGCCGCAGCACCGCCTCCCGGTCCTCCGGGTGCAGGCGCCGCAGCCAGGTGTCCGGCTCGGCCAGCCACTCGGCCGGGCTGTATCCCGTCATCGCCAGCAGCTGCGGGCTGACGTAGGCCCGGCTGCCGCTCTCGTCCGCCCAGGCCACGTAGGTGAGCGCCGGGATCTCCTCGATCAGGGCCCGGTACCGGTCCTCGGCGTCGCTCTCGCCCCGCGCCTTGCGCCCGACCGCCTCGGCGGCCTCGCGCTCGAAGGCAGCCCGCACCCGGCCGAGGTCGCCGCGCCGGACGCAGTCGCGAGCGCCCTTGCGCATCAGCTCGATCACCTGCCCCTCGGTGAAGGCCTCGGCGTAGACCAGGACCGGCGGTGCTCCGGGCCGGCCGGCGCACAGCTCGAGCACCCGCAGCGGCGGGAGCGCCTCGGCCGGGTGCCAGGCCACCAGCAGCTCGCAGTCCGGCACCAAGCGCTCGAGGTCGCTCTCGGAGCAGGCGAACTGGAAACTGGGGGTGAAGCCGCACTGGTCGAGGTCCGCCGCCAGTTTCAAGGCCGCGATCTGCGAGTCCGCCGCCACCACGACCTTGAGCGGTTTGCCCATCCAGGTCCTCGTCTCCTGTTGAGTGCAGGCACCCCGTTCAGGGGATAGAAACGGTCGCCGGATTATACGCACAACTCAAGATTTTGCGAGGTCCTGGAGGTGGGACCGCGAGATGTTGAGTGCAGCCCCGAAGCCGAGGACCAGACGGCCCCCGTCGGGGGGCAGGCGGAACAGGCCGAAATCCGGCAGCGCCAAGGTTATTGCCGCGCCGGGATGACGCGACAGGAAGATCCGTGCGGCCGCCGCGAAGTCGGCCTGGTCCCCGGCGAGCGGCTCCACCCGGCCCTCGAGAAGGAGACGCGGCACCTGCAGCGGATCGGCCTGCGCCGAGTCGGGCTCGTGGATGAGGCCGCTCCACGCGGCGCCCGGCTTCAGACCCTGGGAGTGGCGGGCGAGACGCGAGGCCTGCACGTAGAGCGCGGCCCGCTCGCGGTCGTACGCGAACGGCGTCAGCCCGACCACCGGGGCGCCGTCCACCACCACGGCGAGGGCCAGCAGGCGCTGGCGCGTGAGCAGGTCGACGAGCCGGGAGCGGTCTTCAGGGGTCACGGCGCCAAGCTCCTTTACGTGCTTTACGACACGGTTCCGGCCGAGCAGGGGTGGGCCGAGTGTAGCAGGTGGTGCAGGCGGTTGGCTGGGTGAGCATCCCGCTTCATATCGCGGGGTCGCCGCCCGGGTGTAGAAAAGGCAACTGCAACGGGTTCGAGCCGGCCGCATCGGCCGAGGAGACGACCTTGGAGCCACGCACCCCCTTCGCTCTCACCCTGACGGGCACCCTCGCCACCACCGCTCTCGTCGCGCTCGCCGGCTGCGGGCGGTCGGCTCCACCGCCGCCGCGGGGACCGGTCGAGGTCGGGGTCGAGACCATCCACGCCAGCCGAGTGGTGTTGACGACGGAGCTGCCCGGCCGGACGGCCGCCTACCTGGTCGCCGAGGTGCGCCCGCAGGTCAACGGGATCATCCAGAAGCGCCTCTTCCAGGAGGGCTCCGAGGTCGCGGCGGACAGCCTCCTGTACCAGATCGACCCGGCGCCGTACCAGGCGGCCTACGACCAGGCGAAGGCGGCGCTGGCCGTGGCGGACGCCAACCTGCCCGCCACCAGGCTGCGCGCCGAGCGGCTCAAGGGCCTGGTCGAGATCCACGCCGTCGGCCAGCAGGATTACGACGACGCCGCGGCGGCGCTGCTGCGGGCGCAGGCCAGCGTGGACTCGGCGCGGGCGGCGGTGGAGAGCGCGCGCATCAACCTCTCGTACACGCCGCTGCGGGCCCCGATCTCCGGCCGCATCGGCAAGTCGAGCGTCACCGTGGGCGCGCTGGTGACCGCTTACCAGCCCACGCCGCTCGCCGTCATCCAGAAGCTCGACCCGATCTACGTCGACGTCACCCAGGCCAGCGCCGACGTGCTGCGGCTGCGGCGCAACCTGGAGAGCGGCCGCCTGCGGCACGGCGGCGAGACGGAGAGCCGGGTGAGCCTGCTGCTCGAGGACGGGACCCCGTACCCGCGCGAGGGCCGCCTGCAGTTCCGCGACGTGACGGTCGACCCCACCACGGGATCGGTCGTGCTGCGGATGGTGTTCCCCAACCCCGACGCCACCCTGCTGCCCGGCATGTACGTGCGGGCGGTCGTCGAGGAGGGCGTGAACGAGAAGGCGGTGCTGGCACCGCAGCAGGGCATCACCCGCGACCTCAAGGGCTCGGCGGTGGCTCTCGTGGTGGGCACGGACGGCAAGGTGCAGCAGCGGCTGCTCACAGTCGACCGGGCGATCGGCGACCGCTGGCTGGTGACCGACGGGCTCGGCGAGGGCGACCGGGTGATCGTCGAGGGGCTGCTGAAGATCCGCCCAGGAATGCCGGTGAAGCCGGTCCCGGCGGCGAGGCCCCCTGCGGCCGGCGGCGGCCCGGCGCCAGCCACCCAGGCCGCGGCGGCGAAGTAGGCGGCCGCCATGCTGTCCCGCTTCTTCCTCGACCGACCCGTCTTCGCCTGGGTGATCGCCATCATCCTGATGCTGCTGGGCGGGCTGGCCATCCACTTCCTCCCGATCTCCCAGTACCCGCCGATCGCCCCGCCCTCGATCACCATCCGCAGCCTCTACCCCGGGGCCTCCGCCAAGACCGTGGAGGACACCGTCACCCAGATCATCGAGCAGTCGATGACGGGCCTTGACAAGATGCTCTACATGAGCTCGACCAGCGACTCGGCGGGCGCCTCGGCCATCACCCTCACCTTCGCCCCCGACACCGATCCCGACCTGGCCTGGGCCAAGGTGCAAAACAAGCTGCAGCTGGCCCTGCCCATGCTGCCGTCGGTGGTGCAGGCCCGCGGGATCACCGTCAGCAAGTCGACCCGCAACTACCTGCTGATCATCGGCATCACCTCCGACGACCCGCACGTCGACAACTGGGACCTCGGCGACTACGCCGTCTCCACCATCCAGAACGTGCTGGCCCGGGTTCCCGGCGTGGGCGAGGTGGAGATCTTCGGCACCGGCTACGCCATGCGCATCTGGCTGGATCCCGACAAGCTGACCAAGTACGGGATGACCTCGGACGACGTGCTGGCCGCCATCCAGACCTACAACGTCGAGGTCTCGGCGGGCCAGTTCGGCGGCGCCCCGGCCGTCCGCGGCCAGCGGCTGAACGCGTCCATCCTGCTGCAGTCGCTGCTGGTGACGCCCGACGAGTTCGCCGCCATCCCGCTGCGCCACAACCCGGACGGCTCGGTGGTGCGCGTGAGCGACGTGGGGCGCACCGAGCTGGGCACCGAGCTGCCCGACGTCCTCGGCCAGTACAACGGGCGCCCGGCGGCGATGATGGCGGTCCGCCAGGAGGCGGGCGCCAACGCGCTGGAGACCGCCCAGAACATCAAGTCCGCGATGGAGAACCTCTCCCGCTACTTCCCTCCGGGGATGAAGGTCATCTACCCGATGGACACCACGCCCTTCGTCAAGGTGGCGATCCGCGAGGTGGTGAAGACGCTGGTCGAGGCCATCGTGCTGGTGTTCCTGGTGATGTTCCTGTTCCTCGGGAACCTGCGGGCGACCCTCATCCCGACCATCGCGGTGCCGGTGGTGATCCTCGGCACCTTCGGCGTGCTGGGGGCCTTCGGCTACTCGATCAACATGCTCACCATGTTCGCCATGGTGCTGGCCATCGGTCTGCTGGTCGACGACGCCATCGTGGTGGTCGAGAACGTCGAGCGGGTGATGACCGAGGAGGGTCTGCCACCCTGGCAGGCCACCCGCAAGTCGATGGACGAGATCTCCAGCGCCCTCATCGGCATCGGCCTGGTGCTGGCCGCCGTCTTCGGCCCCATGATGTTCTTCCCCGGGTCGACCGGCGTCATCTACCGCCAGTTCTCGGTGACGGTCATCGCCTCGATGCTGCTGTCGGTGCTGGTGGCCCTCATCCTCACCCCGGTCCTCTGCGCCTCGCTGCTTCGCCCCGTCGAAAAGGGCCACGAGGCGGCCGAGACCGGCTTCCGCCTGCTGCGTCCTTTCTTCCTCTGGTTCGACCACGCCTTCTACCGCCTGCGCGACCGCTACTCGCGCACCGTCGGCCACATCCTCGGGCGCAAGGCCCGCTACGCCGTCGCCTACGTCGCCATCGTCGTCTCGCTCGGCTTCCTGTTCGTCCGCATGCCCACCGGCTACCTGCCCGACGAGGACCAGGGCTCGCTGATGAGCCTGGTACAGCTCCCGGTGGGCGCCACCCTGGAGCAAACGGACGCCGTGATCACCCGCATGCGCGAGTACTTCATGGGCAAGGAGCAGGACGCGCTCGAGTCCTTCATGGGCATCGCCGGCGTCGGCATGGCCGGCCGCGGCCAGAACCAGGCCATGGCCTACATCAAGCTCAAGGACTGGGACCTGCGCGACCGGCCCAGCCTGCGCGCGAAGGCGATCGCCCGCCGGGCCACCATGGCGCTCTCGCCGATCAAGGACGCCATCATCTACACGGTGCCGCCGCCGGCCGTCATCGAGCTGGGCAACGCCACCGGCTTCGACCTGATGCTCCAGGACGCCGGGGGCATCGGGCACGAGAAGCTCTCGGCGGCCCGCGACCAGCTGCTGGAGCTGGCGGCGAAGGACCGTCGCCTGGTCCGGGTGAGGGCCAACGGCATGCCGGACACGCCGCAGTACAAGGTCGACATCGACTGGCAGCGCGCCGGCACCCTGGGGGTGCCGGTGAGCTCGGTCCAGAGCTACCTGGCCACCGCCTTCGGCGGGGCCTTCGTCAACGACTTCGTCCAGGGCGGCCGCGTCAAGCGGGTGTACGTGCAGGCCGACGCCCCGTTCCGCATGCTGCCGAGCGACCTCGACCGGCTGCGGGTGCGCAACACCCGCGGCGAGCTGGTGCCGCTCTCGGCCGTCGCCACCGGCCGCTGGGTCTACGGCTCGCCCCGGCTCGAGCGCTACAACGGCGTCCCGGCCATGAACATCCAGGGCGAGCCGGCGCCCGGCTACAGCTCCGGCGACGCCATGAACGCGATGGAGGAGCTGATCGCGAAGCTGCCCGCAGGCATCGCCTACCAGTGGACGAACCTCTCCTACCAGGAGCGCATGGCCCAGTCGCAGGCCGGCGCCCTCTACACCTTCTCCATCCTGGTGATCTTCCTGGTGCTGGCGGCGCTCTACGAGAGCTGGACCGTGCCCATCTCGATCCTGCTGGCGCTGCCCCTGGGCGTGATCGGCGGCGTCCTCGCCTCCTCGCTGCGCGGGCTGCCCAACGACGTCTACTTCCAGATCGGGCTCCTGACCGTGCTCGGCCTCACCACCAAGAACGCCATCCTGATCGTGCAGTTCGCCCAGCGGCACCTGCAGGAGGGCATGGGCCTGGTGGAGGCCACGCTGCTCGGCGCCAGGCTGCGGTTGCGGCCGATCGTGATGACCTCGCTCGCCTTCGGCTTCGGCGTGCTGCCGCTGGTCGTCGCCACCGGCGCCGGTGCCGGGGCGCAGGCGGCCATCGGCACCAGCGTGCTCGGCGGCATGCTCACCGCCACCTTCCTGGCGATCTTCTTCATCCCCCTCTTCTTCGTGCTGGTGATGCAGGCGTTCGGAAGGAGGGCGCGCGCCACCACGGCCACCCGCGTCGCGCTGCCGGAGGCGGAAGAGGTGCGGCGATGAGGCCGAGGCGCGTCGGTCTCGCGGCGGCCGCCCTCGCGCTGGGCGGCTGCACGATGATCCCGAAGTACGACCGCCCTGCCATGCCGGTTCCGCCCTCCTGGGCCCAGCCGGTCGCCCTGCCGGACGCCGCCCCCGGCGGGGCCACCGCGGCCACCCGCTGGCAGGAGTTCTTCACCGACCGGCGCCTGGTGGGCGTCATCGAGCTCGCCCTGGCCAACAACCGCGACCTGCGGATCGCCACGCTCAACGTCGAGAGGACGCAGGCCCTCTACCGCATCCAGCGCTCGTTCCTCTACCCCACGGTGGGTGTGCTGGCGTCCGTCGAGAGGACGAGGACCCCCGAGGGGAGCTCCTTCAACGGCCAGGCCACCACCACCGCCCAGTACTCGGTGGACCTCGGCTTCACCGGCTGGGAGCTCGACTTCTTCGGCCGCCTGCGCAGCCTCAAGGCGAGCGCCCTGCAGCAGTACCTGGCGAGCGGAGAGGCCCGCCGGGCGGCGCAGGTCTCTCTGGTCGCGTCGGTGGCGAGCGCCTGGCTGGCCCTCGCCGCCGACAGCGAGGGTCAGACACTCGCCCAGGCGACGCTCGACGCGCAGCAGGCCGTCTTCGGGCTGCTGCAGAGGAGCCGCGACGCCGGGATCGCCTCGGAGCTCGACGTGCGCCAGGCGCAGACGCAGGTGGAGACGGCGCGGGTGGCCCTGGCGGCGCTCAAGGGCCAGATCGCGGCGGACCGCGACGGGCTCGACGTCCTGGCCGGCACGCCGGTTCCGCCGGACCTCCTCCCCCCGGCCCTGAGCACCGTCCAGGAGACGCGACCGCTCTCACCCGGGCTGCCGTCCGAAGTGCTGCTGACCCGCCCCGACATCCTCGCCGCCGAGCACCGACTGCTCTCCGCGAACGCCGACATCGGCGCCGCCCGCGCCGCCTTCTTTCCCCGCATCTCGCTGACGGCAGCCCTGGGGACCATGAGCGGCGAGCTGGGGATCCTGGGCGGCAAGGCGTCGGCGCTGTTCGGGTCGGGCACCGGGACCTGGACCCTGGCCCCGCAGATCGCCGCCCCCATCTGGACGGGGGGGTACAACCGGGCGAACCTCCAGGCCACGAGGGTCGAGCGCCAGATCGCGGTCGCCACCTACGAGAAGGCGATCCAGCAGGCCTTCGCCGAGGTGAGCGACGGCCTGGCCCTGCGTGGCACGCTGCTCGAGCAGCGCCAGGCCCAGGAGGCGCTGGTCACCGCCCTGGACGAGACCTACCGCCTCTCCCAGGCCCGCTACAAGGCCGGGATCGACAGCTACCTGGCCGTGCTGGTCGCGCAGCGGGCGCTCTTTGCCGGCCAGCTCTCGCTCATCGGCGTGCGCCTCTCCGAGCAGGTCAACCTGGTCACGCTCTACAAGGTGCTGGGCGGGGGGGCCTGACCCCGCGCTGCGGCCCGCCAGGCCGAGCCTCGGGCCCCGGGTGCTACGCTGGCACCATGGAGAGAGCGGACGCACGGATGCCCGCCGCCTTTCTCGGGCACGGCAGCCCGATGAACGCCCTCGAGTCGAACCGCTACACCGAGGCCTGGCGCGCCTTCGGGCAGGCGGCCCCCACTCCGCGCGCCATCCTCGTGGTCTCCGCACACTGGTACCTCGACGCGACGACGGTCACGGCGATGGCCCGGCCCCGCACCATCCACGACTTCTACGGGTTCCCGCGGCCGCTCTTCCAGGTGGACTACCCGGCCCCCGGTGACCCGCACCTCGCCGAGGAGATCGCCGACGTGGTGAAGCCCACCCAGGTCGGGCTCGACCGCGACGGCTGGGGGCTGGACCACGGCGCCTGGTCGCTCCTCGTGCACGCGTTTCCCAAGGCCGACCTCCCGGTGCTCCAGCTCTCGATCGACGCGCGCAAGGACGTCGACTTCCATTTCGATCTGGGCTCGCGGCTCGCTCCGCTGCGGGACCGGGGCGTCCTCGTCCTCGGCAGCGGCAACATCGTCCACAACCTGCGCGCCCTCGACTGGTCCTCGCCCGAGCTCGGCTTCGACTGGGCGCAGCGCTTCGACGAGGCCGCCCGCCAGGTCCTGACGGAGCGCCCGGCGGAGGCGCCGCGTCTGCAGGGACACCGCGACTTCGCGCGGGCGGCCCCGACGCCCGACCACTTCCTCCCGCTCCTCTACCTGGCGGGACTGGCCGACGCCGCGCACCGCCCGGCGAGAGTGTTGGTGGACGGCTACGCGATGGGCTCGCTCTCGATGACCTGCTGCACCGTCGAGGGCACGCCGCTGGAGCTGGCCAGTGCGCTACCGCGCTGACGAGGACGCCTGCAGGACGTCCCGGACCTTTCGGGCCAGTCCCCCCGGGGTATAGGGCTTGGCGATGAACTCGACCCCCGGGTCGAGGCTGCCGTGGTGGGCGATGATGTTGTCGGTGTAGCCCGAGGCGAAGAGCACCCTGGCCCGGGGATGGAGCGCCAGCACCCGGTCGCGCAGCTCGCGTCCGTTCATCCCGGGCATCACCACGTCGGTGAGCAGCAGGTCGACGGCGCCCACGTGCTGCTCGAGTCGCGCCAGCGCCTGGGTGCCATCCGCGGCCTCCATCACCTGGTAGCCGATGCCGGTCAGCACGTCGCGAGCCAGCCTGCGCACGGCCGCGTCGTCCTCGACCAGCAGCACCGTCCCGGTGCCCCGGGGCAGCTCGGCGTTGCCCGTGGCTGCCGGCTCCGGCTGCGCTTCCACCGCGGGCAGGACGATCTCGAAGCGGGTGCCGCGCCCGAGGTCGGAGCGCACCTCGATCGCACCGCCGGCCTGCTTCACGATGCCGAAGATGGTGGCGAGTCCCAGGCCGGTGCCCCGATCCCTGGTCTTCGTGGTGAAGAACGGCTCGAAGAGGTGGCGCTTCACCTCGTCGCTCATGCCGTGGCCGGTGTCGCTCACCACCAGGGCGACGTAGTCTCCGGGCCGGAGGAGGCCGTGCTGCGCGCAGAACTCCTCGCCCAGCGCCACCCGCTTCGTCTCCACGGACAGGCGGCCCCCGCCCGGCATCGCGTCCCGGGCGTTCACCACCAGGTTGACGAGCACCTGCTCGAACTGCCCCGCGTCCACCCGTACCGCCGGGAGCACCGCTTCCAGGTCGAGGCTGAGGTCGACGTCCTCGCCGATGAGCCGCCGCAGCAGCTTCTCCAGGCGCGAGACCAGGGTGTTGACGTCGAGCACCCGGGGCTCGATCACCTGCTTGCGGGAGAAGGCGAGCAACTGCCGGGTCAGCGCGGCGGCGCTCTCGGCGGCCGCGTTGATCTCCCGCAGCCGGTGGTACTGCGGATCGCCGGGCTGCAGGTGCCGCAGCGCCAGGTCGGCGTTGCCCATGATCGCCGTCAGCAGGTTGTTGAAGTCGTGGGCCACCCCGCCGGCCAGCCGGCCCACGGCCTCCATCTTCATCGCCTGCTGAAGCTGGTTCTCCAGGGCCTTGCGCTCCTCCTCCGCGCGCTTGCGCTCGGTGATCACCTCCGTGTACAGCACGATGCCGCCGACCGAGCCGTCCGACTCGTACCAGGGCCGGCACTCCCAGCGGGTCCACTCCACGCTGCCGTCGGCGCGCGGCCAGGGGTCCTCCTCGGCGCTGATGACCTCGCCGCGGAGCGCCCGCTGGTGGACGTCGCGCCACTTCTGCGGCAGGTCGGGAAAGACCTCGTAGTGGTGACGACCGATCAGGTCCTGCTCGCTGAGCTTGTACTCCCTGAGATAGCGCTCGCTGACGTAGATGTAGCGCAGGTCGCGATCGTGGACGGCGATGGCGCTGCGCGCGTGGGAGATGATGTAGCTCATCAGCCCGTGCGAGTGCGCCAGCCGGGCCTCGGCGCGCTTGCGGTCGCTGATGTCCTGCCCCACCGTCAGCACCAGCCGCCTCTCTCCCGCCCGCATCAGGATCGACCGCACCTCGGCGTCGAACACGGAGCCGTCCTTGCGGCGCCAGCGGGCCTCCATCAGCAGCGGCCGGTCGGTGTCGAGCCGGCGCAGGCGCGCGCGCACGATCTCGGGCGGAGTCTCGGCGTCGATCACCGAGAGCGGCTGCCCGAGCAGCTCCTCGCGCGTGTAGCCGTAGGCGGCGAGGGCGGCCCCGTTCACGTCCAGGATCCGGAGGACGCCGCCAGCATCCTGCTCGCAGAGGAACACATGGTGGTCGAGCCTCTCGAACATCGCCCGACGGACCTCTTCGGCGTCCCAGAGCCGACTCGCTGCCATGACCTCCCCTGCTTCAGTGGGCGCTCAGCTTCGTCTGCAGCTCGGCGATCGCCTGCATGGCCCGGGCCTGCAGCAGCGGGCTCGACCGCTCCAGGAGGCCGTACAGGGTCTCGAGGTCGTCCTTCCCGCCCAGCCGCGCCATCAGCAGGAGCGCCTGGCCGCGTACCGCGTCCGACCAGCCGGGATCGGCGGCGACACCGCGCGCGGCCCGCAGCAGGTCGGAGTCCTCCTTGAGGTCCATGTGCAGGAAGGTGTACAGCACGAACCCGGGCCGGCTGCTGCCGGGACCGGCGGGCCACCCCTCCGCCTCGAGCTGGTTCAGCGCCCGCCTGAGCTCGTCCTCGGCGAGCTGCAAGCGGTCCTGCGCTTCCGCCGGCGGCGCGCCCTCCCGCGCGGGCCGGTGGCCGACCTCCCGGCCGAGCGCCTCGAAGACGGCGGCGAAGTGGCGGTCGAACAGGTCGCCCGGGGGCGCGACCGCCGACTGGCGAGCGGCCGGGTCGGTCTCGCCCAGCAGGGTCAGCAACCCCGGCTTCGCCCGCGCTCCGTAGGAGGCGAGCGCGGCCGACAGCGCCACCGCCTCGGTGCCGTCCTCGAGCGCCGCCGGATCCTCGCGGAGGACGCGAAGCAGCTGCTCCAGCGCCTCGGGCGATCCGATCACCTGCAGGGCGCGGATCCCCTGTACCTTGGCCGGCAGCTGCGCGCGCAGCACCGCGTCGCCGAGCCGCTCCTCGTGGCTCGCCTGCCGCCGCGACACCCTCAGCTCCAGCGCCATCGACAGGGGCGTCCGGTGGTTCGGCAGCTGCACCCGGCTGGCTGCGACGAGCGCTGCGATCGGGACCACCACGCCGCCGAGGAGGAACTTCAGCTGTCGCGCGCGGGCGCCGGTCCGGTTGAGGAGCTGCCGGCGGCGCCGCCGCCTGGCCAGCGTCCAGGCATCGAGACGGACGCTGACGATGACGCTGAGGACCACCAGCAGGACCCCGAAGGCCGCCAGCCCGACGCCGCCACGCAGATCCCAGTAGGGGGTGTAGCGAGCCAGCACCAGCAGCAGAGCGGTGCACAGGCTCACCGGGAGCAGCAGCTCCACCAGCCACCCGAGCAGGCCAAGCGCGTACGGCGGCTTCTGTGGCGGGGCGTCGCTGCGGTCGGGAATCGCTGGTCTCCTCGCGCGCATCATAGCAGCGGCAAAGCGCCGCCGTGGTTGCGCGCGGGCCGTGTGGTGTGACAATGGGAGTGGGGTTGAGGTGCGGGCGCACGAGTTCCTGCTGGCGGCCTCACTGGCCGTGGGTGCAGGCGCGCCGGCTGCCGCTGCCGACGGCGACGACAAGGCGCTCTTCCCGGACGTCGCCCTCCACCTCGAGGGAGCGCGTTACGCGCCCGCCGAGAACGAGCTCGAGTGGACCACCTGGATCGGCGCCGGCCTGGGCGTGTTCACGCGGCACCGCACGACCGGATACGTGGCCGGCGACGTGGAGACGATCCTCGGAAGCGAGCGCAAGCCGTTCGACGCGTACCAGGCGAACTACCACCTCGAGGGCGGCTTCCGGTACGCCCTGGGCCGATCCCTCCTCGTCCCCTTCCTCCACCACGTCTCGCGGCACCTGATCGACCGGCCCAAGACGCCGACGGTGGACTGGAACGTGGTGGGCCTGCGCCTGCTCGGCTCGCTGCCGCCGCTCCTGGGCAGCCGCGCCCGCTATGCCGTCGGCCTCGGCCACACGGTCGAGAAGACCTGGGTCGCCTACGGCTGGGAGCTGACCGTCCGGCTCGAAAGCGAGGTGTGGCGATGGTCGTGGGGACAGGCCTACCTGCGCCTGGCCGCCCGTGCGGTCACCACCGGCGGCCAGCCGAAGCCGCCACAGGACGGCTTCCTGGACTTCAGCGCAGAGACCGGAATGCGCCTGCGCCGGGGCGAACGCCGGCTCGACCTGCTCCTGGCGTACGAGCACCGCAACGACGTGTTCCTGTTCCAGCCCGGCTCCCGCGACCGCGCCCTCTTCGGACTGAGGCTCGCCTCGTCGCCGCCGTCCTATCTCGACCCGGTGTGGCCGTGACCTAGCCCGCCATCTCCCGGTAGCGCCTCGCCGCCGCCAGGTCGCGTCGCAGTTCCTCGGCATTGCGGCGCGGACCGTAGCCGGGCGTGTCCCGCTGGATCCGCCAGCCTTCCTCGAGCGGACCGGCATCGACCACGTCGAAACCGAACTGGTCGATGAGGCGCGCCACCACCTTCCTGGCCTCCGGGTCGTCCCCGGCGATCGCCAGGGCGCGCCGGTCCCTGGATCCCGGCGGCCGGCTGTCCCTGGTCAGGTCCGCCGCCTGGATGTGGTTGAAGGCCTTCACCACCTTGGCGCTCGGCAGGTGGGCCTGCAGCAGCTCGGCGGTGGTCGTCCGCTCCTCGTCCAGCTCGCGGATGTGGCCGTCGCGTTGCGGGTAGTAGTTGTTGGTGTCGATCACCACCTTGCCGGCGAGGGGCTCCACCGGCACGGCCCGGTAGGCCTTCAGCGGGATGGTGACCACCACGACATCCCCCGCCCTCGCGGCCTCCACGGGCGTCGCGGCGCGCGAGCGCGGCCCCAGCTCCTCCACCAGCCCCGAGAGCGTCTCGGGACCGCGCGAGTTGCTGATCACGACGTCGTACCCGTTGCGCACCGCCAGGCGCGCGAGCTGGCTCCCGATGTGCCCGGCACCGATCAGTCCGATCGTCGGCATCGCACCCTCCCCCCCTGCCCATTGTCGCCCTGACTCACGCCGTGCCGGGGCGAGGAGCCGCCAAGTTCATTCGTACCGCAACGCGTCGATGGGGTCGAGCCGAGCGGCCTTGCGCGCCGGGAAGTAGCCGAACGCCATCCCCACCGCCGCCGAGAAGACGAAGGCGATCGCCACCACGGAGGGGTCGAGGATGAAGGGCACGCCGAGCAGCCGGGCGAGAGCCGCCGAGGCCAGCAGCGCCAGCACGATCCCCAGCACTCCGCCGAAGGACGCGAGCGCCACCGCCTCCACCAGGAACTGGGTCAGCACCTCGTCCTGGGTGGCGCCGATGGCGAGCCGGATGCCGATCTCGCGCGTGCGCTCGGTGACCGAGACCAGCATGATGTTCATGATCCCGATCCCGCCCACCAACAGGCTCACCGCCGCCACCGCGCCCAGCAGGGCCGTCAGCAGCCGAGTGGTGCCGGTGAGCATGGTGCTGATCTCCTTCATGTCCATCACGTGGAAGTCGTCCTCCTTGACCCCGGTGATGTGCCGGCGCACGCGCATCAGCTGCTCGATCTGCGCCTGCGCCTTCTCCGTGGAGACGCCGTCCCGAACCGAGACCTGGATCATGCGGATCTCGCGGTTGCCGGCGAAGCGGCGCTGGACGGTCCGCAGGGGCATCAGCACGGTGTCGTCCTGGTCGCCCATCCCCGCCTGCCCTTTCGCCGACAGCACCCCGACCACCAGCGCCGAGACGTTCCCCAGCCGCACCTTGGCGCCGAGCGGATCCTGCCCGCCGAAGAGCTTGCCGCGGACGGTGTCGCCGAGGATCGCCACCGCGCTGCCGGCCTTCACCTCCGCCTCCGTGAAGATGCGGCCGGAGACGAGCGGCCAGTGGCGCACCTTGAAGTACGCGTCGTCCACCCCGGCCACCGTCGTGTTCCAGTTCTCGTTGCCGTAGACCGCCGTCGCCGACTGCTGGGCCTGCGGGGCGACCGCCTCCACCGAGGAGACGCCGGCGGCGATCGCCTCCGCGTCCTCGACGCGGAAGGGCGCCGCCGCCTGCCCGGGACCGGGCCGCCCGCCGGGCATGATCATGAGCATGTTGGTGCCGAGGCTGGCGATCTGGCTGGTGACCTGGGCGGTCGCGCCCTTGCCCAGGGTGACCATCACGATCACCGCCCCGACGCCGATGACGATGCCGAGGATGGTGAGCGCGGAGCGCAGGGCGTTGCGCCTCACCGTGCGCGCGGCGAGCACCAGGGCGTTCCAGATCATGCCGCGGCCTCGGGGCGCCGCTCGTCCGAGGCCAGGAGGCCGTCCAGGAAGCGCACAGTGCGGCGGGCGTAGGCCGCGATCTCGGGATCGTGCGTCACCATGAGCACCGTGATCCCGCGCTCCTCGTTGAGGCGGACCAGCAGCTCGAGGATCTCGCGGCTGCGGGCCCGGTCCAGGTTGCCGGTCGGCTCGTCCGCCAGCAGCACCACCGGATCGCTGACGATGGCGCGGGCGATCGCGACGCGCTGCTGCTGGCCGCCCGAGAGCTCGCTGGGAGCATGGCGCTCGCGGCCCTCGAGCCCGACCAGGCGGAGCGCGTCCTGGGCCCGGGCCCGGCGCCGGGCGGCGGAGACGCCGCGATAGAGCAGCGGCAGCTCGACGTTCTCCAGGGCCGAGGTGCGGCTCAGCAGGTTGAAGCCCTGGAAGACGAAGCCGAGGTAGTGCCGGCGGAACAGCGCCCGCTGGCGCAGGTCGAGCTTCGCCAGGTCCACCCCGCAGAAGAGGTACTCGCCCGAGGTCGGCGTGTCGAGACAGCCGAGCACGTTCATGCAGGTCGACTTGCCCGAGCCGCTCGGCCCCATGATCGCCACCCGCTCGCCCCTCTCGATCGCCAGGGAGATCCCGCCGAGGGCCCTGACCTGCGCGTCGCCGGCCCCGTAGACCTTCGTCACCTGCCGCAGCGCGACGAGTGGCGCACCGGAGCGGGCGTCCACGCGCTACTCCTTCCCGGCGGTGTCGACGATCAGCGCGAGCCCGGGCGTCACCTCGCCGGTCAACACCTGCGTTCGCTTGCCGTCGCTCACCCCGGTCTCGACTGGGACGGCCGAGGGCAGGCCCTCCTCGAGCACCCAGACCCGCTGCGTCTTGCCGCCCTGAGCCGCCTGGGAGCCGTTCTCCGGGCGCCTGCGCGGCGGGCCCGGCAGCAGCCGGCTGACGAGGCTGCGGTTGTCCGCCAGCTGCTGCGACGCGACCGGGGGTGTGAAGCGCAGGGCCGCGCTGGGAACCAGCAGCGCGTCCCGGACGCGGGAGACGGTGAGCTCGGCGGTCGCCGTCATGCCCGGGCGCAGGGCCAGGCCGGAGTTGTCGACCGCGAGCACCGCCTCGTAGGTGACCACGCCGTCGGTCGTCTCGGAGGCCTGGCGTACCCGCTGGATGCGCGCCTGGAACGGGCGGCCGGGGTACGCGTCGACCGTGAAGGTCGCGTCCTCGCCCTCTCTCACCTGGGCGACGTCGGCCTCGTCCACGTGGACGCGCAGCTCCATGCGACGCAGGTCCTCCGCGATCTTGAAGAGGACGGGCGCCTGGAACTGGGCAGCCACCGTCGCCCCCGGCTCCGCCGCGCGCGTGAGCACGACGCCGTCGATCGGCGAGCGGATGACGGCCTTGGCGAGGTCCGTCCGCAGCGTCTGCAGGCTCGCCTCCGCCTGCGAGACCGCGGCCTGGGCGCTCGCCTCGTCCGCGGCGCCGCGCTTGGCGGTCGCCCGCTGGGTGTCGATGTCCTGCTGCGAGGTCAGCTTCTCCTGGTAGAGCTGCTCCAGCCGGCGCAGCTGGGCCGCCGACTCCTCCCGTGTCGCCCTCGCCTGGATGAGTTTGGCCTCGGCGGCGGAAAGGGCCGCCTGCAGCTGCTGCGCCTGCGTCTCCAGCTTGCTGGGGTCGATGCGGGCGAGGACCTGCCCCGCCTTCACGTGCGCGTCCTCGTCGACGAGCACCTGCAGGATGGTGCCGGAGACCTCGCTGCCGACCTCGACGGTCTTGGTGGGCTGGAGCGTCCCCGTGGCCGTCACCGCGACCCGCAGGTCGCCGCGTTCCGCCGGCAGCGTCTTGTACGCCACCGCCGCCACGCCGTCCGCCCGTGACCACGCGACCACCACCGCCGCCAGGAGCAGGGCGGCGGCCACCCAGAGCGGCCGCGCCCGTCGCCGCACCGGCCGCGGCGCCGCCACGTCGACGCCGAGCGTTCGCGCCACCGACTCGCGGGTCAGGCCTGCTTCCGGGACCCCATCCACGCCGTTTCTCTCCACCTTCCCGTTCACCTCGGGTCCTTGCCGAGCAACGGCCCTGCCAGCACGGCGGCTTCCTGTCGAGGCCACGCCTGCAACGACTTGCCGCCGCCCAATCGCCGCGGTGGTCGGCGGGCCTGCAGCTTCCGCACGGGCCGATGCGAGATCCGCAGGCCCGCGGACGAACCCCCGGCGGTGTCGCGCGGGGACGACGGCGCGACGCGGACTTGCGGGGCGACGGCGGCGCGCCTACGCTGGCACCCTGCTTGCGACGGCAGCCGCGGGAGGACGAGCCGCGATGAAGCTGTCCGCGATCGGAACGCGTCTGGCCGCCTGGGGGCTGCTCGCAGCCACGTTCGCCATGGGGGCGGCTCTGCTCCTCACCTCGTGGTCGAGCTACCGCAGCGTCATGGCCGCCTCCGCCGCCGTCACCCGCTCGCAGGGCGACGCGTTCCTGCGCGCGCTGTTCACGCGGGGGCGCCACGACGTCTCCGCGGCCGACCTCCAGAGCTTCCTGGAGGAGCAGCGGCCGGCCGGCCTGCAGTACGTCGCGGTGTTCGACCACGACCGCCTGGTCGGCGCCGGCCAGCCGCTCGGGGGGCCGCCGGACGCCAGCTCCGCCCCGAGCTCCGGCGAGCCGCAGGTGCGGCGCCTGGATACCCGCTTCCGCCTGGTCCTGCGACCTCAGCCGCCTGGCCCTCCCCGCCCCGGGCGGCCCTTGCCGCCGGCCATCACCATCGAGTACGAGCCGCTGCTCGCCCGCCTGCTGGAGAGCGGGGCCGTGCGGGCGCTCCGCTGGAGCGCCGCCGCCGCGACGGTGCTCCTCGTGATCGCGGCCCTGTTCGCCCGCATGCTCCTGCAGCGCGAGGCCGCCGAGCGGCGCTACGAGGAACGCCGACGCCTGGCGGCGCTGGGCGAGATGTCCTCCGTCCTCGCACACGAGCTGCGCAATCCGCTCGCCTCGTTGAAGGGCCACGCCCAGCTTCTCGTGGAACGGCTCCCGGCCGGGCGCGACCGAGCCAAGGCGGAGACGATCGTGCTCGAGGCCCGGCGGCTGGAGGCGCTGAGCGCGAGCCTGCTCGACTTCTCGCGCTCCGGCCCCGTCGCCCGCGGTGAGGTCGACCCCGCGGCGCTGCTCGTCTCCGCGGCCGCCGCCGTCGCTGCCGCCCGCATCCGCGTGTCCGCTGCCGGGTCGCCGCCCCGCTGGCCGCTCGACGAGCCGCGCATGCGCCAGCTGCTGACGAACCTGCTCAGCAACGCGGTCGAGGCCTCGCCCGCCGATGCGTCGGTGGAGGCCGGGGTGGCCGCCTCGGGCGACCGGCTCCTCTTCACGGTGCGCGACCACGGCGAGGGATTGCCGGCCGGCCAGGAGCACCGGCTGTTCGAGCCGTTCTTCACCACGCGGGCGAAGGGCACCGGCCTCGGCCTGGCGATCGCCCAGCGGATCGTGGAGATGCACGGCGGCACCATCTCCGCCGCCAACCACCCGCAGGGCGGAGCCGTGTTCCGGGTGGAGCTCCCCCGAGGCTGAGATGGCCCGCATCCTGGTGGTCGACGACGAGCCGGGAGTCCGGCAGTTCCTGGCCGAGGCGCTGGAGGACGAGGGCCACGCCGTCAGCCAGGCCGCCGACGGCCGGCAGGCCGCCGAGCGCCTGCGGCGGCAGGGGTTCGAGCTCCTCATCACCGACCTGCGCATGCCCGGGATGGACGGGCTGGAGCTGGTGCGCTTCGCACGCGCGGAGCAGCCCGAGATGGAGGTCATCGTGCTGACCGCCCACGGGACCGTCGAGTCGGCGGTCGAGGCGATGAAGCTCGGGGCCTTCGACTACCTGCAGAAGCCGATCGGCAGCCCCGCCCAGCTGCGGCTGCTGAGCGCCCGCGCCCTGGAGCGCCGCTCGCTGCTGGCGCTGCGCGACAGCTCCGCCCGAGCCACGGCGGAGCTGCCGCCGCTCGGCTACGGTGACGCGGCCATGGCAGCGGTGGGCGAGGCGCTGCGCAAGGTCGCGCGCACGAACACCACGGTCCTGCTGCTCGGCGAGAGCGGCACCGGCAAGGAGCTGGCCGCGCGGTCGCTGCACGCGTGGAGCGCGCGGGCCACGGGCCCGTTCGTCCCCGTGAGCTGCGCGGCGATCGCCGAGGGCCTGCTCGAGAGCGAGCTGTTCGGTCACGAGAAGGGCGCCTTCACCGGCGCGGTGGCCACCCGGCGCGGCCGCCTCGAGCTGGCCGAGGGCGGCACCCTCTTCCTGGACGAGGTGGCGGAGCTCAAGGTCGAGCTGCAGGCGAAGCTGCTGCGGGTGCTGCAGGAGCGCCAGTTCGAGCGGGTCGGCTCCAACCGGACGCTGGAGGCCGACGTCCGCTGGATCGCCGCCACCAACCGCGACCTAGAGACGATGATCGCCGAAGGCCGCTTCCGCGAGGACCTCTACCACCGGCTCGCCGTCTTCCCCGTCCGCCTGCTGCCGCTGCGCGAGCGCCGGTCCGACATCGCCCCGCTCGCCCGGACCCTGCTCGACCGCGTCCGCCGAGACCTGGGACGGCCGGGGCTGACGCTTTCGGACGAGGCGGCGGCCGCGCTCTCCCGGGCCGACTGGCCCGGCAACGTGCGCGAGCTGGCGAACGCGCTCGAGCGCGCGGCCATCCTCGCGGACGGCCCCGAGCTGAGCGCCGCCGACCTGCTGAGCGCCCGCGGCATGGCGGCGGTGGCCGGCGGGCCGACGCGGCCGGTGCGCGCCGGCGAGACCCTCGACGCGCTCGAGCGCGAGGCGATCGCCCGCGCCCTGGCCGAATCCGGGGGCAACCGCCGGATCGCCGCCGAGCGGCTCGGCATCGGCCTGCGCACCCTCTACGACAAGCTCAACCGCTACGGCCTGTCCTGATCGAGGGCGGCCGGTTGACGCCGGCCCTCGCCTGTGGTTGAAGGTGCGCGTTCGAGGAGGGCGCTCATGGCTGGCAAGGCGGACGTCGGCGGAAAGATCGCGCGCATCCGGGAGGCGAGGAAGCTCTCCCAGGCGGAGCTGGCCGAGCGCAGCCAGGTGGCCCTGGAAGAGCTGCGGCAGATCGAGGAGGGCGCGCTCATCCCCTCGCTGACGCCGCTGACGAAGATCGCCCGGGTGCTGGGCGTCCGCATGGGGACCTTCCTGGACGACGTGGAGCAGGTCGGTCCCGTGCTCAACCGCAAGGGCCGAATCAAGCAGACGGTGCGCTTCGCCGGCGGGTCGCAGCCCGCCCGCGGCGAGCTGCAGTTCCACGCCCTGGCGCTCGACAAGGCCGGCCGCCACATGGAGCCCTTCCTGATCGACGTGCTGCCGGCCTCCGACAAGAGCTACGAGATGAGCTCCCACGAGGGCGAGGAGTTCCTCTACGTCCTCGGCGGCGGCATCGAGCTGCTCTACGGCAAGGACACCTACCTGCTGGCGGAGGGCGACAGCATCTACTACGACTCGATCGTCGCCCACCACGTCCACGCCTCGGGCGAGGCCCCGGCCCGCATCCTGGCCGTGGTCTACGCGCCGTTCTGAGACGGCAGGCTGGCCATGCAGCTGCTGGAGAAGACCATCGGCGCCGTGCTGGAAGAGCAGGTGGCGCTCTACCCGGACAAGGACTTCATCGTCTACGCGGACCGGGGGCTCCGCTTCAGCTACCGGCAGTTCGACGAGCGGGTGAACGCCATGGCCAAGGGCTTCCTGGCCATGGGCATCGGCAAGGGCGACAAGGTGGGCATCTGGGCCACCAACGTCCCCGACTGGTTCACCGTGTTCTTCGCCACCGCCAAGATCGGCGCCACCCTGGTGACGGTCAACACCAGCTACAAGCTCTACGAGCTGGAGTACCTGGTCAGGCAGTCGGACATCGGCACGCTCTGCCTGGTCGACGGCTTCCGCGACAGCGACTACGTGCAGATGGTCTACGAGCTGGTCCCGGAGCTGAAGGACGCCCAGCGCGGCCACCTGCAGAGCGCACGCTTCCCCTGCCTGCGCAACCTCGTCTTCCTGGGCCCGCAGAAACACCGGGGCATGTTCAACACCGCCGAGGTGCTGCTGCTGGGGTCGCACACGCCGGACAGCCGGCTGGACGAGATCCGGCCCACGCTGCACCACGACGAAGTCATCAACATGCAGTACACGTCCGGGACCACCGGCTTCCCCAAGGGCGTGATGCTCACCCACCACAACATCGTCAACAACGGCTTTTGCATCGGGGAGTGCATGAAGTTCACCCCGAACGAGCGGCTGCTGCTCACGGTGCCCCTCTTCCACTGCTTCGGCATGGTGCTGGCGCTGCTCGCCGCCGTCACCCACGGGGCGACCATCGTGGCCTGCGAGAGCTTCGACCCGCTGCTGGTGCTGGCTTCGGTGGAGAAGGAGCGCTGCACGGCGCTCCATGGCGTCCCCACCATGTTCATCGCCGAGCTGAACCACCCCATGTTCAAGATGTTCGACCTGCGCTCGCTGCGGACGGGGATCATGGCGGGCTCGCCCTGCCCGATCGAGATCATGCGACGGGTGGTGGACGAGATGCACATGCGGGACATCACCATCGTCTACGGGCTCACCGAGTCCTCGCCGGGCATGACCCAGTCGCGCGCGGACGACCCACTGGAGGTGAAGGTGGGCACCGTCGGCCGCGAGCTGCCGGGCGTCGAGGTGAAGGTCTCCGACCCGCAGACGGGCCGCGACTGCGGGGTGGGCGAGATCGGCGAGCTGTGCTGCCGCGGCTACAACGTCATGAAGGGCTACTACAAGATGCCCGAGGCCACCGCCCAGGTCATCGACCAGGACGGCTGGCTGCACTCTGGCGACCTCGGAGTGAAGGACGAGAACGGCAACTACCGCGTCACCGGGCGCCTCAAGGACCTGATCATCCGCGGCGGCGAGAACATCTACCCCAAGGAGGTCGAGGACTTCCTGTACCAGATGCCGCAGGTCCGGGACGTGCAGGTGGTGGGCGTCGCCAGCGAGACGTACGGCGAGGAGGTCGCCGCCTTCGTGATCCCGAAGGACGGCGCGAGCCTCACCGCCGAGGAGATCCAGGACTTCTGCCGCGGCCGCATCTCGCGCCACAAGGTCCCGAAGCACGTCTTCTTCGTCGCCGAATACCCGATGACGGGCAGCGGCAAGATCCAGAAGTACAAGCTGCGGGAGCTCGCCCTGAAGCTGCTGCCGGCCCCGACGGGCGCCTGACCACCCTCCGCCCTCAGCGGGCCAGGGCCGCCTCGAGCGCCGGCAGCGCCTCGGCCAGCACGGCCGTGCCGACGCCGGCAAACGACAGCCGCAGCCAGCCCTCGCCGCAGCGGCCGAAGGCCGCCCCCGGCACCAGCGCCACGCCGCTCGTGCGCACGATGTCGAGCGCGGCCCGCGTCGAATCCCCGAGCTCCCGGTCGCGTGGACGGACCAGCACGAACATCGCCCCGCGGCTGGCGTCCGTCGCCCCCTCCAGGACCGGGCTGCGGGCCAGGAAGTCCAGGACGGCACGGCGGCGCGCGGCCAGCTCCGCGCGCCGCGGGTCCAGCCAGGACCGTTCGCCCTGCAGCGACGCGATCGCCGCCCTCTGTGCGGCGACGGGCGCACAGATGATCATGGTGTCGTGCGCCTTCAGCACCTCGCGCAGGAGGGCCGGCGGGCCCGCGATCCAGCCCACCCGCCATCCCGAGAGGCCGGCGGACTTGGAGAAGCTGCCCAGGACGATCACGCGGTCGCCGTGGCCGGGCACGCTGGCGGCGCTCGTCCAGCCGTCCGCCGGCGGGTCCAGCACGAAGTCCTCGTAGGTCTCGTCGCTGACCACCCACAGCCCGTGCGCGGCGGCGAAGGTGAGCAGACGCTCCATCTCGCGGCGACCGACGACCGAACCGATCGGGTTGCCGGGGTTGACGACGACCAGCGCCCGTGAGCGCGGCGTAAGCGCGCGCTCCAGCGCCGCGAAGTCCACCGCGAAGGCTCGCCCTGCGTCGAGGGGGACCTCGACCGGGCGGGCGCCCAGCAACTCCACGGCCATGCCGTGGTTGAGGTAGTAGGGCGAGAGCAGCAGCACCTCGTCGCCGACGTCGACGATCGCCGGCAGGACCTCGGCGAAGGCAAGGTTGGCCCCCGCGGTGACCACCACCCCCTCCGCCGGGTCCCACTCCGCCCCGCGCCGCCCACCGAGGACGCGGGCGACGGCCTGGCGCAGCTCGGGAAGCCCGGGGTCGACCGTGTAACGGTGCGTGGCCTCGTCGGCGAGGCTGGCCAGCAGCGCCTCGCGCACGTGCTCCGGCGGCGGGAAGTCCGGCACCGCCTGCGCCAGAGGGAACAGCCGGCCGCCTGCGGCCCGGCGCTCGGCGCAGGCGCGTCCCACGAGGTCGATCAGCGCGGGAGCCGTGCGGCGGACGCGCGAGGACGGAGCAGGCGAGGCGGGGGTCACGACAGGATGATGGCACGGACCCGCGGAGCCGTCTCCAGACGCGCGGCAGGTGGACGTTTCGGACGATCCAAATCGCTCGTTCGGCCTCCTGCGCGCCCCCTGTCACGCCGCCGTCATGCCGCCGTCATGACGGCGTCACGAGCCCGGCCCAGCATCATCGCGACGCGTTCGCGAACTCCGAGGAGCGCACCCGCGAGGCGAATGCCCATGTCGAACGACCTCTGGCTGCTGCTGCTGATCGTCCTGGTCGCCCTCTCCTTCGACTTCCTGAACGGATTCCACGACGCGGCGAACTCCATCGCCACCGTCGTTTCCACCCGCGTCCTCTCGCCGCAGAAGGCCGTCCTGTGGGCGGCGTTCTTCAACTTCGTCGCGGCCTTCGTGCTGGGCACGCACGTGGCGAAGACGCTCGGCGAGGGCATGATCGACCTCGCCGTCGTCAGCAACGAGGTGGTGGTCGCCGGCCTGGTGGGCGCGATCGCCTGGAACCTGATCACCTGGTACTACGGCATCCCGGTCTCCTCCTCGCACGCGCTCATCGGCGGCTACGCCGGGGCAGCGGTGGCCAAGGCCGGCTGGGGAGCCATCGTCCCCGGCGGCTGGACGAAGACCCTCGCCTTCATCGCGCTGGCGCCGCTCATCGGCATGGTCCTCGGCCTGACGCTGACGATCGGGGTGACCTGGCTGTTCCGCCGCTGGAGCCCCTTCCACCTCGACCGGCTGTTCCGGCGGCTGCAGCTCCTGTCGGCGGGGCTCTACAGCCTCGGCCACGGAGGCAACGACGCGCAGAAGACGATGGGCATCATCACGGGGCTGCTGGTGGCGTCGGGCCGGCTCGAGCGCTTCGAGGTCCCCCTCTGGGTGATCCTGATCAGCCACGCCGCGATCGCGCTCGGGACCATGTTCGGCGGCTGGCGCATCGTGAAGACCATGGGCACCAGGATCACGAAGCTCCAGCCCTTCGGCGGTTTCTGCGCCGAGACCTCCGGCGCCCTCACCCTGCTCGGCGCGACCCTGTCGGGGATACCGGTGTCGACCACGCACACCATCACCGGCGCGATCGTCGGGGTCGGCTCCACCCGGCGCCTCTCGGCGGTCAAGTGGGGCGTCGCCGGCCGGATCGTGTGGGCGTGGGTGCTGACCCTCCCGCTCGCGGCCGCCATCGCCGCGGCCGTCCACCTGGCGATCCGGGGGCTCCGGCTGGTCTAGCCTCGGCCGGAGCGTCCTACCCCTCCGGGGTTGGAGAAGGCCGCAGCGCGACAGGGACCCGCTACGGTCGGAAGCGCAGGTGCACCATGGACATGATGTTCATGGCGTCCGAGATCAGCGTTCCCGGCCGCGCGCGCCACGGCAGGCGGCCGGTGATGCCCCGGAACATCTGGTGGGACTCGAGCACCTCGATCCGCCGGTCCCACGCCCCGAGCTGTCGCGGGTCGTCGATCCCCCAGCGGAGGACGGCGCTCTTGTCCATGCCCGTGTCCTCGATCACCTTCCGGTTCGCGATGCGGGCCCCGCGCCGTGAGCAGAGGTCGAAGACCATCTCGGCCGCCGGGCAGGACGCCGCCAGCCTCGACAGCAGCTCGCGCGCTTCCGGCTCTTCGAAGTAGTACAGGACCCCGGCGGCCACCAGCACCAGCCCCTCGTCCGAGCGGACCTCGGCGATCCAGGCGGGGTCCAGCGCCGATCCGGCGATCGCCCGCTGTCGGGGACCGGTGGGGATCAGGCGGCGGCGCAGCTCGATCACGTCCGGGAGGTCCAGGTCGATCCAGCGGAGCTGGCCGTTGTCGACGCGCTCGAAGGTCGTGTCGAGCCCGCACCCGAGGTTCACGACCGTCGCCCGCGGCCGCAGAGCCAGGAAATCGCGCAGCGTGCGGTCGACGTGGAGGCTGCGGGCGATCCAGGCCAGGCGGGTGATGGGGTGGGTGTTCTCGGCGATGCGGGAGAAGTCGTAGTCGAGCCGCTCCACGATCGAGGCCGCCGTGCGGTCGACCAACAGCGGCGCCGACTTGCGGGTCTCGACGGCCCGTCCCCAGAGCGGCAGCAGCAGCGTCTTCTGCACGCTGCCCAGAGCTTCGGCGGTCTCGCCCATCGTCGACCCCTCCGGCGCGGCCGGCCATGCCGCCGCGGCGACGCGATCCTACTCGCTCCCGCGCCTGGTTGCCCGGCGCGACCCTTCCCGCGCCGGCACCAGCGGCGGTGGCGTGTCAGAATGGCCGGTCCGCTCGCCAAGGGTGGCCCCATGAGCGCTTCCGACCGCCTCGCACGCCAACTCGTCCTCGACGAGATCTTCGACCTCTCCCTCTACAAGGAGCTGCGGGCGGTCGCCCGAGGCGGCCTTCGCGAGGTCCTCGAGGAGCTCATCCGGACGGAGACCCGCCACGTCGCCTTCTGGCAGGAGTTCTTCGCCCTGCAGAGCCTGGTGCGGCTCGACGTCGGTCGGCGCCTCAAGCTGGCGGCGCTGGTCACGGTCTGCCGGCTTTTCGGCAACGGGGGCATCCAGGTGGTGCTGGAGGCGATCGAGGTCCACGGCGTCCGCAAGTACCTCTCCGTCTGGGACCGCTACCGGGACGGCCCCCTGGGCGGCGCGGTGCGCCAGGTGCTCGAGGACGAGTTCAAGCACGAGGACATGGTCGTGACCGGCGAGGCCGAGCGCCAGATCAACCCCGAGCGCGTCCGCAACGTGTTCCTGGGTCTCAACGACGGCCTGGTCGAGATCCTGGGCGCGGTGAGCGGCTTCTTCGCCGCCTTCGGCAAGTCCATCGCCGTCCTGGCGGCGGGGCTCACCGTGGCCGTGGCCGGTGCGCTGTCGATGGGCGCTGGCGCCTACATCGCCGCCAGCTCGGAAGGCGAGGTACGGGCGACGGAGGACGAACGTCGGCGCTTCCTGGGGGAGACGCCGGCCGGCGCCGAGGGCGAGGGCCCGATGGCTTCGGCGCTGGTGGTGGGGCTCGGGTACTTCGCCGGCGCCCTGGTCCCGGTGCTGCCGGTCCTCTTCGGCGCACAAGGCATGCTGCCGACGGTGCTCACGGCCGGCACCACCATCATCGCCGTCTCGGCCGTCGTCGCCTTCCTCTCCGGGATGGACGTCCACCGCCGGATCCTGATGAACGTGCTGGTGACGGGGATCGCGGTGGCGGTGACCTACGCGATCGGCCTGCTCGCCAAGGCGGTCTGGGGCATCGCCCTCTGAGCAGGACGCTCCGCCGTCACTCCGGGGCGAGCAGCTCCCGCAGGGCTCTCGCCAGCCCGGTGACGCCGAACGGCTTGGCGAGGAAGTGCAGCCCCTCGTCCAGGATCCCGTGATGGGCGATCACGTTCGCGGTGTAGCCGGAGGTGAACAGGATCTTGATCCCCGGCCGGATCTCCTGCAGGCAGTCGCGCAGCTCGATCCCGCTCATGCCCGGCATCACCACGTCCGTGAGCACGACGTCGATGCGGGGGTCGCCGCGGCGGCACAGCTCGACGGCCTCGGCACCCGAGGACGCCGGCACCACCCGGCAGCCCAGCGATTCCACGAGCGCTGTCGTCAGGCGCCGGACCGACTCGTCGTCCTCGACCACCAGGACCGTGCCGCCCGCGACCTCACCGGGCGGCGACGGCGGCTGCGCCGGAACCGAGCGCTCCTCCAGCGTGCGCGGCAGGTACACCCGGAACGTCGTGCCGCGTCCCGGCTCGCTGTAGACGTTCACGAACCCGCCGTTCTGCTGCACGATGCCGTGCACCATCGCCAGCCCCAGCCCAGTGCCCTTGCCCTTCTCCTTCGTGGTGAAGAACGGCTCGAACAGCCGTGAGAGGGTGTCCTTGTCCATCCCGACCCCGTCGTCGCTGACCGCGAGCAGCACGTAGTCTCCCGGCCTGGCGGCCGCCTGCGTCCGGCAGTAGGTCTCGTCGAGCCGGATGTTGGCGGTCTCGATGGTGAGCCGGCCGCCTGCCGGTATCGCGTCGCGTGCGTTCACCGCGAGGTTGAGCAGGATCTGGTCGATCTGGGTGGGATCGACGTTGACGGTCCACAGCTTCTCGGCGGCATGGACGTGCAGCTGGACGTCCTCGCCGATCAGCCGCGCCAGCGCGCCGCCGAGCCGCGCGACCAGCTGGTTCAGGTCCGACGGAGCGGGGGCGATCACCTGCCTGCGCGAGAAAGCCAGCAGCTGGTGGGTCACCTCCTGCGCCCGCCGGGCGGCCCGCCCGATCTCGTCCACGTACATGGCCAGCCGACCGTCGCCCGGCATCCTGCGCCGGAGCAGGTCGACGAAGCCCATGATGACGTGCAGCATGTTGTTGAAGTCGTGGGCGACGCCGCCGGCCAGGCGGCCGACCGACTCCATCTTCTGCGCCTGCTGCAGCTGCGACTGCAGCTCGGCCTTCTCCGCGTCGAGGCGCCTGCGGGCGGTGATGTCCTCCACCAGCCCGATCCAGAACTCGACGGCGCCCTGCGGCGTGCGCAGCGCCGTGCTGTGCACCCGCACCCACCTCGCCGCTCCGTCCTTGGCGAGGTAGCGCTTCTCGACGTCGTACCCGGGAGCCGCTCCCGAGCGCACGGCCTCCACCAGGGTGAAGGTGCGCTCGCGGTCCTCCGGGTGCGTCAGCTCGAACAGCGTCATCGCCTTCATCTCGTCCCGCGTGTACCCCAGCACCGCCAGCAGGTGGTCGTTCACCTCCAGGAAGCGGCCCTGCGGGCTGGCGATGGTGATCCCCATGGGGGCGCTCTCGAACACGGCGGTGAAGCGCTGCGACGCCTCCCGCAGCTCGCTGGTGCGGGCGGCGACCAGGCGGCTCAGCTGCCGCTCGTGGCGAGCCGCCAGCGCCTGCGCCAGCGCCAGCCCCACCGCGAACACGAACGCGAGCACGGCGCCCACGGAAGCCATGCCCCACCAGCGCTGGTACCAGGCCGGAGCCACCCACAGGCGCAGCTGCGCCGCCGGGCCCCAGAGGTTGCTGCCGCGGGCCGCCGCGCGCACCTGCAGCCGGTGCTCGCCGCTGGTCCTGGTGGGCAGCACGGCCTCCGGCCGCGTCGAGGCGGGGCGCCAGTCGGCGTCCTCCGGCTGCAGGCGCCACTGGTAGGTGCGCTCGCCTCCGCCCGGCGACGCCACCCGCACGCCGAGCCAGGCACCGTGCGGGACCTGGGGCCGCTCGCCGTCGAGGTCGAGCTCCCTGCCGTCGGCCCGGACCTGGATGATCACCGGCGGGGACGACGGGCCCGCCCGCAGGTCGCTGACGCGGGCCCGTGCGATGCCGTGGGTGGTGGCGACCAGCAGGTCCTCGCCCACCGCGAACAGGCCGTGGAACCCGAGGTTCTTGGAGGGCAGGCCGGAGGTCTCGTCGTGCAGCTCGTAGGTGCGGCGCTCCGGGTCGAAGCCCACCAGGCCGGCGCTGGTCGCCACCCACAGGCGGCCGTCGCCGGTGCGGGCCAGCGAGTGCGTCGGCAGCCCCGTCAGCTCGGGTCCCAGGTCGACGCGCCGGACACAGTCCTGGTCCTGCTCCAGCAGGCCCGCGGTCGAAGCCAGCCAGATGTGCCCGGTCCGGTCCACCTCGAGGTCGCGCACGTCGAACGGCTCCGGCGGGTTGAAGCGCGGCGGCCGGCTGAGGTTGGTGAACGCGTCGCGGGCCGGATCGTAACGGAACAGGTACTCCGCCGGGCCCGCTCCCGTGGCGTAGAGCTTTCCGTCCCCTCCCACGAGGAGCGCGATCACCCGCCCCGGCAACCCGGCCTCGGCGGAGTAGGCGCGGAGCCTCCCGTCCGGCAGCAGGCGCGAGGCGCCCCTCGAGTCGAACTGCGAGATCCACAGGCTGCCGTCGCCGGTCCCCGCCAGCCCGACGACGTGGGTCCCGCGCTCGCTGAGGTCGAGCGTGCGGGTGACGCGGCCGTCCGCGAACAGGAGCAGCCGTCCGAGCCCCGCCACCGCCAGCCGGTTGCCGTCGCCGAGCAGCCCCAGCAGCATCGTGCCCGGCAGGTCGAGCACGCGCACCGGCCGGAAGGACGCGCCGGCCGGGTCGAGGCGGTACACGGCGCGGCGGTCGCAGGCGTAGAGGCGGCCCGCGGGGCCGAGGGCGAACGACTGGACGTTGAACGCGAGCTCGCCTTCCGGCAGCGGCAGGGGCTCGAACGGCCTCTGCCGCAGGCGCACCAGTCCGTCGTCGCTGCTGAGGTAGACGTCGCCGGCGCGCGTGACCAGCGCGTGCTGGACGGCGCTGGCGGCAGAGAGGGCCGTGCCCGGCCCTGCCTCTCCGAGCCGGACGCGACGAGCGGCTGCGGTGTGGCTCGTCACCAGCAGGTCCGAGCCGAGTCGGGTGATCCACGAGGGCGCTGCGAACCCCGGGACCGCCCGCGCCGAGACCACGGCAGGACGCTCCGCGGCCAGGCGGATCTCGAGGAGGCCGCCTTCGGCGGCCAGCCACAGCACGTCGTTCGCCACCGCCGCGAGGTGGTTCGCGTTGTCGGTCGCCGGCGTGCCGGCGGGAAGCGGGACGGCGAGGAACCGGCGCTGCGTCTCGTCGAAGGCAAACAGCCCGCCCGACCGCGACGCCGCCCAGATCCGCCGCCAGCCGTCCTCCGCGAGCGAGAAGGAACGGACGAAGCTGGTGGACCGCGCCTCGGGCGGGAAGGCGAAGCGCTCGAAGCGCGGCCCCCCGAGGAGCAGGCAGACCGCCTCCATCTCCGAGACCCACGCGCGCCCGCTCGAGTCGACGAACAGGTTCTTCGGGTAGTGCAGCGCCGTGGCGCTCGGGAACTCCGCGCCCGGGACCAGGCGTGAGATCCGCAGCTCTCCGCTCCCGCTTGATACGACGCTCACCCCCGAGTCGCCGGCCACCAGCACCCGTCCGTCGGGCAGCAAGGCGACGGCCTTGACGAACCGGCCGGACGCCGCGTCCAGGAACGACGTGAAGCTCGAGCCGTCGAAGCGGACGAGCCCGCCGTCCGTCGCCAGCCAGACGAATCCCGCCTCGTCCTCCACCGCGCCCTTCACGTACGGCGATGGCAGGTCGTCTGCCGTCCCGAAGCGCGTCTGCGACCAGGACGACGCGGCGACGTCCGCCGCGGTCGTGAGGGCGACGGCGAGCGCGACGTGGCCGACCCCCACCCGGACCATGGTGGGGGCCATTATGCCTTCCCACCTTCTCGTTCTTGATGCGACCTTACGTCCCCTTGACATTTGAGAATCTATATTCTAAATTCGGATTGTGAATTCTGGAGTGGCCATGCCCCAAAGCCGCAGGGAGAGGGAACGGGCGAGCCGCCGCGAGTCGCTGCTCGACGCCGCCGCGCGCGTCTTCGGCCGCAAGCCCTTCGACGAGGCCAGCATGCAGGAGGTGGCGACCGAGGCCGACATCGGCATGCAGGGCCTCTACGAGCACTTTCCGTCCAAGCAGGAGCTCTACGAGCAGGTGATCGCGCGTCGCGCGGTCGCGTTCCAGCAGCGGGCGGTCGAGGCCCTGAGCCGCCCCGGCTCGGCGCTCGATCACCTCCGCGCCCTCGGGCTCGCCTACGTGGAGCAGTTCCGGGAGCAGCCCTGGCACTTCCCGCCGTTCGCCCGCGACCGCGTCAACTTCGACTGGGACGTCGACTCCCGCTTCGCACCGCGGCTGCGCGAGATCTACCGCGCCGAGCGAGCCAACGTCCGCCGGCTGATGGTCGAGGCGATCGAGGCTGGCGAGGTCCAGCCGCTCGACGCCGACTTCCTGACCCAGCTCTGCCTGGACGTGCTGCAGGCTTCGCTGCACTACAGCCACCACGGTCGTCCCGACGAGCCTGCCGACGAGTGCGTCGACCGGGCGCTCGCCTGCATTCTGCGGGGCGTCGGGACCCGGCGATGAGACGCCCCCTCGCCCTCCTGCTGGTGGCCGCCACCTCGACGCCCGCCGCGGCCGAACCGCTGACCTTGAGCCAGGCCCTGCGGCAGGCCGGGCGGACCTCCGAGCCGGCCGACGCCGCCCGCCTCGTCCTCGCCCAGGCCCGCGAGGACTCCGCGCAGATCAAGGCCCTCTACCTCCCGGAGCTGACCCTGGCCGCGGGGTACCGCGCGCAGGACCCGCGGCCGGAGCTGCGGACGCCACCGATCGAGGTGGGCCCGCTGCAGATCGGCCCCATCACCACCGCGCCGATCACGCTGCCCTCGCAGGTCATGCCGATCGAGGACCGCGACTCCTGGCGCTACCGCGTCGCCGCGCAGTACCTCGTCTGGGACTTCGGCAGGCGCGGCAGCGCGTTGTCCGCCAGCCGGGCGAGGGAAAACGCCGTCGGCCACGCCGGCAGCGGTGAGGTCCGCAGGCGTCAGGCCGAGGTCGCCGCCCGCTATCTGTCGCTGCTGAACCTCAAGGCCCAGAAGCGGGTGGTGGCCCAGCGGCGCGAGACGCTGCAGGCGCACCTGGCGACGGTCCGAGCGCTCTTCGAAAACGGTGTGGTGGCGCGCAACGACCTGCTGCGCACGGAGGTGGCGCTGCGGGGGGTCGACGACGCGGAGCGCGCCCTCGACGCGGCCTACGCCTCCTCGCTGGAGGCGCTGAACGTGGCCATGGGCCTGCCGGCAACCACTCCCCAGGAGCTGCCCGAGGAGCTGGGAGCGCCTCCCACCCTGCCCTGGGACGAGGCGGCCTGCCGCCGCCGCGCGGTCGAGCAGAGCGACGCGGTGAGGGCGCAGCGCGCGAAGGTGGAGGCGCTCGACGGCGAGATCGCCTACCGCCGCCGCGACCGGCTGCCGAACGTCCTGGCCGAGGCCAGCCACACCTACGCGCAGAACAGCAACCTGGTCCACGAGCACGACACCGCGCTGGCCGTCGGCGTGTCCTGGTCGGTGTTCGATGGTGGCGCCCGCTCCGCCCGCGTGCGCCTGGCCTCCGCCGCGGCCGAGCGCGGCCGCCGCGAGCTGCTCGAGGCCGAGCGCAGCGCCGAGAGCGCGGCCGCGGCCGCCCTGCGCGCCCTCGGCCAGTGCCTGCGGGAGGAGGAGACCGCGCGGCAGGACGTGGCCGCCGCCGCCGAGAACCTCCGCATCGTCAGCGACCAGTACAAGGAGGGCCTGCTGCACACCACCGACGTGCTCGAGGCCGAGTCGGTGCTGGCGGCGAGCCGCAGCGCTCTGGCCGAACGCCGCTACCGTGCCTACACGGACCAGGCCGCGCTGCTGGCGGCGCTGGGCGAGGACCTGCCGGCCTTCTACGACGCGATCCCCCCGAAGAGGTGACGATGGCCAACCGCAGCCTGAAGAAGTGGGTCTCCCTGGCCGCCATCCTGGCGCTGGCGGCCGCCGCCGCGGGCTGGGGCGTCCTGCGCTGGCGCCGCGGCCAGCTCTTCGTCTCCACCGACGACGCCTACGTCCGCGGGCACGTGGTCCTGGTCGCCTCGCGCGTTCCCGGTCCGTTGTCGAGCGTGGCCGTGCGCGAGAACGACGCGGTGAAGGCCGGCCAGCTGCTGGCGACGGTCGACCCGCGTGACTACGACGCCGCGCTGGCGAAGGCGCTGGCTTCGGTGTCGGAGGCGGAGAACGGCCTGGCCCTGGGCGAGGCGCAGCTCGCCCAGGCCCGGGCCCAGCTGCGGGCGGTGGAGAGCCAGCAGCGGCTGGCGGAGGTCGAGCGCGCCCGCCTCGCCGCGCTGTTCGAGCGGCAGTCGATCCCCAGGCAGAAGCTCGACCAGGTGATCACGGCGGCTGAGGTCGCCTCGGCGCAGGTCACGGCGCTGCGCAAGCAGGTCGCCGCCGCCGAGGCCGGCTGCGGCGTGGGCCGGAGCAAGGTGGCCCTGGCTCGGGCGAGCGCCGAGCAGGCGCGCCTGCAGCGCTCGTACTGCACACTGCTGGCGCCCTCGGACGGCTACGTGGGGGCCAAGCAGGCGGAGCCCGGCATGGTGGTCGCTCCCGGCCAGCCGCTGCTGGCCGTCGTGCCGCTCGACCGGGGCGAGCTGTGGGTGGAGGCCAACTTCAAGGAGACGCAGCTCCGCGACGTCCGGCCGGGCCAGAAGGTCCGCCTGCGGGCGGACATCGAACGGGGCCGCGTGTTCACGGGCGTCGTGGACAGCCTCTCCGCCGGAACGGGCTCGGTGTTCAGCCTGCTGCCGGCGGAGAACGCCACCGGCAACTGGGTGAAGGTGGTCCAGCGCGTGCCGGTGAAGATCCGCCTCGACCCCGCCTCCGACCCCGGCCACCGCCTGCGCCTGGGCCTGAGCGTGTCCGCCGAGATCGACACGCGTGGCGACTGACCGGCTTCCCGGGCACAGGTACCTGGTCGCCTTCGCGACCATGCTGGGCACCTTCATGGAGGTGCTCGACACCTCCGTCGCCAACGTGGCCCTGCCCCACATGCAGGGCAGCTACGCCGCGGGCACGGACGAGATCACCTGGGTGATCACCAGCTACCTGGTCGCCAACGCCATCGTGCTTCCGATCACCGGCTGGCTGGGCGCCCGCTTCGGGAGGAAGCGGCTGTACCTGCTCTGCCTGGCGGTCTTCACCCTGGCCAGCTTCGGCGCGGGTGCCGCGCCGTCGCTGCGGTGGCAGATCCTGATGCGGGTGGTCCAGGGCCTCTCCGGCGGGGCGATGGTGCCGATGTCGCAGGCGATCACGCTCGAGGCCTTCCCCAAGGAGGAGCACGGCGTGGCCTCGGCGATCTTCGGCATCGGGGTCGTCCTGGGGCCGATCCTGGGCCCGCTGGTGGGAGGCTGGCTGACCGACAACTGGAGCTGGCCCTGGATCTTCTGGATCAACATCCCGGTGGGCCTGGTCGCCTACCTCGCCGCGACGGTGCTCGTCACCGACCCACCCCAGCCGGAGAGGCCGGGGGAGCGGCCGGACTACTGGAGCCTCGCTTTCGTCGCGGTCGGGCTCGGCTGCCTGGAGCTGTTCCTGAGCCGCGGCGAGCGGCTCGACTGGTTCGAGTCCAGCACGGTGAAGGTGTGCGCCGCCCTCGCCGCGCTGGGCCTCGCGCTCTTCGTCTGGCGCTCCCTCACCGCGGACGCGCCGCTGGTCGACCTCTCGAGCTTCCGGCTCCGGGAGTTCGCCGGCGGCATGGCGCTGGTCTTCGTGGTCAGCTTCGCCATGTACGGCGACTTCGTCCTGCTGCCGCTCTTCGTCCAGCGGCTGCTCGGCTTCACCCCGACCTGGGCCGGCGTCGTCCTCAGCCCCGGCGGGGTGGCGTCGGTCGTCGCCATGGCCGCCGGCGGCCTCGCGCTGCGCAAGGTCGACGTGCGCCTGATCGTGGGCGCCGGCACGCTCTCGCTCGCCTGGTCGTCCTGGATGCTGGCCGGGATCAGCCTCGCCACTCCCCTCTCCTACCTGGTGACGGCCTGGATCTTCCACGGCCTGGGGCTGGGACTGGTGTTCGCCCCCGTCGGCGCCACCTGCATGCAGAGGGTCGAGCCCCGGCTGATGAGCACCGCCACCGGCATGTTCAACCTGATGCGCAACGAGGGCGGCAGCGTGGGCATCGCCGTCGCCACCACCGTCCTCGCGCGCCGGGCGCAGTTCCACCACGCACGGCTGGCCGAGCGGGTGACCCCGTTGAGCGCCGTGCTCCAGGTCTCCCGGGTCCGGCTGGCCGGGCGGCTGCTGCCGCGCACGGGACTCGACCCGGTGTCGGCGGCGCGCCTGGGCCACGGCCTGGTCGGGGTGGAGGTGGTTCGCCAGTCGTACCTGATGGGCTTCGTCGACGTGTTCGCGATGCTGGCCGTCGTGTTCCTGCTGGCGGCACCGCTCGTGCTGCTGCTGCGCGACGCGAAGGGGCCAGGTCTCGCGTCGTAGTCTCGCGACCTCGTCTGTTCCGCCTCAGCGGAGCAGGTCGTTGGCCGCGTTCGCCAGCAGGATGTACTCCGCGCAGACGTCGATGACGTACTCGTTCTCGCCCCAGAGGAACGGCCAGTCCTCCTTGTTCTCCGGCAGGTCGGGTTTGAGCACGAGCACTCCCGGCACCACGCCGCCGGCGATGAAGGTGAAGTCGGCGCGGTTCTGGCCGTAGGCGACCTTCTTCGACACCGTCCCCACGCCGGAGACGAACGACAGGTTCGACGCCGGGTGGCGGCCCAGGATGTACGTCAGGCCGTCGAGCACCGACTCGCGGCCCAGCAGGTCCGGGAACGCCCGGTGGACGTGGTAGTTCGTCATCGCCCAGCGGATGACGGTCTCGTTGCCGGCCCAGCCGCCGCGGGTGATCGGGACACCGTAGGGGTTCTCCCTGGCGAGCGAGGCCACCTCCTCCGCGTACTTGCGCAGGTACGGGAGCAGCCGCTGGCGGTACGCCGGACCGAAGTACGGGACCGCGCGCACCGCGGACGCGACGCTCCACCCCGGCGCGCGCTCGAGGGCCGGCCAGATCAGCTCCTGGAACCGCTTCGCGTAGACCTCGTCCCTCGTGGCGACCAGCAGCTGCAGGGTCGAGCCCATCTCCGCCCCCTGGCGGAACCCGACCTCCCACGGCGAGCCTCCCCCGGGAGGCGCCGCCGCGCGCTCGTCCGCCCAGGCCTTCCTGGCCGCCGCCAGGCACTCGGCGGCGAGCGGCTCGTCGTACCCGCGCAGGGCACGGCTGGCCGCGGCCAGCGCGGCGCTCGAGGCGTAGTTGGTGCCGGCCGACTTCTCGGTGAACGCCCAGCGGTCGTCGGGTGTGCCGCTCGCCCGGCCGTTCGACTCGTACGGCCTGAGCGCGGGGTCGTAGGGCAGTCCGTCGGTCTGGGTCGACCAGTCGCCGAGGTGGTGGTACTGGTGCAGCTGCGGCACGATGATGTCCTGGATGGCGCGGCCGAAGGCGCGGTGCTGCGCCACCAGCGCCAGGGCCCCCTGCTCGATCTGCTGCAGCAGGTCGGGCTTGCCGTCCGGGTGGTGGATGTCGACGTAGTGGGACGCCTGGTCGACCAGCGTCTCGTCCCTCAGCGGTCGGAAGAGCTCCCAGGTGTCCACCAGGTGCATCACCGTCGCCGCGTGGGACACCGTGCGGATGTCGTCGTCTCCGGCGTCGGTCCAGCCGCCGACGTTCAGGCCGGGAATGTGCTCGCCCGGCTGGTACTGGGTGTCCGTGGTCGGCCCCATCTTGAAGCCGTCGAAGTGCTGGTGGTTGACCGGCGCCTGGCGGGCGTCGTCCATGTGCGCCGCCCCGTGCCACACACGGTAGGCCTCCCTGACGAACATGTGATCCATCTGCACCGGGAACCACACGTCGAGCGTCGGCTGCCAGATACCCGCGTAGGCGGTGGTGGAGATCGGGAAGGTCGGCGTGCGCTGGCTGCCGTAACGGATGAAGTAGAGGCCGGGCCTGTCGATCGAGCTGAAGTCGAAGGTGGCGTACTTGTACCGCAGGTACCGCCCCCAGGGCTCGATCCTGGCCCGCAGACGCTCCACCTCCTGGCCCTCTGCCGTCACCTCGACGATGGTCGCCACCTCGAGCGGCGTGTCCTCGGCGTCGAGCTCGACGACGCCCTGCTTCTTCTGCCGCGGGTGGTAGCCGGCCTGCGCGAAGCCGATGACGGGGGCGCGCTTCCAGCCCTCGACCCGGTTGGGGCGGACGGACCACTCGACGACCCTGCCGGTGGCCCGCGCCGGAAGCAGGGTCCGCACCACGAACCAGCCGTTCTGGGCGACGTTCCGGCCGTCGAGCAGCATCAGGCCGGAAGCGCTCGCGATCGCCACCCGCCGCTCGGGATCCTCGGGCGCCAGCACCAGCTCGTTCCCCGTCGCGATCGGCTCGGCCTCGACGTACTCGCCCCGCCCCCGGTCGTCGAAGGTCGAGTGGCCGGCGAACTGCCGGATCTGGGTCGCGGCCGGGAGGACGCGCACGGGACCGGACGGGTAGAGGGGCAGGATGCCGGGGCGGCCGTCGACGAGGTAGGTCTTCTCGAAGTACGCGCTCGGCAGGAACTCCAGGTTCAGCCCCGCCCGCCCTGCCAGCCTCTCCGGCAGCGGCTCGTCGAGGAACACGCTGATCCGCAGGCCGTGCGGCTCCGGCGTCACCAGGACGCGGGAGTCGAAGGCGAAGTCCTCGTAGCGCAGGGTGACCTCGATGGTGCCGGCCTGCCGGTCCACCGTGCGCCTCACCACCTTCGGGATCTGGTCCCACTGCTCCGGTGTCGGCTTGAGGCGCACCGCGCCGCCGGTGGCGGTGCGCACGCCGTGGTGGACCAGCTCGATCCCGGCGGTCTTCTCGTCGAAGAACATGCCGTCGTACTCGCTGCTGAACACCAGCACGTCGAGCCCGCGGGCCTCGAAGTACTCGCGGTCGTTCAGCTTCAGCGCTCCTTCCGCGGCCAGGGCCGGCCGGACCCACGGCGCGACGGCGAGGGCGGCAGCGACGGCGAGGCGAATCGGGGTGGTGGTCATCGGCTCCTCCGGTGGCGGAGGCCAGCGGCTCCGTCAGGCGGCGCAAGCATAGCCGGCTTGCCCCGCGGCTGGCGCGCGGCCCCCGTGACCCGACGTCCTGGGGTGGCCCGGCCGGCTGCCGGCGCTGCCGGGCGCCGCGAGTCGCTATAATCAGCGCGCCCACGGTCCGCCGAGGAGCTGCCCGATGGCGAAGACCTCCGCGAAGACCTCCACCGTCGAACGACACCTGCTGGAGCGGCTCGTTCACGCGCAGTCGCCCGAGGTGGAGAGGCTGCTCTTCGACCCCGTCACCTCCCTCCCCAACCTCACGCTGCTCCTGCCCGAGGTGCGCCGCATCCTGGGCGAGCGACGGAGCCTGGGCCTCCTCACCGTCAACGTCGCCCAGCTCTCGAAGGTCGAGGAGGTGTACGGCTGGCAGACCTTCGACCAGATCGTGCGGGGGGTGGCCGCCTGCCTCAAGGAGGTCAAGAAGAGCGCCCTGCGGTCCGACGACCTGCTGGCCGAGGTCACGGTGAACGGGAACGTCTTCGTGCTGCTGCTCTCGCCGCCGCGCACCAAGGCGGCGATCGGCTCCGGGGACCTGGCCCGGCTCAGGCGGCGCGTGACCGCGAAGCTGGAGGCGTTCCTGAGGAAGACGCTGCGGCCGGAGCTGCGGCAGCAGTTCGACTACTTCGTGGGCGGCGCCATCCTGAAGCCGAACCCGCGGGTCCGCGCGGAGCGCCTGCTGTACCGGACCATCGAGGAGCTGCTGGGGCAGACGCTGACGGCCCAGGAGCGGGCGCTCCGGATCAAGGGGCGCGACCTGCGGGCGATCGTGAAGCAGCGGCGCATCTCCACGGTGTTCCAGCCGATCCTCGACCTGCAGCGGCGCCGGGTGATCGGCTACGAGGCCTTGAGCCGGGGACCGCGAGGGCCGTATCACCACCCCGAGCTGCTCTTCAGGGTGGCGTACGAGACCGAGCAGATCCGGGTGCTGGACCGGCTCTGCCGCGCCCGCGCCGCCCGCGGCCTGCAGCGCCTCGCCGCCGACCAGTTGCTGTTCCTCAACGTGGAGCCGATGTCCGTGTTCGACCCCGCCCTCGCCTCCGAGGGCCCTCTCGCCCGCCGTCACACGCAGGTCGTCTTCGAGATCACGGAGCGCGAGGCGATCGCCGACTTCGCCACCTTCCGCCAGAGCTGCCAGCTCCTCAGGAACTCGGGCTTCAAGCTGGCGGTCGACGACGTGGGCGCCGCCTACGCCGGGCTGCGGCTGATCACGGAGGTGGCGCCCGACTTCATCAAGATCGACATGGCGCTGACCCGCGACGTCCACCACAGCCAGGTCAAGCGCCAGCTCATCCGGGCCGTCGCCAGCTTCTGCGCGGAGACACGTCTCCCCCTCATCGCGGAGGGGGTGGAGTCGAAGGAGGAGCTGGCCACGGTCACCGGCCTCGGGGTGCACCTGGTCCAGGGCCACCTCTTCGGCCGGCCCACGCCGCGACCGGGAGACGAGCGCCTCGGCTTCCCGGAGCTGGCCCCGCCGAGCGCCGGCTGAGCCTCGTGGTCCCGAAGCGCGCATGGAGGTGGTCTTGGAACGGACACGCTGGAACCTCGCTCTCGCCCTGGCGCTCTCGCTGTCGTCCAGCGCCTGGGCGCTCGCGGCCGAGCGGGTGGGACTGCGCGCGGGCGCGGCGCGAGTGGAGGTCACGCCTGTTGGCGACCCCGCCTACCCCGCCTCCGGCCGGTACGCCCACGAGCGGCTCTACGTCCGGGCGATCGTGCTCGACAACGGCAGCACGCGGGCCGCGCTGGTCGGCGCGGACCTGGGCGGCCTCGGCGACGACGTCGTCACGCCGGCCCTGCAGCAGGTCTCGGCGGAGCTGGGCTGCCCACAGGAGAACGTCATCCTCTCGGCCACCCACTCGCACAGCGCGGTGCCGTCGGGACCGCCGCCGATCGGCTTTCCCCGCCAGCCGGCCGGGCCGACGATCGCCGCGATCGTCGACGCCGTCCGCCAGGCGAAGGCCCGCCTGCAGCCCGCCGTCGCCGGCTTCGGCACCGGGCTTTCCTACCTCAACGTCAGCCGCGACGCGGTGAGCGAGGAGACACATCTCTGGACCCAGGCCGCGAACCCCTCGGGGCCGTCGGACAAGACCGTCGCCGTCCTCCAGCTCGACACGCCCGAGGGCGCGCCGATCGCCGCCTACGTCAACTACGCGATGCACCCCGTCAACGGCTACCTGGTCGGGCTCACCAGCGCGGACGTCCCGGGCGCCATGTGCCGCTACGTCGAGCAGCAGTTCGACGACAAGCCGGTGGTGGTCTTCTCGCAGGGCGCCTCGGGCGACCAGAACCCGCTGTACCTCAGGCCGTCGACGAACGCGCTCGCCTCGCTCGGCGGGACGAGGATCACCGGCTTCGAGCTGGTCCGCGAGGCGATCGAGGCGCCGTTGCGGGAGGGCAGGGTGGCGCGCCGGCCCCTCGACCCGAAGGTCGCCGACACCCTGGAGCGGTGGATCGAGAGCGAGGGCCAGCTGCTCGGCGAGGAGGTCATCCGGGTGATGACGCACATCACGCGGCGGACGGCGGCCGTGCGCCTGTGGGGCGCGCAGAAGACGCTCACCTGCCCGGCGCGCCGGCGCACCAACGCCGGCCGCGAGGGCTCGCCCGGCACCTACGAGGACTCCGACGAGCCCGTTCGCATCCGCCTCGGCGTCCTCGGCATCGGCGACACCGCGCTCGCCTCGATCGACGCGGAGGTGTACAGCGCCATCGGCCAGAGGGCCAAGAGGGAGTCGCCGCTGGCGAACACGGTGCTGGTCACGCTGGCGAATGGCCGGGCCAACTCCGGCTACGTCCCGGACGACGCCTCCTTCGGCGCCTACACCTTCCAGGTGCTCGGCTCACGGCTCAAGCCGGGCTGCGCCGAGCAGGGCATCGCCGACGGCGTCGCGGACCTCGTCGGCCAGTACCTCGCGCCGCCGGCGGGCCCGGGACCCGGCAGCAGCAGGTGAGCTCTTCGGCTCCAGCTCGTCCGCCCCGGGACGCTCGAGCACCCCACCCGCTCCCTCGTGCCGAAGGACGTCTGGCCGCGCGGCGGTCGAGGGTGGCTTCATGAGGCGACGAAACGGCGCGCGGTCGGCCTCTGTCGCGCTCGGCACCGTCCTGCTCGCCTCCTGCGGTTCCCAGGGCACTCCTTCCGCGACGTCCTCGGGACCCGCGATCTCCAGCTTCAAGGCGATGCCGTCGCAGCCCGTGGCGGGCGAGACCGCGGTCCTCGTCGCCGTGTACGACGGCGGGACGGGGGTGGTCGAGCCGGGCGGCGTGGCCCTTCGATCCGGCGCTGCGACCCGGGTGGGACCGGTCACGTCGGAGACCGCCTACACGCTGACCGTGACGGCCGGTGACGGCCGGACGGCCACGGCTCGGGCCAGCGTCGCTCCCGGACCCGCCAAGCTGACGCCCAGGGCCACTCTGGGCTACTACACCGGCAGCTCGGAATCCTACGCAGCCATCAGCTCCTACCACCCGTACCTGAGCCTGGTGTCGGCAGACGTGTACGCCGTGCTCTCCAGCGGCGCCCTGAGCGGCGGAGACTCGCTCGACGCCACCGCCAACGCCAGCGCCCACGGCAGCCGCGTGTACGCCTGTGTCTCGAACTACGGTGCCAGTGACTTCGACGCCGCCCTGGCGCACGCCGCCATGGTGACCCACGAGGCCGACACCGTCGCCAACCTGCTGAGCCTCGCGGCCGGCGGCGGCTACGAGGGCGTCAACCTCGACTTCGAGAACCTCGCCTACTCGGCGAACCTCGCCGACGACCGTGCGGCCTACACCTCGTTCGTCCACGACCTCGCCGCTCAGCTCCACGACCGCGGCTTCAAGCTGGTGTTGAGTGTCCCCGGCAAGACGGACGACTCGCCTGAGGACCCCTGGTCCTATCCCTTCGACCTGGCGGCGCTCGGGAAGGAGGCCGACTACCTCCAGCTCATGACCTACGACGAGCACGGTCCCGGCTGGAGCGGGCCCGGGCCCGTCTCCGGCGTCGACTGGGTGGAGGACTGCGTGGTCTACGCCCGAACGCTGGTGCCACCCTCCCGGCTCCTCGTCGGCCTTCCCGCCTACGGCTACGACTGGGACCGAACGGCGGGCAGCGGCACCAGCGTCTCCTGGAAGGACGTTCCTGCGCTGCTCGGCCGCACCGGCGCCGTCGCCCACTGGGACCGGGTGTCGCACTCCCCGTACGTCACCTACACGGACGGCAGCGGCCACAGCCACGAGGCCTGGTACGAGGACGCCGAGAGCATCCGGGCGAAGGCGCGCCTGGTGACGGCACACGACCTGGCCGGGATCTCCATGTGGTCGCTGGGGCAGGAGGATGCGGGCTTCTGGCAGGCCGCGCTCCAGGGACTGCAGTAGACCACGTCCGGCGCTCGATCGAGACCGCGTCTGACGTGCTGCATCAGCGTCCCACGTACCGCGACGGCAGGGCCGGGCCCGAGCCGCCGCGCAGGCGATCCGCGAGAAGCGCGATGGCGAGCGCGTAGCTCTCGGCGTTGTTGTAGGCGAACAGCGCGTCGAAGTTCGGGAAGACGAGGAACGACGGACCGCCGACGCCCTGGGGCAGCAGCAGCGCCGCCTGCGCAGGGCCGTCCAGCGGCCGCGAGTCCGCGTGACGCACTCCGAGCACGCCCCATTCCTCCAGCGCGCGGCGGCTGCCCCGGCCCGCCAGCGAGGCGTCGAAGTCGACGGGCACGCTCACCTCGTAGCCCCACGGCTCGCCCGGATGCCAGCCGCTGCGGGCCAGGAAGTTGGCGCAGGAGGCCAGTGCGTCCGGCACGCTGCCAACGAGGTCGCGACGGCCGTCCCCGTCGAGGTCCACGGCCAGACGCTCATAGGTGCTGGGCAGGAACTGGGTCTGGCCGAACGCGCCTGCCCAGGAACCCTTGAGGCCGTGATCCGCGACGTCGCCGGCCTCGACGAGCTTCATCAGCGCGACGAGCTCGCCGCGGAAGAACGCCTGCCGCCGGCCCTGGCAGCTCAGCGTCGCCAGTGAGCGGACCAGCGGCCGCCGGCCCTGGCGGCGGCCGTAGGAGCTCTCGACACCCCAGACGGCGACCACCGTCTCCGCGTCGACACCGAAGCGCTCCCTGATCGCGGCCAGCGTTCCCCGCCACCTCGTGAGCATCCGGCGACCCGCGGCGATGCGGGCGTCGCTCACCACCGCCGCCAGGTAGTCCTGCACGGGGCTCGCGAGCTCCGGCTGGGAGTCGAGACGCGCGAGGACCTTCCTGTCGGGCTGCAGGCCGCGGGTGAGGCGGCGGAAGGTGGCCGGGTGGACACCTGCCGCGAGAGCGTCCTCGCGCAGGCTGGCCAGGCACGAGGCGATGTCGTCGGCGCCGACGGTCCGCACCCCTGCCAGGACGAGCAAGAGGGCAGCCGCGAGCGCGCGCACGTCCACAGTATGACGGCTCGACCTGCGGCGGGATGCGCACGCCGTCACCCGCGGGCTCGCAGGACCTCCTCGACCGAGTCCGCGGCCGTCTTCGCACCGGAACCGGGATCGATCCGCTCCCGGGCCTGCCGACAGCAGGCGAGGATCCGCCGCGACGAGAGCGGGGGCCGCAGGTGCTTCTCCAGGCGCGGCCCGCTCAGCTGCTGGGCGGTCGGCATCCGGCCGACGCCGAGCCGCTCCATCCGATAGGCGAGATCGAACTGCTCGCCCACGATCGGCAGCGCCATCTGCGGCAACCCGGCCGCGAGCGCGTGGGCGATGGTGCCGATTCCCCCGTGGTGGACGACGGCCGCCGACCGGCCGAACAACGAGCCGAACGAGGCGTAGGCGAGGTGCTCCACGCCCGCCGGGGCGAGCCCCGCGTTCCGGCGGACGGGTGGCGGATGGTACCGGGCTCCTACGGCGATCCGAGACCGGGGGTGGCCACCGCACCCCGGACGCGGCGGGTTGTCACGAGCGGGCCCGCCGCGCATCATCGCGCCGAGGGATACTGACCCAATGACCCGCCGCCTCAAGCTGGCCGTTCTCGTTTCGAGTGTGTGCGCACTGCGCGCTGCGGCGACGGCCCTGGCGGCCCCGCCCCCCGCCGCGCTTCCCGTCGAGGCCGTGGTCGACGCGAGCCGCACCTCGGCCGCGATCCATCCGAGCCTCTACGGGATGTTCATCGAGCACGCCGGCTCCCTCGTCTACCGCGGGATGTGGGCCGAGCTGATCGACGATCGCAAGTTCTTCTACCCGATGACCCCCGAGGCCGCTGCCGCGCCGCCGGCGCGCCGCGGCCCGTTCGGCGGACCCCCGCGCCGCTGGGCGCCGATCGGCCCGGCCGATCGCGTCACCATGGATGACGGACACGCCTACGTCGGCGAACACTCGCCCGCGGTCGCGCTCGACACCAGCGAGCCGCACGGCATCACACAGAAGGGGCTGGCGCTCCTGCGAGACAAGTCCTACACGGGGCGGGTCGTCCTGGCCGGCGATCCCGCGGCCCGCGTCTCGATCAGCCTCGTCTGGGGCGACGGCGCCGCGGACCGCGACACGGTGACGATCGGCAGCCTGAGCGCCGCCTACACCACCTTTCCCCTCGCGTTCAGGTGCCCGATCGACAGCGACGACGGCCGGATCGAGATCACGGCCACCGGTCCGGGGACGCTGCGCATAGGCGCCGTTTCGCTGATGCCCGCGGACAACGTCGGGGGCTGGCGGCGCGAGGTCGTGGAGGTGCTGAGCTCGCTGCGGTCCGGCGTCTATCGCTGGCCGGGCGGCAACTTCGTCTCCGCCCACGACTGGCGCGACGCGATCGGCGCGCCCGACCGGCGCCCGCCGGTCTGGGACCCGGTCTGGAACGCCCTGCAGTCCAACGACGTCGGCACCGACGAGTTCATGGCCCTGTGCCGGCTGACGAACGTCGAGCCGTACATCACGGTCAATTCCGGCTTCGGCGACGCACGCTCGGCGGCCGAGTACGTCGAGTACGCGAACGCTCCCGCGACGACGCCCTGGGGCGCGAAGCGCGCCGCCAACGGCCACCCCGAGCCGTATCGGGTGAGGTACTGGAACATCGGCAACGAGATGTGGGGCTCCTGGCAGTACGGCTACATGCCCCTCGCGCAGTACACGGTGAAGCACAGCCTGTTCGCGAAGGCCATGCGCCGGGTCGACCCGAGCATCGTCCTGATCGCGAGCGGCGCCATGCCCGACACCATGACCGGCTCCAGGGAGTCGCTCAAGCTCGGAGACAAGCTCGTGCCCGACTACCTGGGGCCGGCCGATTGGACCGGCGCGCTCTTCCAGAGGTGTCTCGACGACCTGGACGTGATCAGCGAGCACTTCTACAACTACGACTCGCACTTCGACCTCGCCCAGGCGAAGCAGGTCCCGAACGACGAGCACGAGCCGCTCGTCGACTGGATGCGCCGGCCGGCGAACCACATCCGCCTCAAGTACGAGGAGTACCAGGAGTACCGCGCGCGCGTCCCCGGGCTGAGGCAGAAGGCCGTCCCCATCGCGCTCGACGAGTACGCGTACACTTTCGGCGGCAGCTACAAGGTGGTTCCGGCCTACGCGTGGACCTTCCACGAGATGTTCCGCCACTCCGACCTCTACCAGCTCGCGACCCTCACGTTCATCACCTCGACCTACTCCGCCGCGCGCGGCCAGGCCGTGCTCAATCCCACGGGGATGCTGTTCAAGCTCTATCGCCACCACTTCGGCACGATCCCAGTGGAGGTGACGGGCAACTCGCCGCAGCCGAAGCCGAAGGACCCGCCGGGCGGCGAGCAACCGGCCGTCCACGCCGGCAGCGACACCTTCCCGCTGGACGTGGCCGCCGCCTGGACGAGCGACCGCAAGGCCCTGACCATCGCGGTCGTCAACCCGACCGAGACCGCGCGGACGCTGAGGCTCGAGATCCGCGGCGCCGCCGTCTCCGGCAAGGGCACGCTGCGCCGCATGGCCCCCCGGAGCCTCACGGCCAACGTCGTGGTCGGCCAGGAGCCGGGCGTCAAGATCGAGGAACAGCCGGTCGGCGCGCTCCCCCGGACCCCGACCTTCGCTCCGTGGAGCGTCAGCATCTACGAGCTCCCGGCGAAGGAGCCCGGCCAGGTCACCGGGCCACACGTTCATGATCGGGACGTCATCGAAGGAGACGACAGATGAGACAGGTTGGTTGGGCGCTCTCCCTTCTCGCGACCGCCTGCGCCGCCGCGAGCCTCTGCTCCGCCCAGGAATCCGCAGACTTCAAGCCGGCCTCGACGAACGTGTGGGGCGCGGAATACCCGCGCGTCGACGGCGGGGGGCGGGTGCAGGTCCGCCTCAAGGCTCCGGACGCCACGAAGGTGCGCCTGAACTTCTGGAGCGGGCCGAAGGTCGACATGGAGAAGCAGGCCGACGGCTTCTGGACGTTCACGACCCCGCCGCTCGCCCCGGGCCTGCACTACTACACCCTGATCGTGGACGGGGTGGAGATGAGCGACACGGGCAGCCACGCGTTCTTCGGCGGCGGCAAGCACGCGAGCATGGTCGAGGTCCCGGAGGCGGGTGTCGACTACTACGACATCAAGCCCGTGCCGCACGGCCAGGTGCGCGAGGTCTGGTACGACTCGAAGGTCACCGGCACCTGGCGTCACGCGCTCGTGTACCTCCCGCCCGGCTACGACGCGCAGCCGAAGACGCGCTACCCGGTGCTCTACCTGCAGCACGGCGGCGGCGAGGACGAGACCGGCTGGATCCGCCAGGGCCGTGCGAACTTCATTCTCGACAACCTGATCGCGGCCGGCAGCTGCAAGCCGATGATCGTGGTGATGGCGTACGGCTACGCGCGGCGCCGGGGCGAGGTCCCGCCCGACCTCACCGGGAAGGCGTTCGGCTCGCCGGAGTTCAGGAAGGCCATGCAGGACATGGCGCAGGCGTTCGAGGACGACGTGACGCAGGCCCTGGTCCCGTTCGTCGACTCGACCTACCGCACGCTCGCGGACCGCGACCACCGCGCGATGGCCGGCCTGTCGATGGGCGGCATGCAGACCTTCCAGGTCACGCTGAACCACCTCGACCTCTTCTCGTACATCGGCGGGTTCAGCGGCGCGGGCGGGTTGCAGATGATCACCGACCAGAAGCCGGACTGGAAGGCTGCGTACGGCGGTGTCTTCGCCGACCCGGCCGTGTTCGCGAGCAAGGTGCACCTGTTGTGGCTGGGCGTGGGCACCGTCGAGCCGGAGCGGATGCGGGCCGGCATCCAGGGCCTGCACGCTGCGCTCACGGAGATCGGCATCCGGCACGTGTACTGGGAGTCGCCGGGCACAGACCACGAGTGGCAGACCTGGCGGCGCGACCTCAAGGACTTCGCGCCGAGGCTCTTCCAGCAGTGACATCACGGAGGATCCGCGCCAGGCGCCCTCCACTGTGGCCGGCGTGACGGCGAGGGCCGAGCACCTCGGCCGCGGCATCTACCAGGGCATCAGGGCCGGCCCCGGCTCCTCGATCCCCAACACTCGAGCGATCCGCATCGACGTCGTCGCCGCCCTCAAGGAGCTGAAGCTCCCGGCGAAGTCGGTGGTCGTTCTCGCGCTGAAGCGAGCGGAGGGCGGGAGGACGACATGAAGATGCGGTGCCTGGCGGCCGTCTGGGCGTGCTCGATCGTCTCGGGTCTGGCGGCGACGGCGGCGCCGGACACCGCGAGCGGCGCGGTCGCTGGCGCGACGCCGCCGGTCAGGGTCGAAGGCGGCCTCGTGCAGGGCGAAGCCACGGACGGGCTCGTGGTCTACAAGGGGCTCCCCTTCGCGGCGCCGCCGGTCGCCGACCTGCGCTGGCGCCCGCCGCAGCCGGCGCCAGGGTGGACGGGCGTGCGCGGTGCCGATCACTACGCGCCCGGCTGCCTGCCGTCGATGGGCGACGCGCCGCCGAGCGGCGCGAGCGAGGACTGCCTGTACCTGAACGTCTGGACGCCCGCGAAGTCGGCCGGCGATCGCCTGCCGGTGCTGGTCTGGATCCACGGCGGAGGCTTCAACGGCGGCTCGACGTCGGTGCCGGTCCACGACGGCGCGAAGCTGGCCCGCCGCGGCGTCGTCCTCGTCAGCATCGCGTACCGCGTCGGCGTGCTGGGCTTCTACGCGCACCCGGAGCTGAGCGCCGAGTCGCCTCACCGCGTCTCCGGCAACTACGGCCTGCTCGACCTGGTGGCCGGCCTGCAGTGGGTCCAGAGAAACGTCGCGGCGTTCGGCGGCGACCCCGGCCGCGTCACGATCTTCGGCGAGTCCGCGGGCGGCATCGCCGTGAGCATGCTGTGCGCGTCTCCGCTGGCGAAGGGTCTCTTCCGCGGTGCGATCTCGCAGAGCGGCGGATCGTTCGGTCCGCTCAGCCAGTCCCCGTCGCCCGGGGAGAACATGCGCTCGCTGGCGCAGGCCGAGGTCACGGGCGTCGAGCTGGCCAGGGCGGCGGCGGCGCCGTCGCTCAGGGAGCTGCGAGCGCTGCCGGCCGCGAAGGTGATCGAGGCCGGCCGCCGCCAGGGCGGCATGGCCTGGCCCGTCGTCGACGGCTGGGTGATCCCGGACGACCAGTACCGGCTCTACGAGGCCGGCCGCTTCAACGACACGCCGATCCTCGTCGGCTACAACTCGGACGAGGGCCTCAGCTTCACCCGCGCCCGAACGTCCGCGGAGTACGTCGCGGGCGTACGAGCGCGCTACGGGCCGTTCGCCGATCGGCTGCTGGACGCTTACCCCACCGCGGCCGACCGCGTCCCGAAGACCGCGCGCGACCTGGCGCGCGACTCGGCCTTCGGCTGGCACACCTGGTCGTGGGCGCGCCTCCAGTCCTCGCGCGGCCGGGGGAAGGCCTTCCTCTACTACTTCGACCAGCACCCCGAGCACGCGCCGGGCACGCCCGAGGCGGACCACGGCTCGCCTCACGGCGTCGACGTGCCGTACGTCTTCGAGAACCTCGAGACCATTCAGCGGCCGCTCAGCGACGGCGATCGCCGCGTCTCCGACGCCATGGCCGCCTACTGGACCAACTTCGCGAAGCGCGGCGACCCCAACGGCGCGGGCCTGCCGGTCTGGCCGGCGTTCAACGACGCCCAGCCGGTCGTCATGCACTTCGCCGGCACAGCGAAGACCGGCGCCGTTCCCAGCGAGAGCGCACTGCGGGTGCTGGATGGATACTTCGCGTGGCGGCGCAGCCAGGCCCTCCCCTTCGTCAGCCCGATCTTCGGCGACCACATGGTGCTCCAGCGCGGGAGGCCGAACGCGATCTGGGGCTGGTCGCAGCCGGGCGACGCCGTGCGGGTGGAGATCGGCGACGCCTCCGCGACCGCGACGGCCGGAGCGGACGGCCGCTGGCAGGCGCGGGTCGAGCCGCCGCCGGCGGGCGGTCCCTACGCCCTGAAGATCAGCGGCAGGCAGGTCGTCCATCTGCAGGACGTGCTGGTCGGCGACGTCTGGCTCTGCGCCGGCCAGTCGAACATGCAGTTCGGCCTTTCGCAGGCCAACGGCGGGGCGGACGAGCTCCGCAGCGCCAGCCCGCAGATCCGCTACTTCGTCGTCGGCCAGCGGGTGTCCTACACGCGCGTGGACGTCCCGCGCGGGTCCTGGAAGCTCGTCTCGCCGGAGACGAACGGCCAGCCCTTCGGCGGGGTCTCGGCCGTGGCGTACTTCTTCGCCCGCAGGCTGAACGCGTCGCTGCACGTCCCGATCGGCCTGGTGCAGGTCGCCGTGGGCGGCGTGCCTGGGGAGACGCTCGCCAGCCCCGCGTCGCTGCGCCCGCTGGGGGACTTCGATGCCGGACTCGACGAGGTGGAGGCGCGCGCGAAGGACGGCTCTCCCGAGTACGGGAACTACATCCTGCACTGGTACGACGCGTACGACGTCGGCTCGAGGAACGGCTCCTGGGCCGACCCGCAGCTCGACGACTCGGCGTGGAAGAGCGTGCGCGTGCCCGGTCGCTTCGAGGAGCTCGGGGTGGCAGGCGTCCCCGCCCTCGTCTGGCTGCGAAGGGCGATCACCCTGCCGGCGTCTGTGCCGCAGGGCCCGGCGCGGCTGATGCTCGGCTCGATCGAGAAGATGGACACGACGTACGTCAACGGCAGGCAGGTGGGCGCGAGCTCGTGGGTCGAGAACCCTCGCGTCTACTGGGTCGGCGGCGCGCTCAGGCCCGGCCCGAACCTGATCGCGATCCGACTGTTCAAGCTGAAGCCGGACGGCGGCTTCCTGGACTCGGCCGCCGACCTGAAACTCGCGCTCGCCGACGGTACCGAGATCCCGCTCGGCGGCGAATGGAGAGGCCGCGTCGCCGTCGACGGCCGTCCGCCGCAGAGGCTGCCGATCGCGTTCGAGAACCTGCCCAGCATGCCCGGCGTGCTCTACCGCGGCATGCTGGAGCCCGTCGTGCCGCTCGCGCTCACCGGCGCCATCTGGTACCAGGGCGAGTCGAACGCCGCCCGCGCGTTCCAGTACCGCCGCCTCCTTCCGGCGCTGATCGGGGGCTGGCGCGAGGCGTTCGGCCAGGGCGCGTTCCCGTTCTACGTGGTGGGCCTGCCGCGGTACAAGCACCACGCCGACGCGCCAGGGACGGACGACTGGGCCGAGCTGCGCGAGGCCCAGGCGCTCGTCGCGAAGACGGTGGCCCACTCCTGCCTCGCGGTGACCATCGATACCGGCGACCCCGACGACGTCCACCCGAAGGACAAGAAGGAGCCCGGCGAGAGGCTGGCCGCCTGCGCGCTGGCCGAGCACTACCGGAGGGAGCTCCCCTTCTCCGGCCCGACGCTCGCCTCGGTGGAACGCCTGCCCGGCGCGCTGAAGCTCCGCTTCGCGCACGCCGACGGCGGCCTCGTCGTCAAGGGAGAGAAGGCCGGCGAGTTCGCGCTGGCCGGCGACGACCGGCAGTTCCACTGGGCCGACGCCAGGGTCGACGGTGACGCCGTGGTCGTGTCGTCTCCCTCCGTCCCCGACCCGAAAGCGGCGCGCTATGCCTGGCAGGCGAACCCGGTGGCCACGCTCTTCAACCGCGACGGCCTGCCGGCCGCGCCGTTCCGCACCGACGACTGGCCCGGCGTCACCGAGGCTCTCGGGGGAACGGAGCCCTGAGCCGGCACGAGGGAGCGTTCGACGCCGTCTTCCATGTCGGCGGCATCAGGTGGCGGGCGCCAGAAGCGCCGGAACACACAGAACCCCTGTAAGAGTACGCCACAGGTACACGGTTCTGAGCGCCTGTACCGACCACCTTCCATGAGGCAGCTCGCGACGAAGCAGGACGCCGTCTCAATGCGAATCCACGCCATCCCCAGACCCCGACGCACCTGAAGTCCCGCCTCCGGTCATCCTATCGGTGGCCCGGCCCGCAGTTCTCGAGGAACCTCCTGGCACCCGCTATCGTATTCCGATATGAAGGCATATGGCTGAGCGAAGAGCCGATCTGCTACGGGGAACTCTGGACCTCCTGATCCTGAAGGCCGTGTCGCTCGAGCCGCTGCACGGGGTCGGCATTTCCCGGCGCATCACTCAAATCACTCGCGGAGCCTTCCAGGTGAGTTTCGGTTCGCTCTTCCCTTCCCTGCACCGCATGGAGGAGAGGGGATGGGTGGAAGCCGAGTGGCACGCTTCCGAGAACAGCCGCCGGGCCAAGTACTACCGGCTGACCTCCTCCGGCCGCGAGCAACTCAAAGTCGAAGAACGGGACTGGAACCGCGTGGTCAAGGCGATGACCGCCGCCGTTCAGTGGGAGGCATGATGCCGAGACGGATGAGGAGTGCGTTGCGGAACCTCTTCCGCAAGGGCGCGGTCGAGCAGGGGCTGGACGAAGAACTCCGCGCATCTGTGGAGATCCTGGCCGAGGAAGGGATGAGGGACGGGCTTTCGGCGGCGGCGGCACGCCGCCAGGCGCTCATCGCCCTCGGCGGCGTGGAGCAGGTGAAGGAAGAGGTGCGCGCCATGCGCGCCGGGCGCTGGCTCGAGGATTTCGCCAGGGACCTCCGCTACGCGCTCCGCACGCTGGCTCGCGCGCCCGGCTTCACCGTCGTGGCCGTGCTGACGCTGGCACTGGGCATCGGCACCAACATCGGCATCTTCACCCTCCTGCACGACCTCGTCTTCAGCTCGCGCCCGTACCCCAACGAGCGGCAGGTGGTCCAGCTCTACACACGGGACAAGAGACCGCAAGGGCTCTTCCGTCAGTTCTCCTATCCCACCTACCTCGACATCCGGGAGGACAGCGCCGTGCGCGCCGTCTTCTCCGATGTGATGGCCCATGCCATCACTGCGGTCGGCGTGGGAGAGGGTGAGGGCTCGCGCCGCAGCCTGGCGGCGGTCGTCAGCGCGAACTACTTCCGCACCTTCGGCATGCCGATGGCGCGAGGCCGCGACTTCCTGCCCGAGGAGGAAAGGCCCGGGAGGGCCGCGGCGGCAGTCGTCGCCAGCTATTCCTATTGGAAGAAGACCGGCTTCGACCTTCAACTGGTTGGAAAGACCATCCGCGTCAACGAGCGGCGCTTCACAGTGGTCGGAATCGCGCCGGAGCGCTTCACAGGAACGATGGTGGTGTTCGGTCCTGAGCTGTATTTCCCTCTCGGCGACTACGATCTGCTCAAGAACGACGCCCAGGGCGATGCCAGGCACAGCCTCGAACGCCGCGACCTCTACGACCTCTACCTGGTGGGGCGGCTGAAGCCGGGGGTCAACGCCGCCGCTGCGGGCAGCGTACTGAAGCTGGTCGCGGCGCGGCTCGAAGAGGCGCAGCCAGCCGAGCAGAAGGACCAGACCTTCCTCATCGGCCGTCTGCCGCGCCTGCGCGTGAGCACCTACCCCGCCGATGAGAGCAGCCTCACCGTGATGGGCCTGATGCTGTGCGCCCTGGCCGGGATCGTGTTGCTGATTGCCTGCCTCAACCTGGCGAACGTGCTGCTGGCCCGCGGCGTGGCGCGCCGCAAGGATGTCGCGCTCCGCCTGGCGATCGGCGCAGGGCGCGGGCGGATCATCCGCCAGCTTCTGACCGAAGGGCTCGTGCTCTCGCTCGCGGGCGCGGCCGGCGGGTACCTGATCGGGCTCGTGTCCTCGAATCTGTCGGCGTCCTCGATCGGCGCTCACATGCCGGTGGCCGTGTTCCTGCGCGGCGGCGCGGATCCCGCCGTGCTGATGGCCACCCTCGGCTTCGCCGTGCTGGCGGTGCTGTTCTTCGCGCTGGGACCCGCGCTCAAACTGACGCGCGCCGACCTGGTCGCCGATCTGAAGGAGAGGGCGGGCCAAGATGCCGCTCCGCGCCGCCGCCGCTTCTTGCCACGCAATCCGCTGGTGATGGCGCAGATCGCGCTGTCGCTCGGCCTGGTGACCGTGGCTGGGCTCTTCATCCGCGGCGCCCTCAAGGCCGGCAGCGTCGAAACCGGCTTGCGCGCCGATTCCACGCTCCTGATCGAGGCGGACGCCAGCCTGAGCGGCTACGACCAGGCTCGCAGTCTCCAGCTCTACCGCGCCGCGACTGACCGTCTCGCCGGGCTGCCGGGGGTCGAGGCCGCGAGCATCGCATCGGTTGTGCCCTTCGGTACCCTCACCATCAACCGTCCTGTCGGCCGGGCCGGCGTGAAGGCCGAGCCCGACGCTCACCCGGCCACGGCGGCGGAGGGGCTGGCATTCAGGGCGCGCTGGAACAGCGTCGGCTCGGACTACTTCAGGACCCTGGGGCTGCCCGTATTGCGCGGGCGCCCGTTTACCAAGGCCGAGACCGAGGTTGCCGGCGCGCCCGCCGTCGCCATCGTCGACGAGGTGCTGGCGAAGAAGCTGTGGCCCGGGGGCGACGCGGTGGGCCAGCTCATCCAGTGGGCGGAACGCGACGCGCCCACGGCGGCTGGCGGAGGCAACGGCACGATGGGTTCGAACGACGACCTGGCCAGAGCGGCCCAGGATCCCCGGTCCGTCGAGATCGTGGGGATCGTTCCCGCCACCCGCTCGGAGTTCTTCGAATCGGAGGTCGGCGGGCAGGTCTTCGTGCCCTTTGCACAGGGCGTGCGGAGCGCGGTCTTCTTCCAGGTGCGGATGGCGCCAGGAGCGCCGCGGGCGGATGCCGGGCTGTTCGATCTCCTGCGCCGCGAGGTTCGACTGGCCGCGCCCGGCGTGCCGGTGTTCACGGTGAGGACTTTCGCGCAGCACGTCGATGCCAGTCCGCAACTGTGGATCGTGCGGAGCGGCGCCTACACCGTCTCCGTGTTTGCGGGCCTGGCGCTGGCGCTGGCGATCGTGGGCGTCTACGGAGTCATGGCCTATGCGGTGGTCCGGCGCACGCGCGAGATCGGAATCCGCCGAGCGCTCGGCGCCGAGACGGGCGAGGTGCTGCGCATGATCTTGCGCGAGGGGCTGATCATGACATTCGGGGGCGCCGTGCTGGGCCTCCTGCTCGCGCTCGTCCTCGCCCGCGGGCTGGGCAGCATGCTGTACCAGGTCAGTCCGGTCGACCCGGTGGCCTTCAGCCTGGCTCCCGCCGTGCTGGTTGCGACGGCGGTGGCGGCGTGCTGGGTGCCGGCGCGTCGGGCGGCCAAAGTCGCGCCCATGGTCGCGCTGCGCTTCGAGTAGGCCCTGGCAGGTGTCGCCTTGCCGCCGTTTGGCCAGACACCCCGGACCGGCTGATGGATTGTCTGCGCCGGCCGATTTGGAGGCTTTGGCGGTGCACTCGTGTGCTGCGGCTGCAGATCGAACGCTCAATGAGCTCACTGGTCCTGTCCGATCCCGAACGGCCTCGTCCCGGGAGCGAAACGCAAGCACACGCCCCTAGCCGGAACTCGCGGGCTTCTCGGGGCTTCCCTAGTCGGCAGGGTTCTTGCTCCGACCGGGTGGCGATGCCGCCACTTCGGCCTCCGCCTGGCTGGGGCAAGGGTGCCATGGAACGCCAGCCTCGCGGTCTCTTCAAGCCAAGGGGAAGGTGAATCATGGACGCGTTAGTCCGGGATCTGCGCTTCGCCGTTCGGATGCTGGCCAAGAGCCCCGGCTTCACGGCCGTGGTCGTGGTCACCCTCGCACTGGGGATCGGAGCGAACACGGCCATCTTCAGCGTCGTCAACGCCACGCTCTTGGGTTCCCTGCCATATTCCGAGCCCGACCGGATCGAAGTGCTGAGGGAACACGACGGCCCCGGCGGCGACAGGCCGGTGTCGTACCCGGACTACGTCGACTGGCGGGAGCAGCAGAGTGCCTTCGACCGGCTCGCCTTTTATCGCCCCTCCGACTCCAAGCTGAAGACGGCCGACGGAACGGTCCTGGTGCCCACGTGCCTGGTCTCGGCAGATTTCTTCGCGGTCCTGGGCGTGGAGGCTGCTCAGGGTCGCAATCTCGTGGCGGAGGACGACCGGGCCGGGGCCGCACTGGTCGCGTGGCTCACCCAGGAGTCCCGGCAGAGGTACTTCCCTGGTGACCAGAGCCCGGTCGGCCGCACGCTGTTGCTCGACGGGCAGGCGGTGAGGGTGGCAGGCGTCCTGCCGTCCGCCTTCCGCTTCTACCGGGTCGCCGATTTCTATCTTCCGGTGGGGCCGTATGTACAGCAGTTGTTGCTCACGTTGCGCGGGAGCAACGGGAACCTCGCCTATGTGCTCGGACGGCTGAAGCCGGGTGCGACGCCGGGTAGCGCCCAGGCGCAGATGAACGCGATCGCAGGACGGCTCGAACGGCAGTATCCCACCAGCAACACCGGCGTCGGCGTGCACGTGGTGTCCCTGCGTGAGCATCTCGCCGGCGCGGCGCGGCCGCAGCTCATGCTGCTCCTGGGTGCGGTCGGCGTGGTGTTGATGGTCGCCTGCGTCAACGTGGCCAACATGCTGCTGTCACGCTCGTTCACGCGCAAGCGCGAGATGGCCATCCGTACGGCGCTGGGCGGGACCCGCCCGCAACTGACCCGTCAGTTGCTCGCAGAGAGCGTGATGCTGGCTCTCGTCGGCGGTGTGGTCGGTGCTGGGCTCGGGCGGTGGGGATACGAGCTGGCGTTCCGCCTGGTGCCGGCGGAGGTGCGGGCGGTCGGCGCCGGCGCCGGTCTCGACCTGCGCATGCTCCTCTTCGTCCTCGCTGTCAGTCTCGCGACCGGCATCGTCTTCGGTCTCGTCCCGGCCTGGCAGTCGTCCCACGCCGATCCCAACGAAGCGCTCAAGAACGCGCCACCCGCCGCGCTCACCCTCTTCGGCCGTCTCCGCGTGAGTGATCTGCTGGTCGTCGCGCAGGTGGCGCTGGCGCTCACGTTGGTCGTCGGCGCGGGTCTCCTGATCCGCAGTCTGCACCAGCTCATGCAGGTGCCCTCCGGCGTCAGGCCAGAGCGGGTGCTCACCCTCCTCGTGGAGTCGCCAGCGATCGACCGGTTCTGGCGCGATCCTCACAGCTTCAGCGATTACCACCAGCGGGTCGTGAGCGCAGTGCAGTCGCTGCCCGAAGTGGAGGCAGCCGCCGTCGCCACAGGCCTGCCGTTCGCCTTCAACGACAACACGATGCCCTTCTACCGGGACGGACCCCCTGTTCCCAGGCCCGGCGAGTTCCCGCTGGCCAGCACCCACTCGGTGAGTCCTGACTACTTCCGGGCCATGGGTATCCCGCTGTTGCGCGGTCGGTTGTTCGACGGCCGGGAGCGGCCGTACGTCATTCCGCGCGGCCTCGAGCTCTCGCCGCAGAGCTTCAGCGCGATCTTCAAGGACGTGCTTCTCGACGGTGTCATCAGCAAGCGGATGGCGGACAGGTACTGGCCGGGCGAAGACCCTCTCGGAAAGCGCTTCCGGCTCGGCAACCTGGACCTCGTGTTTCCGATGGTGCAGATCGTCGGCGTCGTGGGTAGCACGACGCAGTTCGGCCTCGAGCAAGGTGAGACCACCGAGTTCTATCTTCCGCTCAGGCAATGGCCCGTCCCGAATCCGATGCACCTCGTCGTGCGCACGCGCACGAGCCCAGCGGCGGCTCTTCCCTCGATCCGTCGCGCTGTCCAGACGGTCGTCAGCGATCAGCCTGTTCGCGACGTCCAACTCATGTCCGAGCGTATCTCTGGCTCCGTTTCCGGACGCAAGTTCGACATGGGTCTCTTCACCTCTTTCGCGGCCACCGCCCTCGTCCTGTCCTTGATCGGGATCTACGGCGTGCTCTCGTTCGCTGTCAGCCAGCGCACCCGGGAGATCGGCATTCAGGTGGCGCTGGGCGCGCGGGGTGGGGACGTCGTGCGCGGAGTGCTCGCACGCGGCCTCAAACTCGGGCTGCCGGGAGTGCTGCTCGGGCTCGCCGGAGCCTGGGTCGTCGGGCGTCTGCTGCGCGCCAGCCTCTTCGGCGTGACCGGCACGGATGCCAGCACGTATGTCTTCTGCACGTCCGTGGTGCTACTGGCCGGGTTCCTGGCGTGCTGCCTCCCTGCCCTGCGTGCGGCCAAGGTGGACCCGCTGGTGGCGCTGAGATGCGAATAGGGCTGGGGTTTTTCGGTGGCAAGACAGGCGGCGGTGCTGGAAGGCGGTCCGCGTGGAGACGGCTGCGTCCCACCGGCTTCAGCCGGGCGGGATCCCCGCCCCCTCCACTACTCGTGCTTAGTGGGGGCTTCCGACGAGGTGAATGTGCCTAACTCCTCACCTTCAATCAGTTGCTGGTCTCTGCGCGGAGACGGTTCGTTCAAGGCAGGAGCAGGTACGTGAGAGGTACGCCGAGGCGATTTCCGATCCAAGTTACCAATAACAAGGCCTGAACTGCGGAGGCGGCGGGAGTCGGACTATTCTAGTTATTGATAATGCGTAACTTACGTCAGCTCACGAAGCGCCGGACTGTATGAAAACCCCTATAAGAGGTACACCACAGGTACACCGGAATTGGCGCCGGACGTCGGCCGCAATCCACGACGAAGGACGTTGGTGGCATGCCTACTGTGATCGGCTTCGACGCCCGCCCTCAGGGGGGACGAGTCACTCGACAAGCCGAGTCTCGGTCAGCGTGGCGTTGACGGTGCCCGACTCAGGGCCCGGCCCGCGATTCACCACCAGCACCCGATAGGCGGTCACGCCGGTCGGCAGCGTGACCGTCGCTGGCTTGGAGTTGCCCTCGTCCTTCGCGAGGATCTTGCAGAGGCCGGCCGCGAGGGCGACGTTGTCGCAGGCGGGGTTGGTGAGAAAGAGGTCGAGGTCGTCCGTCGGGGACGTCCAGTCGACCGTCACCGTCAGTGTCCCCTCCGCGGTGACCTGGAAGTCCGTCGTGTACACAGCGAACCGGGCGAGGTCGGCGAACCCGGCTGCGTGCTGCGGCACGACCACCTGCTCCAGGCGGGGGCCCAGGACGTTCTTGTCGCCACCGCAAGCCGTCACCGTCAGGCAAAGGCCGAGGACGAACCAATGCCGGGTTGAAGAACGGCCGTCCTTCTGCATGGGGTTTGGCTGCCGATGGTGAGGCTGTCCGACGCCGGAGTCAAGGCTCTTCCTCTCAGCCCGCGCGCCCGCCGGTTCCGGGCTCACTTGAACGCCTTCGCATAGGTCACCGAGAAGCCCCAGGCAGGGCTCATGATGACAGGCACCCCGCTACCTTGGTCGACGATCCGGTAGCTGTAGAACCCGCCGATGAGCGTTCGGCGCTGCACGCGGTAGCTGGCCGAGGCTCGGTAGGCCTGGGAGACGAAGAAGAAGCTGCGAGCGAAGATGTCCTCGCTGCGCCGATAGTACAGGTCGACCCGACCGGTCAGCCGCTTCGCGAAGCGGTGCTCGATGAACCCAGAGCCGTAGTCGGTCAGGTAGTTCCGCCCGAACCCGTACGCCTGGAAGAGCGTTCGGCCGTAGTGGAGGTCGTAGTGTGTCCGGCGAAGCCTGCCGGACACGCCGACACCGCCCAGCCATGAAGTCCCCGACGGCTCCACGACGCCGACCTGGTCGCTCGCACCGAGGCCGACCGACGCCTCGACCTTCACGCGTGGGGTCAGGTCGTGCTCGACCTCCAGCAGGACGGTCTGGTTGGTGACCGCCGGCACCTGCGCGCGGTTCTGCTCGTAGGTGTAGCGCAGCGTCGTGTCGGTGCCAGTGCCGAGGGCGAGGCGAAGCGAGGCGCCCGAGTCGAGCTGACCACCGCTCGCCAGACCGGCCGTGCTGTAGTCGAGCCCACGATAGCCGACCTGCGCGGTGCCGCTCAGCCTCTGCGTCAGCGCTTGCTCGACCTGCAGCCCGGCGCGGAACGTGGTCAGCTCGAGCTGGTTCTGGCGAACGCCCTCCGCCGACAAGGCGGACAGCACGACGAGCGACGCGTCGAGCGGCGTGGCGAGGCCCTCGAGATCGATCGCGGCCTGCTCCGGCGGCAGCGCGCCGGCCAACGCCAGCGCGTCGTGCGGGATCAGCGCGGGGTCGAGAGTCGACAGATCGGAGCTGTAGTCCAGGTGGAGGAAGCTCCCATCCGCAGTGAAGGTGGTGCGCGGCCCCGGCTGCCAGGTCGCAGCGACGGCACTGCGGAACGCATTGACCCGTACCTGCGGGACGAACACGCCGAGCTCGAGCAGCAGGGGCGCATAGAAACCCGAGCTGGCGACCTGGCTCGCGGAGATGCGCGCGGTCGGCGAGATCTGGTAGGTGAGCCCTGCGCCCCCGCCGTAGTTGATGCGGTTGTGCTGGTTGAATCTCTCGAAGTAGTTCAACGACGCCCGTCCGTACCCCGAGTAGGCCAGCCGTGCGCCGGAGTGGCCGTAGAGGAGCCCGACGGAGACGGTGTCGACGCTGTCCCCGGGAGCATCCGGGGAGATCAGGAAGAAGTTGTCCGTCTGGAACCGGCCCAGGGTGGCGGAGAACGCCCATCGCTGGTCCTCGACCGGGCTGACCGTCTGTGCGACGACCAGCCGCGGAGCCAGGAAGAGACCGATGGCCAGCGTCCAGGCCTGCCTGGCGGCACACGAGCGGCGCGCTGCGGGTACGGCTAGCCTGTCTGTGGGCACGGAGTCCTCGTACCTTAGTCTCTGCCTCGGACGAGGTCAACCCTCTTCCGCCTTGTCGGTGTGCGGTGCTTGGGATATAACCGTTCGCACCCAATCCGATACTGCCGCCTCTCTCCCTGTCCGACGAAGGAGCGTCGAGTCCATGGAATCCCCTGCCGGGCGCCAAAGAGCGCCTTCGAGCGCGTGGCGCGAGGCCCGCGATCTGGTCTGGAGCCATCGGCGGCGACTCCTGCTGGGGCTGGGGCTGCTGGCGGTCGGGCGCGTGGCGGCGCTGGTCCTACCCGCTTCGTCCAAGTACCTGGTCGACGAGGTGGTCGGCAAGGGCCGAGGCGAACTGCTCGCGCCCCTGGCGCTGGGCATCGTCGGCGCCGCTCTCGTTCAGGCCGGGACCTCGTTCTGGCTCTCGCAGGTCATCGGGGTCGCGGCCCAGCGCGAGATCATGCAGATGCGCCGCCGGCTGCACGGGCACGTCGTGCGGCTGCCGATCGCCTATTTCGACTCGACCCGCAGCGGGGTCCTGATCTCGCGCATCATCAACGACCCCGACGGCCTCCGTAACCTGCTGGGGAACGGCCTAGTCCAGCTGCTGAGCAGCCTGCTGACCGGGGCGCTGGCGCTGATGGCGCTCCTCTACCTCAACTGGCGGCTGACCACCGTGACCCTGCTGCTGTTGACGGCGTTCGGCGCTCTGATGGCGTTCGCCTTCACCCGGCTGCGGCCCCTGTTCCGCCAGCGGGCCGAGCTCAACGCGCAGCTCACTGGCGGCCTCGCCGAGTCACTGAACGGGATCCGGGTCATCAAGGCGTACCGGGCCGGCAAGCGCGAGCAGCTGGGCTTTGCGCGGCGGATCCACCGCGTGTTCCGCAACGTGGCACGCGAGATCACGCTCAGCTCGGCGGTGGGAGCCGGGGCCATCCTCATCTTCTCGGCGATCGCGGCGACGCTCTTCTACCTCGGCGGGCTCGCGATCCTCCACCGCTCGATGACGCTCGGGGATTTCGTGATGTTCGTCTTCTTCATCGGCCTGCTGATCGCCCCGGTCGTCCGGCTGGCCGACAGCGCCACCCAGCTGGGTGAGGCCTTCGCCGGCCTCGACCGCGTCCGGGAGCTGCGGGCGGTCGCTGCGGAGGCGGACGACGACCATGAGCGCGAGCCCGTGCCGGACGTGCGCGGAGAGGTCGAGTTCGATGCGGTCAGCTTCGAGTACTCCCCCGGCGTCCCGGTGCTGCGCGACGTCTCCTTCTGCGCGAGGCCCGGCCAGACCGTCGCCCTGGTGGGCCCCAGCGGCGCCGGCAAGACCACGCTGATCGGACTGGTGATGGGGTTTCACCGCCCCCAATCGGGACAGCTTCGGATCGACGGCCGCGATCTCTCCAGGCTGCGGATCGACGAGTATCGGGCCCATCTCGGCGTGGTGCTGCAAGAGAGCTTCCTGTTCGATGGCTCGATCGCCGACAACATCGCCTTCTCCCGGCCTCGGGCGAGCCGAGAGGAGATCGAGCGGGCGGGCCGGCTGGCTCACTGCGACGAGATCGCGCGGCGCCTGGAGGGCGGCTACGACACCGTGGTCGGCGAACGAGGCGTGAGACTGTCGGGAGGAGAGAGGCAGCGGGTGGCCATCGCGCGGGCCGTCCTGGCCGACCCGAGGATCCTCATCCTGGACGAGGCGACCTCCAGCCTCGACAGCGAGAGCGAGGCGCTGGTCCAGGACGGCCTGCGCGCCTTGCGGCGAGGCCGTACCACGCTGGTGATCGCGCACCGGCTCTCCACCATCCGCAGCGCCGACGAGATCCTGGTTCTCGACGGCGGACGTATCGTCGAGCGAGGTTCGCACGACGAGCTGCTGGCCCGCCGGGGGCGCTACCTCGAGCTCCACGAGCGCCAGCATCGCGGCGCCTGGGGTCCGCCGGCCGAAACCGCCGCGAAGGCCGCGCCCGGGGAGGCCGCCGCGGCGGCGCATCCGTTCGGTGCCCTGTTGGGGAGGATCACGTCGGGCGGATTGTAGACGGCTCGCTCCCGGATGGTAGACGCCTCGTGCGCGGCAGCGTTGTTCTTGACAAGGCCGCGGTGACGACACACAATCTTCCAGCTCCCAGCGACGAAAACTCAACCTTCGCACACAGCCATAGAGAGGTGCTTTGCTGCGGCCATTCCGCCGCTCCGAGGGACAGGGAGACTACCGCGCCGCGCTGGCGGGACTGCTCCGCCCATCGGTCTTCCTTTGCCTGGCACTACTTCCGGGCTCCGCCGCGGTCCTCGGAGCCGAGCGGCTCCCTGCGCAGCAAGCTCCGCACCCGGCCCCGGAACACCCGACAGCGACGCAGGCCGCTCCCTCCGGGGGTCCTGCCAGTGAGTCCCAAGCCGCCGCGGACATCATGCCGGCGTACCTCGTGGCGCCGGGCGACGTGCTGAAGATCCTCGTCTGGAAGGAGCCGGAGCTCAGCACCGAGGCCTTCGTCCGGCTGGACGGCCGCGTGACCGTCCCCCTGCTCGGGGACGTGATGGCGGCCGGGCGAACGCCGGACGATCTCTCGATGGAGATCCAGGCGAAGCTCGGGCGGTTTCTCGAGGTGCCCCAGGTCACTCTGGCCGTCTCGCAGGCCATCAGTGCGCGCTTCTACGTGCTCGGCGAGGTCGCGCACCCCGGGGCGTACCCTCTGCCGAGACGAGTGAGCGTCGTCCAGGCCCTCGCCCTGGCGGGTGGCTTTCGCGAGTTCGCGAAGAAGGACTCGATCCGGATCCTGCGTCAGCAAGGCGAAAAGCAGATCGCCATTCCCTTCAACTACAAGGAAGTCGAGATCGGCGTGCGCCTGGAGCAGGACATCTTCCTGGATGCCGGCGACACGATCGTCGTGCCTTGAGCGGCCTGCAGAGGCGAGGAGGACTGGACGGCATGTCACGCCGCATCGTCACCATCGACGCCTTCCCGGACGGGGCGTTCCGTCACCTGGATGCGGACGCCATCGTCTGCATCGACGTCATGCTCTCGACGACGACGCTGCTGACGGCCGTGGCACTCGGGCAGCCGGTGTTCGTCGCGCCGACGCAGGCCGCGGCTCGCGACCTCTCCGCAGCCACCGCCGGCTCGTGCCTGATGGGCACTGATGACGGTGAGCAGCCGGAGGGTTTCAACGCCCGGGACAGCCCGAGCGCGGTCGCCCAGCGCCCGCTGCAGGCGCCGCTGGTGCTGTGGTCCCCTCCCGGCACCGAGCTGCTGGTGAACGCGGGGCCTTGCCGGAGGGTCCTGGTGGCCTGCTTCCGCAACCTCACGGCGACAGCGCGACAGCTCGCGGGGCTGGGTCGCGTCGCTTTGCTGGGCGCCGGCTGCCGGGAGGAGTTCAGCTGCGAGGACCAGATGGCGGCGGCGTGGATCGGCGCGCGACTGGCCCGCGACGGCTTCGAGCCCGGTGATCGCCGCACGGCCGCCATGATCGGGCGCTGGTCGGAGATCGACGCTCGTCTGGCCGGATGGGGCAACAGTGCGGAAGGGCTGCGGCGCATGGGCGCGGTGAACGACCTGGAGTTCGTGCTCGGCCACGTCGACGACCTTGGCTTCGCCTGCGAGTATCGCCCGTCGGGTGAGGTCTCGGCATGCCACAGCCAGGAGACCCGCTCGGGCGCCGCCGGCTGGCGAGCGGGAACGGCCCTGGCGGCGGGCGGTGCAGCGTGAGCGACCGATGATGGAGGACGACGCCGAGATCCAGGCGCCGCCCGGACGCGACCCGCTCGAGTACCTGGAGGCGCCGCTGCGCTACCCGGGGGCCATGTGGCTGACCTTCCTGGCCGTCCTCGCCGTCGGCCTGGTCCTGGCTTCCGTCTTCCCCCGCAAGTACCGCTCGGCCACGCTGATCCTGGTCGAGCCGAACAAGGTCCCCGACTACTTCGTCACGCCGATGGCCTCCGAGACCGTGGACAAGCGCCTGCAGACGATACGGCAGGTGATCCTGAGCCGCACCCGCCTGGAGAGCGTCGTCCAGGAAACCGACCCGTATCCGGAGATGGCGAAGATGCCGAGTGCCGTGGTCGTCGAGACCATGCGCCGGGCCATCCAGATCCGCGTCCAGGGCAACGATTCCTTCAGCATCGAGTACGTCAACGAGAACCCCCGCAAGGCGGCCGAGGTGACCAACAGGCTGGCCCAGCAGTTCATCTCCGACACCCAGTACCTCCGCGACACGGTGACGCAACGGACGTTCAACTTCATCGAGTCGAACCTCGACGACGCCCGCCGCGCCCTGGAGACGCGGGAAGCCGCCCTGCGGCAGCTCAAGCAGCAGCACTGGGGAGCGCTGCCGGAGCAGCTCGAGACCAGCCTGCGCCTGTTGTCGCAGCTGCAGTTCGAGCAGCAGACGCTGGGTGAGAACCTGCGCACGCTGGACGCGCGCCGTACCTCGCTCGAACGCTCGCTGGTCGAGCTCAAGCAGGCGCAGCCGGACGCCTCCGCCCAAGTCGGCCCTCGGGATCAGCTGGCCAAGCTGCAGGCGCAGTACGCGGCGCTGCGCGATCGCTACACCGAAGAGCACCCCGACGTGAGAGCGCTCCGCCTGCGCATCGCCAGACTCGAGGAGCTGGCGAGCCAGCCCGCGCCGCAGCCCGCCATCACCTCGCGCGCCGACTCGGACCCGCAGCTCGTGCCGGTACACCGGTCCTTGCAGCAGGTCGAGACGGAGATCGCCGCCCTCGACGAAAAGCGCGAGGGGCTCGACCAGAGGATCGCGGATCTGCAGGCGCGGATAGAGAAGACGCCGGCGGTCGAGCAGGAGCTCAAGGACCTGACCCGCGACTACCAGCAGATGCAGGAGAACTATCTGGCGCTGCTGCGCAAGGACAACGACGCTCGCATGGCGAGGAAGATGGAGGCGCACTGGCAGGGGAACTATTTCCGCATCCTCGACCCGGCGCCCGTCCCCGAGCGGCCGATCCGGCCCTACGGCGTCATGTTCGGGCTGGGCGGCCTGGTGGGCGGGCTGCTGGCCGGGATAGCCGCCTCGCTGCTGGCGGACTTCCTCGATCACTCGGTGAAGAGCCGCAGGGAGGTCGAGGTGCTGGTAGCGGCCCCGGTGCTGGCCGAGATCCCCCACCTGCGTACGGGCAGGAGCGCGCTCCTGCTGGGCAGGCGATCGTGAGCGCCGTCCCCACGACCCAGCCCGTGGTCGAGTTCCGTGACCTGGAGTTGGACGACTCCCCCACCGAGGAGGGCACCGTCTCCGATCCAGGGCTGCTGCAGGCCCTCCGCCCCGACGGCGCGCTGGTCGAGACGCTGCGGGTCGTCCGCGCCAGGATCGAGAGCCTCGATGCCGAGCGTCGGCTGCGGCGCGTCGGCATCGTGGCGGCCGCCGCCGCGGAGGGCACCACGATGACGGCGCTCGGACTGGCGACCGCCCTGGCCCGCAACGGCACGCGCCGCGTCCTCGTCGTCGAAGCGGGTCTGCGCACGCCGACGATCCGCGCGCGGCTGCACCTGGCCGCCGCGCCCGGGCTGTCCGACTGGCTGGACAGAGGTGGAAGGGGGGTGCTCGCGCTACGCCGCATCGACCCCTGGGGCTTTCATCTCCTGCCTGCCGGCACCCCGCAGCCGCAGCCGAGCTCCCTGCTCGAATCGCCCCGGCTCTCGCGTCTCTTCGACGCCCTCAGCGCCAGCTTCGAGTACGTGATCGTCGACTGCCCGCCCCTGGTGACCACGGCCGACTCGGTCCTGATCCAGAACCTGCTGGACGGCTTCCTGCTGGTGGTGCGCTGCCGCCGTACGCGCCGGCAGCAGGTGTCTCAGGCGGTGTCGCGGCTCGACCCCGAGCGCCTCCGGGGCGTTGTCTTCAACGACGTACGCGAGATCTTCGCTCACTCGCAGGCCTACCGCGACCACCGGGGCTGACTCTTGGTGGCCAGCGAGTCCAGCCTCTCGGACCGGCGGCTGTTCCTGTTCCTGGTCCTGGGAGAAGGCGTCCTCCTCTACCTGGCGCTCCTCGGGGTGGACACCCTCGCCTCGGCGCGCCACCAGCGACTCGACATGCCGTCGCTCCTGGCGCGAGGCGCGGTGCTCCTCACCGTCGTCCACTTCAGCCTGTACTACGGCGAGGTCTACGACCTGCGCGCCCCGCACAGCATCCTCGACCGGTTCCTGCGCCTCGGCCGGTCCCTGCTGCTCGCTGCGCTGCTGCTGCCGGTCGTCTATTACCTCGCCCCGCCGGTTCGCCTCGAGCCGCGCCTGCTGGTGCTGTTCCTGCCGGTGGCCGGCGCGCTCATCGCGGTCTGGCACGCGCTCGTCTTCTGGGCGGGCGACCGCGAGGCCCTGACCGAGAACGTGCTCATCCTGGGCACCGGCCATACTGCCCAGCAGCTGGCCGCGGAGCTTCTCCGCCGCGCCCCCCTCGGCTTCCGCGTCGTCGGCTTCCTCGGCGAGCACGCGGACGAGGTGGGCCGTTCGGGAAAGAGCCCTGCCGTCGTCTGCACGACCGCCCAGCTCCTCTGGGCGGTCTCCTCGTTCCGGGCCAGCCTGGTGGTGGTGGCGCTCGACGACAGCCGTGGCCGCCTCCCGGTCGAGGACCTGCTGCGCTGCCGGATTCGCGGCATCCGCGTGGAGGACGCCCCTACCTTCTACGAGCGGCTGACCGGCAAGCTGCTGGTCAGCGACTTGCGGCCGAGCTGGCTGGTGTTCTCTCCGGGCTTCCGGAAGCCGAGGATGGTCCTCGCCTCCAGGCGCGCGGCGGAGTTCGTGGCGGCGATGGTCCTGCTCGTCGTCCTCACCCCCCTGCTCGGCCTGCTGGCGCTGCTGATCCGGCTGGACAGCACCGGTCCCGCCATCTTCCGACAGCGGCGGGTGGGTCGACAGGGGATCGTCTTCGACCTCCTCAAGCTGCGCACGATGCGGGCGGACTCGGAGCCCGAAGCCGGGCCCTCCTGGGCGACGCAGGACGGCGATCGCCGCATCACCCGAGTGGGCCGGGTCCTGCGCGCTCTCCGCCTCGACGAGCTCCCGCAGCTGCTCAACGTCCTTCGCGGCGAGATGAGCTTCGTCGGGCCACGGCCGGAGCGGCCGCACGTCGTCGAACAACTGCGGAAGGTGATCCCCTACTACGACGAACGCCACAACGTGCCGCCGGGCATCACCGGATGGGCGCAGGTCAGGTTCGGCTACGGATCGACCATCGAGGACGCCGAGCGCAAGCTCCAATTCGACCTCTACTACATCAAGAACATGTCGCCCCTGCTCGACATCGCGATCGTCCTCGACACCGTCAAGGTGATGCTGCTCGGAAGGGGGGCCCGCTGAGCGCCGGCGCCACGCTGATGCCGCCCGCCGGACCTGCGCCGAGGGTCCTCCTGAAGGCGCGGCCTCGCTGGGTGCGTCCCTTCACCGACGCCCGGCCGGGGATGGCGCTCGCCGTCCTGGTCGCGATCGGCCTGGCCGCCGCCCGGGTCATCGACGTGTCGGAGGACGGCAAGGCGATGGTCGCGTTCAGCCTCGTCTTCTTTCCCGCCCTGGTCGCCACCTCGCTGGTCCGCCCGTTCTGGTTCCTGCTGCTGATGGTGGCGTACCTGCCCTTCGCCAAGACCTACCCGCTCTCGCTGGCCGGCATCCCGGGCGCGAACATGAGCAACCTGATCCTGCTGCTGGCTCCGCTGGCCTGGCTGGTCAGCCGTCAGCGATCCGCACGACGCCTGAAGGCGGGCGCGATCGAGGTCCTGGTCGGAGTGTACGTCGTCGTCGGCTCCTTCAGCCTGGCGCCGGCCATCGGCCATGCCGACGGCGTCGGCAGCCTGCTGCAGACCTATCGGGGATGGGTGGCGCCGTTCCTCTTCTTCTTCGTCGCTCGTGGGCTGGTCCGGGATCGCCGGGAGCTCGCTTCGCTGCTGCGGCTGATGGCCACGGTGACGGTCCTCGTCGCCCTCGTCACCTGGGTGGAGGGGCAGGCCCGCTCCGACCGCGGGAGCATCGACGCGGCGCGGGTTCGTGGCCTGATGCAGCAGGCGAACCAGATGGGGGCCTTTCTCGTCTACTACGGGGTCCTGCTGCTCACCCTGGCGCTGCGCGAGCGCGCCTGGCGGACGCGTCTTCTCGACTTCGGCGGGTTCCTGATCGCCGCGCGCGCCATGCTCTTCACCTTCTCGCGCTCGGCGTACCTCGCGCTGGGCGCCGGATCGTCGCTGATCGTGCTTCTGCAGAGCCCCATCCTGCTGGTGGCAGGCGCCGGCGGGGGCGCGCTGGCAGCGGCAGTGAAGCCCGAGCTGATCCCGAGCAGCATCCGCGAGCGCCTGGGCCAGACCACAGAGGGCGGAGCCGGACTCGACGGCGAGCGACAGAGCCTCGACAAGAGCAGCGCCTACCGCCTGATCCTGTGGAAGGCGGCCTTCCGGATGATCCGCGAACGGCCGCTGACGGGTGTCGGTCTCGGCCAGTTCTCCTCCGTGGTGCCGTACTACACCGAGGTGACGCTCAGCAAGGAGGACCCCAACGACGCACACAATGCCTTCATCCTGATTGCAGCCGAGATGGGCCTGCCCGCCCTGACGGCGGCGGTGGTCCTGCTCGCCGTCCTGGGGTGCTCAGCGGCACGGACCTTCTTCCAAAGGCGCCAGCGCGTCGAGGGGACCGTGGCCCTGGCCGTCGTCGGCGCCTGGACCGGCCTGGTCGTCAGCTGCATGTTCGGATCGCGCTTCTCCGACGAGTCGCTGATCTCCTACTTCTGGATCCTGGCGGCGATGCTGGCGGTGGCGCAGCGGCTCCCCGAGCCCCGTGCCCGGCGGCGGAGGGCGGCGGCGTGACACCCGCCGTGGCCGTCAAGCGCAGCGTGGCCTGGGGATTGCTGCGCACGGGGCTGCTCTCGCTCCACCGCCTCACCCGAGAGCGAAGCCGGGCCGCGATCCTCCTGTATCACCGCGTCAACGACGACGCGGACCCCTTCTTTCCGGCGCTCGGCGTCGGCCACTTCGTCGCCCAGCTCGAGTACCTCGCCAGGCGGTACCGGGTCGAGCCGCTGGAGACGGTGCTGGACTGGCTGGCGGAGGGTGCCGTCGGACCTGGTCGGGTGGCGATCACCATCGACGACGGCTACCCGGACACCCACGACGTCGTCCTGCCCGTGCTGGCCCGCCTGGGCCTTCCCGCCACGCTCTTCCTCTGCACCGCGCCGCCCGAGACCTCGCGGCCCGCCTGGACCGACCGGGCTCGAGCCATCCTCGAGCACGCCCGACGCTCGCCCCTCAGGCTTCCGGACCTCGGCCTGCACCTGATCACCACCGACTCGCCGCGCTCGCGCCTCGCAGCCTGCGTGCCCCTGCTGCAGCGGCTGAAGCAGGCCGGGCCTGCGACCATCAGCAGCACGCTGGCCCGGATGGAGCAGCAGCTGGACCCGGCGCCGCACCGGCTTCGGGTGCTGAGCTGGGACGAGGTGCGCCGCATCTCGCGGGGTCCGGTCACCCTCGGCGCCCACACACACAATCACTACCTGCTGGCGCATCTCGACCCTGCCCAGCTCCGCAGCGAGGTGTCGACCTCGGTCGACCTCATCGAGGAGCGAGTCGGCTCCCGTCCGCACGCATTCGCCTACCCGAACGGACAGGACGGTGACTTCGACGCTCGGAGCATCCGCGTGTTCCAGGACCTGGGCCTGCGGTGTGCCCTGAGCAGCCGCCACGGCATGGTCGGACCGCAGTCCGATCGCTGGCAGCTCCCGCGGGTCTACACCAGCGGGACCTCGCTCGCGCTCTTCGCGACGCGCGTCGGCGGCCTCGGGATCGCGCGCGGCTCCCGGGTCGGGACTACTCCTGCACAGTTGGACGTGCTGTGAGATCGCGTCTGCTGCGGGCGACCACGATGGTGCTCACCTCCGCGGTGGCGGTGCGAAGCCTCGGCCTGCTCAAGAACATCCTGGCCGCAGCGTACTTCGGCACCTCCGGCGAGATGGACGCCTACCTGGTGGCGCTCATCCTTCCCGAGATGGCGATGCAGGTCGCCCACACCGGCGCGTTCAACTTCATCCCCATCTTCGCCGCCGAGCGCGAGCGTTCCGAGGAGGCGGCCTGGCGGGCGGCCAACCGCATGCTCGCCTACTGGATGCTCGTGCTGGGCGCGGCGCTGCTGCTGGTGCTCCTGCTCGGTCCGTCCCTCACCGTCATTCTCTCGCCGGGCTTGAGCGGGGCTCGCCGAGCGCAGACTCTCGGCCTCACCCGCCTGCTGCTGCCGATGGCGGTGGCCGTCGGCCTGGCCCGCCTCTTCACCGTCGTGCTGCACGCGAATCGCCACTTCGCGGCGGCAGCCACCTCGGAGGGCGTCTTCCAGGTCGTCTCCATCGGCTACCTGGTCGCCTTCCATTCCCTGGGAATCGAGGCCCTGGCCGGGGCCCAGGTGTGCGGCGGCTTTGCGCAACTGGCGGTCGTCGCCGTCGGCCTCCTCCGGCACCGCCGGCGGGTGCAGGCGACGCTGGATCTGCGCAGCGCGCCGGTCAGGCGCACGCTGGGGCTCACCTTTCCCGTCTACCTGGGAGCGCTCGGCGAGAAGATCAACGTCGCCGTCCTCCGCGCTTTCGCCACGCTGCTGCCACCCGGCTCCGTGTCCGCCCTGCAGTACGCCCACAGCCTCGCCGAGGCGCTCCCGCTCGTGGTCTCCGGCGCCCTCACCACCTCGGCATTCCCCTTCCTCTCCGGCGAGTTCGCGCGCCGCGACAATCGCGAGTTCCAGGTGCGCCTCAAGCGCGGGATGGTCGCGCTCGCCCTCGTCTTCATGCCCTTGTCCGCCGGCATCTGGCTCCTGGCCCGGGTGGTCGTCTGGACCGTCTTCGAGCGCGGGCACTTCGATGCGGCATCCACGGACATCACCGTGGCCGCGCTGCAGATCTTCGCACCGGGCGCCTTCGCCCTCGCGCTGAACGCGGTGCTGGGCGCCACGTTCCATGCACGGAGCGATACCGTCACTCCCACCACGGCCGGCTTCGTGAGGGTCGGCGTCAACCTCGCCCTGTGCAGCGCCCTAGTGCCGCTCCTCGACTATCGCGGCGTCGCCCTGGCCACCACCCTCGCGCTCTACGCCAAGCTCGCCGTCCTCCTGTTCTGCCTGCGCCGTGTCCTCGGTGCCGACAACCTGCGAGCCGCGCTTTCCGCCTGGCTGCGGGCGCTGCTGGCGGTAGCCGTGATGGTGGGCACCATGTACCCGCTGCTCGCTCGAGCCCGTCACGTGCACCTCCCCCTGTGGGAGGCGACCTTGGCGTTGTCGGTGCTCGCCGGACTCGGCCTGCTCGCCTATCTCGGCGGCGTCTGGCTCTTCTGCCGCGCCGAGCTGCGCGAGCTGGTCTCCAGCCTACGCGGCGCCCGCCGCAGCGCCAGCGAGCCACAGCCGCAGCCGGAACTGGAGCTCGTGCGTTGAGGTCGGCAGCCGCCGTGCACGCCCGGCGAGCGCTGGCGCGCGCGGCTTCCGCGCTGCTACCCGCCGCTCGCAGCGACGGCCTCCGCATCCTCACCTACCACCGCGTCAACGACAGCCACCCGACGGACAGGCTCACGGTCCCTTCGGCGGCCTTTCGCGCTCAAATGCAGGCGATCGCCGCCCGCGGACGTGGCGTGGTCCGCCTGCATGGCGCAGTCGAGGCGATGCGCCGCCCCGGGAACTCTCCTGCCGGCCTCGTCGCCGTCACCTTCGACGACGGCTATCGCGACAACTTCACCGAGGCGCTGCCGATCCTCGAGGAGAGCCGCATCGCGGCGACGTTCTTCGTCGCCACCGGCCTGATCGGGAGCGGCCACACGATCGCGCGCTATCGCGACTGCTGCAGTGGGGACGGCATGCTCGACTGGGCCCAGGTTCGGGAGATGCGCGGACGCGGCCACGACATCGGGGGACACGGCCGTCACCACCGCGAGCTGGGCCTCCTGTCGCCCGCCGACGCCGACGCCGAGGTGGAAGGCTGCGCCCTGGACATCGAGGCGCATACCGGCGAGCGCCCACGCCTGTTCTGCTATCCACGCGGCAGCGAAACGCCGGGCGCCCGCCAGATCGTGGCCCGGCACGGCTTCCAGGCCGCCTGCACCGTCTACCCCGGCTGCAACCCGCGCGGCGGCCCGCTCCTCGCCCTGCGACGGACGGAGATCTCCGGCGACGACGACCTCCGTGACTTCGAGCTGAAGCTCCAGGGCGGCTACGACGCATGGCATCTGCTGCTGCAGGCCCTCCGCCGCGGTCGGCTGCGAAGGCCTCGATGAGCGCCTCGCCCCGCGCGGTGGTGCTGATGTACCACCGCCTCGACCCGCAGGCGGCACGGCCGGAGGAAGGGGATTACGTGCTGCCTCGGCCGCTCTTCGAGCGACAGATCGCCTGGTTGGTCGCCAGCGCTCGGCCCGTCGTTCCCCTCGCGCGGCTGGTGGCGGGCGAGTTCGAGGACGGCGCCGTCGTCCTCACCTTCGACGACGGCTGCGACACCGATGCGAGCGTTGCGCTGCCCCGGCTGCTCGAGACGGGGTTCCCGGCCACCTTCTTCGTGAACCCCGCGACCCTGGGCCAGCGCGGACGGCTCGGCTGGCCGGAGGTCGACCGGCTGGCGACGGCCGGGATGCGGATCGGCTCGCATGGCCTCGATCACACCCTGCTCGACGGGCTGGCTCCGGGCGAGATCGAGAGGCAGCTCGAGGTGTCCAGGAGGCTGCTGGAGCAGCGGCTGCAGATGGAGGTCGATGCGCTCTCCCTGCCCGGAGGAAGCGGGGGCCGAGCAGCCGTCGAGATCGCTCGCCAGCTCGGGTACCGGATCGTGCTCGGGTCGCGGCCAGGCCGCGTGAGGAGAGGACGAATCCACCTGCCGCTACCCCGCTATGCCGTGCGACGCGGCCACGGCTTCCACGGCTTCCGGGCCATCGTCCAGCAGCGGCTCGGCTTCCGAATCCTGCAGGCCGGACGCCATCGAATGCTCGGCCTGGTCCGGATCGCCCTGGGCACTCACACCTATGCGCGCTGGGCCGAGTCGAGGAGCCTGCGCCGCGTCCGGGAAGGCCATCGGTGACCGCCGCCGGCATGGTCTTCACCGGCGCCCTGGCGGTCGTGTTCTACGCCTACGCAGGATACCCGGCCCTGGTCCTGCTCGCGGCCCGACTGCGCCCGGCGCCGGTCGTCCGCAAGCGGGCGGTCACCCCACCGCTCACCGTGGTGGTGGCGGCGCGCGACGAAGAGGCCTGCATCCGGGCCAAGCTCGAGAACTGCCTCGCCCTCGAGTACCCACGCGATCGGATCGAGGTCCTGGTGGTGTCCGACGGATCCACGGACAGGACCGAGGTGGTGGTGGAGTCCTTCGCCCACCTCGGCGTGCGCCTCGTCCGCCTGCGGCCGGCCCGGGGCAAGGCGTTCGCGATCAACACCGCGGTGGCGGCGGCCAGCGGGGAGGTCCTGCTCTTCACGGACGCGCGGCAGCATCTCGAACCGCGGGCTGCGTGTGCGCTCGTCGCCTGCCTCGCCGACCCTGCGGTCGGCGCCGTCAGCGGCGAGCTGCACCTGCGGCGCCCCGCGACGACGTCGCCGAGCGCGGGTGTCGCCGCCTACTGGAGCCTCGAGAAGAGCCTGCGGCGCGCGGAGAGCCGTCTCGACTCGACCGTCGGCGTGACGGGAGCCATCTACGCCCTGCGCAGGGAGCTCTTCCGACCGCTCGATCCCCGAACCGTCCTCGACGACGTCGCCATACCCATGGAAGTGGTGATGGCCGGAAGGCGCGTCGTCTTCGAGCCCGCGGCGGCAGCCTGGGACTCGCTCTCCGCCGATCCCCTCCACGAATTCCGGCGCAAGGTCCGCACCCTCGCCGGCAACTACCAGCTCGTCCGCCTCCGTCCTGCCCTGGTCGACCCCAGGCGCAATCGCCTGCTATGGCAGTTCGCGTCGCACAAGCTCGCACGCCTGGCGGTCCCCTGGTGCCTGCTGGCGCTGCTGCTGTCGAGCGGCGTGCTCGCCAGCCGCAGCCTGCCAGCGCAGGCGGCGCTCGCGCTCCAGCTCGTCTTCTATCTCTCGGCCGCGCTGGCGATCGTGGCGAGAGGACGGTCCCGGCCCGGATGGCTCTCGCGGGGGCTGGCCATCCCGTCCTCGTTCGTCCTGCTGAACGTGGCGGCAGCGGCGGCGCTGCTGGAGGCGCTGCGCGGGCGCACCAGCGCGGGCTGGAAGGAGGCGCGACGGTGAGCGGCCGGCCGAAGGTCGTGGTCGTCCTCTCGAAGTTCCCCGTCTACGACGAGGTCTTCCTGCTGCGCGAGCTGGTCGCCCTGGCGCGCCACGTCGAGCTGTACCTGCTCTCCCTTCGGCCTCCAGGTGACTCCATCGTCCACGACGAGGCCGTCCCCCTGCTCGAGCGGCTGTTGGCTCCGCACTTCCTGCTGTCGCTGCGCGTGTGGGCCGCCCAGGTTCGCACGCTCCGTCGCCGGCCGATCGCCTACCTCCGGGCCTTCGTACGGACGGTGCTCGGCAACCTGCGAAGCCCGAGGTTCCTGGCCGGCAATCTCGCCTTCTTTCCCAAGGCCGTGTACCTGGCCGACTGGGCCGTCCGCCACGGCGTCACCCACATCCACGGCGGCTGGGCCACCTACCCGGCTTCGGCGGCCATGGTGGCTTCCGAGCTGACCGGCATCCCCTTCAGCTTTGCCGGCCACGCCCACGACATCTACCTCGACACCACGCTGCTGGCGGAAAAGATACGCAGGGCCGCCTTCGTCACCACCTGCACGGAGGCGAATCGGAGCTTCCTGCTCGCCCTCGCCCCCGGCCTGCGCGAGGACCGCGTGGCCGTCCTGCGCCACGGCATCGCCCTCGAGGAATTCGTTGCCCCCAGCCGCGCGGCGACGGTCCCGCTCGAGATCCTCTCCGTCGGCACGCTGTTCCCCCACAAGGGACACCGCCAGCTGGTCAAGGCTCTGCTACTGCTGCGGGAGCGGGGCCAGCCGTTCCGCTGCACGATCGTGGGCGGTGGCCCTCTGCGCCCCGAGCTGGACGCGCTCGTCCGTCGCCACGGGTTGCAGGGCGAGGTGGTGCTGACCGGCCCGCTGAAGCAGCGCCAGCTGGTGCCACACTACCGGCGCGCCTCGGTGTTCGTCCTGCTGGCCCAGCCCGAGTGGCACTGGGGAGTGCCGAACGTGCTGGTCGAAGCACTGGCGGCGCGGGTGGCGGTCGTCACCACCCGGTTCGGCTCGGTCGAGGAGCTGGTGCGCGACGGCGAGACGGGCCTGCTGGTGCCAGCCAAGGCTCCTCTCGCCGCGGCCGAGGCGATCCGCTGCCTCGCCAACGACGATGCCCGGCGCCGACGATTGGCCGAGGCCGGCCACCGCCTGGTGGCGGAGCAGTTCGAGCTCGCCGGCACCGTCCGGGGCTATCTCGAACGCATCGAGCGCGCCTCCGAGGGCCGACACCTCGCGGTGGCCACAGGGGCCGCAGTGCCATGAACGGCGCGATCCCCATTGCCTACGTCATCGACAAGCTGCAGCTGGCAGGAGCGCAGGTCCACCTCGAGCACCTCCTGCGCGGGCTGGACCGCGGCGAGTTCCGGCCGCAGGTCTTCTGCCTGATCCGCGGTGGGCCCATTGCCGATCGCCTGCGTGCGCTGGGCACGAGCGTCGAGGTGCTCGGGATGGAGACGATCTACGGGCCGCGGGCGCTGTGGGCGCTTCCCCGGCTGGTCCGGGCCCTGCGCGGAACGCCGGTCGTGCACACGTACCTGGTGAGCGCCAACCTCTACGGGACCCTCGCCGCCCGTCTGGCGCGCGCGCGGGCCGTGATCACCTCACGACGCGACACGGGCTTTTCGCGCAACTGGCGGCTGCGTCTGGTCGAGCAGTGGCTGGTCAACCCGCGCGTCGACCGCGTGGTCGCCGTCTGCCCTGCAGTCGCCCGCCAGGTCGAGCGGGAACGGGGCCTCTCGCCGGAGCGAGTGGTCACGATTCCAAACGGCGTCGACGCGGCGGCCTTCGACCCCGTCCTGCACCCACGAGTACCCGCCCGCCGCCGCCTGGGCCTGGCCGCGGACGAGGCTGCGCTGGGGGTCATCGGCCACCTCTCCCCGGTGAAGGGTCATGCCGACCTGCTCGTCGCGATGGTTCGCATCGCCGCCCGGCGCCCGAGGACCCGGCTGATCGTGGTCGGCGACGGCGTCCTGCGTCAGCCGCTCGAGCGTCAGGCGTCCGCCCTGGGCCTGGCCGACCGGGTCGTCTTCGCCGGCGCAACGGAGACAGTCGCGGAGGTGCTGGCGGCGCTCGACGTCGTCGTCGTTCCTTCACACACCGAGGGCCTCTCGAACGCCCTGCTGGAGGCGATGGCCATGGCCCGACCGGTGGTGGCGACCGCCGTCGGCGGCAACCCCGACGTCGTCGAGGCCGACCGGAGCGGCCGCCTGGTTCCCCCGCGGAACCCGGAGCGCCTGGCCGAAGCCGTGCTGCGGCTGCTCGAGTGCCCGGGAGAAGCGCAACTGTTGGGCGAGGCGGCCCGGCGGCGAGTGCTGGCCGGGTTCACGCTCGCGCGCATGGTCGCCGGCCACGCGGCGCTCTACAGGAGCCTGGCGCGTGCCTGAGCGGATCAACGTCTTCTCCGTCATCTGGTCGCTGCAGACCGGCGGCGCCGAGCGCGTGGTGGCTGACCTGGCCCGCGGCCTCGATCGCAGCCGCTTCCGCCCGGTCGTCTGCTGCCTGAACTTCAAGGGCCGCCTGGCCGAGGGGCTGGAGCGGGACGGCATCACCGTGCACGCGCTCGGCAAGAAGCCGCGTCTGGACCTCGGCGCGCTGCTGCGCCTGTCCCGCCTGATGCGCCGCGAGCGGGCCGACGTGGTCCACACGCACCTGTGGACCTCGAGCTTCTGGGGCCGCCTGGCCGCGCTGATGGCGGGGGTGAAGGCGCGCGTGGTGACCGAACACAACGTCGACACCTGGCGGCGGCCGGCGCACCTGGCTGCCGACCGCCTGCTCGCTCGCGCGACGGACGAGTTCATCTTCGTCTCCCGGGAGGTCGAGGCCTTCTATCGGCCGCGCCTCCGCCTGGACCCGGCGCGCGGCCGGGTGGTCCGCAACGGCATCGACCTCGCGCCGTTCGACGGCGCGGTGGACGCCGTGGCAGCCCGCGACCGGCTGGGGCTGTCGCGAACGGCCACCGTCGTCGGCATCGTGGGCCGCCTCGACGAGCGCAAGGGCCACCGCTACTTCCTCGAGGCGCTCGCCTCCCTGACGGGCCGGTTGCCGGCCCTGCAGGGCCTCGTGGTCGGCGAGGGCAGGGAGAAGCCCGCAATCGAGACCCGGCGTGCGGCGCTGGGCCTCGACGACAGGGTGCGCCTGGTCGGCTACTGGCCGAACGTCGCCGAGGCGCTGGCGGCGGTCGACGTGTTCGTTCTCCCTTCGCTGATGGAGGGACATCCGCTGGCGATCCTCGAGGCCATGGCTGCCGGCAAGCCGGTGGTGGCCACCCGGGTCGGCGGCAACTCCGAGGCGGTCGAGGACGGCGTCACCGGGCTGCTCGTGCCACCCCGGGATCCCGAGGCGCTCGCCAGCGCGATCGCGGCCCTCGCCTGCGACCCGGAGAGGGCGCGCCGGTTGGGACGGGCCGGCCGGCGCCAGGTCGAGGAGCGCTTCAGCCTCGAGGCGGCCCGCCTCGCCAACGAAGCGGTGTACCTGCGGCTCTGCCGCAGCCAGCGAAAAGGAGGCGGCAATGGCGTCTGAGACCGTGCTGGTGACGGGCGGTGCGGGCCTGATCGGAGCGGCCCTGTGTCGTAGGGTCTGCCGGAACGGTCACCAGGTCGTCGCCCTCGACGATCTGTCCGTGGGAAACGCCGAGCGGCTCCCCGCGGCCGTCCGCCTCGTCCGCGGTGACGTGCGGGACGCCGGGCTGCTGCACCGGCTGCTGCTGGAGCTTCGCCCGCGACGAGTGTTCCACCTGGCTGCGCTGCACTTCATCCCGGAGTGCAACGCCCGTCCGGTCGACACCCTCGACATCAACGTCGGCGGCACGCGAAACCTGCTCGAGGGCTGCCAGCGGGTGCGCCCGCGCTCCGTGTTCGTGGCGTCGACTGCAGCCGTCTACCCCGTGGCGGGAAGCCCCTTCAGCGAGGAGACCCCGGTGGGACCCATCGACATCTACGGCCACAGCAAGGCCATGGCCGAGGACCTCGCCCGGCTCTTTCATCGCGACACGGGCGTGCGCACCGTGGTCGGCCGGCTCTTCAACGTCATCGGCCCGGACGACCCCAATCCCCACCTGGTGCCGGCGGTGGTGTCCCAGGTCCGCAGCGGGCGGGCGGTGCTGGAGATCGGGAACCTGGAGCCGGTACGGGACTACGTACACGTGGACGACGTCGTCGCCGGGATCCTCGCCGCCGAGGGCGGCGCGGCCGCGGAGTGGGTCGTCTACAACATCGGCTCCGGCTGCGGGCGTTCGGTCCGCCAGGTGCTGGCCGCCGCGCAGGCGGCGGCCGCGCGACCCATAGAGATCGTGCAGACCGCGGAGAGGCGGCGCGCCGTGGAGAGGCAGGAGCTGGTCGGCGAGATCGCGAAGCTCTCGCGCGACACCGCCTGGACGCCACGGGTGCCTTTCGAGGCGGCGATCGCGGCGCTCGTCTGGGGAGAGGCGGGGTGAGGGGGATCAGCGGCGCAGGCCTTCGGCCCACGCGCAGAGCGAGTCGATCACCTGCCGCTGGGCGTCGAGCGGCGTGAAGACGTGGTCAGTCTCCTCGACGACCTCGACCAAGAGACGATCGGCGGGCACCTGCCAAAGCCGGGGCGCGAGTGCCGTTCGATAGTAGTAGTGGGCCGGGTTGCCGGCCGAATAGACGAGGCACAGCGCGCCGCCGCGGCCGACGAAACGCCTCATCCGCTCGGCCGGAGAATGGGGATCGGTGCCGGCCGAGGCGGCCCCGGCGGTCTCGACCGTGTGTCGTCGCCATCGTCGCCACCGCGAGCGCAGGCGCTGGCCCACGGTCGACCACGCCTCGCTGCGGCCCGTGAGCAGCCGAGCCCAGCTCGCCGGCCGGAGCAGCCGGTCGCGGTACGAGTCGATCAGCTGTCCGGTCGAGGGCGCGCTGCCGGGTTCGAGCAGCGCCAGGCCCACGATCCGCGGGTCCTCGCCCGCCGCGAGCAGCGCCTGGTCGGCGCCGGAGCAGAGGCCGCAGACGACGAAGCAGGACGCCCCGCGCGTCGTCGCCAGCAGGTCCAGGCAGGCCCGGGTCTCGGCGATTGCACGCGCGGCGAAGTCCGATCGACCGCCGGCAGCCCGGCTGTCGCCAATGCCCGACAGGTCGAAGCGGGCGACCAGCAGGCCGCGCTCGGCGAGTCGACGCGCGAGCCTCACGTACAGGCGATTGGGGCCGACGCGGTGGAGCAGGCCGGCGTTGAGCAGGACGACCGCGGGACGGCCGTCCACGAGCGCTGCCGGAGCCGGGTCGGTGATCACCCCGACGAGGGACTTGTCGGGGCCGAAGAGGAGGACCGTCTCCCTCACGGGCATCGGCGGTCGAGCCATCGCGTGATCCGCTCCAGGGCATCGACGGCGACGAGGGCGCTCGCCATCGCGTCCGTGTCCCGCTGCCACGCTGCCGACCCGGCCATCCGTTCACGCTCCAGGCTGCCTCCCGGCGGCGGCCCGGCGGGAAACACCGTGGTCCGCTGGTCCGACCCGGTGGTCAGCAGCAGCGTGTGCCTCGCCGGCGGGCTGGCGCAGCCGGTCAGGTCCACCGCCTCGATCTCCGCCCGCAGCGCCGGCGGGAGCGGATACCCGAGCACCTGCGGTGGTTCCGACTCGACCGCCCTCGCGCGCCGGGCGTTCTCACGCAGGAACGTGGCGTGAGCGGCCTCCAGCTCCTGCAGGTAGACCTGACCCCGCGCAACCGGATCCCACAGCGCGAGCTGCTCGATCCCCTGCCGCCGCCGAGCCAGCTCGACCGCGAGCGAACCGCCGAGCCGAAGCCCGACGAGCGCCATCCGCGACGCTCCCGAAAGGGCCTCCAGCTCCTCGAGCGCCGCAGCCGCGTCCTCGAGCCATCGGGCGAGGCGACCCTGATCGTCGGCGCCGGCCGAGTCGCCGCAGCCGAAGTAGTCGAATCGCAGGACGTGGAAACCCGCGGCGGACACCCGGTCGGCGAGCTGGCGGAGCGAGCGGTGCGCCCGCGAGTACTCGTCGCCGAACGGGTTCAGGATGGCGACTGCCGAGGGCCGCGTCCGCGCGCCCGCCGGCGGGTGGTGGAGGCCGAGGAGCGGCTCTGCCGTCTCTCCGAAGAAGAAGGGCCTCACAGTGTCGTTTCCGGGCGGGTTGGCGGAAGCGGATCCTAGCACGCGGGGGCCGCCGCTCCAACGCCGCCCGGAGACGAGGGCGATCGGAGAAGCCGCTCGCGATCAGGGCTTGTAGGTCACCACCGCTTGCGCGGCAGCCCACAGATCCCAGGGGTCGATCCGCCCGTCCTTGAGGGCGTCCTTCTCGGTGACCAGGAGCAGGAAACGATAGGTGCCGGGAGCCGCGGCCCCGGACCAGACGATGGACTGGAAGCTCGGCCGGTCGAAGTCGAACGGGGCCTCCAGGCTGACCCCGGCCGAGAGGGCCGGCCACGCCGCCGGATTCGACCAGGTGCCCGGCACGGCGCCGGACGGCCCGTAAGCGACCACCTGCTGGCCGTCCGGGAGGAGGCATACATAGTAGACATCGGCGTGGGCGGGGACGCCGGGATTGTGGATCGCTGCGCTCAGGGTCAGCGTCTGTCCCGCCAACGCGGTGGCGTGGTCGGCGGACAGCGAGGCCGTGAGGTTGCGGTGCACCGGTAACTCCAGCACGTAGGCGTCGACCGTGCTGCCGCCGCCCCAGTCGCTGGCGAACACGGCGCGGGTCCCGCTCGGGCTCGGCACCACGTGCGGCTCGGCCCAGTAGCCGAGCCGCGGGTTGTCACTGCCCCAGCTGCGATGGTGCGCGGCCCGGCAGACCCGGCCGGTCGTGGTGTCGGCGATGACGAGCTCGTTGTCGAGCACGCCGAGGCCGGCGGGGTCCCCGACGATGGAGAGGAACACCCACCCCGGTTGCCGGTAGGCCAGACCGGACACATGCGTGCCGGAGGGCGGATAGGGGTACCCGGTGGCCGGTCCGATCACGACCTTGGAGTTCCCTGTCCGCATGTCGTGGGTGACCAGCGACCCGATCCCGCTGCCGAGCGGCCCGGGGTCGAAGGCCACGGCGTGGTAGGCGTCGTCCCCGTTCGACAGGCGGCCCAGCGAGGCGTGCTCCCAGGGATTGCCGAGGTCGAGCCGCCTCAGCACCTTCATGCCCAGGTCCACCACGTAGCCGCCGATCCAGCCGAGGGTGCCGCTGGGCGACGCCTGCACCGACGGCAGCGTCGTCGCGGTGAGTCCGCTGACGAGGTCGTCGTGCAGGCGATAGAAGAACGTGCGCCCGTCGCACTGCAGCCCGATCACGTCGGAGTCGAACGAGGTGAACATAGGGTCGGATCCCCCGCTCGCTTCCGTGCAGAAGGAGAACGTGTGCAGGATCTCCTTCTGGCCCGTGCCGACGTGGTAGCGGACGAAGCGGTTCCCCGACACGTAGAAGAGGATGTCGGGATCGCTGGTGTGCCAGTAGACCTGCTCGATGTCGGCGGGGTCGATGTCGAGGGCACGGATGAAGCGATAAGTGCGGCCGTCGTACAGCTCGTGTCCCTTGCCCACGTGGTACAGGATGAGGCGCGACTCGTCGGCGTTCCAGGCGGAGACGGTCGAGTAGAGGGGGACGATCGCCGGGCTCTCGCCGGAGTCCGGCACGGCCGTGATCCGGCGCAGCACGCCTCCCAGGTCGGGGTCGACCACCGCGGCGCCCAGCGCGGGCCGGGCCAGCGGCCTCATCGGGTGAGGAGCCTTGTCCACCGGCAGGCCGGCGCAGAGATCCGCTGCGCTGGTCGCCGTGGCACCCCCGGCCATCGTCAACGCCACTGCCAGGGCCACTCCCAGGCCGTTGCGATTCTCGAGGTTCATGTCGGACCTCCGGCTCACGCTGTCGGAAGAGGAGCGCGTCCGACGGCGCAGCGAAGAGCGCAGACTCGCGGCAGGCGAGCCGCGGGTCCCGGAAATCGAAGCCGCTTTCGCGGGACGCCGGGGGACCCCGGCCCCGCGGATCGGCGCTGCGACCGGCAGAGGATGCCGGTACAGTCCGTCACTCTATCGTATCGGGGCCGGACGGCCGGTGCGGCCGATCACAGGGGGGCGGCTACAGCTCGATCTCCACCCGGCCAAGGTCGCCCTGCTCCCCTGCGCCGCCGCGGGCGGCGTGGGCGGCCGCGATGCGCGCCGCGAGCGCGGCGCCGGTGGGCGCCTCGAAGAACGTCGAGAGCGGCAGCGAGACGCCGAACGCCGTGCGCAAGCGGGAGAGTGCCCGCGCAGCGAACAGCGAATGGCCTCCGAGGGCGAAGAAGTCGTCGGCGACGCCGATCGGACCCACGCCGAGAAGCGCCTCGAAGAAGGCCACGACCTCGCGCTCGAGCGCGTCGCGGGGCGCGATGAAGGGATTGGGCAGCTCCGGCCGCGGACGCAGCGGCGGCGCCGTGGGGGACGCGGACCGGGGCCCGGGCGCGCCCGGAGCACCCGCCCAGCGCGCCAGGCGCTCGGCCAGCGGCGTCGTCGAAACCGCGAGGTTGCCCGTGAAGTCGCCGCGAAGGAGGTACTCGATCAGCTGATAGCCCTCGCGGACGCCGATCACGGCCGCCGGGTGCCTGCCCGTCTCCGTGGTGTCGGCTCGTCCCGCGAAACCCCAGCGGTCGAAGGCGACGCTCAGCCAGCGAGCCTTGCCGGCACGGGCACGCGCCAGCGCGACGTGATCCAGGAACGCGTTGGCGGCCGCGTAGGCACCGTAGCCCACGCCCCCGAGCAGCGAGGAGAGCGAGGATGTCAGCAGCCAGAACGGGGGCGCTTCGTCGAGCAGCCGTGACAGCTGGACGAGGCCGCCGATCTTCGCTCGGGCGATCCGCTCGCAGTCCTCCCGCGAGAGGTCCTGCAGAGGGCCGAAATCACCGGCGCCCAGGACCCCGGCAGCGTGGACCACCCCGTCGATCGGGCCCAGGCGCCGCCGGACCTCGACCACCGCGCGGCACAGGGCCTCCGGGTCGGCCACATCGGCGGACAGCGCCAGCGTCTCCGCGCCCTCGGCTTCGAGCGCCTTCATCCTCTTCAGCCGCACCGTCACCGGGTCGGAGGCGTCGTGGCCCTCGATCCAGGCGTCCCATCCGTCCCTCTGCGGCAGCGCCGTCCGCGAGACGAGCGCCAGCTTGGCGCCGGCGGCGACGCGGGCGATCGCCAGGGCGATGAGGAATCCCAGGTTGCCCAGTCCCCCGGTGACCAGGTACACGCCGCCCGGCCGAAGCAGCGCTCGCCCCTCTCCGGCGCCCGGAGTCACCGGCTCGACGGTCCTCGTCCAGCGCCGGGTTCCCCGCCAGGCGACCACCGGGTCGCGCGCGACGCCGGCGATCTCGCCCAGGAGCTGCTCGGCGATCGCCGCCGGCTCGGCACTGGCGGCGTCCACGTCGATGCTGCGACAGGAAAGCTCGTGGTACTCCTGCGGAGCGACGACGGCGAGGGCGAGAAGGGGTGCCTTTTCGGGGCAGAGCGGCTCGCTGCCGACGACGTCGTGGAGCCCGCTCGTGACCACGGACAACTCGATCGGACCGGCACCGGGAGGCCGTCCCAGCGCCTGCAGGAGCCGGAGCACGCTGTAGTAGCCCCGCTCGGCGGCCGCTGCCGAGGCATCCGCGGCGTCCGCGACGGAATCGACTGCCCACAGATGCACCACCCGAGAGGGAAGCGCCTGGCGCCGGCGGAGGTCGTCGACGAGGGCCGCGTAGTCCGCGCCCTCCCCGGGCCGGATGCGATAGCCCGTTTCCGGGTCACCCGCGAAGGCCCCGCCCGCCGTCACCGTGACGACCCGCTCCGCGCCGCCGGCGAGACGGGAGCCGAGAGCGCTGCCGATGCCTCCCTCGTCTGCGAACAGCAGCCACGCCCCGCCGACGTGGGCCCCGCCGGAACGCAGCGCGGCGCTCCGCCACCCCGTCTCGTACAGCCAGCTCCGGACGTCGAGCGCCGGAGGAGGTGCGGGCGCTTCCGGCGCTTCGTCCTTCGGCTCGACCCAGTAGCGCTGGCGTTCGAAGGGATAGCTGGGCAGCGCTGCCCGGCGCGGTCGGGAGGGTGCGTGCACGCCCTCCCAGTCCGGCTGCACGCCTCGGACCCAGAGCCCGGCGAGGACGTCGAGCGCCTGGGCCGCGTCGCCCGGCTCCGGCCCCAGGACGAGCGCGACCGTCCCGTCCGGCGCGGACGCCGCCCCTCCCACCATGCGCTCGGCCGACCGAAACTCCTCGACGGCGCCGCGCATGGCCGCCTCGAGCGGCATCTCCTCGCGAAGGCAGGCGGCGACCCGCTCCCCGACGCCGTTCCCGACGACGACCGCGGGCCTGACTCCCCACGCCAGCCAGAGGCGCGCCTGGGCGTACTGGAGGGCGAACAGCACGGCTTCGGCAGCACCCGGCTTGCCCGGGGCTGCGGCCCCGTCGGAGGCCGGAACCCGGAACAGCAGCTCCCGCAGATCCAGGCCCAGCCGGGCCTGCGCGGTAACCGCGCAGGCGGCGAACGCTTCGCGGAAGCACGTTTCGCCCTCGAACAGGGCGCGGCCGGCTCCCGGCCGTGGGAACGGACCCGAGGGCAGGCAGAAGGCAACCCTCGGGCGGGCCCCGCCCGGCGCGCCACGACGGACGCCCGGCTGCCTCGCTCCCTCGAGCAGCTCCACCGCCTCGGCCGTCGTCGTGCAGACGGCCGCCCACCGGTGGTCGAGCGCGCGCCGGCCGACCTGGAGGGTCCAGGCCACGTCCGCAAGCGGCTCCTCCGGCAGCTCGCGAAGGCGCCGGGCGAGGCGCCGCCGGGCCTCGTCGAGGGCGTCTTTGGTCTTGGCGGAGAGCACCAGCAGCTGCGCCGGGCGTCCCGGCTCGGCATCCGGCCGGGCCGGTGCCTGCTCGAGGACCACGTGGGCGTTCGTGCCCCCCACACCGAACGAGCTGACGCCTGCGCGGCGAGGCGACGCGCCGGCGTCCCAGCGGCGAAGCGCGGTGTTGACGAAGAACGGGCTCGCCGCGAAGTCGATCTGCGGGTTCGGCGTCTCGAAGTTGAGGCTGGGCGGGATCACGCCGCGCTCGACGCACAGCGCCGCCTTGATCAGGGCCGTCGCGCCGGCGGCAGCGTCGAGGTGGCCGACGTTCGTCTTCACCGAGCCGATGGCGCAGAAGCCACGGCGCGAGCTGGTGCGACGGAAGGCCTGGGTGAGGGCGCTCACCTCGACCGGGTCTCCCAGCTGCGTCCCCGTCCCGTGCATCTCCACGTAGCCGATGCTGTCCGCCGACGCGCCGGCCGCGGCCAGCGCCTCCACCACGACCTGCCGCTGCCCGGCGACGCCCGGGGCGGCATAGCTGGCCTTGCGCGCCCCGTCGTTGTTCACGGCCGAGCCGCGGATGACCGCACGCACGTGGTCGCGGTCGCGCAGGGCGTCCTGCAACCGCTTCAGCGCCACCACGCCCACCCCGCTGCCGAACACCGTGCCGCCGGCACGCGCGTCGAAGGCCCGGCAGTAGCCGTCGGCCGAGACGATGCCCCCTTCCTGGTAGAGGTAGCCGCCGTGCTGGGGCACGTCGACTCTCACCCCTCCGGCCAGGGCCACGTCGGTCTCGTAGCCGAGCAGGCTCTGGCAGGCGAGGTGGACGGCCACCAGCGAGGTGGAGCAGAAGCTCTGCACGGCCACGCAGGGCCCGCGCAGGCCGAGCTTGTAGCCGGTCAAGGTGGCGAGCGAGTCGGGGACGTTCAGGATCGTCGCCTGCACGTCACCGAAGGCGGAGAACACCTCGCGGTTGCCGTACAGGTTGCGCACGAGATAGCTGCTGAAGCTCGCCCCGGCGAAGACGCCGACCGCGCCCTCGTACTGCTCCGGATCGCAGCCGGCGTCCTCCAGCGCCTCCCAGGCGCACTCCAGGAACAACCGCTGCTGGGGGCCGAGGATCTCCGCCTCGCGCGGGCTGAACCCGAAGAGCGCGGCGTCGAAGCCCTCGACGTCCTCGAGGACGGGGCGGGCGCGTACGAAGGCCGGGTCCGCGAGCTTCGCCTCGTCCTCCCCCGCCTCCCGCAGCTCCTCCTCCGAGAATCGCCTGATGGACTCGACACCGTCGCACAGGTTCCGCCAGAAACGCTCCACGTCCGCCGCGCCGGGGAAACGACCGCTCAGGCCGCAGATCGCGACCTCGCCGCCGCCCCCGGCGCCGGCTTCGTCGCTCATTGCAGGCTCCGCTCCCGAACCGCCTGCCTCCTTCGGCTCTCCTCCTTGCGGCGTTCTCCGCGCTCGCGGCTCTGGTCGGAGTCCGCCGGGCCGCCGCCGGCCGGCGGCGCCACCAGCCGGCTCAGCGAGTGCACGGTCGGCCCCTCGAACAGCGTCGCCACCGAGATGTCGGAGCCCAGTCGGCTGCGGACCTCGGTGACGAGCTGGATCGCGAGCAGGGAATGGCCGCCCAGCTCGAAGAAGTTGTCGTGGATGCCCACCTTCTCCAGGCCCAGGAGCTCGGCCCAGACCGCGGCCACGGTCTCCTCCGTCGGAGTGGATGGCGCGACGTAGGCGCTGTGCAGGTTCGGGCGTGGGTGGCGGGGAGCGCTCTTCCGCGCCTCGGCCGCCTCCCTGGCACGCTGCAGGCCCTCGAGGCGGACCCACTGCTCGATGCGCGCCTCCAGGTCGCCGGTCGACACCACGACCTGAGCGACGTCGCGCAGGGCCAGCAGGCGGGCGAAGGCCAGGGCACCCTCCGCGGGCGCCATGGCGAAGCGGGCGAGGCCCTCGGTGGCCTCACCCGCCGGGGCGGCGAGCCGCCACTCGTCCCAGTTCACGCTCAACCACGGCACCGTCCCTCCGCGGCGCGCGTGGACGAAGGCGTCCATGTACAGGTTCGCGGCCGCGTACGCCCCGTAACCGAAGCCGCCGAGCACGCTGGACAGCGACGAGGTGAGCAGGCAGAAGTCCAGCTCACGTCCCTTCACCACCTGGTCCAGCACTTCGAGGCCGGCGACCTTCGGGTGGAACTGCTCCTCGCACTCGCGGCGGCCGAGCTGGGTGATCGGCCGGAAGGTCCCGCCGCTGACGATGCCGGCGCCGTGGATCACGCCGTGGATCCGGCCAAAGCGCGCCTCGGCCTCTGCGAACGCCGCCTGCATCTGCGGGAGGTCCCCGGCGTCGGCACGGAGGACCAGCACCTCCGCCCCCAGGCTCTCCAGTCTCCGGACGCGGGCGATGCGCACGCTGGTCGGGTCCGCCTCCGGATGGGATCCGAGCCACAGGTCCCACTCCGCCATCGGGGGCAGCGGCGAGCGCGCCGTCAGGACGAGCCGCGCCTTGACCGTGCGCGCCAGGGAGGCAGCCAGCACGAAGGTCACTCCCCCGAGGCCGCCGGTGATGAAGTAGGTGCCGTTCTCGCGCAGCCTCGGCGGGCGTTCGGGCGGCGCCGGCAGCCGCACGCGGTCGAAGGCCTGGACGAAGCGCTGGCCGCCGCGATAGGCCGCGACCACGCCGGGGACCTCCGCACGCAGCTCTTCCAGCAGCGCGTCGAGCGCGCCTTCGTCCTGCCAGGACGGCGACCCGACAGGCTCGACGTCCACGCTGATGCAGCGCAGGTTGTGCTGCTCCTGGGGGAGGACCTTGGCCAGACCAAGCAGGGCCGCCTTCTCGGGGTGAACGCGATCCCCCTTCAGGACCAGCGCCTGCTGGCTGGCGAGCAGGGCGATCCAGGCGGTGTGCGCCCAGCGCCGCCCGGCCAGGGCCTGGCCGAGCATGAGGACGCTGTAGTACCCGTGCTCCCAGGCGGCGTCCTTTTCCGGCGCGCCGGCGTCGATCGACCAGCCGTGGACGATGCGCGTCAGAGGTCGTCCTCCTCCCTCGAACGCCGCCAGCAGCCTGTCGTAGTCCGCCGCCGCCCGCGGATCGATCCGGAAGCCCTCTGCCAGACCGCCGGCGAAACCCTCGCCCATCTCGACCGTGGCGACGACGTCTCCCTGCGCGCGGAGCCGTTCGACGATCCGCGCCCCGGCACCCTGAGGGTCCAGGAACACCAGCCACAGCCCGTCCGCCTCCGCCTTCGCCGTGGTCTCCACGAAGCGCGGGGCCGGCGCCGTGCGCCAGGCCGGCAGATAGAACCACTCCGCCGGGTCACGCCTCTGGCTCTCGCCACGCTGGGTCGAGGCGGCGGTCGGCGGGTCGATCCAGAACCTCTGCCGCTCGAAAGGATAGAGCGGCAGCTCCAGCTTGTGACGCGTCTGTCCAGCGAACAGGCGCGAGGGATCGACCACGGCACCCGCCGCCCAGGCACGCCCGAGCGCGCCCATGGCCACGCCCAGGTCGTCCTGCACGTCTTGCGCGTGGCGGACGGTCGCCAGCGCCACCCGCTCCCCGCCCGCGCCCTGCTGGCGCGCCAGGTTCGACAGCGCATTGCCCGGCCCCAGCTCGAGCAGGATCCGCTCGGGCTCGGACCAGAGGGTCGCGACACCGTCGGAGAAGCGGACGGTGCCGCGCAGGTGGTCGCTCCAATACCGGGGATCCGTCGCCTGCGAGTCCTCGATCCAGGTGCCGCTCAGGTTCGAGACGAACGGGATCTTCGGGGGGTGCAGCGTGGTCGCGGCCACCCGGGCCCGGAACGCGTCCAGGATCGGGTCCATCATCGAGGAATGGAACGCGTGCGACGTCCGCAGCCGTGAGGTGAACACGTCTCGCCCGGCAAGGGCCTGCTCCAGCGCGTCCACGCCCCCGAGCGGCCCCGCCACCACGCAGAGCCGCGGCGCATTCACCGCCGCGATCGACAGCGGCTCGTGGACGAGGCCCTGCAGCTCCTCGAGGGGCAGCGCCACCGCCATCATCGCGCCCGGCGGCAGCGACTGCATCAGCCGGCCGCGCTCGGCGACGAGCCCGAGCGCGTCCTCCAGCGACATCACTCCCGCCAGCTGGGCGGCCACGTACTCGCCGATGCTGTGGCCGATCATGGCCTGCGGCGCCACGCCCCAGCTCATCCACAGGCGGGCCAGCGCGTGCTCGACGACGAAGAGCGCGGGCTGCGTCAGGGCGGTCCGGCGCAACTCCTCCTCGGCGGCAGCCGTGGCGGTGGCGTCCGGGAAGAGGACGCGGCGCAGGTCCAGGCCGAGCGGAGCCCTCAGCAGCTCGCAGCAGGCGTCGACGTCCTGCCGGAACGACGTCTCCCGCTCGTACAGGCCGCGGGTCATCCCCGGGTATTGCGCGCCCTGGCCGGGGAAGAGGAACGCCACCGGCCGCTCCGTCGCCCGTGAGACCGAGGTGAAGACGCGCTTCGGCTCCCGCGCCTCCAGCAACGCCGCCGCCTCGCCGGCGCTCGTCGCCACCAGCGAGCGCCGGTGCTCGAAGCGCTTGCGCCCGGCGAGGAGGGTGAAGGCGACGTCGGCGAGGGCCTGCTCCGGGTGGTCGCGCAGGTGGGAGGCGAGGCGGTCCGTCGCGCTCTCCAGGGCCGACTCGCTCCGCGCCGACAGCACCAGCAGCTGCGCCGCGCGCGAGCCGCCGGACGCGCCCCGGGCGGGCGCCTCCTGCACGACGACGTGGGCGTTGGTGCCGCCGACGCCCAGCGCGCTGACGCCGGCTATGCGGGGGCCTGCCCCGTTCGTCCAGTCCTGCAGGCGGCTGTTGACCACGAACGGGCTGCTGCTGAAGTCGAGCTTGGGGTTCGGCCGCTCGAAGTGCAGGCTGGGCGGGAGCTGGCGGTGCTTCAGGGCGAGCACCGTCTTCACCAGGGCGGCGATGCCGGCCGCCCGATCGAGGTGGCCGAAGTTCGTCTTCACCGAGCCGATCGCGCAGAAGCCCTTTTTCTCGGTGCCCAGCCGGAAGGCGCGGCTCAGGGCCTCGATCTCGATGGGGTCGCCGAGCGCGGTACCCGTGCCGTGCGCCTCGACGTAGCTCACCTCGTCCGGGCCCACCTGCGCGACCGCCATCGCCTCGGCGATCGCCTTGGACTGGCCGACCACGCTCGGCGCCGTGTAGCCCGCCTTTCGGGAGCCGTCGTTGTTGACCGCCGAGCCGCGGATGATCGCGTGCACCACGTCGCCGTCGGCCAGCGCGTCCTCCAGGCGCTTGAGCGCCACCACCCCGACGCCGTTGCCGAACACCGTCCCGGCGGCCCTCTCGTCGAAGCTGCGGGTGTGGCCGTCCGGCGAGAGGATCCCCCCCTCCTGGTACACGTAGCCGTTCGCGGAGGCCGGGTTGATGGAGGCCCCGCCGGCGAGGGCGAGGTCGCTCTCGCCGTTGAGCAGGCTCTGGCAGGCGAGGTGGACGGCCACCAGCGAGGTCGAGCAGAAGGTCTGCACCGTCACCGCCGGCCCGGTCAGGTCCAGCTTGTAGGAGACGATGGTGGTGAGCGAGTCGCGGTCGTTGAACTGCCCCACCGAGCTGAGGCCAGCACCCGCGGAGCGCATGACCTCGGCATTGGGCAGGAGGTGGCCGGTGAGGTAGGTGCTGAACCCGCACCCGGCGAACACCCCGATGCGGCCGGCGTACTGCGCCGGGTCGCAGCCAGCCGCCTCCAGCGCGTGCCAGGCGCACTCGAGGAAGATCCGGATCTGCGGGTCCATCGTCTCGGCCTCGCGGGGGCTGAAGCCGAAGAAGGCGGCGTCGAATCGCTCCATGCCCTGGAGGCGTGGAACCGCCTTCACGTGGGCGACTCCCCGGCGGATCACCGGCGGTTCCGGTGAGAGGAAGCTCACCGACTCGACTCCGTCGCGCAGGTTGGTCCAGAACTGCTCCAGGTCGTCGGCGCCCGGGACCCGGACGTTCATGCCCACGATGGCGACGTGGTTCGCGTGCTCGGCGTGCGTGCTCATCTCGACTCCTGGCTCCCCAGCGTCTGGCCCGTCCTCGCCCGGCGCCGGCGCTGCATCATCTCGAGGCGGGCTCCCGCCCGCTGGCCGACGTCGCCCAGGTCGAGCGGTGGCTCCTCGGGCCTGGCCTCCGCCGACAGCGCGCGCGCCAGGCCGACGACCGTCGGCGACTCGTATAGGGTCACGATCGGGATCTCCCGGCCGAGCGCCGCCTTCAGGTGCGCCATGGCCTGCAAGGCGGTGAACGAGTCGCCGCCCAGCTCGAAGAAGTTGTCGGCGGTGGCGATGCGGTCGCGGCCGAGCACCTTCCTCCAGCTCTCGACGATGACGCGCTCGAGGTCGCCGTCGCCTTTCGCCTCGCGCGGGGCGGCAGCGGCGGCCGCCTCCGCCTGGGCCTCAGCGGCCGGGGCAGCGTCGGCGGTCGGCCGCGCCACGAAGCGGTTCAGCAGCCGCGGCATCAGATCGAGCGTGAAGACGGCCACCTGGGGCAGGCCGGAGCCCAGGATGCGACGGAACGCCTCGACGCCCTCCGCGGAGCCGATCCCGGTCTTCAGGCTGATTTCGCGGGACGCCTTGAGGGCTCCGGAGACGGGCGTGTTCACGGCCATCCCCACCTCCCGCCAGGCATCCCAGTTGATCGAGACCGTGGCCCGCGCTGCCCGGACGGCGAGAGCGTAGGCGTCGAGGAAGGCATTGGCGCCGCAGTAGTCGACCTGGCCCACGCCACCCACCCAGGCCGCCGTGGACGAGCACAGCGCGACGAAGTCGAGCGGCTGGTCCCGCAGGACCTGCTCGAGAACCAGGGTGCCCTCGACCTTGGGCGCCAGCACCCGGGCCGCGACCTCTCTCTCTTTGAGGGGAATCAGCCCCCCGCCTGCGACGCCTGCCGCATGGATGACGCCGTGGATCGCCCCGAAGCGTTGCAGCGCCTGCGCGACCACGCCCTCCATGTCGGAGAGGCGGGTGACGTCGCCCGCCGCGACCAGGACCTCGCCGCCCAGCTCCTCGAGCCGCCTCACGCTGCGGATCCGCTGGCGCACGCCGGCCTCGACGGTGCCGTCGCCGAGGCAGGACTCCCACGTCTCCCGCGGCGGCAGCGGCGTGCGCACCGTCAGCACCAGCCGCGCCCTGTGCGCGCGGGCGAGGTGCTCGGCCAGGGCCAGGCCGATCCCGCCCAGGCCGCCGGTGATCAGATAGACGCCGTCCTCGCGCAATGGCGTCTGCGCCGTCTCCGGTCCGAGAGGCATCCGCTCGAGCCACTGCACCCAGCGGTGCGCGCCTCGGTAGGCCACCATGCGTTCGCGGGTCTCGGCGACCAGCTCGGCCACCAGCCGGTGAGCGAGGCCGCCCCTCTCGGCGGTCCCGGCGGGTAGGACGACGTCGACGCTGAGACAGCTGACGTTCTTCAGCTCCTGCGAGACCACCCGGCAGGGGCCGAGCACGGTCGCCTTCTCAGGACGCAGCAGGTCGCCCCCCACGACCTCCTGCATGCCGTCGGTCACCACCGCCAGCCGCACGGCGTCCTTGAGCGCGGAGGAGGCGAGGGCCTGGGACAGGAACAGGACGCTGTAGAAACCGCGCGTCTGCGCCCCGGCCAGCCGATTGCGGATCTCGCTCGCCCCTGCCTGGGCGGTCACGCCCCAGAGGTGGAGCACGTGCGTCGGCGCCCCGCCCAGGCTGGCCGCCCTCTGCAGCAGCCGCGCGTAGTCGGATCTTTCGGCGGGATCGATCTCGAAACCGCCTGCCGCGTCGCTCGCAAAGGTGGCGCCTGGACGCACCGTCGCCACCGAGGCTCCGGCGCGGCGCAGCTCGGCCACCACGGCCTCGCCGAGCCCGTGGTCGTCGGCGAAGACCAGCCAGCGGCCGGTCGGCCTCGCCGTGGAGGGGGGCAGGGCCACGCGGCGCCACGAAGGCTGATAGAACCAGTCGTCGATCTCCTGCTTGCGCAACGAATAGCCGCGGGCGATGGCGAAGCCATGGCGGGCTTCGGTCGACGGCGGCACGCGATACTCCTGGCGCTCGAAGGGATAGGTGGGCAGGGGCACGCGCCGGCGCCGTTCTCCGTCCGCCATGCCCGCCCAGTCGATCCGCACGCCGGAGAGCCACAGCCGGCCCACGGCCCTGAGGGCGAACGCGCGGTCGTTCTCCGTCTCTCGCGGGTGACGCAGGCTGCAGGCCACGGTGCCCGACCCGGCGGGCTGCTGGCGAGCGAGCGTGGCGAGCGCGTTGCCGGGGCCGACCTCCAGCCGCGCGATGCCGGCACGATCTCTCTGCAGCGTCGCCAGCCCGTCGGCGAAGCGCACGCAGCCGCGCAGGTGGCGGCTCCAGTAGCCGGGGTCCGTCGCCTCCTCGGCGCCGATCCAGGTCCCGCTCACGTTGGAGAGGAAGGGCCACTGGGGCGGCCGGCGGATGGTGCGCTCGACCTGCTCCCGGAACGGGTCCAGGATCGGGTCCATCATCGACGAGTGGAAGGCGTGCGACGTGCGGAGGCGGCGGCTCATCACCCCGCGCGCCGCCAGCCCCGCCTCCAGGGCCTCGATCGCCGCCACCGTCCCGCTGAGGACGCAGGCTCCGGGCGCATTGACCGCGGCCAGCGAGACCTCGGCTCCCAGGTGAGCGGCGACGGCCTCCTCGCTCGCGGGAACCGCCAGCATCGCGCCCCGCGGCATCGACTGCATGAGACAGCCGCGCGCCGCCACCAGCGCGAGCGCATCCTCGAACGTGAAGACCCCGGCCAGGTGGGCTGCCACGTACTCGCCGACGCTGTGCCCGATCATCGCCGCCGGCTGCAGGCCCCAGGACATGAGGAGTCGCGCCAGCGCGCACTCGACGACGAAGAGGGCCGGCTGGGTCAGGAACGTCTCCTGCAGCCGCTCGGCCGCGCGCTCCTCCTCGCCGGGCCGCGGGTAGAGGGCGGCGCGCAGGTCGAGGCCCAGGGGCACGGCCAGGGTCTCGGCAGCGGCGTCCACCACCTCGCGGAATCGGCGTTCCGTGTCGTAGAGACCCCGACCCATGTTCACGTACTGGGAGCCCTGGCCGGTGAACAGGAACGCGACCGGCACGTCGTGCCGATCCTGCTGGGCGCCGTCCGCGCGCGCCGGATCGGCCAGCGCCGCCACGGCATCCGCCACGTCCCGGGCCACCACTGCCCGGCGATGGGCGAATACCCGTCGGCCCACCTGCAGCGTCCAGGCGACGTCGGCCAGGCTCGCACCGGGAGTCGATTCCAGGTGGGCGCGGAGCCTCCCGGCCGCGCGCTCGAGGGCCACCTCGGTACGGGCGGAGAGCACCAGCAGCTGGCCGTCGCGGTCCGGAGCGGGGGCCGCCGGCGGGGCCTGCTCGAGGACGGCGTGGGCGTTCGTCCCTCCGATGCCGAAGGAGCTGACCGCCGCCCGGCGCGGGCCGGGGCTGGTCCACTCGCTGAGGCGCGCGTTCACGTGGAACGGGCTGGCGGCGAAGTCGATGGCCGGGTTGGGCGTCTCGAAGTGCAGGCTGGCCGGGATCCGGCCGTGCTGCAGGACGAGCGCCGTCTTGATGAGACCGGTGACTCCCGCGGCGGCGTCGAGGTGGCCGATGTTCGTCTTGACCGATCCGATCGCACAGAAGCCGCGGCGGTCGGTCCAGCGGCGCCACGCCTTGGTGAGCCCGGCGATCTCGGCGGGATCCCCGAGCGCGGTGCCCGTGCCATGCGCTTCGACGTAGCCGATCGTCTCCGGGTTCACGTCCGCCGCGGTGAGGGCCTCGGCGATCACCTCCGCCTGGCCGCTGACGCTCGGGGCGGTGAAGCCCACCTTCAGCGAGCCGTCGTTGTTGGTGGCGGACCCGAGGATCACGGCGTACACCGTGTCGCCGTCGCGGACGGCGTCGGCGAGGCGCTTCAGGGCGACGACCGCGATCCCGCTGCCGAAGACCATGCCCCGCGCCCGGGCGTCGAAGGTCCGCGTGTGGCCGTCGGGAGAGAGGATGCCGCCTTCCTGGTACTGGTAGCCCACCTCGTGCGGCAGGTACAGGGTGGCGCCGCCGGCCAGCACCATGTCGGCCTCGTGCCCGAGCAGTGATTGGCATCCCAGGTGCACGGCGACCAGCGACGTCGAGCAGAACGACTGCACCGCGTAGGCGGGCCCGCGGAGGTTCAGCTTGTACGCCACTCGGGTGGCCAGCGAGTCGTTCATGTTGCCGAGCCCCACGTTGAGGCCGCCCACCGCCTCGGTCAGGCGCTGGTCCCACTGCAGGTAGTTCATCAGGTAGCTGCTCTGGCTGACGCCGGCGGCGACCCCGATGGCGCCCGGGAAGCGCTCGCTGTCGTAGCCGGCGCACTCCAGGGCCTCCCAGGCGCACTCGAGGAAGATCCTCTGCTGCGGGTCGAGGATCTGTGCCTCGCGGGGCGTGTAGCCGAAGAAGCCGGCATCGAACAGGAACTCGTCGTCGATCTTCGGCTTCATCTTCACGAGATCGGGCCGGTCCAGGAGCGCCGGGTGCACGCCCGCGGTCTCCGCCCACTTCGCCGGGTCCAGGGCCGACACGGACTCCACGCCGTCCAGGAGGTTCTGCCAGAGCTCGTCGACGCTCCGCGCCCCCGGGAAGCGACCCGCCATCCCCACGATGGCGACCCCTTGACCCTTCCTGTCTTCGCTCACCCTCTGCTCCCCTCCGCGGACGCGGCGGACGCCACCGCCCCTTGCCGTCCGGATCTCTCCTCGACCAGCCGGCCCATCGAGCGGACCGTGGGGCCCTCGAACACGGAAGCCGCCGGCATCTCCACCTCGAAGGCCGCGGCCACCTTCTCCAGCATTCCGATGGCGAGCAGGGACGAGCCGCCCAGCTCGAAGAAGTTGTCGTCGAGACCCACGCGCTCGAGGCCCAGCGTCTCGCACCAGATGGCGCACAGCCGTCGCTCGAGCCGGCTCTCCGCGGCGACGTAGACGCTGTGCAGGTCGGGCCGGGCGTGTCGTCCTCCGGCCGCTGCCTCCTCCGCGGCCGCCAGCGGCAGCAGCCGGGAGGCCTGGCACAGCCTCTGCTGCAGATCCGTGGTCGAGACGAGGACCTGGCGCGTGCGTCTCATCCCGAGGATCCGATCGAGCGCGCGAAGGGCGTCGCCCTCGCTCGTCCAGCTGTCCCAGCCCACGCTCGTCCACTGGCTCCGCCCGCGCCGGTGCTGCACGGCGACGAAGGCGTCCAGGTACGCGTTGCCGGCGGCGTAGGCGCCGTAGCCGACTCCCCCGAGGACCGCCGAGAGCGAGGACATGAGCAGGACGAAGTCGCACGCTTCCCCTTCGAGCACGCGGGACAGCACGTCCACGCCGTCGACTTTCGGACGGAGCTGGCGCACGCACTCCGACCGCGACAGCTCGCGCAGGGGCCGCCAGGCCGCAGGATCGAGGACACCCGCGGCATGGACGACCCCGTCGAGGCTCCCGAACCGCTCTCGAGTGCGGGCCACCACCGAACGCATCGCCGTCTCGTCCGCGACGTCGGCCGCGAGGACCAGCACCTCGCTGCCGAGCGCCTCCAGGGCGCTCACCAGTCGCACCCGCCGTCCGGTCGGGGTCTCCGCTCGTACGGGATCCAGCCACCGGGTCCATTCCTGGCGATCGGGCAGGGCGGTCCGGGCGGTGAGGACGAGCCGCGCCCGGACGCACCTCGCCAGGTGGGCCGCCACCGCCGATCCCACGCGGCCGAGGCCGCCGGTGATGAGGTACACGCCTTCGGCTCGCAGAAGCCCCCGCTCTACGTCCATTGCCGCAGCGTCCGGCAGTGGCTCGAAGTCCGGGCGGAACCGCAGCCCGTCGCGCAGAGCCACCAGCGGCTCGCACTCCGGCCGCGACAGCTCGTCCTGCAGCTGCTCCAGCAGCCGGTCCTTCGCCTCCTCCGCCTCCATTCCCTGCGGCGCCGGCAGGTCGACCAGGCCAGCCTCGAGGCCCGGATTCTCCTGACGCATCACCAGGCACAGGGGCCGGAGCATCGCATCTGCGGGTCGCACGCGCCCCGCCCCGAGGTCTACCGCTCCAGCGGTGACCACCTGCAGGCGTGACGGGGAGAGCCCGAGGCCGCGGAGCGTGAAGAACGCCTCCCGCAGGTCGTGAAAGCCGGCGAGACGGTCCAGCGCGCCGGAGGCGTCGTCGTCCGCGCCTCCTTCGGCGTCGCCGAGCGTCCACAGGTCGAGAACGCGCAAGGGAGTCGCCGAACGCTGCGCCAGCTCTTCCGCCAGGCGGGCGTACCCTTCCGCCGACCCAGGATCGACCGCGGTCACCCGCTCGTCTCCGTGGCTCGGTCCCCTGCGAGCCTCGACCACCTCGTGTCCCCCGCGGCGCAGGCGCTCGACGACGCCGGCCGACAGGCCCGACCCGTTGCCGAGCACCAGCCAGCGTTCGCTCGCGGGCCTGGTGATGGTGACGGAGGGAGCCGCCCGCCAGGCCGGGACGTACAAACCGCCGTCGGCGTCGGCGCTGTTCGTCGGGGTGGTCGCGGCGGGCGTCGACGCCGCAGCCAATGGCGCACGCTCGATCCAGTACCGCTGCCGCTCGAACGGGTACGTCGGCAGCGGCACGCGGCGCGGGCGTCCCTCGCGGTCGCCGGAGGTCAGGTCGACGGGAACTCCCGCCAGCCACAGCCGGCCCAGCGCCGCCATCAGCACGCGCTCGTCGGAGCCGCCCTTTTCCGGCGGAGGCAGCGAGGCGAGGACGGCGTGGCTCTCGCCCCACGCCGGATGGCCGCGGACGAGACCTCCCAACCCCTGACCCGGACCGACCTCCAGCAGCACCTGCGGCGCCTCCCGCAGCGCGCGGCCGACGCCGTCCATGAAGAGGACCGGCTCGCGCAGCTGGCGGGCCCAGTAGCGGGGATCACGGGCCTGGTCGTCGGTGATCCAGTCGCCGCTGGGGTTCGAGACGAAGCGCAGCCGGGGCGCCCCCAGCCGCACTCGGGCGACCGCCTCCGCGAACGGCTCGACGGCGCCTTCCATCGCCGGCGAGTGGAAGGCGTGCGAGGTGCGCAGCCGCCGCGCCGGCACTCCGCGGCGGCGCAGCTCGTCCTCGAGCGCCGCGATCGACGACTCGGGCCCCGCGGCGACGCTGCTCGCCGGCCCGTTCGAGGCGGCGAGCGCGACCCGCGGCGGCAGGGTCTGCGCCAGCTCGCGGGCGCCCAGGGCGGCGGCCAGCATTGCCCCGCGCGGACAGTCCTGCATCAACTGACCCCGACGCGCGACCAGGCCGAGCGCGTCGTCCAGCCCGACCACGTCGGCCAGGCAGGCCGCGACCCACTCGCCGATGCTGTGGCCAACCATGGCCTCCGGCTCGACCCCCCAGGACATCCACAGCCGCGCCAGCGCGTACTCGACGGCGAAGAGCGCCGGCTGAGCGAGCCTCGTCTCCTCCAGCTCTCGGGCCGCGCGAGCCACTTCGCTGCCCACCGCGGGGAAGAGGAGGTCCCGCAGCTCGACGCCGAGATGCGGCCGCAGGGAATCGCAGCAGGCGTCGATGTCGCGCCGGAAGCCCTGGAAACGCTGGTACAGCCCGCGCGCCATCCCCGGGTACTGGGTACCCTGGCCCGGGAACAGGAACACGCAGCCGGCCGGCACGGGCGGGAGCACCCCGCTCCACACACGCTCGGGATCGAGCCGCTCGAGGGCCTGCGCCGCCTCCTCCGCGTCCGCGGCCACCACCGTTCGCCCGTGAGCGAAGCGGCGGCGGCCCACCGCCAGCGTGAAGGCGACGTCGACCAGGTCGAGGCCGGGACCCGATCGCAGGCGGTCGGCCAGCCGCCGAGTGGCCCGGTCCAGGGCGGCCGGGGAACGGGCCGAGAGAACGAGGGCGCGTGGCCGCACCGCTGCCCGGTCGAGAGAGCGCGCGGGCGCCTCCTCGAGGACGACGTGCGCGTTGGTGCCCCCGATTCCCAGCGAGCTCACCCCTGCCCGCCGGGGGACGCCGTTGCATGGCCAGTCGCTGAGGCGCCGGCTCACGTAGAACGGACTCTGCTCGAAGTCGATCTTCGGGTTCGGCGTCTCGAAGTGCAGGCTGGCCGGGATCTGCCCGTGCTCGAGGCAGAGCACCGCCTTGATCAGACTGGCGACACCGGCGGCGTGATCGAGGTGGCCGAGGTTCGTCTTCACCGACCCGAGGGCACAGAAGCCCTTCCGCGCGGTCCCCTCGCGAAACGCACGGCTCAGCCCCTCCACCTCGATCGGGTCGCCCAGCACGGTGCCGGTGCCGTGGGCCTCGACGTAGCCGATGCTCTCGGGTCGAACGCCGGCGACCGCCAGCGCCTCGGTCACCACCCGGGCGTGCCCGGTGACGGAGGGGGACGTGTAGCCGCCCTTGGCGCTGCCGTCGTTGTTGACCGCCGAGCCGCGCACGACCGCACGCACCCGGTCGCCGTCCTGGAGGGCGTCTGCCAGCCGGCGCAGCACGACCGCTCCCACCCCGCTCCCCATCACCGTCCCGCTGGCTTCGGCGTCGAACGTCCGCGTGTGTCCGTCGCGCGAGAGGATCCCGCCCTCCTGGTGCAGATAGCCCGACGGCGTGCCGACACGCACCGAGACGCCGCCGGCGAGCGCGAGGTCGCACTCGCCGCTGAGCAGGCTCTGGCAGGCGAGGTGGACGGCGACCAGGGAGGTCGAGCAGGCGGTCTGCACCGAAACGCTGGGGCCGGTCAGATCGAGCTTGTACGAGACCAGCGACGCCAGGGAATCGGGGGCGTTCACCAGGTGGACCTGCAGTCCGCCCACGCTCGCCAGCAGGTCGCGCCTCGGCTGCAGGTGCTGCTGAAGGTACTCGCTGGCGCTGCCCCCCGCGAAGACGCCGACCGGACCGCCCAGACGGCGCGGATCGTGGCCGGCGTCCTCCATGGCGGCCCAGGCCGTCTCCAGGAAGATCCGCAGCTGCGGGTCCATGACCTCGGCCTCCCTGGCACCGATGCCGAAGAAGGCCGCGTCGAACAGCTCGACCTCCTCGAGAGTCGAGGCGGCGGCGACGAAGCGCGGCGAGGAGCGCACCCGATCGGGGACACCCGCCGCCCGAAGCTCGTCGGTCGAGAGCATCCTCACCGCCTCGCGTCCGTCCCGAAGCAGCGCCCAGAAGGCCTCGACGTCGGGCGCCCCGGGCAGGCGGGCGCTGAGGCCGATGATGGCAACCGCGTTCTCGCCCTGGTCCTGGCTCACCGCGCCCTCATCACCGTTCCGCCGACTCGGGACGGCGCGTCAGGCGCTGCCGTCCGAGCATCTCCGCCCGCACCGCGCCGCGCCGGCCGGAGGAGGCCAGCGGGGAGGCATCACCCCCGTCGCCGGCGCGGCCGACCAGGGCCGCGATCGTGGGCGACTCGTAGAGCCGCACCAGCGAGATCGAGACGCCGCTCCTCTCCTTGAGCAGGCCGACGAGCCGGAGCGCGGCCAGGGACTCGCCGCCCAGCTCGAAGAAGTTGTCCGTCACGCCCACCGCCTCGATCCCGAGGATCTGCTGCCAGGCCTCGGCCAGGGCGCGCTCCGCGTCGCTGCGCGGCGCCACGTAGTCGTTCTGCAGCACGGGTCGTGGGTGGCGCGACGCCGGAGGCGGCGGCGGCGCGGCGGCGGGTTCCGCGGCTTCGCGGCGCGACCTCTCGGCCAGCCGACCCTCGAGCGCGCGCGTGGAGACGAGGAGCCTGGGCTGCCGCGCGGCGAGGGCGCGCTCGAAGACCGCCGCCCCCTCGGCGTTGGTGACGCCGTGACGCAGCAGCTCCCCCCTCTGCGCCTCTCCCTGCACCGGCAGCTCGACCCTCAACGCCATGCCGGCCTCGCGCCAGGTGTCCCAGGCCAGCGAGAGCACCGGCGTGCCGCCCGCCCGGGCCGCGCTCTGCGCGAAGGCGTCCTGGAAGGCGTTGGCGGCGGCGTAGTCGGCCTGGCCGATCGCGCCGAGCGTCCCGGTCAACGAAGAACACAGCACGATGAAGTCGGGCGGATGGTCGCGCAGGAGGTCGTGGAGCACGAGCGTTCCCTTCACCTTCGGCGCCAGCACCTCGCGTGCCTCCGCGAGCGGCCGCAGCTGGGCGAGGCCGCCGCCGGGTACCCCCGCGGCGTGCACCACACCGTCGATCCTGCCGAAACGCCGCCGCGCCTCCGCCACCACGCCGGCCATCTGCGCGCGGTCGGCGACGTCCGCGCGGGCGACGACGACCTCGGCCCCCGCGTCCTCCATGCGCGCGATCGCCTGGATCCGCGTGGTGGTGGGATCCGTCTCCCCGCGGGCACACCGTGCAGGCCACTCGCCACGCTCCGGGAGGCCCGAGCGTGAGACCAGGACGAGGCGCGCCTGCGCCCGGTGCGCGAGGTGCTCGGCCAGAGCCAGCCCGACGCCTCCCAGGCCTCCGGTGACGAGGTAGGCGCCGCCCTGGCGGACGAGGCCGGAGGTCAGGGCGTCCCCCGAGGACCGCAGCCGCTCGACGGCCGGCAACCAACGGTGCCGCCCACGCAAGGCCACCAGCGGTTCGCCGCCATCCGCTGCCAGCTCCACCATGAGGAAGCGCACGCTCTCGGCGTCGGGCTCGGCAGAATCGAGGTCGATGCAGCGAACGCCCAGAGACGGATGCTCCATCCCCAGGACGCGGGCGGCGGCGAGGACGGCGCCGTTCGCTGGATGAAGGCACTCCGAGCCGGACACGTCGTGCGCACCGACCGTGACCAGCGCGAGTCGCGCGCCCGACCGGTCGTGCCGGCCCAGCGCTCGGGCGAGACACAAGAGATCGAGGACGCCCTGCTCTCCGTCCCTCGGAGGGTCGACTCCCCACAGGTGGACGAGCCGCGGCGGAGCGTCCTCGTCGCTGGCGAGCTCCTCCAACAGCCGTCGATAGTCGTCGTCTTCGGACCGCCGGAGGCGCCACCGCGCCGGGCCAGACCGCTCGTAACGGTCGGCTGCTTCGACGCAGGAGACCGACGCCCCGGCCGCGCGCAGCCGCTCGGCCAACGCAGCGGCGAGCCCGTGCCCGTCTGCGAAGAGCACGAAGGAACCCCGGACCTCGGCTGGTGCGACCGGCGCCGCACGTCGCCAGGAAGGCACGTAGAGCCACTCGGCCGGGTCTTCCCGTCGCTCGCGGCTCCTGCTGACGGCCGACGCCGCTGCCGGCTCGATCCAGTAGCGCCGCCGCTCGAACGGGTACGTCGGAAGCGAGACGCGCTGGCGTCGACGGCCGGCGAAGAACGCCGGCCAGTCCAGCTCCACCCCGGCTTCCCAGAGCCGGCCGGCCGCCTCCAGGAACGACTCCGCCTCGCCTCGGTCGCCGCGTCGGGCGAGTGAGGCGACCACCGTGAGCCTCGCTGGCGCCTGGCGGCGGACGAGCGCGGCCAGGGTGTCGCCGGGGCCGACCTCCAGCAGGACGCGCCGCGGCTCGCTCAGCAGCTCCCGCACGCCGGCGGCGAACTGCACCGGCTCCCGCAGCTGCCGAGCCCAATACGACGGGTCGGTGGCCTGCTCGGCGGTGATCCAGCGTCCCGTCACGCTCGAGACGAACGGCACCGCCGGGGGCCGCAGGCGGACTGCGGCCACCCGGTCCCGGAACGGTTCCAGGGCGCCGTCCATGGCCGAGGTGTGGAAGGCGTGCGTGGTGGCGAGTCGCCGGCAGGCGATGCCCTTCTCCTCGAGGCGATTCCGCCAGAAGTTGATCGCTTCCTCGGACCCGCCGATCACGGACTGGCCCGGACCGTTCACCGACGCCAGCTCCACTGCCGGACCCGCGAGCGCCGGCAACGCCTCGGGCGCAACCCCGACCGCGAGCATCGCTCCCGCGGGGCAGCCGGCCATCAGCCGTCCCCGCTCGACGAGGAGGGCCAGGGCGTCGTCGAGGTCCATCACGCCGGAGAGGCAGGCCGCCACGTACTCGCCCACGGAGTGCCCCAACATCGCCTGCGGCCGGACCCCGTGTGCGATCCACGTCCGGGCCAGCGCGTACTCCAGCGAGAAGAGGGCCGGCTGGGCTAGCGCGGTGCCCGCGAGCGCCTCCTCGGCGGCAGCGCGGCGTTCCTGCGGTGGATGGAGCGTGTCGCGCAGGTCCAAGCCGAGCCTCGGTCTCAGGGCCGCCGCGCAGGCGTCGAGCTCGGCCCTGAAGGTCGCGTCGACGGCATGGAGCTCCCGCCCCATTCCTATGCGCTGTGCGCCCTGTCCAGTGAACAGGAACGCGGGGGCGAGGCCCGCCTCGGCCATCCGGCCCGGTCCGGCCGCGACCGCTTCCAGGGCGCGAACGGCGTCTGCGCAGTCCCGGGCCACCACCGCTGCCCGCCACTGCAGCGCCCGCCGGCCGACCGCCAGCGTGTAGGCGGCGTCGGGCAGCGCGTCCACAGCGCCGATCCGCAGGTGGGCAGCGAGGTTGCCGCGCGCTGCCTGCAGTGCGGAGGGCGTGCGCGCCGAGACGACCAGGAGCTGCGGGCGGTCGTCGGGTTCCGGTGTCGGCGGCGACGGCGCCTCCTCCAGCACCACGTGGACGTTGGTGCCGCCCATTCCGAACGAGCTGACGCCGGCACGCCGCGGCTCCTCGCCCGCCGGCCAGTCGCGCAGGCGGGTGTTGACCTCGAACGGCCCGGCCGCGAAGTCGATCCGCGGGTTCGGCCGCTCGAAGTGCAGGCTCGGAAAAAGCTGGCGGTGCCGCAGGGACAGCGCGGCCTTGAGGAGGCCGGCCACGCCCGCCGCTGCGTCGAGATGGCCGAAGTTGCTCTTCACCGAGCCGATGGCGCAGCGGCTGCGACCGCAGGCCGCGGCGAACGCCTGGTTGAGCGCGGCGAGCTCGATCGGATCACCGAGGGCGGTGGCGGTGCCGTGGGCCTCGACGTAGCCGACGGTGGCGGGTTCGACTTCCGCCGAGGCGAGTGCCGCGCGGATGACCTCCGCCTGTCCTTCGATCCGCGGCGCGGTGTAGCCGAGCTTGCCCGCGCCGTCGTTGTTGATGGCGGAGCCGCGGATGACGGCCTGGACCGGGTCCGCGGACTCGAGCGCGTCCGCCAGGCGCCGCAGGACGACGACGCCCACGCCGTTGCCGGGCACGGTGCCCTGGGCACGCTCGTCGAAGGTCCGGCAGTGGCCGTCCGGCGAGGCGATCCCCTCTTCCTGGTAGAGGTAGCCGGTGCGGTGCGGCACCCGCACCGAGACCCCGCCCGCGATAGCCAGGTCACAGTCGCCGGCGAGAAGCGCCTGGCAGGCCAGGTGGACCGCCGCCAGCGAGGTGGAGCACGCCGTCTGCACGACCACGGCCGGCCCCCGCAGGTCGAGCTTGTAGGCCACCCGGGTGGCCAGAAAGTCGCGGTCGTTGGCGATCAGGATCTGGAACGGATCGACCACCCCTCGCAGGGCGGCGTTCGACGAGAGCATGCCGGCGTAGCCGCTGTTGCCGAGTCCCGCGTAGACGCCGATCGTCCCCTCGAAGCGGTCCGGGTCGCAGCCGGCCCGCTCGAGCGCCTCCACCGCCCGCTCCAGGAAGAGCCGCTGCTGGGGGTCGATCAGCTCCGCCTCCCTAGGCGTGTAGCCGAAGTAGTCGGCGTCGAAGTCCTCGATCCCGTCGAGCACGGCCCCTGCCCGGACGTGCCGCCGGTCAGCCAGCAGATCCGGGCGGACACCGGCGTCGCGCAGCTCCTCTTCGTCGAAGAAGCGGATCGACTCCACCCCGCGCCGCAGGTTGTCCAGGAAAGCCTCGAGGCTGCGGGCGCCCGGGAAATGGCAGCTCATTCCCACGATCGCGACCTCGAGGCCGGTGGCTCCGCGGGCGGGCGCGCTCACAGGCTCGCCTCTCGCGCTGCGGCGGCCGGCCCTCTCGCCTCGACCTGGCCCTGGCCGGGCTGGCAGCTGGCCGCGAGCTGCTCGAGCGTCTGGAAGATGAGGTCGCGTGGGCCGAGGCGAGCCCCGGTTCGCTTCTCTATCTGTGCGATGACCCGCAGCGACAGCAGCGAATGGCCGCCCAGGTCGAAGAAGTTGTCGTGGACTCCCACCCCCTGCAGGCCCAGCGCCTCCTGGAAGACGGAGGCGATCAGCATCTCCATCGCAGTCCGCGGGGGAACGAGAGCCTCACCGGCCTCGGCAGGTCGTCCGCCCACGCCTTCCAGCGCGCGGCGATCGACCTTGCCGTTCGCGGTCAGCGGCAACGCGTCCAGGATCGCGAAAGACGAGGGCACCATGTGGCCGGGGAGTGCCTTCTTGAGCGACCGCCGCAGCTCCGTCATCGTCGGTGCCCCCTCGCCGAGCACCAGGTGCGCCGTGAGCTGGCGGTCGCCGGAGGCCTGCTCGCGCACCGTGACCACGGCGGCCTCCACTCCAGGACAGCCGCAGAGCACCGCCTCGATCTCGCCCAGCTCGATGCGGAAGCCGCGGATCTTCACCTGCTGGTCGATGCGGCCGAGGTACTCCAGGAGCCCGTCCGCACGGCGTCGAACCTGGTCGCCGCTGCGATAGAGGCGGTCACCCGGCTCGCTCCCGAAGGGGTCCGGCACGAAGCGCTCGGCGGTGAGCTCCGGCCGCTCGAGATAGCCCCGGGCCACGCCTGCCCCGCCGATGTAGAGCTCCCCGGCCACCCCCGGCAGGACGGGCTCCATCTGCGGGTCGAGGACGTGCAGGCGAGTGCGCGGGATGGCGCGTCCGATCGGGATCGGCCCGGGCGTGGCGTCTCCCGCCGCAAGCTCGTGGACGCAGCAGCCGACGACCGTCTCGGTCGGACCGTACTCGTTCACGATGCGAGCCCCGGGTGCGTGGGCCCGCCAGAAGGCGAGCGCCTCGCCCAGCAGCGCCTCCCCGCCGACGACGTAACAGCGCGCGGCTCGGCTCACCTGCGTCGGGGCGAGCTGCGCTTGGAGCAGTTCCAGGTGGGCGGGGGTGATCTTCACCAGCGCGTAGTCGTGTCCGCCGCCCATCGCCTCGCCGAGGGCGTCCGCGTCACGCAACAGGACGACCGGCTGGCCCGCGAGCAGAGGACAGAACAGGCTGGTGACGGTGAGGTCGAACCCGATCGAGGAGTGAACCGGTGATCCGCCAGCGCCCGCGGTCACGTAACGCTCCGCCGCCCAGGAGACGTAGTGAGCGAGGCCCCCGTGCGTGATCATCGCGCCCTTGGGCCGTCCGGTGGAGCCGGACGTGTAGATCACGTAGGCGAGCTGTTCTGGCGCCGGCGCTTCGCCGAGAGCCTCCCCGTCGCCGGGCGCGGTCTCGAGCTCGTCGACGTGCAGTCGCCGGGCCGGAACGCGCGCGAAGCCGCTCTCGAGCGACGCCTCGGTCAGCAGCAGCCGCGCCCCCGAGTCTTCGACGATGTACGCGAGACGCTCCTCGGGCTGACCCGGATCCAGCGGCACGTAGGCGCCGCCCGCCTCGAGCACGCCGAGCAGCGCCACCATGAGCCGCCAGGACCGCTCCAGGCAGACGGCGACGCGTACTTCCCGCCCGACGCCCTGCCGACGCAACGACGCGGCCAGCCGTCTGGCACGACGATCCAGCTCGGCGAAGGTGAGGCTCACCCTGCCGTCGACGACCGCGACGGCGTCCGGCGTCCGCCGGACCTGGTCCCAGAACAGCTCGGGCAGGGAGAGCGCGGGGGCCGGCAGAGCCGGTCCGGCGCCCTCGTCGACGAGCCGCTGCCGCTCGAGGGGGTCCAGCAGGGGCACCCGGGAGACACGCTCGTCGGGGTTGGCGACCACCGCCTCGAGCAGCCGGCGCAACGCCGCCGCCAGCCTCCGCACGGTGGGCGCGTCGAACACGTCGGCGCTGTACTCGAACGCGCCCGCGAGGCCGCTCGGATCTTCCCAGAGGAAGAGCGTGAGGTCGAAGCGGGCCGTGCGGCGCTCGAACACCAGCGGCTCGACGGCGAGGCCGGGGAGCGCCAGGCCGGGCAGCGGCGCGTTCTGCAGCACGAACATCACCTGGAAGAGGGGGTTGACCGCGGTGTTGCGCTCCGGGTGCAGCTCGGAGACGAGCCTCTCGAAGGGCAGGTCCTGGTGGGCGTAGGCGCCGAGGGCCACCTCGCGCACCCGCGCCAGAAGCTCGCGGAAGGTGGGGTCGCCGGCCACGGAGGTGCGCAGCACCAGCGTGTTCACGAACAGCCCGACCAGACCTTCGGTCTCGCTGCGGTTGCGCCCGGAGATGGGCGACCCCACGGCGATGTCATCCTGGGCCGTCACCCTGTGGAGCAGGGCCTGGAACGCGGCCAGGAGCGTCATGAAGAGCGTGGCCCGCTCACGCCGCGCCAGCGCGTTCAGCGCCTGGGCGAGCGACACCGGCAGGCGGAAGGGCTCGTGGCCGCCGCGGGCACTGCGACGGACCGGCCGCTGGCGGTCCGTGGGCAGGCGGAGCGGCGGCGTCCCGCCGGCCAGCTGCTTCCGCCAGTAGTCGAGCTGCCGCTGCAGTTCCCCCCCGTCGATGCTGGCCCGCTGCCACTCGGCCCAGTCCGCGTACTGCACGCTCAGCGGCGCCAGAGGCGAGACCTCGCCCGCGGCGAAGGCCCGGTACAGGGTCCCCAGCTCGCCGACGATGACGCCGAGCGACCAGGCGTCCGAGACGATGTGGTGCATCGTGAGGACGAGGACGTGGTCCTCCTCAGCCAGCCTCAGCAGCCGCGCCCGCACCAGCGGCCCCTGCGCCAGGTCGAACGGCTGCTGCACGGCCGCCGTGGCCCGGCGGCGGGCTTCGCTCTCTGCCTCGGGACCCGCAGCCGCCAGGTCCTCGAAAGCCACCTCGAAGGCCGACGGGGCGGCGATGCGCAGCACCGGCTCGCCCTCGGCGTTCACGAAGCTCGTGCGCAAGGCCTCGTGCCGCCCGACGACCTCGCCCAGGGCGCTCTCGAGCGCCGGCCGGTCCAGGGCGCCCCGCATGCGGATGGCGCCGGCGATGGTGTAGGCAGGCGAGCCGGGATCGAGCTGCTCCAGGAACCACAGCCGCTCCTGCGCGAACGACAGGCGCAGCGGCCCCTCTCGCGGCACCGAGGCGAGCGGCGGCGCCACCGCCGCTGCCGTCCGTCCCTCGGACTCGATCCAACCGCTGATTCCGGCGACGGTCGGGGTCTCGAAGAACCGTCGCAACGGCAGCTCCAGGCCGAGCGCGTCGCGCAGGCGCGAGAGCAGCTGCGTCGCCAGGATCGAGTGCCCGCCCATCTCGAAGAAGTCGTCGTGGATCCCGACCTCGCGGGCGCGCAAGACCTCCCGCCACAGGCCGGCCAGCTCCGCCTCGAGAGGCGTGCGCGGAGGAACCAGGGCCCCGGGCTCGGACCGAGCCGGACCCGGAGACGGCAGGGCTCGCCGGTCGACCTTGCCGTTCGGGGTCAGCGGCAACGCGTCGACCCGGACGAAGCTCGAGGGGACCATGTAGTCAGGCAGGCGCTGCCGCAGGAACGCGCGCAGCTCGGCGGCCGAGGGGGCACCCCTGTTGCGCGCGACGAAGCAGGCGAAGAGGCGCTGCTCGCCCGTCGGGTCGGCGCTCGCGGAGGCCGCGCAGGCGCTCACCCCGGGATGCGCGCCCAGCGCGGCTTCGATCTCTCCCAGCTCCACGCGGAAGCCGCGCACCTTCAGCTGATGGTCGATTCGGCCGAGGTACTCGAGGCGCCCGTCCGGGCGGAGGCGGACGCGATCGCCCGTCCTGTAGACCCGGCTGCCGGGATCGACCGCGTACGGGTCGGGCACGAACCTCTCGGCCGTGAGCGCGGGCAGCCCCAGGTACCCGCGGGCTACACCCGCGCCTCCGATGTACAGCTCGCCGGGGACGCCCATGGGCACCGGCTCTCCCCGGCCGTCGAGCACGTAGAGCTGCGTGTTGGCGATCGGGCGGCCGAGGGTCACCGGCCGCTCCGCCACCACCTGCTCCAGCGCCGACCAGACAGTGGTCTCGGTGGGGCCGTAGAGGTTGTAGAGCGCGCGCCCGCGAGAAAGCAGCTCCCGCGCCAGCTCGGGGCCGAGCGCTTCGCCGCCGCAGAGGAGCGTGAGGCCCGGGCGACCACGCCAGCCCCCCTCGACGAGCATCCGCCAGGTGGCGGGTGTCGCCTGCATGACGGTGGCTCCCCAGCGCTCGAGCGCGGCGGCCAGCCGCCGGGCATCTTGAGCCGTCTCGCGGCTCGCCAGCACGAGGCGCGCCCCGCGGACCAGCGGGAGGTAGACCTCCAGGCCCGCGATGTCGAAGGACAGCGTCGTCACCGAGAGCAGCACGTCGTGGGGACCGATTCCGGGCTCGCGTTCCATCGCTGCCAGGAAGTTGGTGAGAGCGCAGTGCGGGACCTCGACGCCCTTGGGCCTTCCGGTCGACCCCGAGGTGTACAGCACGTAGGCCGCGGCCCGCGGGTCGACGGCCGGCAGGGACGCGCCGTCGCCTGCGGCAGAGGCGTCATCCACAAGGTCTTCCGCGCGGTCGAGCAGAAGCGGCCGCACGCCCGTGCGCGGCAGCGTGTCCAGGAGCGCGGTCTGAGTGACGACGAGATCGATGCGGGCGTCCTCACGCATGAACGCCAGGCGCGCGGGTGGAAACGCCGGATCGAGCGGCACGTAGGCGGCCCCGGCCTCGAGAACGCCGAGCAGGGCCACCACCATCTCCACCGTGCGGTCCATCGCGATGCCGACCCGAGCGCCGGGGCCGGTCCCCAGCCGCCGCAGCCGGCGGGCCAACCGCCCGGAGTAGAGCGCAAGCTCGCGGTAGCTCAGCGAACGCCGCTCGTCATTCACCGCTACCGCGTCCGGCGTCCGCTCGGCCTGTGAGGAGATCCGGGCGGCGACGGTAGAGGCCTCGACCGCAACGCTCGTCTCGTTCCACTCCCGCAGAACGCGCGTCCTCTCGGCGGCGGGCATCAACGGCAGCCGCGACACGGGCTGGTCGGGCTCCCCCACCACGCCGTGCAGCAGCGTCTCCAAGTGGACCGCCAGCCTCGCCACGGTCGATGCATCGAACAAGCCGGTCGCGTACTCCAGGTAGCCGCGCAGCCCTTCCGGCGTGTCCATCAGGTACAGCGTCAGATCGAACGCCGCCATGCCGGTCTCCGTGACCACGCGCTGGTCGGGCCGAGGCCGTGCGGCCAGCGCCTCGAGCGGTGTGTTCTGGAGGACGAAGAGCACCTGGAAGAGCGGCGAGCGGCTCAGGTCTCGCTGGGGCTGCAGCTCCGCGACCAGCTGCTCGAAGGGCAGCTCCTCGTGGGCGAACGCCTCGAGCGACACCCGCCGGACCCGGGCGAGCAGCTCGCGGAAGCTCGGGTCGCCAGAGATGTCGCTGCGGATCACGAGCGTGTTCAGGAAGAGGCCGGGCATGCGCTCGGTCTCGATCCAGCTCCGCGTGCCGGCAGGGACGCCGACCGCGACGTCCTCCTGCCCGGTGTAGCGGGCGAGCAGCGCCTGGAAGGCGGCCAGCAGGACCATGAACACGGTCGCCCCCTCCTGGCGCGCCAGGTCACGTAGACGCTGCGAGAGGTCGGCCGGCAGGTCCAGCCAGTGCACGTCGCCGTCGTGGCCCTGGACGGAGGGCCGGGGTCGATCGGTGGGCAGCTCCAGCGGGGGGACACGCGCCAGGTGGCGCCTCCAATAGGCGAGACAGCGGTCCCGGACGGCGCCCTGGAGGTACTCCCGCTGCGCCACGGCGAAGTCCCCGTATTGCGCGGCCGGCTCCGGCAATGGCGACGGGCGTCCCTCGCGAAACCCGACGTAGAGCGCCAGGATCTCCTCGATCAGGAGTGCGATCGACCATCCGTCGGTGACGATGTGGTGCTGGTTCAGCAGCAGTTCGTGCTCGGCAGGGCCCAGACGCAGCAGGAACGGACGGAAGAGTGGCCCCCGCTCGAGGTCGAACGGCCGTCGCGCCTCGCGGCTCCTCGCCTGCGCCGCGGCCGTCTGCCTGTCCTCCCCTGCGATGGCGCTCAGGTCCAGCAAGCCCGGGACCACAGGCGCCGGGTCGCCCACGACCTGCACCGGGCTGCCGCCCTCGAGCGCGAACGTGGTGCGCAGGATCTCGTGACGCCGCACCACCTCGCCGAGGGCGCGCTCGAGCGAGGCCGGGTCGAAGGGCGCCGGCAGATCGAGGCGGGTCTGCAGGTTGTAGGCGACGCTCTGCGGCTCGAGCTGCTGGAGGAACCACACCCTCTCCTGGGCGAAGGAGAGGGGCGCCGTCCGGCTGTCACGTCGGCGCAGCCGCGGCCGCGAGGGCGTCTCCGGCGACGCCGCCTCGGCAAGCCAGGCCAGGATCTCCGGCTTGCGGCGGGCGATCTCCGCCTGCAGCGCTTCGCTCAGCGCGCCAGCGGGCGCGCTCACGCGAAGGCGCTCGCCTTCCGCCCAGCAGCGCACGTCCGACCGGCGCAGCTCCGCCAGGAACTCGACCATGCTCAGGCGGCCCGGCGGCGCCATCCCCACCGTCTCACTCATCCGCAGCCTCTCCCGGCGCTCCGCGCTTTTGGACCTGTCGCCGCCGCGCCAGCCGCTGGCGGCTCTCCTCCCTCTTGGCGGTCTCGTCGGCCGCGGGGAGGGCGAGGGGGACTGCGGCTGCCGGCCGGTCCAGCCGTGCCGCGAGCGAGCGGATCGTCGCGTGCTCGAAGAGGTCGAGGACGCGGAGTCGCTGCTCCGGGAACGTCCGCGCCAGTCGCTCGTGGACCTGGATCAGCAGCAGGGAGTGGCCGCCCAGATCGAAGAAGCTGTCGTCGATGCCGATCGCGGCAGTCCCCAGCACCTCGCGCCACACCGCCGCGACCGTCCGCTCCACCTCGGTCGCCGGGGCCGCCACGTCCCCGAGGCGCTCGACGGCGGACGGAGGCGCAGGCAGGGACCGCCGGTCCAGCTTGCCGTTGGGGGTCAAGGGCAGCGCGGGAAGGGCGACGAAGGCCGCGGGCACCATGTACTCCGGCAGACGCCGCCGCAAGTGGTCCCGCAGGCCGTCCCAGCCCTCGCCGCCACCACGGGCACCGACGACGTAGGCGACCAACTGCCGGCCGCCCGCGGGCTCCTCCCGCAGCAGGACGGCGGCGTCGCGCACCTCGGCGTGCTCGCGCAGCGCCGTCTCGATCTCCCCCAGCTCGATCCGGAAACCTCGCAGCTTCACCTGGTGATCCGCGCGGCCGAGGAACTCGAGCGTTCCGTCCGGGCGGCGCTTCACCAGGTCGCCGGTGCGATAGAGCCGCGCGCCGGGCGTGCTGCCGAAGGGATCCGGCAGGAAGCGCTCCGCCGTCAGGGCAGGGCGCCGCCAGTAGCCGCGCGCGAGACCGTCGCCGCCGAGAAAGAGCTCGCCGCTCACGCCCAAGGGCACTGGCTGCATCCCGGCGTCGAGCACGTAGGCGGTGGTGTTGGTCAGCGGCAGGCCGATCGGGACCGTCGCCTCGCTCGCGGCCAGTTCACGCACGTGATGCCAGGTGGCGAAGGTGGTGGTCTCGGTCGGCCCGTAGACGTGCAGGAGACGCTGCGGCGGAGCACTGGAGAGCACGGCTCGCACCCACCGCGGGTCCACCGCCTCTCCACCGAACATCAGCGTCTTCAGGCCCGCGAACGCACCTGGCGCGTCGCGCGCCAGGACGTTGAACAGGGCCGTGGTCAGGAACAGGGTGCTGATGCGCTGCTCGCGCAGCTCTGACGCGAAGTCCGAGGGCCGCAGCGTCACTTCCCGCTCCAGGCCCACCACGCAGCCGCCGTGGAGTAGCGGCCCCCACAGCTCGAAGGTCGCCGCATCGAAGGAGGCGTTCGAGGCCTGGGCCACCCGATCGTGCTCCTCCAGACGCACGTAGTTCGTGTTCAAGACCAGGCGGCCCACGGCGCCGTGCGGCACGCACACGCCCTTCGGCTCCCCGGTCGACCCGGAGGTGTAGATCACGTAGGCGAGGTGGCCGCCCCCCGCTCCCGCGTCGAACGCCGCGTCGCCTTCCGCCTCGATCGCCGAGCGCTCACCGTCGAGGCTCACCAGCGTCGGCCCGTGCGGCGGCAGCCGCGCCCGCAGCGCCTCCTGGGTGACCACCACGTCCACGGCCCCGTCGCGCAGCATGAAGGCGAGGCGCTCCTGCGGGTACGAGGGATCGAGCGGCAGGTATGCCGCGCCGGCCTTGAGGATCCCGAGCGTCGCGACCGGCAGCGCCGCCGAGCGCTCCAGGCACAGCCCCACCCGCGACTCCAGCCCCACGCCGAGCCGGTGCAGGCGCCGTGCGAGCTGGTTCGAGCGCCGGTCCAACTCGCGGTAGCTCAGGCGCTCGGCGCCAAAGCTCGCCGCCACGGCGTCCGGCGTTCGCGCGGCCTGCGCGGAAAACAGGGCCTGGAGACCGGCCGCGCGCGGATAGTCGGAGGCCGTCTGGTTCCAGCCCTCGACGAGCTGCCGGCGCTCGCGTGCGTCGAGCAGGCCCAGCGCCGACAGCCGCGTGTCCGGCGCGGCCACTGCTGCGGCCAGGCACCGCGTGTAGTGCTCGAGCATCTGGTCGAGCGTCGCAGCCTCGAAGAGGTCCGAGTTCGCTGCCAAGGCGGCGACCAGACCGTCCCCGCCTTCCCGCAGCACCAGCGTGAGGTCGAACTTCGCCCGCCCCCCTTCCATCTCCTGCGCCGACACCTGAAGACCGGAAAGCTGCAGGCTCTCCTGCGGCGCGTTCTGCAGCGCGAAAGCCACCTGGAAGAGCGGGTGGTGGCTCGCCGAGCGCTCCGGATTCGTCTCCTCCACCAGCTTCTCGAAGGGCAGCTCCTGGTGCGCGTACGCCCCCAGCGCCGTCTCGCGCACGCGCGCCACCAGCT
>DATKME010000061.1:0-71311 GCA_035542035.1 Vicinamibacteria bacterium | reverse complement strand
GCGACCTGCGACGGACGGCGGCGACCCTGTGCGCCCGCCTGGGTGCGGACCCGTTCACGGTGGCGCTCGTGCTCGGCCACGCGCACGCGGACTCGCGCATGCCGGCGGTGACGGCCGTCTATCTGCGCTGGGGCTACGGGGACAAGGTGCGAGAGGCCCTAGACCGGCTCGGCGAGTGGATCGAGGAGACGGTCGGCGCCGGCGTCGAGCCGGGCGCTGTCGTGGAGTTCCGGCGATGAAAGGCGCGGCGGGGCTGACGGTCGACAACGTGCGGGAACTGTCTAGCCATCTCGCCGAGGTGATTCCGAGCGAGCATCTCGCCGGCGCCGTGGCGGCGATCGTCGCCATGGCGGACTTCATGGCGCATGACACCGGGCCGAGCAGGAATCGGCGGACCCGCATCGCGCGGGCTGCCCATCTACGCAAGGTGGCGGAGAGCGCCGCGACCTTGGCTAGGCTGCTGCGGTGCGGGCAACCATCGCTGTACGCAGTGAACGGTCGCGTGGTCGACTATGCGGGGCTTGATGGGACGCTGGAGCAGATCGCCGAGTCAGCTCGCGGCGAGGCTTGGGTAATGCAGCCAAGCGCCAAAGCGCACCGGCCACCAGATGAAGCACGGGACGTGCTCATCGCCACCGTCTACAGCGTCTATCCGGCGGACGAGGCGAAGAAGGCCGTCGGCTCGCACTTCGAGACAACCGTCGAGATGGTGCTCGGCTTCCTGGGGCGCGACGTGGAGGACGTGCACGGCTTGATCCTCCGCTCGCTGCGCAGGAAGCCGGAGCCTCCGTGGCTCGTGTTCGACGGCAGATCGGCTTGGGGGCGTATGTAGGTGGCGTAAGTCGACCCGCGCGTCCGACTTCCCATTTCTCCATGCTGAAACACTGTCGGCATGGAAGAAGAAGCAGAGCAGACCAAGAGCCGCAAGAGGGAGCGCCCGCCGGCGGTACCAGTGCCCGCGCTCCAGCTCGCCGACCGCGAGCAGCTCCGCGTCACGCTGCAGCCGCGGATGAGTGAATCCGTCTTCGCCAACTGGATTCACCGGGCGATGCGCGATCACGCCTTCCCGCAGCCGATTCGCACCGGCAAGCGTGGATGCGCCTGGCTGGTGCCCGAAGTGACCGCCTGGCTGCAGAGCCGTCCCCGCAAGGGCGTGTTCGCGGGCTATCGCCGCACGACGCCGCCCGTCAGTGGCGAGGCGGCGTGACCTGTGGCCCCCCCGCAGACGAACGCCCCGGGCGCGACCCCGAGGCGTGAGCGAGACGACGGAACCACGCCGATCGTAGCACGCCGCGAGTTGAGCGCCTCGGCCGTCCGCCACCAGGCCGAGCAGCTCGCCGGCTACGTCGCGAAGCCTAGCAGCCGCGGTGCTTCGTTCTGGCTCGACAGCAAGGGCTTCGCCGAGGCGGACCGCGCCGCGATCGTCCAGGCGCTCGCCGACCTCGAGGACGAAACCGGGGACGCAGCATGAGGACCCTGCGACGGCTGGTCGCCCGCCTCCGGCTCTACCGGGCCGAGCGCGCGGTGGACCGCCCGTTCAACGCCAGGGCATCGAGCCGCATCGACGCTCTCGTGCTCCAGCTCGAGGCGCTCCGATGAGCTACTTCCCCTATGACCGCGACATCCTCACGTCGAGCCTGTGGGCGCAGGGTACGCCCGAGGCGTTCAAGGTCTGGTCGTATCTGCTGTTCACGGCGGACCCGCGCACCGGATGCGTGGAGGACGCCGACCCTGCGATCGCGCTGCACTGCGGGTTGACGCTGGAGGCCACGACGGCGGCGCTCGAGTGGCTGATGGCTCCGGACCAGCACTCACGCACGAAGGACCACGACGGGCGCCGCATCGCTCGGTTACCGGCGGGCGGCTTCGTGGTCTTGAACTACATGAGCCGGGCGGCGAAGGACTACTCGACGCCGCGGGTCCAGGCGTTCCGGGAGCGCCAGGCGGCCGCCGCCAGGGCTGCCACTAGAAACGCTGATGAAACGGTGAAACGCGTTTCAGAAACGCCGGGAACTACGGACACGGACACGGACACAACGGATACAACGGAATGTGCCGCTGCTGGTGCTGACCGGACGGAAGCGACCCTCGAGGAACCGAAACCGAAAGGTACGGGCCGCCGGCCGAAGGGGCCGGTGCCGAGCGGTGAAGCGCAGGCGACGGCGGCCCGGCTGATCCGGGCGTTCAACGTGGCGCTGGGCCGGCGGGTGACGTTGCTTCCGGACCTCGTCCGGGACGTCTCGGCGCGGCTCGCGGACGGCTACCGCGCCGACCAGCTCGTCGCCCTGCCGGTGCTCGCGGCGGCCGCCGAGATGCCGGACGACCTCCGCCGCGGGCTCAAGCCGGCGTGGTTGCTGCGGAACGGCGCGCACCCGCACCGGAGCGCCGACGGTCGCGTGAGCGGCGCGAAGAACTGGACGTCCGACCTGCTCTCTGGGGCCGACCGCACAACCCTCTGGCCGCGGCACGTCGCCGCAGCGGAGGCGGCCGGCGTGCTGGACGAGCTCCGGCGGCTGGGCTGCCGATTCGCGGAGGCCGAGTCGTGAGCCGCTCGAGTATGGCGGAGATCGTCCGGGCGCTGGGGGCGAAGGCGAGCGGGGACGGCTACGTCGCCCGCTGTCCCGCCCACGAGGACCGGAATCCGAGCCTCAGCATTGCCGAGAAGAACGGAACGCTCCTGTTCCGGTGCTTCGTCGGCTGCTCCTTCGAGGCGATCGCGGCCGCGCTCGAGGCCCGCGGGCTCCACGTCCGCCAGGAACGCGAGGAACGGGCGGAGCGAGTCTGGACGATTCGCGACGCCAGCGGCCGGGCGCTCGCGCAGCACGTCCGCGTCGACGGTCCAGGCGGCAAGACCGTCTTCTGGCGGGGGCCGGTCGGTGAGAAAGCGAAGCTCGCGGAGCTGGGGCTGCGACTGGTCGACCTCCCGCTCTACGGGACGGAGCTGCTCGCGAAACATGCCGGCGAGCCGGTCGTGGTCTGCGAAGGCGAGAAGGCCGCGGACGCCGCCCGGACCCTCGGGCTGCTTGCGCTCGGTACCAGCACGGGCGCCAGCTCGTGCCCGTCGCCGGCCGCCCTGGCGCCGCTCAAGGGCCGCGCCGTGACGCTCTGGCCGGATGCCGACGACGAAGGCCGGGCGCACATGGCTCGCCTCGCCCGGGCCCTGGCGCCAATCGTCGCCAGCGTGCGCATGATCCGCTGGCCCGCCGCTTCGCCGAAGGGCGACGCCGCCGACTTCGTCGCCGCCGGGCTGAAGCGGGACGCCTTCGACGCGTTGCCGGAGGCGGCGCCGGTGCCGGCGACGGATCTGGTCTACCTGCACGTCGCCGCCGATGACGCGCTCGCGGAGCTAGGCCGGTTCGCCGAGGGCGACCTCTCCCGCTACGTCTCGACCGGCATTCCCGGACTCGACCGGGCTCTCGGAGGCGGGCTGCGTCGCGGCGAGGTGACCCTGCTCGGCGCGCCGACGGGCGCCGGCAAGACCACCATCCTCGGCGCGTTCGCGATGGCGGCTGCCGGGGCTGGTGGGGCGCTGTTCGCATCGCCGGAGATGAGCACGGCCCAGCTTGCGGAGCGGGAGATCGTGCGCCGCGCAGGGTATTCGCGCTGGGCTCTCGCACCCTGGCGGCAGGCCGTCGAGCGCACCAATGCGAAGCAGGCGCTACAGCGGGCCGCCGCGGCGCTGATGAACGAGCGGCCGAAGGTGCTCCTGCTCGACCGAGCCGGTGCCAGCATGGACGACGTCGAGCGCGCGGCCGAGGACGCCCGGGCCATGTTCGGCGGGACGCTCGCCGCCGTCTTCGTCGACTACGCACAGGAGATCGCCGACCCGGCTTCCCGTGACCCACGTTACCGGGCGGTCGGCGCTGTCGGTCGCCGCGCCGTGGAGCTGGCCCGGCGCCTCGACGTGGCCGTGCTCGTCGCATCCCAGCTCAACACCTTCAAGGACGGGAACAAGACCGGGTACACGTTCCGCGAAACCTCCGACCTCGAGCGCACCGCCGCGAACGTGCTGCTGTTCGTGGTCGAGTGGGAGACGGACGCCGCCACGGGCCGGCGCCAGGTGGCCGGCGCTTCCTTCCGGGCCACCAAGGTCCGCAGCGGGGCGCTGTTCGAGCTGCCGGTGACCTATCGGCCAGCGCTGTTCCGCGTCGAGGATACGACCGCCGCGATCGAAAGGGCGACAGCATGACCCGCCCCGAGGCGCTCACCACCTTGCGCCGGCTGGCCGCTGGACTCCCGGCTGACCTCGCCGGCCAGGCGCGGCTGCTCGAGCGGATCAGTAACCACGACGAGGCCGAACAACTGCGCGATGCGCTGGTGGAGCTGGGCGCTAGCGTGCTGCTGGATGAGCAATGAGCGCCTCGCGGGTGTGCGCCTGCGGCGCCCTGCTGGTCGAGGGCGCGCGAGGCGAATTGTCCTGCCCGAACTGCGGCGCCGCGTCGCGCTGGCTGGTCGCCGCCGACGGTCGCGCGATCGCCGCCGCCGATCGTGGTGCGGTGTTCGTGAATGACACGTTTCGGCGCGAGCTGGTGAAGGCACTCGGCTTGCCCGAGGAGACGAAGCGTTGACCCAGATCGGAAGGAGCCGGCGGCGGGAGCGCGAGCGAAGCATGGCGCTCGTGGCCGCGCCCGCCCGCCGGCTGGTTCTTCACGCATCCAGGGGGGGGCCGTCCTCCCCCGGCCAGGGGGGGTGTGGTGCCACCCCGAGGGCTCGCGCCCCACGCACGGTCAGGGGCCCGAAAACGCGGGTTTCCCGGCGACGGGCTTCTGGAGGCCTTGATGGGCGCGGGTAAGACGGGGGTCGGCAGCTGCAGGGTTTCGCGGGAGGCCTGCCGTGCGGCCTGACCAGGTGCGGGCGCAGCTGCAGGCGCTCGTCGACGAGAGCGGCCTCGTCGACCTGGCGGCGCTCGCGGGCGTGCTCGAGGAGCTGAAGCTGCGGATCTTGCTGAGGCTTTCGGCGCCGGAGGTCTACCTTAGTGCCGAGGACGCTGCTGAGCAGAGCTGCATCCCGCTCCGGACCCTCCGCCGGCTGGCGCGGCGCCGCGCCAGCGCGGCCTGGGCGCGGTGGCCGAGCCGGCGATTGCTCATCGTGAGCAAGCGGCCGTTCGAGGCATGGCTAGCCACGGCGAACGGGCGCCGCGCGGCACATTCCCCGGAGAACCGCGCCCCCGGACCCACGCGAACGTGCTCGGACCGGCCGGAAGGCCGCTTGGCGGGTGTGCGAGGCTGAGACGTGAGCAAGGAAACATCCTCAGTCCAGAGCGAGTCGGCGGTCGGCGCGGCCTCGGACACCGCGTCGACCGCCGCCACCCGCGTCGGCGGGTCCGTCGCGATCCGGATGATCCGGAGCGCGGTCGTGAATCTCGGGCCCCGCACAGAGTCGCTACGCGAGGGCCACAGCGTCTACGTGGAGCGAGACGTCGCGCTCGAGGCGATCGCCGGCGCGATCGCGGTTGCCGCCGAGGGCGAATCGTGGCGGCCGGAGCCGGGGGAGCTGCGCGCATCGGCACGCCGGCAGCTGCTCGACGCTGTCGGTATGCGCACCGGTCGCGACCTCGCGCAGTGGTTCGCGCGCCAAGTCCCCGCGCGGCGCCGCTGGATCGAGGACATGGCGCGCCTCGCGGGCCTGGAGGGCAAGTAGCGTGGAGATCAGCGGATCGAGCATCACGACGTTCGTGCACGAGGTCCTCGAGGGCGAGGGCGACCTCTACGGGATGGGGCCGCTCGAGGCGATCGCCAAGGCCGTCACCTGGTCGACGTCGAAGCTCGCCGCGGAGTATTCCAAGCGACGCGAGCTGCAGGCGAAGATCGAGGCCGACTTCGCCGAGGGCGAGCGGGTCTACTGGCGGACGCACGACGAAGCGGTCGCCAAGGCCAACGCCGCCGGGAAGGTCCCCGAAGTGGACCCCACCAAGGCGGCGATCGAGGCCGGCGGGAAGTGCTGGGAATCCTGGCGAAACAAGGCAACCCTCCTGCGCTACGCGGCGTCGAGTGCGCAAGAGGTCCTCTGCAACGTCTCCGCGGTGGTGGTGGGCATCGGCCGCGAGCTGGAGCGGCGCTACGCCAGCGTGGCGGACCCTCGCCCGGCCGGCCAGGTGAAGGCGCTCGCCGCAGCTGCGCAGGCCGAGGAGAGGGTCCTCGACCTCGAGAAGATGATCGGAGAGCAGAGGGTCCGCTACAACGGGGCGAGCACGCTCCAGCGCGCGTCGCTCGAGGCGACGCTCATGAAGACCATTGCCGACCGGGACGAAGCGGCCGCGCGCCGGAGCGCGGCGCTCGCGGAGGCCCGGCGCTTCTCATGGTTCGACCTCCAGTGAACCGCGAGCAGACGTGGACGGTGAAGGTCGGCGGCCACGCCGAGCGCATCGTGCTGCGGGGTATCACCGAAGACGAGTACTGGACCCGCGGACCGTTCGCGGTAGCGTTGCGGGGGCCGTTCGCCCTGGTGGCGTTTCCCCCCGATGTCACCGCTCCGCAGGCGGAGATCGCTCTCGTCATGGTGCTCGAGGACGTCCTCCGGCGTGTCGGCGTGCAGGCGGTGCGGTTTCTGGATCACCCGGAGGGTCCGCACACGGTGTGGCTGCAGTGAGCCGCTCGCCGAGCCGTGCGGCGATCCACGAGGCCGGCCACGCGGTCGTGGCGCTGCGCTGCGGGCTTCCGGTCCACCAGGTGACCCTCAAGCCTCCCGACCTGAAGGCCGCGGGCTGGACGGTCTTCGGGACGCGGCTCGGGGCCAAGCCGGAAGTGCGTGCGGCCGTCGCCGCCGCGGGCCGGCTCGCCGAGGAGCTGCTCACCGGGACCACCGTGCTGTCCTACGAGTCCGACTTCGCCGAGATGAACGGGGCCGCCCCGGAAGGGGCCACGCGCGTCTGGTTCGAGGACGTCATCCGCAAGGCGACGGCGATTCTGCGCCGTGACCGTGACCGCATCTTCGCGCTCGCGACGGCGCTCGACCGCGCCGGTGCGCTCGGGCGCGGGGAGATCGAGCGCGCCGCGGGGCTGACGCCGGACGACAAGTGGCGGCCGCGCGCAGCCGCAGCGCCGCGCCGGGTGCCACCGCCGGCGCCGGCGCCCGTGCTCCGCCTCAGGATCGTCTGGCCGGCATCGCAGCTGCGCACGCCGCTGCGCCAGCCGAGCAACGAGCCGTCGATCAGGTACTGGACCTAGGAGGACCACAGTGGCGAACGTGACATTCACAGGCACCGGGTCGAGCGCCCGGATCAGCCCGGACCCAAAGACCGCCAGCTCCAACAGCAATGCCGGCGAGCGCATTCCAGTCGACCCCGTCGACGCGGGCCTGGGTGCCCACGGGATGATTTCCCCCGACCCAACCACTGCGAGCGGGCAGACCATCACGCTGAAGCCGTAGCAGCGAGGCCGGCCCTTCGTGTCTTCAGTTGATGTTCTCGATCTCTCGCTGCTTGCCACACACCCCACAAGGCGAAGGGACGGGCACCGACAATCCAGGGCCGTCGGGCGAACTGCGAGGCAGGACCTGGTCGGCACAGTGGTTCGGACAGGTGAGTCTCACCAGCCTGTATCCGAGTTCGCCGACTAGCTGGCGCACCGCTGCGGCGAGCTGATCGTACTGGTGCAACTCGGCCGTGCCGGGCTTCGTCGTCAGCGGCTCGCGCGCTCCGTCCTCGATCCTGACGGACGCGTAGTACCCGAGTCCGATGTTGATCCTGTAGTCGGCGGGTAACAGATCGGCGATCTGTTTGACCTCGTTCCAGTTGAACCACTCCCGGGTTCCTACTGCTGGCTCGGGCCGATTGTCATGCCAACGGCTCTCGATCTTTGCCATGGCCGCGCAGGGTAGCACCGTCGGCGCGACGGGTCCCGGCTGCCCGCTGGCCGGCTCTACGCCGCGGGGACGGCCCCGACGGTCGACCCTGGGCCGTGGCGAGGCGTAGCGGGCCAGCGCGGCGGCAACGCGGGCATTCCAACGCCGCTGTCCTGACCCGGACCTGACCCGGCCGAGGGTCCGCGCTGGAGGCCCCTGTTTTGGGGCTCTTTTGGGCCCTTGACTACTGGTAGGCCCAGTAGTGAAACGAGCCGTAGCGGCCGCTCAGCTCCAGCTCCGTCGAGCCGCTGCCGACCACCGCGGCCGGCAATCGCAGCACGTGCTCGTTCCAGCCGGGGGCGTCGGGCAGGGTGGCGCGCAGGACCGGGCGTCCGGAAACACGCACGATGAGCCCGTCCTCGGCGATCTCGACCGGCACCGCCGAAGGGCCGCCCGCACGCATCGCGCGAACGGTGACGCTGCTGTGGGACCGCTTCACCAGCACGAGATCCCGGCCGGCCGTGCTGCGGACCCGGAAGCGCTCGCTGCCGACGACCAGCCGTCCCGCATCGGCCAGCCGCCGCTCGCTCCCCGGGGGAACGGCGTCGACCTCCACCGACGCGCCCAGCGGGATGTCTCCCAGCCGCGACTCGAACCGATAGCCGTGAGCCGCCTCGTCGGCGGCGTCGCAGACGTTGAGACCGTCCACGAGCGTGAGAGAGGCCACGGCCGCGAGGACGGCCGGCACCACCGGCCGCGCGCCGCCGTCCAGCAGCTCCCACCTTGCGCGGTACAGCACCAGGTCGTCGCCCAGGCTCGTCGTCTGGAAGAGCGGCGCGCCTTCGACCAGCGCCTGGTAGAGAGGCGAGCCGTCGAGACCCCCGCGGGTGAGCAGCAGGTACGGGGGCCGTTGCGCGACCGGCAGGCGCACGAGCGCCTCGAACATCCCGGCCTCGCGGTCGGCCGTGCGGGTCCCGAGGAAAGCCGCGCTCATGACCCCGTGGAGGTTCAATGCCCGATGCCCCGTCAGGTACTCGACGCTGGTGGCCGGGCTGGCGATGGGCACCCCGGGTGGCAGGTGCCGCCGGATCCAGTCCGCCATCGGCACCTCGCGTCGCCAGGTCTCGCCCGCCATCTCGGCATACGCCGCCGCGAAGCGGACGGTCGAGAGCAGGCCGAGCAGCAGGAAGAGACCGCCGATGGAGGCGAAGAGGGCCCGCTCGAGCCCCGCGTCCTCCCGGGCGACGAGGCGCGTGGCGATGCCCAGGCCGGCAGCGGCCACGGCCAGCAGCCCCGGGAACGCCCAGAGCAGGTAGCGGTTGAAGTGAACCCCCATGAAGACGTTCGGTCCGACCATGGCGAAGACCAGGGCCACCACGACCAGCCAGGCGCGGAGGGAAACCCGTTGGACCGGGGGTGGGCAGGCGGCCGCGACCACCACCAGCAGCAGGCCGAGCGGCGGGAACGCGAACGGGGCGAAGCCGGCAGAGATCCCGATCGGCGCCTCGGTGGGATAGAAGCCGAGCAGCAGCCCGCGTGCGACGTCGACGCCGTACTTCGAGGCGAGCGCCAGCGTGCCCACCGGCCCGTAGTTCGGCAGCAGCGCCTTCTCCGCCACCGAGGTGGTGACCCAGCTGCCGGTGAGCGCCCGCTGCAGCACCAGCACGGCGAGGCCTGCGGCCACACCCAGCCACGGCCAGAGGCGCTCGCCTGGGGCGGGGCGGTCGCCGGGCCGCCCGTGCGAGAGCGCCGCCAGCAGCAGCGCAATCGGCAGGCCCTCGGGCCGGGCCAGCGCCAGGAGCGCCGTGGCGACGCCGAGGCTGCGGGCCGAGCCCCCCGCCCAGTACCCGAGCCAGCGGTCGAGCAGCAGCAGCGCCAGGAACAGGAAGAGCGCGATGTCCGAGCCGTAGAGGTAGCCCCAGACCACAGGACCGCCGAGGGCCACCAGGGCGCCTGCGAGCGCCCCCTCCCGCTGCCCGGCGAGGCGGGACGCCACCCGGACCACGAGCGGGACCGAGGCGAGGAACAGCGCCGCGCCGAGCAGGATGGCGAAGGCGATGAGCGCCTCGCCCCGGACGCCGGCGGCGTGGGCCGCCGCCAGCACGGCCGTGTGCAGCAGGCTGGTCGAGCCGGTGGTGGGCGCCTCGCCCGGGTTGTACTGGAAGGGATGCCCCTCCGCCATCGCCCGGGCGTACTGGGCCACCACGTAGAGGTCGCTGACCTGCGCCACGAAGTGGCCGTGGGTGGTCCACAGCATCAGCGAGAGGAACAGGAGGACGACGGCGGCCGCGACAACCAGGGGTGCGCGCACCGACCGGATTCTACTAAGATGCGCGCGGCTATGCCCGTCCCGGACTGGTCGCCGCTGCTGCGCACGCCGGTCTTCGAGACGACGGCGCTCCTGGTGGGGCTGCTGTTCGGGAGCTTCGCCAACGTCTGCATCCACCGCCTTCCTGCCGACTACGTGCCCGCCCCCGGTCGCCTGGGCTGGCTGCGCGACCTCGGGCGTCAGCTGGCCTCGGTGGTCTACCCGCCGTCGCACTGCCCTCGCTGCGGCCGTCCCATCCAGCCCTGGGACAACGTGCCGCTCGTCAGCATCCTCGTCCTGCGCGGCCGCTGCCGCGCCTGCGGCGCGCCGATCTCGCTCCGTTATCCCGCCGTCGAGGCGGCGAACGGCCTGCTCTGGCTCGGGCTCGCCTGGCGGTACGGTCCCCGCCCGTCGACGGTGATCGAGATGCTGCTGGCGACCGCGCTGCTGGTGCTGGTGCTGATCGACCTCGACCACCAGCTGCTGCCCGACGCGGTGACCGTTCCCGGGGTGCTGGTCGGTGTCGCGGCGGCGTTCCTGCCCGGGTGGCCGGTGTCGCCGCTGGAGGCGGTGGCCTCGGCCGCCGGCGGCTACCTTGGATTCGCCCTCCTCGCCTGGTCCTGGAGGCGGCTGCGTGGCATCGAGGCCCTCGGCCGGGGCGACTGGAAGATGGCGGCCATGCTCGGCGCGTTCCTCGGCTGGGACAGGCTCCTGCTCACGCTGGTGCTGGCCTCGGCCGCCGGCTCGATCGTGGGCGTGGGCATGATCGTCGCCGGGCGAGGCCGCTGGCAGTCCAAGCTGCCTCTGGGCAGCTTCCTGGGGGCGGCCGGGATCGTGGTGCTGTTCCTGGGCCGGCGCCTGCTGGGCTGGTACGGGGGGCTGTTCCGTGGCTGATCTCACGCCCCCGTCCGCCCGCAGCGGCATCGTGCTGGCCCTGGGCCTGGTCGCGCTGCTGCAGCTCGTCCCGCTGCTCCAGGGCGTCCAGACCGTCAGGCGACTGCAGGCGCGGGTGACGGGCCAGGCGGAGCAGCGGCTGGGGGCCGTGCGGCCGCAGCTCACGGTGGCGCTCGCCCGCGGTGGTCAGGCCGCCTGGGCGGCGGCGGCCGCCATCGCGGTCGGGCAGGGCGCCGCCGCCGAGGTGGACGTGCTCGACTCCTCGGGTCGCGTCGTGTTCTCGCAGCCCGCGAGCGCCCCCGTCGCCCACCGCCTCGCGCCGGCGCAGGGGGAGAGGCTGGCGAGGGCCGGAGCGCTCATCCTCACCGTGCAGGACGACGGGCGCGTGCGCACCCTGAGCTACCTGCCGCTGGCCGCCGACCCGGGACACGTGATCCGCCTCTCGGCTCCCGCCGGCGATCTCGAGGACGAGCTGCGGGAGCGCAAGCACGCGTTCACCCTGCAGCTGGTCTCGCTGGCGGTCCTGGCGGCGGCGGCGCTGCTGGTCCTGCGGCGCGAGCGCCAGCCCGAGGCCGGCGGCGCATTGCAGGTGTACGAGCAGGCCATGGAGCGCCTGCGCGACCACGGCGAGGAGGTGGAGGCGCGTCACGAGGTCGAGAGACGGCGGATGGAGGACCGGATCCGGGAACGGGAGGCGATGGCCCGGGCCGGCGAGCTGACCTCCGGCATCGTGCACGAGGTCCGCAACGGCCTGGGCACGATCGTCGGCTACGCGCGGATGCTGGAGCGGGCCGGTCCGACCGGGGACCCTCGCGCTGCCGCCCAGGCGATCGTCGCGGAGTGCGGGACGCTCGAGCAGGTGGTGCGGCGCTTCAGCGACTTCGTGCGCCTCGAGCAGCTCGCTCTCGGGCCGGTGGATCTGTCGCAGCTGCTGCGGCGGGTGGTCTGCCGCGAGCAGCGGGCGCACGAGCGCGTGGAGACGCGCCTGGTCGGGCTGGATGCGCCGGTGCCCCTCGCCGCGGACGAAGGACTGCTCGAGCGCGCGCTCGAGAACGTCGTCCGCAACGCGCTGCAGGCGGCCGAGGCCGGCGGCGGCCACGTCGCCGTCGAGGCGCGCCGCGGCCAGGGACGGCTGGAGATCGCCGTCGAGGACGACGGGCCCGGACTCGCCGCCGACCACCCCGGGGAGATCCGGCCTTTCTACTCGACCCGGCGCGGCGGCCTGGGACTGGGCCTGCCGCTCGCGCGGAAGATCGTGTTGCTCCACGGCGGGTCGATCCTTCTGCAGCCGAGGTCTCCGCGCGGGCTGCGCGTGACGGTGGAGCTCCCGGACACCGGCGCCTGATCGTCGGCCGGCTGCGCCGTGCCGGTTGCGCCGTGCCGGGTGTACGCTTGGGCTGGGAAGGCGAGACCGTCGCCCGGCCCGGCGGGTCCGCTGGCGGCGGGGAGGTGGACGATGCCGCGTGCCGTGTTTCTCTTCGCGTGCGTGCTGCTGCTGCCCTGGCCGGCGGGCGCGCAGGGCCTCGGCGACGCCGCCGCTCGCGAGAAGGAACGGCGGAGCAGGGAAGCCCAGGCCGGCAAGAAGGCCGAGCCGGCCACCTACACCAACGACGACCTGCCGAACCAGGCGCCCGCGAAGAAGCAGGACGGTCAGCAGCCGCCGGCGGCCGGGCAGGCTCCGGCCCCGGAGCCCTCCTCGCCGGGGCCCCTCGCCCAGCGAGCCGCGGCGGAGCAGGAGTACCAGGACAAGGTCGACGCCGCCCAGAAGGAAGTGGACGCGCTGGACGCCCGCCTCAAGCGGTTGCAGGCCTCGCTCAACCCCATGAGCCCGACCTACATCTACGGCGGGACCGGCGGAGCCACCGCGAACGACGAGATGCGAGTCCGCAACGAGATGCGCGACACCGAGACCCAGCTCGCCGCCGCCCGTCAAGCGCTCGAGACGGCGAAGAACGAGCTTTCGGAGTTCAGGCTGGGCCGCCGGCCGGTGTCCCCGTCCACCGCAGGTCCACCCGTCGGCTAGCCCCACACTTGGCCGACATCCTGATCGTCGAGGACAAGGAGTCGCTCCGCACGATGCTGCGGAGGACGCTGGAGTCGCGTGGCTACTCGGTCGACGAGGCCGGCGACGCCTACGAGGCCCGCCGCCGGCTGCAGGCGCTGCGCTACCTGGTGGTGCTCACCGACATGAAGCTGCCGGCCGGCAGCGGCTTCGATGTGCTCGGCGCCGCCCTCGACTCCGACCCGGAGACGCCGGTGATCGTGATGACGGCCTTCGGGACGGTGGAGGAGGCGGTGCGGGCCATGAAGGAGGGTGCCGCCGACTTCCTGGCCAAGCCCGTGGACACGGACCACCTGCTGGTGCTGCTGGACCGCGCGGTCGAGAGGCGCCGCCTGATGACGGAGCTGGTGCTGCTGAAGGAGGACCAGCAGCGCCGGGTCGGGCTGCCGCGGCTGGTCGGGGAGGACCCGGCCTTTCGCGAGGTGCTGCTGGAGCTGCAGCGGGCCGCCGCCTCCGAGACGACCGTGCTGCTGCAGGGCGAGAGCGGGACCGGCAAGGAGCTGATGAGCCGCGCGCTCCACCAGCTGTCGCCGCGCGCCAAGGGGCCGTTCGTGGCCATCAACTGCGCCGCCATCCCCGAGAACCTGCTGGAGAACGAGCTCTTCGGCCACGAGAAGGGGGCCTTCACCGGGGCCACCGCCCGCAAGGTGGGCAAGGCCGAGCTGGCCCACCGGGGCACGCTGTTCCTCGACGAGATCGGCGACATGCCGCTGCCGCTGCAGGGGAAGATCCTGCGCCTGGTGCAGGAGCGGCAGTTCGAGCGCGTGGGCGGCCTGCAGACGCTGACCGTCGACGTGCGGGTGGTGGCGGCCACCAACCAGGACCTGCGCCGCCTGGTGGAGCAGAAGCTCTTCCGCGAGGACCTGTTCTTCCGGCTGTCGGTGCTGCCGATCGACATCCCGCCGCTGCGCCGCCGTCGGGGCGACGTGCCGCTGCTGGCCGAGGCGATCCTGCAGCGGCTCTCGCGCGAGCTGGGGCGCCGGGAGCTGCGCCTCTCCGACGAGGCGAGGCGCGTGCTCTGCGAGCACGCCTGGCCGGGCAACGTCCGCGAGCTGCAGAACTGCCTGGAGCGGGCAGCCATCCTCGGCGACGGCCCGCTGATCCGCCCCGAGCACCTGCGCCTGGACGCGCCGCTGCGCCCGGGGCCGTCGCTGGGGGACGTCCTCGACCTGTCGGGCCCCCTGGCGGAGGTGGCCGAGCGGGCGGCGGCCCGCGCCGAGGAGGAGGCGATCGCCCTCGCGCTGCGCGAGACGGAAGGGGACCGCTCGGCGGCGGCGGCGCGCCTGGGGATCAGCGTGTCCACGCTGAACCGCAGGCTGCGCGAATGAGCCTTCGCCGGGCCCGGGTCCCGGCCCTCACGCCCCGGGGGGGCTGGTCTGCCGCTTCCACTTCGTCCGCTGGCTCGCGGTGAGGACGCGCTTGCGCAGCCGGACCGCCCCGGGCGTCACCTCCACCAGCTCGTCCTGCTCGATGAACTCGAGGGCCTGCTCCAGGTTGAGCTGGCGGTGCGGAGTGAGGCGGATGGCCTCGTCTGCGGTGGAGGCGCGCATGTTGGTCAGCTTCTTCTGCTTGGTGACGTTCACGTCCATGTCGTCGGGGCGCGCGTTCTCGCCCACGATCATCCCCTCGTAGACGGCGGTACCCGGGCCCACGAAGAGCTCGCCGCGCTCCTCCATGTGCGAGAGCGCATAGGCCGTCGTCTCGCCGGCGCGGTCGGCCACCAGCACGCCCGTCTGCCGGCGGGGGATCTCGCCCTGCCACTCCACCCACCCCTCGAGCAGGCTGTTCATGACCGCCGTGCCGCGGGTATCGGTGAGCAGTTCGGTGCGCACGCCGATCAGGCCGCGGGTGGGGACCTGGAACTCGAGCCGGACGCGCCCCGAGCCGTGGTTCACCATCTTGGCCATCTTCCCCTTGCGCAGCGCCATCTTCTCGAGGACCACGCCGAGGTAGGTCTCGGGGACGTCGATGCTGAACAGCTCCAGCGGTTCCTTGCGCACCCCATCCTCGAGGTGCGTGATCACCTCGGGGTTGGACACACCCAGCTCGAACCCCTCGCGACGCATGGTCTCGATCAGGATCGCGAGCTGCAGCTCGCCCCGCCCCAGTACCTTGAACGAGTCGGCCGACTCCGTGGGCTCCGTGCGGATGGAGACGTTGGTCAGCAGCTCCTTCTCCAGCCGCTCCTTGATGTTGCGTGAGGTCACCCAGCGCCCCTCGCGTCCGGAGAAGGGCGAGGTGTTGACCGAGAAGACCATCGAGAGGGTCGGCTCGTCGATGTGCAGCGGCGGCAGCGGGGCCGGGCTCTCGGCCGAGGTGACGGTCTCGCCGATCTGGATGCCCTCGAACCCGGCGAGGGCCACGATCTCGCCGCAGGGAGCCGCCTCCGCTTCCAGCCGTCGCAGCCCGTCGAAGACGTAGAGCCTGCTGACGCGGGTCGTCTCCAGCCGGCCGTCGCGCTTGGAGACCGCCACGGTGTCGCCGAGCCGAACGCAGCCCGAGAACACGCGGCCGATGGCGAGCCGGCCGAGGTAGTCGCTGTAGTCGAGGTTGGCGATGAGCAGCTGCAGCACCTCGCTCGGGGAACCGGCGGGCGGGGGGATGTGGTCGACCAGGGCCCGGAAGAGCGGCTGCAGGTCGTCCCCGCTCCCCTCGGGTGCGGTCCGGGCCACGCCGGTCTTGGCGTTGGTGTAGAGCACGGGGAACTCGAGCTGCTCCTCGGTGGCGTCGAGGTCGATGAACAGGTCGTAGACCTCGTTGAGCACCTCCTGCGGCCGGGCGTCGGCCCGGTCGATCTTGTTGATCACCACCACCGGCGGCAGCCGGGCCTCCAGCGCCTTGCGCAGCACGTAGCGGGTCTGCGGCAGCGGGCCCTCGGAGGCGTCGACCAGCAGCATCACGCCGTCGACCATCTTGAGCGCGCGCTCGACCTCGCCACCGAAGTCGGCGTGGCCGGGGGTGTCGACGATGTTGATCTTCACCTCGCCGTAGTGGACGGCGGTGTTCTTGGCCAGGATGGTGATGCCCCGCTCGCGCTCGAGCTCGTTGGAGTCGAGCACCCGCTCGCGGACCTCCTGGTTGGCGCGGAAGACGCCGCTCTGCCGGAGCATGGCGTCCACCAGCGTCGTCTTGCCGTGGTCGACGTGGGCGATGATGGCGACGTTGCGGTGGGGCATCAACCATCCATTATCGCCGGTCGCCGCCGCAGCGCACGTCGGCGGCCGTCGGAAGCGGCCGGACGAGGTCCTGGCGTGGCAGCACCGCGACGGAGCTCAGGCCGAAGTAGTAGCCGAGCCGGCAGCTGCCGGCGTACCGGTACGAGCGAGAGAGCTCCGCGTACGCTTCTGCCGGCATGGGCCAGCTCACGAGCGCGAGCGTGTAGGTCCCGGAGGCGAGACGCTGCACGATTCGCTCGGTGCCGGGGGCGTGGTTGCCGGCGATCTGGAGATAGCCGCTGCCCTCCATCTCGACGCTCTGCCCGACGACCACGTACGCCAGCTCCGGCCGGATGGCGAGGATCGGTCCGCCGCTCTCCAGCGTGTGCTCGCGGACGTATCCGTAGAACGCGCTCGCGGTCTTCTCGTCCGCCGCGGTGGGCAGCGGGAAGCGCTCGCTGGCCGCGGTCACGAGGGCGAGAACGGCCAGCGCCGCCGCCCAGGCGAGCCCCGGGCGGGGCCGGCGGGTCGGGCTCCCCGGAGGGGCCGCGGCCGCCCGTGCCGCCGTCACCGCCGCCGCGGGCAGCAGCGGTAGGACGTAGTTCCACCACGCGCCGTACTTCCCGATCAGCGGTGCGGCGGCGAGCGCGCCGACGACGAGCAGCAACGAGCTGTCGCGTCGCGCCTGCTCGGCCGCCGGGCCTCGAACCGCCACCCAGAGCGCGACAGCCCCGGCCAGGAGCACCGGCCACGCGCGCAGGACGAAGAAGACGGTGATCCTCAGCGCCAGGGCGGGGTCCCAGGCCCCGTGCAGGACCCAGACGCGGTTCACCCACAGGAACCCGCCCGCGGTGGCCCACTGCAGCACGAGAACGACGGCGAGGCTGGCCCCCGCCAGCCAGGAAGCCAGGCGGACGGCGCTGCGGCGGTCCACCCACCACCAGCCGAGCACGAGCGGCGCCCCGTGCAGCACGGCCGTCTGCTTGGTCAGCACCGCCGCCAGCAGCAGGACCACGCCGAAGGCGGTGCGCTGCGGCGTGAGCGCGTCGGCTCCGCGCGCGAGCTGGCGCGGCAGCAGCACCAGCGCGGCCAGCAGCCAGAACGTCAGCATCGGACCGTCCGGCCGCACCAGCAGGTGCCAGAACGTCAGCGCGAACGGCGCCAGGGCGAGCGCCGTGGCGGCGCAGGCGAGCACGGGCGAGGCGACGCGGCGGGCGAGAGCGTAGGTGGCCCACGCGCTCACCATTGCGCAGGCGAGCAGGACGAGGCGCGCCGCCGGCAGCGAGGGTGCACCGAACGCCACGGCGGGCGCCAGCAGCGCAGGGAGGCCGGGGCCGTACACGGAGGGGAAGGGGACGAAGCTCCGGAGGTGCAGCGATCCCGGGGAGTGCAGGAGACGCCGCGCCCAGTCGAGATAGAGCCCCTCGTCGGGGCTCCAGTCCCAGCGGTACGAGACGAGCGCCCCCGCGTGCAGCAGGTAGGCGACGACGACGAGCGCCGAGCAGGCCAGCGTGGTCGAGATGAGGACGAGCTCTACCCGGCTGGCGTACCGCTCACGCATGCGGTCGGTGATTCTAGCCGAACGCTCACCGCTGCTGCGGAAGGTCTGCGGGGAGGTCGAGGTCGTGCAGGCAGTCCGGCCCCGTCTCGACGTGGAGAACCCGCGCGGGGTCGTCCACCAGCAGTTGCCGGGCTCCCCTCGCCGGCGACGCCGCTCGCAGCGCCGGCCAGCTCGCGCAGGCGAAGGCGACCGGGTGGCCGCGGCGGCCGGCATGCGCCGCCACCGTGATCGCCGCCCCCGAGCGCACGGCCCCGATCACCGCCGCGACCGTCGCCGGTGAGACGAGCGGGTTGTCGACGGGGTGGACGAGCAGCGCCTCGACCCCGCTCGTCTCCGCCTCGTCCAGACCGCGCCAGATCGACGTCAGCATCCCCTCGGGCCAGCGCTCGTTCACCACCACCCGGGCGCCTCGCGGGATCTCGCCTTCGGCCCGGACCCGCTGCGCCGAGGCGCCGAGCACGGCGATCGTGGGGTCGGCCCCGGCGGCGACGAAGAGGCGGCAGAGGTGGCCGAGGAACGTGGTGCCGTGGATCGGCAGCAGCGCCTTGGGTCCGCCCATGCGCCGGCCCTCTCCCGCCGCCAGCACGATCGCGGCGATCCGCATGTCCCATTGAAGCACGGTATGATCGCCGGGCGGACCGACGAAAGGAGCGCACCCGTGCCCACCCGGATCATCATCATGGGAGCCGCCGGCCGCGACTTCCACAACTTCAACACGGTCTTCCGCGAGGACCCGTCCTCGCGGGTGGTGGCCTTCACCGCCACCCAGATCCCGAACATCGAAGGCCGCCGCTACCCGCGGGAGCTGGCCGGCAAGCTGTACTCGGAGGGGATCCCGATCTTCCCCGAGAGCGAGCTGCCGCGGCTCATCAGGGAGCTGCAGGCCGACCAGGTCGTCTTCGCCTACAGCGACGTCTCCCACGAGACGGTGATGCACAAGGCCTCGCTGGTGCTCGCCTGCGGCGCCGACTTCCGGCTGATCGGGCCGAGCGCCAGCATGCTGGCGGCGAAGGTGCCGGTGGTGTCCGTCTGCGCCGTGCGCACCGGCGCCGGCAAGAGCCAGACCACGCGGGCGGTGGCCCGCATCCTGCGGGCGAAGGGACGACGGGTGGTCTCCGTCCGCCACCCGATGCCCTACGGCGATCTGGTGAGGCAGAAGGTCCAGCGCTTCGCGGCGATGGAGGACCTCGATCGCCACCAGTGCACGATCGAGGAGCGGGAGGAGTACGAGCCGCACATCGCCGCCGGCGGCGTCATCTACGCCGGAGTCGACTACGGGGCGATCCTGGCCGAGGCCGAGAAGGAGGCCGACGTCATCCTGTGGGACGGCGGCAACAACGACCTGCCCTTCTACCGGCCCGATCTGGAGATCGTGGTGGCCGACCCGCTCAGGCCAGGCCACGAGCGCACGTACCACCCCGGCGAGACGAACCTGCGCCGGGCGCACGTCGTCCTCATCAACAAGATCGACTCGGCCTCCCCGGAGGGCGTGGAGGCGGTGCGCCGCTCGGTGCGCGAGCTGAACCCTGGGGCCGTCGTGATCGACGCCGCCTCGCCGCTGTCCGTGACCGGCGCCGAGCAGATCCGGGGCAAGCGCGTGCTCGCGGTCGAGGACGGCCCCACCCTCACCCACGGCGAGATGAAGTACGGCGCCGGGGTGGTGGCGGCCCTCCGCCACGGCGCGGCCGAGGTCGTCGATCCCCGGCCCTACACGGTTGCCAGCATCACCGAGACCTTCCGCAAGTACCCCGGCATCGGGACCCTGCTGCCGGCGATGGGCTACGGCGAGGCGCAGGTCAGGGATCTCGAGGCCACCATCGCCCGCACCCCCTGCGACCTGGTGCTGATCGCGACTCCCATAGACCTGCGCCGGGTGCTCAAGATCGAGAAGCCCGCGCTGCGGGTCGGCTACGAGCTGCAGGAGATCGGCAAGCCCGACCTCGCGGACGTGCTCGCGCGGTTCTGAGGAGAGAGATGGCCCAGAGGCACTTCCTGTCGCTCTCGGACTGGTCGCGCGAGCAGCTCGAGCTGCTGCTGGAGCTCTCCGCCGCGATCAAGTCGGACCCGGACCACTACGCGGACGCGCTGGCCGGCCAGTCGCTGGCCATGATCTTCCAGAAGGCGTCCACCCGCACCCGGGTCTCCTTCGAGGTCGGGATGCACCAGCTCGGCGGGCAGGCCCTGTTCCTGAGCGCGGCCGACATCCAGCTCCACCGCGGCGAGACGATCGCCGACACCGCCCAGGTGCTGTCGCGATACGTGCACGGCATCATGGCGCGCGTCTTCGCCCACCAGGACCTGCTGGACCTGGCGAACCACGGCTCGGTGCCGGTGATCAACGGCCTCTCCGACCTGCTGCACCCCTGCCAGGCGCTGGCCGACTACTTCACCCTGCGCGAGATCCGCGGCGAGCTGGCCGGGCTGAAGGTGGCGTATGTCGGCGATGGCAACAACGTGGCCCACGAGCTGATGTACGGGGCCGTCAAGCTGGGGCTGCGCTTCAGCATCGCCTGCCCCAGGGGTTACGAGCCGAGCCCGGCGGTGCTCAAGAACGCGGTCGCCGAGGCGCAGAGGCTCGGCTCGCCGCTGCCGCAGGTCACCTGCGACCCGCTGCAGGCCGTCCGCGACGCCGACGTGGTCTACACCGACGTGTGGGCCTCCATGGGCCAGGAGGCCGAGAGCCAGAAGCGCCTCGCCGCCTTCCAGGGCTTCCAGGTGACGCCGGCCACCATGGCCGCGGCCAACCCGAAGGCCGTCTTCATGCACTGCCTGCCGGCCCACCGCGGCGAGGAGGTGGCGGCCCCCGTCATCGACGGTCCGCAGTCCGTGGTGTTCGACGAGGCCGAGAACCGGCTGCACGTGCAGAAGGCGATCCTGGTGACGCTGATGGGCGAGGACCAGCAGGGCTAGGCGGGGACCGGCTTCAGCGACGAGCTGGTGGCGGCTGCCGTTCCGTGGGACCCCATCTCCCTGAGCGCCCGCCGGACCTCGTCCGGCGACACGTCGTCGTGGATCTCCACCCGGCCGACGGCCGCCGGCAGGATGAACGGCACGCGGCCGGCCCTGGCCTTCTTGTCCCGGGCGAGCGCGGCGAGGACGTCGCGCGACGGCAGATCGGACACCCGTGGGCGCGGGCCGATGCGGTCGACGGCGGCGAGGATGGCCTCGTGGCTGGCGGCGTCGAGAAGGCCGCGCGCGCGGGCGAGGTGGGAGACGCCGACGAGGCCCCAGCCGACGGCCTCGCCGTGGGTGTAGCGGCGGTAACGCGTGACGGCCTCGAGCGCGTGGCCGAGGGTGTGACCCAGGTTCAGCACGCGGCGCAGCCCGCCCTCGCGCTCGTCCTTCGTGACCACCTCGGCCTTCAGCCGGCAGGCCGCCGCGATCGCGAGCTCGACGTCCGCGCCCTCCCAGCCGCGCAACCCGGCCGGGGCGCGGCGCATCACCTCGAACAGCGCGGGGTCTCCGAGGATCCCGCACTTGAGCACCTCGTACGCGCCCGAGCGCAGCTCGCGCGGGGGCAGGGTGGCGAGGAAAGCCGGGTCGATCACCACCGCCCGCGGCTGGTGGAAGGCGCCGATCAGGTTCTTTCCCCGGGGGTGGTTGATGCCGACCTTGCCCCCGACCGAGCTGTCGACCATCGACAGCAGGGTGGTCGGCAGGCCGACCCAGTCCACGCCCCGCATGTAGGTGGCCGCAGCGTAGCCGGCCACGTCGCCGACCACGCCGCCCCCGAACGCCACCACCACCCCGTCGCGGCCGAGCTTCGCCTGCAGGAAGGCGTCGTAGAAACCCTGCAGCGTGGCCTGCCCCTTGTGCCGCTCTCCGTCCGGCGCCAGCACGACGTGCACGGGACCGAGCGCGGCGAGCGCGCGCCGGACGGGCCGGCCGTGGAGTCCGAACACCCGGCGGCTGGCGACGAGCGCGACCTTGCGGCCGCGGAGGTCCGCGAGCCGCTCCGGCAATCGTCGGGCGAGACCCTCGCCGACCGAGACCAGGTAGCGGCGCGGGCCCAGCTCGACAGGGATCTCCAGCATCGGCCGGCAGCATAGCATCGGACCCCGCGCGCTCAGCGCAGCCAGCCCGGCAGCGCCCCGTCCCTGCGGGCGCGGTCGGCCAGGTCCTCCTCCGCCTCCCGGGCCCGCCTCTCGACGGCGGCGAGCCTCGCCTGCAGCGTGGCGATGCGGTCGTCCCTGGAGACGCCGGAGGCTGCCGACGACCGGCGGGTGCTGCGGCTGGTCCGGAACCGGAGGTCCTCCTCCCGGGCGATCCGCATGCGCAGCTCCTCCGCCTGCTCGCCCAGGCGCCGCACCTTCTCGCGCGTCGTCTCGGCCTGCCGACGCCAGTAGGCCTCGCCGTGGCCTCGGACGGCGTCGCGCTGCACCCGCAGACCGGGCTCCGCCTCACGGGGGACGACGGCCGGCACGGAGCTCACCCCCGTCTCGTCGCGCACGGCGTGGACGCGGTCGAGGTCCTCGTTGGTGTAGACGCGGGCAGGAGGCCGGGGCCGGGGCGGCGGATCCTCGGCCGGGGAGGTGGTGGAGAAGCAGAGGACGGCCGACAGGCCGAAGCCCAGGGGGAACACATGCGTTCGGCTGGACATGGACGGCGCCTTTCCCAGGAGAGCGATGGAAAGGCGGCCCGCGAGGCCGGGCCAGACGCTAGCAGGTGTCCCAGGCCGGCGTCAAGGGCAAGGCGGCGCCCTGTGCCATCTCTGCTAAACTGCAGGGTTTGAGCGCCCTGCGGAGGATGCGGGCGTTCGGCCCGAGAGCATTGACGAGCCACCGATGAGCCACGTCGCGCTTTTCCCCTTCGCCAGCTACTGGCCGTTCTACCTCGGGTTCCTGCTGCTCGTGTTCGCCCTGCTGGCCGTGGACCTCGGCGTCTTCCACCGCCAGGCGCACGCGGTGTCCATGCGGGAGGCGGCCGCCTGGAGCGTCGTCTGGGTGGCCCTGGCGCTCCTCTTCAACCTCGGCTTCTACCTGTACATGCGCTGGCACTTCCCGCTCGACGCCCGTCTGATGCGCCTGCCCGGCTTCGACCCCGCCGGCCAGGCCTGGGAGACCGCGCTCGAGTTCCTGGCCGGCTACGTGGTCGAGTACTCGCTGTCGGTCGACAACATCTTCGTCTTCGTGGTGGTGCTCAGCTACTTCGCCGTCCCCGTGGCCTACCAGCACCGGGTGCTGTTCTTCGGCATCCTGGGCGCGCTCGTCTCCCGCGGGATCTTCATCGCCCTGGGCGCGGCGCTGCTGCAGTTCGAGGTGGTGGTCTGGCTGTTCGGCGCCTTCCTGGTCTTCACCGGGGGCAAGATGATGACGAGCGGCGAGACGGAGCCGGTGGAGCCGCACGAGCGGCTCGTCATCCGGCTGTTCCGCCGCTACGTGCCGGTCACCGGCGGCTACCGCGGACAGCGTTTCTTCGTCCGCCAGGAGGGCCGCCTCCACGGCACGCCGCTGATCATCGCCCTGCTGTTCCTGGAGGCGACCGACATCCTGTTCGCCGTCGACTCGGTCCCCGCCATCTTCGGGCTGACCCGCGAGCCCTTCGTCGTCTTCTCCTCGAATATCTTCGCCATCCTCGGCCTGCGGAACCTGTACTTCCTGCTGGCGGGTGCGGTCGACAAGTTCCACTTCCTCAAGTACGGCCTGGGGATCGTGCTCGCATTCGTGGGACTCAAGATGACCCTGCTCAACCACCTGTGGGGCGGCCAGTTCCCGATCGGGGTCTCGCTCGCGTTCATCGTGGCGGTGATCGCCGTCTCCATCGCGCTCTCGCTCGCATTCCCGAGGAAGGCCCAGGAGGGCCCGTAGCCGACATGGAACAGGACCGCGTCTCGAAGGAGATCACGCCCAAGGGCCAGGACTACTCACAGTGGTACCTGGACGTCGTGCTGAAGGCCGACCTGGCCGACTACGGCCCGGTCAAGGGCTGCATGATCATCAAGCCCTACGGGTACGCCATCTGGGAGGAGATGCAGCGGGACATGGACCGGCGCATCAAGCAGACCGGCCACGTCAACGCCTACTTCCCGCTGTTCATCCCCAAGAGCCTGCTCGAGCGCGAGAAGGAGCACGTGGAGGGTTTCTCGCCCGAGTGCGCCTGGGTGACGATCGGCGGCGGCGAGGAGCTGCCCGAGCCGCTGGCGGTGCGGCCGACCTCGGAGGCGATCATCTGCTCGACCTACGCACGCTGGGTGCAGTCCTGGCGGGACCTGCCGGTGCTGATCAACCAGTGGGGAAACGTGGTGCGCTGGGAGAAGGTCACCCGGCCGTTCCTGCGCACGACCGAGTTCCTCTGGCAGGAAGGGCACACGCTGCACGCCACGGCCGAGGAGGCGCAGGAGGAGACGCTGAAGATGCTCGACGTCTACCGCGCCTTCTCGGAGGAGATGCTGGCGATGCCGGTGCTCTGCGGTCCGAAGACCGAGAGCGAGAAGTTCGCCGGCGCCCTGCGCACCTACGCGATCGAGGCGCTGATGGGCGACGGGCGGGCGCTGCAGGCCGGCACCAGCCACAACCTCGGCCAGCACTTCGCCGACGCCTACGGCATCGAGTTTCTCGACAGGAACCAGGAGCGGGCCAAGCCCTGGTCGACCTCGTGGGGCAGCTCGACCCGCCTGCTGGGGGGCATGGTGATGACCCACGGCGACGACCTGGGCCTGGTGTTGCCGCCGAAGGTGGCGCCCCACCAGGTGGTGATCGTGCCCATCCCGCCGAAGAAGGGCGACATCAACGAGCTGGTGCTGCCGAAGGCGCGGGAGGCTCTGGCCATGCTCCGCGGCGCCGGCCTGCGGGTGCACCTCGACGACCGCGACCAGTTCCAGCCCGGTTACAAGTACGCCGACTGGGAGATGCGGGGCGTGCCGGTGCGGCTGGAGCTGGGCCCCAGGGACGTCGAGAAGGGCCAGGTGGTGCTGGTACGCCGCGACACGCGGAGCAAGGAGCCGTTGCCGCTCGCCGGCGCCGCCGCCCGGCTGCAGCAGGCCCTCGACGAGATCCAGAAGGGCCTGCTGGAGAAGGCCCGCGCCTTCGTGGCCGCCAACACCACCCGGGTGAAGAGCTACGACGAGTTCAAGCAGGTGATGAACGACAAGCGCGGCTTCATCGTCGCCGGCTGGAACGGCGACGCCGCGATCGAGGCGAAGATCAAGGAGGAGACGAAGGCCACCATCCGGGTGATGCCGATGGGCGACCCGGTCGAGGCCCCCTGCGTCTACACCGGCCAGAAGGGCCGCGAGGTGGTTTTCGCCCAGGCCTACTGAGGGGTCGCCGCTGCCGGTGCGCCCGGCGGGCACGCCGGCGGCTCGTCGCTCGCGTAGACGGCGAGCCTGCCGGTCGGCCCCGACGCCTGCGCCACGCGATGGTACGGCGCGGCGGCGCCGAGCAGGTGGGGGGCGCGCTCCCCGTCGTCGGGCAGGACCACGAAACGGGCGCAACGGGCCTCGAGCCAGGCCAGGCGGCCGGCCGGGGGCGCCGCGTAGAAGGCCCTGATCGCGGCCGCGCGCTCGCGGCTGTCGGCGGTGCCGAGGTGGGCGGCGTAGGCACGGCAGGCAGAGTAGGCGTTCGCATACAGGCCGATGTCGGGCGGGGCCACCAGCAGCTCGCCGCGGCGGCACAGCGGCCGCAGGGCCTCGGCGGCCTCGATCCGCTCGCGAGGCACGTACCACTGGGGGTTGTCCTCGAGCAGCAGCTCGAGGGCGACGGCGCTGGTCGAGCACAGGAGGAGCGCCGCGGCCAGCGTCACGGCCGGCCTGAAGCGCGCCAGCGCCAGCGCCACCAGGCCCAGCAGCGGCAGGCCGACGTCGACCGCGAGCTGCAGGCCGAAGCGCAGGGGCAGTGCCAGCACGGCGGCGACCGTGACCGGCCACGCCAGCAGGGTGGCGAAGGCCACGCGCTCCGGGAGGCCGTGGGCGCCTCGCAGCAGCGGCACTCCCGCCAGCGCGAGCACGCCGGCGGGCAGCAGCGCGAGCAGGATGTCGGCGGCGGGCGGCAGGCCGTAGCCGACCGCCGAGAAGACGGCGTACGCCGGGTTGCGGACGGTCGTGCTCCAGCCGTACAGGACGGCCGGAGCCAGCGCGGCGAGCGGAAGCAGCAGGCGCAGCCAGCGCCTCCAGGGCTGCGTGGTCAGCACCACCAGCCCCCGGATGCCGACCAGCAGCGCCAGCTCGTACGGACGCACCAGGACCAGGCAGGATCCCAGGAGGACGGCGAGCAGCTCGCCGCCGAGGTCGCGGGCGCGATGGAACGCCCACAACGCCCACAGCAGGAGCGCGGTTCCGGCGGCGAAGTGGGGGTTGACCAGCACCGAGATGAACGGGTACATCCCGCTCGTCAGGTCCAGGAAGCGCCAGGCCGGCGGGCCGAGGCGGAGGAAGAGGACGCCGCCGAGGCCGCCGCCGGTGAACACCAGCAGCAGGGCGGCGAAGCGGTGGTCGCCGGGGAGACCGGCCAGCCGCAACCAGCGGTCGGTGGCCAGCACCAGCGCCAGCGTGACCGCAGCCCCGAAGACGCGGTACGCGAGCGCCGGCTGGCTCCCCAGCGCCGCCGACAGCCACCCGACCACGGACCACTCGAGATTGGCCAGCGACGCCGCGTGCGGCAGGGGGTACAGCTTGTTGAAGAACAGGAGCGCCCCGTGTTCGGCCTGCTGCACGTAGGAGAGGTAGTTGAAGACGTCGGGGATCGCGTAGAAGAAGCCGAGGAACCTGGTCCCGCGCGGCGGAAGCAGCCAGGCGCGGGCATACGGCAGGTTCGTCACCAGGCAGAGCAGCGCCCACACGCCGAGCACCGGTCGCGGCGATGGGCGCGCCGTCTCCACCACGCCGCCGATCTTAGCCGAACGACGGGGGACGGCCGTCAGCAGGCCCGTCTCAGGGCCGGTCCAGCAGGTCGATCCGCCACGGCGCGACGCGGGTCTCGTTGACCCAGGCGTACGGCTCCTGCTCGCGTCCCAGCGGCGCGTGCGACGCGATCCGGCGCAGGCCGGCCTCCGCGTACACGGCGAGGTAGTCGTCCTCGGAGAACACCACGTCCTCCACCGGGCGGCGGTCGACGACGTCGGTCATCACGATGCGGACGAGGTCGCCGCTGCGGGCCTGGCGGTTCTCCGGGTAGTCGCGGGTGGAGAAGGAGACCCACTCGTGGGTGTAGATCTCCGGCCGGGAGACCAGGTTCAGCAGGCGTCCCTCCGCGGTCAGCAGCTCGCGCAGGCCGACGAGGTGGGCGCGCTTCGTCTCGCGGGTGGGGACGTTGTCGAAGGTGAAGGCCGACAGCACCAGGTCGAAGGACGAGGGGGCGAGGCCCGAGAGGTCGGCCTCGGCGACCAGCCGGTAGTCGCCGCCAGGGTCCTGCTCGCGGGCGCGGCGGATCATCGCGGCCGAGACGTCGACGCCGGTCGTCTCGAAGCCGAGCTTCTCCAGGAACCGCGTGGAGCGGCCGGCGCCGCAGCCGAAGTCGAGAGCGCGGCGCCCGGCGACGTGCGCGCGGATGAGATCCGGCAGGTCGCGGAAGGCGAGGTAGTAGGTGCCCGGAAACTCGAGCTGCGAGTAGGCGAAGGCGCGGTGCGCGTCCTCGTAGACGTTGCGGAAGGTCACGAGCCTCCTCGGCGGCCCCATTCTACGGCCCCCACGGGGAGGCCCGCTGCCTGCCCCGGGAGGGTGGCGGCACCGTGCTGCAGGTGGACCTCGCCGCCTGAGCCGGTGCGGCGGGGCTAGAATGGGGCACGCAGCTGGCCATGCGCTGGCTCCACTGGCTTCTCGCCTTGTCCGCCTCCTCGCTGCACCCGAACGGCGACGGCAGAGACTTCGCGCAGGAACGCGAGGAGATGGTGGCGACGCAGGTCGTGGCCCGCGGCGTGCGCGACCCGCGGACCCTGGCCGCCATGCGCAAGGTGCCCCGCCACCTGTTCGTGCCGCCGGCCGGCGTGGCGCAGGCGTACGAAGACCACCCGGTGCCCATCGGCCACGGGCAGACGATCTCGCAGCCCTACGTCGTCGCGTTCATGACCGAGGCGCTGGGCCTGCGGGGCGGGGAGACCGTGCTCGAGGTGGGCACCGGTTGCGGCTACCAGGCGGCGGTGCTGGCGGAGATCGCCGCCCATGTCTACACGGTCGAGATCGTCGCCCCGCTGGCGGCCGAGGCGGCGGAGCGCCTGCGGCGGCTCGGGTACGCGAACGTCAGCGTGCGGGCCGCAGACGGGTACCTGGGCTGGCCGGAGGCTGCTCCCTTCGACGCGATCACTGTGACCGCCGCCGCTCCGCGCATCCCCGAGCCGCTGAAGCAGCAGCTGAAGGACGGCGGCCGGCTGATCGTGCCGGTCGGCGACGACTGGCAGGAGCTGGTGCTGGTGACCCGCCGCGGCGGGCGCTTCGAGGAGCGGACGGTGCTGCCGGTGCGTTTCGTGCCGATGACCGGCAAGGTCCGCGAGTAGCCTATCGGCCCTCGCCGGCCGGCCGCGTCGAACCGGGAGGGGGTCCCTGGGGGTATGCTCGACAGGAAGGCGGGACGTCTGCGGCGCCTGCTGGAACACCGCAGCGCGCCGCTCACGGCGGGGTTGCTGGCGTTCGTGCTGGCATCGCCGGCGCTGCGTGCGGGCCTCATCGCCGACGACTACCTCCAACGAATCGTGCTGCTGCACGCCGGGGAGTGGGGCGCTGCAACCCGCCCGATCTGGGAGCTGTTCGCGTTCGTCCCCGTGCAACTGCGGGGCTGGATGCGCGACGTCGGCTGCCTCCCCTGGTGGAGCGACCCGCAGGTCCACATCGTCTTCGTCCGTCCGCTCACGGCGCTGACCCACCTGCTGGACTACGCGCTGTGGCCCGACACGCCCTGGCTGCAGCACCTGCACAGCCTGCTCTGGTTCGCCCTGGGGGTGGCGCTGGTGGCGTGGCTCTACCGCCGGCTGCACGGCCCCGGCGCACTGGCGGGGATGGCGGGCCTGCTCTTCGCGGTGGAGGACTCCCACGTCGTCTGCGCAGGTTGGCTGGCCAACCGCAACGCCGTGCTCTGCCTCGTCGGCGGCACCGCCTGCCTCCTGCTCCACCTGGCCTGGCGGCGCACGCACGCCCGGCGACACCTGCTGCTGGCGCTCGCGGCGTTGGCCGCCGGGCTCGGATGCGGCGAGGCAGCGCTGGGGGCCGTCGCCTACGTTGCAGCCTGGCAGGTCGCCGGTGAGGCCGGCTCGTGGAGGCGGCGCCTGGCGCCGCTCGCCCCGTACGCCGGAGTGGTCCTGCTGTGGCGGCTGCTCTACCTCGCCGCCGGCGGCGGCACGCAGGGCTCGGGCCTCTACCTGGACCCCGGCACGACCCCGCTGCTCTTCTCCCGCGTCTTGGTCGAGAGGTGGCCGCTGCTGCTGGCCGCGCAGTGGGTCCAGCTGCCGGCGAACGCATGGATCCTCCTGCCACGGGACGTGCAGGTCGCCGGCGCGGTCGTTGGAGCAGCGGTGGCGGTCGGCCTCGCCGCGCTCATGTGGCCGCTCCTGCGCCGCCAGCGCCTGGCACGGTTCTGGGCCCTCGGGATGGCGGCATCGCTGGTGCCCGTCTGCGGCGCGTTCCCGATGGACCGGCTGCTTCTCTTCGCCGGCGTGGGGGCGTTCGGCCTGCTGGCGATGCTCGTCGAGTCGTCCGGGCTCTGGCCGCGACAACCGGCCCTCGCCGGAACCTGGAGACGGCGTGCCGCGCTCGCGCTGCTGGTCCTCCACGGGCCGGTGGCAGCCGCTCTGACGATGGCCGGCTCGCTGTTGCTGCCCCTGCTGGGCGGTCCGGCGCGCCTCGGGGCGAGGCAAGCTCCCAGGGGGCCGGAAGTCGGCGGCCAGACGTTCGTGTTTGTGAACGGCAACGACTTCCCGGTCGTCTACACGCGCATCGTCCGGACCGCGACCGGCGAGGCCCCCGTCCCGCGCCGGATGGCGCTTCTGGGCCCGCTGTCCGCCAGCCACCTGCGCCGCGAGGACGCCATGACGCTGGTGATCGCCCCTTCGGACGGGTTCCTGCCGTCTCCCGCCGACCGTCTGCTGGCGAGCCCGACCCGACGCTTCGCCACCGGCGAGGCGATCGAACGGCCCGACTACGTCGCCGAGATCCGCTCGGTGACGCCAGAGGGCCGCCCGCTCGAGGTGGCCTTCCGATTCCGGGTGCCGCTCGAGGACCCGCGACTGCGGTGGCTCTACTGGCGGGACGGTCGGCTGCGCGAGTTCCCACTGCCTCGGGTGGGGCAGACCGTCGTCGTGGAAGCGTGCCCGCTCACCCGCCTGCAGATCTGACTCGGGCCGCGTCCCGCGCCTCGCCTGCGCCAGCCGCCCGGTGCTAGGATCTTCAGCGATGAAGGTCCTGGCCCCGGCCGCGATCCTGCTCGCGCTCGCCGCGCTGGTCGCCGCCACCCCCGCCGTCGTCCCGCTGACCCTGCCCTCGGGCAAGGTGCTGCAGGTCGAGGTCATGGTCGCCGACCAGGACCGCGCGATGGGCCTCATGTTCCGGCCCTCCCTGCCGCTCGACCGCGGGATGCTGTTCGTCTTCGAGGATGAGGACTTCCACGGCTTCTGGATGAAGAACTGCAAGTTCCCGATCGACATGGTGTGGCTGGACCGGGACAAGCGGGTGGTCCACGTGGCCGAGGCGGTGCCGCCGTGCAAGGCGGAGCCCTGCCCTGTCTACTCGCCCCTGCGCCGGGCGTCCTACGTGGTGGAGATGAACGCCGGCCAGGCCCGCCGCGAGAAGGCGGTGGTCGGCTCGACCCTCAGCTTCGAGCTGCCGCGCTGAGGGCGGCGGAGCGCTCCTCCGCCGTCTGCCGCTTCTTCCCGAACAGCCAGGCCACCAGCACGCCCAGCAGGTAGAGGCCGATCATCGGCAGGGCGAGGGCGGTCTGGTTGACCACGTCAGGGGTCGGGGTGACGAAGGCGGCCACGATGAAGGACCCGAGCACCGCGAACTTCCACCCCTTCAGCAGCAGCTTCGGTCCGACCAGGCCGATGCGGGCCAGCACGAAGATGATCACCGGGATCTGGAACACGAGGCCCAGGCCCAGCAGGAACCAGGAGTAGAAGGACCAGTACTCGTCGATCTTCGGCAGGAAGCGCATGTCGGGGCCGCCGAAGCCCGCCAGGAAGTGCAGCGTCACCGGGAAAAGGAAGTACTGGCCGAACAGCGCGCCCAGGATGAAGAAGAACGATCCCATGCCGACGAACGGAATGGCCCACGCCTTCTCGTGCTTGTAGAGGCCCGGCGAGATGAACGCCCACAGCTCGTAGAGCACGAACGGGGAGGCCACGAAGATGCCCACGAAGAAGGACATCTTCATGTACAGCATCAGCGCCTCGGCGGGGCTGGTGAAGATGAAGGCGTCGGTATAGCCGCCCCGGCGCATCGGCTGCGTCAGGAAGTGGAAGATCTGCTCGTGGAAGAACCAGCACACGCCGAAACCCGCGGCGAGGTAGACGAGCGCCCGCACCAGGCGCTGGCGCAGCTCCTCGAGGTGCTCGAGGAACGTCATCTTGTCGGGGTGGGGGCGCGGCGTCATGGACGCGGCGGACCTACTTCGGCTCGATCGGCGTGGCGTCGGCCTGCCGGCTGACCGTCTCGGGCACCCGCTCGTGGACGACGGGGGCCTCGGCCGGGCCGGCGTGCGGGGTGCCGTCCGTCGGAACGGGGGCGGCCGGGGCCGCCTCCGGCGCCGTGGTGGTCTCCGAGGTCCCGTAAGCCGGCGCGACCGGGGCCGGGGCGGGGTCCGTCCGCGGCGGATCGATGCGCATCGCCTCGCGGATCTTCTCGGCCTCCACCTCGCTCTCGATGGTGGAGCGGAAGTCGTTCGAGGCTTTGCGGAACTCCGCCATCATCTTGCCGAGGCTCTTGCCGATCTCCGGGAGCTTGCGGGGGCCGAAGACGATCAGCGCCACCACGAAGATCAGGAACAGCTCGGGTCCGCCCAGCGTGCCAAACATGGGTCTCTCTTACCGCCGTTTCCGAGACGATGTTAGCAGAGCGCCCGAGCATTGACACCCCGGTGTCGCGCCCCTAGAGTCTGCATGATGGTGCGGCCCCGCTCGCTCGGTTTGTGTGCGGTCCTGGCGCTGCTCTTCGCGGCGGCCGCGGCCCGCGCCGAGGTGCCGGTGGTCGAGCTCGACGGTGTCGTCCACGCCATCTCGGCCGCCCACGTGGTGCAGGGGATCGACCGGGCCGACGCCGAGGGCGCCCCGCTGGTCGTCATCCGCATGAACACCCCGGGTGGGCTCGACACCTCGATGCGCCAGATCGTCGACCGCATGCTGGCCGCCAGGACGCCGGTGGCGGTGTTCGTGGCCCCCTCGGGGGCCCGTGCGGCCTCGGCCGGCTTCATCATCCTCGTCTCGGCCGACGTCGCGGCGATGGCCCCTGGCACGAACACCGGCGCGGCCCACCCCGTCTCCACCGGCGGCCAGCTCGACGAGGTCATGTCAAAGAAGGTGACGCAGGATGCGGCGGCCTACATCCGTGGCAAGGCGGAGCGGCGCGGGCGGAACGTCGAGATGGCCGAGAAGGCCGTGGTCGAGAGCAAGTCCTTCACCGAAAAGGAGGCGCTCGACCAGCACCTCATCGACCTGGTCGCGAACGACGTCCCCGACCTGCTGAGGAAGCTCGACGGCCGCGAGGTGAAGCGCTTCGACGGCCGTACCGTACGGCTGACCCTGGCCGGCCAGCAGACCGTCGAGGTGAAGATGGACTGGCGGCAGGCGATCCTGTCGACGGTCGCCAGCCCGGAGATCCTGTTCCTGCTGCTGCTGGGCACCCTGGCCGGCCTGGGCGCCGAGATCAGCCACCCCGGGCTGGTGTTCCCCGGGATCATCGGCGGGATCTGCCTCATCCTCTTCCTGTTCGCCAGCCAGATCATCCCGGTGAGCGGGGCCGGCGTGCTGCTGGTGCTGCTGGCGGTCGGTCTCTTCGCCGCCGAGGTCAAGGTGCACTCGTACGGACTGTTGACCGTCGGCGGTCTGGTGGCCATGATCCTCGGCGCCATGATGCTGGTCGACTCGCCGGTGCCGGCGCTACGGGTGGACGTCTGGCGCCTCGTCCCCGTGATCGTGGCCTTTGCCGCCTTCGTGATCGTCCTCGTCCGGCTGGTCGTCCAGGCGCAGAGGCGCAAGGCGGTGACCGGGCGGGAGGGGCTGGTCGGGCAGGTCGGCCGCGCCGAGACGGACGTGGCGCCGGAAGGCTGGGTGCTGGTCGCGGGCGAGCGCTGGCGCGCCCTCGGCGAGGGCGGGCCGATCAGCCCGGGTGAGCCGGTCGTGGTGGTCGCCATACAGGGCCTGACGGTGCGGGTCCGAAAGGGGGCGTGATGTCGCCGCTGGTGTTCGTGGTCGGCCTCGTCGTCTTCTGGATCCTGCTTTCGGTGAAGGTCCTCAACGAGTACGAGCGGGGCGTGATCTTCCGGCTGGGCAAGGTCCTGCAGAAGCCCAAGGGCCCCGGGCTGATCATCGTGGCCTGGCCCATCGACCGCATGGTGCGGGTCAGCCTGCGCACGGTGGTGCTCGACGTGCCGCCGCAGGACGTGATCACCCGCGACAACGTGACCGTGAAGGTGAACGCGGTCGTCTACTTCCGGGTGATGGACCCGCTCAAGGCCGTGGTCTCGGTGGAGAACTACCTCTACGCCACCAGCCAGGAGGCGCAGACGACCTTGCGCAGCATCCTGGGCCAGGCACACCTCGACCAGCTGCTGTCCGAGCGCGAGCACCTGGGGCAGATGCTGCAGGAGGTGATCGACCTGCACACCGACCCCTGGGGCGTGAAGGTGACCCAGGTGGCGGTCAAGGCCGTCGACCTGCCGCAGGAGATGCAGCGGGCGATGGCGAAGCAGGCGGAGTCGGAGCGCGAGAAGCGGGCCAAGATCATCCATGCCTCGGGCGAGCTGGAGGCCAGCAAGCAGCTGGCCGAGGCGGCGAGCGCGCTCAACGAGCAGCCGGTCTCGCTGCACCTGCGCTACCTGCAGACGCTGGTGGAGATCGCCGCCGAGAAGAACTCGACCATCATCTTCCCGGTGCCCATCGACTGGCTGAAGGCGCTCATGGGGTCACGGATCACCAGCGAGCGCCCGCCGGCCGGGCCGGAGCGGCAGGCCTGAGGCGCAATGGACACCGGCCAAAAAGGGGACGACGAGGGCCTGACGCTCCGCGGGGCCATCGCGGAGACCAGCGTCCCGGAGCTGCTGCGGTCGGTGCTGACCAGCGGCGAGACCGGTGTCCTCACCTTCCGCAAGGGGGACGTCACCAAGAGCGTCCACCTGCACATGGGGCGGATCGTCTACGCCCGCAGCAGCGACCCCGACGAGCGCCTGGGCGAGGACCTGCTGCTGCGGGGCAAGATCACCGTCCGCCAGTACCTCGAGGCCAGCAAGCTGCTCGGCCGGGGCCGCCGGCTCGGCACCATACTGGTCGAGCTAGGCGCCATCGAGCCCGAGGACCTGGTCGCCGCCATCGAGCACCACGTCCGCCAGATCCTGCTGGAGGTGTTCACCTGGACGGACGGCGAGTACGAGCTGGTCATGACCGAGCCGGGGGCGGAGGACGTGGTGGCCCTCCAGTTCTCGACCGAGGGGCTCATCCTGGAGGGCATCCGGCGCACCCGCGCCTGGAGCCGGATCTGGCGGGGCGCCGGCGGCGACCTGGACGCGGTGCCGGCGCAGACCGACAACCAGGACATGCTGCTGAAGCTGGAGCTGACCGAGGAGGAGCAGGAGGTGCTGGCGCACGTCAACGGGCGCGCCACGGTCGAGCAGATCTGCCAGGTGTCCTACCTCTCCAACCTCGAGACCTGCCGGGTGCTGTGGGCCCTGTTCGTGCTCGGCGTGCTCCGCCGGGGCGCGCCGGCCCTGTCGGGGGCGCATGCCGAGGGCCGCGCCGAGCGGGAGCAGGAGCTGGACGTGGAGAGCATCATCGAGCGCTTCAACCAGATGCTGAGCCGCATCTACAGCTTCCTGCAGGGGCGCATCGGCGAGGACGTCGACAAGCTGATGGAGGAGGCGCTGGCGCAGATCCAGAGCCAGTACGAGGCGCTGTTCTACGGGGTGGACCTCAAGCAGTACGGCCGGGCCGACTACGACCAGATGCTGGCGAACATCGCCGATCTGCCGGCCAGCGATCGGCGGCGGCTGATGCTGGCGGGGCTCAACGAGCTGGTCGCGTCCATCCAGCTGAGCGTCCGCCAGCGGCTGGGGGCGCAGGAGATCGCGGTGGTGTCCGGGATCATCAAGGACGCCTACCGCAGGTTCGGGGTCGCCTGAAGGAAGGGGAGGGACGGGCCACTTGGCGCAGGACGACTACTATTACGAGATCCAGCTCACCAACAAGCAGCTGATCTTCTACTTCATGGCCGGGGCGGCGGGGCTGATCCTGAGCTTCCTGGCCGGGGTGATGGTCGGCCGCGGCGTCGACGGCAGCGCGAACGCCGCCGGCACGGAGCAGACGCGCGCCGTCGCCGAGGAGAAGGTGGTGACCGAGCCGACGCCGGCCGCGGCGCCGACCGACTACAGCTACGCGCAGCGCCTCGAGTCCGAGAAGCCGGCCGAGGGCTTGGAGAAGCCGGCGGGGACGGCCGCGTCCGCGACCCCGCCAGCGACGCACCCCGCCCTGGCGAAGGCGACACCGGCCCCTCGCGCCGTGCAGCCGACCCCGGCGGCGGCCCCGCAGCCGACACCGACGCCCGCGCGCACCGCTGCGGCCACGCCGGCGCTGCCGAAGCCGATCGGCACGGGCCCGACCGCGAAGGGGTTCGCCGTCCAGGTGGGGGCGTTCAAGGACCACGCGAGCGCCGAGGCGATCGTGAAGGAGCTCAAGGGCCGCGGCTTGCCGGCTTTCTCCGTGGCGCCTGCCGGCCACGCCGCCGGCTTCTTCCCGGTGCGCGTGGGCGTCTACCGCGAGCGGGCCGACGCCGAGGCCGTGCAGGAGCGGCTGCGCGGCGACAAGTTCCAGCCGTACATCATCAAGCAGTAGGCAGGCTCGGGATCCGGACGAAGACACGAGCGCTCCTCGTGCCTCGATGAGCCAGTGACGCGGGCGGGATGGCTGCTCTGGGCAGCCGTGGCCTTCGGCCTTTTCGGCGGCGGGCTCTCCCGTGAGCGATACCTTGCCGTCGATCGGGCGCTCGACCAGGGCCGGTCGACCACCGTGCTCGATGCCGTCCGCGCCTACGTGACCAACGACGGCGACGTCCGCCGCTACTTCGCCTACGCCCAGGCCGAACGCGGGCGCCCCTATCCGGCCTACTACGTTCGTTCCCAGGAGGAATGGCGCAGAGCCTTCGCCCGCTCGGAGCCGTACGACCCCGACGCCTGGCCGACGGTCGTCCCGCCGCGCCCCCTCGTGCCCTACCGCGATTATCTGGTGGAGTACCCGCCCGGCTTCTTCCTCGCCGCCTTGCCGCCCACCTGGCTGACCTCGGACGCCGACGCCTATGTGCGCTGGTTCGAGACGTACATGGCGCTGGCGCTGACCGCCGCCCTGTGGCTCGTGACCTGGTCCCTCCGTCAGCTCGACGGACGGCCTCTGCCATCTGCCACGGTGGCAGCCTGGGCTGCGCTCGCCCTCCTGCTCCTGGGCGTCGTCGCCACCCACCGCTACGATGCCGTGGTCGCGCTGGCGCTGGCCGTCGGGATCGCCGGGCTTGCAGGGAGAAGGCCGCTCGTGCTGGGGGCCGGGCTCGGCACCGCGATCGCGCTCAAGGCGACGCCTGTGCTGGTCGTGCCCATCGTGGTCCTGCACGCGGTTCGCGAGCGTCGCTGCCGCGATGTTCTCCTCCTCTGCCTCACGGTCCTGGGGTCTGGGGCCCTGGTTTCGCTGCCCTGGCTGCTGCCCGCCGGCCAGCACCTGGCGGCCGTGTTTCACTACCACGCCGACCGGCCGGTCCAGATCGAGAGCACGTGGGGGGCACTGCTCGGGCTTCTGCACGCGCTCGGCCTCGGCACAGCCGAGGCCGAGCTGACGTACGGCTCGATCAACGTGGTCGCTCCGGCCGCGCGCATCCTGGCGCCGCTGGCGACCGTCGTCACCGCGGGCGGACTGCTCGCGGTCTACGCGGTCAGCTGGCGCCGGCTGGCTGCGGGCAGCGCGGCCGAGCGGGGCCGGGCCGCCCTCGAGGCCAGCGCGGCCGTCTTCGCGGTCTTCGTGGCCTGCGGCAAGGTGGCGAGCCCGCAGTACCTGGTGTGGATCCTTCCCCTCGGCGTGGCGCTGTCGCTGACGGCACCCCGCCGCGTGTGTCTGGTCCTGTTCCTGCTGTCCATGGCCCTGGCGCAGGCCGTGTATCCCGTCGCCTACCGCAGCCTGGAGGAGCTGCAGGCGGGGCCGTGCCTGCTCGTGCTGGCGCGCAACCTGACCCTGCTCGCCTGGGGCATCCTCCTGCTGCGACGAGGGTACCGGGCCGCGGAACGCGGCGGCCGATCCGCGGTAGGCTGGGGGCGGTGACCGAGCCAGCTGCCGCCCGCCTGCCCGCCTGGGCCCGCAAGACCGGCCCGCTCGCGCCGGCGGCGCGTCCCGTCCGCACGCTGCTGCGCCGGCAGGCGCTGCACACCGTCTGCGAGGAGGCGCGCTGCCCGAACCTCGGGGAGTGCTTCGCCCGCGGGACCGCCACCTTCCTGCTGCTCGGCGACCGCTGCACGCGGCGGTGCCGCTACTGCTCGGTCAGCACGGCCCGGCCGCTGCCGCCCGACCCGGAGGAGCCGCGTCGGGTGGCGGAGGCGGCGGCGCAGCTGGGCCTGCGGTACGTGGTGTTGACTTCGGTCGATCGCGACGACCTCCCCGACGGCGGGGCCGCGCACTTCGCCGCCACCGTCCGGGCGCTGCGGGAGGTCATGCCCCGGGCCGAGGTCGAGGTGCTGACGCCGGACTTCGCGGGCGACGCCGGCGCGCTGCGGACGGTCCTCGACGCGCAGCCCACCGTCTTCAACCACAACCTCGAGACCGTGCCGCGCCTGTTCCCTCGACTGCGGCCGCAGGGGCGCTACCGCCTCAGCCTCGAGCTGCTGCGGGAGGCGAAGCGGATGCGGCCGGGACAGGTCACCAAGAGCGGGCTCATGGTGGGGCTGGGTGAGACCGACGAGGAGGTCGAGCCGGCGCTCCGCGACCTGCGTGCGGCCGGCGTCGACATCGTCACCATCGGCCAGTACCTGCGGCCGACCCGCGAGCACGAGCCTGTGCACCGCTACGTCCCGCCGGAGGGGTTCCAGGCGTTCGAGCGCGCCGCCCGCGGTCTCGGCTTCCCGACCGTCCACGCGGGGGTCTTCGTGCGCTCCTCCTTCAACGCCGAGGAGGTCTTCCGCGCCGGGGGGCCGAGCTGAGCGGCTGGAGGCGGGACGCTCTCGCCGCCCTGTCGGGGCTGCTGCTGTTCCTGTCGTTCCCCAAGTTCGGGCACGCGGCCTTCGCCTGGGTGGCGCTGGCGCCGCTGCTGATCGCCCTGCCGGGGGCGGGGGGCTGGCGGGCGCTGCGCCTCGGCTATGTCGCGGGGGCCGTCTCCTCGCTGGGGACCCTGTACTGGACCGCCCTGGTGGTGGTCCAGTACGGCGGGATGGCGCTGCCCATCGGCGTCCTGGTGATGGTGGCGCTCTGCCTCGCCTTCTCCGTCTTCCACGCGCTGTTCGGGTGGGCCACCGCGCGCTTCACCTCCGCCTTCGGGACCGCCGGGCTGCTGGGGGCTCCCTTCGCCTGGGTGGCGCTCGAGTACACGCGCTCGATCACCTTCTTCCAGTTCCCCTGGTGCCTGCTCGGCTACAGCCAGCACGCGCAGCTGCCGTTCGTCCAGATCGCGTCGGTGACGGCCGTCTACGGCGTCTCGTTCGTGCTGGCCGCGGTCTCGGCGCTGCTGGCGACGCTGGCGCTCGACAGCAGGCCTGCCTGGCGTCGCTCCGCCGCGGCCGCCGTGGCGCTGCTGGTCGGCGCCACCTGGGGCTACGGGCGCTGGGCGATGGCCCGGCCGGTCCACGAGACCGGACGCATCACGGTCGGCCTGGTGCAGGGCGGCATCCGGCAGGAGGACAAGTGGGTCCCGGAGAACGCCTGGTCGAACGTCGATCGCCACCTGGAGCTGAGCCGGCAGGCCGCGGCCCGGGGCGCCCGCCTGGTGGTCTGGCCGGAGTCGGCGGTGCCGTTCCTGTTCGACGAGGACCCGGAGCTGGCCGACCTGCTGCGGGGGCTCGTCGAGCGCGACCGCATCTACCTCTTCTTCGGCAACGACGACCGCGAGCGCCGGACGGACGGCAGCGGCCGCATCTACGTCGGCGCCAAGCTGCTGGCAGCGGACGGGCGCCTCCAGGCGCGCTACCGGAAGATCCAGCTGGTGCCCTTCGGGGAGTACGTGCCGCTCCAGCCCCTGTTCACCATGGGCGGCCGCTACACCGCCAAGCTGGTGCAGGAGGTCGCGGACTTCACGCCGGGCACGGAGGCGACCACCGGCACCGTCGACGGCCACCGCCTGGGCGGGTTCATCTGCTACGAGGCCATCTTCCCGGCCCTGGTGCGCCGCTTCGCCGCGGGCGGCGCCGAGCTGCTGGTCAACGTCACCAACGATGCCTGGTACGGCACCACCTCGGCCCCGTACCAGCACCTGGCCATGGCCGCCCTGCGCGCGGTCGAGAACCGGCGCTACCTGGTGCGGGCCGCCAACACCGGCATCACCGCGGTGGTCGACCCGTACGGCCGCGTGCTGGAGGAGACGCGCCTGTTCGACAGGACGGTGCTGGTGCGCGAGGTGCCGTTCGTGGACGGGGAGACGTTCTACAGCCGCCATGGCGACGTCTTCGCCCACGCCTGCCTGGCGCTCGCCCTGGCCCTGCTGGCGGCCACCTGGAGGCGGCGGCGGTCCGCCGCCGCGGGCGGCCGGGTAGAATAGCGGACCACCAGGAGAGAGACACGTTTGCTGAGCGCAGAACAGAGACAGCGTCTTTCGGATCTCGAAGCGAGGGCCGCGGACGTCCGCGGCTATCTTTGAGGAGGCGAAGCTCCGCTCCGAGCTCGACGCTCTCGAGGAGAAGATGGCCGCGGCCTCCTTCTGGACCGACCAGCAGGCGGCCCAGAAGGTGCTGCAGCGGCGCAAGCGCCTGGAGGGCGACCTCGAGCTGCTGAAGCGGCTCCGCACCCAGGAGGACGACGCCCGGGTGCTGGCCGAGTGGCTGGAGGCCGGCGAGGACGTGGGCCGCGACTTCGACGCGGCGGTCCAGGGTCTGGAGACGACGGTCGCGGGCGCCGAGCTGCAGAAGATGCTCGGCGGCGAGCACGACCGGGCCAACGCCATCCTCACCATCAACTCCGGCGCCGGCGGCACCGACAGCCAGGACTGGGCCGAGATGCTGCTGCGCATGTACCTGCGCTGGTGCGACCGCCGGGGCTGGAAGCGCGACATCATCGAGATCCAGGCGGGAGAAGAGGCGGGCATCAAGAGCGCGACCGTCCTGGTGAGCGGCGAGTACGCCTACGGGCACCTGGCGGCGGAGGCGGGCGTGCACCGGCTGGTTCGCATCAGCCCCTTCGACTCGAACGCGCGGCGGCAGACCTCGTTCGCCTCGGTCTTCGCCTGGCCCGAGATCGACGAGACCATCGACATCGAGGTCCAGGACAAGGACCTGCGCATCGACACCTACCGCTCCAGCGGCGCCGGGGGCCAGCACGTGAACGTCACCGACTCCGCGGTGCGCATCACCCACCTGCCGAGCGGCATCGTGGTCTCCTGCCAGAACGAGCGCAGCCAGATCCGCAACCGCGAGGTGGCGATGAAGATCCTGAAGTCGCGCCTCTACGAGGCGGAGATGGCGAAGCGCCGCGAGAAGCTGGACGCCGTCGAGGCGGCCAAGAAGGACATCGCCTTCGGCAGCCAGATCCGCTCCTACGTGCTGCACCCCTACCGGATGGTGAAGGACCACCGGACGAAGCACGAGACCGGCAACCCGGACCGGGTGCTGGACGGCGACATCGACGACTTCGTCATCGCCACGCTCGCGGCCAAGGCCAGGGGGACGCTGGGGCAGGCGACGGCCTCGGAGGACTAGCCGCAGCCCCGGCGCCGCGCGGGCGGCCCGGTGGCGGCGGGCCCACGCCTCGGGTTCCTTCACGCGAGCAACCCGAGCGCCGATGAGCCTCGATGCCCCCTCAGTTGCGGGCGGAAAGGCCGCGTGCGATCTGCTCACAGCGAGCGTTCGTGAAGTCCCCGGTGAGAGCCACCTCGCCCCGGACGATCTCGGAGCGGATCATCGGCGTCATCACCACCCTGCCGTCGATCACCACCGCCAGCCGCTCTCCAATGTGGTTGCGCGTGAGCCTGGCCAGCTTCCCGGCTCCCTCGTTGGTGAGGTGGATATCCACTCGACAGCCGGAGCCGGCCCGCACGGCCCGGGCGGACTGGACGTCGACGTTCGACACCTGACGCTCCGGGTGGATGCGGAGCGGTTCTCCGCCCTGCGCGCTCGACGCCTCGACGACCCCGGGGCCGGGACCCGTGGCCAGGAGGTGGATCGCGAAGCTCACGACCGGGTTGCCGTTGCCCGTCTTCGCAGGCCGGTCCCGATCAATGGTCAGGAGCCCAGCGATGACGACCAACGCCGCAGCCAACCCGGCCCACCGCATCCAGCGGCGGGCGATGGCACCGGTGCGGGTCCGGCGTGGAAGCGAGGTCTCCTGAAGAAGTCGGTCGAGGATGCGACGCCGGGTCGTCTCCGCCCTGAGGTCGGGTTCCTTCAACCGTTCGAACAACCGGCTGACGTTGGCTTCGAGGATCCCCTGCGGCTCGCGGTCGTCAGCTGTCATAGGCGTCCTCCCCCGCCGCTTTCTGTCGCCGGTGGGCGGGATCTCGCGAATCCTTCGCCCAACTGTCGGCTTCGCCGGCACCGCCTGCGAAGGCAACCTTGAACGCGAGGCGGGCTCGGTGCAGGAGGCTCTTGACCGCACCGACGGTCGTGACCTCCGCCGCAGCGATCTGCGTCAAGGGCTGCTCCAGGAGGTAGTGGCTCTCGAGCACTCGCTGGTGATGTGGGGCCAGGAGCGAGAGTGCTGCATGGACGCGGTCCAGCGTCTCGATCCTCCCTAGCTGGGCTTCAGCCAGGGGGGCCGCGGCCAGGTCCGGCAGCATCTCGACTCCGTCCAGGACCTGTTCGACGGGGCTCCCAGGCCTCGTGCCGCGCAGGGCTTTCCGCGCGCAGTTGCGCGCGATGTACGTCAGCCACGGGAGCATCGCTCCGCGCTCGGGATCGAACTTGTGGATCTGCTTCAAGGCGACCAGGAAGGTGTCCTGCGTGACGTCGTCAGCGAGACTCGGGCACGCCGCGACACGGTGCCGCACGAACCTGTGAACGACCGCGAAATAGCTCTCGAACCAGACGCGAACGGCCTCTGGCCGACGGTTCCTGAGTCGTCCAAGGTCGAGGCTCGCCGAACCGTCGCCCATCCCCATTCCTGGCAACCCTACTACTTCCAGATGTCGTGAACTCGGCCGGCGGTTACGGGCTATGGCGACGGACCCCGTTCGCTCCGGATCCGGCGTGGCCGACCTCCCCGAGCCCGGGCCTCTCAGGAGCGGCGTGCTATGCTCCGGCCGTCCGATGCCACCGCGCCTCGCCAGCTGCCTGGAGCCGCATCCTGCACGGGCAGCAAGAGGCGCCGTGCTCCCGCGCCGGCGACGCCACCGCGGCCTCATCGAATCCAGCGGGGCTCGGCTGACGTCCCGTGCCGGAGGCGCGGCGGGACTGCACCTCGCTCATCGACCGCTTCAACCGGCGCTCACGATGGGCCGCGGCGGCCGCATCTTCCCGTGACGATCGGGCCACGGCTCCGGTCGGCTGTCGGGGGCCGCAAGGTGCCAGACGCCGTCTGGCTCGTCGGTATCCTCGGCCTGGCGGCGTTCTACCGGTTCTTCCGGCTGCACGCCCTCCCGCCGGGGCTCTACCCGGACGAGGCGATGAACGGCAACGACGCGCTCGCCAGCCTGGGCTCGGGCCGGCTTGCGGTCTTCTACCCCGAGAACTACGGACGCGAGGGCCTCTTCATCTGGATCGTCGCGCTCAGCCTGAAGCTGCTCGGCACCTCGATCCAGGCGTTGCGCGGCCCGAGCGCCGTGATCGGAACGCTGACGGTGGCCGCGATCTACTTCCTGGCGTCGGAACTCTACGGCCGGCGGGTCGCGGTCCTGGCGAGCCTGCTGACGGCGGTCTCGTTCTGGCACGTGAACCTCAGCCGCACGAGCCTGCGCGCGATCCTGGTGCCCTTCGCCATGAGCCTGGCCTTCGGGGTCCTGCTGCGCGGCTTGCGCACCCGTCGGGCGTCGGTGGTGATCCTGGCAGGGGCCCTGTTCGGCCTGGGAGCCTATACGTACGTCGCATTCCGGGCCGCCTTCCTGCTGCTCGCGGTGACGCTGCTGCTCGTGCCCCGCGAGAGCTGGCCGGCGAGAACGGGGAGCGGAGCCCTTCCCTTCGCGCGGGGGTGGCTGCCCGCTGTCCTCCTGATGGTGGCGGCGGCCGTGGCACTCCCACTGGTGGCATTCTCCCTCCGGCATCCGGACGAGTTCGGCTTCCGGATGCGACAGGTCTCGGTGATGGCGGCCGAGAACCCGCCTGAGGCGTTGTGGCGCAGCACCGTCCTCACCGCGCAGATGTTCTTCGTCCATGGCGACCCCAACCCTCTGCGCAGTCACCGCCGGGCGCCGGTGCTCCCCCTGGCCGTGAGCCCCTTCTTCGGACTCGGCCTCGCGTTGGCGGTCAAGCACGCGGTCCTCCCTGGGAAGGGCGGGAGGAGGGAGGCGCTCCGCTCCTCCTCCCTGGGGGACCGTCGCCGGGCCGTGTTCCTCCTTTCGTGGATGGTGATCATGGCGCTGCCCGTCGTGCTGACCGGAAGGGGGGTGCCCCACACGCTGCGGAGCATAGGCATGCTCCCAGTCGTCTTCGTTCTCGCCGCGGGCGGGCTGGTCGCCGCCGCGGATGCCGGGGCCCGCATCCAGCGAATGGCACCCCTCGCGCTCTCGGTGTGCGTGGTGGGAGCTGCTGCGGTTCAAGGGTACCGCGCGTACTTCGTCGAGTGGGGGCGCGACCCGTTCCTGGGGGAGGCCTTCAGGCAGGACCTGGTCGAGAAGGCAGCGTACCTGAAGACGCTCTCCTCCGCGTCCCGAGCGTACGTCATCGCCAACGGCCCCGGCCTGCCCGTCCCGTACCCCGACGGCCTGCCCATCCCCGCTCAGAGCCTGCTCTTCCTGCTCCACGAAGACTGCACGCGGCCGGTGCCCGCCATCGCGTGCCCGACGTTCGTGCGTGCCGAGGCCATCGAGTCGCTCGAGGTCGACTCTCTCCGGCCGAACGTCTTCGTCCTGCTGAAAGACGACTCGCCGGAGGCGTCCAGGCTCTCGCGCCGGTTTGCGCGAGGCGTCTGGCACCGGTACCGCGACTTCACGGTCTACACCTGGCCACACTGAGCCGCAGACCGGGTTACGCGACTGCTATATCAACGAATGATATAGAGGGTCTCCGGGTCGTTGCGGCGGTGCCTGGCCGGCGCGCCGGCGCCGCAGAGCGAGGACAGACCGTGCTGCCGGAAGAACTCGATCGCCGCAGGGTCGCTCCGCATCGCGTCGACGACGTGGGCGCCGAAGGCCCCGCCGCCGCAGGCGTAGTAGCCGACCGCCCCACCGCCGATCGCGGTGCCCCCGATGGCACCGCCGCCGAGAGCGAGGCTGCCGACCGCGAGCCCGCCGACGGCGCAGAGCAGCCCCAGTGAGACGCCGCCGAGGCCGAACAGGCCCGCGGCGAGCCCGCCGATCGCCACCACGCCGCGGGCCAGCCCGCCGAGGGCCACCACGCCGGTGGCCATGTCGCCGATCGCCAGCACGCCCTTCGCGTGGCCGCGCCACTCGCCGCGAGCGGGGTCGGGGCCCAGTGCGATGTCGTACAGCGGCAGGCCGGCGTAGCTGAGAGATGAGCGCTTGCGGAGGCCGACCACCCGGAGGGGCCCGGCGCGCCGGAGCGCCGCCACCTCCTTCTCGAGATCGTCGACGCGTCGCTCCAGCTCTTCGCGCGGCATCGTCATGTTCCCCCCCGCATCTGGACAGGTCAGCCCTCAGCCGCCGACCGCTAGTAGATCCCCGGGGCCAGCCGCTTCGTGCGGCTGCGGTAGCGCGATCTCGCCCGGCGGAAAGAGGAGCACCAGCGAAAGGAGGACGGCGCAGGTTCCCATGGAACAGGGCCATCGTACCAGCGTACCGCGGGACGGTTTGGCCCGGGCGCGGGAGTCCGGGTATGGTCGGGGGATGAGAGGCGTCGCCGCCACCCTGCTGCTGGCCGCCGCGGCCGCGTGGTCGTGCCGTCCCGGCCGGCAGGAGCAGGCGACCACGGCCGCCGCCGTGGCCGTCGCGGGCGCACCCGCGGGCTGGGAGATCGTCTACGACTTCGAGCCGCGGAGGGACTGGATCGACCTCTACCTGATCCCCGCCGGCGGCGGGGCGCCGCGCCTTCTCGCGGAGGACGGCAGCCTCGGCCGCTGGACCCCCGACGGGAAGAGCGTCGTCTTCAGCTCCAGCCGCCGGACGGGCAACCGACCGCAGCTGTGGGCGATCGACGAGGATGGCAGCCACCTGCGGCGGCTGCGCACGAACGAGGCCACCGAGTACCAGGCCGACGTCTCGCCGGACGGCAGCCAGCTCGCCTTCCTCTCCAACCTCGACGGGCCGGAGCGCCTGCTGACCCAGGACCTGCGCACCGGCGCCGCGCGCGAGCTGGTGCGCCACGGCGAGCACACGATCTTCGGCAACCCGCACTGGAGCCCGGACGGCAGGCAGATCACGTTCTCCTCCAACCACCGCGTGGGCCACCAGATCTACGTGGTCGACGTCGCCAGCGGGCAGCAGCGGAGGATCTCTCCCCTCACCTCGGGCGGCTGCGAGCCACGCTTCAGCCGGGACGGCAAGAGGGTGGTCTACGTGAGCCGGGGGCACATGCGCCCGACCAGCCGGCTGGTGGCGCACGACCTGGCGACCGACGAGGAGACGACGCTGGTCGACTGGCCGGCCCTCAACTACGACCCCGTGTACTCGCCCGACGGCAGCGAGCTGGCCTTCGCCTCCAACATCGCCGGGAACTACGCCCTCTACCGGCAGCGACTCGCGGACGGCAAGGCCTGGCGCCTCACCTTCGGCCCGGGTGACGCCCGCAACCCCGACTACCGACCCGTGCGCTGAGCCGTCAGCCTGCGAGCGCTCAGTCGGGCGGCGCGGCCCCGCGGGGCTCGGTGCCGGCCACGTAGGCCTCCATGTGCACGCCGGGGTCGCCCGCCTCGCCCCGGCGGCCGGCGTCGTCGACGGGCACGAACACCACGTTGCCGGGGATGGCGAACTCCTCCAGCGGGCGGTTCGCCACCGCCGCCGACCAGAAGTCCATCCAGATCGGCAGCGCCGCGACCGCGCCCGACTCGCCGCTGCCCAGCGACTGCTGCTTGTCGTCGAAGCCCACCCACACCCCGGCCGCGAGCGAAGGCTCGAAGCCGATGAACCAGGCGTCGGTGAAGTCGTTCGTGGTGCCGGTCTTGCCGGCGATCGGCCGGTGCAGCGAGGCGGCACGGGCGGCGGTCCCGTGCTCCACCACGCCGCGGAGCAGCGAGGTCAGGATGAAGGCGGTGTCGGCGCGCAGGGCGTCCGTGGCTCGCGGCAGGGCCTGCTCGACCACGTTGCCCTCGCGGTCGGTGATGCGCTCGATGAGGAACGGCCTCATGCGCAGGCCCTGGTTGGCGAAGGAGGCGTAGGCGGACACCATCTCCTCGAGCGTCGCCTCGCCGGCGCCGAGGGCGATCGGCAGGTACGGCGGCAGCTCGCCGGTGAGGCCCAGCCGCCGCGCGTAATCGATCCCGCGCTCGACGCCGACCGCCTGCAGGGTCTTCACCGCCGGGATGTTGCGGCTCTGCTCCACCGCCCGCCGCAGGGTGATGGCGCCGAGGTACTTGCCGTCGTAGTTCTGCGGCGTCCAGGCCGTGTGGCTCCAGTGATTGGGGAAGCTGAGCGGTGCGTCGACCAGGATGGTGGACGGCGTCCAGTGCAGCGTCTCCAGGGCCGCGGAGTAGACGATCGGCTTGAAGGCCGAGCCCACCTGGCGCATGGCCTGCGTGGCGCGGTCGAACTTGCTGCGCTCGAAGTCGTAGCCGCCCACCATCGCGCGCACGGCGCCGGTCCTGACGTCCATCGCCAGCAGCGCCCCCTCCACCTTCGGCTCCTGCTCCAGGCGGACGCGGGCCTCCTTGCGGCCCTCGCCCTCCGACAGCGCCTCGATCCGGAAGGGGGCGACGGCCCCGAACGGCAGCACCTCGGCCACGTTCGTCCGCCGGGTCCACGCCACCTCGGCCGCCCCCAGGCGTGCGCGGTAGTCGCCGATGCGGACCACCGCGGCGCCGCGGTCGGAGGCCAGCACCACCCCGCGCACGACGTCGCCCACCGCCAGGGGCCAGTCCCACTCGTCGAGGTGCAGCGGCTCCGGCAGCGCCCCGTTCACCAGGGCGCTCTCGGGCGGGACGAAGCCGCGGGCGCGCCGGTCGAGGGTAAGCAGGCCGTCGCGCAGCGCCTTGACGGCCGCCCGCTGGAGCGAAGCGTCGAGTGTCGTGTAGACGCGCAGGCCGCCCTGGTAGATGCGCTGCGAGCCGTACTGCCTCTCCAGGTATTTGCGCACCTCCTCCAGGAAGTGGGGGGCGATCGAGGGCGGCTCGCGCCGCAGGCGCAGGCCGAGCGGCTGCCGCTTCGCCGCCTCCGCCTCCTCGACGGTGATGTACTTCTCCTCCGCCATGCGGTCGAGGACGTGGTTGCGCCGCGCCTGCGCGCGCTCGGGGTACTCGATCGGCGACAGGCGCGTCGGGCTCTGGGCCAGGCCGGCGATGAGCGCGGCTTCCTTCAGCGTCAGCTCCCGGACCGGCTTGCCGAACAGGAACCGGCTGGCGGCCTCCACCCCGTAGTTGCCGTGACCGAAGTAGATCTGGTTGCAGTAGAGGGTGAGGATCTCCTCCTTGGTGAAGTTCTTCTCGATCTGGAAGGCGAGGATCGACTCCTTGAGCTTGCGCTCGTAGGTCTTCTCGGGGGTGAAGAAGAGGAGCCGCGTGAGCTGCATGGTCAGGGTGGAGAAGCCCTGGCTGCGCCGGCCGCTGCGCAGGTTGGCGAGGGCGGCGCCGGGGATGCGCCAGGGGTTGATCCCCAGGTGCTTCCAGAAGTCGGCGTCCTCGACCGCGACGATGGCGTTGCGCAGGACCGGCGGGATGTCGCGGAACGCCACCACCACCCGCTTCTCGATGGCGAACTCACCGATCACGCTGCCGTCGGCGGCGAACACCTGGGTGATGATGTTCGGCTGGAACTCCTCCAGCGAGGTGACCTGGGGCAGGTCGCTCTCGACGGCCAGGAACACGCCCAGCAGCGCGCCCAGGAAGATCGCCGCCGAGAAGAGCGCGGTGACCACCACCCGCCGCGCGGTCAGGACCCGGGGCCCGGTTGAAAGGGGCGAGCCGTCGCGGGCGCTGCGCCGCGCGGCCGCGGGAGGCGGGGAAGACGCGGCGGGGGCCGGCATCGCGGCGATTATGCCCGCGAGACCGGCCCCCTGTCAGTCACGCGCGTCACCGCACGCGAGGCGTCAGCGACTGTGCGGCCGCGGCGTGGCCCTCTCCGCCGACCGGCTCCCGGACCCGCTGCTCGACGAGGAGCCGCCCTTCGAGCCGCCCGGGGACTGCCCGCCGCTGGAAGGCTTGGCGTCGCCGCCGGAGTGCGCACCGCCGGCGGGCCGGGTTTCGCCACCGCCGGGGTTGTCGTGCGGTCGGTAGACACCGCCGCCGGAGGAGTGCCCCGCGCCGTCGTCGCGCGGCCTCGCTGCGCTGTGGTCCGAGCCGGCATTCGAGACGCCGCCGCCGGAAGCCGCGCCGTTCGCCTGGCCGTGCTCGTTGCCCTGGCCGCCGCCCTGGACTCCCTGCTCGGGGGGCCGGAACCACGGCACCGGGCGGGTGTGGCTGGCGCCCGAGCTGCTGGTCTCGCCGTTCGAGCGCGGCGCCGCGCCGTTCACCTGCTGCGACGTCGGACCACGCGACTCGCCGCTGCCGCCGCCGCCGCCCGGGGGAGGCGCCGGCTCGCCGCCGCGGCCGATCACCTCGACCGTCGGCGGTTGCGTGCCGCCGCCGTGGCGGAACCACGGGGCGGGGATCGTGGTCTTGTTGTCCACCGCCAGCTCGCGGACGAAGTCGCCGGGCATCGGCCGCGTCCGGATCGCCCGCGGCACGGCGTCGGCCTGCAGCAGGTGCGAGCCGTCGCGGGTCGGGCGCAGCTGGGCGGTGTCGGCCGCCCGGACCGCAGCCGCGTCGAGCCGGTCCACCGGCACCCGCAGGCGGGCCACGTCGCGGGAGCCGAGCTGGCCCTGCCGTACGACCATCCAGGCGTCGAGGTTCCGGCCGAAGCGGTCACGCGGGGCCGCGTGGCCTGCCCAGACCATCACCGGGCGGTCGTGGAGCCCGAGCGGGCACCAGCCGACGTAGCCGCCGCCGACGGCCCAGCTCACCCACGCCGGACTCCAGGTCTGGCCCGGCAGCCAGTACCAGCCGAGGGAGGCCGAGTAGTCCCAGCGGCCATAGTGGAAGGGCGCCCAGCCCCAGTGCTCGTACGGCACCCAGGTCCAGCCGTACGGCGTCCAGGCCCAGTGGCCGTTCCAGTAGGGCCGCCAGCCGACCTCGACCTGCGGGATCCACACGTAGCCGGCCGCCGGCTCGTAGCGCCAGCTGCCGTTGCGGTCGAACTCGTCCGAGTAGTTGGCCAGCTCGCCGGGCAGGTAGCGGGCCGAGTCCTGTGCCCAGCGCTCCTCCGCCTGGCGGTCCGCCTCCCACTGCGCGAAGTCGTCCATCTCCTCGGTGTCGAAGCCCTGCGGTTGCTCGGCCGGGGAGCCCCAGCGCGCGAACGTCCGCTCGCCGGCCGACAGGCGCACGCGGTCGCGGCCGTCGTCGAGCGCGGCCTCGCCCTGGTAGACGCTGATGCGGGCCTCACCCGCGTCGACGTCGATCCTCACCGCCGACCCGTCCGCCGGCAGCACGGCGCCCCCGGGCGTCTCCACGGCGTAGCCCGTGTCGGTGCGCGGGCGCACGCGGATGATCAGGCTGCCGGACCACAGCCGCAGCGTGACCTGCTCCTCGCGGTCCTCCTCGTGGCCGGCGTAGTCCAGCTTGCTGCGCCGGTCCAGGCGGACCGCCGAGCCGTCGCCGAACTGGACGTCGACCCGCCCGCCGGCGTCGGTCCAGACGCGGTCGCCGGGCAGGAACGGGTCGTTGACCGCCGCCTCTGCGGCGCCGTCATCGGTCGCCCGCTGGATGGTCACGCCAGGGTCGACGTACCGCAGGCGGCCGTGGTGATAGCTCTCCTGCGCCTGTGCCGCTGCGCTGCCGAGGCCGGCCACGGTGAGGGCGATGCCGAACGCGACGAGCATGCGAGGCCGCATGGCTGATCTCCTCCGGGAGCCCTGCCGCTCCCGCCCCCGGCCGGTGCAAGCCATATGCCGCGACCAGGGCACGAGAAGTATAACGACCAGCGCCACTTAGCGCGTCGTTCTCCGCCGCCGGTGTCCTGCGCGGAGAGCGCCGTCGTCCTCCGTGCGAGACGGCTCCGCCACCCGCCACGCCGCTGTGTTGATGGCCCGCGCGGCAGTTGCTATCATCCGTTGCTGCTCCGTGTGCCGGAGTGGCGGAATTGGCAGACGCGCACGGTTCAGGGCCGTGTTGGCTTCGGCTAGTGTGGGTTCAAGTCCCACCTCCGGCACCATCCAACCTCAGATCCCGGCATCCTCGTCGGCCCCGATGCCGTCGCCCTTTCAGCGGGCCTTCGGCCGCGGCGTGTCCGACCGCGACGCGAGCAGCTTCCTGAGGCGTCAGGTCGCCCGGGGCGCGCGCCGTCAGTCTGATCAGAAGCCTTCCATCCGATCCATTTGCAGGTCGCGAGCAGCCTTCCGCAGCTGGTTCATCGCGTCGTCGATGTGACGATAGGCGGCGTCTCTCCATTGGCTCGCGTGCGGATTGTCCTCCTCCAGGGAGATGTCCCGGCGGGCGCTGGCGAGGAGCGACATCGCCTTGCTGAACCTGCCCCGGCGGTCGAGATTGGCGTCGACCGGCGGATGACTGTCCGTGTTCTTGCGGTCGATCACGGAGGCATTGTCGATCTCGTGGATCGCCTGCATGATGTGCCCTCTGACCGCGTGGACGTGGGCCATCACGTTCGGCTCGTCGTGCACGTTCAGCAGGTGATGTGCCAGCCACAGGTCGCTGCGAGCATGCAGGTACCTGGGGTGACGGCCTGGTGCATCTGCGGAAGCGACGGCGTACGAGAAGGCCAAGCCGAGGCCGACGACGATCACAAGGCCGTGAGTCCTTCGCATGTTCTCGCCCTCCACTGCACCCGTCCCGGTTCAGGCGCCCCGCCGCTCAGTGCCCCTTGCCATAGGTCTTTTCGCCGGCCGGGATCCTCACCGGCAGGATGTTCTGCCTGGGCGGCAGCGGGCAGGTGGCATAGGCCGTGAACGCGCAGGGCGGGTTGTAGGCCTGGTTGAAGTCGAGCGTCACCTTGCCGTCCCTGGGCAGGTCGGCGTAGAGGAAGCGGCCCGAGGGGTAGGTCTCCTGGCCGCTGGTCTGGTCGCGGAAGATGAAGAAGAGCTGCTTCGCGTCCATCTCCTCGAGGACGCCGTCCAGCCGCACCGTCTGCTGGTCGACGACGAACTCCACGTAGCCGGGGCTCGGCATGGTCTCCATGCTGCCGAGCACGTTCGGCACCGTGATCGGCTTCAGCTTGGGGTGGGGGACGAACCGGCCGACGATCCGGTAGCTCTCCGAGACCTCGAACCAGCTCAGGTGGGTGAACTCGCGGCGGGCCTGGCTCTGTCGATCCCGCAGCCGGACGGCGAAGCGCCCGCCACGCTCGATCACGTACAGCGTGAGGCGGCCCATCTCCAGCTCGTCCGGCGGGCCGGCGGAATCGGGCCGGAGCGACACCGGCCCGGAGACGGCTCGCCCTCCCAGCCGGCCCGGCACCCCCGGCTCGAGGCGCAAGGTGAGCTGGCGGCCCTCGAGGTCGACGGCTCCCGCGCGTGCCGGCCCGGAACCCGGCGGCAGGACGATCTCGTTGGTGGAATCGCAGCCGAAACGATTGGCGCCCTCGTGCAGCCAGAACAAGCCGGCGACCGTGAGCCAGCCGTCGTCGGCCTTGAGCCGCGCCTCGCGCTGCTCGCGCCACTTGCGGATCTCGGAGCGGTAGGCCTCGTCGGCCAGCGCCGGGACCACGGTCGCCGCCAGGATCAGCAGGATCGGCAAGGTGACGCGCATGCGGGTCTCCTCTCGGACGTCAAAGGGTAACCGAAGTCGCCCGGTCGGGCCGTCGCCGCACGAGCCGCCCGGCCAGGGCGCCCAGGGCCCAGGTCGCGACCAGCGGATCGAGCAGGTAGTCCCACAGGTTGCGCGACTCCAGGGCCCCGATGGCCCAGGCCGCCACGCCGATCGCGAGGCAACAGGCAGGCAAGTGCAGCCGGGCGCACGCGCAGGCGAGCGCCACCAGCAGCAGCGTGACGACGAAGCCGGCGTGCCCGAAGCCGAGGCGGTGGGGATCGGCCGGGCCGAAGCCCAGGGCCAGGGGATAGAGCAGGAGCCCCCCGGCCGCGACCAGGGCCTGCAGCGCGAGCCGGCTGCGGTCGCTGACGGCCGGCAAGGGGACGGCCGGGCGAAGCAGGTACAGGAGCAGCAGGACCGTGGTCGTCGCGCTGAGGTCGCCGAGGAGGCCGCGGACGTAGCCCGCGATCGGCAGGGGCCCCATCGGGACCATCGGCACCGCGAGCGCCACGAGGATGGTGAGCGTGGGGGCCTTCCTCCGGAGCCAGGCGATGCCGGGCAGCGACAGGAAGAGCGCGGCGACGGCGCACGAGGCCGAGGCGAGCCCGACGGCGTCAGTCGCGCGGAGCATGGGGCCCGGTGCCCGCCGGCTGCTCGTCCAGCCAGGCGTGGTTGAAGCGCACGTGCTTGAGGTAGGCGCGGTTCCAGGTGTAGACGAGGTGGAACTCGCCGGCGCGCGTCTGCAGCAGGAACGGGTAGGAGAACTCGAAGTGGCAGCGCGGCTCCCAGCACATGAACCGGCGCGAGGAGACCACCCAGGGGCGAGCATCCTGGACGCGGGCGTCCGTGGCCCGGGCCAGCGCCTCGACCGTCCGGTCGTAGCGGGCGTCGTCGACGGGCAGCCGCCGCGTCGCGGTTTCGTCCTCCAGCCGTCGTACGGTTCGCCAGGTCAGGCCGCCGTCGTCGGAGGCGACGAGCGACAGCGCGTCGCGGTCCAGCTCGACGTCGTTCAGCGCGACGAGGATCTGGCCCGCGGGCCTGACCAGGCCGCCGAGCGCGGCGTCGGGATTGCGCAGAGGCAGCCGCCGCAGCGGCGTCCAGCTCCGCCCCGCGTCGAGGGTGGACACGGCGCCGACCCTTTGCTCAGGGCCGGAGCTGCGGGTCAGGGCGAGGGCCGAGGTCGGCCCCCGCAGCAGCACCACGGGCTGCGGGCTCTCGGGGTCGTCGCTGAGCCGCTGGCGGTCGATCACGGCGCCGTGGCGGTCGACGCGCAGCAGCAGCGGCAGGTTCCGGGGCAGGCTCTGGTACGCGGGCAGGCCCACGGTGCCGTCGGCGTAGAGAAACGGCTCGCCGCGGACCAGCGTGCCGGTGTTCAGGAAGGGTGAGCTGACGAGCCGGCGCGGAGGACTCCAGGTCTCGCCGTCGTCGGGCGAGGTGACGACGGAGATCGAGCCGCCGCCCCAGCCCCCGACCGCGACGGTCACGTAGAACAGCCACAGCGTCCCGTCACGGCCGCGGACCGCTGCAGGATTCCCGACCTTGCGGACGTAGCGCAGGAGCGCCTGCTGCGTCTCGGCCGGGCCGACGACGGCCTTCTCGTCGCTCCAGCCCCCGCTCGCCGGGTCGAAGACGGCGGTGTGGACCTCGACGTCCGTCGCGCCCTCGCGGCTGCCCACGTACCAGAACGCGCGGACCCGGCCGCCGCCCAGCTCGACCAGGCAGGCCGCGTGGGTGAGGGTCTTCGGCCGGAGGCTCACGAACTGCGTCTCGAACCGCGGCGCCTCGCCGCGCGGCTCCGCGACCGGGCGCAGCAGGAACGTCGAAGACCCTGCGCGCTCGCGTGTCCTCCACAGGCCCGCCGTGAAGGCGCCCGCGAGCAGGGCGAGGACCAGCGCGTCCCGGCCGCCGAGAGCGCGCCGGGGCCGCATCAGCGGCCCCGTCCGACCAGCCGCTCCTCGACCACGAGGGCGGGCGAGAGCCGGCCGTGAAGGATCTCGTGCAACTCGGCAGCGGTCTGGCGGCCGCGGAGGTCGAGTCGCCGGCCGAGGATGACGCAGCCGTCGCAGTCGCCTGCCTGGACCGGCGCCTGCACCACGGCGAAGCGGCACCGGCGCAGGAGCTCGGCCGCCGACGCGTCAGGGCCCTCACGGTAGCCGACGACTTCTGCGCCGGGGAGCAGGAACCGGTAGCGCTCCTCCTTGGCCACGAAGTCGTACGGCACCGCGACCTCCTGTCCGCGGACAGACGCCTGGGCGCCCGCGTCGTACTGCCCCGCCAGCCCGTCGAAGGGCCGCAGGGCCAGCGCGAACGCCAGGTAGGCGAGGAACAAGGCGGCGAGCGCCAGCCGGCGGGTGAGCGCCGAGGAGACGAAGCCCGCGGTCACCACCGCGGCGCCGAGCGCCAGGACAGCCCACAGCGGCAGCGGCGGGGGCGGGAGGGCCGGGACCGATCGCCGGAGTGTCAGCGAGAGCGCCCCGATGCCGGCGAGGACCGCCGCCGTGGCCCCGAGGCCGAGGAGAAACACCCAGCGGCCGATGCGTTCCCACGCGAGCGCGAGCAGCACGGCCAAGGCCGGCATCACGGGCAGGAGGTAGCGGCCGGAGCGCTGGCTGGGGAAGGAGAAGACGAGCAGGAAGACGGCGGCCAGCGCCCAGAGCCTCTTCTCGGCTTCGCCGAGCTCGGCGCGACGTCGCCACGCCGACACGAACAGCGCCAGCACCGGAAACGCCAGGAGCCCGGCGTTGGCCGGATAGGCGGCGGCGAGGCTCCACAGGCTCGACGCGCCCCACAGGAGACGCGGGAGGTAGCCGCCGGGCAGGTCGAACTTCCCGGCGTTCTCCCGGAGGACGAAGTCCCGCCAGACGCCGGCCGGGTCGGGATCCAGCAGGAACCACGACGTGAACATCGCGAGGGCGATCGCCAGCGTCAGCGCGAGCTTGCCGGCGTCCTTCGCCAGGAAGGCCCCCACGCTGCCGCCGCTCTGCCGCAGCGACCACCACCCGAGGGCCAGCCCCGCCGGCAGAGCGAGCGCGAACGACTTGTAGAGCAGCGCCAGGCCGATGGCGACGCCCGCCAGCGACGGGACGAGCAGGCGGGAGCGGGCCGCGGCCGGCCGGAGCAGGAGAACGGCGAATGGCAGGAACAGCCAGAACGTCTCCGGGGCGTCGGTGAGGAACGGCCGCCCGTAGCGGTAGGTGCTGTAGAAGGCCAGGTAGCAGAGCAGCGCGGTCCAGCCGGTCTCGGCCCGGCCCGAGATGCGGAGGGCCACTGCGAACGCCAGACCCGCCGTGGCCAGCGTGTACAGGACGCTGGGCCAGCGCAGCCGGGCGAGCGTCCACGCGCGTCCCCCGTCCGTGGAGGCGATCCCCTGCCAGAAGACCAGCGGCGGCTTGGTGTTGCGCAGGGCCGGGATGTCGGAGCGAAGCGGGAGCAGGCCGCCGCTCGCCGCCGTGAGCCGGGTGATGTGCTCGTACGCGTACTCGTCGCCGTTCTTCGGGATGTGCGGGCTGTCGAGGCCGAAGAGGTAGCTCGCCACCGCCAGGGCGGTGGGGAGGAGGCCGGAGAGGCGACGGGCGCGGGCCACGGGTCGCGCGCGAGTCTATGCTAGAGTGGGCTGTCCGTTACCTCCCGACCGCGGGTTCATCCATAGACACCACCAGCAGCCTCGAAGAGCGGGTCCTCGATCAGCTGTCGAGGCTCGGCAAGCCGGTTTCGGTGCGGGAGCTGGTTCGCCGTCTGGGGCTGGACGCGGCCGCCCGCCGCGAGCTGAAGGCGGTCCTGCGGCGGATGCTCGGCGACGGCTCCGTCGTCAACCTGCGGGGGGCGCGGGTCGGGCTCCCCGACCGCATGGACCTCGTGGTCGGGCGGCTGTCCTGCAGCCCCTCCGGCCACGGCTTCGTCGTCCCCGAGGCGCGGCGCGAAGACGAGCGCGACGTCTACGTGGCCGCGACCAACATCCGGGAGGCCCTGCACGGCGACCGGGTGGTCGCCCGCATCGAGCGTCACTCCCCGAAGGGCCCCGAGGGGCGGATCATCCGCGTGCTCGAGCGCGCCAACCGCCGCGTGGTCGGCCGCTACGAGGGTGACGGCCGCTTCGGCGGCCACCTGGTCCCCTTCGACAAGCGGCTGCTGCACGAGGTCTTCGTCCCCGCCGGCGAGGAGAACGGGGCGCAGTCCGGCCTGATGGTGCTGGCCGAGATCACCCGCCCGCCTACGGCGAGTCGCAACCCCGCCGGCCGCGTGCTCGAGGTTCTCGGCCGCATCACCGACCCGGGCGTGGACCTCCGGGTGATCCTGGCGAAGTACGACCTGCCCCGGGAGTTCCCCCGCGAGGTCGAGGCCGAGGCGCAGCGGGTGGCCCGTGCGGTGTCGCCGGAGGACGTCGCCTCCCGCACCGACTTCCGAGGCTGGACCACCTTCACCATCGACCCGGAAACCGCGCGCGACCACGACGACGCGGTGGCGATCGAGCGCCGCGAGGGCGGCTTCCGGCTGGCCGTGCACATCGCCGACGTCGCCCACTACGTCTGCGAAGGCTCGCCGCTCGACCAGGAGGCCTACCTGCGGGGCACCTCGGTGTACTTCCCCGAGACGGTGGTGCCCATGCTGCCGCACTCGCTGTCGAGCGGCATCTGCAGCCTGGTGGAGGGCGAGGACCGGCTGACGCAGACGGTGGTGCTCGACCTGGACCGGCAGGGGCGGGTCCAGCGCGCCGAGTTCCATGACGGCATCATCCGCAGCGCGGCGCGGCTCAGCTACCAGCAGGCGCAGGGCATCGTCGACGGCGACACGGCGCTGCACGCGCGGTTCGCCCCGCTGGTGCCCTCGCTGCAGGCGATGGACGAGCTGGCGAAGCTCATGCGCAAGCGCCGCTACGAGCGAGGGTCGCTCGACTTCGACCTGCCCGAGCCCAAGCTGGTGCTCGATGCGCAGGGCGAGATGACGGCCATCGTGCGCCACCAGCGGCTGGACAGCATGCGGCTGATCGAGGAGTTCATGCTGGCTGCCAACGAGGCGGTGGCGGCGAGGCTGCACCGCGCCGGGGTGGGCGCCCTCTACCGCATCCACGAGCAGCCGGACCCCGAGCGGGTGGAGGAGTTCGCCGAGCTGGTGGCCTCGCTCGGCTACCGGGTGCCTGCCGACCTCGCGAAGGTGAGGCCCGAGGACTTCCAGCGCATCCTGCGCCAGGTCGAGGGTCGGCCGGAGGAAAAGCTGGTCTCCTACCTGCTGCTGCGGACCATGAAGCTCGCCCGCTACCACGAGGAGAACCTCGGCCACTTCGGGCTGGCGACGGAGATGTACGCCCACTTCACCAGCCCCATCCGCCGCTATCCCGACCTGGTGGTCCACCGCGCGCTGCGGGCGCTGCGGCGGGGCGAGGACGGTGAGCGCGAGACCTGGCTGCGCGGGCGGCTGCCGGAGATGGGCCTGCACCTCTCCGAGCGCGAGCGGCGCGCGTCCGAGGCCGAGCGCGAGCTGGTGGAGTGGAAGAAGGTCCGTTTCATGTCCGGCCGGGTGGGCGAGAGCTTCGCCGGCTACGTCACCGGCGTGCAGGCCTTCGGCCTGTTCGTCGAGCTGGACGAGATCTACGTGCAGGGCCTGGTGCACGTCTCCTCGATGAGCGACGACTACTACCGCCTCGACGAGCGTGCTCACCTGCTCCGCGGTGAGAACGCGCACCGGGTGTACCGGCTGGGCGACCGCGTGGAGGTCCGGGTGGCTCGGGTCGACCTGGAGCGACGGCAGGTCGACTTCGCGCTGGTGGACGTCCTCGAGCGGCCCCGAGCGCCCCGGGCCGGGGAGCGGCGGACGAGCGGCCGCCGGCCGGCCCGGGAGACGCGGCGCGCCGGGGCGGCACCGGCGCGGCTGCGCCGGCGGAGGTGAGCCCGCCCGCGCCGGCGACCTTTGGTAACATGGACGACTCGACGCACGCCCAAGGACGGAGCTGATCGTGACGACTGGACCTTCGAAGCCGCCGGCGCGGCCGTCCGACGTCCGGATGGTCGCCCTCAACCTCTCGAGCCGGGAGCTGGTGTTCCTGCAGAAGGTCACCCGGCAGGAGTACCACTTCATCACCGACGACGAGCAGCAGGCCCGGCTCAAGCTGCGCGACAAGCTGGTCGAGGCCTCCTTCGACCAGGAGCGCGGCCGGGTGGTGCTGAACCTCAGCCGGGACGAGCTGCTGTTCCTCATCAAGGTGGCCCGCGAGAACTACTCGTTCATCGCCCGCGCCGAGAAGGAGGCGCGGCTCGCGCTGGCGGCGAAGCTGCACAAGACCGCCGAGTCGGTGTTCGGGGTCACCACGCGCGAGGAGTAGCCGGGGCCCGCGCTGCGCTCCTTCATCGTCGGCACCGCCGGCCACATCGACCACGGCAAGAGCGCCCTGGTGCGCGCGCTCACCGGCACCGACCCGGACCGCCTGAAGGAGGAGAAGGAGCGCGGCATCACCATCGACCTCGGCTTCGCGCACGCCGCGCTGTCGCCGGGGGTGGTCGCCTCCTTCGTGGACGTGCCCGGCCACGAGCGCTTCGTGCGCAACATGCTGGCCGGGGCGCACGGTATCGATGCCGCCCTGCTGGTGGTGGCGGCGGACGAGTCGGTGATGCCGCAGACCCGCGAGCATTTCCACATCTGCCGGCTGCTGGGCATCCCCCGGGGACTGGTCGCCCTCACCAAGTGCGACCTGGCCGACGCGGACCTGCAGGCGATCGCGGAGCTGGAAACCCGCGAGCTGGTCAAGGGATCGTTCCTCGACGGGCGAAAGGTCGTGCGCGTCTCCGCCCGCACCGGCTCCGGGCTCGACGACCTCCGGGCGGCGCTGCTGGAGCTGGCGCGGGAGACGCCGCCGCGCGACGCCTCCGGCCTGCTGCGTCTTCCCATCGACCGCGTGTTCTCGCTGCACGGCTTCGGGACGGTGGTGACCGGCACGCTCGTCGCCGGCGAGCTGCGCGTGGGCGAGGAGCTGGTGGCGCTGCCCGGCGGGCGGAGCGCCCGCGTCCGCGGGCTGCAGGTCCATGGCGACGCCGTCGAGAGGGTGGGCGCAGGCAGCCGCGCCGCCGTCAACCTGGGCGGCGTCCTGGTGGGGGAGCTCGCGCGCGGGGACGTGCTGGCGCGGCCGGAGACCCTGCGCGCCGGCTCCATGCTCGACGTCGAGCTGACGCTGCTGCCGGCGGCGCGCCCGCTCGCGGACGGCGCCCGGGTGCGGGTGCACGTGGCGAGCGCCGAGGTCCTGGCCCGGGTGCGCCTGCTGGGCCCGCGGGCGCTGGAGCCGGGCGCTTGCGCGCTGGCCCAGCTCCGCCTGGAGGCGCCCGGCGTGGCCGGGCGCGGCGACCGGCTGGTGCTGCGGTCCTACTCCCCGGCCGACACGATCGGCGGCGCCCTCGTCCTCGATCCCTCGCCGCCGCGGCGCCGGGCGCGAGACCGGGACCGCGTCGCCGCTCTCCGGGCTGCGACCACGCTGGCCGCCGCGGCGGAGGTGGTGGTCGGCGAGGCGGCGGCGGTCGGCGTCGAGGCGCCGCTGCTCGCCGCCCGGCTGACGGTGCCGGTTGCGGTCCTGCTGGACGCCGTGCGGACGAGCGCCCCGCTCCGCCTGCTCGGCCGCGACCCGGTGGTGGTGGCGACGAAGGAGGCGCTGGACGAGCTCGGCCGGCAGACCATCGAAGGCCTGACCCGGTTCCACCGCGAGCAGCCGCTGCGACCGGGCATGCCGCGGGAAGAGCTGCGCACGCGGCTGTTCGCACGGGCCGCGGTTCCGGCGTTCGAGGCCGTGCTGGTCGACCTCGAGTCCGGGGGCCGCGTCCGTCTGCTTCCTGACGCCGTGGCGCTCGCGGGCCACGAGGTCCGGCTGTCGGCCGTCGAGGAGGAGGCGCGGACGCTGCTGGCCGGGAAGGCGGCGGCCGCCGGGCTGGCCGGCGTGGAGACGGCGTCCCTCGCCGGCCCGGCGGGGAAGGACCCGCGTCTGCTGGAGCGGGTCGGGCGCGTCCTGGTCGGGGAGGGCGTCCTGCAGCGTGTGGGCGAAGGGATCCTGGTCCACCGCGACCACCTCGAAGAGCTCAAGCGCGAGGTGCGCCGACGCTGGCCCGGCGGGTCGAAGCTCGAGGTGACGGCATTCAAGGAGATGACCGGCCTCAGCCGCAAGTTCGTCATCCCGCTGCTCGAGTACCTCGACCGCGAGCGGGTCACCCGGCGCACCGGCAACGACCGGGTGGTCCTTTGATGGCGTAGAATCGCTCCCGCCATGACTACGGTCCGGGCGGAAGAGCGGCGGCGCTCCGGCGGCGCGATCCGCGTCCCGTTCGTGAGGCGCTGCCACCTCGAGTTCACCGGCGGCCGCTCGGACGAGACCTTCACGGTCAACGTCAACTCGCTCGGCGCCTACGTCGCCACCGACGTGATGCCGCCGCTGGGCTGGCCGGTGGTCATCACCTTCAAGGTGCCCGGCAGCGAGCGCGAGGTCTCGATCAACGGGGTCGTCGCCTGGACGAACCCGCACCAGGAGCACCCGGTGCACAGCCTGCCGCCCGGGTTCGGCCTCGCGTTCCGGGAGGTCGGTGCGGAGGCAGCCGCCGCGATCGACGCGATCGTGGGCGACTACCTGGCGCGGATGGCGCCGGAGTGAGGACGGCCGCCGTCTCGGTTGGCTAGACCAGCAGGCTGATCGGACTCTCCAGCAGCCGCCGGACCTCGGCCAGGAACTGCGCGGCCAGCGCGCCGTCCACCACCCGGTGGTCCGAGCTGAGCGTCACCTTCATGCGGTGGCCGATGGTCAGCTCGTCGTCCACCACCACCGGCTGCTTGCGCACCGCCCCCACCGCCAGGATCGCGCTCTCCGGCGGGTTGATGATGGCCGTGAACTCGCTGACGTCGAACATCCCGAGGTTCGAGACGGTGAACGTCGAGCCCGTGAACTCCTCCGGCTTGAGCTTCCTGTCCCGCGCGCGGGCGGCCAGGTCCTTGATCTCGCCCGAGATCGCCACCACGGACTTGCGGTCGGCGTCGCGCACCACCGGCGTGATCAGCCCTTCCGGCAGCGAGACGGCGACGCCGACGTGCACCTCGGCGTGGGTCTGGATCGCCTCGCCGGTCCAGGTGGCGTTGACCACGGGGAAGCGCGTCAGCGCCTTGGCGCAGGCCTTCACCACCAGGTCGTTGTAGGAGACCTTCACCTCCTCCGCCTGCTGGATCTGCTCGCGCAACGCCACCGCGGCGTCCATGTCGATCTCGACGGTGACGTAGAAGTGCGGCGCGGTGAACTTGCTCTCGCCGAGCCGCTTGGCGATGGTGCGGCGCATGCCGGTGAGCGGGATCGCGGTTCCGGGCGGCACCGAGGGGACCGGGATCCGCGGCCGCTCCGGACGCGCTTGCGCCGCGGGGCCAGCGGCCGGCGCCGGCGGAGCCGCCAGCCAGCCCTCGATGTCGCGCTTGACGATGCGACCGCCGGGCCCGCTGCCGGCCACGGCCGCCAGCGGAACGTTCCGCTCCGCGGCGATCGCCCGGGCGAGCGGGCTCGACTTGATGCGGCCGTCCTCGCGGCCGGCGGCGGGGGCCGGGGTCGAAGGCGGGGCCGGCGTGGTGGCCGCCGTGGGGGTGGCGGCGCCGGGAGCCTCGGCGAGCAGCGAGGTGATGTCCTCGTCCGGGCCGGCGATGACGCCGATCAGCGCGCCGACCGGCGCCTTGCCGCCCGCCTGGACCAGGAGCTTCCGGAGGACGCCGTCGCCGAGGGCCTCCATCTCCATGTTGGCCTTGTCGGTCTCGATCTCGGCCAGCACCTCGCCGACCTTGACCGCGTCGCCCTCCTTCTTGTTCCACTTCACGATGGTGCCCTCCTCCATGGTCGGGGAGAGCTTCGCCAGGACGACCTTAGTGATCATCTGTAGAGCACCTGGTGAACCGCCTGGACCACCTTCTCGGGCTGCGGGAGGTACGCCTTCTCCAGCATGCGTGAATAGGGCATCGGCACGTCGGCCGCCGTGACGCGGAGGATCGGGGCGTCGAGCGAGTCGAAGCACTCGCGCTGCACGCGGTCGGCGATCTCCGCGCCGAAGCCGGCGTAGCGCCAGCCCTCCTCGACCACCACACAGCGGTTCGTCCTGCGGACCGAGTCGAAGATCACGTCCTCGTCCAGCGGCCGCAGCGTCCGCGGGTCGACCACCTCGGCCTGGACGCCCTCCGCCGCCAGCAGCTCGGCCGCCTGCAGGGCGAACTGCAGGGAGCGGCTCCAGGCGACCAGGGTGACGTCCGTGCCCGGGCGCTTCACCTCGCCCTGGCCGAGGGGGATCGTGTATTCCTCCTGGGGGACCTCGCCCTTGAGGTTGTAGAGGACCTCGTTCTCCAGGAAGATCACCGGGTTGTCGTCGCGGATCGCGCTCTTCAGCAGCCCCTTCGCGTCCCTCGGGGTGGAGGGCGAGGCCACCACCAGGCCCGGGACGTACGCGTACCAGCTCTCGAAGGCCTGCGAGTGCTGCGCGGCCACCTGGGCGGCGGCGCCGGAGGGCCCCCGCATCACCATCGGGCAGCGGATCTGGCCGCCGGACATGTAGCGGTACTTCGCCGCGTGGTTGACGATCTGGTCGAGCGCCAGCAGCGAGAAGTTGAAGGTCATCATCTCGGCGATCGGCCTCATGCCCGCGAACGCCGCGCCCACCGCGATGCCGGCGATCGCCTCCTCGGCGATCGGCGTGTCGCGGACCCGCCACTCGCCGAACTCCTGCAGCAGGCCCTGGGTGATCTTGTAGGCGCCCTGGTACTGGCCGACCTCCTCGCCCAGCAGGAAGACCGAGGCGTCGCGGCGCATCTCCTCCCGCATCGCCTGGTTGAGGGCCTCGCGCATGGTGATCACGGGCATGGCGCTAGCCCTCCACCTTGGCCGGGGCCGGTGCCGGCTGCCAGGCGGGGTAGCTCTCCGGCACGCGGTCGTGGCTGGTCGCCGCGCGCCAGGCGGGGTCCTTGTCGGCGGCCGGGTAGTGGATGTACGGCGAGCGGACGTAGACGTCCTCGTACAGCGAGTCCGCCGACGGCCAGGGGCTCTGCTCGGCGAAGCGGACCGCCTCCGCCACCTGCGCCTGCACGTCCTTGTCGATCGACTCCAGCTCGGCCGGGTCCACGCCGTGCGCCTTCTTCAGCACCTCGGCGAAGAGCTGGATGGGGTCGTGGTGCATCATCTCCTCGACCTCCTCCTTGGTCCGGTACTTGCCGGGGTCGGACATGGAGTGGCCGCGGTAACGATACGTCTCCATCTCGACCAGCGTCGGCCGCTTCTCCTTGCGCGCCCGCTCGATCGCCTCCGAGAGCGCCTCGCGCACGGCGAGGAGCTCCATGCCGTTGACGTCCTGGCGGGGGATGCCGTAGGCGCTGCCGCGCTGGTAGAGGTCGCGCACCGAGGAGGCCCGGTCGAGCGAGGTGCCCATGCCGTAGCGGTTGTTCTCGATGATGAACACGACCGGCAGCTTCCAGAGGGCGCTCACGTTCAGCGCCTCGTGGAAGGCGCCCTCGTTGACGGCGCCGTCGCCGAAGAAGCAGAGGACCACCTGGTCGGTCCCGCGGAGGCGGATCGAGTAGCCCATGCCTGCCGCGACCGGCAGGTGGCCGCCCACGATCCCGTCCCCGCCGAAGTTGCCGGCCGGGAGGTCGTAGAAGTGCATCGAGCCGCCCTTGCCGCGGCTGATCCCGGCGGCACGGCCGAACAGCTCCGCCATGAGCGGCCGCGGGTCCGTGCCCCGGGCCAGGGCGTAGCCGTGGTCCCGATAGGAGGTGATGAAGTAGTCGTCGGGCCGGAGCAGGCTCATGGCTCCGACCGCCACCGCCTCCTGGCCGATGTAGAGGTGCAGGAACCCGCCGATCTTCCCCTCGACGTACATCTGGGCGCAGCGCTCCTCGAATCTCCGGATGAGGAGCATGGAGCGATGCCGCGCGAGCGCTTCGTCTCTGTTCATGCTGTGGCTTGGCCTCGGCCCGGCAAACGCGGGCGAAGTCTCACTTCTACTTTGGATTACGGCGTGCGTCAACGCGCCTCTGGTCGCCGCTCACCGCGCCGGCCGCAGCAGCACCAGCACGGCCGCGGCGGTGAGTAGGGCGCCCAGCAGCAGCATGGCCAGGATCGACAGCGCGAAGGTCGGCTCCGCGCCGGCGGCCCCCGAGGCCGCCGGGCCCGGGCTGCGGCGGTCGAAGGCGGCCTTCACCTCGGGCCGGGCCAGGTACAGCAGCACGGTGGCCCAGGCCAATGCGAACGGGCAGGCCAGCATCCCGAGCGCCGCGACGGCGATCTGGAGCTGGCGGGCCCAGGGCGCGAGGGAAGCGAGGCCGAGGACCATCACGACGCCGAGGGTGGCGAACAGCAGGCTGACGGCGGCGGCCGCCGCCCAGCCGACGGGTCCCGCGTCGAGGCGGGCCGCGGTCCACAGCGCGGCCGCGATCGAGGCCGGCGTGGCCAGGGCCCAGACGGCGACGAGCAGGTTCACCGTGAGGGGCCGCGCCGGGGCCGGCGGTGGCGACGGCCGCGGCGTCGCCGCGGGCCGCGGGGCGGCCGGCGCCGCCGCGGCGTCCACCAGCGGCCCTCCGGTCGCCGGCATGGTGAGCGGCTCGAGGTCGGGCGGGGCGACGACCACCGTCTCGCCGACCTCGACCATCACCGTCACCGTCACGTCTCCCAGGCGGACCGTGTCGCCGGGCCGCAGGATCGCCGTGTGCACCCGGGCCTCGTTGACGCGGATGCCATTGGCGCTGCCGCAGTCCCGGATCAGCAGTCCCTCCGGGCGGTCCTCGATCACGGCGTGGCGCCTCGAGCACCTGCTGTCGTTGAGGACCAGGTCGCAGGTCGGGTCCCGGCCGAGCACCACCAGCGTGCGCGCGAGCTGGACCTCGTGCCGGGTGCCTGAGCCGTAGGCGACCTGGAACCTCATGGGTTGCCGCGGATTGTAGAGCAGTTCCGCGGTACCATCGCGCCCGGAAACCCTGCAGGAGAGCACGTCATGATGCACGGCGATCCGCGGCAGCGCGAGGCGCGCCTGACGGAGGTGGTCGAGATCCTCGGCCGGGAGGCCGCCCCCGAGGACCGCGAGCTGCTGCTGGAGCTGGTGCGGGTGGTCTTCCCCGGGCTGCCGGCCCGGGTGGCGCTGGACCTGCCGGCGGCTGCCGTCGCGGCCCGCCTGGCGCTCCACTTCCGCTTCGTCGCCCGCGAGATGCCGCCCGCCCACCAGCTCTTCAAGGGGCTGCCCGGGATCCACGTCCGCGTCCGCAACCCCGGCGAGGAGGAGGCGCGCCGGCTGGGCGGCGGCGCCGGCCTGCCGATGGAGACGACACTGGTCGAGACGCACACGCCCGACCGGCCCTTCATCTTCGAGAGCCTGAAGAACTACCTGCAGAAGCAGGGGCTGCGGGTGTTCACCGCGATCCACCCGGTGTTCAGCGTGCGCCGGCAGTGGGAGCGGGTGGCCTGGGTGGGCGGCGCGCACGAGGAGGGCAGCAAGGAGAGCTACACCTGCTTCCAGATCGAGGCCATCGACTCCCGCGAGCGGCTGCGGCGCACGGAGCACGAGATCCACTCGCTGCTCAAGGCGGTGTTCGTGGCCGTCGACGACTTCGCCGACATGGGCCGCGCCTGCCGCGAGCTGCTGCCCCGGCTGCGCAGCCGCAAGGGCGAGGCGGGCGAGCTGGCCTCGGCGCGGTCCTTCCTGGAGTGGCTGCTCGACGACAACTACATCTTCATGGGCATCGTCTCCTACCGTCCCGACCGGGACGGGCGCCTGGTCCGCTTCGACGAGGGCGCGAGCGGCGTCTTCACCGACCCGGCGCTGCTGCCGGTGGTGTTCCCGGGGGTGGTCGAGCACGTGGAGACGCACCTCGAGCCGGCGCCGGGCGACGAGCGCATCGTGGACCTCGACTTCTGCACCAGCGCCACCGCCATCTACCACCTGGACCCCATCGAGGACCTCACCGTGCGCGAGTGGGGGGAGGACGGCCGGCTGGCCGGGCTCACGCTGCTGCTGGGCCGCTTCGCCCGCGGCGCCTTCGCCCAGCGTGCCGACCGCATCCCCGTCCTGAAGGAGAAGCACGACTGGCTGCTGGAGAGGAGCGGCGTGCTGCCCGGCTCCCACACCTGGCGGGAGATCCGCGCCGTCTTCAACCAGTTCCCGAAGACCGAGCTGTTCTACGCGGACGTGGCCGACCTGCAGACGGTGATCGAGCGGGTGGTCCACGTCACCAGCGACGAGGAGCTGGTGGTCCACCTGCGGCGGGGCGTCGGCTACGAGGCGCTGTACGTCGCCTTCTCCCGCCTCCGCTACTCCTACCAGGGCGGCCAGGCGCTGCGCCGCGCCGTGGAGTCGGAGTTCGGCACGGCCGCGAACGTGACCGTCTTCGACTGCGGCCCCCTCACCATGTTCATCTTCTACTTCGAGAGCGGCCGCCTGGAGCGACCGCTCGACGTGGACGAGGTGCAGCGGCTGGCCGCGCCGCTGACCACGAGTTGGGAGGACCAGGCCGCCGCCGCGCTGGAGCGGAGCTTTGGCGAGAGCCGAGGACGCTCGCTCTTCCGGCGCTTCGTGACCCCGGAGACGCGCAGCGGCCTCTACCGCGAGGCGACGCCGCCCGACCAGGTGCCCGCGGACGTCGAGCGCTTCGAGGCCCTGGAGGGCCGGCTGGAGCTGCGGGTCACTCCCAAGGCGGCCGAGCTCGCCTCGCTCAGTCTCTACTCGGTCCGCCCGCTCGACCTCACCGAGATCCTGAAGACCCTGCAGAACCTCGGGCTCACCGTCAGCGACGAGCTGCGCATCGCGATCGAGCTGCCGGAAGGGCGGCGTTGCGTGCTGTACCGGTTCGAGCTGGAGGCGCCGGCCGAGCGGCTGGCGGCGCTGACGGCCGACCAGGCCCGGTTCGTGGACGCGCTGCGGGCCCTCGACGAGGAGCGGGCGACCGACGACCCGCTGAACGGCCTGATCCTCTCGGCGGGGCTCCTCTGGCGGGACGTCGAGCTGCTGCGCACGCTGCGCAACCACCTGCTGCAGATCCGCAGCCACTGGAACGCGGACACCGTCAACGGGGTGCTGGTGCGCAACAGCCCGGCGGCCGGCGCGCTGGTGAAGGCCTTCGCCGCCCGCTTCGACCCGGGGCTGGCCGGCGACCGCGCCGCCGCGGTGCAGGACGCCGACGCCGGCTTCGCCCAGGCCCTGGAGGCGGTGCGCAACCTGGCCGAGGACGAGGTGCTGCGCGCGCTCTTCAACCTGGTGAAGGCGGCCCTGCGCACGAACGTCTGGCAGCGGCCGCTGCGGCCCGTCTTCGCCGTCAAGGTGGACAGCCAGCAGGTGGAGGGCATGCCCTCGCCGCGGCCCATGGTCGAGATCTACGTCCACTCCCGGCGGCTGGAGGGCATCCACCTGCGCGGGGGGAAGGTGGCCCGCGGCGGCATCCGCTGGAGCGACCGCCACGACGACTTCCGCACCGAGATCCTGGGCCTGATGAAGACGCAGATGGTCAAGAACTCGGTGATCGTGCCGGTGGGCTCCAAGGGCGGCTTCGTGCTCAAGGGCGAGCTGCCCGGCAGGCCGGCCCTCGACGAGTACCTCATCGACCGCTACCGCGAGTACGTCTCCGCCCTGCTCGACGTCACCGACAACCGGACGGACGGCACCGTCATCCACCCGCCCGAGGTGGTGCGACGCGACGGCGACGACCCCTACCTGGTGGTGGCGGCCGACAAGGGCACCGCGCACCTCTCGGACACCGCCAACAGCGTCTCGGCGCAGTACGGCTTCTGGCTGGGCGACGCCTTCGCCTCCGGCGGCAGCGCGGGCTACGACCACAAGAAGATGGGCATCACCGCCCGCGGCACCTGGGAGTGCGTGAAGCACCATTTCCGCAACCTGGGCCGCGACATCCAGAAGGAGCCCTTCACCTGCGTGGGCATCGGCGACATGTCCGGCGACGTCTTCGGCAACGGCGTGCTGCTCTCGCCGGTGACCAGGGTGGTGGCGGCCTTCGACCACCGGCACATCTTCCTGGACCCGGACCCCGACCCGGCGCGCAGCCTGGCCGAGCGGCAGCGGCTGTTCGACCTGCCGCGCTCGAGCTGGCGCGACTACGACGCCTCCGCGATCAGCAGGGGCGGCGGGGTCTTCGACCGCTCGGCCAAGAGCATCGCGCTCTCGCCCGAGGCCCGCCGCGCGCTGGGCACGGAGAAGGCCGCGCTCTCCGGCGAGGAGCTGATCCGGGCCATCCTCACCGCCCCGGTCGACCTCCTCTACAACGGCGGCATCGGCACCTACGTGAAGTCCACGGACCAGGAGAACGCGGAGGTCGGCGACCGCGCCAACGACCGGGTGCGGGTGAACGGCCGCGAGGTGAGGGCGAAGGTGATCGGCGAGGGCGGGAACCTGGGGCTGACCCAGAAGGGCCGCCTCGAGTACTGGGCCGCCGGCGGCCTGGTGAACACCGACGCCATCGACAACTCGGGCGGGGTCGACACCTCCGACCACGAGGTGAACATCAAGATCCTGCTGGACCTGCTGGTCAAGCGGGGCACGGTGAAGGGCCGGGCCGAGCGCAACCGCATCCTGGCGGAGATGACGGACGAGGTGGCCGGCCTGGTGCTGGCCGACAACGCCGGGCAGGCGCTGGCGCTCACCCTCGACGAGAAGCGCAGCGCGCGGCGCTACGAGGAGTTCGTGACGCTGGTCGACGACATGGCGGGGGCGGGGCTGCTCAACCGCCAGGACGAGTCGGTGCCCTCGCGGGAGGGGCTGCTGGCGAGCCCGCTGCGCGAGCGCGGCCTGCCGCGGCCGCTGCTGTGCGTGCTGCTCGGCTACTCGAAGATGTCGGGCTTCCAGCTGCTGCTGGAGACGGACTTCCCGGACGGCGAGGCCGGCCGGCCCTTCCTCGACTCCTACTTCCCGCGCCTGCTCCGGGAGCGCTTCGCCTCCCACTTCCAGGAGCACGTCCTGCGCCGGGAGATCATCGCCACCGGCGCCGTCAACTACCTGGTGAACCGCGGCGGCATCGGCCTGCTGCCGCGGCTGACCGGCGGCGCCCGCGTCCACCTGGGCGAGGCGGTGGCCGCCTGGATCGAGGTCGACCGCGAGGCGGAGGCCGAGCGGCTGCGGGCCGATCTGCTCTGCGCGGGCCGGCCGGCGGCGGAGGAGCAGGCGGCCCTGCTCGCGCTGGAGGACGGCCTGGAGGCGGCCGCCGTCGAGCGCCTCTCGGGCGGGAAGCCTTCCGGGGCCAGCAAGGCGGTGCAGCAGCTCCGCAAGCAGCTGTCGCTCTGAAGCCGGATGCTCGCGCTTTTCGCCTCCGACCTCCACGGCCGGCTCGACCGATACCGGACGCTGCTCGAGGCGGTCGAGCGCGAGCGGCCGACGCTGCTGCTGCTGGGTGGCGACCTGCTGCCCTCCGGGGACCCGGCCGGGGTGGGGGGGTTCCTGCTGGGCTGGCTCGGTCCTCGCCTCTCCGCGCTGCGCGGCCGGATGGACGCGGCGTATCCGCGGGTGCTGGCCATCCTCGGCAACGACGACCCTCGCGTCCACGCCTCGGCGCTCTCAGCACTCGAGGAGCGGGGCCTGCTCGAGCACGTCCACGGCCGGCGCACCGAGGCCAGCGGCTTCCCGGTGTACGGCTACGCCTGCGTGCCGCCGACGCCCTTCCGCCTCAAGGACTGGGAGCGCTACGACGTGTCGCGCTTCGTGGACCCGGGCAGCGTCTCGCCGGAGGAGGGCGGCCGCTCGGTCGCGGCCGACGAGGACGACGTCCGCTGGGGGACGATCGCCGGCGACCTGGCGGCCCTGGCCGGCGACGCGGACCTCTCCCGGGCAGTCTTCCTCTTCCACGCGCCGCCGTACGGCACCGCCCTCGACCGCGCCGCCCTCGACGGCGTCTCGGTCGACCACGCGCCGCTCGACCTCCACGTGGGCTCGATCGCGGTCCGGCGCTTCGTCGAGTCGCGCCAGCCGCTGGTCACCCTCCACGGCCACGTGCACGAGTCGGCCCGCCTGACCGGCGCCTGGAGCCAGCGCATCGGGCGCACCGTCTGTCTCTCCGCCGCCCACGACGGCCCGGAGCTGGCGCTGGTGGGCTTCGACCTGGAGCGGCCGGAGGAGGCGCGGCGGCGGCTGCTGTGACGCTCTGGGAGTGAAGCGGGCCTACGTCTGCGCCGCGTCCGCGCCCATCGGCAGCGGCCGCGCCGCGTCGGTGACCGCGCCGATCTTGGAGGCGTAGCTGTCGCCGCGGGCGATGTCCTCGTCGGTCACGCAGTGGACGTCGAGCAGGCCCTCGGTGCGGTAGCCGGTGCGCAGGTAGTTCGCCTCGGCCAGCGACTCGCTCCAGCCGGAGAGCCACAGCTCGAGGTCGTGCCGGCGCGCCTCGTCCGCCTCGACGTGGAGCAGCAGGTCGATGTCGCTGGCGGGACCGGCGGTGCCGTTCTTGGTGGAGCCGAAGACGTACGCCGCCTTGACCCCGAAGCGCGAGGAGTCGAGGGCGGCGGCGATCCTCTGGGCCATGCGCAGGCGCCAGCGCCAGTGATCCTCGCCCGGCAGCTCGGTCACGACCGAGGGCAGCCGCTGCGCCTCGCCGGCCGCGGCCGGGTCGGCCAGGAACCCGACGGCCTCGTCCAGCTCGCCGTTCATCAGCACGCGCAGGATGCGGCCGCGGGCGGCGGCGGGCACGTCGACGACCCGCAGCACCTCGCCGAGCGCGGCGAACTCCGGGGCGAGGGCGGCGAGGGCGTTCGGGGCGCGGGTGAAGAAGGCCTCGTTGAAGACCACCCCGTCGTCGTCGGGGTAGAGCGGCAGGTAGCGGATGGAGGACTCGACCAGGTCCTGGAAGAAGTGGGTGCCGAAGGAGAGATCGGGCGTGTAGTTCCCCTTCTTGGCGGCGATCTCCATGAGGACCGCCGTGTTGTTGATGTCCGAATAGGTGACGCTCACGCCCAGCTTGATGTCGCCGCGGCTGCCCCAGCGGCCCGGGCCCATCAGGATGAACTTCTGGCGCGGCAGCTTGGTGTTCTGCTCGCCCACGATCCGTCCCACCTGCGCCAGGTCCTCCATGGTGGGCAGGCTGTCGTACTCGTCGGGGTCGACGTAGACCACGTACTCGATCCCCTTGAGCAGCCCATTGGTGATGAAGCGGCTGGCCGAAAAGACTTGGTCCGTTGCGGCCACGTTCTTGGGCACGGCGACGGCCGCGCCGCTGCCGGCCTGGCTCTGGGGCCGGCACTGCAGCAGGTAGAGCTTGTGGATGTCGCCGTCGCAGGCGAACTCGATGTCGACGGGGAACCCCAGGGCCTT
>DATKME010000060.1:0-155870 GCA_035542035.1 Vicinamibacteria bacterium | reverse complement strand
GGACAACAAGGTGGACGTCACCTTCAAGGTGGAGGAGCAGAACCGCAACCAGTTCACCTTCGGCGGCGGCGTGAGCGGGCTGGAGGGCACCTTCGTCAACGCCTCCTTCTCCACCGCCAACTTCCTGGGCGCCGGCGAGACCCTCTCCGTCTACGCGCAGACGGGCAAGCGCACCAAGAACTACTCGCTGTCGGTGAGCGAGCCGTACTTCATGGACCGGCCCATCACCGCCGGCATCGACCTGTACAAGCGCAGCCTCACCTACCTGCCGTACTACAACATCACCGGATACACCCAGGACAACACGGGCATCAGCCTCATCGGCGGCTTCCTGGTGGGCAAGTGGGGGCGGGCCTTCCTGAACTACACCTTCGAGGTGATCGACATCACCCAGGCCACCATCGACCCCAACGACCCGTACTACCAGCTCTACGGCGTGGCCGCCGGCACCACCCCGACCTACGGCGCCTACGACCCGACGCTGTTCGGCGACTACGGCCGCCGTCAGGAGAGCCGCATCACCCCGAACTACGTCTACAACACCGTCGACAACCCCTGGACGCCGCGCAAGGGCAAGCGCCACACCCTCACCATGACCTTCGCCGGCGGTCCGCTGGGAGGGACCGTCAACTACCTGCGGCCGAACGCAGAGAGCATCTGGTACCTGCCGTTCGGCCGCAAGATGGCGCTGGGGATGCGCGCCGAGGCGGCCTACATCATGCCGTACGGCGACACCCTGGCCCTGCCCTACTACCAGCGCTACTTCCTGGGCGGCGAGACCCAGGTGCGCGGGTACGACATCCGCACCATCAGCCCGCTCGACTCGCGGGGGATGCCGCTCGGCGGCAACAAGTTCGCGCTGTTCAACGCCGAGTACTACTTCGACGTCTTCGGGCCGCTGCGTGCCATGCTGTTCTTCGACGCCGGCAACGCCTACTTCGAGGGCCAGCCCATGCGCCTGCGGGAGATGCGCACCTCGACCGGCGCCGAGCTGCGCTTCCTGATGCCGGTGCTGAACGTGCCGTTCCGTCTCATCTACGCCATCAACCCCAACCGGACCGATTACGAGAAGCAGATCATCCCGAGCTACGGAAAGCCTCTCGTGCCCTTCTCGACCTTCAAGTTCGCGGTCGGTACCACCTTCTAAGGAGAACACATGAAGAAGACGTCCCTCACGGGCCTCCTGGCCGTGCTGGCCTTCGCCGGCGCGGCCTCAGCCCAGGAGCCCCGGTCCCCCCGGGTCGCGGTGATCGACATGGCGCGGGTGTCTGCCGAGAGCCAGCTCGGCAAGAGCTACGCCGCCCAGCTCGAGAAGCTGCAGAGCGACATCAACTCGGCCGCCACCCAGAAGCAGGCGGAGCTCGGCAAGATGGACGCCGGCATCAAGAGCCTGCAGGACGAGCTGGAGAAGCAGGGCGCGGTGCTGAGCGCGGAGGCCCGCGAGAAGAAGCAGCAGGACATCACCCGTCGCACCCGCGAGCGGCAGGCCTTCCTGGAGGACGGCCAGGCCGAGATCAACCGCATGCGGGAGCGGGCCCAGCAGCAGGCGCAGTCGATCAACAACGAGTTCCAGCTCAAGGTGCGCCCGGTGGTGGAGCAGGTGGCGAAGGAGAAGGGCTACGACCTGGTGCTCGACTCCCAGGTGGCCTTCACCATCAACAAGGACTTCGACATCACCCCGCAGGTGATCGCGCGCGCCGACGAGCAGGCCAAGGCCGCGGGGACGGCGGCCCCGGCGGCCGGCGCCGGTGCGACGGCCGCACCCAAGGCGGGCCCGGCGACGCCCAAGCCCGCGCCTCCGAGGCCGTAGCGGAAGCGACGGCGGTCCCCGGGGCGGGCGCCGCAGAAGCGTCCTCCCCGGGCCGCGTCCCTGCCAGCGAATGAGCTCGGGCGAGATCGGACGGCTGGTCCGCCAGCTCCCGACGCAGTATCCGTTCGTCCTGGTCGACCGCATCCTGGAGCACGACGCCGCGGGCCGCCTCGTCGCCGCCAAGAACGTGACCGGCGCCGAGGACTTCTTCGCCGGCCACTTCCCGGGGCAGCCGGTGATGCCCGGCGTCCTCATCCTGGAGTCGCTCGCCCAGGCGGCCGGCATCTGGCTGCTCAAGGCGGCACCCGACCCGCGCGCGGTGGAGATACGGGTGGTGGGCTTCGACGCCACCCGCTTCCGCCGGCCGGTGGTGCCGGGCGACCAGCTGCGGCTGGAGGTCCGCCTGGTGCACCGTCGCGGCGACCTGGTGCGCTTCCACGGGGACGTGCGTGTGGGAGAGGCACGCGCGGCGGAGTCGCGGCTGCTGCTGCAGGTGGCCACCCTGCCGCCGCCGAAGGTCGACCCCCTGGCGCGGGTGGCCAAGGGCGCCGTGCTGGAGCCGGGCGTCCGTGTGGGCCCCTTCTGCGTGGTGGGCGGTGAGGTGCGGATCGGCCGAGGCAGCGTGCTCGACTCGAACGTGGTGATCGACGGCGACACCCGCATCGGCGAGCGCAACCACTTCTTCCCCTTCAGCTCGATCGGGCTGGTGCCGCAGGACCTCAAGTTCCACGGCGAGCCGTCGCGGCTGGAGATCGGCGACCGCAACACCCTCCGCGAGGGGACCACGGTGCACCGCGGGACGCAGGGCGGAGGCGCCCTCACCCGCATCGGCTCGGACAACCTGCTGATGGCGCAGGTGCATGTCGCCCACGACTGCCGGGTCGGCGACCACACCATCTTCGCCAACGCCGCCGCGCTCGCCGGCCACGTGGAGGTCCAGGACTACGCCACCATCGGCGCCTTCTCCGGCGTGCACCAGTTCTGCCGCGTCGGCACCCACTCGTTCATGGGCGGGGCCACGATCGCCACCCGCGACGTGCTCCCCTACTCGCTGACGGTCGGCAACCGCGCCCACCTCTTCGGCCTCAACCTGGTCGGGCTGCGGCGGCGCGGCTTCGGCGCGGAGGCCGTGCGCGCGCTGCGCCAGGCCTACCGCGTGCTGCTGCAGAGCCGGCTGCCGCTGGCGCAGGCGCTCGCCCGCCTGGAGAGCGAGGGGCCGCACACGGAGGAGGTGCGCACGGTGGTGGCGTTCATCCGCGGGAGCGCGCGCGGGGTGGTGCTGTCGCGCAGGGGGGGACGCGGCGGCGAGACGGTCGAGCCGTGAGGCGGCTCCGGTGACGGAGGGCGAGCCGCTCGGGCTGATCGCCGGCAACGGCCGCTTCCCCTTCCTGGCGGCGGCGGGCGCGAGGCGCGCGGGACGGCGCGTGGTGGCCCTGGCCATCCGCGAGGAGGCGGAGCCGGCGCTGGAGCGCTCGGCCGACGTCGACGAGTTCCACTGGGTGGGCCTCGGCCAGCTCGGCCGCGCCATCGACCTGTTGCACCAGGCCGGCGCCCGCGAAGCGGTGATGGCGGGACAGGTGAAGCACCGCCAGATCTTCTCCGGCCTGGTGCCCGACCTGAAGCTGATGGCGGTGCTGGCGCGGCTGGCGTTCCAGAACACGGACAGCCTGATCGGCGCCGTCGCCGACGCCCTCTCGCGCGAGGGCATCACCCTCCTGCCCTCGGTGGCCTTCCTGGGCAGCGAGCTGGCCGCCGCCGGGGCGATGACGGGCCGGCGGCCGGGGCGGGACGAGCAGCGCGACCTCGCCTACGGCGAGCGGGTGGCGCGCGCGCTCGCCGCCATGGACGTCGGGCAGACGGCGGTGGTCAAGGACCGCGCCGCGGTCGCGCTGGAGGCGATGGAGGGCACGGACGACACCATCCGCCGCGCCGGCCGGATCGCGGGCCCGGGCACGACGGTGGTGAAGGTGGCGAAGCCGGGGCAGGACCTGCGCTTCGACGTCCCGGTGGTCGGGCCGGGCACGCTGGACGCGATGGAGGAGGCGGGTGCGCGGGTGCTGGCGCTCGACTCCGGGTGCACCCTGCTGCTCGACAAGGCGGCGTTCCTGGCCCGGGCGGAGCGCTCGCGGATCGCCGTGTGGGGGCTCCTGCCGGGGGCGCCGGCTGCGGCCGAAGGGGAGAGCGATGTCTGAGCGGCCCGTGCGCGCAGGCGTGATCGGCACCGGTGCCCTCGGCCGGCACCACGCCAGGGTGTGGGCCGAGGCCGCCGGCGCGACGCTGGTCGGGGTGCACGACACCGACGGGGGGCGGGCGAGGGAGGTGGCATCGCGGCACGGCTGCCGCGTCTTCGCGGATGCGGCGTCGCTGCTGGAGGAGGTCGAGGCGGTCTCGATCGCGGTGCCGACCGTGAGCCACCACGAGGTCGCCTCCCTGGCGCTCGGGCGCGGGCGCGACGTCCTGCTGGAGAAGCCCATCACCGCCACGCTGGAGGAGGCCGACGACCTGCTGGCCCTGGCCGCCCGGCGCGGTGCGGTCCTGCAGGCCGGGCACATCGAGCGCTTCAACCCCGCGACCCCGGTGCTGCTGGAGGCCGGCCGGGGAGCCCGCTTCGTCGAGGTGCACCGGCTGGGCTCCTTCTCGCCCCGAAGCCTGGACGTGGACGTGGTGCTCGACCTGATGATCCACGACCTCGACATCGTGCTCGCCCTGGACGGCTCGGAGCCGGTGCAGATCGAGGCCGTCGGCGTCCCGGTGCTGACCCCGCGGGTCGACATCGCGAACGCCCGCCTGCGGCTCGCCTCGGGCCTGATCGCCAACCTCACGGCGAGCCGCGTCTCGATCGAGAAGGTGCGGAAGTTCCGGGTCTTCGCGCCCAGTACGTACGTCTCCGCCGACTTCGCCGCCCGCGAGGCGCAGGTCTATCGTCTCGAGAAGGACGAGGCGGGCCATCCCCGGGTCGCCTCGGAGAGGCGCGGCGCGCCGGACGAGGAGCCGCTGCGCCGGCAGATCGAGGCCTTCGCGGCGGCGGTCCGCCGGCGCTCCACCCCGGTCGTCTCGGGGGCGGACGGCCGGCGGGCGCTGGCCTTGGCGCACGCGATCCTCGGCCGGATGGCCGAGGCCTGATCTCATCAGAGGCATCCAAAGGGGCGATCCGCCCATCGTGCGTGGCCGTCGCCACCGCGTTGCCACATCAATTGACGCGCTGGACCACCGGATGTCGCGGCCGTTCTGGCGACAAGCGCAACATTGTGTGTCAGTTGCTTGATACCTCGCCGAGGGCCGTGGTACGTTCTCTCGTTCAGCATGGGACAGCAGGGGGCGTAGTGTGCGGCGCTTCGACCAGCGGCAGGGGTTTCTCGTCTCGGCGGCGATCCACCTCGCCCTGCTGACGATGCTGATCCTGCACCCGCCGACCGGCCGCCGGTCGACCCCTGTCGACCCCGCCTCACTGGAGCGGAACGCGCGGGTGTTCCTGCCTCCGGCGACCGTCCTGCGGCGGCTGGTCCCGCTCGCGCCGAGGCCGGCCGTGCCCCGCCCGCCGGGGGCGACGCCGGCGCCCGCACCCACGCCCCCGCCCGAGATGGCGAAGAAGGACCGCATCAGCGTGGGCCCGCCGAGCGAGCTGCACGCGAAGGGTCCGATGATCCTGCGGCGTGAGGACGATCTGACCAAGGTGGCCAAGGGGACTCCCAAGGCGCCTCCCGCGGCTCCCACGCCGGCACCGGCGGCGCCGGCGCCGGCGCAGGCCGCACGGGTGGAGGAGCGGCCCGGCCGGGAGGGCCTGAAGCTGCCGCCCGGCCTGCGGGGGCTGGGCGTGGCCGGCGACGAGGGGCGGCGCAAGCTGGCGGGGCCGACGCCCACGGGAACGTCGCTCGACCGCGCGCTCGAGAGGGAGGTCGACCAGCTGGCGAGGCGGCAGGAGCGCGACGCCCGGCTGGGAATCCCGACCGGGACCGGACAGAACCTGGGTGGGCTGTACTTCGACCCGCAGGGCGCGGACTTCACGCAGTGGGTCCAGCGCTTCAAGGACGAGGTCTACCGCAACTGGATCGTTCCCCAGGCGGCGCTGTGGGGCGCCGCCCGCGGGCACGTGGACTTCGAGTTCACGGTCGAGCGCAACGGCACCGTCTCCTCGCTGCGGCTGCTGAAGAGCTCGGGCACGCAATCCCTGGACCGCGCCGCCCAGAACGCGCTCACCAGCAGCCGCTACCTGCCGCTTCCTGCGGACTACGGCCCGCCCCGGATCACCATCCAGGTGACGTTCTACTACGGCGAGAGCCCGCGCGAATCGTGAGCTCGCGGCGCGTCGTCCGCGCGACGGCTGCGTCGTGGGTGGTCGCGGGGCTCGGTGCCTGGCTGGCGGCGGCGAGCTGCCGCACCGTGCAGCAGGGCCCCCCCCCGGCCGCCGCTCCGCAGCGGGCCCTCGAGCCGACGGTGGCGGCGCCGGCGGTGCGGGTGGGCGTGCTGGTTGAGGTCGAGCGCGCGTCGATCGGCGCCGACTCGGGCCTGAGCCTCCGGCTGCGCACGCCGGGGGAGCCCGGCGTGCGCGTGCTCTCGCTGCCGCGCGCGACCTTCCGCAGGGGCCGGACCCCGGACCGCGTGCGGCTGCTGGAGACCGGCGACGAGGTCGCGCAGGCCACCCTGCTGCCGGCGGGCGCCGGCGAGCCGCTGCAGGTGGACGCCACCACCTACCGGGGCCTGGTCGAGGTGCGAGCGGCCGAGGGCGGGGCGCTCACCGTCGTCAACGTGGTCAACCTGGAGGAGTACCTGCGGGGCGTGGTGCCGAACGAGCTCTCGCCGGAAGCCTTCCCGCAGCTCGAGGCGCTGAAGGCGCAGGCGGTGGCGGCGCGGACCTACGTGCTCGCGCACCTCGGCGACTACGCGGCGAAGGGCTTCGACGTCTGCGCCACTGCCGCCTGCCAGGTCTACCGCGGCCAGTCGAGCGAGCACCCGCTGACCGACCGGGCGGTGAAGGAGACGGAGGGGGTGATCGCGACCTGGCGGGGGCGCCCGATCCACGCCTACTACACCTCCACCTGCGGGGGCCGCACCGAGGACGGCGGGGCCATCTTCGACGACGACGAGCCGTACCTGCGCGGGGTGTCCTGCGAGCCCGAGAGCTCGGCCCGGCAGACGATCCGCAGCGGCGCCGCCGTGGTCGCAGGCCTGCCGTCCGGCAACGCCGTCCGGGACGTCGCCCTGCTCGAGGCCCTGGGCGTGGTGGACTCCGGCGAGTGGGACCCGCACCGGCTGGCGGCGATCCCGACCGACGCCGAGCTGCGCGCCTGGACCGAGCGGCTGGTGGCGGCGCTGCACCGGCCCGGCTGCGCCAGCCCCATGGGCGGCGCCCTGGCGCGGCGCGCCACCTTCGTCCGCCACCTGGTGGCTTCCGTCTGCTGGGACGAGCGGGCGCACCGCCTGCTGGCGCCGGGCGACGCCGACTACCTGCTGCAGGCCGAGGACGCGGGAAGGCTCGACGCCGACGAGCGGGCGCCCTTCGCGCTGCTCGTGCACCAGGGGCTGGTCTCGCCCCGACCCGACAACACGCTGCGGCCCGACTCCGCGGTGTCGCGGGCCGAGGCCTTCGGCCTGCTGGCCGGCGTCGCCCTCGACGCCGGCACCAGCGCGCTGCAGGAAGGCGAGCTGGTGAGCCTGGCTGGCGGGCAGCTGCGAGTGCTTCGGGAGGAGGCCACGGAGAGCCACGAGATCCACCCGGCGGTGCGCCTGCTGCGCGACCTCGACGGCGTGCACGCCGCCGCCCGCGAGCTGACGCTGGCGATCGGCGACCGGGTGGTCTACGTCCTGCGCGAGGGCCGTGTCGTCTACCTGGAGGCCGAGCAGACCCGCCGCGGCGCCGCCGCCGACCGCGCCTCGCGATACTACAACTGGCAGGTGCGCCTCACGCCGGCCGAGCTGGCCCGGGCGATCTCGCGCTACGGCTCGGTCGGCACGGTGCGGGACGTGATGCCCACCCGCATCGGCGCCTCCGGCAGGGTGCTGGAGCTGGCCGTGCGCGGCGATGCCGGCGAGCTGCTGCTGAAGGGCCTGAAGGTCCGCTGGGGCCTGGGCCTGCGGGAGAACCTGTTCGTGGTGGAGCGGGAGGCCGGCCCCTCGGGCATCGCCCGCTTCGTCTTCACCGGCAAGGGCTGGGGCCACGGCGTGGGCCTGTGCCAGGTGGGAGCCTTCGGGATGGCACAGGCGGGCGCCACCTATCAGGCGATCCTGCGGCACTATTACAGCGGCGTCAGCCTCACCGGGATGGCCGCGCCGAACTAGGCTAGAATCCGGCCACCCCCGGTGGGGAAGACACCCCCCGGTGGGGAAGACATGAGCGCGACCGCCAAGCAGCTCGAGCCGTTCGCCGTCCCCGGCGGGCTGCGCGGCACCCTGTTCCGCCTGCCGCTGGCCGAGCTGCTGCGCGGCCTGCAGGGGGCCTCCGCCACCGGCATCGTGGCGCTGGCGAACGGGGAGGCGCGCAAGGCGCTCTACCTCAAGGCCGGCCGGGTGGTCTTCGCGACCAGCAACCAGCCGGGCGACCGGCTGGGAGACGTGCTGCTGCGGCAGGGCCGCATCACCCCCGAGCAGCACGAGGCCTCGCGCCGCGCCCTCGCGCACGGGCGCCGGCAGGGCCGGGCGCTGGTGGAGGCCGGGGTGCTGACCCCCGACGAGCTGTGGGTGGCCGTGCAGTCGCAGGTGCGGGAGATCGTCTTCAGCGTCTTCGAGTGGGACGAGGGCTCGTTCCACTTCGAGGAGTCCGTGCTGCCGGAGCGCGAGCGCATCACGGTCGACCTCGACGTCACCGTGCTGGTGCTGGAGGGCATCCGGCGCAGCCACCCCAGCCCCGCCCTGCGCGCGCGCTACCCCGACCCGCAGCTGGTGCTGGAGCGGGCCGCCGCGCCGCCCCCCGGCGTCCTCCACCCGTGGGAGGACCACGTGCTGTCGCTGGTGGACGGCGAGCGCAGCGTCTTCGAGGTCTGCCACGAGAGCGACGCCGGCGAGGCGGCCACCCTGAAGGCGCTCTACGCCATGCGCTGCGCCGGGCTGGTGCGCGCCCGCGGGCGCAAGGTGCGGCCGCTCGACCAGGACTTCGTCCCCGGCGACAGCGCCCTGGCCCTGCTGGACTCCTTCAACCGCATGTACCGGGTGGTGCTCGGCTACATGGTCCGCGAGGTCGGCCCCATCGCGGAGAACGTGCTGGCCAAGTACCTCAACACCCTGCGCGAGTCGCGGCCGGACGTGCTGGCCGACGTGTCCCTGCGCAAGGACGGCTCGCTGGACGAGTCGGCGGTGGAGCGCAACCTGGCGCGCCTGCCCGAGGACCGCCGGCGGCCGGCGCTGGTGGACGCGCTCAACGAGCTGCTCTACGCCGAGCTGCTGGCGGTCAAGCGCACGCTGGGCGCCGAGCACGAGGGGGCGATCGTGCGCGAGCTGCGCTCCTCGTCGTGAGCGGGCTCTCTCGCCAGCAGGCTCGCGGGGCGGCGCTGCTGCTCTTCGCCGTCCTGCTGCTCGTCCTGTGGCGCCTGCTGCTCCTCCGCTAGCCGCGATCGTCGGACCGACCGCCTCGGGGAAGAGCGCGCTCGCGCTGCGCCTGGCGCGTGCCCGGGGCGGCGAGATCGTGTCCTGCGACTCCCTCCAGGTCTACCGGGGGCTCGACGTCGGCAGCGCCAAGGCGACGGCGGAAGAGCGGCGCGAGGTGCGCCACCACCTCGTCGACGTCGCCGAACCGGAGGAGGTCTTCTCGGCCGCCGAGTACGTGCGCCTGGCCCGCGCGGCGCTTTCCGAGATCGCGGCCCGTGGCGCTCTGCCCATCCTGGCCGGCGGCACGGGGCTCTACCTGCGGGCGCTGTTGCTGGGGCTGTTCGAGGGGCCCTCGCGCGACGCCCGGCTGCGGCGGCGCCTCGAGGCGATCGCCGATCGGCACGGGGAGCGGCGGCTGCACCGGCTGCTGGCGAAGGTCGATCCGACGGCGGCCGGCCGCATCCACCCGCACGACCGGGTGCGGACCGTGCGCGCGCTGGAGGTGTACTGGACCTCGCGCCGCCCGATCAGCGCCCAGCAGGCGGCGACGACGGGCGGCCTTTCGGGGTTTCGGGTGCGGGTGTTCGGCCTGGCGCCGCCGCGGGCGGCGCTGCGGCGGTCGGTCGAGCAGCGCACGCGCGGCATGCTCGAGCACGGCCTGCTCGAGGAGGTCCATGCCCTCCTGGCGCGGGGCCTGTCGCCGACGCTGTTCCCGCTGCGGGCGATCGGCTACCTGCAGGCCGTCGCGCTGCTGCGGGGCGAGCTGACGCCGGACGCCGCCCTGGCCGCGATCGTGACGGAGACGATGCGCTATGCCAAGCGGCAGATGACCTGGTTCCGGCACCAGCAGCCAGGGGTGACGTGGTTCGAGGATGGCGATCGGGCCTATCGAGCCATCGAGGATTGGCTCGACGAACCCGAAGCCGGCTCGGGGGGGCTCGGGGGGCCGAAGCCCTGATTGTGCCACTCCGAGGGAGTCTGGGTCGTCCGGATTGCCCAAACTCCCTCGAGTGCGTAAAATTGGGAGATTTGTCGCAGGCCGAAATGCTTCTCATCGACATACCGAGGATCCCGCCGGAGGGCCTGGACCTGGACCTGGGCCTGGATGCCGTGTCCCTCCGCCTCGAGGGCGAGCGGGACTTCCTGCTGCAGCCCGGGGCGCACCTGCGGGCGCACGTGGACCTGGTGGACGGCTCCACCGTGCACATCCGCGGCCGGCTGACGGCGACCGTGGAGCCCGAATGCGGGCGCTGCCTGGAGCGGTACGGCTCCGGCCTCTCGCAGGAGCTCGACCTCTTCTACCTGCCGCGCGCCGCCGAACGGCCGCAGGACCAGGAAGAGGAGGTCGGGCTGGGCGACCACGAGGTCGTGGTCGGGTACTACGACGGCGACCGGCTCGACCTGGGCGAGGTCGTACGCGAGCAGATGTTCCTCTCTCTGCCCCTGAAGCGGCTCTGCCGCGAGGACTGCCGCGGGCTCTGCCCCGGCTGCGGCAAGAACCTGAACGCCGGCGCGTGCGGCTGCCCGCCAACGCGGGAGCCCGAGGACGCACGGCTCGCCCCGCTGCGGCGGCTGATCGACAAGAAATAGGAGCCCCCGAAAGATGCCGAATCCCAAGCGTCGCCATTCCAAGGCGCGTCGCGACAGCCGTCGCGCCCACGACCACCTGCAGCCGCCCGCGCTGAGCCTCTGCCCCAACTGCCACGAGCCGAAGATGCCGCACCGGGTGTGCCCGCGCTGCGGCTACTACAAGGGCAAGGCGGTCGCCGGGGGCGAGGAGGTCTAGTGGGGCAGCCCCGGGTGGCCGTGGACGCCATGGGTGGCGACCACGGTCCCGCGGTGGCCGTGGAAGGCGCCCTGCTCGCGGCCCGGGAGCTGGGGATCGCCGTCGCCCTGGTGGGACCGCTGGCCGTGCTGGAGGCCGAGCTGGAGCGCCAGCGCGCCGGTGGCGACGGGGTCGAGCTGGTCGACGCCCCCGACGTGGTGGGCATGGGGGAGAAGGTCAGCCTCTCCACCCTGAAGAAGCGCTCCTCGATCCAGCTGGCGCTGGAGCGGGTGCGCGACGGCGCCGCGGATGCCTTCTTCTCGGCCGGCAACACCGCGGCCTGCTGGACGATCGCCAGGATGGTGCTGGGCACGCTGGAGTCGGTGGACCGGCCGGCGCTGGCGGCGGTGCTCCCCAACCGCGAGGGCGGCCGGACCGTGCTGATCGACGTCGGCGCGAACGCGCAGTGCAAGGCGCGCCACCTCGAGGAGTTCGCGATCATGGGCCATGCCTACGCGCGCGGCGTGTTCCACCTCGAGCAGCCGCGGGTGGGCCTCATGAGCATGGGCGAGGAGGAGACGAAGGGCAGCGAGCTGGTCCGCGACGTCCACGAGGCGCTGAAGGCCTCCACCCTCAACTTCGTCGGCAACGTGGAGGGCCACGACGTGTTCACCGGCAAGGTGGATGTGGTGGTCATGGACGGCTTCACCGGCAACGTGGTGCTGAAGGCCTGCGAGACGCTGGCCGAGTTCGTGATCGACCTCATCCGTGAGGAGGTCATGCGCGACACCCGCAGCCGCGCCGGGGCCTGGATGCTGCGGCCGGCCTTCAGGGCCGTGCAGCGCCGCGCCGACCCGGGAGAGGTCGGGGGCGCGCCGCTCCTGGGCCTCCGCGGCTGCTGCGTGATCGGGCACGGGAAGTCGGACGGCCGGGCGGTGATGCACGGCATCCGCACGGCGGCGGAGTTCCACACCAGCGGCGTGAACGCCGCCATCGAGGCCGAGCTGGGCGGTCTCAGCGGCGGCGGGCAGGCGGCGAGCGCATGAGCGTGGCGTTCCTGTTCCCGGGCCAGGGCTCGCAGCAGGTCGGCATGGGCCGCGAGCTGCAGCAGGCCTTCCCCGAGAGCCGCGCGGTGTTCGAGGAGGCGGACCAGGCGCTGTCGCTGCCCCTGTCGCGGCTCTGCTTCTCCGGGCCCGAGGAGGAGCTGCTGCTCACCGCCAACACCCAGCCTGCCCTGCTGGCCACCAGCGTGGCCGCGTGGCGGGCGCTGGCCGCCCGGGGCCTGCGGCCCTCCTGGGTCGCCGGCCACAGCCTGGGCGAGTACTCGGCGCTGGTGGCCGCCGGCGTCCTGTCGCTCGCAGACGCGGTGGTGGCCGTCCGCCGGCGCGGGCAGTACATGCAGGAGGCGGTGCCGGTCGGCGTCGGGGCCATGGCGGCGGTCCTGGGCCTGGAGCTGGGGGCGATCGAGCAGGCCTGCCGGGAGGCGGCGGAGGCCGAGGTCGTCAGCCCGGCGAACATCAACTCGCCGGGGCAGGTGGTGATCGCGGGCCACGCGGCGGCGGTCGCCCGCGCCGTGGAGCGCTGCAAGACGCTGGGCGCGAAGCGCGCCGTGCCCCTGGCCGTGTCGGCGCCCTTCCACTGCGCGCTGATGAGGCCGGCCGAGCAGCGCCTGGCCGCCGACCTGGGACGGCTGTCGTTCGCCGACCCGCAGGTGCCGGTGGTGAACAACGTGGACGCCGAAGCGGTCCGGACCGGCGAGCAGTGCCGGCAGGCCCTGGTCCGGCAGGTCTCGGCCCCGGTGCGCTGGCAGCAGTGCGTCGAGAAGCTGGCCGGCGAGGGGGTCACCACCTTCGTGGAGGTGGGTCCGGGCACGGTGCTGTCGGGCCTGGTCCGCAAGACGATCCGCAGCGCGCGTGTGCTCTCGGTGGGATCGCCGGCCTCGCTCGAGGCGGCCGTGGCGGACCTGGGGAGCGGGGCCTGATGCCGGCCTTCGGGGGGAAGCTGTCGCTGGTCACCGGCGCCTCGCGCGGCATCGGCCGGGCGATCGCGCGGGCGCTGGCCGCCGAGGGCGCCCACGTCGCGCTGGCGGCACGCGACACGGCGCGCCTGGACGAGGCGCTGGCGGAGATCCGCTCCTGCGGAGGCGCCGCGGAGTCGCTGGCGGTCGACGTCAGCGATCGCGCCTCGGTGGAGGCGGCAGTCGGCTCACTCGTCCAGAGACACGGCCGGCTGGACCATCTGGTGAACAACGCCGGCGTCACCGCCGACAACCTGGTGCTGCGGATGAAGGACGAGGAGTGGCAGCGCGTGCTCGCCACCAACCTCACCGGCGCCTTCCTCTGCACGCAGGCCGCGCTGCGGCCCATGCTGAGGCAGCGGGCCGGGCGGATCGTCAACGTGGCCTCCGTGGTCGGGCTCACCGGCAACGTCGGACAGGCCAACTACGCCGCCAGCAAGGCGGGCCTCGTGGGCTTCACCAAGTCGGTGGCCCGGGAGGTCGCTTCCCGCGGCATCACCGTCAACGCGGTGGCTCCCGGCTTCGTGGAGACGGAGATGACGGCCGCCATGAGCGAGAAGGCGCGCCAGGCGGTGCTTTCGGCCATCCCCATGGGACGGGTGGCCCGCCCCGAGGAGATCGTGCCGGCCGTGCTGTTCCTGCTGTCGGACGCCGCCGCCTACGTCACCGGCCAGGTGCTCGCGGTCGACGGCGGCTTCCACATGTAGAATTGCCGCTCCCCACTTGCGTATGCTGGGGGGGATCTTGGAGGAAACCGAATGGAGCCTGTAGCCGATCGCGTCAAGAAGATCATCGTCGACCAGCTGGGCGTGGAGGAGGAGACGGTCACGCCCGAGGCTTCGTTCGTCGACGACCTGGGCGCGGACAGCCTGGACACCGTGGAGCTGGTGATGGCCCTGGAGGAGGAGTTCGGGATCGAGATCCCCGACGAGGACGCCGAGAAGATCACCCGCGTCCGCGAGGCGGTCGACTACATAGAGAAGCACTCCGCCAAGAAGTAGCCCGCCCTGGAGGTCGACGCGACGGTGAGCTCCAGGCGCAGGGTGGTGGTGACGGGTGTGGGGTTGGTGTCCCCGCTGGGCATCGGCACCGAGGAGACCTGGCGCAACCTCCTCGCCGGCCGCTCCGGGGCCGGCCCCATCACCCTGTTCGACGCCTCCCACCACTCGACCCGCTTCGCCTGCGAGGTGAAGGGCTTCGACCCGCTGCGCTGGTTCGAGAAGAAGGACCTCAAGAAGGTCGACCGCTTCATCCAGTTCGCGGTGGCGGCGTCCGACCTGGCGCTGGCGGACGCCGCGCTGGACCCGCACACCACCGACCCCTTGCGCACGGGGGTCTTCGTGGGCAGCGGCATCGGCGGCTTCGCCACCATCGAGCGGGAGCACTCGGAGCTGATGACGGGCGGCCCCCGCCGGATCAGCCCCTTCTTCATCCCCGCCGCCATCGTCAACCTGGCGGCGGGCTGGGTCTCCATCCGCACCGGCGCCAAGGGGCCGAACTCCGCCACCTGCACCGCCTGCACCAGCGGCGCCCACGCGGTGGGGGACTCCTTCCGCCTGATCCAGCACGGCGACTGCGACGTGATGATCGCCGGCGGCTCGGAGGCGGCGATCACCCCGCTGGGGGTGGGCGGCTTCTGTGCCATGCGCGCGCTCAGCACCCGCAACGACGCCCCGGAGAAGGCCTCGCGGCCGTTCGACCGCGACCGCGACGGCTTCGTGATCGGCGAGGGCTCGGGGATCGTGATCCTGGAGGAGCTGGAGCACGCGCGCCGGCGCGGGGCGAAGGTCTACGCCGAGCTGGTCGGCTACGGCATGTCGTCCGACGCGTACCACATCTCGGCCCCCTGCGAGAACGGCGACGGCGCCATCCGGGTGATGAAGGCCACCCTGCAGGACGCCGGCGTCACGCCGGAGCAGATCGACTACGTCAACGTGCATGGCACCTCCACCCCCCGCGGCGATGCCGTCGAGGTGGTGGCGGCCAAGGCGGTCTTCGGCGCGCACGCGCAGCGCCTCGCCCTCAGCTCCACCAAGTCGATGACCGGCCACCTGCTGGGCGCGGCCGGCGGGCTGGAGGCGGGCATCTCGGCGCTGGTCGTACGCGACCGCGTGCTGCCGCCGACCATCAACCTCGAGAACGCCGACCCCGAGTGCGATCTCGACTTCGTGCCCAACCGGGCCCGGCGCGCGGACGTGCGCTGCGTGCTCAGCAACTCCTTCGGCTTCGGCGGCACCAACGGATCACTGCTTTTCAAGCGCTTCGAGGACTGAGGAGCCGCGACATGAAGATCGTCGTCTGCGTCAAGCAGGTCCCGGACACCGAGACCCGGGTGAAGATCGCCGCCGCCGGCGACGCCATCTCGGAGGCGGACGTCGCCAACTGGATCGTGTCTCCCTACGACGAGTTCGCGATCGAGGAGGCCCTGCGCATCAGGGAGAAGAGGGGCGGCGAGGTGGTGCTGGTGACGGTGGGGCCGGAGCGGGCCCAGGCCGCGCTGCGCACCGGCCTGGCCATGGGCGCCGACTCCGCAGTGCACGTCAAGGACGCAACGCTCGAGGCGACGGACACGCTGGGCACCGCCCGCGCGCTGGCCGCGGCGATCGGGAGCCTGGCGCCGTTCGACCTGGTCCTCTGCGGGCAGCAGGGCGTCGGCGGCGACAACAGCCAGGTCCCGGGCATGCTGGCCGAGCTGCTCGACCTGCCCCAGGTGACGGTGGCCACGAAGATCGAGTTGCAGGACGGCAAGGCCGTGGTGGAGCGCGAGATCGACGGCGGCCGGGAGGTCTGGGAGACCCCGCTGCCGGCGGTGGTCTCGGCCCAGAAGGGCCTCAACGAGCCGCGCTACGCCAGCCTCAAGGGCATCATGGCGGCGAAGAAGAAACCGATCCAGGGCTTCGACGCGGCCGCGCTGGGGCTCGACGCAGAGGCGCTCGCCCCGAAGGTGAAGGTGACCGCCCTGGAGCTGCCGCCGGCACGGCCTCCCGTGAAGATGATCGAGGGCGATCCCGAGACCCAGGCGAAGGAGCTGGTGCGGCTCCTCCACGAAGAAGCGAAGGTCATCTAGGAGCACGCCATGGCCACCATCCTGACGTTCGCGGAGCAGAAGGACGGCAAGCTGCGGCGCGCCGCCCTGGAAGGCGTGTCGGAGGCGAAGCGCCTGGCGGGAGAGCTGGGCGCCACGGTGAGTGCCGTGGTGATCGGCCCCGGCGGCGAGGCGCTCGCCGGCGAGCTCGGCGCGTACGGCGCCGACAAGGTGATCGCGTTCGGCGACGCCGCCTTCGGCAGCTACGCCACCGAGTCCTGGGCCCGGGCCCTCACCCAGGCGATCCAGTCCGAGAAGCCGGCGGCTGTGCTGGTCCCCTTCACCGCGATCGGCAAGGACCTCGCCCCCCGGGTGGCGGCGCGCACCGGCGCGGGTCTCGCCTCCGACTGCGTGGCCCTCTCGGTGAAGGGCGGCCGTTTGGTCGGCCGCCGGCCGATGTACTCCGGCAAGGCCTACGCGACCGTCGAGTGGGCCGGCGAGCCGCAGATGGCGACGCTGCGGCCGAACGTGTTCCCCCTGGGGCGGCCCGACCCCTCGCACAAGGCCGAGGTGGTGAAGGCGAGCGCCGACGCCTCCGCGCGGGCCAAGGTGACGGAGGTGAAGGCGACCGCCGCCGGCAAGGTGCAGCTCACCGAGGCGCAGATCATCGTCTCCGGCGGCCGCGGCCTGAAGGGGCCGGAGAACTACCACCTGATCGAGGAGCTGGCCGACGCCATGGGCGCCGCCTGCGGCGCCTCGCGGGCGGTGGTCGACGCCGGCTGGGTCGACCACTCGTACCAGGTCGGCCAGACCGGCAAGACCGTCTCGCCCCAGCTCTACGTGGCCTGCGCGATCAGCGGCGCCATCCAGCACCTGGCCGGCATGTCCTCGTCGAAGTTCATCGTGGCCATCAACAAGGACCCGGACGCCCCCATGTTCAAGGTCGCCAACTACGGCATCCTGGGCGACGTCTTCGAGGTGCTGCCGAAGCTGACCGCGGTGGCGAAGCAGCACTTCGCCGCGCGCTCGTAGCGCTGGCCGCCGTCCTCCCACGGCCGTCGCGGCAGGCTCCGCGACGGCCGTTCGCGTTTCGATAGACTTGGCCTCCTCCCCGAGGTGATCGTCCGATGATCCTTCCCGTGGTGCAGTCGCTGCTGACGCTCGCCCTGCTCGTCGCCGCCTTCGGCTTCCTGTTCGTGCGCCTGCGGCACATCGTCACCCTGGTCCGCACGGGCACCGCCGGCGACGAGGTGCTGACGGACCGGCCGGGGGAGCGGGTCGGCAAGGTGGCGGCCCTGGTGCTCGGCCACCAGCGCGTCCTGCGCGACCCCTGGGCCGGCCTGCTGCACCTGTTCTTCCTCTACGGCTTCCTCACCCTCGGCATCGGCCACCTCGAGGTGGTCCTGGAGGGCCTGACCTCCTTCCTGCGCGCGTTCGGGCGCCAGCCCTTCTCCTACGCGATGGTGCTGCCGGCCCCGCTGCTCGGGCTGTACCACCTGAGCCAGGACCTCTTGGCGGCGGCGGTGCTGGTGGCCGCCTCGATCGCCATGGCCCGCCGCTGGTCGGGCCACCCGCGGCGGCTGCAGCCTCGCTCGCAGGACGCCGAGAACATCCTCTGGTTCATCCTGGCCCTCTACCTGACGTTCTTCCTGCTCAACGGCGCCAGCGTGGCGCTGCGCCGCTCCGGCGACGACAGCTTCAGGGCGGCGTACCAGCCGGTCGCCTCCGCCGCGGCTGGCGCGCTGTCGGCGTGGCCACGGCCGGCGGTCTCGGCCCTGCGCGGGTTCGGCTGGTGGGCGCACGTGCTCGTCTTCCTGGGCTTCGCCGCCTACATCCCGATGACGAAGCACATGCACCTCGTCTTCGCTGCCCCCAACATCTACCTCTTCCGCAAGAAGCGCTACGGCCTGCCGCCGGCCCTCGACTTCGAGAAGACCGAGAAGTTCGGGGTCGACCGGGTGCAGGAGCTGCCCTGGAAGACGCTGCTCGACACCTTCGCCTGCACCGAGTGCAACCGCTGCAACCAGGCCTGCCCCGCGCACCAGACCGGCAAGCCGCTGAAGCCGGCCAAGGTTGTGCGCGACCTCAAGCTGAACCTGCTCTATCGCAACGGCGCCGACGTCCTGCGCTTCCGCGACGCGAGCGGCCGTCCGCTGGTGGAGAAGGCCGACCAGGAGGCCGCCTTCCCGCCGAGGACGCCGCTCGTCGCCAGGCAGGAGATCGACCGGAAGGCGCCCGGCGCCGTGCGCGCGGACGGCTCCTACGACGCCGTGGAGGCGCAGGTGCACGTCGACGAGATCTGGGCCTGCACCACCTGCGCCGCCTGCATCGAGGCCTGCCCGGTGCTGATCGACTCCGTCCCCGGCTCGCTCCTCGCCATGAGGCAGAGCCTGGTGATGATGGAGTCGGAGTTCCCGCAGGAGGCGACCACCGCCTTCAAGGGCATGGAGGTGCAGGGCAATCCCTGGGGCATGGGCCAGGACCGCCGCCTCGAGTGGGCCGAGGGGCTGGACGTGCCGGTGATGGCCGAGCTGGGACGCGAGGTGGACTACCTCTACTGGGTCGGCTGCGCGGCGGCCACCGATCCCCGGGCGCGCAGGACCGCGCAGGCGCTCGTCCGCGTGCTGAAAGCGGCGAAGGTCGACTTCGCCGTGCTGGGCCCCGAGGAGAAGTGCAACGGCGACGCCGCGCGGCGGATGGGGAACGAGTACCTGTTCCAGCAGCTGGCGCAGGAGAACATCGAGACCCTGAAGCAGTACAAGTTCAAGAAGATGCTGGTCAGCTGCCCGCACTGCCTCAACAGCCTGGGCCGCGACTACCGCGAGCTGGGCGGCGTCTACGAGGTGGTGCACCACACCCAGCTGCTCGCCGAGCTGATGGCCGCCGGCCGCGTCCCGGTTGCGGCAGCCACCGACGGCGAGCTGGTCACCTTCCACGACCCCTGCTACCTGGGCCGCTACAACCAGGGCTACGAGCCGCCGCGCGAGGTGCTGGTGCGGCTGGGGGTGAAGAAGACCGAGATGGCCCGCAGCCGCGAGGACGGCTTCTGCTGCGGCGCCGGCGGCGGCCGCATCTTCCTGGAGGAGAGGATCGGCAAGCGGGTGAACGTCGAGCGCACCGAGCAGGCGCTCGCCACCGGCGCCAGCACCATCGCCGTCGCCTGCCCGTTCTGCATGACCATGATCACGGACGGCACCAAGGCCAAGGACGTCGAGGAGACGGTGAAGGTGAAGGACGTGGCCGAGCTGGTGGCCGAGCGGCTGGCGGGGGTCAGGTCTTGAGTTGTAGCGTTTCCGTCACGAAACGACACGGCTCCCCGCCACTATACTATTCAATAGTATAGCTATGCCCCGGGTCGGCTTCTTCGACAGCTCCGTGTTCGACAGCCACGACGCGGGTGCCGGCCACCCCGAGCGGCCGGAGCGGCTGCAGGCGGTGCGTCGGGGCCTGCGCGAGGCGGGGCTGGTCGACGAGCTGGTGCAGGTCGCGCCGCGGCCGGCCACCCGCGAGGAGCTGCTGCGGGTGCACGGCGCAGAGCTGGTGGAGGCGGTGGCGGCGACGCAGGGACGCCAGGTGAGCTTCGACGCCGACACTGCCGCCGGGCCGCGCTCGTACGAGGCGGCGCTGCTGGCCGTCGGGGCGGCCGTGGAGGCCGTCGAACGCGTGCGGGCCGGCGGGCTCGACCGGGCCTTCTGCGCCGTCCGGCCGCCGGGCCACCACGCGACCCGGCACACGGCCATGGGCTTCTGTCTGTTCAACAACGTGGCGGTGGCTGCGGCGGCGGCCCTGGAGGGGGGGCTCGAGCGCGTCGCCATCCTCGACTTCGACGTGCACCACGGCAACGGCACCCAGGACATCTTCTGGGACGAGCCGCGGGTGCTGTTCGTCTCCTCGCACCAGGTGCCGCTCTACCCGGGGACGGGCAGCCTCGCCGAGAGCGGCGGCCCGCGCGCCCGCGGCCTGACGGTGAACCTGCCCATGCCCCCCGGCTGCGGCGACGCCGAGTACGCCGCCGTGTGGCGGCAGGTCGTGCTGCCGATCGCGCGCGCGTTCGCGCCGCAGCTCGTGCTCGTCTCCTGCGGCTTCGACGCGCACCGGGGCGACCCGCTGGCCGGCATGGACCTCACGGATGCCGGCTACGCGGCGCTCGCCGACGTCTGCCTGGAGGCGGCCGCGCCAGCGAAGGGCCGCGTGGTGATGCTGCTCGAGGGCGGCTACGACCTCGACAACATCGCCGGAGCGACGAGGGCGGTGGTGGGCTGCCTGCTGGACCGCAGGGCCGCGACCACGATCGGCGGACCGTCGCCGGAGGGGGAGCGGCTGGCGGCAGCGTTCCGCGCGGCTCACTCGCGGTTCTGGCCGTTGGAGTAGCACTCGCATGTCGAAGCTGATCTACATCGCCAACACGTCGCTCGACGGCTACATAGAGGACGCGACCGGCGCCTTCGACTGGGTCGTTCCCGAGCAGGTCTTCGGGTTCATCACCGAGTTGGTACGGCCGATCGGAACCTACCTCTACGGGCGGCAGCTCTACCAGACGATGGCCTACTGGGAGGCGCCGGCGGAGAGCTATCCACCGGAGCGCCGCGACTTCGCGGCGGTCTGGCAGAAGGCCGAGAAGGTCGTCTTCTCACGAACGCTCACACGGGCGACGACACGCCGCACGCGGGTGGAGCGCGAGTTCGACGTCGAGGCCATCCGCAGGCTCAAGCGGGAGTCGCAGGCCGACATGACCATCGGCGGCGCCGAGCTGGCGGGCCTGGCGCTGGATGCCGGTCTCGTCGACGAATGCCAGGTGTTCCTCCACCCGGTGGTCGTCGGCGGCGGAAAGCCGGCATTCCGGCGCGGCTCGCGAGGCGATCTCGAGCTCCTCGAAACGCGCCGTTTCGGCGCCGGACCCATCTACCTGCGCTACCGCGCACGAGTCTAGAGCCGGCCGAGGTCCCCGCGGACCCGCGTGGTATCCTTCGCTGTTTCCTTATGGCTGACTACGACTTCCAAGAGATCGAGACCCGGTGGCAGAGGCGGTGGGCCGAGGAGGGCACCTTCGAGGTGTCCGAGGACCCTTCGCGACCGAAGTACTACTGCCTGGAGATGCTGCCGTACCCCTCCGGCGACATCCACGTCGGCCACGTGCGCAACTACTGCATCACCGACGTGATCTCGCGCTTCCGGACCATGCGCGGGTTCAACGTCATGCACCCGATCGGCTGGGACGCCCTGGGGCTGCCGGCCGAGAACGCGGCGATCAAGCGGGGTGTGCACCCCGAGCAGTGGACGCGCCAGAACATCGCCAGCATGAAGCGCCAGCTGCAGCGGCTGGGCTTCAGCTATCCCTGGAGCAGGGAGATCGCCACCTGCGATCCCTCCTACTACCGCTGGAACCAGTGGTTCTTCCTGCGCATGCTGGAGCGGGGGATCGCCTACCGGGCCAAGGCGCCGGTCAACTGGTGCCCCTCGTGCCGGACGGTGCTGGCCAACGAGCAGGCCGAGGGCGGCATCTGCTGGCGCTGCAAGAGCACGGTCGAGCAGCGCGACATGGAGCAGTGGTTCCTGCGCATCACCGCCTACCAGGACCAGCTGCTCGACGACATGCGGCGGCTCGCCGCCTGGCCGGAGCGGGTGCTGGCGCAGCAGGAGAACTGGATCGGCAAGTCGCACGGGGCGGAAGTCGACTTCCCGGTGGAGGGGCAGCCGCCGATCCGCATCTTCACCACCCGCATCGACACCATCTGGGGCGCCACCTTCATGGTGCTGGCCCCCGAGCACCCGATGGTGGACGCGCTGCTCGGCGGCCAGCAGGACGCCGCGGAGAAGAAGGAGAAGATCGGGCGGCTGCGCGCGCAGGACCGCCGGGCGCGGCTGGAGGGCAAGGTCGAGAAGGAAGGCGTCTTCACCGGTCGCCACGCCACCAACCCGTTCACGAAGGAGCGGATCCCCATCTGGGTCGGGAACTTCGTGCTGATGGGCTACGGCACCGGCGCCATCATGTCAGTGCCCGCCCACGACCAGCGCGACCTGGAGTTCGCCCGCAAGTACGGCCTCGCGGTGCGCGTGGTCATCCAGCCCGAGGGCGAGCGGCTCGACGGCGCCACCCTGCCGGCGGCCTACGACGGGCCGGGGCGGGTGGTGAACAGCGGGCCCTTCGACGGTCTCAGGGCCGAGGAGGCCATCCCGAAGATGGCGGCGTGGGCTGAGAAGCAGGGCATCGGCAAGCCCACGGTGACCTATCGCCTCAAGGACTGGCTGATCAGCCGCCAGCGCTACTGGGGGACGCCGATCCCCGTCGTCTACTGCGACAAGGACGGCCTGCAGCCGGTGCCCGACGACCAGCTGCCGGTGGTGCTGCCGCAGAGCGCGCCGTTCACCGGGGAGGGCGGCAACCCGCTGGAGAAGGTGTCCTCATTCCTGGACGCCACCTGCCCGAGGTGCGGCGGCCGCGCGCGGCGCGAGACGGACACCATGGACACCTTCGTCGACTCGTCCTGGTACTTCTACCGCTACCTCTCGCCGCGGAAGGACGACGGCCCCATCGACCGGGCGGCGGTCCGCTACTGGTTCCCGATCGACCTCTACGTCGGCGGCATCGAGCACGCGATCCTGCACCTGGTGTACTCGCGCTTCTGGACCAAGGTCATGCGCGACCTGGGCCTGGTCTCGGTCGACGAGCCGGTGACCCGGCTCTTCCCCCAGGGGATGGTCCACAAGGACGGGGAGGTGATGTCGAAGTCCAAGGGCAACACCATCGCCCCCGACGACGTCGTCAAGCGCTATGGCGCCGACACCCTCCGCCTGTACATCCTCTTCGCCGCGCCGCCCGAGATGTCGATGGAGTGGAGCGAGACCGGGATCGAGGGCCCGCACCGCTTCCTGCAGCAGACCTGGCGGCTCCTCGACCGCCACGCGGAGCGGCTCGCCCGCGAGCCGCGCCGGCCGGTGCCCGCCGAGCTGCCGGCCGAGGCCGGGGAGCTGCGGCGCAAGGTCCACCAGACGATCGACAAGGTGACCCGCGACGTCGACGAACGCATCCAGCTGAACACGGCCGTGGCCGCGCTGATGGAGCTGAAGAACGAGATCCTGCGCCTGGAGGGGGCGGTCGCCACGGGCGAGTGCCGGCCGGCGCTGCGGGAGGCGCTGGAGACGCTGGTGCTGCTGCTGAGCCCGTTCACGCCGCACGTGTGCGAGGAGATGTGGCGCCGGCTGGGCCACCAGGAGAGCCTGGCCCGCGCCGCCTGGCCGGCCTTCGACGCCGAGGTGGCCCGGGAGGACGAGGTGGAGCTGGCGGTGCAGGTCAACGGCAAGGTGCGCGGCCGGGTGATGGTGGCCCGCGACGCGGCCGAGGCGACCGTCCGGGAGCGGGCTCTCTCCGAGCCGCGGGTGGTGGAGCAGCTCAAGGGGAAGCAGATCGTGAAGTGCGTGGTGGTGCCGGGGCGTCTGGTCAGCGTGGTGGCGCGGTGAGGCGGCGGGCGCTTCTGCTGGCGGCGGCCGCCTGCGCCCTCGGCGGCTGCGGCTACTCCCTGCAGGGCCGCGGCATCACCACGGACCCGACGGTGAAGACGATCGGGGTGCCGCTGTTCAAGGACCGCACCGGCAGGACCGGTCTCGACCAGCGGGTGACGGCGGCCGTGATCTCCGAGCTGCTGAAGCGGGGCCGCTTCAAGGTGGTGAAGGAGACGACCAACGTCGACGCGGTGGTGGAGGGCGAGATCATCGCCTACACGGTGGCGCCGCTCGCCTACGGGCCCAACCTGGACCGGGCGGCCGGCGAGCTGGGCATGGAGCAGGCGACCCGCTACTCGGTGACGCTCACCGCCAGCGTCGTCTACCGCAAGATCGGGCAGAAGGAGCCGCTCTGGGCGAACGAGGCCTTCTCCCACCGGGACGACTACGACATGGGCGACACCGCTCAGGCGTACTTCGACCGCGAGGACCAGGCGATCGCCCGGCTGGCGGACGAGTTCGCCCGCAGCGTGGTGGCGGCCATGCTGGAGGCCTTCTAGCCGGGTGGCCACCGACGAGGCGCGCTCCGGCGGGGCCGTCCACCTGGTGGTGGGAGAGGACAGCTACCTGGCCGAGGAGGCGCTCGAGCGCGTCCTGGAGCGGGCCATCGGCGGCGAGGACCGCGCGGAAGCGCTGGTCACCTTCCACGGCGACGAGTCGCCCTGGGCGGCCGTGCTGGCCGCCGCCCGCATGGGGTCGCTGTTCACCACCCGGCGCGCGGTGGTGGTGCGCCGGGCCGACCAGTTCGCGGAGGACCGCCGCGGCGAGGACGAGGGCGCGGCCGGGGAGGAGGAGGCCGCCTCCGGGCGGTCGGGCGAGCGGGGGCGACGAGCGGGGCCGGCGAGGAAGGAGCACCCGCTGCTCGCCTACCTCGACGATCCTCCGCCCGACGTCACGCTGGTGCTGCTGGCCGGCCGGCCCGACCGCCGGCGCAACCCCTGGAAGCGCCTGGCCGCCGAGGCGACGCTCCACTCGGCCGAGCCGAAGAAGGGCGCTGCGCTGCGCTCGTACGTCGAGCAGGAGCTGCGCCGCCGGGGGCTGCCGCTGGAGGCGGATGCCCTGCAGGACCTCATCGACGAGGTGGGCCAGGACCTGCGGCGGCTGATGGGGGAGCTGGACAAGCTGGAGGCCTGGCGCGGGGAGGGCCGGCAGGCGCTGACCGCCGTCGACGTCCACGCGGTGCTGGGACGCGGCCTGGGGCGGCCGCTCTATCTCCTCGCCGACGCCTTCGCCGGGCGCGACCTGGGCCGCAGCCTGGCCAGCCTCGAGGAGCTGCTCGACGGCGGGGAGGAGCCGCTGCGGATCCTCGTCACCCTGCACCGCTCCCTCCGACAGGTGCGCGCGGCCGCCGCCATGGCCCGCTCGCGGGTGCCACGAGAAGAGATCGCGCGGGCGCTGCTGCCCCAGAACCTGCAGTGGAAGGTGGACGAGCTGCTGCGGACCAGCCGGCGCTGGAGCGACGGGCAGCTGCGGCGGGCCCTGGTGGCGCTCGACCGGGCCGACCGCCAGGTCAAGCGCGGGGCCGACGCCGCGACCGCACTGGTTGCGGCGCTGGCCGTGGGCTGCGGGGCGGGAGAGCCGGCTACTTCGCTGCCGGCAGGGCGCTGACCCTGTGGGACAGCCGGCTCTTGTAGCGGGCGGCGGCGTTGTCGTGGATCACGCCCTTCTTGGCCGCCTTGTCGATCTGGCCGACCGTCTGGGGCAGCAGCTTGCGGGCGGCCTCGGCGTCTCCGGCGTCGACGGCGGCGCGCAGCTTCTTCACGTGGGTCTTCAGCTGGGAAAGACTCGCCCGGTTGCGCGCCCGCCGCTTGAGGCTCTGCCGCATCTGCTTCTGGGCCGAGGCGTGATGTGCCACTCTTCTATCTCCTCGTCGAGGACAAAAGCGTAGTTTAGTGACCACCACCACCGAAATCAAGGCAGCGGCGGAGAAGGGACGCATCGCGCGCGCCGCGGGCCTGGTCTCGGCGATGACCCTGGTCTCGCGGCTGCTGGGCCTGGTCCGCGAGCAGGTGTTCGCCATCCTCCTGGGAGCCGGCGTCTACTCCGACGCCTTCCGCATCGGCTTCCGCATCCCGAACCTGCTGCGCGACCTCTTCGCGGAAGGTGCCCTCTCGGCGGCGTTCGTCCCCACCTACGCCCGCGTGTCCAGGGAGGCGGGCCAGGGCGAGGCCTTCCGCCTGGCCAACCGCGTGCTCAGCCTGCTGGCGGCGCTGCTGGGGGCGCTCGTCCTGCTCGGCATCGTCTTCGCGGGCCCGCTGGTGGCCGCCCTGGCCCCCGGCTTCGAGAAGGTGGCCGGCAAGAGCGAGCTGACGGTCCTGCTGACGCGGATCATGATGCCGTTCCTGGCCCTGGTCTCCTTCGCTGCGGTGGCGATGGGGATGCTGAACGCCGAGGAGCGCTTCGCCATGCCGGCGCTCTCGCCGGCGCTCTTCAACCTGGTGACGATCGCCTGGGCGGGCCTCCTCTGGGCGCGGGGGCTGCCGCCGGAGAAGGTCGCCATCGGCTGGGCGGTGGGGACGCTGCTGGGCGGCCTCGCCCAGTTCCTCTGCCAGGTGCCCTCGCTGTGGCGGGCGGGCTGGCGGCCGCGGCTGGAGTGGGCTCCCTTGGACCCCGGCCTGCTGAGGATGGCGCGGCTGATGGCGCCGGCCACGGTGGGCCTGGCGGCCGTGCAGGTGAACATCCTGGTCAACAGCATCTTCGCCTCGAACGACCCCGGCGCCGTCTCCTGGCTCGACTACGCCTTCCGCCTGCTGTACCTGCCCATCGGTCTCTTCGGCGTGGCCCTGGGGACCATCGCCACCTCCGGCCTCGCCCGCCGGGCCGCCGAGGGCGACCTGGACGGCCTGCGGCTCACGCTGCGGCAGTCGCTCTCGATGCTCGCCTACCTGACGGTGCCGGCCACGGTCGGGCTGATGGTGCTCGGGGTGCCGATCGTCCGCCTCATCTACCAGCACGGCCGCTTCCACGCCGAGGACACGCTGCCGACCGCGACGGCCCTGTTCCTCTACGCGTTCGGGCTGGTCGGCTACACCGGGGTCAAGGTGCTGGCGCCGGCGTTCTACGCCCTCGGTCGGCCGCGGGCGCCGCTGCTGGCGAGCGGCCTGGCGGTGCTGGCGAACCTGCTGGTGGTCGCCACCGGCTACGGACGCTTCGGCTTCCGGGCGATCGCTGCCGGCACCGCCCTCGGCTCCCTGCTGAACGCCGCCTTCCTGGTCTCCACCTTCGAGCGGGCGGTGGGCGGGCTGGGCGGCCAGGGGCTGCTGCGACCGATCCTGCGCATGGCCGTCGGCGCGGCAGCGATGGGCGCCCTGGCCTGGCTGCTCGCCGCCCTCCTCGAGCAGCGGCTGGGCGTCCGCGGCCTGACCGCGCGCCTGGTGACCTGCCTGCTGCCGGTGACCGTCGGCGTCGGCGTCTACGCCGCGGTCACGCGCGCCCTCGGGGTGGGCGAGGCGGAGATGATCTCCCGGATGCTGCGCGACCGCCTGCTGCCCGGGGCGGCGTGCCCGGCCTCGAGGTGACGACGTGGGGCTTCACGGTGGAGCCGAGACGCTGAAGGCCTGGCTCGACCACCTGCGGGTCGAGCGCGCCCTGGCGGAGACGACGCTGGTCGCCTACGAGCACGACCTGCGGCGGCTGGCGGAGCACGCGGCGGGGCGGGGCCGGAGCCTGCTGGAGCTGGGGCAGGCGGAGATCGCCGGGTTCGTCGCCAGCCTGCGCGCAGGAGGCCTGTCGCCACGCTCGCAGGCGCGCCAGGTGCACGCGATGCGCGGCTTCTTCCGCTTCGCGGTGCGCGAGGGCGTCCTCGAGCGCGACCCCATGGAGAACCTCCGGCCGCCCCGGACCTTCCGGCCGCTGCCGCGCTGCCTGACGCCGGCCCAGGTGGAGGCGCTGCTCGCTGCCCCTCGGGTGGCGACGCCGGTGGGGCTGCGCGACCGCGCGATCCTGGAGGTGATGTACGCGACCGGCCTGCGCGCGTCGGAGGTGACGGGGCTGCGCACCGCGAACGTCGACCTGGAGCTGGGGCTGGTGCGCGTCCTGGGCAAGGGGCGCAAGGAGCGGCTGGTGCCGCTGGGACGGCAGGCCCGACGCTGGATCCGCGAATACCTGGCCCGGGCCCGGCGCCGGCTCTCCCGTGGTCGCGAGCTGCCTCAGCTGTTCCTGAGCGAGCGGGGCCGCGCGCTTTCGGCGATGGGGCTCTGGGGCGTGGTCCGGCGCCACGCGGTGCAGGCGGGAGTCGCCCGGGTGCTGACGCCGCACGTGCTGCGCCACTCCTTCGCCAGCCACCTGCTGGAGCACGGGGCCGACCTGCGGGCGCTGCAGGCCATGCTCGGCCACGCCGACATCTCCACCACGCAGATCTACACCCACGTCAGCCGCGAGCGGCTGCGCCAGGTGTACGACAGCTTCCATCCCCGGGCCTGAGGCCGCGGCGCCCGCCGCGGACGAAGTGCTAAACTCCGGCGGTTCGAGCGCGAGCACGCTCGCCGCGGAGAGAGAATGCCCATCACCGGCCGCCACCTCTTCACCTCGGAGTCGGTCACCGAGGGCCACCCCGACAAGATCGCCGACCAGATCTCGGACGCCGTCCTCGACACCCTGATCGCCGAGGACCCGCAGAGCCGGGTGGCCTGCGAGACCATGGTGACCACCGGGCTCGCCTTCATCGCCGGCGAGATCACCACCCGGGCCTACGCGGACCTGCCCGACATCGTGCGGGAGACGATCCGCGACGTCGGCTACACGCGGGCGAAGTACGGGTTCGACTACGAGACCTGCGCCGTGATCTCGGCGATCCACGAGCAGTCGCCCGACATCGCCATGGGGGTGGACCCGGGCGGCGCCGGCGACCAGGGGCTGATGTTCGGCTACGCCTGCCGGGAGACGCCCGAGCTGATGCCGCTGCCCATCATGCTGGCGCACAAGCTGACGCGCCAGCTCTCGCAGGTGCGGCGCGAGGCGGTGATCGACTACCTGCGGCCCGACGGCAAGAGCCAGGTGACGGTGGAGTACGAAGGCGACCGCCCCCGCCGGGTGGACGCCGTGGTGGTCTCGGCCCAGCACAGCAGCCTGGTGCCCATCGAGACCGTCCGCGAGGACATCCGGGAGAAGGTGATCGAGGCAGTGGTCCCGCCGGAGCTGCTGGACGAGCGGACCAAGTACTTCATCAACCCCACCGGACGCTTCGTGGTCGGCGGCCCGCAGGGCGACTGCGGCCTCACCGGCCGCAAGATCATCGTCGACACCTACGGCGGCTTCGCCAGCCACGGCGGCGGCGCCTTCTCCGGAAAGGACCCCACCAAGGTCGACCGCTCCGCCTCCTACATGGCCCGCCACGTGGCCAAGAACATCGTGGCCGCGGGGCTGGCCGAGCGCGTGCTGCTGCAGGTGGCCTACGCCATCGGCGTGGCGGACCCGGTCTCGATCATGGCGGACACCATGGGCACCGCCACCGTGGACGAGGTCGAGCTGGTGAAGGCGGTGCGGGAGATCTTTCCGCTGACGCCGCGGGGCATCATCGAGTACCTCGACCTGCGCCGGCCCATCTTCCGCAAGACCGCCGCCTACGGCCACTTCGGGCGCAGCGAGCCGGAGTTCACCTGGGAGCGGACGAACAAGGCGGGGGAGCTCGCGGCCTGGTTCCGGCATTGAGCCGGACCCCCGCCTGCCGCCGGTGACGCGCTCGGGACGGCGCGCCGGGGGCCTGCTGCTCGTCGCGGGTGCGGCCGTCGTCGCCCTCTACGTCCTCCGGGTGGCGCTGTGGCGGCCGCTGCCCCTGGTCGGCCAGGAGCCGGCGGACGGCTACGCCCGCTGCAATGGCGTCGTCCACGTGCACACGCGCCTCTCCGACGGCGGCGGCCCGCCGGAGGAGGTGATCGAGGCGGCGCGCGCCGCCGGCCTGGGATTCGTGGCCATCACCGACCACAACAACCTCGACGCCAAGCCGCTGGAGGGCTACCACCAGGGGGTCCTGGTGCTGGTCGGCACCGAGATCTCCACGCCGTCGGGGCACCTGCTCGGCCTGGGCCTGGACCACGACCCCGCGTACCGGTTCAACGGCGACGCCCTCGACGCGCTGGAGGACGTGCGCGACCTCGGCGGCGTCGCCTTCGCCGCCCATCCCTTCTCGGCGCGGGCCGACCTGCGCTGGACGGGCTGGGACCTGCCCGGGCCCTGGGGGATCGAGGTGGTCAACGGCGACAGCGAGTGGCGCCGGGCCGGACCGCGGCTGCTGCTCTCGGCGGCGCTCTACCGCCTGAACCCCCGCTATGCCCTGCTCTCGACGCTCAGCGAGCCGGACGAGGCCCGCCGCCGCTGGGACGCGCTGCTCGCCCGCCGCGACGTGGTGGCGATCGCCGGGCTGGACGCGCACAGCCGGCTGCCGGTGACCCGTCGCTGGGCTCTCCGTGTCCCCTCGTACCAGGCCCTGTTCGGCCTCGTTCGCGACCACCTGCTGCTCGGGCGGCCGCTCAGCGGCGACCTGGCCAGCGACCGGGCCGCCGTGCTCACCGCCCTGCGCCACGGCCGCTTCTACGTCGGCCTCGACGCGCTGGCGCCGGCCGACGGGTTCAGCTTCACCGTGGAAGGGGCCGGCGGCCGCTGGACGATGGGGGAGGCGGCCCCTGCCGTGGCCGGGCTGCGGGCGCGTGCCGGGGGGCGTGTCCCGCGCGGGACGCGGCTCCTGCTCCTGCGCGACGGAGCGCGGATCGAGGAGGCCACCGAGCGCCTCGACGCCGCGCTGCCCGGTCCCGGCGTCTACCGGGTCGAGGCCCGGGTCCCCGGCTGGACGGTGCCCTGGGTGATCAGCAACCCGGTGACGGTGTTCGACGACAAGGCGCAGCAGGCCCGGCGCGCCGCCGCGGCCTGGCCCGTACCGCGGGAACCCGTCGCCGTCGAGCCGCTGGCCGCGCTGCCGGGCAGCGCCACGTTCGTGCCCGAGAGCGACCCCACGTCGACGGTGGACCGCGCCGTGAGCGAGGCCGGCGCCGGGCCGCGGGGGGGCGACGCCCTGAGGCTGGCCTTCCGCCTGGGGGCGCCGACGGCGACCCGGCCCTTCACCTGGTGCGCTCTCGTCAACCGACAGGCGCGCGACCTCGGCGCATGGACGGGGCTGCGCTTCGATCTCAAGGCGGACGGCGAGTACCGGATGTGGGTGCAGGTGCGCGACGTCAACCCGGCCTCGGCGGACGAGGGCCTCGAGTGGTGGCTGGCCTCGGCGCGCACGAGCCCGGACTGGCGCGCGGTGCTGCTGCCGTTCTCCCGGTTCCGCACGATCAACAGGAGGACCGACGGGAAGCTCGACCTGGACAAGGTCCGGGCGGTCGTCTTCGTGCTGGACCCGGCCTCGGTGAAGGCCGGCACCCGGGGGAGGATCTGGATCGCCGACCTTTCCGTCTACCGCTGAGGGCTCAGGTCTCCAGCGTCAGGATCAGGTAGAGGCCGGCCGCGCCGAAGATCAGGTTCGGGGCCCAGGCGGCGAGCGCCGGGTGCAGGTAGGCGTTGTTGCCCAGGGCCTCGAAGATGCCGAGCACGGCCCAGTAGACGATGGCGATCACGATGGCGATGCCGATCCCGTACAGAGCGCCCCGGCGGGCGACCACGAAGGAGAAGGGCACCGCCAGCAGCGTCATCACCAGCGCCACCATGGGGAAGGCCACCTTGCGCTGCAGCTGCACCTGCAGCTTGGCCACGTCGAAGCCGTGCTCCTCCAGCGAGGCGATGTAGGCGCGCAGCTCGCCGAAGCTCATGGTGTCGGGCGGCTTCTCCTCCCGCCGGAAGTAGGAGGGAGGCTCGATCTCGCCTCCGGGGTCGGGGCCGATGGCCCGCACCCGCTGCGTCTCGAACACCTGGAACGAGGGGCGGCTGCCGGTCATCCTCCGCCAGCCGCTGGACATCTCGTAGGCGCGGCGGGCGGCGTTCCAGGCCACCCGGTTGGCGTAGACGCGCTCGCGCAGCTCCCAGGTGCCGGGGTCGACGTCGTACAGCGAGAAGCCGTAGAGGCTGAATTCGCCGCCGCCCGGCTCGGCGAGGCCGTGGCGGGCGGGCGCGTCGCGCTCCACCAGGTAGTCGAAGTTGTAGAAGCGCTCGTCGCTGGCCAGCACCCAGCGGTGGTCGAACTGCTCCGACGCCGGCGCCGCCCGGCCCTTGATGACGTTGTAGTAGGGCGCCGCCGCCTTGTTGGTGCGGGGCAGCACCCACTCCTGCATCGAGTAGAGCAGCACGCTGCCGGCCAGCCCCATCCCCAGCACCGGCCCGGCCGCCCGGTAGACGCTGATGCCGCCGGCCTTCATGGCGGTCACCTCGTTGCGCCGCGCCAGCAGGCCCAGGGTGACCAGCACCCCGACCAGCACCGCCACCGGCGCCACGGTGAACGCGATCCACCACAGGTGGTAGCCGTAGAACAGGAGCACGTCCTTGCCCTTCACGTGGTGCTGCATGATGTCGTCGATCAGGTCCATGAACTCGCCCAGGAAGAAGATGGAGCAGAAGGCGAGCAGCACCAGCGAGACGTTGGCCACCCAGGAGCCGGCGATGTAGCGGTCGAGGATGGAGGGGAAGCGCAGGGTGAGCCTCGGCACCCGCACCACCACCACCGGCCGGCCGCGGGGACGCGGCGGCGCCGCCGCCAACGGCCGCCGGCGCCGGACCCGGGGCAGCCAGCCCAGGTAGTGCGCGGGGTCGAGAGGGTCGAAGGCCGCCTCCCGGTGGTTGAGCCAGAGCAGGGCGATGGCGGCCGCGCCCAGCACCAGGTTGGCCCCCCACATGGACAGCCAGGGCGGCATGGCCGCGTTGTCGCCGGCCTGCTCGCCGAGGCGGATCAGGACGTAGTAGACGAAGATCACCGCGATGGAGAGGGCGAAAGCCGAGGAGCGCGCCTCCTTCTTGCTCCCCAGCGACAGCGCCAGGCCCAGCACGCCGAAGACCACGCAGGCGGCGGGGATGGCGAACTTCTTGTGCCACTCCACGTCGAAGCGGGCCCAGTCGATGCGGGGCCTCTTCTGCGCCCGCAGCGTGCGCACCTGCGCCGTGAGCTCGGGCAGCGTCATCTCGCGGTCGCCCTTCTGCAGCAGCAGCTTCTTCTTGTCGGGGAAGAACTCGTCGGTCGGCAGGGGGAAGCCCATGGAGCCGAACGAGGTCCGGCTGTAGCTCCTGGGGTCGGCGGTGGTGAAGGTGTGCTCGGTGCCCGGACCCAGCTCCAGGCGCACGCTGTGGGTGGCACGGTCGATCACCAGGTCGCCGGTGCGGGCCAGGATCAGCCGCGGCTGTTTCGGGTCGCGGCGGTCGTGGATCAGCAGGTTCTTCCAGGTGCCGGTCTCGGGCACCATGTCCTGGACGTAGACGATCATGTCCGGCAACGTGTCCGAGAAGGCCCGGGGCCGGATGTCGGTCCGGGCCTTGCTCACCAGCAGGTCGAACACCAGCTGGCGGTGCATCTGGTTGGCGGCGGGCAGCGCCACCGCGTTCACGTAGAAGGTGATCGCGGTCATCACCGAGGCCAGCATCAGCACCGGAAGGAGCAGCCGCGCGGGGCTGACCCCGACCGCGCGCAGGGCCACGATCTCGCTGTCGCTCGCCATGCGCCCGAAGGCCAGCAGCACCCCCAGCAGGAAGGCCATGGGGATGGTGACCGCCAGGATCGAGGGCAGCAGGTTGAGGAAGACCTTGACGATGGTGGCGAGGTCGGCGCTGCGCGCCACCAGCACCGCCAGCAGCCGGGGGATCTGGTCGATGAGCAGGACGAAGGTGAAGACCAGCAGCCCGATCGCCGTGGGCGGCACCATCTCGCGGACGATGTACCCGTCGAGCAGCCGGGGGCGCGCCGCCTCGACGCGCGGGACGAGCGTCATCTCGCAGGCATCCTAGCACGCGACCCGCGCGCGCCCGGATGCCGCGTCCCCCGGCGGCCACGACGTTTTGCGCTATCCTCTGGGACCCCATGGACCGAGTCACCGCCTACGCGCCGGGGTCCACCTCCAACGTCGGCCCCGGCTTCGACTGCCTCGGTATCGCCATTGCCGGCATGGGCGACCGCGTGCGGGCGGAGCGCTGCCGGCTGCCAGGCGTGCGGGTGCGGGCGGTGTCGGACCCGCGCGTGCCCTCGGACGCCGCGCGCAACACGGCGGCCCTGGCGGCCGCCGAGGTGCTGCGGCGCGCCGGCGGTGCCGCCCTGGGCCTGGACCTCTGGGTCGAGAAGGGCCTGCCGCTCGCCGGCGGCCTCGGCGGCAGCGCCGCCTCGGCGGTGGCGGGGGCGCTCGCCGCCGACGCGGTCGCCGGCGCCAGGCTGGGCGCGCAGGAGCTGCTCGAGTGCGCGCTGGAGGCGGAGGCGGTGGTGGCCGGCCGCCACCCGGACAACGCGGCGCCGTCCCTGCTGGGCGGGGCCGTGCTGGTGCTGGCGACGGCGCCGCTGCGCTACGCGCGGCTGAGCGTTCACCGCTCGCTGCGCCTGGTCTTCGTGACGCCCTCCTACGCCGTGGAGACCGCGCGCGCCCGCGCGGTGCTGCCGGCGGAGATTCCGCGGGCGCAGGCGGTGGGACAGGCCGCGGCGCTGGCCGGGCTGGTGCTGGGCCTGGAGCGCGGCGACGGCGAGCTGCTGCGCGCCGCCATGTGCGACCACATCGCCGAGCCCCGCCGGATCCCTCTGTACCCGGGGTACGAGGAGGCGCGCGCCGCGGCGCTCGCTGCGGGGGCCTTCGGCGTGGCGGTGAGCGGAGCGGGGCCGACGCTGCTGGCCCTGGCCCCGGCGGGCGCGGAGCGGCCGATCGGGGCGGCGGTGACGGCCGCCTACCAGGCCGCGGGCATCGCGACGGTCGTGCACGAGGTCGCGGTCGACGCCAAGGGAGCGCGGCTGGAATGAGACTGCCCTCGCTGGTCTGCGCCCATTGCGGCGCCACCTGGCCGGCGCTGTCGCCGAGGGCCGACTGCACCTGCGGCGGGCTGCTGGACGTGGTGCAGTGCCCCGCCGAGCGCGGCCAGGCGCTGCGGGCGCGCTTCGACCGGCGCCGCGGCGACGGCGACCCGGCCGTGCAGGGCAGCGGCGTCTGGCGCTTCCGCGAGCTGCTGCTGCCCGGGCCGGGGCCGCTCGTCACCCATCCGGAGGGCAACACCGCGATCTACCGCCGGGAGGCGGTCGCGCGCTGGGTGGGGCACGACGACCTCTCGCTCAAGCACGAGGGCGAGAACCCCACCGGCTCCTTCAAGGACCGCGGCATGACGGTGGCCGTGACCCAGGCCGCGCGCGCCGGCGCCACCGCGGTCGCCTGCGCCTCGACCGGCAACACCTCGGCGTCGATGGCGGCCTACGCGGCGCAGGCCGGGCTCGACGCGCTCGTCTTCGTGCCCGCGGGCAAGGTGGCCGCGGGCAAGCTGGCCCAGGCCCTGGCCTACGGCGCGCGCACGCTGCTGGTGGAGGGCGACTTCGACTCCTGCCTGCGGCTGGTGCGCGAGGCCTCGGAGGCGCTCTCCATCGCTCTGTTGAACTCCATCAACCCCTGGCGGCTCGAGGGCCAGAAGACGATCGTGTGGGAGCTGCTGCAGCAGCGCGGCTGGCAGGCGCCGGACTGGATCGTGGTGCCCGCCGGCAACCTGGGCAACACCTCGGCCTTCGGCAAGGCGCTGCGCGAGGCGCGGGCGCTCGGGCTGGTGGCACGCGTTCCCCGGATCGCCTCGGTACAGGCCCGGGGCGCCAACCCCTTCGAGCGCAGCTTCCGCAGCGGCTTCCGCCGCCGCTTCCGGGTGCGGGCGGAGACGGTGGCGACCGCCATCCGCATCGGGGACCCGGCCAGCCACGACCGCGCGGTGCGCACGATACGAGAGACCGGCGGGGTGGTGACGGCCGTGTCGGACGGTCAGATCCTCGCGGCCAAGGCGGTGGTCGACGCCGCCGGCGTCGGCTGCGAGCCGGCCTCGGCCGCCTCGGTGGCGGGCGCGCGGCGCCTGGTGCGCGAGGGCGTCATCCGGCCGGGGGAGTCGGTCGTTTGCATCCTCACCGGCCACGTGCTCAAGGACCCCGGCGTGGTGATGGACTACCACAGGCACCCCGGCCCGCACCGCAACCCGCCGCTGCGGATCGCCCCGCGGCTGGCCGAGGTCGAGCGCCTGCTCAGGCGCTAGCGCCCCAGGTCGGGTCAGCCGATCGGGACCCGCTCCCGGTTCGCGGCCAGCCACTGGCGGAAGGTCTGGAGCCGGGGGTTGAGCGTCCGGGACAAGCCGAGGTCGCGTCTGGCGCAGAACTCGCGCTCGAACTCGGCATTGAACTGGAACATGTTGCCGAGGTCGTCGGCGCCGGGGAAGCCGAACCCGCGGTAGACCTCGGGCGGCACGGCGTCGTGGACCACCTCGCGTCCCAGCGCCTGCGTCAGCTCCCTGGCCATCTCGGCGCCGGTCAGGTGCTCGCCCGCGATGCCCACGCTCTGGCCGATCAGCTGCGGGCGCTGGAAGATGCCGCAGGCGCAGCGCCCGATGTCCTCGGCCGCGATGCCCGGCAGCTTCTTGTCGGCCATCGGGAGCACGAAGTGCAGCTTGCCGTCGGGCCCGGGCTTCGGCCCCATGCCGAAGTGGATCAGGTTGTCCCAGTAGAAGGACGTGTAGAGGAACGTCGTGGGCACGGAGTGGTCGCGGAAGGCCTGGTTCGCCTCCTCCTTGGCGTCGAAGTGCGGGACCTTGTACTTGCCTTTGAGCGTCGGCATGCGCGGGTCGCCGAGGGGGACCCAGCGCCGGCTGTCCTCGAGGGTCGACCAGACGACATGCCGAAGCCCTGCGTCCTTCGCCGCCCGCGCCATGTTCTGCGCCTGCGCGATCTCCCTCTCCGGGGAGAAGTGCTCCCAGAAGTTGGTCACGCAGAAGGCTCCGTGGGCGCCGCGGAAAGCCTGCCGCAGGCTCTCGACGTCGTCGGCGTCGGCGCGGCGGACCTCCGCGCCCGCGGCCTCGAGCGTCCGTGCCTTCTCGCTGCCGAGGTCGCGGGTCAGCCCGCGCGGCGCGAACTCGCCGTCCGCGTCGGCGAGGAGCGCCCGCAAGAGGCCTCCTCCCTGCGCGCCCGTCGCTCCCAGGATGGCGATGATCTTCTTGGCCGTGGCTTCCTCCCCTCCGCGGGTGGGGACGTCCTCGCCCGCGGAGACGTTCGAGTCGGTGTGCTGGAAGAGTCGGCCCAGTCTATCACCGAGGGGAGCGGGGCTCGCCGGAAGCCGCGGCCGGGAGCCCGCCGGCCGGCGTCTCGACGAACACGGCGGGTCGGGCGGCGGTGCGGGCGTCGAGCGGCAGCCCTACGCTGAAGGTGCTGCCGCGGCCCGGCTCCGACTCCACCCAGATCTGCCCGCCGTGCCCCTCCACGATCAGGCGGCAGATGTAGAGACCCAGCCCCGAGCCGGGGACCTTCAGGTGGTCCTCGGTGCGCACCCGGGCGAACTTCTGGAAGAGCTTTCCCACCTGGTCGGGCGGGATGCCCAGGCCGTGGTCCTCGACCTCGATCACCAGGTGCTGGGTGCCGCGCTCGCGCACCCGCAGCACGATCGAGCCGCCGCCGGGGGAGTACTTGACCGCGTTGGTGACCAGGTTCACCAGCACCTGGCGCAGCCGCTCGGGGTCGGCCCACACGCGGGAGAAGCCGGCGGGCACGTCGGTGAGCACCGAGTGGTCGGAGAGGCCGAGCGGCACCGCGTCCAGCAGGAACGGCCCCACCTCGATCTCCTCGAAGTTGAAGCTGAACTGGCCGGTCTCGATCTGGGTGATGAGCAGCGTGTCGTTGGCCAGGCGGGCCAGGTGCTCGGTCTCGGTGATCACCGTGCGCATGAACTCGCGCCGGGTGTCCGGCGGGAGGTCGGGCTCCTCCAGCACCAGCTCGGCGAAGCCGCGGATGGCCATCAGCGGCTTGCGGAAGTCGTGGGCCACGATGCCCACGAACTCGCTCTTCAGCCGGTCGTACTCCTGCAGCAGGGCGTTCGTGCGCTTGATCTCGTCGTGCAGCCGCAGGTTCTCCAAGGCGATGGTGGCCTGGCCCGCCAGCGCCAGCAGCAGGTTGAGGTCCGCGTCGCTGAAGGGCGGCTCGCCCGCGGCGCGGTCGGCCACCGCCAGCAGCCCCAGGATCTCGGGGCCGCGGGTGATGGGCGCCGCCATCAGCGACTGCACGTCGAACTCGCGCAGCAGCCCGGGCAGCAGCCGGGTGTCGGCCTGCGCCCGGTTCGAGAGCAGCGGGCCGTTGCGTCGGAAGTTCCAGCGGGAGGTGGCCTCGCCGTCGACGGGGTAGCGGATGCGGCGGATCTCCTCGCGGCTGAAGCCGAATCCCGGCTCCTGGGCCACCAGCCGCCGCCGCTCGCGGTCGTACAGCACGACCAGGCCCCGGCCGGCCTTCAGCATCTCGGCGCTGTGGCGGGCGATGTGGCCGAAGAGCGCCTCGGCGCCGCCGGCCAGCGAGAAGGCCCAGGACATCTTGTACAGCCCCAGCAGCTCGGCGGTCCGGCGCTCCAGCGCCTGCGTCTCCCCCAGCCGCCACAGCAGGGAGGCGACCCGGCGCAGCATCTCGTTCTGTTGCAGAGGCTGCATGCGCAGCACGTCGTCGGCCTCCGGGGGGACGCCCTCGGGGTCGCTGACGTAGCCCACCAGGATGCGCACCGCGTCGGCCCGCGCCTGGCGCACCGCGCGCACCACCTCGCGCATCGGCGGGTCGGTGACGGCGTGGGAGATGAGCAGCAGGTCGGGAGCGCAGTCGATGATGGTCTGGCTCAGCCGCCGGCCGGGGACGAGAGTGCTCGCGCGGTGGCCGGCGCCGCGCAGCAGCCGGCTGAGCTCCTCGGCGAGATCGGCGTCCTCGTGGACGACCGCCACGTGGCCCTGCGGGCCGCCGCGGGCGGCCGCCGTCGCCATCGGCCTAGCCGCCGAAGCGCGGCCGCTGCGAGCGCTCGATGGACGTGAACAGGCTCACGATCGAGCGCAGGGCTGCGCGCGCAATGGGCTTGACCACGTAGGAGTCGCCGCCGGCCTCCCGGCCTGCCGCGTAGTCCTTGAGGTCCCCCTTGGCGGTGACGAACACGATCGGCACCTTCTTGTCGACGCGCCGCAGGGCTTTGCACACCTCGAAGCCGTCCATGTCGGGCAGGCTGACATCCAGGAGAACCAGGTCGAAGGGGCCCTCGCGATCAGCGGTTTTCACGCAGTCCGCGCCTGTCGCCGCCTCGTGCACCTCGAACTGCTCCGTCTTCTCGGCCTCGAGGATCGTCCGGATGAGCGCCAGTGTCGGCGGGTGGTCGTCGACGATCAGGACGCGCTTGGCCATCGCTGCTCCTTGCGGGGCCTCATTCTAGCCGAGCCAGCGCCGGCCGGCGGTGTCGGGGGCCGCGCCGGGGTGAGGTCGGCTGGCCGGGCGCGGACGTGGGGCCGGAGGCGGTGAAGACGCCAGCGGGAGCAGGCGAGGTCGGAAGGGCGGCAAAGCCGCCGAAACGTACTTCCGCTAAGAGATATTCTATAAGTTCCCAAAATGTTGTGGGCGGGTCGGGAAGGCTGCCGTAAGATCTCGGCGTGGCGAGCCGTGGCCGGCCCCCGCTGAGCTCCGAGCAGGTCGCGGCGCGCGTGCAGGCCTACTGCGCGCGCTACGGCGTCACCATCGGTTCCGAGGGGTTGCCGCCGTTCCCTTCGGGTCGCCGCGAGACGCCGCAGCACCGCGAGTGGCTGACGCTGTACAAGGCGCTGCAGCGCCTGCGCCGTCGCGCCACGCAGGAGAACGCCGGCAGCGCGGGCGCCGGCGCGGCGCCTCAGCGGAAGGGGTCGAGGATGCGGACGCCGCCGTAGACGCGCCCGTGCGGCAGGTCCTCCGACAGGACGGTGTCGCACCCCAGCAGCCGCGCCGCCTCGATCACGGCCGCGTCCCCGCAGGAGAGGCGGTGACGACGGCAACTCTCGAGCGACGCCGCCAGGAGGTCCGTGGTCGTCTCCTGGACCGGGAAGCGCATCCAGGATTCGATCAGCGCGCGGGCGTCCCCGTGCGTCAGGTGGCCGGTCCGGGAGGGTCGAGTGGCCTGGACGTAGAACTCCTGCAGGACCTGCACGGACAGAGCCAGGTCCTCGGCGGCCAGGATCCGGCGTGCGGCGCGGCGCTTCGCCGCTTCCGCCGCGGCCGTGCTGACCGCGTAGAGGAGGACGCTCGTGTCAACGAAGCGCACGACGCTCGTGGAGCTGCGCCGGGGCCGGCCGCCGCCGGCCGGCCCGGAACCGCCGCGGCCTGGCCAGCACCCGGTCCTGCAGCTGCCGGCGCCGCTGGAAGTCCGACTCGGCGTCCTCGGCCAGCGCGGACAGGAACTCGCGGACCAGGGCGCTCAGCGAGCGGTCGCGTTCGGCGGCCTTGACGCGGGCCCGCCGGTAGACCGGCTCCGGCACGGACACGGTGATATTCCTCACGGTCTCACAGTATCACAGGAACACAGCAATATCGCCGGTCCCGGTCCCGGCTCACCGCCGGAAGGCGTAGGCCCTGCCGTCCAGGCCGGTGGCAAACACTAGGTCCAGGCCGGTTGCCGGCGAGCCCGGGAACCCGAAGGGGCCCGAGGCTCCGGCCGGGACCCGGTAGCGCCAGGCGACCTTGCCGTCGGCGCGCTCCAGGGCCATCAGCCCCGGCTGGTGGCCGGAGCGGGCGCCGGCCAGGCTGGAGGTGGCCACGTACACGCGCCCGGCCGTCACCGCCGGCTGCCCCCAGGCCCAGCCCAGCACGTCCGTCCTCCACAGGGGCCGGCCGCTCCGCGCCTCGAAGGCGAAGGCGGCGGTGGCGTCGGAGGAGCCGAGGTAGGCGACCCCGTCGCGGATCGTGGCCGAGGACTCGACCCAGGAGAACCAGATGTAGCGCTTCCAGGCGACCTCCCCGCTGCGGGCGTCGAGGCCGAGCAGGTCGTAGCTGCGGTTGCCGACCACCAGCCGGTCCTGGAAGGGCGCGGGCGTCGACACCACGGCGCCCCGCGTGTCGCGCTTCCAGGCGAGCCGACCGCTCGCCGCGTCGAGCGCGTAGACGTGGCCGTCGAAGGATCCCGCGTAGACCCGGCCCTCGGCAACCGACGGCGCGGAGAGCACGCTGTCCCCGGTGGCGAAGGACCACACGACCGCTCCGCGCCCGGGCTCGACCGCCAGCACGCGGCCGTCGTGGGTGCCGAGGTAAAGCCGGCCGCCGGCGACCGTGACGTCGGAGCCGAAGCGGTCGTAGCGGGAGGCGGGGTTGTCGAAGGGCAGGCGGGAGATGGGCTTCTCCACCACCCGCACGCGCCAGCGCTCGCTGCCGTCCGCGGCGGCGAGGCCGTACAGGAAGCCGTCGTCGGCCTGCAGGTACACGGCTCCTCCGTCGACGGTGGGCCGCGTCCGCACCGGCCCGCCGGCCTTGAACGACCAGCGCCGCGCCCCCGTGCGCGCGTCGACCGCCAGCACCTGGCCGTCTTCACCGCCGAAGTACAGCGCTCCCTCCGCATACGTGGGGCCCGCCCACAGCGGCGAGCCGGCGTCGACGCTCCAGACCGGTTGCGCCAGCTCCGCCAGAGGCTCCGGCCGCGAGGGCGGCACATCCAGCCCGGCGACGTGCTGCAGCGTGAAGGGCAATCGATAGAGCGGGACCAGCGCCTCGGGCATGACGCCGCTCAGCGTGTGCGCGGCCGCGTCGTACTGGAACGCGAACGGCCCCACCTTCACCTCGCCGCCGCGGACCTCGAGGGGCGCCTGCAGGATCGGCAGGTGGGCCACGTTCATCGCCGGCAGCGTGATCTTGAGCGTGGTCTTGCCGTCGGCGCCTTTCTCGAACTCGAAGGCGACGGCCGAGGTCTCGCCGTCGTGGCTGAGCGTGCCGGACCAGGCGCCGGAGGTGATCTCCGCCGGATCGGCCGCCGGCGGCTCGGTCGTTTCCGCCGTTTGCGTCGCCCACAGCACCGTCACCACCGCCAGCACGGCTGCGCTCAGGTTCATGAAGCCTCCCCCACCCCGGACGGCCACACCCGCTCGCCAACGCAGTACGGACGCGACCGGCGCTTGTTCCCTGGCTTCTCGACGCTCGGCGTCCGCCTCCGCACTCCGCCGACCTGACGTATCTTTGGGCGTGCCGCGCAAGGTCCAGTCCCCGCGGGCCGAGGTGCCCGCCTCCATCAAGAGCCGGCTCACCGTGATCGCGGCCGGCACCGTCTTCTCGGGCGACCTCGACAGCTCCGATCCGGTCGAGGTCTACGGCACCCTGGAGGGCGACGCCCGGGTGCGTGGACGCTTCATGGTGGCCGAGCCCGGGCGCGTGTTCGGAAACGTCGACGCGCAGACGATCGTCGTCGCCGGCCAGGTCAACGCCGGGCTGCTCTCGGCCGACCGCATCGAGCTGCGGGCGACGGCGCGGGTCACCGCCCGGCTGCGGGGGCGAGCCGTGGCGATCGCCGAGGGCGCGGTTTTCGACGGCGACATGGAGGGCGGCGGCCCTCAGGCCTGATCAGTACGCCACCGTCGCGAAGGCCCAGCACAGCAGCGCGTTGCCGGTGGCCATGGTGATGTCGTCGGTCCCCCGCGGCGAGAACAGCTCCAGCACCGTGTTCGAGAGGGAGACGGCGAGGGCCAGGCCCAGCCACGGCAGCGGCAGCCTGCAGGCGAGCATGAACCCGACGCAGACGCCGAGCGAGCCCAGGAAGCAGGCCCAGGTGCCGGCCCACGACTTGCGGTTGACCTCCCCCAGGCCCCAGACGCGGAGCTTCTGCTTCCCGAAGAGCGAGCCGACGATCTCCGACAGCCCGTCCCCGCACAGGTACGACAGCCAGATGAACGCGTAGACCGCCGTGTAGGTGCCGGCGGGGAACCGCCCGGCCAGGACCGTGCCCAGCGCGACCATCGCAAACTTGAAGAAGGCCCATAGGCTGAAGATGACCAGGCAGTTGGCGCGGCCGAGCGCACCGTCCATGATCCGGGTCTGCGCGCCGTAGGCCACCCGCCCCAGGAAGCCGTCCGAGTGGTACAGGGCGAGCATCACCCACAGGCCGACCAGGCCGTCGAGCAGGTTCTCGCCGAAGCCGGCGACCAGGAAGTCGGGCCGGGGCGAGGCGGCCACGTGGGTGGCGACGTAGGAGAAGCCGGCCAGGCCGAGGATCAGGAACCGTCCGCGCCGCCCGACCATGTCGGCGATGCGGACCCGGCGCTCGGAGCGCCCGGCGAGCAGCCCCCGCAGATCGAACGGCTCGTGCAGCCGCGAGCGGAAGACGCGGGAGCACTCGTCGCCGGAGAGGCCGGCCAGCTTGCGGAGCAGCAGGCGCTTCACCCCGTACCACAGCCAGCCCCAGAGGACGGTGCCGACGACGAAGCCCACGGCCACCCGGCCCACGGCCTCCGTCGTCACCTGGTAGCCATGGAACAGCGCGCCGCCGTCCCGCCCGCTGACGACGAAGAAGAGCCAGACCAGGGTCAGCAGGCCGGTGGCGGCCAGGGCGCCGCGGAACACGCGGTCGGCGAGCCGGCGTCGGTCGGCCCAGGCCGAGGCCACCTCGGGCGCCGCGGGCGGCCGCGTGGTCGGCCCCACGGCCGCGATCGGTGCGGCGCCCTCCGGCATCACCACATCGGCCATCCAGGCCCTCCCGCGCGCGACGTCCTGCACGGAGGCTACGGAGGGCCCGGGGCAGTCGTTCCCCGACCGCCGGCCGATCGCCGGCGGCCGCCGGCGGTTCGCCGAAAACCCGCGGCGGAGAGAGGGCTGGGGGCCGTGCGGACGACTCGCGGGTCAGTAGCGGTAGTGCTGCGCCTTGTAGGGGCCGTTCTTGTCCACGCCGATGTACGCCGCCTGGTCGTCCCGCAGCTCGGTGAGCTGCGCGTTCAGGCGCTTGAGCTGCAGACGCGCGACCTTCTCGTCGAGCAGCTTGGGCAGCGTGTAGACGCCGACCGGGTACCTGCCGCTCTCCCGCTCGCTCCACAGCTCGATCTGCGCCATCGTCTGGTTGGCGAAGGAGGACGACATCACGTAGGAGGGGTGTCCGGTGGCGCAGCCGAGGTTCACCAGCCGACCCTTGGCCAGCAGGATCAGCCGCCTCCCGTCCGGGAAGACCACGTGGTCGACCTGCGGCTTGATCTCCTCCCAGCGGTACTTCTCCAGCGAGGCGACGTCGATCTCGCTGTCGAAGTGGCCGATGTTGCAGACGATCGCCTGGTCCTTCATCCGCGCCATGTGCGCGTGGGTGATCACGTGGTAGTTGCCGGTGGCGGTGACGAAGATGTCGGCCTTGTCGCAGGCGTAGTCCATGGTGACGACCCGATAGCCCTCCATCGCCGCCTGCAGCGCGCAGATGGGGTCGATCTCGGTGACCCAGACCTGGGCGGAGAGCGCGCGCAGCGCCTGCGCCGAGCCCTTGCCCACGTCGCCGTAGCCGCAGACCACCGCCACCTTGCCGGCCACCATCACGTCGGTCGCCCGCTTGATGCCGTCGACCAGCGATTCGCGGCAGCCGTAGAGGTTGTCGAACTTCGACTTGGTCACCGAGTCGTTGACGTTGATGGCCGGCACCCTCAGCTCGCCCTTCGCGTGCATCTGGTAGAGCCGGTGCACGCCGGTGGTCGTCTCCTCGGTGATGCCGCGGATGCCGGCGAGCTGCCTCGAGTACCAGCCCGGCTGCTCCGCCAGGCGCCTGCGGATGGCGGCGAAGAGCACGCGCTCCTCCTCGCTGGTGGGGTCGGCGACCGCCTTGGGGTCGCGTTCCGCCTTCGCCCCCAGGTGCAGGAGCAGGGTGGCGTCGCCGCCGTCGTCGAGGATCATGTTGGAGCCCTCGCCGTCGGGCCACTCGAAGATGCGGTGGGTGAACTGCCAGTAGTCCGGGAGCGACTCGCCCTTGTAGGCGAACACGGCGGTGCCGCCCTCGGCGATGGCGGCGGCGGCGTGGTCCTGGGTGGAGAAGATGTTGCAGGAGGCCCAGCGCACCTCGGCGCCGAGGGCCTTCAGGGTCTCGATCAGCACGGCCGTCTGGATGGTCATGTGCAGAGAGCCGCTGATGCGGGCGCCCCGCAGGGGCTTGCGGGCCGCGTACTCCTCGCGGATGGCCAGGAGACCGGGCATCTCGGTCTCGGCGATGGCGATCTCCTTGCGGCCCCACGTGGCCAGGGAGAGGTCGGCCACCCGGTGATCGGCGGCCGCGGGCTGGCGTCGAACGGTGGCGGACATGGGCAACTCCTGTTCCCCTGTTCGGGAGAGCCGTGCAGGCAAGAACGGCGCTCCAAACCGGTTCCGGTTCGCGAGCGCCGTTTTTCGAAGCTGAGCCTGGCCCCGCCCCCGGCGGGGTCGCAGCGCCCCTCAGCGCCTTCCATTGTCGGACCGGGCGCGGGCCGAGTTCAAGTCCCGGGCGATCCCGGATACGATTGGCTGACCCTTCCCCCGCCCGCGGCGGGGCGCGGAGGGTCAGGAGGGAACGGACCGAGCCGATGTGGATCGTCCGCCTCGCGTTGGCGAGGCCGTACACCTTCGTGGTGCTGGCGCTGGTGGTGCTGCTGCTGACCCCGGTCGTCCTCGCCCGCACCGCCACCGACATCTTCCCCGACATCAACATCCCCGTCATCAGCGTGGTCTGGAACTACGCCGGGCTCACCCCGCAGGAGATGGAACGGCGGATCACCACCGGCACCGAGCGCGGCCTCACCACCCTGGTCAACGACATCGAGCACATCGAGTCGCAATCGCTTCCCGGCGTCGCGGTGGTCAAGCTCTACTTCCACGCCAACGCCCCCATTCAGACCGCGCTGGCGCAGACGACCGCCATCTCCCAGACCTTCCTGCGCAACCTGCCGCCCGGGACGACGCCGCCGCTGGTGGTGATCTACTCGGCCTCCACCGTTCCGGTGATCCAGCTGGGGCTCTCCAGCGACACCATGGGCGAGCAGGAGCTGTTCGACTACGGGGCCAACTTCATCCGGCTGCAGCTGGCGACGGTCCAGGGCGCCTCGCTTCCCTTCCCCTACGGGGGCAAGCAGCGGCTGGTCTCGGTCGACATCGACTCGGCGGCGCTCACGGCCCAGGGGCTCTCGGCCACCGACGTGGTCAACGCCGTCAACGCCCAGAACCTGATCCTGCCCACCGGCACCGCCAAGCTGGGCGCGCTCGAGTACGGCGTGGAGATGAACGGCAGCCCGCAGGCGGTGGCGGAGCTCAACGACCTGCCGCTGCGGACGGTGGGCGGGACCACCGTCTACATCCGCGACGTCGCCCACGTGCGCGACGGCTTCTCGCCGCAGACCAACGTGGTGCGGGCGAACGGCCAGCGCGGGGTGCTGATGTCCGTCTACAAGACGGGCTCCGCCTCCACCCTGCAGATCGTGGACCGGGTGCAGCAGGTGCTGCGCGCCTACCAGCCGTCGCTGCCCGCGTCGCTCAAGCTCAGCACCTTCTTCGACCAGACGCTGTTCGTGCGCGCCGCCATCCAGGGGGTGCTGCGCGAGGCCCTGATCGCCGCCTGCCTCACCGCCGCCATGATCCTGGTCTTCCTGGGCAACTGGAAGAGCACCCTGATCATCGCCCTGTCCATCCCGCTCTCGATCCTGGTCAGCATCCTGGCCCTGGCTGCCCTGGGCCAGACCATCAACATCATGACCCTGGGCGGGCTGGCGCTGGCGGTCGGCATCCTGGTCGACGACGCCACCGTGACCATCGAGAACATCGACCGCAACCTGGCCATGGGGAAGGACACGGTCCCGGCGATCCTGGAGGGCGCCCGGCAGATCGCGGTCCCGGCCTTCGTCTCCACGCTCTGCATCTGCATCGTCTTCATCCCGATGTTCCTGCTGTCGGGGGTGGCCCGTTTCCTGTTCGTGCCGCTGGCCGAGGCGGTCATGTTCGCCATGCTCGCCTCCTACTTCTGGTCGCGGACGCTGGTGCCGACCATGGCCAAGTACCTGCTGAAGGCCGACGAGCACCCCACCTCCGGGCAGGGCGGACCGCCGGGCTGGCTCCGAAGGCAGCAGCAGCGTTTCGAGCGCGGCTACGAGCGGATGCGGCGGGGGTACCGGCGCACCCTGGAAGCCCTGCTCGCCCGGCCGACCCCCTTCGTGGCGGCCTTCCTGGGCTTCTGCCTGCTCTCCGCCTCGCTGGCGCTGGTGCTCGGCCGCGATTTCTTCCCGGCCGTGGATGCGGGCCAGATCCGCCTCCACCTGCGGGCGAAGACCGGCCTGCGCATCGAGGAGACGGCCCGGCTGGCCGACCAGGTCGACGGCGTGATCCGGGAGACGATCCCCCCCGGGGAGCTGCTGACGGTCCTCGACAACATCGGGCTGCCGTACAGCGGCATCAACCTCACCTACTCGGACGCGGGAACCATCGGCACCTCCGACGCCGAGGTCCTGGTGCAGCTCGGCCCGGAGCACCGGCCGACCCGCGAGTACGTGCGCGCGCTGCGCCGGGCTCTGCCGGAGCGCTTCCCCGGCGTGCGGTTCTTCTTCCAGCCCGCCGACATCGTCAGCCAGATCCTGAACTTCGGCACCCCCGCCCCCATCGACATCCAGCTCACCGGCCGGGACCTGGCGGGCAACTACCTCGTCGCGCAGCGGCTGGCGACGGCGATCCGTCGCATCCCGGGCGCCGTGGACGTTCGCGTCCACCAGGCCTTCGACTCCCCCACCCTGCGGCTGGAGGTCGACCGGGCGCGGGCGCAGACGCTCGGCATCCAGGCCCGCGACGTCGCCCAGGACCTGCTGGTCTCCTTGGGCTCCAGCTTCCAGACGACGCCCTCCTTCTGGGTCGATCCCCGCAACGGCGTCAGCTACAACGTTGCCGTGCAGCAGCCGCAGTACCGGGTCGACTCGCTGCAGGCGATCGCGCAGACGCCGATCACGGGGACCGGCTCGGCAGGGGCCGGCGTCGCCCGGCTGCCCGCCGCCGGCAGCCTGGGGGCCGGGACGTCGGCGCCGGCCCAGGTGCTCGGCAACCTGGTCAGCACGGGGGCGGCCTGGCGGCCCGCCAACATCTCGCACTACGACGTGCAGCCGATGATCAACGTCTACGCCTCGGTGGACGGGCGCGACCTGGGCGGCGTGGCCTCCGAGGTCGAGCAGCGGGTCGCATCCCTGCAGGGCCAGCTGCCGAAGGGGACGCAGGTCGCGATCCGCGGGCAGGTGGCGACGATGAAGGAGTCGTTCGGCGGTCTGGGCCTCGGGCTGATCGGCGCGATCGTGCTCGCCTACCTGCTGATCGTGGTGAACTTCCAGTCCTGGCTGGACCCCTTCATCATCATCAGCGCCCTGCCGGCGGCGCTCGCCGGGATCTGCTGGATGCTGCTCTTCACCCACACCACCCTGAACGTGCCCTCGCTGACGGGGGCGATCATGTGCATGGGCGTCGCCACCGCCAACAGCATCCTGCTGGTCTCCTTCGCCCGCGAGCAGATGGACGAGGGCAGGAACGCCCGCGAGGCGGCTCTCGACGCGGGCTTCGTCAGGATGCGGCCGGTGCTCATGACCGCCCTGGCCATGGTGATCGGCATGCTGCCCATGGCGGTGGGCCTGGGCGAGGGCGGCGAGCAGAACGCGCCGCTGGGCCGCGCCGTGGTCGGCGGGCTGCTGTTCGCCACCGTCGCCACCCTGTTCTTCGTGCCCGCCGTGTTCACGCTGATTCACGGCCGGCGCGAGAGGAGTCGAGCGCATGAGTGAGGAGTCACCCGCCGGGGGGCGCAGCCCGCGGCTGTTCCTGGTCGCGCCTCTGGCGCTCGTGCTGCTGGGCGCCCTGGCGCTGGTCCGCCGCCACGCGGAGTTCGAGGCGCTCGCGGACCAGACCCGGCTGCTGGCGGTGCCCACGGTGGCGGTGATCCAGCCGCGCACGGAGCCGGCCGCGGAGCCGCTGGTCCTGCCGGGGACGCTGCAGGCCGCGGTGGAGGCGCCGATCTACGCCCGCACCAGCGGGTACCTGGTGCGCTGGTACCACGACATCGGCAGCCGGGTGCGCAAGGGCGACGTGCTGGCGGAGCTCGACACCCCGGAGATCGACCAGCAGCTCCGGCAGGCCCGGGCGGACCTCAACACCGCGCAGGCGAACGCCAGGCTGGCCGAGATCACCGCCAGCCGCTACCGCGAGGCGGTGAAGCAGGACGCGGTGTCGCGCCAGGAGGTGGACAACGCGGTGGGCCAGGCGGAGGCGCGCCAGGCCGAGGTGCAGTCGGCCGCCGCCAACGTGCAGCGGCTGGTGGAGCTGGAGGGCTTCAAGCACGTGTACGCGCCCTTCGACGGGCTGGTGACGCGGCGCAACGTGGACGTGGGCACGCTGGTGAACGCCGGCAACACCGGCCTGTCGCAGCAGCTGTTCACCCTGGCCCGCACGGACCCCATCCGCGTCTACGTCAACGTGCCGGAGGCGGCCGCGCCCGCGATCCGGCGCGGGCTCGCCGCCCACCTGGTTCTCACCGAGTACCCCGGCCGCCGCTTCCAGGGCGAGGTCGTGCGCACCGCCGACGCGATCGACCCCGGCACCCGCACCCTGCTGACGGAGGTGGATGTCGCCAACCGCGAGGGCACGCTGATGCCTGGCGCGTACGCGGAGGTGCACCTGCAGCTCCAGGCGGGGGCCGCCCGTTTCCAGGTCCCGGTGAACGCGTTGCTGTTCCGCTCCGAGGGGCTGCGGGCGGCGGTGGTCGACGCGAACCACCGCGTGCAGCTGCGGGCCCTGACCATCGGCCGCGACTACGGCACCTCGCTCGAGGTGCTGGCCGGGCTCTCCGCCGGCGAGTCGATCGTCCTGAACCCGCCCGACTCGCTGGAGGAGGGGCAGGTCGTCCACGCGAAGCCGGTCCCCTTCCCCGAGGGCCGGCGCCCGGAGGCGCAGGCGCCCGGCCCCGCCCCCCGCGGCGGCGCAGCCGGGGCGGCTCGCTAGCGGCGCCGGGCCAGCGTCAGCCCGTCGGCGATCGGCAGCATCACCGACTCGACGCGTTCGTCGTCGAGCACCTTCTCGTTGAACTCGCGGATGGCGACGGCGTCCTCGTCCCGCACCTCCGGCCGCACCACGTCGCCGTCCCACAGGACGTTGTCGACCGCGACCAGCCCTCCCCGGCGCAGGCGCGACACGATCTCGTCCCAGTAGGCGGGATAGCCCCGCTTGTCGGCGTCGATGAAGGCGAAGTCGAAGACAGGCTCCGCGGGCAGCCGGCGCAGGGTGTCGGCCGCCGGCCCCAGCCGCAGATCGATGCGGTCGGCGACACCCGCCTTCCTCCAGTAGCGGCGGGCGATGCTCGTCCACTCCTCGCTGACGTCGCAGCAGAGCAGCCGGCCGTTGGTGGGCAGGCCCCGGGCGATCGCCAGCGCCGAGAAGCCGGTGAAGGTGCCGACCTCGACGGCCCTGCGCGCCCCGATGGCCGCCACCAGCAGGCGCAGGAACGTGGCCTGGTCGGGGGAGATCTGCATCGAGGCCGGCTCGCCGAGGCGCGCAGTCTCCTCCCTCAGCTCCCGCGCCACCTCGTCGTCGGCGGTGCGGTGCTCCTGCAGGTAGTCGTACAGGCTCTGGTCGAGCGTCGTGAACTTGGGCCTGGGCAGCTTCGCCGGCCGGAGCAGCATGGGACCTCTCGATCGGAAACGAAAAGGGATTCCAGCATCATAACCCGGCGCCGCCCGTCGGGCGGGACCGCTACGGCCGCCGGGCCCGCCGCTGGCGGGCGCGGAGGAAGTCGACCAGGGCCCGCAGCTCCGGCTCCAGCGGGTCGCTCAGGACCAGCGTGCGCCGGCCGGCCGGGCTCTCGACGGTGAGGCGGTAGAGCCGGGCGTCCCCGCGGCGCTCCGGCGGCGGCGGCGTCTCCCGCTCGAACACCCGCGCCTGCCGCACCAGCTCGGCCAGTCGCTGCGCCTCCTCCTCCGGGAGACGGTCGGTGTCGAGCACGAAGGGCGCGGCCAGGCCCGGGAAGAAGCCGAAGCCGCCCTCGGTCCGCAGCTCCAGCCTCACGGCCGTCAGCCCCGCACGCCCAGCACCCCCACCTGCTGCCAGGCGTCGCGGACGATCCTCTCCTCGTCGCTGTTCGGCCCGTACAGGCGCGAGGCGTTCGCCGCGGTGAGCTTGGCGAAGGAGCGGAACCCGGTGCTCGCCCGCAGGTGGGGGTCGCGCAGCGTCTCGTACCAGATGCGGCCGGCACGCTCCCAGGCGTGGCCGCCCAGGGCGGCGGCGGCGAGGTAGAAGGCCCGGTTGGGGATGCCCGAGTTGATGTGCACGCCGCCGTTGTCCTCCATGGTGTGGACGTAGTGGCCGAAGTGGGCCGGCTGGGGGTCCTGGCCCAGCACCGGGTCGTCGTAGGCGGTGCCCGGCGCCTGCATCGAGCGCACCGCCCGGCCCTTGACCCGGCCGGTGAACAGACCGGCGCCGATCAGCCAGTCGGCCTGGGCTGCGGTCTGCCGCAGCCCCCACTGCTTGAGCAGCGAGCCGAACACGTCCGAGATGGACTCGTCCAGCGCCCCTGCCTGCATCCAGTACTGCAGCTTGGTCTCGTCCGCGGTCACGCCGTGGGTCAGCTCGTGCCCGATCACGTCGAGGCAGACGGTGAAGCGGCGGAACAACTCGCCGTCGCCGTCCCCGAACACCATCTGCTCGCCGTTCCAGAAGGCGTTGTCGTACCCCTGGCCGAAGTGCACGGTCGCTCGCAGCGGCAGGCCCTCGTCGTCGATCGAGTGGCGGGTGAAGACCTCCCAGTAGAAGTCGTAGGTCGCGCCCAGGCCGTCGTAGGCCTCGTCGACCGCGTCGTCGCCGGCAGCCGCCTGTCCCTCGGAGCGCGCCAGCGTCCCCGGCAGCGACTCGGTGTTGTGGGCCGTGTGGATGGAACGCCGCTCCTGCCCTTCGGGGGTGGGCAGGCCGACGCCCGCCCGCTGCGGCGCCGCCCGCGTGAAGCGCAGGGTGCCGTCCACAGAGAGCGCCCGCAGGGCCCGCGACCGCTGCTCGGGCGTGCCGTTTTCGGCGATCGACCGCAGCAGGTGCGGCGGCAGGAACGACCGGGGGCGGTGGCTGGTCATGGAGCCGCTCCTCGCGCGCTGGGCGTAGAGTCTAGCGCAGCGACCCGGCGCCGGCTGCGGTAGAGTCCGCGCCATGGCACGAAGCTGGATCCTGACGACAGCCGTCCTGGCCCAGGGCCTCGCGGCGACGCTCCTTCCGGCCGACGCCCGGGAGACGGTCCCCGCGCTCGACCGGCGGGCGGCGGTCCGCACCCTCGACACGCCCTGCACCTTCACGGCCCCGCGCGACCGCGAAACCTGGCTCGCCCGCGCCCGTTTCCTGCGCGAGCAGGTGCTGGTGAGCGCCGGCCTGTGGCCGCTGCCCGAGAGGACGCCCCTCGCCCCCCACGTCGAAGGCCGCGTCGTCCGTGGCGACTACTCGGTGGAGAAGGTCTGGTTCGAGAGTCGTCCGGGCTTCCTCGTCACCGGGAACCTCTATCGGCCCCTGGGCAGGACGGGTCCCTTCCCCGCCGTCCTCTCCCCGCACGGCCACTGGGACTACGGAAGGCTCGAGAACAGCGCCGTCGCCTCCGTGCCCGGGCGGTGCATCACCCTGGCACGGCAGGGCTACGTCGTCTTCTCGTACGACATGGTGGGCTACAACGACTCCCGGCAGGTGGACCACCGGCTGATCGACCCGACGCTCGCCCAGTGGGGCATCGGCTCGCTGGGGCTGCACCTGTGGAACAGCATCCGCGGTCTGGACTTCCTGGAGAGCCTGCCCGACGTCGACCGCACCCGCATCGGCTGCACCGGCGCCTCCGGAGGCGGCACGCAGGCGTTCCTGCTGGCGGCGGTCGACGACCGCGTCGCCGTCTCGGCGCCGGTCAACATGATCTCCCACACCATGCAGGGTGGCGACGTCTGCGAGAACGCCCCGAACCTGCGACTCGACACCAGCAACCTGGAGCTGGGCGCCCTGGCAGCACCGCGGCCGATGCTGATGGTGTCGGCGACGGGCGACTGGACCAAGGACACCCCGCGGGTCGAGTTCCCCGCCGTGCGCGGCGTCTACGCGCTGCTGGGGGCGGCCGACCGCGTGGCCACGGTGCAGTTCGCCGCGGAGCACAACTACAACCGCGACAGCCGGCAGGCGGTGTACGGCTGGTTCGGCCGCTGGCTGCTCGGAGGCGAGGGCGGCGCAGCGGCGGTGAACGAGCCGGAGTTCGTCGCCGAGCAGCCGTCGAAGCTGCTCGTCTTCTTCGGCCGGGCGCAGCCGGTCGAGGCGAAGACCCAGACGCAGATCGTGGCGGAGCTCGTCGCCGAGGCCAAGGCGCGGCTCGAGGCGCTGCGGCCGCGGGACGCCTCTGGGCTCGCGCGCTTCCGTGAGCAGGTCGGCCCGGCGTACCGCCACGCCCTTGCGGCCGGGTGGCCGGAGGCGGCCCGCCTCCTCCAGACGGCCGTCCAGCCTGCCAGCCCCGGCGCGAGCGACCTCGTCATCGGCCGCGCCGGCGTCGGAGACCGCGTGCCGGTGCGGCTGTGGTCCCCGCGGAGCTCCCGCTCCGCAGACGCCGTCCTGGTCGTCGACCCCGGGGGGATCGCCGGGGTGCAGACGCGCGCCGGCTCCCTGATCGGCCGTCTGCGCGCGCAGGGGTTCCTGGTGGCTTCGATCGACGCCTTCAACACCGGCACGGCCGTGACCCCCCGCGACACCAGCGACCCCTTCTTCACCACCTACAACCGGACCGACGACGCCAACCGCGTGCAGGACGTCCTGACCGCGCTCGCCTGGCTCCGCGCCCGGCCGGACGTCCGGCGCCTGTCCCTGGTGGGCCTCGGCCGGGCCGGGCTGTGGTGCCTGCTGGCCCAGGGGCTGGCTCCGCGTCTCGACGCGGTGGTGGCCGACGCGGACCGCTTCCCCAGCGAGCGCGACGAGGCCTACCTGGGGCCGGTCTTCGTCCCCCTGCTGCGGAAGGCGGGCGCCTTTGACACCGCGCTGCTGCTGACCCTGGGCGCGCGCGTCCTCGTCCACGACACCGGCGGCGTCTTCGACACGGCCCGCGTCGAGGACAGCGCGCGTCTCTGTGGCAGGAGCGGCCTGTCCGTCTCCACGCGGAAGCTGGACGACGCCGAGGTGCTTGCGGCGCTCTCCCGGGGACGCTGACCCCGGGCCCGGGCTACAATCGCCGGCAACCGCACCCAGGAGGTCCAGGTGAAGCTCCCGATCCAGGGGTTCGTGTGCGCTGTCGTCGTCCTCTCGCCGCCCGCGGTGGCGCGCGTCGGCGCCCAGGAGACCGAGCACCACCACGAGCATCCCGCCCCCGACCCCGAGAAGCTCGGCACGGTCCGCTTCCCCGTCAGCTGTCGCGCGGAGGTCCGCGCCGAGTTCGAGCGCGGGGTCGCGCTGCTGCACTCGTTCGCGTACCCGACGGCAACGGCGACCTTCGCGGCCATCGCCGCCCGCGACCCCGGCTGCGGCATGGCCAGCTGGGGCGTCGCCATGACCCGCTTCCATCAGATCTGGGCGCCACCCACGGAGCCGGACCTCGCCGCGGGCGCCGACGCCGCGCGGCAAGCCGCCGCCATCGGCGCGGGAACGGACCGTGAGCGCGGCTACATCGCCGCCATCGGCGCCTTCTACCTCCCGGGCGGCCGGACGCACCTCGAGCGTGTCCGTGCCTACGAGCACGAGATGGCCGCGCTTCAGGCCCGCTTTCCGGACGACGACGAGGCCGCCATCTTCCACGCGCTGGCGCTGCTCTCGGTCGCCTACAACTCGCCGCCCGACAAGACCTACGCCGTCCAGAGGCAGGCCGCCGCCATCCTGCAGGAGCGGCTGCCGACGCACCCGCACCACCCCGGGATCGCCCACTACATGATCCACTCCTTCGACTACCCGGAGCTGGCGCCGCTGGCGCTGGACGCGGCGCGCGCCTACGCGAGGATCGCGCCCTCGGCCCCGCACGCGTTGCACATGCCGTCCCACATCTTCACCCGCCTGGGCCTGTGGCCGGACTCGATCCAGTCCAACCTCGCCTCAGCCGCCGCGGCCAAGGCGGGTGTCGCCCGCACGAACCCCGGCGCCACCGCGTACGACGAGCTGCACGCCCTCGACTACCTCGCGTACGCCTACCTGCAGCGCGGGCAGGACGACGAGGCACGCCGCGTGGCCGAGGCGGTCGCCGCAGTCACCCGCGTGGACTCCCTCGAGCTCGCCGCCGCGTACGCCCTCGCCGCCGTGCCGGCCCGCTACGCCCTGGAGCGGCACGCCTGGCGCGACGCGGCTGTGCTCCTGCCGAGCCCGCAGAGCCTCCCCTGGGCGCAGTTCCCGCACGCCGAGGCCATCGTCCACTTCGCGCGGGCGGTGGGGGCCGCCCGCGCCGGAGACGTGGCCACGGCCCGGCTCGCCTGCGCCAGGCTCGGCGAGATCCAGTCGGCGCTGGCCGCCGCCTACGCCAGAGGCTTCGACTGGCCGACCCAGGTGGAGATCCAGCGACGAGCGGCCACCGGCTGGCTGCGGGCGGCGGAGGGCGACATGGCCGAGGCGGAGCGCCTGCTGCGCGGGGCAGCCGACCTGGAGGACGCCACCGACAAGCACCCGGTCACTCCCGGCGCGGTCCTGCCCGCCCGAGAGCAGCTCGCCGACTTCCTGCGCGAGCGCGGACGGATGCCGGAGGCGCTGGCCGCGTACGAGGAGTCGCTCCGCGGGGCGCCCGCCCGCTTCGCCAGCCTGGCCGGCGCCCTGGCGGCGGCGGAGGCGGCCGGCGACCGCGAGCGGGCGTCGAGCTACGCCGCCCGGCTGATCGAGATCGCCGACCCCCTCAGCCGGCGACCGGAGCTGGCACGCGCACGACTGCTGGTCGCGATGCGATGACCGGGCGGCGCCGGCCACGCCGGTTTGCGCCAACAGGCGGCGCTCGCTAGCATCGCTCGCCACGTGCCCAGCGCGCCCGGACGCCCCGTCCGCTATCGCTTCGCCGGCTTCACCCTCTCGGCCGGCCATCGACTCCTGCTCCACGACGGGCGGCCGGTGCCGATCATCCCCCGCTACCTCGACCTCCTGCTGCTGCTGGTCGAGAGGCGCCACCAGGCGGTCCACCGCCGCGAGATCCTCGACTCCGTCTGGAGCGACGTCGTGGTCTCGGAAGGAGCGCTGACCCAGGCCGTGCGGTCGCTCAGGCGCGCTCTCGACGACGACACCCGGGAGCCGTGCTTCATCCGTACGGTTGCGCGTCACGGGTACCAGTTCATCCGACCCGACGTCTCGGAGGAGGACGACGACGGGCCGCTGCCGGCCGCGGGGGCGGGCAAAGTCGTCGCCGATCCGGCGCCTTCTGCCGAGGCCGTCCCCTCGTTCCAGGCCGCGATCGCGCGGCTCCTGGCGCCGGGGCCGCTCGACGACGAGGAGCGGCGCGACGCCGCCGAGCATCTGCACGCTCTCGGCACCGCCCGCACGCTCGCCGCGATCCACGGCTCTCCGGCAGAGCCCGAGGCCAGGGCGCTCCTGCGCGAGACCCGCTGGGACGTGGCCGGCGCCGGCCCCGTCCCGATCCTCGCGAGTCCCCAGCCGCTTCACACCGCGGCCGCGGTGGTCCGCTTGCGCCTGCAGCGCGCGATCCGTCTCGCGGAGCGCCGCTGGACGGCGGCTGTCTCGGGCGCGGCGATCGCCGGCCTCCTCGCCGGAGCCCTGGGGGGCTTCGCCCTCGTCTTCGGCCCCGGCTCGGCTGCGGCTGGCTACGTTCCGCTCGTGCTGGCCCTGGTCGGCGGCCTGCTCGGCGGCCTCGGCGCGGCGGGCGTCGCCGCCGGGCTGTGCCTGGCCGAGATGGTCGCGCGCTCGTGGCGTGGGCCCGCCCTGGTGGCGCTCGGCGGTCTGGGCGGCGGGGTGGTCGGTGGCGGCGCGCACCTCGTGGCGCAGTGGACGCTGCGCGGGCTCTTCGGCCGCGACCTGGAGCCGATCGTCGGCGGCCTGGAGGGCCTCGTGGTGGGCGCCGCCACGGGCCTCGGCTACGCGCTGTCGACAGGCGGCGAGACCGGCGGGCTCGCCTCGCCCCGCGGCGTGGCCCGCTGGCGGGCGGCGGTCCTGGCCGGCGTCGTCACCGCCACGGCCGCGGTCGCGCTGGCCCTCGCCGGGGGCCACCTCGGCGCCCTCAGCCTGGACCTGATGGCGCGCAGCTTCCCTGGTTCGCAGGTCGGCCTGGCCCCGCTGGCGCGCCTCCTGGGCGAGCGCGCACCCGGCCGGCTGACGGCCGTCGCCATCAGCGGCTGGGAGGGCCTGATGTTCGCCGCCGGCACCGTGGGCGGCCTCACCCGGCGGCCGCCGAGCGCGTAGGCACGCGCTCGCGCGCGCCGCGTTCGCCTGAATCTCACCCTCTCCTCAGCGTTCGCTCAGGCCGCGGGTCCGGCTGGGGCCCAGCTTGGGGCCGTGAGCGCCGACTCGTTCCCCGCGGGCATCGCGGGACCGCCGAGGCCGGCGCGGCGAGGAGACGCGATGGCCCAGAGCCTGCCGATGCACCACCTGGAATCTCCGTACGTCCGGACCGCCCACGGCCGGGTCGAGCTGCGAACCGAGAAGCCGTTACAGCTCATCGACGTGACGGCGCTGGTCGCCGAGCGGGTCCGCCGCTCCGGCGTCTGGACGGGCACGGTCACCGTCCAGAGCCGTCACACCACCGCGGCTCTCTTCCTGAACGAGAACGAGCCACGGCTGCTCGAGGACATCGAGGCCTTCTTCGGCCGGCTGCTGCCACCCGGGCCCTGCCGCCACGACCAGCTCGACGAGCGCGAGGGTCCGGTGGCGGTCGACGAGCGGCCGAACGGCCGCGCCCACCTCGGGGCGTTGCTGCTGCCCTCGTTCGTCTGCCTCAACGTGGTCGAGGGCGAGATCGACCTCGGGCGGTGGCAGAGCCTGTTCCTCGCCGAGCTGGACGGCCCCCGGACCCGCTCCCTGTCGATCGTCGTCGCCGGCGGTCTCGGCGCCCGCCTCTGACGATGAGGGTGAAGCCGCCGCCCACGCCGACACCGTGTTCACCGGCCCCGGCGAGGACACCTGCCTCATCGGGCGCGCCCGGCCGCCGCTGGAGCGCGTCCCCGACGCCGCGCAGTCCCTGCCGGCGCGGTTCCTAGATGAAGTGCTTACCCCGGCGCCAGGCCTCGGGCAGCGGGATCTTCAGACCGCGGCAGACCAGGATCGGCCAGCGGTGCTGCCACGGCATGGCGTAGGGCGAGTACCAGCGACCGCCGACCTCGACCGAGCTCCAGGAGCTCCCCAGGTTCTCCGGGTTCATCCCGACGACGATGGCCACGTCGACCCGGTCGCGGCCGGGCCCCCAGAGATAGAAGCTGTTGTGCTGGCTGACGGCGGGCGGCAGGCCGTAGCGGCGTCCGAGGTAGTTGAGGGCGCCGGCCTCGCCGTAGTTCGAGGTGACGATCGCCACCCGGCGCTGCTCGTCGGCCGGCAGCGAACGGTAGACGTCGGCAACGGCCTGCGTCAGCTCCGGCCATCCGAAGTGGTCGGCGAAGAACTGCGGCAGCAGGCCCTGGGCGGCGCGCTCCGACTGCGGCGGGCTGACGCCGAGCCAGTGCTGATAGGCGATGAAGGTCTCTACCGGTAGCGCCGGGATCGCAAAGGGCGCGAGCGCGGCCCCGGCAACCAGCAGCACGGCGCCTGTCGCGGCCGTCATCCAGCGCCGCCGCGCTCCCTCCAGGAGCACCGCCCCTGCCGCCAGCAGCGGCGGGTACGCGGGCGCGAGGTAGTACGGCTTGCTGTGCTGTGCCGCGAGTATGGCGAACGCCACCAGGTACACGATCCCCAGCGAGCGGAAGCGCTGCGCCCTCCTCGCGAGGAGCAGCCAGCCGAGCCCGGCGATCCACAGGGGCGCCGTCACCGGGTTCATGTCGAGCAGGGACCCGCCCAGGAACTGCAGAGGCGTCAGCGCGACGTTCTTGTAGCGGGTCGCGTTCTCGATGAACTCCCGCGTCGGGAAGCCGTTGGCGACCTGCCAGAGGACGTGGGGCGCGAAGAGCAGGGCTGCGATGACCGCGGCCAGCCAGGGTCCCGGCTTCAGCAGCAGCCGGCGCAGCGGCGTCACGATCAGCGCCACGGCCAGCCCGGCGCCGAAGAAGAGCAGCGAGAGCTTGTTGAGCAGCCCCAGGCCGAGGACGACGCCGAGCGTCACGAACCGCCGCCAGCCGCGCTCGTCCGGGGCGAGCCGCGCCAGCAGCAGCGCCGCCACCGCCCAGCACGTGGTGTCGAGGATGTTCATGGAGTAGCAGCCCGCCTGGCCGAGGTACTCCGGCACGGCCGCGACCGCGACGGCGCCGAGGAGCTGCGCTCGGCGGCCACCGCCCAGGGCCCGGGCCAGCAGCGCCCCGAGGACGACCAGGGTGCCGCCGAGCAGCGCTGGAACGAGGCGCACCGCCGGCAGCGAGTCACCGAGCACGGCGCGCACGGCCGCCAGCACGGCGATCGACAGCGGCGGGTGGTCGACGTAGCCCCAGCCCAGGTGATCGGCGCAGGCGAGGTAGTAGTACTCGTCGCGGAACAGGCCGTATCGCGGCCCGAACGCCAGCTCGATGACGACGATGACGAGGGCCAGCGTCCAGACCGTCCAGGGCAGGCCGGCGGTCGGCCGATTCGTGGTCTCGCGTCGCGCTGCCGCTGGCGGCCCCCCGGCAGCGTTTCCGCGACTCGCGACAGGATCGACGGTGGCGCTCACCACGTCAACTCTACCCCGGCCGCTACTTCAGCTCCTTCACCCGCAGGTTCCGGAACGCCACGATCGAGCCGTGGCCCAGGAAGCCCAGGTGACCGCTGGTGCGCTGCAGACCCGGGTGCTGGCGATGGTCCATGGTGCCGCCGGCGCTGGCCGCGTCGATGTCCGCGTCGACCACCGTCGTCCCGTTGACGACGACGCTCACCCGCCGGCCGCGGACCGTCACCTCCTCGCTGTTCCACTCGCCGACGGGCCGCAGGACGCCGCGCTTCGCCGGCACCACGCCGTAGATCGACCCGTGATACTGGTAGGGCTGCAGCCCCCAATAGACCGGCGAACCGTCCTCCAGCACCTGCAGCTCCATCCCCAGGTAGGCGGCGTCGCCGTCCAGGGGCGCCCGCACCCCGATGCCATTGTTGGCGGCGGGCGTCAGCTTGAAGTCGAAGCGCAGGACGAAGTCGGTGTACTCCTTCGCCGTGTACAGGTTTCCACCGGCGCGTTCGGGGTGGACCACGATCGCGCCGCCCTCGGCGGCGTAGCCGTCGAGGTTGCCCGTCCAGCCGTCGAGGTCGCGGCCGTCGAAGAGCGGCAGGAAGCCCTCGGCAGCCTCGACGCCGCTGAGGGTCGGGGCCGCGGCGGTGTCGCGGGGGATCTGGCGGAGGTAGAGGTTGCGAAACGCCAGCCGGCTGCCGTGGGCCTGCAGCTCGATCTGCCCGGTCGGGTCGATGGGCTGGGCGGGGTCCCAGTAGTTCTCGAGGACGGCGTTGTCGACCACGCGCTTGTCGTTGAGGTACACGGTGACGCGCTCGCCGATCATCACGATCCGGAAGGTGTTCCACTCCCCCACCGGCCGGTCGGCTCTCTCCGCCGGCTGGCTCGGCCCCTTCTTGTTGTTGTAGAGCCCGCCGGATCCGACCGGGTTCACCGACGCGTCCCAGATCTGCACCTGCGGGGAGCCCCGCAGGTAGATGCCGCTGTCGCCGTCCTTCTCGATCTTCCAGTCGACCAGCATCTCGAAGTCGCCGTAGTCCGAGCGGGTGCAGAGGTTCTCGCCCTTGCCGTCGAAGCGCAGCTCGCCGTCGACCGCCTTCCAGTGCTCGCGCATGCGGGCGTCGGCCTCGGCCTGCGCGCGGCCCTGCTCGCTCCCCGTCATCTTCGCCCGCGACCGCGGATCGCCGAGCAGGCCCTTCCAGCCGTCCAGCGTCCGCTCGTCGAACAGCGGCACGAAGCCGCCCTGCTTCAGGCGGGCGGCGATCAGGCGGGCAGCCCGCTCTCTCGCCCCGGTATCGCCCAGCGACGCCTCGACCCGCCGCAGCAGCGACACGGCCTCGTGGCCTGACAGCCACGGCTCCTCGGAAGACTGGACGGAGGCGAGGTTGAGCAGGGCGGAGGCGGCGGCCTCGCGCAGCGTGACGTCGTCCAGGCAGCGTCCGAGCAGACGCATCGCCTCGGGCTCGCGGACGGAGCCGAGCAGGGCGAGCATCGCCTTGCGCCCGTCGCCGGCGGCGGGGTGGGAAAGCGCCCTCTCGAACCCCGCCGCCTTCTGCCACCCAGGCTTCCCGGACCGCGCCAGCAGGCGCACGTGGCCCAGCAGAGCCTCGCGGGCCTGCTCCGGGCTGGAGACGGAGGAGGCGACGCGCAGCAGCTCGTCTGCGGCCGCGTCGTCCGGCCAGCGGCCGAGCGCGGCGATGGCGGCCGACCGCACCTCGGCGTCCGGGCTGGCGGTCTCCCGCACCGCCGCGCCCATGGCCTGGCTGCCGCCCAGGCGCGGCAGGACCTCGAGCAGCCGCGCCTTCGTGGCGGGCGGCGCCTTCTGCAGCGCGGCCACGATGCCGTCGGCCCTGCGCTCGGCGTCGGGCTCACGCAGCGCCGCGGCCGCGATCGCCTCGCGTACCCGGCCGGCGTCCTCCCCCTCGGCCCCGGCCAGCAGGGCCAGCAGCCGTGGCACCTCCCCGGGGGGCGCGACCTGGCCGAGAGCGCGCAGCGCCGACCGCCTCAGCGCCTCGTCGGGATCCCCGGCCAGCCGGAAGGCGGGCTCGACCACCTCCCGCGCGCCTTTCTCGCCCAGGACCTCGAGGGCGATCGCCCGCCCCGGCGCCGGCGCCGTGTCGAGCAGCCGCAGCAGGGGAGCCGTCAACTGCGCGCCGGGATAGCCGAGGAGCGCGGTCTTCAGCGCGGCGGCGTCGGCGGGTGGCGCGTCGCCGACGAGGGCAAGCAGGTCGGGCAGGACCGCGTCGCGGCCGAGCCGGGCGGCGGCGCCGATCGCGGCCGCCCGCACGGTCTCGTCGCGGCCGTGCAGGCTCTCGCGGACGAATGGCAGCGCGGCCGCGTCACCACGCCGGCCGAGCATGTCCAGGATCGCGGCGCGCGCCTCCGCCGGCGAGGCCCCCGCCTTCTCCACCCAGCGAGCGGTCGCGGACGCCCCCGCGATCTCCGGCGCCAGTGCCAGCGCCGCCCCGCGGAGCGTCCGGTCGGGTCCATCCGCGGCGGTCAGCAGGTCCGACAGCGCCTTCTCGCCTTCGACGGAAACGATGAGGGCCAGCGCCGCCGCCGCGTGCTGCACCTCGCCGGGACGGCGGTAGTTCTCGAAGACGGCGCGCGCCGCCGACAGGGCCGCGACGGTGTGGCCGGTCTCGGCCAGCCGGCGTGCCCACAGCAGGTACAAGACCGGCGCCTGCGCGCGCTCGCGGTGGGACACCGCCACCCGCGTCCGCGACAGGACGCTGCCGGCGGCGGGGTCGCCGGTGTTGGCGAGAGCCAGAAGGGCGGCTTGCCGCGTCGGCGCGTCCGAGCTGGCGGTGAGCGACGCCAGCCGCCGCGCCCCTTCCCGCCCCGGACGCTCGCCGAGGGCCTTCACCACCGCCGGGCGGACAGTCGTCGGCGCCGCCGCCACGGCCTTCAGCAGCACCACCGGCACCTCCGGACCGCCGATCGTCACCAGCGCGGCGAGCGCCGGGCCCGCGAGACGCTCGTCCAGCAGGAAGTTCCCGAGTGGCCGCACCGTCTCCTCCCGGCCGGCGAGCTGCAGCTGCGAGATCAGGAACGCCGCCACCTCGCGGTCGTGTGCCCGGTCGAGCGCGGAGAGAAGCGCCTGCGCGAAGAGCAGGCGCTCGCTCTCCGCTCCCTGACGGGTGACGTAGACGGCCAGCCCGTTCACTGCGAACCGGGCGGGCGCGTCGTCACCACCCGCCGGCAGGACGCGCGCGATCACGTCGTCGAGAGCGGGAGCCCCGAGAGCGAGCAGGGCGCCGCACGCCTTGTCCCGCGCCGCGCCGCCGGGTGCAGGCAGGCCGTCGAGGATCGCGGAGACCTGCTGCTGGACCTCGGCCGTGATCACGGCAGGAGACCGCTGGGCCGGAGGCGCGGGCGTGGACGGCCGGCGCGCCGGACGACGGACGCCGGCGGCGGGTGCCTGGGCGGCATCGCCAGCGTGGGCGGCCCCGGCCAGCGAGGTGAGCGCGAGGATGGTGACCTGGAGACCCCTCATGACGTGCCCCCTCTCACGCCGACAGCCGCCAGGGCGCGCGCATCGGCTGGTTGGCGAGTCGATTCGCCTCCTCGTCCCCGGGGAAGCACTCCGCCTCCGGGTCGTAGCGCAGCGGCCGGCCGAGCTGCACCGCCATCTTGGCCAGGTTCACCAGCGTGCAGGAGCGGTGCCCGTTCCTCTCGTTGAGCGCGAAGCGGCGCCGCGTGCGCACCGACTCGGCGAAGTCCGTGACCTCCGGCTCCGGGTCGGGCAGCGCCGCCACCGCCTGCTCGAAGTGCGGGATGTCGGAGCGCAGGCCGCGGAAGATCTTCCCCTGTGGCCCCTCCAGGAAGGGCGCGTCCTTGTCGGCGTTCTCCCCGTCGAGCACGATCACGCAGCCGTCGGCGTAGCGCATGGCGATGCGCCGCCAGGTGCCGCAGGCATCAGGGTGCTGCTGCGGCGCGTCGGCGATCACCTCGACGGGACTGGTGTGGTCCTGGCCCAGGATGTACTGCACGGGGTCGAGGTAGTGCATCCCCATGTCGCCCAGGCCGCCCCCGTCGTAGTCCCAGTAGCCGCGGAAGGTCTGGTGCACGCGGTGCGGGTGGTAGGGCTTGAAGGGCGCCGGCCCCAGCCAGAAGTCGTAGTCGAGCTCGGGCGGGACCGCCTGCGGCGGCAGGCGGGTGAGGCCGGTCCAGTAGAACTTCCAGTCGAACCCGGTGGCGGCGCTGATGCGGGCCTTGATCGGCCAGCCGAGCAGCCCGCCCTGCACCGCCTTCTTCACCGGCTTCACCTCGGAGCCGAACTCGTAGAAGCGGTCACGGAAGCGGAACCAGGTGTTGACCCGCAGCATGCGAGAGGTGCGCGCGATCGCCCGCACCAGCGCCCGGCCCTCGCCGATGGTTCGGGTCAGCGGCTTCTCGCACCAGACGTCCTTGCCGGCCTCGGCGGCGGCGACGGAGATGAGCGCGTGCCAGTGCGGCGGCGTCGCCACGTGGACGATGTCGATGTCGGGCCGCTCCAGCAGCTCGCGGAAGTCGGTGTAGCCCTGGACCCCGGCTCCGGCCTGCTCGAGCGCGGCGGAAAGGTGTCCGCGGTCGACGTCGCAGACGGCCCGCAGCACGCCGTCCGGGTAGCCGAGGTGCGCGCGACCCATCCCGCCTACGCCGACCACGGCCTTGGTCAGCGTGTCGCTCGGCGGCGTGTAGCCGGATCCGCCGAGCACCCGGCGAGGAAGGATGGTGAGCGAGGCGGCGGTGACGGCGGCACTGCGGGCGAACTGCCGTCGCGAGATGGGCATGGCACCTCCTGGGCCGGACATCATATGCCGCCCGGAATACGCCGTATCCTTCGCGCGTATCGGGTGCGGGCCGTCACCCGCCCCCAGGGAGGTGCCCGTGCGCCGTCGCCTCGAGCCGCTCCGCTCCGCCTCCGGCCTCCTCGCCGTCACCGCTTCTCTTCTGCTCGCCGCATCCGCTGCGGCCGCGCAGCCGTTCGCGCGCGAGGACCTTCCGCCAGCGCTGCGTCCGTGGGTTCCCTGGGTCCTCGACGAGGTGCCGACCCTCGGCTGCGCCACGGTCCAGGGGCAGGCCGTCTGCCTGTGGCCGGGCCGGCTCTCGCTCGAGCTGGCCGCCGCCGGCGGCCGCTTCGGGCTCGAGCTCGAGGCGTCCCGTGCGGTCGACCTGCGGCTCCCCGGCAGCGCCGATCACTGGCCGGAGGAGGTGCGCCTCGACGGCTTCCCCGCCCCGGTGTTCGGCCGCGACGGCGCGCCGACCCTGCGGGTGGCCGCCGGCCGTCACCGCGTCGTCGGCCGCTTCGCCTGGTCACGCCTGCCCGAGTCGCTCCCCGTGCCCGCCGAGATCGGCCTTCTCGACCTCCGTCTGGACGGCCAGCCGGTGGCGCGGGCGCGGCGTGACACGGCGGGTCTGCTCTGGCTGCGCGCGGGCAGCGAGCGCGCCGGCGAGGGCGAGAGCCTGCGCCTGCAGGTCTTCCGCAGGATCCGCGACGGCATCCCGCTCTTCGTCGAGACCCAGCTCGAGCTGGAGGTGTCCGGCCGCGCCCGGGAGGTCGCGTTGCAGGGCGCCCTGCTGCCGTCGACGGTGCCGGTGGCGGTCGCCGGCGACCTGCCCGCGCGCGTCGAGGACGGCAGCCTGCGCGTGCAGGTGCGCGGCGGCCGCTACACCGTCAGCGTCGATGCCCGCGTCGAGGGCCGTCCCGCCGCGCTGACGCGGCCGAAGGGACGGGTCGAGCCGTGGCCGCCCCGCGAGGTGTGGGTCTTCGCCGCGGACGAGCGGCAGCGCCAGGTCGAGCTGTCGGGACCGACGCCGATCGATCCCTCACGCACCCAGCTGCCGGAGAGGTGGCGTGCGCTGCCGGCGTTCCTGCTCGAGCCCGGCGGCGCGCTCACCATCACCGAGAGCCGCCGCGGAGAGGCCGAGCCCCCGCCGGATTCCCTCGCCCTCGCCCGCGAGCTGTGGCTCGATGGCGACGGGCGGGCCGCCAGCGTCCGCGACCGGTTCAGCGGCGTGCTGCGGGCCACCTCGCGCCTCGATCTGCTCGCTCCGGGGACCCTCGGCCGGGTGGCCGTCGACGGCCAGGACCAGCTGGTCACCGCGCACCCGGCCAAGGGCACCGCGGGCATCGAGCTGCGACGCTCGGCGTTGCGGATGGACGCGGACTCCCGCCTGCCCGTGGGCGGGGCCATGCCGGCGGTCGGCTGGACGACGGGCGTCGAGCAGCTCCGGGCCACGCTGCACGTGCCTCCCGGCTGGAGGCTCGTCGCCGCCCCCGGCGTCGACCAGGTCCCCGGCACCTGGACCGCCCGCTGGACGCTGCTCGCGTTCTTCTTCGTCCTCGTGCTGACGCTCGCGGTCCATCGCCTTCTCGGCCTGCCGGCCGCCATCGTCGCCCTGCTGGCGCTCGGCCTCACCCACGGCGAGGCGGGGGCGCCGTTCGCCGCCTGGCTCAGCCTGGTGGCGGCGGTCGCGCTCGAGCGCGTGGCTCCGGCGCGCTGGATGCACCGGCTGGCGCGGGCGTGGTTCTACCTGAGCGTCGCCGTGCTGGTGGTGCTGCTCGTGCCGTTCGCTCGCGATCAGGTGAGGGCGGCGCTGTATCCGCAGACCGAGCAGGCCGGCGACGCGTTCCCGGACCTCAGGGGCATGGCGATGACCGCGCCCGCGGACGTCGCGGGCGGCGTGGTCGGTGGCGTTCCCGGCGCCCCGCCGCCGGGCCGCGCGATGAACGCGCCGGTGACGGAGGAACAGACGCCATCCCAGTCCCCGGAGGCCTTGCAGGCGCGGCGGGTGGCGCGGCCATCGCCTTCCTCCGCGTACTCCGCCCTGAACGTCGCGCTGGAGCAGGACCCCAAGGCCGTCCTGCAGACGGGTCCCGGCGTTCCCACCTGGAGCTGGCGGAGCTACACGCTGAGCTGGAGCGGCCCGGTCAACCGCGATCACCGCATCCGCCTGGTCCTGCTCTCGCCGTGGGCGAACCGCGCGCTGACGCTCCTGCGCCTCGCCCTGGTCGGGCTGCTCGGCTTCGTGCTGATCGCCGGCCGCTGGCCGTCACTCCCGCGGTGGCGGCGTCGCACCGCCGCCGCCGCGCTGCCTTTGGTCGCTGCCTTGGCGACGCTTCTCCCGCCGCCGGCGTCGGCCCAGGACAACGCGCCCGCCGCCGCCCTGCTGGAGCAGCTGAAGCAGCGTCTCACCCGGCCCGCGGCCTGCGAGCCGCACTGCGTCGCCACGCCGAGCCTCGTCCTGCGCCTCGGCGACAGTCGGCTCGATGTCGACGCAGAGGTCCATGCTGCGGCCGACGGCACCTGGGCCCTGCCCGGCCCCCCCGCCAGCTGGACGCCCTCGGAAGTCCGTCTCGACGGGGCGCCGGCGGTCGCCATCGCGCGCCTCAGCAATGGGTTCCTGTATCTGCGCCTGCCGCGTGGCGTGCACCGTGTCGAGGCGGGTGGCCCCGTCCCGCCCGGCGACAGCTTCACGCTGCAGTTCGCCGATCCGCCCCGTCACGCCCACGCGTCCGCCGAGGGCTGGGAGATCAGCGGCCTTCGCCAGGACGGCCCGGCCGAGCCGTCGATCCTGCTCACCCGTCGTCTCGGCGGACGCGCGGCGGCGCCGGAAGGCCGCTACGCTCCGTGGCTCGAGGTGACCCGCACCCTGCGCTTCGGCGTGACCTGGACGGTCGAGACCCGCCTGCGCCGGGTGACGCCGGCCGGGCAGCCGATCGCGCTCCGGGTGCCGCTGCTTCCGGGCGAGGCGCCGACCCGCGCCGACCTGGAGGTCGAACGCGGCGAGGCGGCGGTGAGCCTCGGCGGCGACGAGACGGAGACTGCCTGGTCCTCGACGCTGCAGCAGACGTCGCGCCTCGCGCTCCGCGCGCCCGAAGGCCGACCCTGGTCCGAGGTGTGGCGCCTGCAGTGCAGCGCCGTCTGGTCCTGCAGCACGACCGGGCTGCCGCCCGTCGCCCGTGTCGCCGACGGCGTGTTCGCGCCCGAGTACCAGCCCTGGCCGGGCGAGTCCCTGACCGTGGACCTCGTCCATCCCCAGGGTGTGCAGGGACAGACGCTGACCGTCGACGGCCTTCGCCTGGAGGCCTCGCCGGGTCGCCGCCTCGAACGCGTTCGCCTGGTCGCCACCGCCCGCAGCAGCCGCGAGCAGCCGATCGTGCTGCGGATCCCCGCGGACGCCGAGGTGCAGCAGGTGACCGTGGACGGCCAGGACCGTCCCGCTCGTCCCGAGGCCGGCGAGCTGCGGGTGACGATCCCCGCCGGAGCGCACACCATCGAGGTGCGCTGGCAGCAGCCCCGGGGCATGGGCGTCTTCTACTCCCTGCCCCGCGTCCGCCTCTCCGGCCCCGCGGTGAACCTGACCCAGCAGCTCGAGCTGCCGCCCGAGCGCTGGCTGCTCTCCACCCACGGTTCCGGGTGGGGACCGGCCGTCCTCTTCTGGTCGTATCTCGTGTTCCTGGTGGTCGTCGCCGTCCTGCTGGCACGCCTGCCCGGCAGCCCCCTCGGCACGGCGCAGTGGGTCCTGCTGGGCCTGGGTCTCAGCGTGTTGCCGGCGCTGGCCGCCCTCGTGGTGGCCGGCTTCGTCTTCGCGCTCGCGCTGCGCGCCCGCCGTCCGCCGCAGAGTGCGTGGGCGTTCGACGGGCTGCAGTTGCTGCTCGCCGCCTGGGGTCTGGTCAGCCTGGGTCTTCTCTACGTCGCCGTGCACCAGGGCCTGCTGTTCCGGCCCGACATGCAGGTGACGGGCGGGGGCAGCACCGACACGCTCCTGCGCTGGTACACCGACCGTGTCGCCGGCGAGACGCCCCCGGCCGGCGTCGTCAGCGTCTCGCTCTGGGTGTACCGGCTGGCGATGCTGCTGTGGGCGCTGTGGCTGGCGGCGGGCCTGGTGCGGGCGGCGGGTCCGGCGTGGCGGGCGTTCTCGGAAGGCGGCCTGTGGCGTCGGCTGCCGGGCCGGGCTGGGGTACCCTCGAGGTCATGAGGTTGCCCCGTTCGTCGACGATGGCTGCCCTGTCGGTGGCGCTCGCCGGGATGGCGGCGGCCGCCCGCGCCCAGCCGACGCCCCCGCACACGAAGGTCTCGCTGCTCGCCGAGACGGACGCCGTGCGGCCGGGACGTCCGCTCCACCTCGCCGTCCGCCTGCAGATGGAGCCGGGCTGGCACACCTACTGGCGCAACCCCGGAGACGCGGGGCTGCCCACCCGCGTGAGGTGGACGCTGCCGTCCGGGTTCGAGGCCGGCGAGGTCCGCTGGCCGTACCCGCAGCGCTTCACCCAGGGGCCGGTAGGCAGCTACGGCTACGCGCGCGAGGTCCTGCTGCTGGACGAGGTCCGCGTGCCGGCCTCGCCGGTGAATCACGAGGTACGCATCGGAGCGCACGTGGACTGGCTGGAGTGCCAGGAGGCCTGCCTTCCCGGCAAGACGGACGTGTCCCTCGTGCTCCCGGTCCGGGCCGCCGCCGGGCCCGGGCCGGACGCCGCGGCGTTCGCGGAGGCCAGGGGTCGGCTGCCGGTGAGCGATCCGGCCTGGCGGTTCGGCGCCGCGACAGCCGCCGGCGACGTGGTTCTCACCGTCACGCCTCCGCCAGGGACGACGGTTTCGGACGCGTCGTTCTTCCCGGTGAGGCCACGGCTCCTCGACCACGGCAAGCCGCAGCGGCTCGAACGCACCGCCGGGGGCTTTCGTCTGCTGCTGCCACGCGACCCGAACGGCACCCTCGCCCAGCACCTGGACGGCGTTCTCGTGGCGCAGAGCGGAGGCCGCACGCGAGCGCTGGAGGTCGATGTCGCGCTGGCGCGCTAGAATCGCAGGAAGCGTCCGGGAAGATCGCGCCGCACAGGAGGTCTCATGAGAAGCCTCGCGCTCCTCTCGCTGTCGTTCGTCTCGCTGCCTGCACTCGTCAGCCCCGCCGCCGCCCAGGCCGTCGTCGGCCAGAAGGCGCCCGCCTTCACCGCCACCGACACCGCGGGCCGGACGCGTTCGCTGTCGGAGTTCCAGGGCAAGGTGGTGGTGCTCGAGTGGTGGAACCCGCAGTGCCCCTTCGTGGGCAAGCACTACGGCAGCGGCAACATGCAGCGGCTGCAGAAGGAATGGACCGGCAAGGGGGTGGTCTGGCTGACCGTCGACTCCTCCGCGCCGGGCCAGCAGGGCCACGTCGACGCCGCCCAGGCGAACGCCCTCATGCGGGAGCGCGGGGCGTCACCGACCGCGCTGCTGCTCGACCCGGACGGCACGGTCGGCCGCGCCTACGGCGCCAGGACCACACCGCACATGTTCGTCATCGACACCGCCGGCACGCTGGTGTACGCCGGCGGCATCGACGACAAGCCCTCGACCGACAGGGAGGACGTCGCCACCGCCCACAACTACGTGGCGGCGGCGCTCACCGAGGTGACGAGCGGCCGCAAGGTCAGCACCGCCACCAGCCGGCCCTACGGCTGCGGCGTGAAGTACAAGTCCTGAGCCGCGGGGCGGCGGCTCCGTCCGGACGGCGTCGCCCCTTCTGCGGTAGGTTACCGACCATCGGAGGTCCGCCATGGCCCGTGCGCTGCTGATCGCCGCCCTCGGCGTCGCCGCCCTGCTGTCCGTCGGGTTCCTGGCGAGCGCGCAGCTGGAGACAGCCGCCCCGCCGCCGTACCGCAACCCGCAGCTCGCCGTCGAGCAGCGGGTGGCCGACCTGCTGGGTCGGATGACCCCGGCCGAGAAGGCCCGTGTGCTCTCCGGCTCCGGCTGGATGGAGAGCGCGCCCATCGCGCGGCTGGGGATCCCGGCGATCAAGATGGCCGACGGCCCCATGGGCGTCCGCAACTGGGCCGGGCCTTCGGCGGTGACCAACGCGGCCACCGCTGCGCCGGTGCAGGCGACGGCCTTCCCCGCCGCCATCGGCATGGCCGCGAGCTGGGACCCGGAGCTGGTGCAGGCGGAGGCGCGAGTGATCGCCCAGGAGGTGAAGGCCCTCGGGAGGGACATGATCCTGGCGCCGACCGTGAACATCCAGAGGACGCCGCTCTGGGGCCGCAACTTCGAGGGCTACGGCGAGGACCCGTACCTGGCGGCGCGCATGGGCACGGCCTACGTGCGCGGCGTGCAGGCCGAGCGGGTCATCCCCTCGGTCAAGCACTTCGCCGCCAACAACGAGGAGTTCGAGCGCCACCGCATCGACGAGGACATCGACCTGCGCACGCTGCAGGAGATCTACTTCCCCGCCTTCCGGGCGGCGGTGCAGGAGGCCGGAGCCTGGGCCGTGATGAACGCCTACAACCGGGTGAACGGCCGGTACTGTGCCGAGAACCCGTTCCTGCTCCGGGAGACGCTGCGCCGCGAGTGGGGCTTCAGGGGTTTCGTGGTCTCCGACTGGGGGAGCACCTACAGCACGGCGTCGACGATCGACGCCGGCATGAACCTGGAGATGCCGGGCGGCGAGCCCATGCGCCGCTGGATCGTGCGGCCCGACACGCAGAAGGCCGGCAACGGCGCGGGCTGGCTGACCGAGGACAAGGTGACGGCCGCGCTCGCCTCGGGCCAGGTGAAGCAGGAGACCGTGGACGACAACGTCCGCGAAATCCTGCGCGTGATGTTCACGGCCGGGCTCTTCGACCAGCCGAAGGCCGGCGGCGGCGAGGTGGACACCCCCGAGCAGCGAGCGGTGGCGCGCCGGGCGGCGACCGAGAGCCTCGTCCTGCTGAAGAACGACGGCGACCTGCTCCCGCTCGACCCGCGGAAGACGCGTGCGGTCGCGGTGATCGGCCCCGCCGCGGCGGTGCCCCGCACCGGAGGCGGCGGCAGCTCGCTGGTGCGGCCGAAGTACGCGGTCACTGCCCTCGACGGCATCAAGGAGGCGGCCGGCGGAACGGTCGAGGTGGCCTACGCGCTGGGCGTCGCCATGGAGGGCGAGCCGGCTCCGTCCGACCCGAAGGCGGCGCAGGCCGAGGCGGTGGCGCTGGCGGCGAAGGCGGACGCCGCGGTGGTGGTGGTCGGCTACTCGTTCCGCCTGGAGGGCGAGGGCCACGACCGGCCGTCGATGGACCTGCCGGCCGGCCAGGACGACCTGATCAAGGCCGTGGCCGCCGCGAACAGGAACACCGTGGTGGTGGTGATGGCCGGCGCGCCCGTCACCCTGACCGGCTGGCTCGGCCAGGTCCGCGCCGTGCTGTACGCCTGGTACGGCGGCCAGGAGGCAGGCCACGCCGTGGGCGACGTCCTCTTCGGCGGGGCGACGCCGTCCGGCAAGCTGCCCATCACCTTTCCCGCCCGGCTCGAGGACTCGACGGCCTGGGGCCACTACCCCGGCGAGAACCTCCACGTCCGCTACGCCGAGGGCATCTACGTCGGCTACCGCGGTTTCGACAAGCGCAGGCTCGAGCCCCTGTTCCCCTTCGGCTTCGGCCGCTCGTACACGACCTTCGAGTACGGCGAGCTTCGCGTCGACAAGCCGACGGTCCGCTCGGGCGAGACCGTCGGTGTGACGCTGCAGGTCCGCAACCGCGGCGCGCGCGCCGGCGCCGAGGTCGTGCAGCTCTACCTGAAGGACGTCGAGTCGAGCCTCGACCGGCCGGAGAAGGAGCTGAAGGGCTTCCAGCGGCTGGAGCTCGCGCCCGGCGAGGCGAGGGCCGTCCGCTTCACCCTGGACAAGGCCGCGATGTCCTTCTTCCATCCGGGACGGAAGGCCTGGGTGGCCGAGCCCGGCGCCTTCGAGGTGCTGGTGGGCGCGTCCTCCCGGGACATCCGGCTGCGAGGCGGGTTCACGCTGGTCGAGTGAGCGCGGCCTCGATGGCCTGCACCGTCCGGGCGACGTCCTCGCCCGTCGTCGCCCAGCCGGAGACCGACACCCGCATGCAGCGCAGTCCGCGCCAGGTGGTGCAGGCGAACAGGGCCTCGCCGGAGGCGACGATCCGCGCCGTGACCTCGTCCGTGCGCCGGTCGTGGTCCGCCTCGGCCGCTCCCGGCCGGGGATCCAGGAAGCGCAGCAGGCCCTGGTTGATCCGCGGCCGGCAGAGCACCCGGACCCCGGGGAGCCGCGCCGCGCCCTCGACGATGTCGCGGGCGTGGCGGCAGCAGTCGGCGACGATCCGGCCGATGCCGTCGCGCCCGAGGCTGGCGATGGCGGCATAGGTGGCGAACCCGCGAGCGCGCCGCGAGTACTCGGGGTTCCAGTCGACCTGGTCGCGGGCCACGTCGGAGTGGTCCAGGTAGGCCACACGGTGAGAGAAGGCGCGGCGGTGCGCCTCGCGGTCGGCCACGATCGCATAGCCGCAGTCGTAGGGGACGTTGAGCCACTTGTGGCCGTCGGTCGCCCAGGAGTCCGCCTGCTCGACGCCGTTCGTGAGCGGCCGGTGTGCCGGGCTCGTGGCCGCCCACAGGCCGAACGCCCCGTCGACGTGGACCCACGCGCCGTGCCGGTGAGCCACCGGGATCACGTCGGGGAACGGATCGAAGGCGCCGGTGTTGAGGTCGCCGGCCTGCAGCAGCACGATCGTCGGCACGCCTGGCGTCTCCTCCAGCACCGGCTCGAGGGCCGTGCCCGTGAGCCCACGCTCGTCCACGGGGATGTCGACGACCGCCTGCCGCCCCAGCCCGAGCAGGCGCAGGGCGCGCTCGATCGTGCCATGCCTCTGGTCAGAGCTCACCACGCGGATCGGCGGCGCGCCGAAGAGCCCCCGCTGCTCGACGTCCCAGCCGTGCCTCGCCAGCACGGCGTTGCGGGCGGCGGCCAGGCAGGTGACGTGCGCCATCTGGCAGCCGGTGACGAGCGCGAAGCTCGCGGCGGCCGGCAGGCCCAGCAGCTCGAGCAGCCACCGGCCGCAGACCTCCTCCACCACGGCCGCCGCCGGCGCTACCGCGAACATCCCGGCGTTCTGGTCCCAGGCCGCCGTCAGCCAGTCCGCCGCCAGCGCCGCCGGCACCGATCCGCCGATCACCCAGCCGAAGAAGCGACCGCCGGCGCTGCCGGCGAGCCCGCCGGCGACGGCCGCGGCCAGCCGCTCGATCACCGCCGTCGGCTCGCTGCCCACCTCCGGCAGCGGCTGGTCGAGTCGCCGGCGCAGCTCCGCCAGGGTGGCGGTGGCACCGACGGGCGCCTCCGGCAGCGCCTCCAGGTACTCGACGGCGAGCGCCAGCGCGCGCTGCAGGACGGCCGAGTCGACGGACGGGTTGCTGAGCATCCGTCGATTGCAGCACAGTTCACGACCGCCGTAACCTCGAGGCGCGCCGGGGGAACTGATAATCGGCATGCGTCGTCGTCGGTGAGTCTGCCCTCGAAGGAGGCCCTGCTGTCATGGCGACTAGGACCGTCCCTCCGACCGCCGTCCATTCGCTTGAATCGGCACCGACGCGCGCCGATCGCCTGCGCCGGTTCCTGGCACGTCGCTGGGTGCCTTCCGCCGCGATCGGGCTCGCCCTCCTGCTGGTGTCGCCCTGCCTGCGCAACGGCCGGATGGGCGACGACTACATGCAGATGGCCCGCGTCGACCCACAGCTGCACGTCCCCGGGTTCTCCTACGCGCCGCTGGACCTGTTCACCTTCGTCTCCGGCGATCCTGCCCAGCGCAAGGTGCTGCTGGACGAAGGCGTCTTCGGCTGGTGGACCGCCCCGGACTTCCGGATGTCCTTCTGGCGTCCGCTCTCCTCGCTGACCCACCTCGTCGACCAGCTGCTGTGGCCTCGGTCGTCGGTGCTGGGGCACCTCCACTCGATGGCGTGGTTCGCCGCGCTGCTGGCGGTGCTCGCCTCTCTCTACCGCCGCTTCCACGTCCCCTGGGTCGCCCACCTGGCGCTCGTCCTGTACGCGCTCGACGACGGGCGCGGCTGGGTCCTGGGCTGGCTGGCCAACCGCAACGCGCTGGTGGCGGCGGCTCTGGGCTTCGCGGCGCTTCTCGTCCACGACCGCGCGCGGCGGGACGGGTGGCGGCCGGGCGGGTGGCTCGCCCCCGCGGTCTTCGCCCTGGCCCTGCTGGGCGGCGAGGCGGCCCTCGCGGTCACCGCGTACTTCCTGGCGCACGCGCTGTTCCTGGACAGGGGGACGCTGGGCCGACGCCTCGGCCGCCTCTGGCCGTACGCGGCCCTGTCGGTCGCCTGGCTGGTGGCCTACAAGGTCCTCGCCTACGGGACCACCGGCGGAGGCATGTACCTCAACCCCCTCGACGAACCGATCCCCTACCTCCGCGCGCTGGTCGAGCGGCTCCCGGTGCTGCTGGCGGCCCAGGTCGGGCTGCGCGTGGCCGACGCCTGGCTGGTCCTGCCGATGCTGTCCGCCACCGCGCCGCTCGTGGCCTACCTGCTGGCTCTCCTGCTGCTCGCCGTGTTCACGATCGCGCTCGCTCCGGTGTGGCGCCGCGAACCGGTCTGCAGGTTCTGGACGGTGGGTGCCGTCCTCTCGCTGCCGCCCGCCTGCGCCACGTTCCCGATGGACCGGCTGCTGGTCTTCGTCGGCGTGGGGGTCATGGGGGCGATCGCGCTTCTCTTCGCCTGGTGGCTGGAGGGGGCGGCGCTGCTCCTCTCCCGTGCGCGCCGTGCCCTGGCCGGCACCGTCGTGGCGCTGCTGGCCTTCTCGCACCTGCTGCTGGCGCCGCTGCTGGTGGCGCCGCGGGTGATGCTCCTCGGCTACGTGGCCGGCATGGGCGAGATCCTCGACGCCTCGATCCCCGTCGACGCGTCGGTCCGCGACAAGACGCTGGTGATCCTCAGCTCCTCCGCAGAGATGACCACCTTCCCCTCCTGGATGCAGCGCCAGGTGACCGGCACGCCGCGGCCTCGGCGCATGCGGTTGCTGGCGACCTGCTTCGCCGACCTCCGGGTCACCCGGTTGGACGCCGCCAGGTTGCGCGTGCGGCCCGACCGGGGCTTCCTCGACTACGAGACGCTGCGGATGGTGCGCGGGCTCTCCCGGCCGTTCCACCCGGGCGACACGGTCGTTCTCCCCGGCCTGCGCGTGCGGGTGAACGAGGTGACCACGGACGGCCGCCCGGCGGAAGCGGACTTCGACTTCGGCCTGCCGCTGGAGGACGCCTCGCTGCTGTGGATGCGGGTGCGCGCCGGCGGTCCGCTGGACCGGTGGTCGCCGCCCCCCGTGGGCGAGACGGTGCTGCTGCCCTCGATCGCCCCCCGACCTGCTTCCGGCTCATCACCAGCTTCGTCCGGGTCTGACCGCCCGGCCCGCTGATGTCCTGGCTGACATTGTGCCCCAGCCGCTCGCTGGATCAGAATGTCCTCCGATGATTCTCACGGGGGCGTTGCTGCTGATGGTGACCATGGGTGAAGGCCCATCGACGCAGGACTGGGTCGACCTGGCGCGCTACGCGGGACGCTGGTACGAGATCGCCCGCCTGCCGAACCGCTTCCAGCGGCAGTGCGCGGGCGACGTCATCGCGATCTACACGCTGCGGGCGGACGGCCGCGTCACCGTCCTGAACCAGTGCCGGAAAGCCGATGGCACGACCGCGTCGGCCGAGGGCGAGGCCCGGCGCGCGGACCCGGACGGCCCGGCGTCGCGGCTCAAGGTCCGCTTTGCTCCCGGGTTCCTTTCCTTCCTCCCCTTCGTGTGGGGCGACTACTGGATCCTGGAGCTGGACCACGACTACCGCTACGCGCTCGTGGGCGACCCCGCACGCAAGTACCTCTGGTTCCTCAGCCGGACGCCGACGATGGACGCGGCGACCTACGAGTCGCTGACGGCCGCCGCGACCCGTCTCGGGTTCGACGTGGCGCGCCTGGAGCGCACGCCGCAGTCGACGCGCTGAGCGGGGCTCGTTGACCGGCCCCCGTCGGGCGACGTAGCGTGTCGCCCGCCGGAGGTCCCGATGACGATGCTCGTCCCCGTCCTCCTCGCCGCGCTGCCGGCCACGATCACCTTCGACGCCTCGCTTCCCGCCGGCGAGAAGCGGATCGCAGTCGCGGACCTCGCCGCCGACTTCCCGCGCGACTGGTCGAGGTACGAGACGCTGGTGCTCGAGCTGCGCGCCTCCTCGCCCCAGCGGATCCAGCTGCGGATCCACGTGCGTGACAGCCCGGCCGGGAAGAGCCGCGCCAGCCGTGTGGTCTTCCAGCCCTGGCCCGGCGTCCGGCTCCGCGCCGCGATCCCGATGTCCCTGCTGATCCAGCCGCCGGCGACCGGCGACGACATGGCTGCGGTCGGCAACCGTTCGCAGGTCGGCTACTACCTGGGCTTGTGGGGACCGTTCGTGCCGCTGACCGATGTCGAGTCGATCGGCTTCGCGATGGAGCACCCGGTCGGCTCACCCACCCTCGAGCTGCGATCGATCCGTGTCGAGCGCACCTCCCCGGGCGACGCCGTCCTCGACGGGCTTCCGCTGGTCGACGCCCTCGGCCAGTACACGCAGGGCTCGTGGTCCGGGAAGGCCGCCTCGCTCGAGGAGCTGCGGCGCGACTGGCTGGCCGAGGAGAAGGCGCTGGCGCCGGCGGCCTCCGGCCTTTGCCGGTACGGCGGCTACCGGGACCTCCAGGCGACGCCCAGCGGCTTCTTCCGCCTCGAGAAGCGCGACCACCGCTGGTGGTTCATCGACCCCGACGGTCACCTCTTCCTCTCGCTCGGTGTCGACGTGGTGCAGCCGTGGATGGCGACCCGCCTCGCCGGCCGGGAGACCCTCTTCGCCGAGCGGCCCCCCGATGCGGTGCAGCCCGCGCGCGAGGACGGCGAGCGCGATCCCGGCGTCTCCTTCTTCACCTGGAACCTGCTGCGTCGCTTCGGCGCGGACTGGCAGCGAGGCTTCGCGGACCTCGCGTTCCGGCGCATGGAGGCCTGGGGTCTCAACACCATCGGCAACTGGAGCGACGAAGCGCTGTGGCCGGCGAAGCGCCGGCCGTACGTGGTCCCGCTCGAGAGCTGGCTGACGGAGGTGAGCTACCTGGGGCTGCCCGACGTCTACTCCGAGGCGTTCGAGCGGCAGGCCGACGAGCGCGCCGCGCGCCAGTGCGAGCCGCGGCGCGACGACCCCTGGCTGCTCGGCTACTTCCTGGCCAACGAGCCTCCCTTCCCGCAGAAGGAGCTGCAGACGGTCGATCTCATCCTGTCGGGTCCCGCGACCCCCACCCAGGCCGCGCTCCTGCGCTGGCTGGCGGAGGGCGACAGCGAGAAGCGGCGCAAGGAGTTCGTGGCGGAGGCCTTCAGCCGCTACATCGCGCTCACCAGCGCGGCGGTGCGGCGGCACGACCCCAACCACCTGAACCTCGGGATGCGCAGCGGCGGCCGGCCCACCCCCGCCGAGATCCGCGCCGCCCGTCCCTTCGACGTCTACAGCGTCAACATCTACGACTACGAGGTCAGCCCCGCGCGGGTCAAGGAGATCGCCGGCCTGACCGGCAAGCCGATCCTCATCGGCGAGTTCCACTTCGGCACGCCCGGCCGCGGCCTGGCTGCGAGCCTGGTGCAGGTCCGCGACCAGCACGAGCGCGGCCGTGCCTATCGCTACTACGTGGAGAACGCCCTCGCCATGCCGGAGGTGATCGGCACGCACTGGTTCCAGTGGGCGGACCAGCCCTCCACCGGTCGCTTCGACGGCGAGAACTACGGAATCGGCCTGGTCGACGTCACCGACCGCCCCTACCCGGCCCTGGTGGCGGCGCTCGTGGAGACGCACAAGCGCGTGCGCGGCCTGCACGCGGGCGCGCTCCAGCCGTCCCGGGAACGGCCGGCGGTCGACTGAGAGCCCCTGCGAGGATCGCTGGACATAATGGCACCACCATGGCCCCTGCCCTCCTCGTTGCCGCAGTCATGAGCTTCGTCCCGGTGTCCGATCCGCACGTCGCCGTGATGGGCCGGGTGGAGCGCCCGGAGCCCGGGCGCATCCGCTTCGGCTACCCGGGTGTCACCCTGCGCCTGCGGTTCGAAGGAGAGTCGCTGGGGCTGCGCGCCTCGGCCGAGACGCCGAACACCCACCTCGCGGTGATCGTCGACGGCGCTTCGCCGCGCCTGGTCCGCCTGCCCAGGGGCGAGAGCGACACCATGCTGGCCGACGGCCTGGGCCGAGGCCCGCACCTGGTCGACGTCGTGCACCGCACCGAGACCTGGATGTCGGTGGTGAACGTCCGCGGCTTGCTGCTGCCGTCCGGTGGTCGCCTGCTCGAGCCGCCGCCGTGGCCGAGGCGCCGCCTGCTCTTCGTCGGCGACTCCGTCACCTGCGGCGAGCGCATCGACCGCCAGCTCGGCGAGACCGAGCCCTTCGCCTCCTCGAACGGCTATCTCTCGTACGGCATGCGCCTCGCCCGTGCCCTCGGCGCCCAGTGCCACCTGGTCTGCTACGGCGGGCGCGGGCTCGTCCGCGACTGGCGCGGCCGCACCGACGTCCTCACCGGCCCCCGGCTCTTCGACCTCGCCGTCGCCGACGAGATCGGCGGCCCGACGTGGGACCATGCCTCCTACGTCCCCGACCTCGTCTTCGTCTCCCTGGGCACCAACGACTTCAACCTCGACCTGGGCCCGCTGCCCGAGCGCGAGGCGTTCGTCTCCGCGTACGTGCGCTTCGTCCGCAGCATTCGGTCGCGATATCCCGACGCCCAGGTCTTCCTCACCGAGGGCGCGATCGTCAACGACGAGGCGGATGCGAGACGGCCGCAGAAGACGGTCCTCCGCGAGTACCTCGCCGAGACGGCCCGGCGGCTCGCGGATGCACGTCTGCGCGTGGTCCCCTCGCAGCACTACCCGGGGGACGCCCAGAACGTCCATCCCACGAACGAGCAGCACGCCGCCATGGCCCGCGACTTCGAGCCAGTGATCCGGCAGGCGATGGGCTGGGCGGAGGACGGGACCGACGGCACGGCCTCCGTCCCCGTCGAACAGGAGCCGAAGCACAGGCTGGTCCTGCAGAACGACTACCTGGAGGTCCTGCAGGTGACCATTCCCGCCGGCGAGAGCACGCGGATGCACACGCACTCCCACGACGGAGTCGCGATCCGCCTCAGCGACGCCACCGTCAGCTCGGACACCCCCGGCAGGAGATCGACGCCGCCCGGCCGCTCGCAGGCCGGCGACGTCTCGGCCACGGCCTGCGCGCGGGCGCCGTTGACCCATCGCGTGCACAACGTGGGCACGACGACCTTCGAGGTCCTCGACCTCGAGTTCCTGAAGCGGCCGGACGGCCCGGCCGCCGCGGCGATCGCCCCACCCGCGGCCGAGAACGAGAGCGCTCGCGTCTACCGCTGGCCGCTCGCCCCGGGCGCCTCGACCCCGCAGCACAGCCACGAGCGCCCGTACCTGATCGTCGCGGCAACCCCGATGCAGCTCCGGATGACCGCGCCGGACGGCAACGCCATGGACCACGCGGTGAAGGCCGGCGACTTCCATTGGGTCGACACGAAGGCGACCCACGTCCTCACGAACCGCGGGAGCGAGCCCGGCGTCATCGTCGAGGTCGAGCTGAAGTAGCTATCTCCCGCTCGCCCAGGCCAGGCCGTCGGGACCCTTGCCGGTGGCGATGCGGCCGGTGACGGTGAGGGTGGTCAGGTCGACGACCGCGACGTTGTCGTCCGAGCTGACGGCGACGAACGCCCGCGAGCCGTCGCCGCAGACGAGGATCCCTGCGGCGCCGTGCCCCAGGCCCAGCCGCTTCACGACACGGCGCGAGGCCGCGTCGAGCACGACGAGGTCGCCCGAGCCGAGGTCGGAGACGAGCACCCGCTTTCCGTCCGGCGTGAACTTCAGGCGGTTGCTGCGCTTCGTGTCCACGGGCACCGTCTGCACCACCTGCTTCGTGGCGAGATCCACGATGGCGACCGTGCCATCCCCCGAGTTCGCCGCCCACAGCTCGCGGCCGTCCGGCGACACGTCGAAGCCCTCGGGCCCGCGTCCGACGGGGACGTGCGTCGCCGTCCAGCCGGACACGTCGCCCTGCCTCGCACGCTCGAGCAGCGTCACCGTCCCCGCGTTGACGTCGGCGGTGAAGATCCGCTGCTCGTCGCGGGAGACGACCAGCATGTGCGTACGGTCCTGGCCGATGCCGAGGACCCAGTCGACGTGCCGCGCCGACGGGTCGTACCGCCCGATCAGCTTGCTGCCTTCGGCCGTGAAGTAGACGCGGCCGCCCGCGAGCTCCAGGCCGTGTGGCGCTCGCAGCGCCCCCAGGTCCACCGGCGGCAGGGCCTTTCGGGCCACGAGGTCGACCACGCTCAGCGTGTGACCCGGCGTCGAGAAGGCGCCGTAGTTCGTGATGTAGGCAAGCCGCCCGTCGGCTGCAGCGACTACCTCGTGGGGGTCTTCGCCGGCATCGGCTCGCGCCAGCACCTCGAGCCGGACGGGATCCACGATGGCCAGAGAGCGAGCCCCCTTCTCCAGGACGAGGAGAGCAGGAGCCTGGGCGTGGGCGGCAGCCGTCGCCGCCAGAAGAGCCGCAAGCCACCCGGCCGTGAGCCCGACCCGTGCGCGAAACGTCTGCATCGTGCCTCCTCGTCAACCCTCGTGGGGCCTTGCCAGTATGGTGGCACGAACCCGCTGATGCGTCAGCGGCGTGAGCGCGGGCCACAATATCCGCGCCTCTTCTCCGTCTACACCCGTAGATGAGGGACGCGGTGAGCCTCGAGGCGCTCATGCCACTCGAACAGGATCGCCGGATCGCCGACGTGGTCGGGCGCGAGCAGCGCCGGCTGCGCGACTTCATCCGCCGGCGGGTGGCGGACCCCAGCGATGCGGAAGACGTCCTCCAAGAGGTCTTGTCCGCCCTGGTCGAGGCCAACCGCCTGCTGGTGCCCATCGAGCACGTCACCGGCTGGCTGTTCCGGGTGGCCCGCAACCGCATCACCGACCTCTTCCGCCAGCGCCGGCCGGAGAGCCTGAGCGCCCCCGCGAGCGCGGGAGCGGACGAGGAGCGGCTGCGGCTCGAGGACCTGCTGCCTTCGCCCGATGCCGGGCCCGAGGCCCTCTACTTCAGGAACCTCCTCCTCGACGAGCTGGAGGACGCCCTCGACGAGCTGCCGGAGGAGCAGCGCGAGGCTTTCCTGGCCCACGAGCTGGAAGAGCGGAGCTTCCGGCAGATGGCGGCCGAGACCGGGGTCGGCATCAACACGTTGCTCTCACGGAAGCGGTACGCGGTCCTGCGCCTGCGCGAGCGGCTGCGGGCGATCTACGAGGAGTTCACGAGATGACGAGGTACTGGTCGCACTGGTCACGGAAGCAGAAGCTGGCCGCCTTCGTGCCCCTGTTCCTGGCGGGCGGCGCACTGTTCGTCGCCGTCGGCGGCGAGGTCGTGAAGCTGCTGTGGAACGCCGTCCTGCCGCCGCTGTTCGGCTGGCCGCAGGTCGGCTTCTGGCAGGCACTGGGCCTGCTCATCCTCTGCCGGATCCTCTTCGGTGGGCTCGGCCACGGAGGAGGCGGCGGGCGCTCGCCCGGCGGGCGACGACTCGCCGCACACTGGGCGCGGATGAGCGCCGAGGAGCGGGAGCGGTTCCGCCAGGCGTTGCGCGACCGCGGGCTCGACCCCACGACCGGCGAGCCTTCCCCCGGCGAGTCATCCCCGCGCTGAGCCCGTGTCGACTGGCGCTCTTTCGTCACCAGGGTCAGGCCCCGGGCCGACCGATCATGCCGTCGGGGGTCCCCGAGGTGAAGGTCCGGGGAGCGGAAGGTCGGCCCTCAGCTTCCCGAACTCCGCCGCCCGCCCCCGCGTAACGGCGAGCAGGCGAGGTGCGCCGACGCTCCGATCAGGAGACAGCGATGGGTGTGCTCTTCCAGGACGTCCGGTACGCGGTGCGGGCGCTGGCCAGGGACCGCGGCTTCGCGGCCGTGGCGGTGCTGGCCCTGGCCCTCGGCATCGGCGCCAACACCGCGATCTTCAGCATCGTGAATGGCGTCCTCCTCCGGCCGCTGCCCTACCGCGAACCGGATCGCCTGGTGCGGCTGAGCGAGACCGCACCCGGCTTCGCCAGGATGTCTCTCGCCTACCAGAACTTCGTCGATTGGAGAGAGCAGAGCCGCAGCTTCGAGCACGTGGCCGCGCTCCGCTGGGAGGACTACGACCTCACCGGCGAGGGCCAGGGCGAGCACCTGAGCGGCAGGATGGTCTCGGCCGACTTCTTCCGCGTCCTGGGGGTCAGCCCCGTCCTGGGCCGGGACTTCGATCCTGCGGGCGACCGGCTCGGCTCCGCGCCCGTGGTCCTGATCGGCGGCGGGCTGTGGAGCCGGCGGTTCGGAAGGAGTCCCTCCGTCGTGGGTCAGCAGTTGAGGCTCAACGGCGCCAGCTACACCGTCGCGGGCGTCGTTCCCGCCGACTTCCGGTTCGAGGGCCAGGCCGACGTCTACTCGCTCCTCGAACAGTGGGACGACGTCCTCACCCGCTCGCGCGAGTACCATCCCGGGCTGTACGCGGTCGGGCGGCTCAGGGCCGGCGTCACGCGGGCCCAGGCGCAATCGGAGATGTCGGCCATTGCCGCCCGCCTGGCCGAGGTCTACCCGAAGTCGAACCGCCGGCACGGCGCCGACGTCATGCCGCTGACGACCGCCATCGTCGGAGACGTCCGCCCGACGCTGCTGGTGCTGCTGGGGGCCGTCGCCTTCGTGCTCCTCATCGCCTGCACGAACGTCGCGAACCTGCTGCTGGCCCGCTTCACCCGGCGGCAGAAGGACGTCGCCATCCGCCTGGCCCTGGGCGCCGGCCGGGCGCGCGTCGTCCGCCAGCTGCTGACCGAGAGCGTCCTGCTCGCGCTCGCCGGCGGCCTCGCCGGCCTGGCCCTCGCCTGGTGGGGCACGCGGGCGGTGCTGGCGGCCGTGCCGGGCGGCCTGCCCCGCACGGAGAGCATCGGCGTCGACGGCTGGGTGCTCGCCTTCACCCTGGGTGTCTCGCTCCTCACGGGCGTCCTCTTCGGCCTGGCGCCCGCGCTGCAGGTCTCGGCCACCGAGCTGCACGACACGCTGAAGGAAGGCAGCCGGGGCTCCTCCGTCGGACACCGGCGCGCCCGCAGCCTGCTCGTGGTCTCGGAAGTGGCGGCCGCGCTGGTGCTGCTGGCCGGGGCCGGCCTGATGCTGCGCACCGTCTGGAGCCTGAGCCACGTGGACCCGGGCTTCGACCCCGGCCACGTCGTGACCTTCTCGGTGGGCCTCTCGCCGGCCGACACCGGCAGCCCCGATCGCATCCTCCAGAGCCTCGGGCAGACGGTCGATCACCTCCGGGCCCTGCCCGGCGTGAAGAGCGCCTCGGTCTCCTCGCTGATCCCCCTGAACGGCAGCGACAGCGAGATACCCTACTACGTGAGCGGGCGGCCCCGCCCCACCTCACAGGGCGAGGTGTCGTGGGCGCTGCTGTACGTCACCGACCCCGGCTACCGCGAGGCCATGGGCATTCCGCTGCGGCGCGGCCGCTACCTCGAGCCCCAGGACATGCACCGCGGCTCCCACGTGGCGGTGATCGACGAGGTGATGGCCCGCACCGTCTTCCCCGACGAGGACCCCATCGGCAAGGCCGTGGTGGTCGCCGACCTCAGCGGCACCCTCGGCCCCGAGGCGTCGATGCCGATGCAGATCGTGGGCATCGTGGGCCACGTCACCCACTGGGGGCTGGACAGCGACGCCCGGGCGCCGGTCCGCAGCGAGCTGTACCTGCCGTTCTCCCAGATCCCGCCGCCGATGATGAAGGGCGTGGCCGCGGGCAACACGTTCGTCGTCCGCACCAGGGCGGACCCGGCCGCAACCGCCCCCGCGGTGCGCCGCGCCGTGCTCGACGCCGGCAGCGACCAGACCGTCTACGGCGTGCGGACGATGGAGCGCATCGTCGCCGACTCCGTCGCGGACCGGCACTTCTCCATGCTGCTGCTCGGCGTCTTCGCCTTGCTGGCGCTGCTGCTGGCCGCGTTCGGCATCTACGGCGTCATCTCCTACACGGTCGCCCAGCGGACCCGCGAGATGGCCATCCGGATGGCCCTCGGCGCGGGCCAGGCGGTTGTATTGAAGGAGGTCGCGGCGCAGGGCATGCGCCCCGTCCTGGGCGGCCTCGCCATCGGCCTCGTCGCCTCGCTCGGCCTCACCCGGCTGATGGCCGGCATGCTGTACGGCGTCCGGGCCACCGACCCCGTGACGCTCGTCGGCGTGGCGCTGCTGCTCGGCGGCGTGGCCCTGGCGGCCACGCTCGTGCCGGCCCGCCGCGCCACCCGCGTCGCCACAGTGGTCGCGCTGAGGGACGAATAGCCCCCGCGCGAGAGGGCTTCCGGAAAGAGGACGAGGGCCGTCCGGCTGCTGGATCGGCGCCCAGGTCCTCGCGATGGTCGTCAGCGTCGTGACCGTGGTGGTGTTCGCGGCGTTCTTGGGCGCGCGGGTCGGCGTGCTGGTCTGGCTGGCGGCGCTGTGGTTCGGAGGCGGCGTCGGCCTCGTCTGGCAACTACGCCGAGGAGGCGTGTCATCGCCCAGCACGAAGCAGCTGTCGACTCTGGCCCGCACCTACCAGCGCGGGGGCGCCTTCCGCGACCCGACGCCGTGAGGGGACGATGACGCAGTACGACCTCGAGCGCGCGTACGTGGCGGAGGCGCTCGCCGCCGCCGCGCCAGCCGAGGTCCGGATTCCCTTACCCTATCCGCCATGGCCACCACCCGCGCCGCCCTGCTCCCCGCCCTGGTCCTGCTGCCCGCCCTCTCGCTCTCGGCCCAGAGCGCGCAGAACCCACCGGCGCCTGCGGCCGCCCGGCCCGCGCCCCCAAACCCCTTCTTCATGACGCCCGAGGAGCGGTCCCGGATCGAGGCGCTCACGAAAGCCGACCACGACGACATGCTGCGGCAGCTCGGCATCACGAAGCTGCGCCCCGGGCGGAGCCCGCAGCCCGACGCGCCGAACGCGGCGAACGACGACCCGGCGAAGGCCAACCCCTGCCCGGACTGGCCGGATCCGCTGACCCTGAGGGACGGCCGGAAGGTCACGACCGCCGAGATGTGGTGGAGGGAGAGGCGGCCCGAGATCGTGGAGGACTTCGAGCGCGAGGTGTACGGCCGCGTGCCGAAGGGCGTCCCGAAGGTCGCGTGGCAGGTCACGGAGACCGAGGACAGCACCGTCGGCGGCCAACCGGTCCTCGCCCGGCGCGTGGTGGGCCACGTCGACCACGCCGCGGACCCCGCGATCACGGTGGACATCCGGATGGCGGTGGTGCTCCCGAAGAACGCGCCCGGCAGAGTGCCGGTGCTGGTGATGTTCGGCTTCGGCAACATGCCCGAGGACCCGCTGCCCCGCTTCCCCGGCTTCCAGGACCCGCCGGCGCCCCCGTCCACCGACCAGCTCATCGCTGGCGGCTGGGGCTACGTCTCGCTCAACCCCAACACCGTCCAGGCCGACAACGGCGCCGGCCTCACCGCCGGCATCATCGGCCTGACCAACCAGGGAAGGCGCCGCACGCCCGAGCAGTGGGGCGCGTTGCGCGCCTGGGCCTGGGGCGCGGCCCGGGCTCTCGACTACCTCGACACGCTGCCGGCCGTCGACGCGAAGCACGTCGGCATCGAGGGCGTCTCGCGCTACGGCAAGGCGGCGCTCGTCGCCATGGCCTTCGAGCCCCGCTTCGCGCTGGTGCTGGTCGGCTCCTCCGGCGAGGGCGGCGCCAAGCCCCACCGCCGCAACTTCGGCGAGGCGGTCGAGAACCTCACCGGCGAGGGCGCCTACCACTGGATGGCGGGCGAGTTCCTGAAGTACGGCGCCGAGGAGTCGTCCTTCGGCCGCAGGGACGCGAACGACATCCCGGTCGACGCCCACGAGCTGATCGCCCTCTGCGCCCCGCGACCCACCTTCGTCAGCTACGGCGTCCCCGAGAAGGGCGACGCCCGCTGGCTCGACCAGCAGGGCAGCTTCATGGCCACGGTGGCGGCCGGCCCGGTCTTTCGCCTCCTGGGCGCCCGCGACCTCGGGGTCGAGGAGGACTACCGCGTGGCCAAGATGCCGCCGGTCGACACCGGCCTCCTCGACGGCGCGCTCGCCTGGCGCCAGCACGACGGCGGCCACGAGGACCGGTCCAACATGAGCTTCTTCATCGCCTGGGCCGACGAGCGGATCGGCCACGTGCCGCCGCCCACGCCGGCGGACCAGCCCCGGGTGCGCGCCGACCGCAACTCCCACCTCGCCCACCAGCAGCTCCTGGAGAAGGCGCGCGCCGGCGGCATCGACCTCTACTTCCTGGGCGACTCCATCACCCGCCGCTGGGGCGCCACCGACTACCCTGAGTTCCTCGCCCACTGGAACCGGACCTTCCACGGCTGGAACGCGGCCGACTTCGGCTGGGGCGCGGACCGCACCGAGAACATCCTCTGGCGCCTGGAGAACGGCGAGCTGGACGGCGTCAACCCGAAGGTGATCGTGCTCCTCGCGGGCACCAACAACGTGGGGAAGGAGCCGGGGAACGACGCGAGGGTGGAGGAGGTGACGCGCGGCGTGAAGGCGATCGTCGACCAGTGCCGGAGGCGGGCGCCGAACGCGACGATCGTCCTCACGGCCATTCTCCCCCGCAACGACGGCCCGACCTGGCCGGAGATCCGACGCATCGACGACAACCTCGCCAGGCTGGCGGACGGCAAGTCGATCCGGTTCCTGAGCATCAACGACAAGCTGGCCGACGCCGACGGCAGGCTCCGCGACGGCATGACCGTCGACGGCCTGCACCCGAGCCTCAAGGGGTACCAGGTCTGGGCCGACGCCCTCAGGCCGATTCTGACCGAGCTTCTCGGGCCGCCGGGCGCCACCGACCACGCTCCCCCGCCGACCGGCGACCCGAGCGCCAGACCGCAGGTGCGCCCATGAAGGCACTCGGCGCGTGCGTGCCGCGCACGCTGGCGGCGGTCGCGCCCACGGCCGCGGCGGAATGGGCCCGGCTCACCTGGGACCTCCTCGAGCCCGACGCGGCGTCTTCCCCGGGCGACGGACCTGGACGGCACACCGCAGGAGATCCAGCGCGTGCGGCCCTACGAGTACGTGCGCTCGCTCCAGCCTTGCCCTCTCCGCGAGCGCCCTATAATCGCGGTCGCTCGACGCCGCCAGGAGGTGCATCGATGAGGCTCGCCCTTGCCGCCGTTCCCCTCGCCTGGCTCGCGGCGGCCGCCACGGTGGCGGCCCAGGGAGTCGCGAGCCCCACGCTGGAGCTGGCCAGGATCCAGGAGGGCGCGCGCAGCCGGCGCGTCAGCAGCTACGACCGCACGGGCGGCAACCGCGACAACCTGCCGGGTATCGAGAGCGGCACGAGGCGCACCCTCTTCGACGTGAAGGGCGCTGGCGTCATCACCCACATCTGGGTGACGATCGCTCCCCCGCCGCCCGCGCTGAGCCGGCACGACGTCATCCTGCGCATGTACTGGGACGGGGAGACCCAGCCCTCGGTGGAGGCGCCGATCGGCGACTTCTTCGGCCAGGGCTGGGACGAGAGCTATCCCTTCGCCTCGCTGCCCCTGGCGGCCGGCCCGCGCGAGGGCCGGGCGCTGGTCTGCTACTTCGCGATGCCCTTCGCGACCGGCGCCAGGATCGAGGTGGAGAACGACACCGGCCGGAAGATCGACGCCTTCTACTACTACGTCGACTACACGGAGCTACAGAAGCTGCCGGCCGACCTCGGCCGCTTCCACGCCTGGTTCAACCACGCGCTCACCGAGGCCCCGCCCGAGGGCGAGAACGAGTGGTCGGTGCTGGGGCCGCAGGGGAACAACACCACCGGCGACCGCAACTACCTGATCGCCGACATCGTCGGCAAGGGCCACTACGTGGGCGTCAACTACTACGTCGACAACCCCGGCCCCATGTGGTACGGCGAGGGCGACGACATGTTCTTCATCGACGGCGAGCGCTGGCCGCCGTCGCTGCACGGGACGGGCACCGAGGACTACTTCAACGGCTCGTGGTCGCCGAACACGCTCTTCCAGCACCCGTACTACGGCTACGCGCGCGTCAACGGCGGCACCGGCTGGCTCGGGCGGACTCACGTCTACCGCTTCCACCTGAGCGACCCGGTGTACTTCGACAAGTCGCTGCGCTTCTCGATCGAGCACGGCCACAACAACAACCTGACCCTCGACCTCTCGAGCGTCGCCTACTGGTACCAGACGGAGCCGCACCAGCCGTTCCCGCCCTTCCCCTCCCGCGCGTCGCGCAAGCCCATGCCGGTCATCAACGAGGTCGACATCCACCTGTGGCGCGACGCCTGGAGGAAGGCCCACGGCTCGGGACCGCAGCTCTGGGGCGACGAGAAGCCGAAGGAGAAGTAGCCATGGCGAACGGCAACGGCAAGCGCGGGATGAAGCGCCGCAGGTTCCTCGAGACCTCCGTCGGCGCCGTGGGAGCCGTCTCGGCCGCGGGCACGCCGGCGATCGGCGCGACGGTGGTCGACCCGCCGCCTGCGGCGCCCCTCCCCGCCGGGACGCGTCGTCCGTACAACGGCGTCTACACCGGCGAGAACCTCCTCCGCGTCGCCTTCCCGCTGGGCGGCATGGGCGCGGGGATGATCTGCCTCGAGGGGACGGGAGCGCTCTCCCATGTCTCGCTGAAGCACCGGCCAGAGGTCTTCAACGAGCCCTGCGTGTTCGCCGCGGTCCACGTGAAGGGCGCGCCCGCGGTCGCCCGCGTGCTGGAGGGGCCGGTACCGAGCTGGAAGCTCTTCGGCCTTCCCGACAGCGGCAACGGCCTCGGTGGCACGACCTTCGGCCTGCCGCGCCTGCGCACGGTCACCTTCGAGGCCCGTTTCCCGTTCGGCACGGTACGCCTCCAGGACCCGATGGTCCCGCTCGAGGTCACGCTGACGGGCTGGAGCCCGTTCGAGCCCGGCGACGCCGACGGCGCGTCGCTGCCGGTGGCCGGACTCGAGTACACGTTCCGCAACCCGACCGCAAGGCCGGTCGAGGCCGTCTTCTCCTGGAACGCCCGCAACTTCCTGCCCGCGCAGAAGGGCAGGCAGGCGGTGCGCGCGACGAAGGGGGGCTTCGTCCTCTGGGGCACGGGCGAGCCCGGTGACGCCTGGGACGAGGCCAGCTTCTGCGCGAGGGTGGCCGACCCGTCCGTGCGCGTCAACGCCGCCTGGTTCCGGGGCGACTGGTGGGACCCGCTGACGCTCGCCTGGCAGGACGTCGCCAGAGGCGCCTGCTACGACCGGCCGCCGATCACCGAGGGCCGTCCGGCCCCCGGGGCGACGCTGTTCGTGCCCCTGACCCTCGCGCCCGGCGCGAGCCGGACCATCGTCCTGCGTCTCTCCTGGTACGTCGGCACCTCCCACCTGCGCGCCGGCGAGGATCCCCAGGCGGCCGCACCGGCGGCGGCCGCGAGCCAGCCCGGCTACGAGCCCTGGTACGCGGGCCGCTTCGCCGGCATCGAGGAGCTGGCCGGCTTCTGGGACCAGGAGTACGACGGCCTGCGCGAGCGCACGCAGCGCTTCTCGGCCTGCTTCTACGACACCAGCCTGCCGCCCGAGGTGGTCGAGGCGGTGGCGGCGAACCTCACCATCCTCAAGTCGCCGACGGTGCTGCGCCAGGCCGACGGGCGGCTCTGGGCCTGGGAGGGCTGCAACGACAGCTCCGGCTGCTGCCACGGCTCCTGCACCCACGTGTGGAACTACGCGCAGGCCCTGTCGCACCTCTTCCCGGCCCTCGAGCGCACGCTGCGCGAGACCGAGTTCAACGTCTCGCAGGACCTGCGCGGCCACCAGACCTTCCGCACCAACCTGCCGATCCGGCCCACCACCCACGACTTCCACGCCGCCGCGGACGGCCAGCTCGGCGGCATCCTGAAGGTCTACCGCGAGTGGCGCATCTGCGGCGACCTCGCCTGGCTGCGCGGCCTGTGGCCCCGCGTCCGCACCAGCCTCGACTACGGCATCGAGGCCTGGGACCCGCGCCACCGCGGGGTGGTGGAGGAGCCGCACCACAACACCTACGACATCGAGTTCTGGGGCCCGGACGGCATGTGCAGCAGCTTCTACCTGGCCGCCCTGCGCGCGGCGGTGCTGATGGGAGAGGCGCTGGGTGCGCCGGTGCCGCTCTACGCGGAGCTGCTGGAAAAGGGCAGGAGGCTCGTCGAGAGCGAGCTGTGGAACGGCGAGTACTTCGTCCAGCGCATCGAGTGGAAGACGCTGCGCGCGAAGAGCCCGCTGGAGACGAAGAGCTACGGCGGCGCCTACTCGGAGGAGGCGCTGGCCCTGCTGGAGAAGGAGGGGCCGAAGTACCAGTACGGCGAGGGCTGCCTCGCCGACGGCGTCCTCGGCGCGTGGCTGGCGGCGGTGTGCGGCGTGGGCGACGTCCTCGACCGCGAGAAGGTCCGGAGCCACGTGCGCGCCGTCCACCGCCACAACCTGCGCCAGGACCTCTCGGAGCACGCCAACCCGCAGCGTCCCACCTACGCCTGCGGCGCCGAGGGCGGGCTCCTCATCTGCACCTGGCCGCGCGGCGGCGCCCTCACCCTGCCCTTCGTCTACTCGAACGAGGTCTGGACGGGCATCGAGTACCAGGTGGCCTCGCACCTGATGCTGATGGGCCTGGTCGAGGAGGGCCGGGAGGTCGTGCGCATCGCCCGCGACCGCTACGACGGCCGCGTGCGCAACCCCTTCGACGAGTACGAGTGCGGCCACTGGTACGCGCGGGCGATGTCGTCCTATGCGCTCATCCAGGGCCTCTCCGGCGCCCGCTACGACGCGGTGGAGAAGGTGCTGCACCTCGAGCCGTCCGTCCGCGGCGACTTCCGCGCCTTCCTCTCGACGGCGACCGGCTACGGCACCGTGGGCGTCCGCAGCGGCCAGCCGTTCCTCGACGTGCGACAGGGCCGCATCGAGGTCGAGCGGATCGCCTACACGCCACGGGCGTAGGCATCGTCGCGCCCTCCGGTCGTATCATCCGCGGCAGATGTCCGACCCCGCCGCCTGCCCGTTCTGCTTCCCCGCCGCCGACCGCATCGCCATCGAGGACCGGCTCACCCGCGCGCTCTGGGACGCCTTCCCGGCCAGCCCCGGCCACCTGCTGATCGTCCCCAGGCGCCACGTGGCGACCTGGTTCGAGGCCAGCGAGGACGAGAAGCTGGCCCTCGTGCGCACCCTGGACGAGGCGACGGCCGTGGTCGAGGAGCGCCACCACCCGGCCGGCTACAACATCGGCGTCAACGTCGGCCGCGCCGCCGGCCAGACCGTCTTCCACCTCCACGTCCATCTCATCCCGCGCTACCGCGGCGACGTCGACGACCCCAGAGGCGGCGTCCGGCACGTCATCCCCGGCAGGGGGAACTACCTCAAGTAGGGAGCAGCGTCGCCCGGCGCGGGTCGAGGGCGTCCGCGCCGTGGCCGGGCACGCCGGCCATCCGATGATCGACGACATGCTCACGCTGCTCCAGGCGAACGCGCACGCGTACGTCGCGGGGCTCATCTGGAGCGACCCCCTGAAGGAGGTCGACCGGTACATCAGGGCGGCTTCCGCGATCTACCCGACCAGCCCGCCCAGCCCCAGCGCCTTGCGGACGAGGGCCATCTGGCCGACGTGGTAGCCCTCGTGGTACGCGAGGAACGCGATCGCCCCGAGCACGCTCGCGTCCTCGACCGGGAGCTTGCGCGGCGAGGGCGCGTCCAGGTCAGGGTCGGTGAGCTGGTCCAGGCGCGTCGACAGTGGCGCGCGCAGCGCCTCCCAGGCGGCGCGAGTCTCCTCGGCGTCCGGGATGGCCTCGGGATCGCCGACCTCGCTGCCGCGGGTGAATTGCGTCCCCCACGGCCGGGGGTGATCCAGGCCCACGAGCTGCGCAAGCCCGTAGCGCGTCGTGGTGACGTGCGCGGCCGTCCACAGCAGCGGGTTCACCTCACCGACCAGGCGCGCGAGGCCCTGCTCACGCGTCATGCCGGCGAGGGCCCGGCAGAACATGCTGTCGCTCGCCTGGAGGATCGCTGCCAGCGGCACCAATCGCGGGTTCATCTCGCTCTCCTGCGCGGAGGCTATCACCCGGCCCGGCCGCCTGCTACAGTGCCACGGAGGACCCAGGAGGAGAACGATGGCCAGGCAGTCCGACTTCACGCCCGAAGAGTGGAGGACGCTCGCGGCCGGACCGATGGCGGCCGGCATGTACGTCATCCTGTCGCAGCTGAGCGGGCCGGTGGGTCTGGTCGAGGAGAGCTGGGCGATCGCCAGCGAGGTCCGGGACGCGACCCGCAGCGAGAACGAGCTGGTGAGGGCCATCGCCGACGCGGACAGGGCTGCCGCGCGGCACGTCCTGCCCGAGATGCCGGGCGACAGGCAGACGGCGCGCGTCCGGCTGCTCGACGGCGTGCGCGAGGCGATGGCCGCCCTGGGCGCCAAGGCGCCTGCCGACGTCGACGCCTACGGCCAGTGGCTGTACGCCGTCGCCGAGAAGACGGCCGCGGCGGCCAAGGAGGGCGGCTTCTTGGGCATCGGCGGCACCCCGGTGAGCGCTGCCGAGAAGGCGGCCCTAGCCGAGCTGGCCGCGGTCCTCAAGGTGAAGCCGTAGCGGCTCGCAGTGATGGCCCCCGAGCAGAGGCGACGCGCCTTCCTCGAGGCGATGGCCGGTCTGGCCGTGGCCTCGGCCGCATCCGGAGCGGTCGATTCCTCACCTCCCCCCTCGCCCTCCCGGCGCCTGCGCTTCGCCGCGATCGGCCTGAACCACGGCCACGTCTACGCGCAGGTGGACGACGTCGTCCGCGGCGGCGGCGAGCTGGTCGCCTTTCATGCGAAAGAGCCGGAGCTGGCGACCGAGTTCGGCCGCCGCTTCCCCGCGGCGAAGCGGGCCCGCGAGGAGCGCGAGGTCCTCGAGGACGCCTCGATCCCGCTGGTGGTGAGCGCGGCAATCCCGGACGAGCGCGCGGCGCTGGCCGTGCGGGCGATGCAGCACGCCAAGGACTTCATGGTCGACAAGCCGGGCGCGACCACGCTCGAGCAGCTCGCGGAGCTGCGGCGGGTGCAGGCGCAGACCGGGCGGATCTGGTCGGTCTGGTACGGGAGGCTCGCCGACCGGGCGCTCTGCCGCGCCGCCGAGCTCGTCCGCGCCGGGGCCGTCGGCCGCGTCCTGCAGACGATCGGCCTGGGGCCGCACCGCATGGACCCGGCCTCGCGACCGCCCTGGTTCTTCGAGAAGGCGCGCTACGGCGGCATCCTGTGCGACCTCGCCTCGCACCAGGCGGACCAGTTCCTGTTCTTCACCGGCTCGACGCGATTCGAGGTGGTGGCGTCCCAGACGGGCAATCTGGGCCACCGCGACCGCCCCGGCCTCGAGGACTTCGGGGACATGCTGGTCCGCGGCGACGGCGGCACGGGCTACGCGCGCGTCGACTGGTTCACGCCCGGCGGGCTGCGCACCTGGGGCGACGGCCGCTTCACGGTCCTGGGCGCCGACGGCTTCCTCGAGGTTCGCCAGAACGCGGACCTCGGCGGCCGGCCCGGCGGCAACCACCTGTTCCTGGTCGACCAGAAGGAGACGCGCTACGTCGACTGTCGCGACCAGCCGCTGCCCGCCGGAGGGCAGCTCGTCTCGGACGTCCTCGCCCGGACGGAGACGGCCATGTCGCAGGCCCACTGCTTCCTGGCGACCGAGTTGGCGCTGCGCGCCGAGGCCGCAGCGCGGCGCATCGCGTAGGCGCCCTCGCTCGGCCTCATCCTGCCGGCGAAGCGGACGGTGCAGGCGCCGGCGTGCGCACCGTGGTGCTTCCCCACCTCGATCTCGGAGCGTCAGTGGATGCCGCCGTAGCGCCCCGCCCGTTCGTCTCCGGTCGGACGAGCCCAGCCGGAATCGACAGCTCGCTCGAAAAAAGTCGGACCTCACCCTGCTAGAGTGGCGCCCCATGAAGGGCTGGGCGCTCGACCTCGGCACCACCAACTCCGGAGTCGCCCGCTGGAACGAGGGCCGCGGGCAGCCGGAGCTGGTGGAGCTGCCCGACGTCTGCCGCAACCCGGAGTTCGACGACCCTCTCGACGCCCCGCGGATGGTGCCCTCTGCGGTCCACCTCCTCGAGAAGCCGGGCCTCGTCGCGCGCCTTGGAAGCTGGCGGCCGCTGGAGCGCCGGGCGTTCCTCGGGCGCCGGGCGCTCATCGGCCGCCTGGCCCTGGAGCGCAACCGCGAGCTCGTCCACCCCGCCTTCGTCCCCACCTTCAAGGCGGCGCTCTCGAGCGAGGCCACCCGCCCTCTCGCCCGCGTCGGCCGGCGGCCGGTGACGGCCCGCGAGCTGGCCCGTGCCTTCCTGCGCGAGCTCCTGGTCGCCGTCAAGCACGCGACCGGCGAGCGCGTCCGCGACCTGGTCGTCACCTCGCCGGTGTCCGCCTTCGAGACCTACCGGGCCGAGGTGCAGCGCCTGCTGATGGGGATCGGCGTCCGCCACGTGCGCTTCCTGGACGAGCCGGTGGCGGCGGCGCTCGGCTACGGCCTCAGCCTCTCCCGCGAACGGACGGTGCTGGTGGTCGACATCGGCGGCGGCACCATGCACGTCGTCCTGGTGGCGCTCTCGCCGCAGGGCGCGCTGGGCGGCGAGGCGCGGGTGCTGGCCAAGCAGGGCCGACCGCTCGGCGGCAACGCGGTCGACGGCTGGGTGCTCGAGGAGGCCTGCCGGCTCGCCGGGTACCCGCCGCTCGAGGCCGAGGGCGACGAGCAGTCCCGGTTCTGGCGCCGGCTGATGCTGGCCGAGGCCTGCCGGGTGAAGGAGGGCGTCCACTTCGACGAGACGGCCGTCTTCCGGGTGACCCCTCCCGGCTTCAACCACACCTCGCGCCCCGGCTCCTCGCTGCAGACGTTCACCCGCGCGCAGCTCGCCTCTCTGCTGGAGAGGAACGGCTTCTACCGGGGCCTCGAGTCCTGCCTGCTCGCCATGTTCGAGGACGGCAAGGCCCGCGTGGACGACGTCGACGACGTGCTGCTGGTCGGCGGCTCGACCCTGCTGCCCGGTGTCTTCGCCCGGCTCGAGCAGCGCTTCCAGAGGCGGCGCCTGCGCGCGTGGCAGCCCTTCGAGGCGGTGGCCTACGGCGGCGCCTGCTACGCGGCCGGGCGGGTGGGGGCCCTCGACTTCATCGTCCACGACTACGCCTTCCTCACCCACGACGCCCGCACCGGCGAGCCGCAGCACACGGTGGTGGTCCCGCGGGGCACGCGCTTCCCCACCCCGCCCGCCTTCTGGAAGCGACAGCTGGTGCCGACCTGCTCGCTGGGCGAGCCCGAGTCCATCTTCCGGCTGGTGATCTGCGAGGTGGCCCGGGCCGACGGCTCCGAGCGGCGCTTCGTCTTCGACGCCGCCGGCGACCTGCACCAGATCGGCGGCAGCTCCGGCCAGGACCAGGTGGTGGTCCCGCTCAACGCCGCCAGCCCCACCCTGGGCTACCTCGACCCGCCGCACGACCCGCGCGACCGTCGGCCTCGGCTGGAGATCGCCTTCGGCGTGAACGCCGAGCGCTGGCTGGTGGCCACCGTCCACGACCTGCTCACGCGCAGGGAGCTGATGCGCGAGGAGCCGGTCGTGCGGCTGGTGTGAGCGCCGATGGATGCCATCCTCGGCCTGTTGCTCGTCGCCGCGCTCGACCCTGGCGCGGTCGAGGTGCGGCTGGCCGCCACGCAGGCTCTCGGTCGCGTCGGCTCGGCGCCGCCCGCGGGCGGGAAGCGCTGATGCCACCGCTGGTCGGGCTGCTCGCTGCCGCCATCGTGGGCTCGCTGGCCTTTCTCTTCGCCGGCCAGCGTCGCCGCACCCGGATGCGCGTCTGGCAGGAGGCCGCCCGGGCCGCCGGCCTGCAGGACGTGGTCGCCAGCCCAGGATTGCTCGACATGCAGCTTCAGGGCCGGGCGGATCACCTGGTGCTCCATTTCGAGAACTACCGCCGCGGCCGCTACGAGTCCGGGACCCGCATCAGCATCCGGCGCACGCCCGAACGCACCCCGGCCCTCTCGGTCAAGCGCGAGGGGCTGGGGACGGCGCTCGGGAAGGAGCTCGGCGCGCAGGAGATCGAGATCGGGGACGCCACGTTCGACAGGGAGTGCTTCGTCCAGGGGCCGCCCACGCTGGCGCTCGCCGTCCTCGATCGCGCCACCAGGCGGACGCTCGCGGGCGTGCTGGGCGGGTACCTGCCTGTAGGCGGCACGGAGATCGAGGTCCGCGCCTCGCTCGACGACGGCGTGCTGTCGGTGGATCTGCGCGACTACCCGTTCGAGAGGGCGGCAGCGCGGGTGGCGGCCGCGGTTCCGGTGGTCCTCGCCCTCGCTCGGCGGCTCGTGCCCCCACCGGACCTCGCCGGTCGCCTGGCCGAGAACCTCCGCACCGAGCCGGAGCCGGGTGTGCGGCTGCAGATCGTCGTCCTGCTCGCGCGGGAGTTTCGGGACCATCCCGCGACGCACTCCGCTCTCGTGGCGGCCTGCAGCGACCCCAGCCTGGAGGTCCGCCTGCGGGCGGCGACGGCCCTCGGCCAGGAGGGGCTGGACACGCTGCTGGCTCTCGCCTCACGGGAGGACGCCGAGGACTCCTGCAGCGCGCGGGCGGTGGCTGCGCTCGGCGTCCGTCTCGAGCGACCGCGTCTCGCGGCCACCCTCGAGCAGGCGCGGGTCACCGGCCGCACGCACACGGCGTGCGCCTGCCTGGAGCTGCTCGCGGCCCGGGTTCACGAGGACAACGAAGGCCTGCTCGTCCGCGCCCTCTCGGACGAGCAGGTGTCCGTCCGCCTGGCGGCGGCGCGCGGACTGGGCCGCATCGGCACCGCATCGGCGGTCGCGCCCCTGCTCGAAGCCGAAGGCGCCGGCGGCGGGCTGCGCGGGGTCGCCCGCCAGGCGATCGCCGAGATCCAGGCCCGGCTGAAGGGCGCCGCCCCAGGCCAGCTCAGCTTGTCAGCCGGGGAGGCGGGCACGCTGTCGCTGGCGGACGACGAGCCGGGACGGCTGTCCGTGGTGTCGGGGCCGGAAGATCTGCCGTCAGCCGACGGGAGCGAAGGCGAGCCAGCCGCGGCGAGGATGGCCCGCGAACCGGAGCGGAGCAGGCAATGAAGCTTCAAGGCAGGACGGCGATCGTGACGGGTGCCACCAGCGGCATGGGACGGGCGACGGCGCTGCTCTTCGCGCGCGAGGGAGCCGCCGTGCTGGCGAGCGGCCGCGATGGCGGGCGCGGGACCGAGCTGGTCGAGGCCATCCGCGCCGCGGGCGGCCGGGCCGAGTTCGTGGCGGGCGACGTCGGGACGTACCAGACGAACCAGCGGCTGGTCGACACCTGCGTCCGTGCCTTCGGAGGTGTCGACGCCATCGCGGCCTGCGCCGGGATGCTCGGGCTGGGCTCGGCAACCGAGCTGCCGGTCGAGACGTGGCGGCAGACGCTGGCCGTCAACCTGGACGCCGTCTTCTACCTGCTGCGCTGCGCGCTGCCGCTCATGCTCGAGCGCGGCGGCGGCTCCGTCGTGGTCGTCGGATCGATCGCCGCCCTGAAGGGCTTCCCCAACCACGCCGCGTACTGCGCCTCCAAGGGGGCGCTCCTGGCGCTCGTCCGCCAGGCGGCGATCGACTTCGGGCCGTCCGTCCGCCTCAATCTCCTGTGCCCCGGCCCGGTGGACACGCCTCTCATCTGGGAGTCCGCGGCCGCGTTCCCCGATCCGTCCACCGCGGTCGCCGACGTCGGCAGACGGACGGTCCTCAAGCGCCTGGGCCGGCCCGAGGACATCGCGCGCGCTGCGCTGTTCCTCGCCTCCGACGACTCGGCGTGGGTCACCGGGACCTCGCTCACCGTGGACGGCGGGATCATGACCGGCGCGTAGTCGGCCCCCGGCGGCTACACCCGCAGGCTCCAGGGTGCGCGGTACTCGCGGCCGAAGAGCTTGCGCGCGGCCGGGCTCGGGTTGCGCAGCTCCTGGGCCACCGGGTCGAACTCGATGCGCTCGCGCGTGCGCAGCGCCACGTTGCCGAGCAGGCAGGCGGCGGAGGAGCGCTGGCCCTCCTCGATGTCCGAGACCGGCCGCTGTCGCGAGCGCACGCACTCGAGCAGGTTGCCGACATGGTTGAAGAGCCCGTCGTCCACCTGGGCCATCCTCATGGAGGCGGTGCGCTCGACCTCCGTGCCGTCGACGCGCCGGCGCTTCTCCGGGAAGACCTCGAAGCCCGAGCGGTCGAGGACCATCGTCCCCTCGGTGCCGTGGAACTCGATGCCGTAGCCCTTGCCGAACAGCGAGTTCGCGTTCGCCAGCCGGTTCTCGTAGGTGCAGACGAAGTCGGGGTACTCGAGCGTCACCTGCAGGGTGTCGGGGATGTCGCTGTTGTCCTTCAGCACGAAGCGGGCGCCGCTGGCGCTCACGGTGTGCGGCCCGGGCGTCTCCATCGCCCACTGCACGATGTCCACCAGGTGCACGGCCCAGTCGCCGAGCCAGCCGTTCGCGTAGTCGTAGAAGTAGCGGAAGGTCGACCAGCGGTCGCCCACGCCGAAGCGGTTGGCATTGAAGGCGTGGAAGGGCGCCGGCCCCAGCCACATCTCCCAGTCGAGACCGGCCGGGGGTGCTCCGTCGGGGGGGTTGCCGATGCCGTCGGGCGTGGTGTTGGAGTAGTTCCAGGTGCGCACGAAGGTGACCCTGCCGATCAGGCCCTGGCGGATGACCTTCACCGCCTGGACGAAATGCGCGTTCGACCGCTGCCAGAGGCCGACCTGCACCACCCGCTTGTGTGCGCGGGCCGCGGCCACCATGGCCTTGCCCTCCTCGACCGCCAGGCAGATGGGCTTCTCGACGTAGACGTCCTTGCCGGCCTGGCAGGCCATCACCGTGGGCAGCGCGTGCCAGTGGTCCGGGGTCGCCACGATCACGAGGTCCACGTCCTTCTCGTCCAGCAGGCGGCGGAAGTCCGTGTACGTCCTGGCGCTCGTGCCCGCGGCCGCGAGTCCCTTCTCCAGGTTCGGCGCGAACACGTCGCAGACGGCCACCACGGCCGCGCCGTTCCGCTGGAAGGCCTCCAGGTTGGAGACGCCCTGGCGGCCGGTGCCGATCACCCCCACCCGGACGCGCTCGTTCGCCCCGAGCACGTTGCGCGTCAGGGGGCCCGCCAGGGACAGGCTGATGGCGGCGCCGGCTCCGGTGCCGCGGCGCATGAAGGTGCGGCGGTCGATGGGCAGGCTCATCGGTCCCTCCGGGTTCCCAGGGCACGCTATCTTGTGGAGCGGACGCCGGTCAATCGCGTCCGCTCGCGGCGTGAGATTGCGCGCCCCGGTATACTCACCCAGGCGATGGCCCGACAGCAGCGGCTCCCGATCCTTCCCGCCCGCCGCGAGGGCACCGCCGCTGGCGCGCCCGAGGACGCCCTCCGGGTGCCGGTGCTGGCCGAGGGCGCCGACCCGGGGCGGGTGGTCCCCAAGCCGCTGGCGGTCCGCGACCGCCTGACGGTCGACCGCCGCCTGGTCGGCGACCACCCCGAGGACCGGCTCTTCGCCTACGAGGTCGCCGAGAGCCACATGAGGTACCTGCGCGGCCTCGCGTCTCCCGGCGACCGTCTGGTGTTCCAGCGCGGCGGACGGGTGAGCGGCGACCGCATCTGCGCCGTGCGCACGCCGCAGGGCGTCGTGCTGGCGCGCGTGCGCATCGACGGCCACGGGCTGCTGCTGCTGCTCCCCGGGGACGGCGAGGGCGAGGCGCTGCCGGTGAGAGTCGAGCCCGCCCGCGGCCTGCGCGGCGTCATCGCGGGCACCCACGTGCTGCTGATCCGCCGCTGACCCCCCCGGGGAACCGGCGGAGCTCCTCCGCCTCGACGACAATCCGAACCGCGGACGGCGCGCTCTCGTAGTGCCGAACAGACGCGGAGGGACGCGATGAGGAGAGGTCTTCTTGCGGCCGTCGGGCTGTTCGGTTCGCTCGTCCTGACCGGTTGTATCGATGGGGCGGCGTTCGGCAACGCCTTCCACGAGACCGTCGACGTCACCCGCTCGCTGTCGGCCACGGGCACGTTCCAGCTCGAGAACACGAACGGCAACGTCCGGGTGTCGACCTGGGACGAGCCTCGGGTGCGGATCGAGGCCGTCAAGGCCGCCGGCAGCGAGGAGGCACTGCGCCGGATCGAGGTCGCGATCGAGGGCGAGGGCGACCGGGTCGAGGTGAGGACGCGCTACCCGCACGGCCCCTGGTTCCACCGCGGCGGCAAGGTCGACTACACCGTCCGCCTCCCCCGCCAGGCGCGCGTCGAGGTGCGGACGGTCAACGGCCGCGTGGAGGTGGAAGACGTCGGCGGGCACCTGCGCGCGCAGACGGTGAACGGCGGCGTCGAGGCGAGCGGGATCGCCGGCGAGGTCGAGGCCTCGACGGTCAACGGCACCGTGCGGGTGGCGCTCGTGCGCGTGGAGCCCGGCAGCCACAACCGCCTCAGCGCGACGAACGGCACCGTCCGCGTCACCCTGCCCCGCGACGCGGCCGCGGACGTGGAGGCGGCCACCGTGAACGGCGCCGTCCACTGCGACTTCGACCTGGTGGACGGTCGCAGCAGCCGGCGGCGCGTCGAGGGCCGGATCGGCAGCGGCGGGGCACGGTTCGAGCTGCGCACGGTGAACGGCACGGCGGACATCGACCGGGGGCTCGCCTCGGTCGCCGCCACCGCGAAGCCGAAGGCCGAGGCGGAGCCGGCGACCAGGTAGGCCAGCCGGGGACGGCTATTCGGCGGACCGCCGTCCCCGGTCGGTGAGTGACGGGCCGCGACCGAACGGCGCGCCATCGGCGGTCGTAAGCTTGGCTGGAAGCGGACGATGCCGAGCACACCGTCGAGCGAAACGCCCCGCCGTCCCCCGGTCGACTGGGCCCGCGCCGCCGAGGGGCTGCAGATGGCGGGGATCGCGGTCTTCCTCCTGCTCAACACCACCGGCCGCCTCCCCTGGTCCTTCTGGCTCGACGCCATCGCGCTGTGGCCCGTGCTGCTGATGTCGGCGGGTCTGCGCATCGCCTTCGAGAAGACCCGCGTGCCCTGGCTGCTGCTGCTCGGTCCCGCCCTCGTCGTCGGCTCGCTGGCGTGGCTGGCCAGCGGCAACGCGTGGGCGGCGCCTGCGGCCGGCCCCTGGGTCCGCCAGACCAAGCCGCTGCCGCCGGGGACCGCCGGCGTGCTCTTCCACGCCCGGCTGGCGGGGGCCCAGTTCTCCGTGACCTCCGCAACGCTCGATCCCGGCACGCTGGTCGATGCGCGCTCGGTCGACCGCGGTGGCGGTGCCCGGCTCGAGTCCAGGCTGGATGGGGACCAGGCGCAGGTCCTTCTGGAGGGCGGCGCGCGGCAAGGTCTGGCGCTGGCCCTGCCGGGGCGGCGACAGGAGTGGGAGCTGAAGCTGCCGGCGGCGCTGCCCCTGCGGCTCGACCTCGGCGGTGCCGGCGTTCGCTCCGAGCTCGACCTGACGCGCGGCCGCCTCGCGGACGGATACGTGAAAGGCGTCTTCCTGGTCACCCGGCTGGACCTGCCGGCGACGGACCGGACCGTGGCGCTGCACTTCGGCGGCGTCTTCGACGCGCTGCACCTCACCGTTCCCGAGGGCACGCCGGTGCACGTCCACGGCGCGGGGCTGCCGTTCAATGCGGTCGACCGCGGCGTCTCCGGCGAGGCCGGCCGCGCCGGCTACGACGTGAAGGTGGACGGGATCTTCACCGCCGTCGCCGTGGACACCCGGCCGGCGCGGCCGCCGGCGGAGGCGGAGCCGGGACGCCCGAAGCCCGAGGCCGAGGTCAAGACACGCTGAGCCGACGGCGTCGCTGGCACCCGCCGCTCGCCCCGTGTCATCCTCGGGGATCCTCGGGAGGCAGCGATGGAGACACGCAGGCTGGGACGGCAGGGACCCGAGGTGGGCGCGATCGGCCTCGGCTGCATGGGCATGTCCGACTTCTACGGGCCACGGAACGAGGCCGAGTCGATCGCCACCGTCCATCGGGCGCTGGAGCTGGGGGTCACGCTGCTCGACACCGCCGACGTCTACGGTCCCCACACCAACGAGGAGCTGGTGGGCCGCGCCGTGCGCGGCCGCCCACGCGGCTCCTTCGTGCTCGCCACCAAGTTCGGCATGCTGCGCGGCAGTGACCCCACGGCCCGCGGGGTCAGCGGCCGGCCGGAGTACGTGCGCGCCTGCTGCGACGCCAGCCTGAAGCGGCTCCGTCTCGATACCATCGATTTGTATTATCAGCACCGGGTGGACCCGAAGACGCCGATCGAGGAGACGGTCGGCGCCATGGCAGAGCTGGTGCGGGCGGGCAAGGTCCGCTTCCTCGGCCTCTCGGAGGCGTCCCCGGCGACGCTGCGGCGCGCCCACGCCATCCACCCCATCACGGCAGTCCAGAGCGAGTACTCGCTGTGGACCCGCGACCACGAGACGGGGACGCTGCCGGCCTGCCGCGAGCTCGGGGTCGGCTTCGTCGCCTACAGCCCGCTCGGCCGCGGCTTCCTCACCGGCCGCTTCCAGGCGGTCGACGACCTCACGGCGGACGACTGGCGACGTGCCTCGCCCCGGTTCCAGCCCGGCAACTTCGAGGCGAACCTCGAGCTGGCCCGTCACGTGTCCGAGGCGGCCCGGCAGAAGGGCTGCACGCCGCCGCAGCTGGCCCTGGCCTGGGTGCTCGCCCAGGGCGACGACGTCGTCCCCATCCCCGGCACCAAGCGCGTGCGCTATCTCGAGGAGGACCTGGCAGCGCTCGCGGTGCGCCTGCGGCCGGACGAGCGGGCACGGCTCGAAGCGCACTTCCCGCCGGGCGTGGCGAAGGGGGAACGCTACCCCGAGGCCGCGGCGAGCCTGCTCGACCGCTGAGCGCGCGGCTGCCCGGCGGGTGATAGTCTCCGCCACGAGCACGGCGAGAGAGAGAACGAGCGAGGAGACGAACATGGCCCAGCGGCGGTCGTTCTTCGGTCTGCTCTGGCAGGTCATCGACGGCGTCCGCACCCTGCTGCTCAACCTGGTCTTCTTCGGCATCCTGCTGCTGGCGCTGGGCTTCCTGCTGTCGGGGCGGCCCTCCGTCCCCGACGGGGCGGCGCTGGTGCTGAAGCCGCAGGGGACGATCGTCGAGCAGCTCTCGGCGCAGGACCCGCTGCAGCGGCTGGTGGCGAACCAGGCCGGCGCCGGTGCCGCGGCCAAGGAGACGCTGCTCAAGGACCTCCTCGACGCCATCCACGCCGCGAAGGACGACAGGAGGATCAAGGTCCTCTACCTCGACCTCAACGACCTCAGCGCCGCGGGCATGACCAAGCTGCGCGACCTGCGGGCGGCGCTCGCCGAATTCAAGAAGAGCGGCAAGAAGGTGCTCGCCTACGCCGACAGCTACCTGCAGACCGAGTACTACCTGGCGGCGCAGGCGGACGAGGTGTACCTGCACCCGGAGGGCGTCGTCCTGCTGCAGGGCTTCGGCGCCTGGCGCAACTACTACAAGGACGGCCTCGACCGGCTGGGCGTGGAGGTGCACGTCTTCCGGGTGGGCGAGTACAAGTCCTACGCCGAGCCCTACCTGCGCAACGACATGTCGCCCGAGGCCCGGCAGATGTCGCTCGACGTCTACGGCGCGCTGTGGCGGGACTACCTGGCGGGCGCGGCGGCAGGCCGCAAGCTCGCGCCCGAGCAGCTGAGCGCGCTCATCGAGGGCCTGCCCGAGCGCCTACGCGCCGCCGGCGGAGACGGCGCGAAGCTGGCCCTGGGCGCGCACCTCGTCGACAAGCTGGCCACCCGCGACGAGGTCCGCAAGCGGCTGATCGACCTGGTGGGCGAGGACAAGGAGAAGAAGTCCTTCAGGCAGGTGGGCTACGCCGAGTACCTGGCCGCCCGGGGCGGCGACCGCACCGGCTCCGGGTCGGGCGACGCGGTGGCGGTGGTGGTGGCGAAGGGCGAGATCCTCGATGGCTCCCAGCCCCAGGGCGCGATCGGCGGCGACTCCACCGCCCGCCTCATCCGCACGGCGCGCGAGGACAAGTCGGTGAAGGCAGTGGTCCTGAGGGTGGACAGCCCCGGTGGCAGCGCCTTCGCCTCGGAGATCATCCGCCACGAGTGCGAGCTGACGCGCGGCGCCGGCAAGCCGGTGGTGGTCTCCATGGGCAGCGTGGCGGCCTCCGGCGGCTACTGGATCTCGACCGCCTCGGACGAGATCTGGGCCGACCCGGACACCATCACCGGCTCCATCGGCATCTTCGGCATCTTCCCCACGTTCGACCGACCGCTGGCCAAGTACCTCGGCGTGCACACCGACGGCGTCGGCACCACCCGCTGGTCCGGCGCGCTGCGCCCCGACCGCCCCCTGGACCCGGCCGTCGGCGACGTCGTCCAGCAGCTCATCGACCACGGCTACGACGAGTTCCTGGCGCGCGTCTCGCAGGCGAGGCACATGAGCAAGGACGAGGTGAACAAGATCGCGCGCGGGCGCATCTGGAGCGGCGAGGAGGCGAGGAAGCTCGGCCTCGTCGACCAGCTGGGCGGCCTCGACCAGGCCATCGGGGCCGCGGCGGTCCGCGGCAAGCTGGGCAAGTCGTACCGCGTCTGGTACGTCGAGAAGGAGAAGGGCCTGCGCGAGCGGCTGGCCCAGATGCTGACCGCGGCGGCCGCCTCCACCGCCCGCGAGGCGGGGCTCGTCCCCGAGCCGCCCTCGTCGGCCGCCGCGGAGGCGCTCTCGGTCGCGGGCCGCCTGCGCGCGCTGCAGCGCGACGCGGAGCGGCTCGCCCGCTGGAACGACCCGCACGGCGCGTACGCGCACTGCCTCTGCGGCGAGGAGTGAGGTCTCGACTTCTCCGGCCGTCGCTCGCCCGCATCCACGACAATCACTCGCTTGCGGCGACTGCGGCGCTCCTGCTGCATCTCGTCTGAGGGCAGAGGGCAGTGCTCGTCTGACACCAGGTCGCGACGAGAACCGCCGCACTGCGTCCGCAGCGGGCGGCCATTGTGGGCGGCCGGGCGATCCCGTACGCTAACCGCATCGGTACGCCCGCAGGGGGCAGGAGGCCGCATGCCGCGGAACCTCGACGACTTCGAACTGGAGCGCACGCCCTCCACGCCGCCCGACGAGCCCGACGAGCAGGAGGAGGACCGGGCGCCGACCTCCGCGGAGCCGACGCTTCGTCTCGACGAGTCGGAGACCGACCTGCTTCCGCCCGTGGACGCCGGAGGCGGGGGACGGCTGCTGCCGCTGATCCTCGCGCTTCTCGCGCTGCTCGCGTTCGGCGTGCTGGCGGCGCTCTACCTCGTCTTCCGCCAGCCGGCGCACCCCCAGGGGGCTGCGCAGCAGGCGCCCGTCGCCGCGCCCGCCCACCCCGCACCGAGCGCCGCCCGGCCCGAGGCGCCTCCGGTACCGCCGCTCGAGGTGAGCGACGAGCTCGTGCGGACCGTCCTCGCCGGCCTCTCCGCCCGCCCGGAACTCGCCCGCTGGCTGGCCCAGCGCGACCTGGTGCGAGCGGCGACCGCGGTGGTGGTGAACGTCGTCGACGGGGAGACGCCCCGCCCTCACCTCGCCTTCCTGGCGCCGTCCCAGCGCTTCCGCGCCAAGGGAGCCCCCGGGCGGCGCATCGTGCCCGACCCGGTCGGCTTTGCCGGCTACGACCGCTTCGCCGACACGGTCGCCTCGGTGGACGCCGCGGCTGCGGTCACCGCCTTCGGCCGCCTCGAGCCGCTCTTCGAGGCCGCCTACCGCGAGCTGGGCCATCCCGAAGGAGGCTTCCGGCAGGAGGTCCTCCGCGGCATCGACGCGCTCGTCGCCACCCCGGTGCCACCGGCCGACGCCGAGCTGGTGCCCCACGCAATCGGCTTCCGCTGGTCCGACCCCAGGCTCGAGGCCCTCACGCCGGCGCAGAAACAGTTCCTGCGCATGGGACCGCGCAATGTCAAGCTCGTCCAGGCCAAGCTGGCCGAACTGCGGGCCGTCCTCGGCGGCGCCGAGGCCACTCCCCCGCCCGCACCCGGACGGCCCGCGCCCTAGCCGCCATCGTGCGCCCTGCGACCGCCGGGCACGCTCGACACCCCCGTGCGGGGCGGCCTATAGTCAGGCGCCGCCCATGCTGAGTTCGCTGCTCGTGCTCGAGAACCCGATCCAGAACTACGCCTGGGGCTCACGCACGGCGATCGCCGAGCTGCTCGGCCGCCCGCTGCCGTCGTCCCGGCCCGAGGCCGAGCTGTGGATCGGGGCGCACCCCAAGGCTCCGTCGCGGGTGATCGACCCTCCGGGCCTCGGCTCGCTCGACCGGGTGATCGAGGACCAGCCTCAGGCGGTGCTGGGGGCCGAGACCTGCTCGCGCTTCGGCAACGAGCTGCCGTTCCTGCTCAAGGTGCTGGCCGCCGCCGAGCCGCTCTCGATCCAGGCCCACCCCTCGCAGGAGCAGGCGCGCCGCGGCTGGGCGCGGGAGAACGCGGAGGGGATCCCCCTCGACGCCCCGCGCCGCAACTACCGCGACCCCAACCACAAGCCGGAGCTGGTCTGCGCGCTCAGCGCGTTCACGGCCCTGCTGGGCTTCCGCGACACCGAGACCATCGCCCGCAGCCTCGAGCCGCTGGCCCGGCCGGAGATGGGCGAGGAGATCGACCGCGCTGGCCGCGAGGGCGCGCCGGCGCTGCGCGCGCTGTTCGCCCGGCTGCTGACGCTGGAGGCCGAGGAGAGCCGCCCGGTCCTGGCCCGCGCCGCACGCGCGGTCCCGCTTCACGCCGATCCGGCCTGGTCCTGGGTCGGCCGGCTGCTCGCCCGCTACCCCGGCGACGTCGGCGCGCTGGCGCCGCTCTACCTCAACCTCGTGACCCTGGAACCGGGCGACGCGCTCTTCCTGCCGGCCGGCGAGCTCCACGCCTACCTCGAGGGCACCGCCCTCGAGATCATGGCCAACTCCGACAACGTCCTACGCGGCGGGCTCACGGCAAAGCACGTCGACGTCCCGGAGCTGCTGGCCACGCTGTCGTTCCAGCCGAAGCCGCCTTCGCTCCTGCGCCCGGTCGGAGCCTCCCCCGGCGAGTGCCGCTTCCTCACGCCGGCCCGCGAGTTCGAGCTGAGCCTGCTGGAGGTCCTCCCGCAGCGGCCGTTCGCGCCGACACCCGGCCACGGCGTGGAGATCCTGCTCGGCCTGTCGGGGACGGCCACCATCCGCGGCGGCGGCCGGAAGCTGCCCGTGGGGCGCGGTCGGACCGTGCTCGTCCCCGCCGCGTTGCCCGCCTACACGCTCGAGGGAGAGGGCCGGCTCGCCCGTGCCCGGGTGCCGGGCTGAGGAGGTCTCCGGCCTTCGTCCAGGCTCCTCTATATTAACGATTGATATAGCTGGGCCGGAAACCGCCCGGCCCCGCCTCGACACCCGAGGGCGGCTGGGCGACAATGTGGCGCCCATGCGCGACGACCTCACGCCCTCCGCCGTGCGCGCGGCCCGCCTGATCGCGATGGCGACCGACCTGCTGCAGATCGGGCTGCTGCCCGTTTTCTTCCCGGGCGGCTTCTCGCCGGCCAACAACGTCATCGACGTGGTGGTGGCGGCGGTCCTGCTGCGGCTGCTCGGCTGGCACTGGGCCTTCCTGCCCACGTTCGTGGTGGAGCTGGTCCCCTTCGTCGATCTGGTGCCGACCTGGACGGCCGCCGTCTTCCTCGCCACCCGCGGCCGCGCCGTGAACCCGCCACCCGGCGTGGTGGTCGAGGCGGAGGCGCGACCGGCGGAGGAGCCGAAGCCGCTCCCCGGCGGACCTCAGCCGCCGCTCGGCTCCTCGGGGGCGTAGAGCAACCCCACCCGGTAGAGCCCCGGCGGCAGGTCGAATCGACTGCTGCCCAGGCGGTCCAGCCGCAGCTCGCGCTCGACGCCGTCCTCCTCGCGGGAGAGGTGCACCACGATGTCGCTGAGCAGGGGGATGTCGGGGATCTGCACCTGCAGGTAGTGGGCCCGCGTGCCGTCGGGCTCCTCGTCCTCGAAGACGCGGATGGGGCCGAACTCGCCAAGGGCCGGGAAGTCGTCCGGCACCCGCACCTGGGGCGTGACGTAGCCCAGGCGCGCCTTCAGGTACACCTGCACCGAGACCTCGACCTCCATCAGCCGGAAGAGCGCGCGCGTCACCCGGTTCTTGTGCAGGATCGCCAGCAGCGGCGCCCCGACCACGTCTCGCGCCAGCGCGTACTCGCCGGCCGAGATGAGGCTGGCCAGCTGGTCGAGGCTGCGGAACACCAGCTCGCTCTCCGCCGGCGTGAGATGGACGCTCGAGATCTCGAGCAGGATGGTCTCCAGCAGCCGCAGCGCCTCGGCGCTGTCGCGCCGCCGCCCGCTGGCCGCCGCCGGGTCGTCCCAGCCCATCTGGGCGAGGGTGGGCGCCAGGCGGAAGAAGGTGGCCCTCACGCTGCGCGCCGGCTCCGCCGAGAGCATCGGCAGCAGTGCCTGGAAGAAGACCACGAAGCTTTCCACCGCCTGCGCCGGCTCGCGGTGCGGGCTCTCGCGGCAGGACTCGACCAGGGCGTTGCAGCGGTCGGTCAGGGCCGCCGGCGAGAGCGCCAGGAACTCGGTCTCCCCCAGCGGCGGGCCGCCGGGCGCCGCCGGCGCCAGGAAGCGGGCGAGCGTCGCCTGCGAGCCGGCCAGCGCCGCCGCGCTCGGGGCGGCCGCCGACACGGCGGCGCCCGTCTCGGCGACCAGCCCCTCCAGCTCGGACAGGAAGTCAGGGTCGAACAGGTCGTCGCCGGACGAGTCTGCGATCGCGCGCCTCCAGCCAGAGTGTACACTCCGCGTTCGCATGGTGCGCCGCGTCCTGCGCCGCCTCGCCCGGTTGCTGCCGGCGCTGCTGGCACTGGCGCTGCTCGTCTGGTGGGCGCTGCGCTCCGCCGACCTCGGCCGCGCGCTGGAGCTGGTCGACGCCCAGGGCTGGCGGCTGCCGCTGCTGCTGCTGCCGAACGGCCTGGTGATGCTGGCCGAGACCGCCGGCTGGAGATACTCGTTCGACCGCATCATCGCCCGCCCGGCGTTCCGGCGGCTGCTCGGCGTGCGCGTGGCTTCCGAGGGCCTGATGCTGGGCTTGCCGTGGGGCTCGCTGGTCAACGACTCCATGCAGCCCTACCTGCTGCACGCCCGTTGCGGCGTGCCGCTGCCGGCCGCGGTCGCCGCGGCGGTGGCCCGCAAGTTCTTCGTCGTCGTCTCGCACGGCTGCTTCCTGGCCCTGGCCACGCTGCTCTGCTGGTCGACGCTCGACCAGGTTTCGAAGGCGGCGATCCGCCACCGGGGCCTGCCCTGGTTCCTGCTCGCGCTCGGCATCGGGTTGGTCGGCGTCTCGGCGGGAGCCGCCGCCGTCACCTCGCGCGGGCGCGTGGCCGGCCGCCTGCACCACGCCCTCGACCGGCTCGGCCAGCGCTGGCTGGGCTCGTGGCTGGCACGCCACGCCGGCGGGTTCGGCGCGGCGGACGCGGCGCTCGGCGGCTTCTTCGGGGACCGGCCCGCGGGCCTGCTCACGCCGCTCGCCCTGTACCTCGTCGGCTGGATGGTCCGGTCGCTCGAGACGCTGGTGTTCCTGCGCCTGGTGGGGGTGGAGGTCTCCCTCGTCACCGCCATGGTCATGGAGCCCGCGATGATCCTGCTGCGCTCCGCCGCCGTCCCGGTCCCGGCGGGCATCGGCGTGCAGGATCTCGGCTACCTCCTGTTCCTGAAGGCGCTGGGCGTCCCCGACTGGAAGACCGCCGGCACGGCCTTCGTGGTGCTCAAGCGCGGCAAGGACCTGTTCTGGGCCCTGGCCGGCCTCGCCCTGCTCGCCCTGGGACGCTGGCGGCATGGCCGACAGGCGGCCGGCCCGCTCCCCCAGGGGTCTTCGCGGGCGGCTTGAAGCCGTTGCGCCGGGCGTGGTTCACTCGCCCATGCGCCTCGTGACGCGCGCCGACCTCGACGGGCTCACCTGCGCCGTCCTGCTGGGCTCGTGCGAGACGGTCGACGCCATCGAGCTGGTCAACCCCCAGGACGTCGCCGACCGACGGTTTTCCGTCGGTCCCGAGGACATCCTCGCCAACCTCCCGTACCACCCCGGCTGCGGCCTCTGGTTCGACAACCATCAGATCACCGACCCGCGAGCGATGCCGCCCAGCGGCTTCCGGGGCCGCTACGGCGTCGCCCCCAGCGCGGCGCGGGTGGTCTACGGGGAGTACCTGCCGCGCCACCCGGATCTGGCGCGCTACGAACGGCTGGTCGCCGAGACCGATCGGCTGGACTCGGCCCAGCTCTCCCTGTCGGACGTCGTGTCGCCCGAGGGATACGTCCTGCTGGGCTTCACGCTCGACGCCCGCACCGGCTTCGGCAACCTGCGGGAGTACTTCCTGCAGCTCCTGCCGGCGGTCCGCGACCTTCCCCTCGCGCAGGTCCTCGAGCTGCCGGAGGTTCGCGAGCGCGCGCGGCTCATGCGCGAGCAGGACCAGAGGTTCCGCGAGGTGGCGCTCGCGCACTCGCGCCTCGACCACAACGTCGTGGTCACGGACTTCCGCGGGGTCACGCCGCTCCCGATCGGCAACCGCTTCCTGATCTTCACCCTGTTCCCCGGGGCCAACGTGGCCGTCCGCCTGCAGCGGGGTCTCCAGCCGGGGACGGTCTCGCTCTCGGCCGGCCGCTCGATCTTCGACCGCAGCTGCCACGCCAACCTGGCGGTGCTGCTCTCGCTGCACGGCGGGGGCGGACACGCCGGGGCCGCCGCCTGCGTGGTCCCGGAGGGCCAGGCCGACAGCCGGCTGGCGGAGATCGTGGCGGCGCTCAAGCGCAATGCCTGAGCTCCTGCTGGGGGCCAACCTGCCCTGGCTCGACTACGGCCAGGACTTCGGCGCGAGCGCGTGGCGCCCGGCGGGCGGGGTGGCTCGGCCGGACCAGCGGCAGCGGATGCGGCGCGCACTGGGCGGCCTGGCGGAGGCCGGGGCGAGCGTGGTGCGCTGGTGGCTGCTCGGCGACGGGCGGGCGGGGCTGCGCGAGAGCCCCTCGGGTCGGCAGGTCTCCCTCGACGAGCGGCTGTTCGAGGACCTGGACGCCGCGCTGCTCGCCCTGCGCGAGACCGGGCTGCGCGTCGTCTTCGTCCTGCTCGACTTCCTCTGGTTCGCCGCGGGCCGGCTGGAGGGCGGCGTCCAACTCGGCGGTCGCCGCCACCTGGTCCGCGACGAGGCGCTTCGCGACGGCCTCCTGTCCGGGGTGGCGGCACCGCTCGCCGCCCGCTACGGCCACGAGCCGCTGATCCTCGCCTGGGACCTTCTCAACGAGCCGGAGTGGGCCACCTTCGCCCTGGGGACGCTCGACCCGCGCGCCTCCGTCTCGCGCCGGCAGATGCGCGCCCTGCTGGCCGGCCTGGTCGCGGAGTTCCACCGCCACGCGACCCAGCCACTCACCGTCGGGCTGGCCCGCGCCCGATCGCTGCCCTTCGTTCGCGGCCTCGGCCTCGACCTCTACCAGGTGCACTGGTACGAGCGACAGGAGCCGGTCGCCACGCTCGCCCGCCCCGTCCTGTCGCTGCGCCTCGACCGTCCTCTCCTCCTCGGCGAGTTCGCGACCCGCGGCGCCTCGGTCTCGTCGGACGCCGTCGTCGACATCGCCAGGCAGGCGGGCTACGCGGGCGCCCTGGCCTGGTCATGGCTGGCCACGGACGACGCGACCGACCCCGCCGCCTGCCGGGCGACCCTGGCGCGGTCCGCGGTCTGACCGTGCCCGTCTACCGCCTCGACGAGCGCCTGCTGTTCCCGCCACCCCAGAGCGGGCCCCGCCGCGGGCCGATCGCGGTCGGGGGCGACCTGCGGCCCGAGCGCCTGCTGCTCGCCTACTCGATGGGCATCTTCCCCTGGCAGGGCGAGCCGCTGCACTGGCACTCCCCCGACCCGCGCATGGTGCTGCGGGCCGACGAGCTCCACGTGTCCCACAGCCTGGAGAAGGCGCTGCGACGACGGCCTTACCGCATCACCCTGGACCGCGCCTTCCGCGACGTCATGATGGCCTGCGCCACCGCGCCCCGGCCCGGCCAGGTCGGCAGCTGGATCACGCCCGAGATGGTCGATGCCTACGGCGAGCTGCACCGCCAGGGGCTGGCGCACTCGGTCGAGGCCTGGCGCGATGCAGGCGAGCTGGTGGGCGGCCTCTACGGGATCTCGCTGGGGGCCGCCTTCTTCGGCGAGTCGATGTTCGCCCGCGCCCGGGACGCCTCGAAGATCGCGTTCGTGCACCTGGTCCAGCAGCTCGGGCGCTGGGGGATCCCCCTCGTCGACTGCCAGGTGTACACACCCCACCTCGCCTCGCTCGGCGCCCGCGAGTGGCCGCGACGGGCCTTCCTGGCGGCGCTGCGCGAGGCGCTGCAGCAGCCGACCCGCCCCGGTCCTTGGAGCTTCGACGCCGACGCCGCGGAGCCGGAGGCGGTCAGGCCACCCGACCCCCGGCCGAGCGGAGCGCCTCGCGGAAGTCCGACGGGAGCGGGCTCTCGAGGACGAGCCTCCGGCCGCTGAGCGGGTGCAGCAGCTCGAGCCGCCAGGCGTGGAGCATCGTCCTCTCGACCGAGGGGGCGCGGCCGCCGTAGAGGCGGTCGCCGAGGACCGGCAGCCCGGCGTGGGCGAGGTGCACGCGGACCTGGTGCTTGCGGCCGGTGCGGGGCCGTGCCTCCACCAGCAGGGTGCGGCCCAGGCGCTCGCGCACCACGACCGCCGTGCTGGCCGGCAGGGCCGCCTCCCCTCCCCGAGCGACCCGGACCCGGCCGCCGGGGGCGACGGCGAGCGGCGCGTCGACGGTCAGCTCGTCCGCCAGCTCCTCGGCCGGCCGCACCGTCAGGGCCAGATAGGCCTTCACCACCAGGCCGGAGGCGAAGGTGCGCGCCAGCTCCGGGTTGGCTTCGGGGTCGGTGGTGAAGAGGACGAGGCCCGAGGTGTCGCGGTCGAGCCGCTGGTGCACGCCGAGGGCGCAGGTCGTCCCCTGCTCCTTCAGCCAGCTCTCCACGGCGGAGACGAGGCTGGGCCGCCGCGGGTCGGCGGTCGGGTGCGTGGGGAGGCCCGGCGGCTTGCTGACCGCGAGCAGCCAGCGGTCGCGGAAGACGACGGCGGCGTCGCTCATCGTGAACGGGCGGTCGGTCGCCACCGTCTTTGGCTGCAACGCCGGCGCGCGCAGCAGCGCCTCCACGAGCTGGCCCGGACGCAGCGGCCGGCCCGGCGCCCGCAGCGGCACGCCGTCGACACGCACCGCACCGGCGGCGACCATCGCCCGTACCCGAGCCCGCGGCGGCGCGGCCCCGGTCAGCGACGGCAGCCAGGCCTCCAGCAGGTCGAGCAGCCGGGCCCCCGCCTCGGCCGCGCCCACGCGCCTCACCAGCCGCCGACTCCGCCCATCCGGGTACGCGCTCACGGCACGAGGCTAACACCGCGAGGAGCGCACGATGGACTAACATCACGCTGATGGCGGCGAGGCTCTACAAGGTCACCTTCCACAACCAGGGGCAGGTCTACGAGGTGTACGCGAGGCACGTGGGCCAGGGCGACCTGCTCGGCTTCATCGAGGTCGAGGACCTCGTGTTCGGCGAGAGGACCCGGGTGGTGGTGGACCCCACCGAGGAGCGCCTGCAGCGCGAGTTCGAGGGCGTCAAGCGCTGCTACCTCCCGATGCACGCGGTCATCCGCGTGGACGAGGTCGAGAAGGAGGGCCCCGGCCGCATCAGCGAGGCCCCCAAGGGCAATGTCGCCGCCTTCCCGGTTCCCTACTTCCGCCCGCCCGGACGCGACTCCGGCGGCAGCGGCAGCTGACCGGCCCTGGGCGCGGCCGCGGCCGGCACCAGCTGCTTGAAGAGGCTCGACTCGCGCCGGAAGAAGCCCTCGGTGTGGAACGACTCGCCCAGCCGCAGGTGCTCGTAGTCCACGTGGTGGCCCACCTCGTGCAGCAGGGTGCGCAGGAAGGTCCGGAACGCGACCACCCGGTGGTGGCGCGCCGTGCGCATCCACAGCTCGATACGGGCGGGCCCGCGGCTGCCCCGCGTGTAGAGGCCGTGCAGCTCGCCCCAGCTCGAGGAGGGGCGGACGGCGAGGACCGATACCGCGACCGGCGGCAGTCCCAGCCGCTCCACGATCTCCAGCACCAGGCGCGAGGCGACCGCCTCGACGCCCCGCCGCTCGTCGGAGGACAGGGCCAGCCCCAGCGCGTCGACCGTCGGGTGCAGGGCCTCCGGGTTCGGGAGGGCGAGGGTCGTGACCTCGTCGCTGCGGCGGTAGATCGCTTTCTCGCGCGAGGAGAGCCGGCTGTAGTAGGCGAACGGCATCCGCTCGGCTCATTGTAGCCGCCGCGCACCGGAGGCACGGCCCTGGGAGGGTCGCAGCTCGCCAACGGCCCGGTGAGTTCGGCCGGAAAAAACACTTCTCAGCCTTGACCTGACGCGCGCGGGGCCTAAGTTGTGTTGGAGAAGGTGGTCGCTTCCGGGCAGGTGTGACCTGGGCGACGAGGCGCCGTCGGTTGTCGCCCAGAGAGGAGGCCGTATGAGGGAGCTGTCCTCGGTCACGCACGCCGCCCGTGCCGCTGTCAGCGAGCACGACAGCCTTCATCAGCTCCTCCGCCGGGTGGTCGCTGCCTTCGGCGGCCCGACCTCCCTCGGCGCCGGCGGTCCCGACGTGGTCGCCGCGCGCCTGGACGCGCTGCGCGGTCCCCTGGCCGCCCACTTCGACGAGGAGGAGCGGGCGGGGCTGTTCGAGGAGATCGAGGAGCGCGCGCCCGAGCACGCCTCCACCTGCACCAGCCTCCGCCGCGCGCACCAGCGCCTGCTGCAGCGCCTGGACACCCTGCGCCGGGCGAGCCCGCTCGAACGACGCGGGCCTGCCTGGACACGCGAGGTCCGCTCGCTGGTGGACGAGATCTACCGCCACGAGGCGAGCGAGACCGACCTGCTCACCCGCGCCCTCGACGACGGCACGGCCGCCGCCGACTGAACCCCCCGCCCGTCGCCTCAGCGCGCGCCGGACTTGTGCTCCTGGATGAGGCGATCGACCACCTCCGGCTCGGCCAGGGTGGTCAGGTCCCCGAAGCCGTCGTAGTCCGAGGCGGCGATCTTGCGCAGGATGCGGCGCATGATCTTGCCGCTGCGGGTCTTGGGCAGCCCCGAGGCGACGTGCACCACGTCGGGCGCGGCGAAGGCGCCGATCACGTGCCGCACCTGCTCCTTGAGCGCCCCCTGCAGCTGCTCGCGGTCGCTGGTGGCGTAGTCGTTGGAGACCAGGACGTAGGCGTAGATGCCCTGGCCCTTGATCGGGTGCGGGAAGCCGACCACGGCGGCCTCCGCCACCGCCTCGTGGGCGACGAGAGCGCTCTCCACCTCCGCCGTCCCCAGCCGGTGTCCGGAGACGTTCACCACGTCGTCAATGCGGCCGGTGATCCAGTAGTAGCCGTCCTGGTCGCGGGTGACCCCGTCGCCGGTGAAGTAGTAGCCGGGGTACTGGGTGAAGTAGGTCTCCTTGAAGCGGTGGTGGTCGCCCCAGACCGTCCGCGCCTGCCCCGGCCACGGCCCGCCCAGGCAGAGAGCGCCGCTCACGCCGTTGCCCTCCAGGACCTTGCCGTCGGCGATGTCCATCACCATCGGCTTGACGCCGAAGAAGGGCAGCGTGGCCGAGCCGGGCTTGGCGGGCGTCACCCCGGGCAGCGGCGTGATCAGGATGCCGCCCGTCTCCGTCTGCCACCAGGTGTCGACCACCGCGCAGCGCTTTTCCCCCACCACGTCGTGGTACCAGCGCCAGATCTCCGGGTTGATCGGCTCGCCCACGCTGCCCAGCACCCGCAGCGAGCTGCGGCGGAAGCGCTTCACCCACTCGTCGCCCGCCTGCGCCAGGGCGCGCAGGGCGGTGGGAGCGGTGTAGAAGATGTTGACGCCGAGGTCGTCGACGATGCGCCAGTAGCGCCCCGCGTCCGGGTAGGTCGGCGTCGACTCGAACATCACCGTGGTCGCCCCATTGGCCAGCGGGCCGTACACGATGTAGCTGTGACCGGTGATCCAGCCGATGTCCGCCGTGCAGAAGTAGATCTCGCCCGGCTGGTAGTCGAACACGATCTTGTGGGTGTAGGCGCAGTAGACCAGGTAGCCGCCGGTCGTGTGCATGAGGCCCTTCGGCTTGCCGGTGCTGCCGGAGGTGTAGAGGACGAACAGCGGGTCCTCCGCCCCCATCCACTCGTTGGTGCAGGTGGAGCGCTGCTTCGCCTTCTCGTCGTCCAGCCACAGGTCGCGCCCGGCACGCATGGGCACCTCGTGGTCCGTGCGGCGAGCCACCAGCACCGTCTCCACCAGCGACATGCCCTCGATCGCCCGGTCCACCGTCTGCTTGAGCGGGATGTGCTTGCCGCCGCGCAGCCCCTCGTTGGCCGTCACCACGATCCGGCAGCGCGCGTCCACGATGCGGTCGCGCAGCGACTCGGCGCTGAAGCCGCCGAACACCACCGAGTGCACGGCGCCGATGCGGGCGCAGGCCAGCATGGTGTAGACGAGCTCCGGCATCATGCCCATGTAGATGCAGACCCGGTCGCCGCGGTGGATGCCGTGGGCCAGCAGCACGTTGGCGATCCGGCAGACGTTGTGCTTCAGCTCGCGATAGCTGATGTGCCGGTAGGCCCCCACCTCGTCCTGCGCCCAGATGATCGCCGTGCGGTCGCCCAGCTTCTCCAGGTGGCGGTCGACGCAGTTGAAGGAGGCGTTGAGGCGGCCGCCGGAGAACCAGGCGAAGTCCACCTCGTCGTAGTCGGCGTCGAAGACGTTCTGCCAGGGGTGGAACCAGCTGATCTGCTTCGCCTGTTCAGCCCAGAACCACTCCGGGCTGTCGAGCGACAGGCGGTACAGCCGCTGGTACTCGGCCAGGCTGTTGACATGGGCGCCCTGGGCGATGTGCGGCTTGACCGGGTAGAGGTCGGACACGCTGGCCCTCCTTGCTGAGCCGGTTTGAGGATGTGACCGGATTCTAGCTCAGCCGCCGCAGCCTTCGCGCGATCCACAAGGTGCGGTGCAGCGCGGTGCCCAGCGCGCCCACGGCCACCACCGCCAGCACCCAGAGCAGGACGCTCCCCTCCGGCCGACCCAGCGCACGGGAGACCGGGGGATCGAACAAGCAGCCGAGGATGGAGAGGACCAGCCGCTCGGCGCGCTGCATCAGCCCACCCGAGCCCGAGACGCCGACGGACTCGCCCCGCGCCTGTGCGTAGCTCACCAGCAGCGAGCCGCCCAGGCCGGCGGCGACCACCAGCGCGCCTCCCGGCCGCCCGCCGAAGTAGGCGGCGAAGCCGAGAAAGGCGAAGGTCTCCACCCAGCGGTCGAGCGTGCTGTCGATGAACTTGCCGTACACCGACACCATGTGCCGCGCCCGGGCCAGGCGGCCGTCGAGCACGTCGCAGGCCCCGGCCAGCGCCATGGCCCAGCCGCCGGCCTCCAGCCTCCCGCCGCCGATGAGGAGGCCGCTCGACACCCCGAGCAGCAGCCCCGCCGCATTCACGTGGTCGGGCGTGGCTCCCGCCGCCAGCAGCGCCCGCTCCGCCGGGCCGATCGCCCACAGGAACCAGTTCAGGAGCAGGTCGCCGATGCCGAGGAGAAAGCGGGTTCCCTTGCGGGCGGCGTCCGGGTCGCGCTGGCCCCGGTGACGCACCGCGAACACCGCCAGCGAGAGAAGCGCCGCCACCAGCACGACCACGAGCACCGCCGGCTCCGCCCGCATCACGGCTGTCCGCGGTTCCGCTCCCGCAGGTAGCGGAAGACGCGCCCCCAGAGGAACACCAGCGGCCAGCGGCGTTCGCGGGGCGAGAGCTCCATCGTCTGGCCGGTGTGCCGGGTGGCCTTGCGCAGGATGTAGTCCAGCCAGCCCTCGAAGGAGAGCACGTGCTTGATCCAGCGGGCGGTGGCGCGGACCTTCGAGACCGCGAAGTAGGCGCGCCAGCGCAGCCGCTCCAGCCGCCCCACCGGGCGCGCCCTGGCCCAGGCCGGCGGGGCCTCGGCCACGGCGACCACCTCGCCACGGCTCTCCAGGTCCCGCAGCAGCGCCTCGAACACCGGGCGCTGCGGGGTGCTCTGCGCGCTCCACAGCGCGGCGGCGCGGCCTCCCGGCTCCGGCCGGATCTCGGAGGCCATCGAGATCTCGAGCGCGCGGCGGCCGTAGCTCTCGGCGTCGAAGCGCTCCGGCAGCCAGGGACGGACCCAGCGCCAGGTCTCCGCGTGGGCGGCGACCAGGCCGTCCAGGAGCAGCTGCCGCTCGCCCTCGGAGCGCGCCAGCAGGATGCGGGCGGGCTGGAACAGGCGGCCGATCGTGAAGTGGTCGTGGCGCCGCCGCGAGGTCTCGCGCCGGTAGGTGTCGCCCTCCAAGACCGACACCTTGGCGTGCAGCTCGGCGCCGGCGAAGCGCAGCGAGACCTGCGTAGGCGCCAGCCAGCGGCTGATCGCCGCCAGGAAGGAGGGCCGCTTGCCCAGCAGGCCCGCGCGGCACAGGGCCTCGTAGAACGGCCGGTACGCCGGGACCACCGCGATGAGGTCGTACGCGCTCCAGCGGTTCGCCTTCGCCGCGCTGGTGCGCCGCGAGCCGAAGAAGACGACACCCGCCAGCGTGTCGCCGCAGACCCGGCCCAGCGTCTCCATGGCGGCCAGCAGGGCGGTGTCCGTCTCCGGCGAGAGAGCCAGGGCGGCGACCGCCTCGCGCAGCCTCCGCGTGCCCGCCTCCCCCGGGGATGACATGGCCGGCTCTACGGCACCAGCACCCGTAGCGCGGCCGGAACCGCTTCCACCACCACCTCGGCGGAGCGCGCCTGGTTCCATTCGCCGTCGGTCTCGTACGTCGGTGCCGAGTCGAAGCGGTAGACGAGGCGGCGGACCCGGGCCGAGCGGACCCGGGGATGGCGCTGGTGGGTCCCGCGCAGGAGCCGGACGAGCGCGCTCACGCGTCCGCCCAGGCCCATGTTGGCGAACTCCACGGCGTCCAGCAGCCCGTCCGCGACGTCCGCGCTGGGCGCCACCTGGAAGCCGCCGCCGAACACCCGGGCGTTCGCCACGATCAGCATCAGCATCTCACGCCGGCCCAGCGGCTCCCCGTCGCACTCGCCGTCGAGGGTGAAGCCTCGGTAGCGGTGGAGCTGGCGCAGCGCGCAGTAGAGGTAGAGCAGGCCGCCCTCGAGGTAGCCGACGCTCCAGGAGTCCTCGAGCACCGCCACGTCGTAGCCGAAGCCGGCGATGTTGAGGAAGTGTCGGTCTTCGATCCTGCCCACGTCCATCGTCCGCGTGCGTCCGCCCAGCACCACCTGGCACGAGGCGTGGACATCGCGCGCCGGCACGCCCAGCGTCTTGGCCAGGTCGCAGCCGGTGCCCGCGGCCACCAGGCCCAGCCGCGCCGGCTGTCCCGAGCGCAGGATGGCGTTGCCGACGTTGCTCCAGGTTCCGTCGCCCCCGACGGCCACGATCGTGTGGAAGCCCCGGGCGATGGCCTCGGACGCGAGGCGGGCCTCGTCCCCCGGCACCTGGGTGAGGGCGTGCTCCACCCGGCCGGCCGGCGACAGCCCCTGCAGCACCGGCGCCACGAACTGGGCGCCCCGGCCCTTGCCGGCGAGCGGATTGAAGACGACGAAGACGGGCTCGTTCACGCGGCGGACGCTACCGCGGGAGCCTCAACAGCGGGTCGAACAGCTGGCACCCGTTGCGCATCCACAGCTCCCGGAACGGCCTCTCGTAGACCTCGGAGATCACCACGTCCTTGTTGAAGGAGCTGTCGTGGAGGACGACGCTGCCCGCCTCCTCCTCGTGCTCGCTCTTCTCGCCCTCGAACATGATGTTGCAGAGGTAGGTGCCGCTGTCGTCCTTCTGGAACGACTGGTAGAGGTGCGAGACGGGCGCCCAGGAGTGGTCGGTGATCGTCATCTCCAGGGCGGGAGCGCCTTCCGCCCGCACCCGCGCAGTGGTGCGGCCCGGCTGCCGGTCGAAGGCGATGGCAACGTCGTCCATCCAGTGCGGCAGGTGCCAGCGCTCGACCGCGTGCTCGCGGGCCATGCGGGTGGTGGTGGCCACCTGCCAGGGGAACATCGCCGACTTCGGCAGGGGCTTGCCCTCGCTGACGTACGGGGGGACCACCACTGCGTACACCACCTCGCCGTACGGGCCGACTTCGCTCTCGTCGAAGTCGAACACGGTGACCGCCAGGATGCTGGTACCGTGGTGCGGCTCCACCGGCTCCAGCCCCCGCGGCAGGATGCGACGGGCGTTGTCCGTGGGGAACTCGAAGAAGCCGCTGATCGCGTCCCGGTAGCCGTACCGCGTTATCCCCGGCAAATCCCCTCCTCGCGGAGAGCGCCAGCGATCGTCTGCGCCGCTGTCTCCAGCTCCTCCTCGCTGTGGGCGGCGGAGACGGAGATGCGCAGCCGGGACTTGTGCTTGGGCACCGCGGGGTAGGTGACCGGGTTGAGGAACAGCCCCCGCTGCTGGATCTTCTCGGCGACGGCGAAGACTTTGGCGTCGTTGTTGACCATCACCGGCATCACCTGCGAGTTCGACTTGCCGATGTCGACGCCCTCCTCCGCGAAGCGGCGGCGCAGGTAGGCCACGTTGCTCCACAGGCGCGAGCGCAGCTGCGGCTCAGACGCGGCGACGCGCAGGGCCGCCAGCAGGCCGGCGGTGAGCACCGGCGAAAGGTTGCAGGAGAAGAAGCGGGAGCGGGCGAAGGCGTTCACGTAGTCGATGAGCTCGCGGCTGCCGGCCACGAACCCGCCCTGTCCGCCGAGGCTCTTGGAGAAGGTGCCCAGGTGGAAGTCGACCTCCTTGTCGAGGCCGTAGTGCTCGGCCACACCGCGGCCGTTGGGGCCGAACAGGAAGGTCGAGTGGGCCTCGTCGATCAGCATGCGGGCGCCGTGGCGCTTGCTCACCTCCAGCACCTCGGGCAGCGCGCAGATGTCGCCGTCCATCGAGTAGACGCCCTCGACCACCACCAGCTTCTTGCCCTTGACGTTCGCGATCTTGCGCTCGAGGTCGAGCGGGTTGTTGTGGCGGAAGAAGATGGTCTTGGCCTTGGCCAGGATGGCGCCGTCCACGATGGAGGCGTGGGAGTACTGGTCGAGGAAGATGGTGTCGCCCGAGCGCATCAGGGCCGAGATGAAGCCCACGTTGGCGCTGTAGCCGGTCGGGAAGACGATCGTCGCTTCCTTGTCCTTGAAGCGCGCCAGCTCGCTGGCGAACTCCTCGTGCACGTCGAAGCTGCCGGAGAGGATCGGCGAGCCGGACGCGCCCAGGCCGTAGCGCTCGATCGCCTCGGCAGCGGCCTTCTTGACCTCGGGCCGATAGGAGATGCCGAGGTAGTTGTAGGAGGCGAGGTTCAGCAGCTCGCGCCACTCGCCCGTGCTCCCGTCGCGGACGCGGACCCGCGTGGAGGGCTCGCCGGCGAGCACCTCCGAGTAGAGGTAGTAGCCGCTCGACCGCGCCTCGCGGTACCACTCCGCGAAGGGCCTCAGCAGGTTCAGGGGATCATCGCCGGCGCCGTAGTAGAAGTTGCTGTAGTCGTACTCCGCGAACGCCGTCCTTTCGGCTGCAGACCTGTGCGCCGACCCCATATTCCGTTTGCTCCTCTCTGTGCTCCCGCCGCGCAGACAATCGGGCGGAGCCGGGGACAAACCCCGAGAATCGCGCCATCATAGCAGGGTCGTCCAGCCCCCCTTCGGCGTGCCCAGGCGCCCCTCGGTCCCTCCATGAAAGCCAGGATCATACCTCACCAGGCCAAGCGGTGCCGCGGCTCCGCTTGGCGCCGAAGGGTAACGTTTTACGTTGCCGTAATACCCATCCAGGCCGAACATCATGTAGCGGGGGTCACGCCTTCCTTCGAAGGCTCTCGAGGACCTCCTCGAGAGCCCGGATGATCTCCTCGCGTTCGACGTGGGTCTTCTTGAACTGGAGGAGCAGCGAGAATGGCCCACCCTTGGGCTGCACCTTGAAGGCAAAGTGCTTCGGGCGGCCTCGCTTCGGCGTCTCGGGTTTCGACAGCCGCCGCGCATCGGCCCGCGTGACACCGCCTTCCGCTTGGAGCCGGTCGACGAACGCTGCCATTTTCTGCGGCTCACCCTGTCTAACTATTTGTAGAAGAAGGGACTTAGAACTGATGTCGGCCAGCCGACAGCGCTCGCGGACCTCCTCCGGCATCGTGCCCAGCGCCAACGACTCGGTCACGCTCGGTCGGCTCTTCCCCAGCTTCTCCGCCATGTCCTCGTGCGTGTACCCGTAGGTCTCGGCCAGGACCCTGAGCCCGTCTGCCTCTTCGAACGGTGTCAGGTCCTTGCGCTGCAGGTTCTCGACGAGGGCGATCTCCATCGACTCGGCATCCGAAGACTCGCGGACGACGCAGGGCAGCTCCGAGATGCCGGCTTCCATCGCGGCGCGATACCGCCGCTCCCCGGCGATGATCTCGTAACGGCTCCCGCGGCGGCGCACGAGAAGCGGCTCGAGGACGCCCTTCTCGCGGACCGAGGCCGTCAGTTCCGCCAGGTCGCCCATCGACTGGCGGGGCTGGTGCGGGTTCGGGTCGATCTCCTCGATCGGGATCAGGCGGCCGACGATCTCACCGCCAGGCCGCATGAGCTGATCGACGAAGTGCGTGTCGTGCCGCATACGGATGGTGTCAGGCAGGCCAATGCGCCGGGGACTGGACATCAGGGGGTCCTCACTCACTCATTTCGGGGCAACGGGGCGACAGGCTAGACACGGGCGATCACCTCTTCGCACAGGCGGTAGTACTCGTACGCGCCGCTGGACTGGGGGGCGAAGGTGAAGATCGACTCGCGGTGCGCTGGGCTCTCCTCGAGGCGGATGCTCTTCGAGATCGTGGTCTCGAAGACCCGACCCCCGAACACCTCGGACACGGCCTTGTGCACGTCACGAGCGAGCGTCGTCCGCTTGTCGTGAAGCGTCACCACGGCGCCCAGGAGCTTGAGGTCCGGGTTCGGCCGCGCGCGTATGCGGTCGACCGTCTCCAGCAGGTCGTCAGTCCCCTCGAGGGCGAAGTAGCTGGACTGGACGGGGATGAGGAGGTGGGTCGCGGCGACGAGCGCATTGACTGTGATGACGCCCAGCGCCGGAGGCGTGTCGACGACGACGAACTCGTACCGGTCGTTGACGGTGCTCAGGCGATCCTTCAGGCGGAAGTGCGCGTCGAGCTCCCCCACCAACTGCCCCTCCAGCTTGGCGAGGGCGATCCGCGCCGGGGCGATCTCGAGCCGCGGAACCGTCGAGGGCTTCACGATGTCCTCGAGCTTGCAGTGGCCGGCCAGGACGTCGAACATGGACGTCGAAACCTCGCGCAGGTCGAGGAAGCTCATCGAGGAGTTCGCCTGGGGGTCGAGGTCCACGAGCAGGACGGTCCGGCCGCGCATCGCCAATGCTGCAGCCAGGTTGATCGCCGTCGTGGTCTTGCCGACGCCGCCCTTCTGGTTTGCGATCGCGATGACGATCAACAGGGGCTCCCGAGGAAGGTGTCGCGGGCGCGACGCCGGAATGGTAGAACCGCGCCGAACGCACGGTCAAGCCAGAAAAGCGCGCTGCGGTGACAAAAGACACCGGATGATGCGGCGCCGTCCCGGCGGGAGCCTACATCTTGTATTTCGAACCGAGGTCCTCGTCCGACAGGTCCTCGAGCCACTTCTGGAGGCGGCCGACATCGACACTCTCGCGGCTCATCTCGACGGTCTTGGCGTTCTGGATGACCGCGTCCTCGACGAAGATCCGACAGCCAAAGCGCAGCGCAAGAGCGATCGCATCCGAGGGACGAGCGTCGATCGCGTGCACCCCGCGGGGCGAGCGCACATGGAGCTGGGCGTAGAAGGTGTTCTCCTTCAGCTCGCAGACAACGATGCGCTCCAGGGCGCCGCCGAGTTCCGTGATGACGGCGCGCAGGAGGTCGTGTGTCATCGGCCGCGGCGTCTGGACGTTCTCGACCTGGAGGGCAATGGCGTTGGCCTCGAACACGCCGACCCAGATCGGGAGCACGCGGTGGCCCCCCATCTCGCGCAACACGACGATCGGCATGTTGGTGATCGGGTCCACCATGAGCCCCTTGATCACCATCTCGATCTCCACCCGTCGACCTCCTCAGGTCGAAATATACGGACCGTGGAACTGGCCGTCAATGAATCGCTTGCGAAACCGTGCCCTGAAGGGAGTTGGGGCCCGCGGCCGTGATCTCCACGCTCACGACCCTTCCGATCGCCTCGGATCCACCCGGGAGGTGGACGATCCGAAAGTGGGGGGTACGACCCGAGACCCGCCCGTCGCCGTCCCAGGACTCGACGAGAACCGGCTCCACACGCCCGAGCCGCTCTCGGTTGCGTCTGTGCTGATAGCGCTGCTGCCACGCGAAGACCTGCTGCAGGCGTCGGCTCTTCTCGACCTCCGGGACGTCGTCCGACTGCCGCCAGGCCGTGGTGCCCGGCCGGGGCGAGTACGTGAAGGCGAAGACGTTGTCGAACCCGACGGCGTCGAGGACCCGCATCGTCTCGAGGAACTCGGCCTCGGTCTCCCCCGGGTAGCCGACGATCACGTCGGTCGAGAGCGCCAGGTCCGGCACGCGCTCGCGCAGGAGCGCGACCACCTCCAGGTACTGCGCCCGGGTGTAGCCCCGGCGCATCGAGGCGAGGACGCGGTCGGATCCCGACTGGAAGGGCAGGTGGAGGTAGGGGCAGAGTGTCCGCAGGTCGCGCAGGGCGTCGGCCAGGCGCTGGCCGACGTGCTCGGGGTGGGACGTGGTGAAGCGCAGCCGCTGCAGGCCAGGGATGGCATCGACGCGCGCCAGCAGGTCGCCGAAGTCGACCCCCGCGTGACGGTACGCGTTGACCGTCTGCCCCAGCAGCATGATCTCGGGGACGCCGCGGCCGACCAGGGCGGCGGCTTCGGCGACGATGTCGTTTGCCGGTCGGTTGACCTCCGGCCCGCGGGTCCGCGGCACGACACAGAAGCTGCAGACGTGGTTGCAGCCCTCCATGGCGGTGACGTAGGCGCGGACGGGGTTGCCGTGGGCAACCAGGGCGGGCGGGACCCCGAACGGGTCGGCCTTGCGGTCCAGGTCGACTGCCGGGCGCCCGGTCGAGAGCGCGGTGTCGAGGAGCTCGGGGACGCGGTGCAGGTTGTGGGTCCCCACGAGGACGTCGACGCCGGCGGCGCGGTCGAGGAGCGACCGGCCCTCGAGCTGCGCCACACAGCCGCCCACGCCGATCCGCAGCTCCGGCCGCTGTCCGCGCAGGCGCCGCAGACGCCCCAGCGAGTGCCGCAGCTTGAGGGCCGCCTTCTCGCGGACGGCGCACGTGTTGAGGAACACGAAGTCGGCGGAGGTCTCGTCAGCCGCCGGCTCGTAGCCGTGGTCGCGCAGCAGCCCCGCGACGCGCTCGGAGTCGTTCACGTTCATCTGACAGCCGAAGGTCTGGACGTAGAACCGCTTTTTTCCTTGTGCGGTCAAATGGTAGACCTCAGCTGCGAAGACTCTGCTTGAGCATCTCGCGTGCGTGCTCGCGTCCGGTCTCCGTGATCGTCTCACCCCCGAGCATGCGGGCGACCTCCTCGATTCTACCGTCCTCAGAGAGGCAGTCGACCGAGGTGTAGGTCCGCCCGGCCGTCACCCGCTTGCGCACCGCCAGATGCTGGTCCGCGAAGGCGGCAATCTGGGGCAGGTGGGTGACGCAGAGGACCTGGCGGCGCGCGGCCAACCGCCTGAGCTTGCGACCGACCACCTCGGCCACGCGTCCTCCGATCCCGGCGTCGACCTCGTCGAAGACGAGGGTCAGCCCCAGCGCGTCGTGCCCCGCCACCGACTTCAGGGCCAGCATCAGCCGCGACAGCTCGCCCCCGGAGGCGATGCGGGCGAGCGGCCGCAGATCCTCGCCCGGGTTCGGGGACAGCAGGAACTCCGCCTGCTCCAGGCCGCGCTCGGTCCAGCGGGAGGCGTCCGCCGCGGCCGTCTCGGCGTCCGCCGGCGCGAACGCCACCTCGAAGCGCGTCTTCTCCATCGCCAGCTCGCCGAGCTCCGCCTGCACCCGCCGGCGCAGCTCGCCGGCGGCGGCGCGGCGCAGCTTCGACAGGACCCGCGCGCGCTCGAGGTACGACCCCGCCAGCTCCTCGCGCCTCGCGAGCAGGCTGCGCTCCTGCTCCTCGGGCGTGCCGAGGCCGGACAGCTCGCGACGGCAGCGCTCGCCGAAGGCGAGCACCTCGGCCACGCTGGCGCCGTACTTCTTCTTGAGCCTCTCGATCTGCGCCAGGCGGGACTCGATCTCGTCGAGCCGGCCCGGCGCCACCTCCAGCGTCTCGCGGTAGTCGCGCAGGCGCAGGGCCAGGTCCTCGAGCGGGGCCAGCACGGCGAGCCGCGCCTCCGCCGCGGCGCGGAAGCCGGGCTCGATGGCGGCCAGCTCGTCGACACGACGGAAGACCTGCGCGAGGCGCGCCAGCGCCGCCGCCTCGTCCTCGTAGAGCAGGTCGTACGCCTCGGCGGCGGCCGCGGCCAGGCGGCCCGCGTTCGCCAGCCGCGCCTTCTCCACCCGCAGCGCCTCCTCCTCGCTCGCGGCGAGGCCCGCGTGCTCGATCTCCCCCGCCTGGAACTCCAGCATCTCCCGTCGGCGCTCGGCCTCGCGACGGTCCCCGCGGAGCCGTTCGAGGGCGGTCTCGACGGCACGCAGGTCGCGGTGGAACTCGGCCAGCGGCCGGCCGCCCTCGCCGCCGGCGAAAGCGTCGAGGACGTCGAGATGGGTCTGTGGGTCGAGCAGGCCCTGCGGCTCGTGCTGGCCGTGGATGGCCGCGACGTGCGGCGCGAGGTCGCGCAGCAGGCTCACGGGGACGAGCGTGCCGTTGACGCTCGCCCGCCCCTTGCCGTTGGCGTTCACCTCGCGCCGGATCACCAGCTCGTCGCCCTCGACCGGCAGCCCCCGCTCCTCGAGGAAGCCGGCCGCCTCGCCGACCTCGACGACAGCCTCGACGCTCGCTTTCTCCTCGCCCGTGCGGACGAGCTCCGGCGAGGCGCGCTCGCCGAGCAGCAGGCCGAGGGCGTCCACCACGATCGACTTGCCGGCCCCCGTTTCGCCGGTCAGCAGCACGAGCCCTGGCCGAAGCTCCAGCTCCAGCGAGGAGATCAGCGCGATGTTGTTGATCCTGAGCAGCTTGAGCATGCGGGCGCCACGTCCGGCGAGAATATCACAGCGGTTTTTCCGCTGTAAATGCATGATGCGCTGTCAGAAGGACGAGCGGGGACCGGAGCTGCCGCGAGGCGCCGACAGTGGTCGCGGGGCGGCGGCGCCGGCCGACAAACATTGACAACCCCAATAGGTTGTGGGAGCTTAGACTGTTAGCGCAATTGAGAGAGGCATCCGTGATCCTTTCGCCGGTGCTGGCCCAGGCTCAACCCGCGTTCTCCGGAGGCGTCGCCGGGCTGGTCGCCAGCGCCAGCTGGGTGGCGCGGGGCGTCCTGGTCGTCCTTCTGCTGTTCTCGCTGCTGTCCTGGGCCATCATTCTGTACAAAGGGATGGCGCTGCATCGGTCCCACGCCCAGTCGGTGACCTTTCTCGATGTGTTCCGCAAGAGCAGCAAGTTCTCCGAGGTGAACGCCGTCTGCCCTCAGCTGCGGGCGAGCCCCCTGGTGGGCGTCTTCCAGGCCGGCTACCTCGAGGTCAACCAGCAGGTCCGTGCCACGCCGGGGGCGGGCACCGGCGCCGTCCAGAAGCCGACCGTGCGCAGCCTCGACTCCCTGTCCCGCTCGCTGGCCCGGGCGGCGACGGTGGAGGCCACGCGGCTGGAGCGGCGGCTCAGCTTCCTGGCGACCACGGCCAGCGTGACCCCGTTCATCGGCCTCTTCGGCACGGTGTGGGGGATCATGACCTCGTTCCAGGACATCGGCCGATCGGGATCGGCGAACATCACCGTGGTCGCGCCCGGCATATCGGAGGCGCTGATCACCACCGCGATGGGGCTGGTGGCCGCCATACCGGCGGCCGTTTTCTTCAACTTCTTCTCGAGCCGGACGCGGGTCCTCTCCGCGATGATGGACGACTTCGCGCTCGAGTTCCTGAACATCGTCGAGCGCAACTTCACCTAGGCGATGCAGGCGCAGGCTGGCGGTGGGTCGGATGCGGGCTCCGCGTACCGCGGGCTGCGCTCGCGGCGCACCACCTCCATGCTCGGCGAGATCAACGTCACGCCGCTGGTCGACGTGGTGCTGGTGCTGCTGCTGGTCTTCATGGTGACGGCGCCGATGATGAGCCGCGGCATCGACGTCAGCCTGCCGGTCGCCAACCAGCCCCAGATCCCGCCCGGGGACCGCATCACCGTCTCGATCCGGGCCGACGGCAAGGTCTTCGTGGCCGACCAGATCGTCAACATCGTGCTGCTCGAGGACAGGCTGCGCGGCCTCACCGCGGGGAACCCCGAGGCCGTCGTCTACCTGCGCGCGGACGAGGGGCTCCGCTACGGCGACGTCATCCGGGTGGTCGACGTCATCAAGCGCGCCGGAGTGGACCGCATCGGCTTCGTGTACGTGCTCCCCCAGGAGAAGCGGCGGTGAACGAGGCGGTCGATCGGCTGATCGCCGAGCGCGAACGGATGGACGCGGGCCTGCCGGCGACGATGCTGGTCTCGATCGTCGCCCACCTCGCGCTGATCGCGGCGGCGATCGCGGTACCGCTGCTGCTGCCGAAGCAGCCGCCGCTGCAGGTCACGGATGTCTTCGCCGTGGTGCTGCCCCGGGGCGGAGGCGGCTCCCCCACGGAGCCTCCGGCTGCTGCCCCAGCTCCGCGGCCGGCGCCTCCTGTCACCGCGCCGCCGGCGCCCGCGCCGGCTCCGAAGATCATCAAGCCGCCGACGAAGGAGGTCGCGCACCCCAACGCGCTGCCGACGCTCGACTCGCGGAGGGTCGCCAGGCGGCCCGAGCCCGTCGCTGCGGCGAGCACGGCCGCCGCGGGGTCCGCGAACGGGACCGGCTCGGCGACGCCCGGCTTGACGTTCGGGCCGTCGGGCCCCGGCGTGCCGAACGGCACGGACAGCGGCGGCGACTGGTACCTCGCCGGCGTGCAGCAGAAGATCTGGACGCTGTGGAACCAGCAGATCAAGACCGGTTTCACCCAGCCGATCGGCGTGACGTTCACCATCCTGCCCGACGGCTCCGTGACCAGCGTTCGCGTCACCCAGCCGAGCGGCGCGACCCTGCTCGACATGGCGGCCCAGCGCGCTGTCCAGAATGCGGCGCCGTTCGGCCCCCTCCCGAGGGAGTATGGCCAGAATCCTCGAACGATCCAGGCGCTCTTCCGGCCGACCTCGTAGACGAAGAGGCCAGGTGTCGGCGGCGGCGCTCGCCGCTCTGGCCGTCGCCGGCGTCGCGGCCTCCCGCGCCCAGTCAACGCAGGAGCCGCCGCCCGTCGAGCAGATCGTCATCGGCGGCGCTGCCCCCCGCTTCGCCATCCCCGACTGCCTGCCGCGGGCCACGGACGAGGCGAGCCAGGCCGCCTGCCGAACCATCACCCAGGTGCTGCGCAACGACCTGCGCTTCGAGGGGCTGTTCCAGTTCGTGCCCGACAGCCTGCTCTCGGCGATCCCGCCGCAGAACCCGGACGCCCCGAGCTTCGAGGACTGGAAGGGCATCGGCGCGAAGATCCTCGTCGTCACCCGCGCGCAGGCGACGGGCCGGGACCTCGCGGTCGAGGTGCACGTCTTCTTCGTCGACAGCGGGGCCTCCATGCTCGCCCGCCGCTACACGGGGACGGCCGATAACCCGCGCTACTTCGCCCACCAGGCCTCGGACGACATCATGTCGCTGACCCAGTACAAGGGCGTGGCCAAGACCCACCTCGCCTTCGTGTCGGACCGCGACTCCTCGAAGGAGAGGCGCTCGAAGGAGATCTACATCTCCGACTACGACGGCTTCAACCCGCGCCGCGTCACCGTGAACGGCTCACTCAACATCACCCCCACCTGGACGCCGGACGGCAAGGGCATCGCCTACGTCTCCTACCGCCAGGGCTCGCCCCTCGTCTACCTCGCGCGCATCTTCGAGGGCCGCAGCGTGGCCAACCTCACCGGCGAGCACGGCGACGCGCAGGCGTTCGCGCCGGCGTTCAGCCCGGACGGCAGCAAGCTCGCGTTCGCCAGCAGCCGCGCCGGCAACATGGACATCTGGGTCACCAACGCGGACGGCAGCGGCGCCCGGCGGCTCACCACCACCCAGGCCTCCGACACCGCGCCCTGCTGGAGCCCGACCGGCCAGGAGATCGCCTTCACCTCGAACCGCACCGGCACCCCGCAGATCTGGATCATGGACGTGGACGGTCTGAACGTCCGCCGGCTCACCACCGTCGGCAACTACAACGACGGCTGCGCCTGGAACCCCTCGAAGCAGTTCAGCGAGATCGCCTACACGGCGCGGCTGGAGGCCGGCGGCTTCGACATCGGCATCATCGACCTCGCCAACCGCGGCCAGGTCCGACAGATCACCCAGGGCCGCGGCTCCTGCGAGTACCCCTCGTGGGCGCCGAACGGCCGCCACCTCGTCTTCTCGTGCAACCGCGGCGGCCGGTGGGAGATCACGGTCTCCGACCGGGATGGCCGCTCGCTGCAGTCACTCGCCACCGGCCCGGGCAGCAACGTCCAGCCGGAGTGGGGCCCGTGAGACGTCGTCGAGGAGGACGCATGACCCCCAGCTTCCGCCGTCCCGGAGTGGCCGCGCTCGCGCTCGCGGGCGCCACCCTGCTCCTGCTCCCTGCCTGCCACGGGGCCAAGCGGCCGCCGGCCCTCGCCGCCACCCCGGGCGGCAGCGGGAGCGCGGCCGCGACCACCACCACGCCGGCGCAGCCGGTCGACCAGGGGCCGGACGTCCGTGCCGTCGGGGGCGAAGGCGCGGCCGGCTCCGACATCCGCTCCGACGCGTCCCTGGTCGGCAGCGAGGGCAGCCCCCTCGCGGACATCCGCTTCGACCTCGACTCCGCCACCCTCTCCGAGGCGGCCCGCGCCACCCTCGAGAAGCACGCGCTGTGGCTGCAGAGCCACCGCGAGGCCAGGGTCACCGTGGAGGGCCACTGCGACGAGCGCGGCACGGTCGAGTACAACCTCGCGCTCGGCGAGCAGCGCGCGCGGGCCGCCCGCGACTACCTGGTGAGCCTGGGCGTGTCCGCCGAGCGCCTGAAGACCGTCTCCTACGGGAAGGAGCGGCCGCTCGACCCTGGGCAGACCGAGGCGGCGTTCGCCAAGAACCGCCGCGCGCACTTCGCCGTCGGCCGCTGAGCGTCGGCCGCCGAGCGTTGCTATGATGGGTCGCCGGCGCGACCTGGAGGATTACCGTGACCCGTCGAATCGCCAAAGCCGCCGCGCTGCTGGCGCTCCTCACGCTCCGCCCCGCGCCCGCCGCCGCCGCCAACAAGGACATGGAGAGGCTGCAGCTGCAGGTTGCCACCCTGCAGAGCATGCTGGGCGACATCCAGCGCTCCGTCGAGGACGGCCGCAAGGAGGTGCAGCGCCTGAACGAGGTGATCGCCGCACAGAACGCGCTGCTGCAGAAGGCCACCACCGACCGCCGGGCGCAGGACGAGGCCAACGCCACCACCCTGCGCGAGCTGGACGACCGCATCTCCGAGCTGGCCGAGGCGATCCAGGCCCTGCGCGCGTCGGCGATCATCGCCCCGCCTCCCGGCCCGGCCCAGCCCGCGAGCACTCCCGGCCCGGCGGTCGGCGCCGCCGGCCCCAACGCTGCCCCTGCCGCGACCGTGGAGAGCGGCAGCGGCCCGGTGAACCCGACGACGCCGGTGGGTCCGCCGCCCGCGCCGCGCGAGCTCTACAGCCAGGCCTACGCCGACTACGCCCGCGGCAACTACGACCTCGCCATCCAGGGTTTCCAGGAGTACATCCGGAACTACCCCAACACCGACTTCACCGACAATGCACAGTACTGGATCGGGGAGTCGCTGTACGGGAAGAAGATGTACGCCGAGGCCATCGAGGCCTGGAACGCCCTCTTCCGCGACTACCCGTCGAGCGACAAGCTGCCCGACGCGCGGGTCAAGAAGGGGATGGCGCTCGAGCGGCTGGGGCGGCGCAGCCAGGCACTGGTGGAGTACCGCTACGTGATCGACCGCTTCCCGAACACGCAGGCCGCGCGCATCGCCCGCGAGCACCTGAACCCCTGAAGAGCGGAGAGCGAGCATGGCTTCAGTCAACAAGGTGATCCTGATCGGAAACCTCGGCAAGGACCCCGAGATCCGCTACACGCAGTCGGGCGAGCCGATCGCCAACTTCTCGCTGGCCACCAACGAGGTGTGGAACGACAAGAGCGGGCAGAAGCAGGAGCGCACGGAGTGGCACCGGGTCGAGGTCTTCGGCAAGACCGCCCAGATCTGCCGCGACTACCTCAGCAAGGGCCGCAGCGTCTATATCGAGGGCAGCATCCGCTACGACGAGTGGACGGACAAGGACGGCAACAAGCGCAACACCACCAAGATCCGGGTGAGCGGGCCCGGCTCGCGCCTGGTGCTGCTGGGCGGCCGCGGGGAGGGCGGCGGCGGGGGGGGCGCACGCGCCACCGGCGGCCCGACCGCCGAGGCACCCGCCGGGGAAGACTTCCAGGCCAGCGACGACGACGTCCCCTTCTAGGCGGCGCTGACTCGCCTCGCCGCCGGGGCGAGGCGACAATGAGGGGGGGGCCGCCGCGCCCCGTTCCAGGAACACCACTGCCATGCCGAGGCTGCTCTCGATCGAGCGCTATGTCCCGCCCTACCGCTACGGCCAGGAGGTCGTGACCGATCGAGTCCGCCGCTGGCTGGCCGAGGAGCCGGCCGGCAGCGTGGAGCGGCTGCTCTCGGTCTACGCGTCGGCCGGGGTGCGCACGCGCGCGAGCGTGGTGCCGATCGACGAGGTCTTCTCGCCCGGCGACTTCGAGACCCAGACCCGCCGCTACCGGGCGGCCGCCTGCGCCGGCGGCGCGGAGGTGGCGCGGCGAGCGGTCGAGAGCGCCGGCCTGCAACCGGCCGACATCGATTTCGTCGTCAGCGTCTCCTGCACCGGATTCATGATCCCTTCCCTCGACGCCTACGTGGCGAACAGCCTGGGGATGAAGGGCGCGCTGGGCCGGCTGCCGATCACCGAGGCCGGCTGCGCGGGTGGAGTGGTGGCCCTGGCGCGCGCCTTCGACCACCTGCGAGCCCACCCCGAGCGCGCGGCCCTGGTGCTGACCCTGGAGCTGTCGAGCCTCACGTTCCAGCGCTGGGACCGCTCGGCCACCAACGTGGTCTCGACCGCCATCTTCGGCGACGGCGGCGCGGCGGCGGTGTTGGTCGGCGACCGGCACCCGGCGGCCAAACGCGGACTCCTCCGCATCCGCGACACGGGCAGCGTGTTCTTCCCTGCCACCACCCACCTGATGGGCTTCGAGCTGCGCAACCCGGGCCTGCAGATCGTCCTCGACCGGGGACTCGCCCCCTTCGTGCGCCGCGAGGTGGTGCCGGCCGTGGACGGCTTCCTGGCCCCGCGCTGCCTCGACCGCTCGCGCATCACGCGCTGGATCCTCCACCCCGGCGGCCGCCGGGTGGTCGAGGTGATGGCCGAGCGGCTGGGCCTCACCGCCCGCGACCTCGCCGCCACGGAGACGGTGCTGGCGGAGCACGGGAACGTCAGCTCGGTCACCGTCCTCTTCGTGCTCGACGAGATCCTGCGTCGGCAGCAGCCGCAGCCGGGGGAGCTGGGGCTGCTGGGCGCCTTCGGCCCCGGCTTCTCCGCCGAGCTGGCCCTGCTCGAGTTCCTCTGAAGACCCTGCCGTGAGCCCGGCCGCGTCCTTCCGCGAGCGCGCCACCCAGAGCGAGCAGCTCGACCTCGGCGTGCCCGAGGAGGAGGCCCTCGCCAGCCTGCAGGACCTGCGCTTCGTCAACCGCTGGCTCGCCAACCCGGCCAGCGTGCTCCGGGCCGTGCGCCCGCACCTGCCGGCCGGCGGGCGACTGCTGGACGTCGGCTCCGCCTCCGGCGACCTGCCCGCCTATCTGCTGGCCCGGCTGCCCGGCCCGCTGGCGGCGGTCGCGCTCGACGTCAAGCGGCTGCACTTCCACTTCGCCCCGGCCGAGCTGCGACGCGTGGTCGCGGACGTCCGCGCGCTGCCCTTCCCCGACCTGAGCTTCGACGTGGTCACCGCCTCGCTGTTCCTGCACCACTTCGACGCGGCCGAGCTGCCGGAGGTGCTGCGGGGGCTCTTCCGCCTGGCCCGCCGCGCCCTGGTGGTGAACGACCTCGTCCGCGCCCCGGTCCCCTACGCCTTCGGCCGCCTGTTCTTCCCGGTGCTCTTCCGCAGCCGGGTCAGCGTCGACGACGGCCTGGTCTCCATCCGCCGGGGCTTCCGGCCCGACGAGCTGCGCGCGGCCTTCGCGGCGGCCGGGATCCCTTTCCTGCGCGTCACCCGTCACTTCCCCTACCGGCTGCTGGCCGTCGCCACACGCGCCACTATACCAAATAATGATATAGCTGGAGGGACGCTGCCGTGAGCGACGAGCGCCGGGAGGTGGTGGTCGTCGGCGCGGGCCCCGCCGGCTCGGCGACGGCGGCGCTGCTCGCCCGCCGCGGCGTCGACGTGCTCCTGCTCGACGCGGCCTGCTTCCCGCGCGACAAGGTCTGCGGCGAAGGCGTCTCGCCCGAGGCATGGCGTCTGCTGGAGCTCACCGGCGCCGCCGACGCCGTCCGCCGCCTGCGGCCGCAGCCCCTGCGCGGGATGCACCTCGTCTCGCCGGACGGGACCAGCATCCGCGGCTCCTACCCCGCGGGCAGGAGCGGCTTCGCGCTCCGCCGCAGAGCCCTCGACGAGGCACTGGTCGACACCGCCCGCGCGGCCGGCGCCGAGGTCCGCGAGGGAGTCCGGGTGGTGCAGCCGGCGCAGGAAGGCGGAGCGGTCGTCGGCGTCGTCTGCGCCCCGGGCGACGGCCGCGAGCGGGTGGTGCGGGCGCGGGCGGTGGTGGCGGCGGACGGCCGCCGCAGCGTGATCGCCCGAGGGCTGGGGCTGCTCCGGGAGCACCGGCGCCTGCGCCGCTTCGCCGTCCGCGGCTACTGGGACGGCGTCGCGGGCCTCGACGCCTTCGGTGAGATGCACGTGGGCAGCGGCGGGTATTGCGGGATCGCGCCGCTCGCCGCCGGACAGGCCAACGTCACGTTCGTCCTGGACGCCTCCGAGATGGCGAGAGCGGCCGGCGACCTCGACGGCTTCTACCGCGCGAGCCTGGCCGGGTGCTGGCCGAGGGTGGCCGAACGGCTGCAGGAGGCGACGCTGTGCGAACCGCCTCGGGCGATCGGCCCGCTCGCCCTCGTCTGCCGTGCCGTGGCCGTCCCCGGCGCCGTCCTCGTCGGGGACGCGGCCGGCTTCTACGATCCGTTCACCGGCGAGGGCGTCACCCTCGCCCTGCGCAGCGCCGAGTTGGCCACGGAGGCCCTCCTGCCGGCGCTGCGCTCCGGCCGATCGACCGTCGGCCGGCTGCGGGAGTACGAGCGCGCGCGCCGCCGGGCCACCCGCGACAAGTTCCGCTTCAACCGCCTGCTGCAGCTGGCGGTGCGCCGCCCGACCCTGGCCAATGCGATCGCCCGACGGCTCGCTCGCCGTCCCGAGCTGGCCGACCGGCTGGTGGGGATCGCCGGCGACTTCGTTCCGGCCCGGACGGCGCTCGGACCGGGCTTCCTCCTCCGGCTGCTGCTCGCCTGAGCGGCACTCCGGCCGGGGCGGAGGCCGGTGGGGCGCCTGCATTACAATCAACCAATGCCGCCATTCCGTCCGCGCGGCGAGACACCGTCACCAGAGGAGAGGATGATCCAAGTCGCGCTCGACCGCGGGCTGCGCCTCAAGAACGAGACACTCGTCGCGATCTACCGCACGATGCTGCTCTCCCGTCGGCTGGACGACAAGGAGATCCAGCTCAAGCGCCAGAACCGGGTCTTCTTCCAGATCAGCGGCGCCGGCCACGAGGCCGTGCTGGTGGCGGCCGGGATGGTCCTGCGGCCGGGCCACGACTGGTTCTACGCGTACTACCGCGACCGCGCGCTGATGCTGCAGCTCGGCATGACGCCGCTGGAGATGCTGCTGGGGGCGGTCGGCTCGAAGGACGACCCCAGCTCGGGCGGGAGGCAGATGCCCTCGCACTGGGGCCACCCGCGGCTCAACGCGGTGAGCCAGTCCTCGCCCACCGGGACCCAGTTCCTGCAGGCCACCGGCTGCGCCGAGGCCGGCCTGTACCTGGCCGCCGGTCACGTCCCCGGGCCCGAGGCCACGCGCTTCGAGGCGGACGAGGTCGTCTACTGCTCGGCCGGCGACGGCACCACCTCCGAGGGCGAGTTCTGGGAGAGCCTCAACACCGCCTGCAACCTCAGGCTGCCGGTGCTCTACCTGATCGAGGACAACGGCTACGCGATCTCGGTGCCGGTGGAGGTGCAGACGGCGGGCGGCAGCATCTCCCGCCTGGTGCGCTCGTTCCCCAACCTGCTGGTTCGGGAAGTGGACGGCTGCGACCCGCTGGCCAGCCTGTCGGTGCTCGGCGAGGCGGCGGCCTGGTGCCGCGCCCGCCAGGGGCCCGCCCTCGTCCACGCCCACGTCACCCGCCCGTACTCGCACTCGCTCTCGGACGACGAGGCGGCGTACCGTCCGCCCGCCGAGCGGGAGGCGCAGTCGGCGCGGGACCCGGTGGAGGCCTTCGCCCGGCGCCTGTTGGCCGACGGCGTGGTGACGGAAGAGCAGCTGGCCCTGCTGCGCGAGGACGTGGACCGCGAGGTGAACGCCGCCGCCGACGCGGCCCTGGCCGCCCCGTTGCCGGCGCCGAAGGCGCCGACCGACCACGTCTACTCTGCCGACGTCGACCCCGCCTCCGAGGCGTTCCGGAAGGAGCCCCAGGAGAGCGGCGAGCCCAAGACCATGGTCGACCTGCTGAACGCCTGCCTGCACGACGAGATGGCGCGCGACCCGCGGGTGGTCCTGTTCGGGCAGGACGTGGCCGACTGCTCGCGCGAGGCGAGCCTGGCCCAGGTGAAGGGCAAGGGCGGCGTCTTCAAGGTCACCCACAACCTGCAGCGACGCCACGGCTCGCACCGGGTCTTCAACGCGCCGCTGGCCGAGGCCAACATCGTGGGCCGGGCCGTCGGCATGGCCACCCGGGGCCTCAAGCCGGTGGTGGAGATCCAGTTCCTCGACTACATCTGGCCGGCCTTCATGCAGATCCGCAACGAGCTGGCCCTCCTCCGCTGGCGCTCGAACGGCACCTTCCGCTGCCCGGTGGTCATCCGCGTCACCTATGGCGGCTACCTGCAGGGCGGGGCTGTCTACCACTCGCAGTGCGGCGAGGTGCTCTTCACCCACATCCCCGGCCTGCGGGTGGTGATCCCCTCGAACGCCCGGGACGCCAACGGCCTGCTGCGCACGGCGATCCGCTGCGACGACCCGGTGCTCTTCCTCGAGCACAAGCACCTCTACCGCCAGACCCACAACAAGGGCCGCTACCCGGGGGCGGACTACACCATCCCCTTCGGCCGGGCCGCGCTCGCCCGCGAGGGGCGGCACGCAACCGTGGTGACCTTCGGCGCCCTCGTCCAGCGCTCGCTCGTCGCCGCCAAGCAGCTGGCCGCCGAGGGGGTGGAGGCCGAGGTGCTGGACCTGCGCACGCTCAGCCCCTACGACTGGGAGGCGATCGCCCGCAGCGTGAGGAAGACCGGCCGCGCCCTGGTGGTGCACGAGGACGCGCGCTCCTGGGGCTACGGCGCCGAGATCGCCGCCCGCATCGCCGACGAGCTGTTCGAGCACCTCGACGCTCCGGTAAGGCGGCTGGCGGCCCTCGACACCTTCGTGGCCTACAACCCGGTGCTGGAGGACGCGATCCTGCCGCAGGTCGGGACGGTGGCGGCGGCCCTGCGGGAGCTCGCCCGCTACTAGGCCTCCGCCCGTCCGCGGGCCTCGGCGGTCTGTGCCTCCAGCGGCAGCTCGCGGCGCACCAGCTCCAGGATCTCCTGGTGGGTGGGCAGGGCCAGGCAGCGGGTGGCGAGCGAGCGGGCGTCCTCCAGCCTCACCGCCCGCAGCGCCGCCTTCACCCTGGGGATCGCGGTCGGCGCCATCGACAGCGCCCGGAAGCCCAGCCCGACCAGCAGCACCGCCTGCATGGGCTGGCCCGCCATCTCCCCGCAGACCGAGAGCGGGATCTCGTGGGCGCGCGCGGCGCGGGCCACCTGGCCCAGGACCCTCAGCACCGCCGGGTGCAGCGGCTGGTACAGGCCCGAGACCCGGGGGTCGGTGCGGTCCACCGCCAGCAGGAACTGGATGAGGTCGTTGGTGCCCACGCTGAAGAAGTCGACCTCGGGCGCCAGCAGGTCCGCGATCACGGCCGCGCTCGGCACCTCGAGGTTGAGGCCCACCGGCACGTCAGGCCGGAAGTCGAGGCCGTCGGCCCGCAGCTCCGCGCGGGCCTCCTCCAGCAGCGCGAGGGCCGTGCGCAGGTCGGACGCCCCGCTGAGGAACGGGAACATGATGCGCACCGGCCCGTGGTGGCCGGCCCGCAGCAGCGCCCGCAGCTGCACCTTGAAGGGCTCGCGCGAGCGGTGCAGCAGGCGCAGCGCGCGCTCGCCGAGGGCGGGGTTGGGGCTCGACGGCCCCGAGGGTCCCAGCGCCTCCAGGCCCACGTCCCAGGTGCGGACGGTCACCGGGTGCGGGTGCATCTGCTCGAGCAGCCGGCGGTAGACGTCGAGCTGGTGCTCCTCGTTCGGCCAGCGCAGCCCCCGGCCCAGCAGGTACTCGGAGCGGAACAGACCGATGCCCTCTGCCCCGTGCAGCCGCGCGGTGGACGCCTCCTCCGGGAACTCGACGTTCGCCTCCAGGCTCACCGCGGCCCCGTCGAGCGTCTGCGCCGGCAGCGCCCGGGTGCCGCGCAGCCGCTCCTCCTCCTGCCGGTACTCCTCCTGCGCCGCCCTGAAGGTCTGCAGCGTGCTGCCCGAGGGGTCGACGACCACTTCGCCCCGGGTGCCGTCCACCACCACCTCGCTGCCCGCGGGGATCCGGCGGGTGGCGTCCTTGAGGCCGGCGACCGCGGGCAGACCCAGCGAGCGGGCGATGATCGCCGTGTGGTAGGTCGAGGAGCCGACGTCGGTGACGATGGCCAGCACCCGCTCCCAGTCCAGCTCGGCGGCCTCCGAGGGCGTCAGGTCCTGGGCCACCAGCACCACCGGCGCCGGCAACCGGGAGAGGGCGGGGGCGTCCTCCCGGCCGCGCAGGTTGAGCAGCACGCGGCCGATCACGTCGTCGAGGTCGGTGCTGCGCTCGCGCAGGTAGGCGTCGCTGAAGTGGCTGAAGAGCAGGTGCAGGCTCTCCGACACCGAGCGCAGGGCCCACTCGGCGTTGACCCGCTCCTCGCGCACGATCGTCACCGCCCGGTCGCGCAGCAGCGGGTCCTCCAGCATCAGCAGGTGGGCGTCGAAGATGTACGCGTGCGGCGCGCCCACCTCCTGCGACAGGCGGTCCTTGATCAGCGTCAGCTGCTCGCGGGAGGCCAGGAGCGCCTCCTCCAGCCGGTGCACCTCCGCCTCCGCCTGCTCGGCCGTCAGCGACAGGCGGAACACGGGCACCGCGTCCCGCTCCATCACCAGCGCCCGCCCCACCGCGATGCCGGGCGCCACCCCGGTCCCGCGCAGCGTGCTCATCGCTCCACCCGGCTCACGGCTCCTCCCCGAACCCGCCCTCGACCAGGGCCACCAGCGCGGCCATCGCCTGCTCCTCGTCGGGCCCGTCGACCGTGACCTCCACCGCGCTGCCCTGCGAGGCCGCCAGCAGCAGGATGCCCAGGATCGACTTGCCGTCCATCACCTTCCCCTCGCGGCCGGCGGTCACCCGCGCCCGGAAGCGGCCGGCGGTGTGCACGAAGCGCGCGGCCGCCCGGGCGTGCAACCCCAGCCGGTTGCGGATGCGCAGCTCGCGCCGGATCACGCCGGCCGCGGCTCCAGGATCTCGCTGGCCACGTAGATGGCGCCCTTGCCCTGCTCGCGAACCGCCCCCGCCATCTCGGCCAGCTCGCCCTCGCGCCGCGCGCAGGCCCTGATCAGCATGGGCAGGTTCACCCCGGTGACGATCTCCACCTGCGGCGAGAGGAAGGGCAGGCTGAGGTTGGTGGGCGTCCCGCCGAACATGTCCGTCAGCACCAGGGCCCGGCCGTCCCCTCCCGCGGCCTCCAGCGAGGCCAGCCCCTCCTCGATGGCCGTCCGCGCCGCCGCCGGGTCGTCGCTCCAGCCGATGGACACCGCCGCCACGGCGGGGATCTCGCCCACGATGTTGCGGGCGGCGTTCACCAGCTCCTCGGCCACCCGCCCGTGCGTGACCACCACGATCCCGATCATGATCACCCCTGCTTGACGTCGCGATGGTAGACGCGGACGGGATAGCCGCGGCGCTTGACCGCGGCCCCCACCGCGTTGGCCATCATCACCGAGCGGTGCCGGCCGCCGGTGCAGCCGACGGCGATGGTCAGGTAGCTGCGCCCTTCGCGCTCGTGCCGCGGCAGCACGAAGCGCACCAGCGAGAGCAGGCGGCGCAGGAACGCCTCCGTGTCCGTCTGCCGCCTCAGGTAGCGCACCACCGGCTCGTCCGCGCCGGTGAGCCGGCGCAGGTTCGGTACGAAGTTGGGATTGGCCAGGAAGCGCACGTCGAAGACCAGGTCGGCCTCCGGCGGGATCCCGTACTTGTAGCCGAAGGAGAGGACGGAGACCACCATCTTCCGCCCCTCGGCGCGCACGTCGTAGCGCTCGCGGACGTAGTCCCGCAGCTCGTGCACCGTGAAGCGCGAGGTGTCGAGAATGACGTCGGCCATCTTGCGGATGGGCTGCAGGGCCTCCCGCTCGGCGCGGATGCCCTCGATGGCCGGCTCGTCCCCGGCCATCGGGTGGGGGCGGCGCGTCTCGCTGAAACGCCGCAGCAGCGCGCGCTCGTCGGCCTCCAGGAAGAGCAGGCTGGCATCCACGTCCGCCTTCTTCAGGCTGCGGTAGACCCCGGGGAAGGCCTCGGGGAAGCCGCGCTCGCGGACGTCGACCACCAGCGCCGAGCGGCGCAGATGGTCCGAGCTGCGCAGCAGCTCCGCGAAGGAGGGCACCAGGGCGGTGGGCAGGTTGTCGACGCAGAACCAGCCCGCGTCCTCGAGCGCGCGCGAGACGTTGGTCTTGCCGGAGCCGGACAGCCCGGTGATCACCAGCAGCCAGGGCCGCTGGCGGTCGGCTGGGCTCACCGACGGCTCCGCCCCGCCCGCCGTCGCGGCTCGCCTTCCTCCCCCACCAGGCGGTCCACGCGCTCCACGAAGCGCCGGGCGGCGTCGTAGCCGCCCTCGCGCAGGAGCTGGTTGCGAGCCGCCACCTCCACCAGCAGGGCGATGTTGCGGCCCGGCGCCACCGGCATGCGCACCATGGGCACCTCCACCCCCAGGATGAGGAAGGTCTCGTTGCGCAGCCCCAGCCGGTCGTACTCCTTGGCCGGGTCCCAGCGCTCGAGCTGGATCACCAGCTCCACGCGCTTCGACAGCCGGATCGAGGAGACCCCGTAGAGGTCCTTGATGTTCAGCACCCCCAGGCCGCGCAGCTCCATGTGGTAGCGGGTGAGGTCCGGTGAGTCGCCCACCAGCACATCGCCCATCCTCTTGATGTCCACCACGTCGTCCGCCACCAGCCGGTGGCCGCGGTCGATCAGGTCGAGCGCACACTCCGACTTGCCGATGCCGCTCTCGCCCAGGATCAGCACCCCCAGGCCGAAGACGTCGAGCAGCACCGCGTGCAGGTGCAGCCGGGTGGCCAGGCGCTCATCCAGGAAGCCGGACAGCAGCTTGATGAAGGCGGTCGACTCGAGGGGAGTGGTGAGCACCGGGATGCCGCGCGCCTCCGCCGCCGCCAGCAGCTCGGTGGGCGCCACCAGTCCCTTGGTCACCACGAAGCAGGTGATGCGGCAGCGGCACAGCTTGTCCAGGATGGCCGCGCGGCTGCGCGGCCTGAGCTTGCGCAGGTAGCCGGCCTCGCTGCTGCCGACGATCTGCACCCGGCCGTAGCGGATGTAGTCCGTGTAGCCGGTCAGGGCCAGGCCCGGCCGCTGCACCCGCGCCAGGTGGATGCGGTTCTCGAGCCCACTGCGGCCGGCGGCCAGGTCCAGCTTCAGCGCCTCGGCGGCCGAGTCCAGCAGCTCCGCCACCGCCACGCCCGGCCCCTCCGCCTCCGCCGTGGGCACGGGCCGCAGCGGAGGGGAGCCGGCGTCCCGGGCGGGCATCAGGCCTCGGGCTCGATCAGGCCCAGGTTGCCGTCCTTGCGGCGGAAGAGGACGCTCACCCGCTCGGTGCCGGCGTCGCGGAAGACGAGCACCGCGTCGGAACGCGCCTCCATCTCCAGCGTCGCCTCCTCCAGGGTCATGGGCTTGATCACCGCCCGACGCGCCCGGATCACCCGGGGCGCCACCGCCTCGGCGCCGTCGCCGTTGCGGCCGGCGGCCACGGCGGGCTCGAGCGGCGCCGGCGTCAGGCGCGGCGAGGCGCCGCCCTTGCGCTCGCGGATCCGGGTGCGCTGCTTCTCCGCCTGCCGCAGCAGCTTCTCGATGGCGCTCGCCACCGAGGCCGCCGCGTCGGGGGTCGCCTCCACCGCGGCCAGGTCGAGGTGGCGCGAGTGCACGCTCACCTCCGCCACCTGCCGGTGCCGCTCCGCGCTGAGGGTGACGTGGGCGCGCGTCAGCGAGGGCAGCAGGCGTCCCAGCTTGGCCAGCTTGCGCTCGGCCACCCGACGCGCGGCCGCCGGCACCTCGGTCTGGCGGCCCGTGAACTCGATCTTCATCCGTCCTTCTCCCGAGGCGCCCCGGGTCGGGCGCGCTAGTGGACCGTCTTGCGCAGGTTCGAGGGCGGGATGCGGAGCTCCTCCCGGTACTTGGCCACCGTGCGGCGGGCCAGCGGCAGCCCCTCCGCCTCCAGCACCTCGGCGATCCGGGAGTCGGAGAGCGGCCGCTGCGGGTCCTCCTCCTCGATCATCTTGCGGATGCGGTCCTTGATGGTCACCGAGCTGACCGCCTCGCCCATGGACGAGGTGATCCCGCTGTGGAAGAAGAAGCGCATCTCGTACACGCCGCGCGGGGTGTGCATGTACTTGTTGGCCACCACCCGCGACACCGTCGACTCGTGCATGCCGATGTCGCTGGCCACGTCGCGCAGCACCAGCGGCCGCAGGTGCGAGATGCCGTGGTCGAGGAAGGCGCGCTGGTGGCGCACGATCGACTCGGCCACCTTGTAGATGGTGCGCTGGCGCTGGTCGACGCTCTTCAGCAGCCACAGGGCGCTGCGCAGCTTGTCCTTCACGTAGGCGCGGGTCTCCTCCGAGCCCGGTTCCTTGTGGTCGAGCATCCGCCGGTAGGTCGGGCTGATGCGCAGCTTGGGCAGCCCGTCGTCGTTGAGGACGATCTTGTACTCGTCGCCTTCCTTGACCACGAAGACGTCCGGCAGGATGTAGGCCGACTTGTTGGGGCTGTAGCGGTTGCCAGGCCGCGGCGCGAGGGCGCGGATGATCTCCAGGTGGTGCGCCACCTCGTCCGCGGTGAGCCCCATCTGCCGGGAGATCTCGGGGTACTGGTGGCCCTGCAGCTGCTTCATGTGGTCGCGGACCATCACGTCGGCGGGCGAGTTCTCCAGGCCGAGCAGGCGCAGCTGGATACGCAGGCACTCGGTGAGGTCGCGGGCGGCGACGCCCGGCGGGTCCAGCGTCTGCACCAGGGCGAGCGCCTTCTCCACCGACTCGGGCGGCCAGGGGCCCATGGCGGCGACGTCCTCGAGCGAGACCCGCAGCAGCCCGTCCTCGTCGAGGTTCTGGATGATCGCTTCGCCGATCTCCATCATCAGCTCGTCGGTGACCGTCATCCGCAGCTGCCACAGCAGGTGGTCGTAGAGGTCGGGCGACTCGGTGAGCGTGTTCTCGATGGGGGGGACCTCGGGAACCTCCGCCGGCCTCATGCGCCGGTCCGCGCCGTCGTCGAAGTAGTCCTCGAAGAAGCGCTCGATCTCGATCTCCTTGAGCGGATCCTCCGGCCGCTCCTGCTCGGCCGTCTCCTCCTGGGCGATCTCCTCGACGGTCTTCGTCTCCTCGACCGGCACCTCCTCGAGCAGCGGGTTCTCCATCACCTCCTGCTCCAGGACCTCGGCCAGCTCGAGGGTGGTGAGCGGCAGCAGCTTGATCGCCTGCTGCAGGGAGGGGGTGAGGATCAGCCGCTGCGACAGGCGCGCGGACAGACCGAGCTTCTGATGCAAAGCCACGTCGTCTAGGCTCCGGTCACCTCTGGCGGGCAGGCGTGCCACGGCGTCGGGAGGCGGTGCGAAGCTGGCGGTGCGAGGGACATTGTCGACCCTGAGAATATAGGCCGGTCTCCGGTTTTTCAAGGTCTTGACGCGGCCCGCGGAGCGTGCTGCGCCGTCAGCGCGGGGGCTCGGGCAGGGGCGCCCGCGCGGCGTCCCGCTGGTCGAGCCGGAAGCTCTCGCCCAGGTAGACGCGGCGGACCTCGGGGTCCGCCGCCAGCTCGCCCGGCGTGCCGGAGCGGAACACGTTGCCGTCGCGCAGGATGTAGGCGCGGTCGGTGATGCTGAGCGTCTCGCGCACGTTGTGGTCGGTGATCAGGATGCCGATGCCGCGGTCGCGCAGGTGGGCGATGATGGTCTGGATCTCGGCGACGGCCAGCGGGTCGATGCCGGCGAACGGCTCGTCGAGCAGGATGAACGAGGGCTGCGCCGCCAGCGCCCGGCAGATCTCCAGCCGCCGCCGCTCGCCGCCGGAGAGGGTGTAGGCGGGCTGGCGGGCCATCATGGCGATGCCCAGCTCCTCCAGCAGCTGGCGCGCCATGGAGCGCTGCTCGCGCGCCGGCAGGCCGCGCGTTTCCAGGATGGCCAGCACGTTCTCCTCGGCGGTCAGCTTGCGGAAGATGCTCGCCTCCTGCGGCAGGTAGCCGATGCCGGCGCGCGCCCGCTGATACATCGGCAGCTCGGTGATGTCGTCTTCGCCCAGGAACACCTTCCCGCTGTCGGGGCGGGCCAGGCCGACCACCATGTAGAAGGTCGTGGTCTTGCCGGCCCCGTTCGGCCCCAGCAGGCCGACCACCTCGCCCTGCCGGATCGAGAGATCCACCTCGCGCACGACGACCCTGCGGCCGTACGACTTGGTGAGGCCGAGCGCACGGAGCAGGCGGGGCTGGTTCAAGGCTTGGGGGGCTCTCTGCGCTTCAGGACGGCCTCGCTGCGGACCTCCTCCCGGCCGTCGACCCGGATCCTATCACTGCCCGACTGGAAGGTGAGGATCCGGCCCTCCAGCCGGCGGTCGATCTCCTGCAACACCACCTTCTCGCCGACCAGCACCAGCGTCTCGTCCCTCGGGGTGTAGGTACCCCGCTCGCCCGTCGCCTGGCGGTCCCCCTGCCGGACCTCCACCGGGGTTCCGGCCAGCATGCGATCGACGGTGCCCCCGTCCGGCGTCAGCAGCACCACCGCCTCCGGGCTCCGGGTGAGCAGGTCGCCCTGGCGGATCTCGACGTCGCCGGTGTAGACGACGCGCCGCTGCTGCTCGTCGTACACCATCTGCTTGCTGCGCGTCTCGACGGCCGCCGGCTCCTTCTTCTGCCCCTTCTCGGCCCGCGGGTGCAGCAGCGAGACGACACCGTCGCTGGCGGTCAGCCGGCGCCGACCCTCCGCCGGCTCCTCCAACACCAGCAGCGGGGCGCGGATCTCGTCGCGGCCGGAGCGCATCAGCGCATTCTCCCCGTAGCGCGCAGTCTTCGTCGCCGAGTCGTACTCGAAGTGTCGGCAGAGCACCACCGTCGGCTCGTCGCCGGAGCCGAGCGGGCCGGGCCCGGCCCCCGCCTTGCCGTCCTTGCCGGCCTTGCGGGTGATGGTGTGCCGCACGTTCTCGTCGGCGGTGATGCCGTGGGTGCGCGTCTGGAGCTCGATCTTCTGCGCCCGCAGGTCCGAGCCCTGCTCCTCGTCGACCAGACGGGGGGCCCCGGTCAGCGTGAGCAGACCGGGGCCGTCCTGGAAGAGGGCATGCTGGGCCCACGCCTTGCGACCGGGCTCGGCGTAGACGAGGTTCTGCACCACCTCCGCCCCCTGCACGGCGCCGCTCTCGGGGTCGAGCGCGACGTGGAGCTGCAGGCACTCCAGCCGCCGCTGCACCGTCGGCGACACGCTCGTCGCCACCGTCACCCTCTGCGCCTCCGCGTCCCTGTCCTCGTCCGCTCGCGCGTCCATCCCGGTGATGCGCCCCTGCTCGTCGAAGACGAAGCGGATGAAGTTGGTCGCCACCCGCCGCGTCTCTCCGGAGGCGACGGCAGGAAAGATCTCGAGCACCGCGCGGTTGTGGGCCGTCGCCTCCTGCGGATGGCCACCCTCGAGGAGCTTGACCACCAGCTTCCGGCAACGCAGCCGCCGCTCCCCGCCCCCCGGGCCCAGCGACCCGACGCCGGCGCCAGCACCCGCGTGCAGGTCGACCTCGTCGAGCGCGACCGCCCGCTGGAGGGTCTTGAAGTCGTCCACCATGGTGAGCTGCAGCTTGTCGCAGCGCAGGTCCCGGCTGCCCTGCACGACGTGGACGCCGCCGTCGAAGTACACGCGGCCCTCGGCGCGCGCGACCTGCGCCTGCCCCGCCTCGATGGTGGTGGGCAGCGCCGCCGCAGAGGTGACCAGCAGCTTGACCTCGCTGTTCAGCTCCACCCCGCTCTGGCGGCGGAAGCTGGCGCCGCGAGCGGTGCCGGACAGGTTGCCACGCTTGAAGCGGACGAACTCGTCCGTGCTGCCCTCCTCGGGAGACGACCGGTAGTCGAGCGCCTCCGAGTCCAGCTCCAGCCCGGTGCTGGAGCGCACCTCGACGTGGCCGCGGAACTCCGCGCGCAGCGGCTGGGGCGTGTAGCGGCACCTGTCGGCGCGAATGGTGAGGGTCCCCGGCTTGCCCTCCTCGAGGTACGGGAGGGTCGCCTCGACGCCCTCCAGCAGCTGCGCGGCCCCGTCGCTGCCGGCCACGTGCTGCGCCTTCACCGTCCGTCTGGCCTCGCCCTCGCCGAACTGGACGAGCACCATCTGGTCGAGGGTGGTGCCCGTCGGGGCGCCGCGCCCGGCCGTGGCGCTGCCCGACGGAGCCCCGGCATGCCGCAGGCTCAGGGCGACGGCGCCGCTGACCAGCGCCAGCAGAATCAGCAGCCCGCCACGCACGAACCTCGGGGTGAGCCTCATGGGAGACGATGCCGGTCGTGCTCCCCGGCGAGGGCCACGCTCATCGAGCCGATTGTACCGCCGGGGTCGCGACGGCCCCGCCCGCGGGTCAGGAAGCGGCCGCCTCCCCGAACTCGTGGCCGTAGCGGCCCATGCGCCGGAACTTCTGGTACCGGCTCTCGGGCAGCCGCTCGGCCGGCCCCGCGCGCAGCTCCGAGAGCTGTCGCCAGAGCACCGCGTCCACGGACCGGAACAGCGCCTCGTGGTCGACGTGGGCGCCCCCCGGCGGCTCCGGGATCACCTCGTCGACCAGCTCGATCGCCAGGAGGTCGACGGCCGTGATCTTCATGGCGATCGCCGCCTCCTCCGCGCGCGAGGCGTCGCGGAAGAGGATGGAGGCGCAGCCCTCCGGCGAGATCACGGAGTAGACGGCGTGCTCCAGCATGTTGACACGGTCGCCCACCGCGATCGCCAGCGCTCCCCCGCTGCCGCCCTCGCCCGTGACCGTCACCACGATCGGCGTGGCCAGGCTCGCCATCTCGCGCAGGTTGTAGGCGATGGCCTCGGCCTGGCCGCGCTCCTCGGCGTCGATCCCGGGGTAGGCGCCCGGCGTGTCGACGAAGGACAGGATCGGCCGGCCGAACTTCGCCGCCAGGCGCATCACCCGCAGCGCCTTGCGGTAGCCCTCGGGCTTGGGCATCCCGAAGTTGCGGTGGATCTTCTGCTTGGTGTCCCGGCCCTTCTGGTGCCCGACCACGCACACCGGCAGGCCATGGAAGAGCGCGAAGCCGCAGACGAGCGCCGGGTCGTCGGCGTAACGACGGTCGCCCTTGAGCTCCGTCCACTCCGTGCAGAGCGCCTTCACGTAGTCGAGCGTGTACGGGCGGTTCGGGTGGCGCGCCACCAGCGTCTTCTGCCAGGGCGTCAGCCGCGAGTACACCTCGCGGCGGCGCTCCGTCAGCTCGTCGCGCAGGCGGCGGGCCTGCTGCTCCTTCTCGGGATCCCCCGGCCAGCGGGCGAGCTCGTCGATCCGCTTCTGCAGCTCGACGAGAGGCGCCTCGAACTCCGCCTCCGCCATGGCTTCCTCCTAGGCCTCGCCCGCGACCACGGTGCGCTCGAGCACCAGGGCGCCGGGGCCGAGCAGCGCCTCGATCTCCTCGCGCAGCACGCTGTCGGGCCGCACCCGGTAGTGGACCCCGGCCGCCAGCCGCACCGTCCAGCACCCCGGCCGGGCCATCTCGAGGGTGACCGGGCAGTCTCCCCGGTGCGCAGCGAGTATATCCCTCAGGCGCTCGCCCTTCTCCCGGTCCCATGCCGGCACCGGAACCCGCACGGTGACGAACCGCGCCTCCGCCAGCTTGGCCTGCTCCAGCGGCATCACGTCGTTGGCGACCAGCTTCGCCTTGCCCTCCTCGTCCACCTCGGCCTTCGCCTTGACCAGCACCACCTGGTCGTCCGCCAGCCGGCTGGCCGTCTTCTTGTAGGTCTCCGGGTAGACCACCGTCTCGACGCTGCCCTCGAGGTCCTCGAGCACGAAGACGGCCATGCGGTCGCCCTTGCGGGTCTTGGTCAGCCGCAGGCCGGTGACGATGCCGCCCACGGCCACCTCGGGGTCGGTCGCGTGCTGTGACAGCGTCCCGGTGGTGGCGCTCGCCCACTTCGAAAGCTCCGAGCGGAAGCGCTCCAGCGGGTGGCCGGAGATGAAGAAGCCGAGCGACTCCTTCTCGAAGGCCAGCCGGTCCGCCTCCGGCCAGGGCGGCGCGTCCGGGATGCGCTCGACCGCCCGCGCGCCGTCTGCGGGGCTGGCGAGCATCCCGAACAGGCTCGACTGGCCGGCCTCCCGGTCGCGCTGCCGCTTCTGGCCGGCCTCCATCGCCCGGTCGATGGCGGCGAACAGCGCCGAGCGCCGGGGGTCGGTCGAGTCGAAGGACCCGCTCTTGATCAGGCTCTCCACCACCCGCCGGTTCACCGCGCGGAGGTCGACACGCTCGCAGAAGTCGAACAGCGACCGGAACGGCCCGCCCTCCCGCCGTGAGCCCAGCACCGCCTCCACCGCGCCCTCGCCCACGTTCTTGATGGCCGAGAGGCCGAAGCGTATGTCCTCGGCGGAACCGGCGTCCGCCGACACGCCGGGCGCTCTCACCACCGTGAAGAACATCTCGGACTCGTTGGCGTCCGGCGGCAGCACCCGGATGCCCATCTCCCGGCACTCGACGAGGTACTGCACCATCTTGTCGGTGTTCGCCCGCTCCGAGGTCAGCAGCGCCGCCATGAAGAAGGCAGGGTAGTTCGCCTTCAGGTACGCGGTCTGGTACGCCAGCCAGGCGTAGGCCGCCGAGTGCGACTTGTTGAAGCCGTAGCCGGCGAACTGCTCCATCGCCTCCCAGATCTTCTTCGCCTTCCTCGCGCTCACCTTGCGCTCGGCGCAGCCCTTCAGGAACTGGTCCATCTGGGCGGCCATCACCTCGGCCTTCTTCTTGCCCATGGCCTTGCGCAGGATGTCGGCCTCGCCCAGGGTGAAGCCGGCCAGGGCCGAGGCGATCTGCATCACCTGCTCCTGGTAGACCATGACCCCGTAGGTCTCGCGCAGGATGGGCTCGAGCGCCGGGTGCTCGTAGACCACGCGGGTCTGCCCGTGCCGCCGCTTGATGAAGTCGTCGATCATCTGCATCGGCCCCGGCCGGTACAGCGCGTTCAGCGCGGTCAGGTGGCCGAGCCGGTCAGGCTTGAAGCGCCGCAGGATGTCGCGCATGCCGTCGGACTCGAACTGGAAGAGGCCGCTGGTCTTGCCGGCGGTGAACAGCTCGAAGGTCCGCGCGTCGCCCACCGGGATGGCGGCAGGGTCGATGCGCACGCCCCGCTGCGCCTCGATCATCTTCACGCAGTTGTCGATCAGCGTCAGCGTGCGCAGGCCCAGGAAGTCCATCTTCAGCAGGCCGATGCGCTCGACGCCCTTCATGTCGAACTGGGTGGTGACGTCGGCGGTGTTGCCCTTGAAGAGCGGCACCAGCTCGGTGAGCGGCCGCGGCGCGATCACCACGCCGGCGGCGTGGGTGGAGGCGTGCCGCGTCGTCCCCTCGAGCCGCCGGGAGACGTCGATCAGCTCCTTGACCCGCGGGTCCTTGGCGTAGGCTTCCTGCAGCGGCGGCGATTCCTCCAGGGCCCGGTCGAGGGTCATCTTGAGGTCGAAGGGGATCATCTTGGCGATCCGGTCCACCTCGCCGTAGCTCATGTCCATCACCCGCCCCACGTCCCGCACCACCGCCTTGGCCTTCATGGTCCCGAAGGTGATGATCTGGGCCACGTTCTCGCGGCCGTACTTGCGGGTGACGTACTCGATCACCTCGCCGCGCCGGGCCTCGCAGAAGTCGATGTCGATATCGGGCGGGCTGATGCGCTCCTCGTTCAGGAAGCGCTCGAAGATGAGGTCGTTCTCCAGGGGGTCGATGTCGGTGATGCGCAGAGACCAGGCGACCAGGGAGCCGGCCGCCGACCCCCGCCCGGGGCCGACCGGGATCCGCTTCTCCCGCGCGTAGCGGATGAAGTCCCAGACGATCAGGAAGTACCCGGCGAAGCCGCAGCGGCGGATGACGCCGATCTCCTTCTCCAGCCGCTGCTCGTAGTCCGCCATCGGGTGCTTCAGCCGCCCCGCGGAGGCGAGCGGGTCGAGCGCACGGCGACGCTCGGCGAAGCCGTCGCGGGTCACCTTCTCGAAGTAGGACTCGATCTCGAAACCGTCCGGCACGTCGAAGGCGGGCAGGGTGGTGACCGGCTGCAGCGTGAAGTCGCACATCTCGGCGATCTTCACGGTCGAGAGGAGCGCCTCCGGGTGGTCGGGGAACAGCGCGGCCATCTCCTGGGGCGACTTCAGGTAGAAGTGGTCGGTGTCGAAGCGGAGCCGGTCGGGGTCGCCGACCTTCCTGCCCGAGCCGATGCACAGCAGCACGTCGTGCGCCCGGCTGTCCTCCCGGTGCAGGTAGTGCGCGTCGTTGGTGGCGACCAGGGGCAGCCCGGTGCGGTGGCGGATCCTCAACAGTCCCTGGTTCACGCGCCGCTGGTCGGGGAGCCCGTGCTCCATCACCTCCAGAAAGAAGCGCTCCCGGCCCAGGATCTCCGAGAACTCGCCCACGCTCCGGAGCGCGGCCTCCTCGGCCCCCGCCAGCACGTGCTGGGCGATCTCGCCCGACAGGCAGCCGGAAAGGCCGATCAGCCCCGCGGCGTGCCGGGCCAGCAGCTCCTTGTCGATCCGCGGGCGGTGGTAGAAGCCCTCCAGGTAGCCGGCCGAGACCAGCTTGACCAGGTTGTGGTAGCCCGCCTCGTCCGCGGCCAGCAGGGTGAAGTGGTCGTAGGCGTCGGAGGCGCTCTGCGCCTGCTTGTCGAAGCGGCTGCCCGGGGCCACGTAGACCTCGCAGCCGAGGATCGGCTTGAGGCCCTTCGCCCGGCAGGCGTCGTGGAAGGCGACCGCCCCGAACATGTTGCCGTGGTCGGTGATGGCGAGGGCCTTCATGCCGAGACGGCCGGCCTCGCCCACCAGCTCGTCGAGGCGGCAGGCCCCGTCGAGCAGGCTGTACTCGGTGTGCAGATGGAGGTGGACGAAGTCCGGCGCGCTCGTCATTCCCACTCGATCGTCGACGGCGGCTTGCTGCTCACGTCGTAGACCACCCGGTTGACCCCGCGCACCTCGTTGACGATGCGGCTGGACACCCGGGCCAGCAGCTCATAGGGCAGACGCACCCAGTCGGCCGTCATGCCGTCCAGCGACTCCACCGCCCGCAGCGCCACCGTGTACTGGTAGGTGCGGTCGTCGCCCATCACCCCCACCGAGCGCACCGGCAGCAGCACGGCGAAGCTCTGCCACATCCGGCGGTAGAGGCCCGCCGCCTTGACCTCCTCGACGAAGACGGCGTCGGCCTCGCGCAGCATGTCGAGGCGCTCCTGGGTCACCGGCCCCAGGCAGCGCACAGCCAGCCCGGGACCGGGGAACGGCTGGCGGTAGACGAACTCCTCGTCCAGCCCCAGCTCCAGCCCCGCCCTGCGCACCTCGTCCTTGAAGAGCCAGCGCAGCGGCTCCACCAGCGCGAACCGCATCTGCTTCGGCAGGCCGCCCACGTTGTGGTGGCTCTTGATCACCGCCGAGGGGCCGCGCACCGACACCGACTCGATCACGTCCGGGTAGAGCGTACCCTGCGCCAGGAACTCGGCGCGGCCCACCCGCCGCATGGAGTCCTTGAAGACCTCGATGAACTCGCGGCCGATGATCTTGCGCTTGCGCTCGGGGTCGGCCACGCCCTGCAGCCGGCGCAGGAAGCGCCGCGAGGCGTCCACCGCCACCACCCGCAGCTTCAGCCGCTCGGCGAAGCGGCGCTTCACCTGCGCCGCCTCGTCCTTGCGCAGCAGGCCGTTGTCGACGAACACGCAGGTGAGTCGGCTGCCGATGGCGCGGTGGACCAGGAGAGCCGCCACCGAGGAGTCGACGCCGCCCGAGAGCGCGCAGATGACCCGCCCCTTCCTCCCCACCTGCTGGCGGACGCGCTCGGTCGCCTCCTCCACGAACGAGCGGGCGTTCCAGTCGCGCCGGCAGCCGCAGGCGTCGAGGAAGTTGCCGAGGACCTTCGTGCCTTCCTCCGAGTGGGCGACCTCGGGGTGGAACAGCATCCCGTAGAGCCGCCGCACCGGGTCCTCGATGGCGGCGATCGGGTTCGTCTCCGTGCAGCCGACCACCTGGAAGCCGGCCGGCGCCTGGCGGATGTCGTCGCCGTGGCTCATCCACACCCGGCTGCGCAGGGGGAGGCCCCGGAACAGCGTGCCGCCGGGGGCCGGCGAGAACACGGCCTGCCCGTACTCGCGGTGGCCGGAGCGCTTCACCTCGCCGCCCAGCAGGTGGCTCATCAGCTGCATGCCATAGCAGATGCCCACCACCGGCACGCCCAGAGCGAAGATCCCCGAGTCGCAGCGGGGAGCGCCGCGCTGGTGCACGCTGTCCGGGCCGCCCGAGAGCACGATGCCACGGGGCTGACGCGCCTGCAGCGCGGCGGCGGCGGTCCGCGGCGGCAGGATCTCCGAGTAGACCGACAGCTCCCGCAGGCGCCGCGCGATGAGCTGCGTGTACTGCGACCCGAAGTCGAGGATGAGGACCGTCTCTCTTTCCATGGCCTCCCGAGAGGCGGCGATTATACCCCGCGGCCCTCACGCGGCCGGCCGGCGCAGCCTCTCGTGTATAGTGCCCTGCCGTGCCGCGCCCGCTCGCCCCGCTGATGGCCGCACTTCTTCTCTCTTCCTGCGCCGGCCACCATCCGGCCGCGCGGCGCCCCCTCTTCCCCTCGACCGCCGCCTGGAAGACGCTGCTGGGCGAATTCGTGGTGCCGCCGCTGGCTGCCGACGGCCGTCGGCTGTATGTCGCCACCCGCGACGACGTGGTGCGAGCCCTCGAGCCCAGGACGGGTGAGGTGGCCTGGAAGGCGGAGGGCCTGCCGGGCACGCTGAGCGCAGCCGACGGGACGCTGCTGGTCCACGGCGACGACGGCACCCTCACCAGCCTGCAGCCGCGGACCGGCAAGGCCCGCTGGCAGGCGCGGACGCCGATCGGCGGCGCCCTGCCGGCCGTGATCGACGAGGATCGGGCGCTCGTCGCCGGCCGCGGCGGCCTGGCCGCGGTAGAGCTCGCCAGCGGCCGCCTGCTCTGGACGGCCGCCGGCGTCGAGATCACCGCCCCGCCGGCCCGCGTCGGGGCGCGGCTGCTCACGGGCGAGTCCGACGGAGCGTTGCGCTGCCGCGACCGCGCCACCGGCGCCGTCGTGTGGACTCTGCCCACGCGGCGTGCCCTGCTGGCACCGCCCCTGGTCGACGCGGACCGCCGGCGGCTGTACCTCGGCACCGCGGACCGCCGCGTCCTCGAGGCCCGGCTCGACGACGGCAGGACCGGCTGGAGCTGGAAGGTGGGCGCGGACGTGGCCGACCCGGGGCTGCTGCTGAACGGGCGCGTCCTGTTCGCGCCGCTCGACGCCGTCCTCTACGCCTTCAACCAGGGGGGCAACCTTTCCTGGCGCCAAGCCCTGCCCTCGCGGCCCCTGTCCGGGCCCGTGCTGGTCGACGGCTACCTGGTGATCGCCTGCCTGGAGACGGAGCTGCTGGCCTTCGATGCGGCGACCGGCAAGCCCGCCGGCTCGCTGCGCGTCTCGGCCGACCCGCGCGCGGTCATCCGGACGGCGCCGATCGCCGTCGGCCCGGTCCTCGCCCTCGGCCTCAGCGACCGCTCGGTCGTCGCCTTCCCGGTGTCGCCGAATCGCCCGCCGGCCGCACCCACGCCCGAGGCGCCGAAGGTTGAAGCCCCGTCACCCGGCCGGTAGACTGAAGACTCAGCCCATGCGATCCGTGGCCTCAGTCGTCTGCGGGACGAGCCTCGCCGACCGCTGCGAGCTGCTGAAGCCGCGGATCACGCTGATGGTGGTGCTCACGGCGCTGGTGGGGTTCGTCATGGCGGAGCCGGGGCCGGTGCGGTTCCCGCTGCTCGCCTCGGCCCTCGCCGGCACCGCTCTCGTCGCCTCGGGAGCCGCCGTGCTGAACCAGCTGCTGGAGCGCGACACCGACGCCCGCATGGAGCGCACTCGCCGACGCCCGCTGCCGGCCGGCCGGGTGGCCCCGCTGGAGGCGGCGGCCTTCGGCTCGGCGATCTCGGTCGGCGGAGTCGTGCTGCTGCTGTGGCTGTGCGGGCCGCTGCCGGCCATGGTCGCCCTCATCACCTGGACGAGCTACCTGTTCCTCTACACGCCGCTCAAGCGCCGCACCCCGCTGGCGACGCTCGTCGGCGCCGTCCCCGGCGCGCTGCCGCCGGTGATCGGCTGGACCGCGGCCTCGGGCGCCGTCCAACCCGGCGCCTTCATCCTGTTCGCCATCCTCTTCCTGTGGCAGGTGCCGCACTTCCTGGCGATCGCCTGGATGTACCGCGACGACTACGAGCGCGGTGGCTTCCCCATGCTGCCGGTGGTGGACCGCGAGGGCTCGTTCACCGCCCGCCAGACCGTCGTCCACAGCCTCGCCCTGCTGCTGGTGAGCCTGGCGCCGGTCGCCGCCGGCCTGGCGGGCCTGGCCTACGCCGGGGGCGCCCTGCTGCTCGGCGCGGCCCTCACCCTGTTCGCCCTGCGCCTGCTCTCCGCCCGCGACGTGGTGGCCGCCCGGGGCCTGTTCCTCGCCTCGGTGCTGTACCTGCCCGCACTCTCGTCGCTGCTGCTGGCGGGCCGCCGTTGAGCCTGGCGGCGCTGCCCTCCCTCAACGCGCTGCTCAACGCCACCAGCGCTTCCCTGCTGGCCGCCGGCTGGTGGCTCATCCGCCACGGCCGTCGCGCCGCCCACCGGGCGGCGATGCTGGCGGCCTTCGCCACCTCCAGCCTGTTCCTGGCCAGCTACCTCGTCTACCACACGCAGGTGGGCTCGGTCCGCTACGCCGGGCGGGGAGTCATGCGGACCGTCTACTTCGCGCTGCTCCTCAGCCACACCCTGCTCGCCGCCGCCATCGTGCCCATGGTCGTGGTCACGCTCCGCCGCGGCCTGGGCGGCCGCTTCGACGCCCACCGCCGGCTCGCCCGCTACACGGCCCCGCTGTGGATGTGGGTGTCCGTCTCGGGCGTCGCCGTCTACTGGATGCTGTACCGGCTGGCGCCGAGGTAGGTCACTCCAGCCCCAGCACGGCCCGGATCGTCCGGACCACGCCGTTGGCGTTGTTGGTAGGGGCGATCCAGCAGGCCCGCTGCTTCACCAGCGGGTGGGCGTTGGCCATGGCGAACGAGTACGCGGCGGCGTCCAGCATCTCGAGG
>DATKME010000059.1:0-234352 GCA_035542035.1 Vicinamibacteria bacterium | reverse complement strand
CGACGATGCCATCGGCCCGTGACGTCGCTGCGACACGGGCCAGGGGGCGAACTCGCGGTCGTCGTCCGGGGGCTCCAGCGGGGGCAGCGGCGCGTCAAAGGCCGCGGGTGTCGGCGGTGGGATCTCGGTCTGCCGCCGCCGCGAGGCGCGACGCAGCGCGAGGCGGGTCCAGGCCTTTCGGTTCATGCGGTGCTTTCCTCGGCTCCATGGTGGCGCACGACTCCGACCATCGAGGGACGACGGCCGGGCGCCGCGGTGACGAAAAACGTCCTCCCTCCGTACGGTCCCCCTGCAATTCCGGATTAACCGGGCGTTCACCTGAGCGTCATACCGGCGTCACCGCCGTTGCGTAGCGTGGCGCCTCGCGTGTCAGTGCGTCTTCGATCTATCAAGGAGGGAGCTTCGATGAGTCTCAAGGCGGTGTGCCGCGGCCTGCTGGCCGTGGTCGCGGTGGCGGCCCTGGCGGGCGGCGCCATCGCACAGACGATGTTCTACAACGAGGTCGCGAAGGACGGGCGCATCTACGTCTTCGCCAACGGGGTGAACTACGACCTCTGGTCGAAGAGCGGGGACGTCGGCAAGGCGATCACCCGCCCCGGCTACGGGCCGGGCGGGGAGACGGTCATCTTCGACTCCGAGGATGCCATCAACCTCTACAACTACAAGCATGGGATGCCCGGCGAGTACTTCCCGAAGCCGAAGGAGGCGCCGAAGCCGGCCGACAACTTCAAGATCGGGGTCGGCACGACCATCTTCGCCGACTACACCTACCAGGACGCCCCCAAGATCACGGACTCGGACAAGAACTCGGTCAACCTGAGCAGCTTCGAGGTGCGCCGGGCCTACATCAACGTGACCGGCAACATCTCGGACATCGTCGCCTTCCGCGTCACGCCTGACGTCGCCGCGCGCACCACTACGACCGCTTCCGCGACCACGAACGCGGTCGACAAGAACGGGCAGCCCGCGACCGCCACGGCCACCGCCTCCAACAGCGTGGACGGCAGCCTGGTCATCCGCCTCAAGTACGCCTTTGCCCAGTTCAACCTCGACAAGGTCGTCACCCACGGCTCCTGGATCCGCTTCGGCCAGCAGCAGACGCCGTACGTCGACTTCATGGAAGGGATCTATCGCTACCGCTTCCAGGGCACGATCTTCGTCGAGCGCGAGGGGTACCTGAGCTCGTCCGACGTCGGCCTCTCCGGCCGGCTCGCCTTGCCGAGCGACTACGGAGACATTCACCTCGGCTACTACAACGGCGACACCTACAGCAAGGCCGAGGTCAACGACCAGAAGGCCTTCCAGATCCGCGGCACGCTGCGGCCGTTCCCGAAGATGGCCGACCTCAAGGGCCTGAGGCTCACCGCCTTCTATGACGACGACCACCCGGTCAAGAACGCGGATCGCAAGCGCTTCATCGGGGCGCTCACCTTCGAGCACAAGTACCTGAATGCCGGATGGGAGTACATCGACGCCAAGGACAACTCCAGCTTCACCAAGCCCGTGGTGGAGGGGCAGGGGTGGACGCTCTGGGCGACACCCAAGACCACGTTCGGCCTCGAGGGCCTCTTCCGGTACGACGACCTAAAGCCCAACAAGAGCGTCGACGCCAAGAAGAACAGGACGCTGGTCGGTGGCTCCTACTGGTTCAAGACCACGAGGGCCGGCCTGGCCGCCGCTGTCATGGCCGACTACGAGGAGGTCAAGTACGACACGCCGCTCAACAAGCCGACCGAGAAGCGGTTCGAGATCAAGACTCTGTTCAACTACTAGGCGACGCGGCTTTACGCAGAATTAACCCAGGTGAAACACGCCCTCAACCTCGGCCGGGGAAACTCTCGAGGTCGGGGGCCTCGTCCAGGGAGGATCGCTTTCATGAGGCGTCTGCTGCTCGGTTTCGCGGTTCTGGCCCTGGTGGCGGGCAACGCTCGCGCCCAGGCCGTCCAGGTCGACCCGTCCATCTCGGCGTACGCCAAGACGTCCGGCGTTTCCGGCAACATCAACAGCGTCGGCTCCGACACCATGAACAACATGATGGCGCTGTGGGCCGAGACCTTCCGCAAGATGTACCCCAACGTCAAGATCCAGATCGAGGGCAAGGGCTCGGGCACCGCGCCGCCCGCCCTGATCGCCGGCACCTCGCAGTTCGGACCGATGTCCCGGCCGATGAAGTCCAGCGAGATCGACCAGTTCGAGGCGAAGTACGGCTACAAGCCGACGCAGATCCGCACCTCGTACGACGCGCTCGCCATCTGGGTGAACAAGGACAACCCGCTTCAGAAGCTGACTCTGGCCCAGGCGGACGCGGTCTTCTCCAAGACGCGCCGCCGTGGCGGCAAGACCGTCGCCAACTGGAGCGACCTCGGGCTCACCGGCGAGTGGGCCGGCAAGCCGGTCTCGATCTACGGCCGCAACTCCGCCTCGGGCACCTACGGCTTCTTCAAGGAGCACGTGCTGCAGAACGGCGATTACAAGGACCAGGTGAAGGAGCAGCCGGGCTCGGCCTCCGTCGTCCAGGGCGTCACCGAGGATCGCCTGGGCATCGGCTACTCGGGCGTCGGCTACCGCACCTCCGGCGTCAAGCCGGTGCTGCTGGCCGAGAAGGACGGAGGGCAGTTCTTCGACGGCAGCTACGAGAACGTGACCAGCGGCAAGTACCCGCTGTGGCGCTTCCTGTACATCTACGTCAACAAGGCGCCGGGCAAGCCGCTCGACCCGCTGGTGAAGGAGTTCGTCAAGCTGATCCTGAGCAAGGACGGCCAGGAGGTGGTGGTGAAGGACGGCTACCTGCCACTCTCCGCCGCGATCCTCCAAGAGGAGCTGAAGAAACTCGAGTAGGAGCAGACGGCCGGGGCGACGCGAAGGCGCCGCCCCGGCCCGGTTGTTCGCGACATCTCTCATGGCCAGCAACAGCATCGGCGTACGCGAGAGGATGGAGGCCGCCTCCAGGCGGATCGCCTGGGTGAAGCTCGTCGACCGCTCGGCGACGTGGGTGATCACCTTGGGGGGCGTCTTCATCATCGTCTCGGTGCTGTTCATCTTCGTCTTCATCTTCGCCGAGGCCCTGCCGCTGTTCCGGGGCGCGAGCGCCGAGAAGGTGCAGACGCTCGCGCTCGCCTCCGCGCCAGGCGCGGCCGTCGCGTCGCAGGAGCTGCCTCTCGTCCTCTCCATCGACGAGCGCCAGATGTACCTGTACGAGGTCACCCCAGCCGATAGGCTGGTGGTGTTCCGGCTGACCGACGGCAGCCGCCAGCGGGAGATCGAGATCCCCGGCCTGGCCGGAACCCGGCTGGTGAGCGCCGGCCGCACGCTGGCCGGCGACGCCATCGCCGCGGGCACCGCGGACGGCCGCGTGGCACTGCTGCGGATCCGGTTCCGGCCGGTGTTCGACGGCCAGGTGCTGAAGGACTTGGTGTTCGAGCTGCGCAGCAACGACGTGCTCACGGTCGACCCGGCAGGGCGACCGGTTCGGCAGGTCAGCGTCGAGGGCGCAGCCGAAGGGGACCGGCTGCTGGCTGCCCAGGTGGCCGACGCCGAGATCGTGCTGGCGCGGCTACCCGAGGCCACCGAGGGCCAGCCGCCGCCAGCCCCGGTCCTCACCACGCTGCGCACGCAGGGTGGTGAGGTGTTGACGCGGCTGCGGCTGGGGCAGGGCGGACTCGTGGCCGGGACACGGAACGGACGGCTCTACCACTGGCAGCTCGACGGCGGGGCGCCGCGGCTCACCGACGCGGCGAGCGCCGGAGACGCGCCGATCACGGCGCTGGCGTGGGCGGTGGGCGGCAACACGCTGCTGGTGGGGGACGAAAAAGGCGCCGTCTCCGCCTGGTTCCGCGCGCGGCCGAGTGCCGAGGCTGACCTCGCGCTGGTCAAGGCGCACGCCTTCGAGCCACAGCACACCGCCATCGTGTCGATCGGCGCTTCCTCGCGGGAGCGCAGCTTCCTCACCGGCGGGGCGGACGGGTCCATCGTGCTGCGGCACGTCACCTCGGAGCGAACGCTGCTCTCCTTCCGCGGCGATGGCAGGGCCGCGGAAATGGTGCTGGTGACCCCCCGGGCGGACGGAATGCTGGTTCGGCGGACGGACGGCAGCGTCGAGCGCTATGCGCTCCACAACCCGCACCCCGAGTTCTCCTGGCGCGCGCTGCTGGGCAAGGTCTGGTACGAGGGCTATCCCGGCCCGGCCTACGTCTGGCAATCGACCGGCGCGACCGAGGCGTTCGAGTCCAAGCTCAGCCTGGTGCCGCTCGTCTTCGGCACCATCAAGGCGACCCTCTACGCGCTGCTCTTCGCGATGCCGCTGGCGGTGATGGGCGCCCTCTACACCTCGCAGTTCGTCCACCCCTCGATCAAGGCCAAGGTCAAGCCGACGGTCGAGATCATGGCCGCGCTGCCCAGTGTCGTCATCGGCTTCATCGCCGGCCTGTGGCTGGCCTCCCGCGTCGAGGCGGCGCTCGTGCCCGTGCTGCTGTTGGTGCTGCTGCTGCCGGTGGCAGGGACCGCCGGGGTTCTCGCCTGGGACCGCCTGCCGTACGGCCTGCGCCGGCGGCTGCGGCCGGGCACCGAGCTGGCCCTGATCCTGCCGCTCCTGCTGGTGGGCGGCTGGGCGGCGCTGGCCGTCGGGCCCTGGATCGAGGCGGTCGCCTTCCACGGCGACGTCCGGGGCTGGCTCTCGTCGACGCTCGGCCTGGTCTACGACCAGCGCAACAGCGTGATCGTGGGCCTGGCCATGGGCTTCGCCGTGATCCCCATCATCTTCACCATCTCCGAGGACGCCTTCTCCAGCGTGCCGCAACACCTGACGGCCGCCTCGCTCGCCCTCGGGGCCAGCCGCTGGCAGACGGCGGTACGGGTAGTGCTGCCCACGGCGAGCCCGGGCGTCTTCTCGGCCATCATGGTCGGCTTCGGGCGCGCGGTGGGCGAGACCATGATCGTGCTGATGGCGACCGGCAACACGCCGCTGCTCGATTGGTCGCCGTTCAACGGCATGCGGACGCTCTCCGCGAACATCGCCGTGGAGGTGCCGGAGGCGCCGTACGGTGGCACTCTGTACCGCGTGCTGTTCCTCTCCGCCTGCGTGCTGTTCGTGATGACCTTCCTGGTGAACACCGTGGCCGAGCTGGTCCGCCAGCGCCTGCGCGAGAAGTACAGGGCGATCTGATGGCCCAGGGCCCCGTGCAGGACGAAGCGGGTCGGTTGCCGGCGACAGGTGGCAACGCGGCAACGATCGTGTCGGAGGCCGCCCACGCGGTTCTCCCGGACACTGCCTCGCCCACGGCCGCCGGGCCGAGCGGCGGGGCGGGAGAGAAGTTCCGACGCGGCGAGCACCTCATCTGGCTCACCGGCAGCGCGCTGGGCACCTGCCTCCTGATGATCTTCGGGCTGCTGGCGGTGATCCTGGCGAACGGCCTTGGCATCTTCTGGCCGTCTCGCCTGGAGCAGCTCACGCTGAAGGACGGCAGCCTGGTCGCCGGAGAGCCGATGCAGCGGCAGGCGATCCCGGGCAGCGGCGGCCCCGGCAAGCCGAAGGCGTACCGGGTCCAGCTCAAGGTCGGCAACCGCGACCTCTACGGCGCCGACTTCCGCTGGATCGACGAGTCCCAGATCCAGAGGCGCGAGTGGCCAGCCGACCTGTACCTCGTCGAGCGCACCGAGTACGGCGTCCTGATCGGCGTGCCGGCGAAGGTCCGCGAGGGCGAGCGGGAGACGACCGGCGCAGGGGTGGCGGCGGTCCTGCAGCAGCGGATCGCGGCGGCGCAGCGCGACCGCCGTTCGCTGCGCCGACTGGAGAAGGACGAGATCGGAAGCATCAACTACGACCTCGAGCGGGTACGCCTCGCCAACCGCAAGCTCGACTACCGGCTGTCGCGCGAGCCGTCGCTGGACGTCTCCGCCGAACGGCAGAGGCTGCAGGCGCGGGAGGCGGAACTGCGCGCCCGCTACGCGCAACTCGAGCAGAGGCTGGACAAGCTGCGGGAGGCCGCCATGACCGCGAGCGTCGGCTTCCGGACGGTGGACGGGCAGCAGAAGGAGATCGCCACCCTCGACCTCTACCGCGCCTACCCGGCCAACGCTCTCTCCTGGCCGTCGCGCGCGGGCATCTACGCCAGCCGCCTGTGGAGCTTCCTGAGCGACGAGCCGCGCGAGGCGAACACCGAGGGCGGCATCTTCCCCGCCATCTTCGGCACCGTCATGATGGTGTTCCTGATGAGCCTGGCGGTGGTGCCGCTGGGGGTGCTGGCGGCGCTGTACCTGCGCGAGTACGCGAAACAGGGGATGCTGGTGCGCTCGGTCCGCATCGCCGTCAACAACCTGGCCGGCGTGCCCTCGATCGTCTTCGGAGTCTTCGGGCTCGGCTTCTTCGTCTATTTCGTCGGCGGCACCATCGACCGCGTCTTCTTCCCCGAGGCCCTGCCCACCCCCACCTACGGTACCGGCGGCATCCTCTGGGCTTCGCTCACCCTCGCCCTGCTCACGGTGCCGGTGGTGATCGTGGCCGCGGAGGAAGCGCTGGCGGCGGTCCCGCGCTCCATGCGCGAGGCCTCGCTGGCCATGGGGGCGACTAAGCTGCAGACGATCGCCCGGGTGGTGCTGCCCGCCGCCGCCCCCGGCATCCTCACCGGCCTGATCCTGGCCATGGCCCGCGCCGCCGGCGAGGTGGCGCCGCTGATGATCACCGGGGTGGTGAAGCTGGCACCGGAGCTGCCGCTGGACGGCTTCTTCCCCTTCTTCCATCTGGACCGCAAGTTCATGCACCTCGGCTTCCACATCTACGACGTCGGCTTCCAGAGTCCGAACGTGGAGGCGGCCAAGCCGATGGTCTACACCACCACGGTGCTGCTGCTGGTGATCGTGGTGCTGATGAACGTCACCGCCATCGCCGTCCGCAACCACCTGCGCGAGAAGTACAGGACCTCCGCCTTCTGACCGGATGCCGATGACCACCGAAGGAACCCGCATGGCCGAACAGCCGTCCCGCACGACGCCGGGCGACGCCGGGCTGCGCATCCGCACCGAGCTGCCCACACGGCCGCCGGAAGCGGCGCCGGCGCCGGCAGGACCACCCGACATCGTCTGCAGCGGCGTGAACCTCGCCTACGGCGAGAACCACGTGCTGCACGACATCTCCCTGGAGATCGCTCCCCGCCGCGCCACCGCCTTCATCGGGCCCTCCGGCTGCGGCAAGTCCACGCTGCTGCGCTGCTTCAACCGGATGAACGACCTCATCGACAGCGTGCGGGTGTGGGGGGAGATCCGGGTGAAGGGCCTCGACATCAACGCCCACACCACGGACGTGATCGAGGTCCGCCGGCGGATCGGCATGGTGTTCCAGAAGTCGAACCCCTTCCCCAAGTCGATCTACGAGAACGTGGTCTACGGCCTGCGCATCGCCGGCGTCGACGATCGCGCCACCCTGGACGAGGCCGCCGAGCGCAGCCTGCGCGGCGCCGCCCTGTGGGACGAGGTGAAGGACCGCCTGCAGGAAAGCGGGCTGGGGCTGTCGGGCGGCCAGATGCAGCGGCTGTGCATCGCCCGGGCGATCGCGGTGGAGCCGGAGATCATCCTGATGGACGAGCCCTGCTCCGCGCTCGACCCCATCGCCACCCTCAAGATCGAGGAGCTGATCTACGAGCTGAAGGAGCGCTACACGATCGTCACCGTGACCCACAACCTGCAGCAGGCGGCGCGGGTCTCCGACTACACCGCCTTCTTCTGGCTGGGAAAGCTGGTCGAGTTCGGCAGCACCGCCGACCTCTTCACTGCGCCGCGGGAGAAGCTGACGGAGGACTACATCACCGGGCGTTTCGGCTAGACAGCCGTCCGGACCCGCCTGGCGGGCACCCGCGACGCGAGGACGCGAGAGGACGATGGAAAGGCATCACTTCGAGGCCGAGCTGCAGACGCTGCGCAACCAGCTGCTCATCATGGGCGGACTGGTGGAGGAGCGCGTGCACAGCGCGGTGCAGGCCCTGGTGCACCGGCGCGAGGAGGACGCGGCGCGCGTCATCGCCGGCGACGCCGAGATCAACGAGCTGCAGATGGCGATCGACGAGCGCAGCCTGCGCCTGCTGGCCACCCAGACCCCGTTGGCCTCCGACTTGAGGCTGATCACCTCCGCCATGAAGATCAACGCCGACCTGGAGCGGATCGGGGACCAGGCGGTCAACATCGCCGAGGGCGCGCTCACCCTCATCCCGCAGCCGCCGCTCAAGCCGCTGATCGACATCCCGCGCATGGCGGCGCTGGCGGAGAAGATGATCCGCGACGCCCTGGACGCTTTTGTGCGCAAGGACGCGGCGCTGGCCCGCGACGTGCTGCGCCGCGACGACGAGGTGGACGACCTCAAGGACCAGATCTTCCGCGAGTTGCTCCTCTACATGATGGAGGACCCCGGCACCATCGCGCGGGCGCTCTCGGTGATCCTGATCAGCCGCAACCTGGAGCGCATCGGAGACCACGCCACCAACATCGCCGAGGACGTCATCTTCATCACCGAGGCCAAGGACGTCCGCCACCACGCCGAGGACCGGACCGGTCGATGAGGGCCCAGGGCGAGGTGGAGCGGGGGGAGCCGACGGCGGCGGCCGGCCGCCGCCGGGTGGTGCTGATCGAGGATGAGCCCGACATCGCCGAGGCCATGGCCTTCCAGCTGGAGAAGGCGGGCCTGCAGGTGCGCATCGCGCGAACCGGCGAGGAAGGGCTGGACGCCGTCCGCCGGGGCACCGACCTGGTGCTGCTCGACCTCAACCTGCCGGGGATGGACGGCCTCGAGGTCTGCCGGCTCATCCGGCGGGAGAGCGCCACTGCGCGGCTGCCCATCATCATCGTCTCGGCCCGTGCGGAAGAGATCGACCGCGTGCTGGGCCTGGAGATGGGGGCCGACGACTACGTGGTGAAGCCCTTCAGCATGAAGGAGCTGGCGGCCCGGGCCAAGGCGGCGCTGCGAAGGGCGGAGGCCGGCGCCCTCCCGCAGGCGGGTTACCGCGACGAGAACTGGGAGATCGAGTTCGACGCCTACGTGGTGCGCTATCGGGGCGAGGAGCTGCGGCTCACCCACAAGGAGTTCGAGCTGTTCCGCCACATGGTGGAGCGGCCGGGCCGGGTGGTGACCCGGGAGCGGCTGCTGGAGCGGATCTGGGGCTGGGACGCCGAGATCGACGTCCGCAGCATCGACGCCCACATCCGCCGGCTCCGCCAGAAGCTCGGACCGGCGCGGCACCACGTGGAGACGATCGTGGGCGTCGGCTACCGCTTCACCAAGTAGCACCGGCCCCAGGCTGCCACGCACCGTCTCGGGTGACGGCGGCGTGGCGTTTCGTTGACATTCCTGTGACCTGCCGCTAGTGTTCGCTGCGGCGTCCATGCCCACGCGTCTGGAACAGTCGCTCGAGCGCGACATCGAGCAGATCCGGCAGCAGATCCTGGAGATGGCTGCGCTCGCCGAGCGGGCGTTGCGCGACTGCGTGAGGGCGCTGGTCGACCGCAACCGGCAGCTCGCCTACGCCGTCATCCTGCGCGACCAGTACATCGACGAGAAGGAGAAGGCGATCGACCGCCTGTGCCTCGAGTTCCTGGTGCGCCAGCAGCCGGCCGGCGTCCACCTGCGGCTGGCCTACAGCGCCATCAAGATCAACCTCGAGCTGGAGCGGGTGGGAGACTACGCCGAGAGCGTCGCCCGTCACCTGCTGCTGCTCAGCGAGCTGTCGCCCCCCGCCCAGGCGCTGCTCGACCGCATCGTGGAGATGGCGGACATGGCGGTGCCGCTGGTCCACGACTCGGTGCAGGCGTTCGTGCGGCAGGACCCCACGATGGCTCGCAACGTGATCCTGGCCGAGCCGGCCGTCGACGCCCAGCTCGGCAAGCTGAACGGGGAGATCATCGAGGCGCTTCGCGACCAGACGATCCAGCCGGAGACGGTGGAGCCGCTGGTCACCATCGGCCGCCGCTTCGAGCGGGTCGCCGACCAGGCCCGCAACGTCTCGATGGAGACGATCTACATGTGCACCGGCGAGTACGCCAAGCACCCCGGGTCGGAGACCTTCCGGGTGCTCTTCGTCGGCGAGCACAACGCCTGCCGCAGCCAGATGGCCGAGGCCCTCGCGCAGTCGCTCAACCAGTCGCGGTTCGTCTTCTCCAGCGCCGGCATCGATCCCCAGCCGATCTCTCCGCGAACGCTGGGCTTCCTCAAGGACAAGGGCTTGGACACCGCCCACCTGGTGCCCAAGGCCATCTACCAGGTGCCGAACCTCGATCACTATCAGGTGACGGTCGGCCTGGCGCGCCAGGCCCAGCAGGCGTTTCCGCGCAGCCCGCGCAAGATGGTCTACGTCGACTGGAGCATCGAGGACCCGTCCCAGGTGCAGGGGACCCCCGAGACCGTCCTGGCCGCCTACGAGGCGACCTACGAGTTCCTGTCTCGTCACGTCCGCGACCTGGTGGAGGCGGTGCTCGGCGTGCGCGTCACCGCCAGACGAGGAGGAGATCTCGTATGACCGAGTCGCGCCGCTCCGCAGCCAGCCGCCGGCTGCTGTTCCTCTCGCTGCTATGCGGTCCCCTCGCCCTCGCTGGCTGCGGCGGACAGGGCGGGGCGGCGAAGGGTGGCGCGACGAGGACGGTCATCCAGGACAAGGGCTCGGACACCATGGTGAACGTGGCCCAGGTCTGGGCGGAGGAGTACCGCAAGGTGGCCCCGAGCGTCGAGGTCGAGGTCTCCGGCGGGGGCTCGGGAGTGGGGCTGGCCGCCTTGGTGAAGGGCGCCATCGACATCGCCAACGCCAGCCGTGACATCAAGCCGAGCGAGCTGGAGCAGGCCCAGAAGAACACCGGCAAGAAGCCCACGGGCTTCACCGTCGGCCACGACGCGCTCGCCATCTACGTCAACAAGCAGAACCCGCTCGGCCAGGTCACGCTCGAGCAGCTGGCCGAGATCTACGCCGAGGGCGGCAGGCTCAACCGCTGGTCGGACCTCGGAGTGAAGATCCCCGGGGTGTCGGACGACACCATCGTACGCGTGAGCCGGCAGTCGAGCTCGGGCACCTACGAGTTCATCCGCGAGCACGTGCTGAAGAACCGGGATTTCAAGCTGGGCTCCCGTGACCTCAACGGCTCCAAGGAGGTGGTCGAGCTGGTCTCGTCGACCCCGACCGCCATCGGCTACAGCGGGATGGGCTACGCCACCCCCGCGGTCAAGGAGCTGCCGCTGGCCGCTGCCGGCTCGCCGCCGGTCGCGCCTTCGGCCGTCAACGTCACCAACAAGAGCTATCCCCTCGCCCGCCCGCTCTACCTCTACACGCTGGGCGACCCGCAGGGCGAGGTGAAGAAGTACATCGACTGGATCCTCTCCGATGCCGGCCAGAAGATTGTCGAGGACAGCGGCTACGTGCCGCTTCCCGCCGAGCAGCGCAAGCGCTGACACGCCGTCCGCGAGACGGTAAGATCCGCGGGCCCCGCCAGGCGGGGCTGCCACCGGGACCATGATCGCCGAAGCCCCCCCGAAGCCCCAGACGCCCCTGCCGGTGCTCCAGCCCGCCGCGCGCCTCGAGCGGCCGCGGTGGGCGCGGGTGGCCGAGAGCGCCCTGGAGACGCTCATCCGTGTCGCCGGCATCAGCGCCATCCTATTCGTGGCGGCCATCTTCTTCTTCGTGTTCCGCGAGGCGGCCCCGGTGCTGGCCCGGGACGACTTTAGCCTGACGGAGTTCCTCTTCAGCCAGCAGTGGTACCCGACCTCGGCCTCCAACGTGCGCTACGGGACCTTCGCCCTGACCGTGGGCACGTTCAGCGTGACCGCGCTGGCCATGGCGATCGCAGTGCCGTTCGGGCTGGGAGCGGCCATCTACCTCTCGGAGTTCTGCAGGCCCCGGGTGCGGGAGACGCTCAAGGTGGTCATCGAGCTGCTCGCCGCCATCCCCAGCGTGGTTTGGGGCTTCGTCGGGCTGACGGTGATGAGCAAGCTGATCGTCCGGCTGACCGGCGCGCCGGTCGGCGTCAACATGCTCAACGGCGGCGTCATCCTGGCGCTGATGGCGGTGCCGGTCATCGTCTCCATCGGCGAGGACGCGCTCAAGGCGGTCCCCGACTCCTACCGCGAGGCGGGGCTTGCCCTGGGCGCCACCCGTTGGCAGCTCGTCTACCGCGTGCTGCTGCCGGCGGCACGCAACGGGCTGCTCGCCGCCGTGCTGCTGGGAGTGGCCCGGGCGGTGGGCGAGACCATGGCGGTGCTGATGGCGACCGGCCACGCGGTCCACATCCCCCACAGCATCCTCGACTCGGTCCGTACGCTCACCGCCAACATCGCCGCCGAGCTGGGCGAGGCGCCTGCGGGCTCGGACCACTACCGGGTGCTCTTCCTGACCGGCCTGCTGCTGTTTCTCATCACCTTCGCCGTCAACCTGACCGCGGACCTGGTGGTCCGCGGCGGCCGGCGGCGGGCCTAGACGATGGCCACCGCGGCTAGGGCCCCGGGGCGGCGGTTCCTGCGGACGCCCCTCGTCTGCCGGAAGGAGCGCGCCGAGGGGCTGGCCCACGCCGTCTTCGGTGCCATGGCGGCTGCCATGGTGCTGCCTCTGGTCGCGATCGTCGTCTACCTCGCCTGGCGCGCCGCGCCGGTGCTGAGCTGGCAATTCATCGTGGACGTGCCGCACCGCGGCATGACCACGGGCGGCATCTGGCCTGCCCTGGTCGGCACCCTTTACCTGGTCGGCATCTCGCTGGCCATGGCCGCCCCGGTCGGGGTGCTGGCGGCCGTCTACCTCAACGAGTACGCGAAGGACAACTGGCTGAACCGGGCGGTGCAGCTGGCGGTCATCAACCTCGCCGGCGTGCCCTCGATCGTGCACGCTCTCTTCGGGCTGGGGGCCTTCGTCTACGCCGCCCGATTCGGCTACTCGATCCTGGCGGCTTCACTGACCCTGGCGGTGATGACGCTGCCCGTGATCATCGCCAGCACCCGCGAGGCGCTGGCGGCGGTGCCGATGTCCTTCCGCGAGGCCTGCTGGAACGTCGGCGCCACCCGCTGGCAGACCATCCGAGCGGTGGTGCTGCCCAACTCGATCAGCGGCATCCTCACCGGCGTCATCCTGCAGGTGAGCCGCGCCGCCGGCGAGACCGCACCGGTGATGTTCACCGGCGCCGTCTTCTTCAAGGCCGTGGCCCCGGGGCAGCTCTTCCCCTACGGGCTGCACGAGCAGTGCATGGCCTTGTCGATGCACCTGTACACGCTGGCGACGCAGGTGCCGAACGTGCGGGAGGCGCTGCCCTACGCCACCGCGGTGGTGTTGCTGGGTTCGGTCCTGCTGGTCAACGCCAGCGCCATCGCCGTGCGCGCCTGGATGCGGGGACGCAAGCGATGGTGAGCACCGGGGGCGACGTGCACGTCCAGGTGCGCGAGCTACGGCTCGCCTACGACTCGCGGGAGATCCTGCACGCTCTCTCCTTCGAGGTGCTGCGCAACGAGATCCTGGCGGTGATCGGCCCTGCCCAGTCCGGGAAGAGCTCGCTCCTGCGGTGTCTCAACCGGACCATCGATTTCGTCCCCGACGCGCACGTCTCCGGGAGCATCCTGGTCGACGGCGAGGACGTGCGGCGGGTGCGCGACGTGTTCGCACTGCGTCGCAAGATCGGGATGGTCGCCCCGCTGCCGGTCGGCCTGCCGCTCAGCATCTACGACAACGTCGCTTTCGCCCCCCGCAGCGCCGGGCTGCGCCGGAAGGCAGAGCTGGACGAGATCGTCGAGCGCTGCCTGCGGCAGGCGGCGCTGTGGGACGAGGTGAAGGACCGCCTGGACGGGCTGGGCACCGCCCTCTCCGGCGGGCAACAGCAGCGGCTCACCATAGCCCGGGCGCTTTCGCACCAACCGGAGATCCTGTGCCTGGACGAGTTCTCGATCGCGATCGACCCCGTGACCACCATGCGGATCGAGGACGTGCTGAAGGAGCTGCGCCGGGAGATGACGATCTTGCTGGTGACCAACCTGACCCAGCAGGCGCGCAGGCTCTCCGACCGGACGCTGTTCCTGCTGGACGGCGAGGTGGTCGAGGTGGGCGGCACGGAGACCGTCTTCTCCGGCGCCGCCCGCAGCCAGAAGACGCGCGACTACATCAGCGGGGTCTTCGGATGAGCCCGGCCGAGGCGAGCGCCGTCGAGACCCGGGGGCTGAACCTCTGGTACGGCAGCTTCCAGGCGCTGAAGGACGTCACCCTCCAAGCGAAGCACGGGATCATCACCTCGTTGATCGGTCCCAGCGGCTGCGGCAAGTCGACCCTGCTGCGCTGCTTCAATCGGGTCAACGAGCGCTATGGCAACGTGCGCACCACCGGCGAGGTGCGGGTGCTGGGCGAGGACATCTACCAGCCCGAGGTCTCGCTGGTCGAGCTGCGCAAGGCCGTGGGCATGGTCTTCCAGCGTCCGAACCCGCTGCCGCTTTCGGTGTACGAGAACGTGGTCTTCGGTCTGCGGCTGCACACACCCCGCTCCGAGCAGAAGCGGGCCCTGCTCGACGAGGCCGTCGAGGGGGCGCTCACCGAGGTGGGGCTGTGGAAGGACCTCAAGGACCGCCTGCAGGCGAAAGCGACCACGCTGCTGCTCGAGCAGCAGCAGAAGCTCTCCCTGGCCCGGCTGCTGCCGCTCAAGCCCGAGGTGATACTGATGGACGAGCCGGCCTCCGCGCTCGACGTGGAGGGTACCCGCGCCATCGAGGAGCTGATGTTCGACCTGCGCGGCCGCTACACCATCGTCATCGTCACCCACAACATGGCGCAGGCCCGCCGCGCCAGCGACGAGTGCTGCTTCATGCTGCTGGGCGAGGTGGTGGAGCACGCCCGCACCGAGGACCTGTTCCTGAACCCGCGCGACCCGCGGACCGCGGAGTACATCGAGGGCCGCTACGCTTAGTCTGGCTCGGGCCGTCCTCGGATCGCTCACGCCAGGACCAGCAGTAGGGCCGCCAGCACCTTCGTGAGGCGTGGGTGCTCGACGATCATGCGCATGTCGAGCTTCCGAGGGTAGCTGACGCCCGCCCCAGATAAGCCGGTTCGTCCACGGTCATTGACTCGTCCAGCGCAGCCCCGCCCGCAACGCAGCCATGATCGATACGACAGCCGGTACCCCCGGAGTGCTCAGTGCCCAGGAGACAGGGGAGGACGCAGCGAGGGCACGCTGCAAGTCCTTCCTCTCAGTGTGACCGGTTCAGGCGCGCCGGGGCCCCGAGGAGCCCTCGAGATCGCCGAGCATCCTCTCAGCGACCACCGCCGGTTGTTCACCGAGTTCTGCCGGCAACGCGCACCAGGGCACGACGTAGGTCCCAACGACCCGACATCGCAGGTAGCGCATCTCCCTCCTGAAGATCTCCTCGAGGAGGTCGGCGTTGCTCCGGGCGTCGCCGCCACAGGTGGCCAGCAGCATCGTCTTCTTGTCGCGCAGCAGGTGCTTCGGCTGCTCGCGCCCCCGCCACTTGACCAGGCAGTAGTGGCGGTCCATCAGAGCCTTCATCTGGGCCGTGAAGTCCCAGACGTACACAGGGGTGGCGTACACGACCGCGTCCGAGGCGAGGATACGGGCGAAGACCGCCTCTGCGTCGTCCCTTCTCCGGCAGCCCGGCGCGTCTAGGACCTCCTGGCACGCGTCGCACCCGCGGCAGCCCTCGATGTGCTCGTCCACGACGTTGATCCGGCACACCTCGTGCGCTCGCGAGGCACGTTGCTCGAAGGCCGCCAAGATGTGGGCCGTGTTCCCGGCCCGTCGCGGGCTGCCCAGGAGGGTGGTGATCCTCATCGCCGTCGCTCCGCCGACCGTGCCGCCGCGCACCGCGGGGCTACTCGCTGTCGACCGTTGCCTCCGCGGCCGCCGGACGCGCGGGCAGCGTCACCCTGAAGCAGGCGCCGCGCGCGGGGGTGCTGGCCACGGTCACGGCGGCGCCCACGCTGTCCGCCAGGTGGCGCACGATCGACAGGCCCAAGCCGGTGCCGCCCAGCTCGCGGCTGCGCGCCTTGTCCACGCGGTAGAAGCGCTCGAACACCCGGTCCAGGTGTTCGGCGGCGATGCCGGGGCCGTCGTCAGTCACCTCGATCCGCACCGCGCCCTCGTCGCCGGGGGAGGTGGCGAGCTCCACGTGGCCTCCCGCCGGCGTGTACTTGACCGCGTTGTCGACCAGGTTCTCCAGGATCCGGCGCAACCGGTCGCGGTCGGTCAGCACCGTCGCCGCGCAGCGGTCGACATGGCGCAGTGCGATCTGCTTGGCCGCGGCCGGTGCCGCGAAAGTGCCGATCACCTCCACGGCCACGGCGGCCGGATTGACCTCCTCCCAGTCGGGTTCGCGAGTGCCGGAGTCCAGCCGGCTCAGCTCCAGCAGGTCCTGAACCAGGGTGGTCATGCGCTCGGCGTGGACGCGGATCTTGCCCAGAAAGCGGCGCGCCTTCTCCGGGTCGTCGACGGCGTCGTCCTCCAGCGCCTCCACGAAACCCCTGATGGAGGTGAGCGGCGTGCGCAGCTCGTGGGAGGCGTTGGCCACGAAGTCGCGGCGCATGCGCTCGACTCGCCGCCTCTCGGTGGCGTCGTTGAAGGTGAGCACCGCCCCGTGCGGCGTGCCCTCCGCGCCGGGGAAGGGCAGGGCGGTGATGGTGAAGACGCGGCCGACGTTGAGCAGCTCCACCTCCGCGGTGGCGCGCTCGCCGGTCCGCAGCACCCTCTCCACCAGCTCGCCCACCTCGCGCTGGCGGACCACCTCCAGGTAGTGGCGGCCGATGGGCTGGGTCAGCGGCAGCGCGCCCGCCAGGCGGGCGTTGGCGAGCACCACCACTCCCCGGTGGTCGACGGCCAGCACGCCGTCCTCCAGCGCCGAGAGGACCGCTTCGGTCCGGCCCCGGTCACGGGCGATCTCGGCGAGCTGCTGCTGCAGCTGCGCCGCGGAGTGGCTGAGGATGTGGGCCAGCTCCCCCAGCTCATCGTCGCGGCGCGCCGGCAGCCGGGCGGAGAGGTCGCCTTGCGCCAGGCGCCGGGCCCCGTCCATCAGCTCGTTCAGTGTCCGCCCCAGGGAGGCCGACAGCAAGAGCGAGAGCAGAGCCGTGGCCAGGAGCGCGAGCGCCAGGGCCAGCGCCGCCGACCACCACAGTTGGCGGCCCTGGTCGGTGATGGCGTCGATGCCGCGAGAGACGCGCGCAACGCCGACGACGCGGCCGGTAGATCGCACGGGGACGGCGGCGTAGAGCAGGTCCGCGCCCACGGTGGCGCTGTGGCGCAGGATGCTCGTCGCCTGCCCCGCGAGCGCCGCCTTGACCTCCGGCCGCTGTCCGTGGTTCTCCATCGCCAGGAGGGCCTCGCCCGAGAGGGCCGAGTCCGCGAGCACGCGGCCGTCCGGGGCGACGATGGTCACCCGCGCGTTCACCTCACGGGCGGCGTCGTCCACCACCGGGTCGAGCGCGTCGGGGCCGATCCCGCGGGCCAGCGAGTCCTCGACCACCCGGGCCATCAGCCGCGCCTCAGCCAGCAGCGTGGCCTCGGCGTCGTGGCGGGCCCGTGTCTCCAGGCTGGGTCCCGTCACCAGCAGCAGCACGCCCAGCGCCAGCCCCGCTGCCACCACGGCCGTGGCCACCATCCGCCCGCGCAGGGAAAGGTGCCTCCTCATCCAGCCTCCGGCACCAGACGATACCCCAGGGATTTGACGGTGATGAGGCGGTCGGCCAGGCCGGGCAGCTTCTCCCGGACGCGCCGGACGTGGACGTCCACGGTCCTCGTCCCCTCGGAGTAGGAGTAGCCCCAGACCCGCTCCAGCAGCGCCTCGCGGCTGAGCACCCTTCCGTGCGCCTCCGCCAGCGCCGTGAGCAGGCCGAACTCCTTCGCCGTGAGGTGGACGGGCCGGCCTTCCCACGAGGCCGTGTGCCGGGCGCGGTCGAGCTCCAGCCCACCGCTCACCAGTGGACGCTCCGCCTCCTGCTCGGCGCGGTCGAGCCGGCGCAGCACGGCCCGCAGCCGAGCCATCAGCTCTTTCGGGCTGAACGGCTTCACCACGTAGTCGTCCGCCCCGACCTCCAAACCCACGATGCGGTCGGACTCGTCGCCGCGCGCCGTCAGCATGATCACCGGCAGCGCCCGCAGCCTCGGGTCGCGCCGGATCTCGGCGCAAACGCTGAGCCCGTCGAGCCCGGGCAGCTGCAGGTCGAGGACGACGGCGTGGAACGCGCCGCCCCGCAGGCGCTCGAGGGCGCGCTGGCCCTCGTCCACCGTGTCCACGAAGAAGCCCTCGGCGACCAGGTAGTGGCGGATCAGCTCCACGATGTCGGGGTCGTCCTCCACCACCAGCGCGCGCTTCATCCGCCTCAACATTACACCCGCTCCGCCGGCGGATCTGGGTTATGCTGACATTTCGTCCATGGGCGGGAGCGAGTCGACCTACTACCAGAAGGGCTTCAACCTCAAGGCCGCGGTGCGCCCGATGCTCGTGGCCAGCTACCACTCCTCGGTGGTCGACCGGCTGAAGGAGAAGGGCTACGCGGCCCGCGCGGGCGAGGTGCGGGTCAAGCTCGCCCGCGAGTTCGGGTTCTGCTACGGCGTCGACCGCGCGGTCGAGTACGCCTACGAGGCGCGCGAGCGCTTCCCGGACCGGCGCATCTTCCTCTCCGGCGAGATCATCCACAACCCCGAGGTGAACGGCCGCATCGAGGGGCTCGGCATCCGCATCCTGCCCGACCGACCCGGCCCCGAGGAGCGCTACGCCGGCGTGGACTCGGCCGACGTGGTGATCCTCCCCGCCTTCGGCGTGTCCGTCGCGGAGATGAGGACGCTGCGCGACAAGGGCTGCGTCCTCGTGGACACCACCTGCGGCAGCGTGCTCAACGTGTGGAAGAACGTCCAGCGCTACGCCCGCGACGGCTTCACCGCCGTCATCCACGGCAAGCACTACCACGAGGAGACCAAGGCCACCGCCTCGCAGGCGGCGGCCTTCCCTGGCGGCCGCTACCTGTGCGTGCGGGACAAGGACGAGGCCGAGCTGGTCTGCGGCTTCATCCGCGGCGAGCTGCCGCAGGCGGCGCTGCTCGCGCGCTTTCGCGAGACGGCCAGCCCCGGCTTCGACCCCGAGCAGGACCTGCAGCGGATCGGACTGGCCAACCAGACCACCATGCTGATGGCCGAGAGCCTGCAGATCGAGCGGATGCTGCGTGCCGCCATGCTGGCGCGGTGGGGGGAGGCGGAGCTCGACGGCCGCTTCCGCTCCTTCGACACCATCTGCTCGGCGACCCAGGACCGCCAGGACGCGGTGCTGGCCATGCTCCAGGAAGGCGGGCTGTCGCTGATGGTGGTGATCGGTGGCTACAACAGCAGCAACACCCAGGCGCTGACCCGCCTGTGCGCGGAGCGGCTGCCCACCTACCACATCAGCGGCGCCGACCGCATCGACGGCGCCCGTACCATCCGCCACCGGCCGGTCGGCTCGCAGCAGGAGACCACGACCGCCTGCTGGCTGCCGCAGGGACCGGTGACCGTCGGCCTCACCGCCGGGGCGTCGACGCCGAACAACGTGGTGGGCGAGGTGATCGAGCGCATCCTCGCCGCCCGCGGGCTGAAGGCCGAGGACCTGGTGGCCGACTAGGTCTCAGCCGAAAGCAGCCCAGGGGGTCTGGGGGATGGAATCCCCCAGAACATGGAAGCCCGGCAAGGCCGTCGGCTTTGATGTCCCGCCCCCGGCTTCCTCGTTCTCCACCTCGCCCCGAGGACGGCCGTTCAGATCTCGCCGTCGAGGATCCGTTTGAGCAAGGCCTGGTCGATGTTCGCGCCGGAGAGGACGATCCCCACCGTCCCGCCGGCCAGGGTCTCGCGCAGGGCCAGCAGACCCGCCAGCCCGGCGGCACCCGCCCCCTCGACCAGGGTGTGGGTGGTGGAGAGGACGAGGCGCACCGCCTCGGCGATCTGCGCGTCGGTGACGGTGACGAAGCCGGCCAGCCCCTCGCGCAGGGCGCCGAAGGTGAAGGGGTAGGTGTTGCGGGTGGCGAGGCCGTCCGCGATGGTGTCCGCGGAGGGCTTCGAGACCGGCCGTCCGAGGTGCCAGGCGTCGTGGATGGCCGAGGCGCCCTTCGCCTGAACCGCGTAGACCGGCACCGCCGCTTCCCGGCCGCGGAGGACCGTGAGCGCGCCGACCGCCTGCGAGCCGCCGCCCACCGCCAGCACCAGCGCCTCGAGCTGGGGCGCCTGCTCGAGCATCTCCAGGGCGAGGGTGCCGGCCCCGGCGACGACGGCTGCGTCGTTGGTCGAGTGGACGAGGTGCAGGCCCTCCCCCGCCGTCAGCCGCTCGGCCGCCTTCACGCTCTCGTCGTAGTCGCGACCCTCCTCGACCAGGCGTGCCCCCAGGCCGCGCACCGCCGCGTTCTTCTCCGGGTTGTTGCCCAGCGGCACGCACACGGTCACCGGGATCCCCAGCCGCGCGCCCGCCCAGGCCAGGCCCAGGCCGTGGTTGCCGCGGGTGGCGGCCACCACGCCGCGCCGGCGCTCGGCGGGGCCGAGCGCGGTCAGGGCGGACAGGGCGTTGCGGACCTTGAAGGCGCCGGTGGGCTGGAAGTTCTCGTGCTTGACGAGCACGCGCAGGCCCTGGCCGACGGCCGCGTCCAGGGCCGGGTAGCCGCGCAGGGGCGTCGGCGGCAGGTGGGGAAGGGTCCGCTCGCGGGCGGAGAGGACGTCCTCGAAGCGGATGGGCCAGGCCGTCACCATCTTCTACACTCCGCGACTACCGGTCGCACAGGAGGCTGATGTTATAGTGCCCCGACCTCAACGGGCGAGCGGAGGGGGCATGCTTCTCGAGGGCAGGCACGGCCTGGTGCTGGGGATCGCCAACAAGCGCTCGATCGCCTGGGGCATCGCCCGGGCCGCGCAGCGCGAGGGGGCCAGGCTCGCCGTCACCTACCAGGGCGAGCGGCTGCAGGAGAACGTGCGGGAGCTGGCGCAGCAGCTGCGCGACCCGCTGCTGCTGCCCTGCGACGTCTCCCGCGACGAGGACCTGCGGGCGCTGGCGGAGTCGGTGCGCCGGGAGTTCGGCAGGCTCGACTTCGTGGTGCACGCCGTGGCCTACGCGCTGCGCGAGGAGCTGGACGGCGAGTTCGTCAACACCTCGCGCGAGGGGTACCGTGTCGCCCAGGAGATCTCCTCCTACTCGCTCACCGCGCTCGCCCGCGAGACGGCGCCGCTGATGGCGGACGGCGGCAGCATCGTCACCCTCAGCTACCTGGGCGGCGAGCGCGTGGTGCCGCACTACAACGTGATGGGCGTGGCCAAGGCCGCTCTCGAGATGTCGGTGCGCTACCTGGCTGCGGATCTGGGGCCGAAGGGGATCAGGGTCAACGCCGTCTCCGCCGGGCCCATCAAGACGCTCGCCGCCTCGGGCGTCCACGGTCTCTCCAAGATGCTCGAGTACCACCGGACCCACGCCCCGCTGCGCCGCAACACGGACCAGGACGAGGTCGGCGACGCCGCCCTCTTCCTGATCTCGCCCCTGTCGCGCGGCGTCACCGGGGAGGTGATCCACGTGGACGGCGGGTTCCACGTCATGGGCATGGCGGCCCTCTAGGCGCGAAGGGCGGTTGCGCGCGTGTCGCGGCCCCTCTCCTCCCTGCTGCTGATCGTCGCGGTGGCGCTGCTGGCGGCGGCGCCGGCGCGTGGGCAGGGCAGGCGCAACCCGGCGCCGGCGACGCCAGGCGCGGCGACACCCGGTCAGACGGGAACCTCATCCTCCGCTGAAGGGCAGCAGGCACCGACCGAGCAGGCTCGGGACAAGGGCAAGAAACGTACGGGCCCGGAGGGCGAGGAGGCGATCCCCGAGGGCGAGATGCGGGTGAAGGCCGAGTCCTACGAGCAGCGCGACAAGGGCCACATCGAGGCGCGCGGCATGGTCGACCTGCGACTCACCGGCATGCGCGTGCTGGCCGACAAGGCCGACGTCTACGAGGAAAAGCAGGAGGACGGCAGCGTCAAGCGGCGGATGGTGGCCGACGGCAACGTGGTCTTCATCAGGGGCGACGAGCGCCTCTCGGGCGACCACCTGGAGATGGACGACACCGGGAAGGGCTTCCTCACCAACGCGGTCGGCTTCGTGGAGCCGGGGGTGTTCGTGGAGGGCCGTCGCGTCACCCGCAAGGACGACAGGACCTACCTGGTCGAGGGCGGCCGCTTCACCGCCTGCGAGCAGCCGAACCCGCGCTGGAAGATCAGCAGCACGAGCGCCACCATCGAGGTCGACGACAAGATCATCGCCAGGAACGCCGTCTTCTGGGTGAAGGGGGTCCCGTCCTTCTACACGCCGTGGATCGCCTACCCGATCGAGAAGAACGGCCGCTCCACCGGCTTCCTGTTCCCGCACTTCAGCCACTCCACCTGGCGCGGCTTCGGCATGGGCACCGGCTTCTTCTGGGCCATGGGCCGTAGCGCCGACCAGACCTTCTACTTCGACGCCTACACCAAGTCGGGCTTCGGCTTCGGCCACGAGCTGCGCTATGCCTCGGACTCGCCCTCGCGCGGTGTCTTCCGCACCTACGTCTTCCGGCTGAACAGCACCCCCGCGGTCGTCGACCCCACCACCGGCGAGGTGATCACCCCGGGCAGCCCCGCGGTGAACGACTACGACATCGACTGGAACGCCCTGCAGATGGCGCCCGGGAAGATCCGGGTGGCTCTGAACCTGCGCAAGTACAGCGACCTGCAGTTCCGCCAGCGCTTCCAGGACAACTTCAACCTGGCCACCACCCGCACCCAGCGCTACTCGGTGAGCCTGGAGAAGGACCTCAAGCTGGCGGTGCTGACCGCCTACACCGACGACACCAACACCTACTACGGCGACACCTACCAGCGGATCAACGGCCACCTCCCCGGCTTCTCCCTCCGTCGCTTCCCCCGCCAGGTCGGCTGGGGCGGGATCGTGTTCGGCATGGACTCGACCGCCGACCACATCCGCTACGGCGACCTGAGCCACGTCGACAACTGGTGGCGGTTCGACCTCAGCCCGACCCTGTCGCGGCCCTTCAACCTCACCTTCCTCGACGTCAACCCGTCGGTGAGCTACCGCTTCACCCGCTACGGCTCGACCAACGGCTTCGTGACGGCCGTGGACGAGGAGGGCAACCCGATCCTCGACGATAGCGGCAACCCCAAGCAGCAGGCCGCCATCGTGGGGCCGCCTCTCAACCGCAGCTTCTTCGAGACCTCGATCGACATCCGGGGGCCGACGTTCCAGAAGGTGTTCGACACCCCGGACCTCGGCTACTCCAAGCGCTGGAAGCACACCATCGGGCCCGAGATCACCTGGCGCTATCGCACCCGGGTGGAGGACGCCAACGCCATCCCCAAGTTCGACTCCATCGACTACATGTACGGCACCGACGAGGTGCAGTACGCGCTGGTGCAGCGCATCTTCGCCAAGCGGCCGACGGGCCGCGGCGACCGCACCGCCGCCTGGACCTTCTTCGAGTGGCGCCTGATGCAGACCTACTACGTGAAGATCAACGAGGCGCAGAACAACTTCGACCCCAACTACGCCTCCAGCAGCTTCGGTCCCGGCAACACTCCCGCCCACCTCTCGCCTCTCTCCTCGCGCATGCGCCTGCGGCCGACCGCCGAGTACTCCTTCGACTACACGCTGGAGTACAACGTCAACTTCCAGCAGCTGCAGAGGATGAGCGGCAACGCCACCATCAACACCGGCCGGGTCGCCTTCTCCGCCGGCTGGTCGCGCTCGCTGCGCACCTCCGTCGACCCCACCCAGCGGACGGTGGGCAGCCACACCGTCCGCGCCACCACCAGCGTGGACGTGCTGCCGCGACGCCTGGAGCTCGAGGGCGGCGTCGACTACGACCTGGTGCGCGACATCCTCTACAACCTGCGGGGCCAGGTCCGCTACGGCCTGCAGTGCTGCGGCATCAAGGTCGAGTACATCCGCTACAACTGGAACACCGTCGTCGACAGCCGCTGGCACTTCAACATCGAGCTGGCGAACATCGGCTCCATGGGCAACTTCCTCGGCTCCGACAGCAGCCGGCAGGGCCTCGGCGGCTACCGTTGAGGCTGCTGCTCACGGGGGCCGGGGGGTTCGTGGGCGGGCACGTCGTCGCCTGGCTGGCGCGGGAGCAGCCGGGGGTCGAGGTGTTCGGCGCCGTCCTGCCGCAGGGCGGCATCACCTGGGGCAGCGGTGTGGGGATGACGGCGCTGGAGGTGGACCTCTGCGACCCGGCGGCGACCGCCGCCCTGGTCGAGGCGGTGCGGCCCCAGCGCATCCTGCACCTGGCCGGGCAGTCGAGCCCGCGACACTCGCTGCTCGATCCCGGCGGGACGCTGCGGACCAACGTCCTGGGCATCGTGCACGTGCTCGACGCCGCCCGGCGGCTGCGGCTGCGACCCGAGGTGCTGGTGGTGGGCAGCGCCGAGGAGTACGGCCCGCCCGCGCCGGACGAGCTGCCCCTGCGGGAGACGGCTCCGCTGCGGCCCGCCTCGCCGTACGCGGTCAGCAAGGTGGCGCAGGGCGCGCTGGCGCTGCTCTACGGCCCGGCCGGGGGCATGCGGGTGGTGCTGACCCGCACCTTCCACCACACCGGCCCGGGTCGCGGCGAGGCCTTCGCCGAGAGCTCGTTCGCCCGCCAGGTGGCGGAGATCGAGGCCGGGCTGCGCCCGCCGGTGATCGAGGTGGGCAACCTGGAGGCGGTGCGCGACTTCACGGACGTGCGCGACGTGGTGCGCGCCTACTGGCTGCTCGCCGAGAGAGGGGAGGGCGGCGCCGTCTACAACGTCTGCTCCGGCCGCGGGCGTCGCATCGGCGAGCTTCTGGACCTGCTGCTGCAGGCCTCGCCGGCGCGGGTGGAGGTGCGCGTCGATCCGCGGCGGCTGCGGCCCGCCGAGGTCGCGGTGCAGGTCGGCGATCCCTCGCGGCTGCAGGCGGCGACGGGGTGGCGGCCCGAGATCCCGCTGGAGCAGACGCTGCGCGATCTGCTCGCCGACTGGCGCACCCGCGTCGGGGCCGTGGCCCGCGCCTCGCGCTGAGCGGTCACTCGCCCTTGCGGGGCGGCACGTCGCCGAGCATCTCGTCGAGATCCGCCTGGTCGAACAGCCGCGCCGTGACCGGCTCGGCCGCGTCCGGGGTCGAACGATCCCGGACCTCGTCGGCGCCGATCAGCTCGGAGCGGTCCGGCTGCGGCTCCTCGGCCGCCTCCTGGTACGCGCCGACCACCACCCGCGAGGCGCGCACCACGCGCCCGTGCAGGCGATAGCCGCGCTGCATCTCCGCCAGGACCAGGTGCTCGCGCTCGCGGTCGCGGACGGGCTGGGTGCCGACCGCCTCCGACACGGCGGGGTCGTAGGGCAGACCCAGCACCGGGACCCGCTCGAGGCCCTCCTGCTGGAGGATCTGCAGCAGCTGCGTGCGCACCAGGATGAGGCCCTCGATCAACGGGTTGCCCGCGTAGGAGCGCTCGGCGGCCTCGAGGGCGCGGTCGAGGTTGTCGAGGATCTCGATGAACTGCAGCACCAGGCGCTCGCGCCGGCGGTCGGACTGCCGCTCGAGGTCGCGCCTGAGCCGGGTGCGGAAGGCGTCGTTCTCGGCACGGAGCTTGCGGTAGGCGGCCGTCACCTCCGACAGGCGGTCCTCGGCCGCGCGGGCCCGCTGCTCGAGCGAGTCGGGTGGCAGCCCCGGCGACGGTGCCGGAAGCTTGAGCGCAGGCTCCCCCAGCGCCTCGCCCGCGTCCTCCGCCGCGATCCCGACGGGATCGTCGACCGGGTCGTCGCCCACGGGTCGCCCCCTTCGCGTGCAGCGGGACCGCATCCGCGCCCGCCGCGCACGAACCCGGCGATTATAGCCGCGGCGCCGGCCGACCCGCGAGGAGCACCACCAGGTCCACGACGTTGGTGCCCGTCGGGCCGGTGAGGATCAGGTCGCCGACCGGGCCCAGGAAGTTGCGGGTGTCGCTCGCCGCCAGGAAGACGTCGGCGGGTGCCAGGCCGGCGGCGGCGGCGCGGGCGACCGTCGTGTCGTCGACCACGCCACCGGCCGCGTCGCTCGCGCCGTCGACGCCGTCGGTGGCCAGGCTGGCGACGACTGCCGGCACCGGGAAACCGGCCAGCGCCTGGGAAGCCGCGACCGCCAGCTCCTGGTTGCGGCCGCCCTGGCCGTCACCGCGGACCGTCACCGTGGTCTCGCCTCCGGCCAGCAGGCACACCGGCGTCGCGGCCGGGCGGCCGCTCTCCACGCACTCGCGCAGCACCGCCACCAGCACGCGCGCGGCCTCCCGCGCCTCGCCCTCCAGACGGCTGGTGAGCACCAGCGGCCGCAGGCCGAGGCGGCGCGCCTCCACCGCTGCCGCCTGGAGGCTCAGCCGGTTGCTGCCCACAACGCGGGTGAGCGTCCGCCGGAAGACGGGATCGCCCGCCTTGGGCGTCTCCGCGACCTCGCCCCGGGCCCCCCGCTCCAGCCGTGCCCGCACGGGCGCGGGGACGACCTCGAGCACCTGGCGACGGCGCAGCACCTCGAGCGCGTCGGCGAAGCCCGTGGGATCGGGCACCGTCGGCCCGGAGGCGATCGTGGAGAGGTCGTCGCCCACCACGTCCGAGAGCGCCAGGGTCACCACCCGCGCGGGGGAGGCGGCTCGGGCCAGCCCGCCGCCCTTCAGTCGCGAGAGGTGCTTGCGGACCGCGTTCAGCTCCTGGATGGTCGCCCCGGCGCGCAGCAGGAACCGCGTGGTCGCGGCCTTGTCCTCGAGCGAGAGGCCCTCCGCCGGTGCCGGCAGCAGGGCGGATGCCCCTCCGGAGAGCAGTACCAGCAGCAGGTCGCTCCTGCGGAGGCCCGCCGCGAGCGCCTCCACCTCCGCGGCCGCGGCGAGGCCGCGCGCGTCGGGCACAGGGTGCCCCGCCGTGCACAGGCGGACGCGTCCGAGCGCGGCCTCGCCGGCGGTCGAGACGACGAGGCCGCCGGCGAGGCGCTCGCCCAGCGCGTCCTCCACGGCGCGCGCCATCGGCACCGAGGCCTTGCCGGCCGCCACGAGGAACACGCGGCCACCCCGCTGCACGACGCCGGCGATCTCCACCTGCCCGCCGCGGCGCGCCAGTTGCCGGCGGACCAGGCGATAGGGCTCGGCGGCGGCGACGGCGCGCCGCAGCACGCCGGCCGCGGCCCGCCGCAAGCGGGCCCGGAGGCGGTCGTTGCTCAGTGCCGCTGCCGCGGGTCGGCGGTGCTGAGGCCGCTCAGCGCGTCGAACCTCTGCAGCAGGGTCTCGGCGACCACCGCGAAGCACTGGCATCCGCACAGATGGTCGAGACGGGTCACCGCGCGCCGCGCCCTCTCCACCACCTCGCGGCTCGAGTCGTCCAGGATGCCCGCCGCCTGCAGGTGCTCGAGGTGCGCCAGGAACTCCTCGCGATAGAACCGGGAGAGGGCTGCCCGCCTGTCCACGTCCACGTTCATCCACTACCTCCGCGTCGACCGCGACGAAATCCGTTGACGACTTTTGACGGTAGATCAGCGCTCGAGCGGGTGTCAATAGAACGGTTTGTTCCTGTGTGCGGGCTCACCCCAGCCGGAGGTGGGGGTCGGCGTTGAGCGCGAGGTCGGCGCGCACGCCCCGGCGCAGCGCCACGAACCCGGCGGCCGCCACCATGGCCGCGTTGTCGGTGGTGAGGGCGGGCGGGGGGATGAAGACGGGCAGCCCCAGCGCGCGCCCGGCGCCCTCGGCCTCGCGGCGCAGGCGCGAGTTGGCCGCCACGCCGCCGGTGACGATCAGGCTGCGCGGCCGCTCCGCCTCTGCCGCCCGCACCAGCCCCCGCACCAGAGACGCCACCACCGCCCGCTGGAACGAGGCCACCAGGTCGCGAACCACCTCGGGCACCCGCCCGGGGTCGGCGACCGGCGCGACGCCCTCGCGGCGCACGTGCAGCAGCACGGCCGTCTTGATGCCGCTGAAGGAGAAGTCGGCGCTGCCGTCCTTGAGGCGGGCGATGGTGAACTCGACCGCGCGGTCGTCCGCTCCCTCGGCCAGGCGGTCGATCACCGGGCCGCCGGGATAGCCCAGCCCGAGCAGCTTGGCGACCTTGTCGAACGCCTCGCCGGCGGCGTCGTCGCGGGTGCGGCCGAGCATCCGGTAGACGCCCTCCTCCGGGACCGCGTACAGGCTGGTGTGCCCGCCGGAGACGACCAGCGCCACCGCCGGCAGCGGGATGGCGCCATGGGCCAGGAACGCCGCCTGGACGTGGCCGGCCACGTGGTGGACGGGGACCAGCGGCTTCCTGTGCACCAGGGCGATCGCCTTGGCCGCCTGCACACCCACCAGCAGCGACCCCACCAGGCCGGGGCCCTGGGTGACCGCCACCGCCTCGAGCGCCGGGAACCCCACTCCGGAGTCGCGCATCGCGGCCTCGAGCACCGGCCCCATCGTCTCCAGGTGGTGCCGCGAGGCCAGCTCCGGCACCACGCCGCCGTAAGGCGCGTGGACGGCCACCTGGCTGGCGACCACGTTGGAGAGGATCCGCCGGCCGTCCGCGACCACCGAGGCCGCGGTCTCGTCGCAGGAGGTCTCGATGCCGAGGACCAGGCTCACCGTCGCGCCCGGGCCGCGTCGGCCTCGGTTACCAGGGCGCGCAGGCTCTTGTCGAAGGGCGCGCGCGCGATCCCGCGCTCGCAGACGATCGCGGTCACCAGCCGGCCGGGGGTGACGTCGAAGGCCGGGTTGCGCGCCGCGATCCCCCGGGGAGCGATGCGGCTGCCGGCGAACGCGGTCACCTCCTCCGCCGGGCGCTCCTCGATGGGGATGGCGCGGCCGTCGGGGGTGGCGAGGTCGATGGTGGAGACGGGTGCGGCCACGTAGAAGGGGATGCGGTGCTCGCGGGCCAGCACCGCCACCGTGTAGGTCCCGACCTTGTTGGCCACGTCTCCGTTGGCGGCGATGCGGTCGGCCCCCACCACCACCGCGTTGATCTCGCCGCGGGCCATCAGGTGGCCGGCCATGCTGTCGGTCAGCAGGGTGGCGGCGATGCCGTCCTTCTGCAGCTCCCAGGTGGTGAGGCGGGCCCCCTGCAGGAAGGGGCGGGTCTCGTCGGCGAACACCGCCGCCAGCTTGCCCAGCCGGGCCGCCGAGCGCACGACGCCGAGAGCGGTGCCGTAGCCAGCGGTGGCCAGGGCGCCGGCGTTGCAGTGCGTCAGCACCCTGGCGTCGGGCGGCAGCAGGCCGGCGCCGAGGTCGCCCAGGCGCCGGCAGGCCTCCACGTCCTCCGCCTCGATGCGCAGCGCCTCCTGCAGCAGCTCCTCGCGCAGCGCCGCCCCGCCGTTGGCCGCACCGGCCTCGAAACGCGCGCGCATGCGCGCGATCGCCCAGAACAGGTTCACCGCCGTGGGGCGGGTGGCGGCGAGGGCGCCGCAGATCGCCTCCCACTCGCCGCGCAGCGCCTCGCCCTGGCTCGTCGTGTTGCGCACGCCGAGCGCCAGCGCGAACGCCGCGGCCACGCCGATGGCCGGGGCGCCCCGGATCGCCATGTCGCGGATGGCCGCGGCCACCTGCAGGTGGTCGCGGCAGCGCAGGAAGACCTCCTCGCCCGGCAGCCGTCGCTGGTCGATCATCACCACGGCGCCGTCTTCCCACGCCACGGTCGGACGCACGCGTCACCTCCGGAGCGACCATCGTAGCGCATGGTCGCCGTCCGGCCGCGCGGCACGGCGGGAATACAATCACGTCGGTGGTCACCGTCGAGGACGCGCTCGCCGTGGTGCTGCGCGAGAGCCTGCCGCTCCCCGCAGAGGAGGTGGCGCTCGCGGACGCGCTGCAGCGGGTGCTCGCCGAGGACGTCCACGCCGACGCCGACCTGCCGCCGTTCGACCGTGCGGCGATGGACGGCTACGCGCTCCGCGCCGAGGACGTCGCGTTGGCGCCGGCGCGGCTCTCGGTGGTGGGCGGGGTGCGCGCCGGCGAGTGGCCGGCGATGACGGTGGGCCCGCACCAGGCCGTGCGCATCATGACCGGCGCCCCGGTGCCTGGCGGCGCGAACGCGGTGCAGCCGGTGGAGACCACCCGTACCCTCGCCGACGGCCTGGTGGAGATCGCCGGCGCGGTGGCGCCGGGCGCCAACGTCGCGCCCCGCGGGTGCGAGGTGCGGCGCGGGGATGTGGTGCTGCCGCGCGGCCGCCGTCTCGATCCCGCGGCGCTGGCCGTGCTGGCCTCGGTCGGCTGCGTGCGGCCGCGCGTCGGCCGGCGGCCGCGGGTGGCGGTGCTGGTCACCGGCGACGAGGTGGTCGACGCCGCCTCCACTCCGGCGCCGGCGCAGATCCGCAACAGCAACGGCCCCGCGGTCGCGGCCCAGCTGCGCCTGGCCGGCGCCGAGGTGGCGACACTCGGCCTCGCCCCCGACCGGCGCGAGGCGCTGGCGGCGGCCCTCGCCCGGGGCTTCGACGCGGACGTGCTGGTCGTCTCCGGCGGCGTCTCGGCCGGGGACTACGACCTGGTCGAGCCCGTGCTGCTCGAGGCGGGGGCCTCCTTCTTCTTCACCCGGGTCGCGATCAAGCCCGGGGCGCCGCTGGTCTTCGGCCGGCGCGGCGCGACGCTGGTGTTCGGCCTGCCCGGCAACCCGGTCTCGGCGCAGGTGACCAGCGAGCTGTTCGTGCGGCCCTGCCTGCTGCGGCTGCAGGGTGCCCTGCCGCCGCTGCGCCCGCGGGCGACGGTGGAGCTGCTGGCGCCGGTGGGCAACCGCTCCGGCCGCACCAGCCACGCCCCCGCGCTGGTGCGGGCCCGCGAGGGTCGCCTGCTGGCGCGGCCGCTGCGCTCGCTGGGCTCCGGCGACCTCGTCGCCCACGCGCGGGCGAACGCCCTGGTGGTGATGGAGGCCGGTCGCAGCCACGCCGCCGCCGGCGAGACGGCGCCGGCGCTGCTTCTCGATTCCTTCCTGGAGGACGACGGTGAGCCGCCCTGAACGCCGCGCCGTGACCGGAAGCCGCGCCCTCAGCCACCTGGGCAAAGACGGCCGCGCCCGGATGGTGGACGTCTCCGACAAGCCCGTGACCGTGCGCGAGGCGGTGGCGCGCGGGCGGATCGTGATCGCCCCCGCCGCCATGCGCCTGGTGCGCGCCGGGCGGCTGGCGAAGGGCGCGGTGGTGGAGGTTGCCCGCCTCGCCGGGATCATGGCCGCCAAGCGGACCGCGGACACCATCCCGCTGTGCCACCCGCTGCCGCTCACCCAGGTGGACGTCGACCTGCGGCCCCGCCGCGACGGCTTCGAGATCGAGGCGCGCGTGCGGACCGAGGCGAAGACGGGCGCCGAGATGGAGGCTCTCCATGCCGTCTCGGTGGCGGCCCTCACCGTCTACGACATGGTGAAGGCCGCGGACAAGGCGATGAGGATCGAGGCGGTACGGGTCGTCCGCAAGACCGGCGGCCGCAGCGGCACCTACCGGGCGCGGTAGAATGAGCGTCGTGGCGGTCGATCCCGAGAGGCTCAGGCTGTGGGCCCGGACCTGGCAGGAGACAGGGGAGGCCCTGGTAGCTGTTCGGTATGCCGAGCTGCGGGCCATGACTTCAGAGCAGGCGCTCCAGGCCACCGAGAGGCTTCTCTCGCTGGGTGCGCAAACGCCGCTGTCCACCGAGAGGCGCGGCAGCTCCGGGCTGGTCGAGCAGCAGACGCTCTTCGCTCGACTGCGCCCGTGAACCCGATCCTCGAGACCGCCCTCGAGATCCAGCGGTTCTGTCAGGCTCGCCGCTGGCGCTTCTGCGTCATCGGCGCGCTCGCGGTGCAGCGTTGGGGCGAGCCCCGCCTGACGCAGGACGTCGATCTCAGCGTCGTCTCGGGGTTCGGGCCGGAGGCGGAGTTCGTAGACGCGCTGCTGTCGACCTACCGGGGGCGGTTGCCCGATACCCGGGAGTTCGCGCTCCGTTGCCGTGTCGTCCTGCTCGAATCCGCGAGCGGGGTGCCGATCGACATCTCGCTGGGTGGGATCCCGTTCGAGGAACGCGTCGTCGGGCGGTCGTCTGGCTGGGACGTGGGCGGCGCCGCTCCTCTCGTCACCTGCTCGGCCGAAGACCTGGTCGTCCTCAAGGTGTTCGCTGGCCGTGAGAAGGACTGGCTGGACGTCGAGAGCGTGGTCGTGCGTCAGGGGACCCGCCTCGACGTGGCCCTCATCGACAGGGAAGTGGCGCCGCTGCTGGAGCTGAAGGACGATGCCCGGTCGATGCCCCGGCTCGAGGCCATCCTGAAGCGAGCCGGACGCGAGCCCTGAACGACGAGAGCCCCGGAGGCCGCGCGGCCCCCGGGGCTGACCGCCTCAGCCGGCCGTCAGCGGCCGCCGAGACGGCGGCACGGCATCAGAAGCTCCAGCGCGCGCCGAGGAGCATCCGGCGGGGCAGGTTGAGCTCCGTCGGGCTGCCGAACGCGACCGGCTGCTCGTAACCCGCGATCGAGATCTCCGGATAGCGCGCGTTCACGTCCGTGATCGTCCCGGTGTTGAACACGTTCAGGACGTCCGCGTAGACCGCCAGACGATCGGCCCCGCTCCCGACTTTGAAGATCTTCTCGATCCGCAGGTCGAGGTTGTTGGTGGCGTCGAGCCGCCGGTTGCCGAACGGCTCGAGCAGCGGCTGCCGCCCCGAGGAGGTCGGGTAGTTGATGTCCCTGGTCTTGAACCGCTGGTACGGGGTCCAGGTGGTGCCGCTCAGGTAGCTGTAGTAGGCGTTGAGGCCGATCTCCACCCTCGGAATCTGGTAGGTGGCGTAGACCTTCAGCTCGTGGGGCGAGTCGTAGGTCGGCAACCCGTAGGCGTTGACGAGCGCGCGGGTCGGCGTCTCGAACAGGGTGCTCTGTCCGTAGGTCCAGTAGGAGCTGTTGTTGATCGAGCCTTCGGACTTCGAGTAGACGTACGAGATGCGGCCCTGCCATCGGTGGGTGAAGCGCTTGTCGAGCTCGAACATGACCGACCTGTATTTGCGCTCCGCCCGAGCAGTGCCGATGACGTTCCCGTTCTCGTCGCGGTAGACGAAGCCGTTCGGGTTCGTGAGCATCGGTGTCGTCTCGGATGCCGACTGATTGGCCCAGTTGTAGACGGTCAGAGGCTGGCCGGTGAGGCCGTTGGTCACCGTGGTCGGTGTCCAGCGGGCGTCGGGGAACACCGAGCCCTGGATGTTCTGGTCCTTGCGGTAGACCCCGGTGACCGACAGCTTCATGTCCGTTCCGATCGCCCGCTCGATCCCGGCGGTCCACTCGTCGACCCGCGGCTGCTTCATCTTGGGGTCGACCGAGTAGAGCGGGTACAGCAGCCGGCTCGACTCCGTGAAGCAGTTGCCGCCCGGCATGCACTTGCTGCCCGTCGGGTCGTACGTGTAGCCGACGTAATCGGTGTAGCCCGGCATGGCCCGCACGTACTCCTGGTTGAAGATGTCCTCGTAGTACTGGCCGTAGTGGCCCTTCAGCACGGTCTTGCTGTCACCGGTCAGGTCGAAGGCGAAGCCGATGCGCGGGGCCCAGTCGTTGGCGCTGAAGATCGTCTTGTCGAGCTGCGCGCTGCGGCCGCGGATGAAGTCGACCCGGACACCGGCGTTGATGGTCAGCCGGCCGGTCGGCTTCCAGCCGTCCTGGGCGTAGAAGGACTCGCGCTGGTTGTGGCCCTCGGAGTCGTAACCGTAGTCGTAGAGAAGGTACTGGCCTCTGGGATAGGACTCCGTGAGGTCGTAGTAGTAGCCGCCGCCCGTGTAGCCGAAGCGGTTGTGCACCTTGCTGCGCTCGATCTCCAGGCCGAACTTGAGGTCGTGCTTGCCGAAGGCCTCGGCGTAGTGCGAGAGCGAGGCGTTGATCTGGTGCCGCACGCGATCGGCGTAGTAGTGGTAGGGGGCACCGCCCGACCAGGTGCCGGTCGACCCATCGTTGTGGGCCGGTTCATTGAGCGCGGGGTCGAGGTAGTAATAGCCCCACCAGCCGCTGTACTTGACCTCGCTGAAGGTCCTGGTGCCGAACAGGTGCCGCCACTGCACGCCCCACACGGCCTCGGGCGAGTCCTGCTTGAGGGTCAGGTTGTCGGGCGATTTGTCGGTGCAGAGCGCATTGCCGACGGTGCCGGGGCAACGCCCCGTCTGGTTGTAGTTGTCCCACTGGAAGCTGGTGGCGACGTTGTCGCTCGGCGTCGGCTGCCAGGTGACCTTGGCGTTGATGCGGGGGCTGACCTCGGTGTGCAGCTGCAGCGGCCCGCTCGGGTTGTCGCGCTGCTCGTAGCGCTGCGCGGCCAGGAAGAAGAAGAGCTTGTCCTGGATCAGCGGGCCACCGATCTGACCCGTGAGGTCCAGCCGCTTGTTGACAACCGCAGGGTCGGCCAGCGACGGGTTCTTGGCGACGTCGGAGGAGCTGACGTTGTCGCTCCAGAAGCTGTTCTTCGTCCAGTAGGCGTTGAAGAGGCCCGTGTAGCGGTTGCCGCCCGACTTCATGATGGTGTTGACGATGGCGCCGGTGTACGAGCCGTACTCGGCGGGGGCACCGAGGCCGCCCACCTGGATCTCGTCCATCAGGTCGTAGTTGAAGAAGACCCAGGACGAGCCGGCGTCGGGGTCACGGGTGTCGACGCCGTCGATGAGCAGCCCGTTGCCGTAGGTGGCGTTGCCGCCGTAGGCCGACTCGTTGTTGATGCCGGGCAGGTAGTTCAGCATGCTGGTGGCCGCGTTGGTCGGCCGGATCGGCAGGTTGAACAGCATGTCCTGCGACAGCGTGCTGTCGGTGGCGCTCGAAGCCACGTCGACCACCGGCGTCTCGCCGATCACCTGCACGCTCTCCGTCTTGCCGCCGACGGCGAGCGCGAGGTTGACGTCCACCACCCCGGCCACGCTGACGCGGACGTTGTCCTGGCGCTTGGGCCGGAAGCTGGCGAGCTCAGCGGTGACCGAGTAGGTGCCCGGGTCGACGGCGGCGAAGCGGTAGGCGCCCTCGGCGTCGGTGACGGTGGAGCGGGTCCCGGTCTTGCCGGTGAGCGTCACGGTCGTGCCGGGCAGCACCCCGCCCTGCTCGTCCTTGATGGTCCCGACGACGGTGCCGGTGAGCGACTGGGCGGCGAGCGGCAGGGCTGCCGCGATCAGGAGCAGCGTGACGACGAGTGTCCTGCGCATCATCTCGTGCCTCCTCACCGCGCCGGCGAATGCACGCGGTCGTGGCCGAACGAGTACGCGGTGTACCCGACCGCGCCCGCGAACAGGGCGAGCGCGAGGGCGCCCTTGGTGGTCTTCAGGAACGGCTTCGGCCCGGGTGCCTGGGCCGACGGGCTCGTCGGTGCGGTCGCCGTCGCCTGGGCGAGGACGGGCCCGGGCACGGCTGCGGCCCTGGCGGCTGCGTCGGTCGTGGTCGGCTGCGGCGGCGGGGCGGCGAGGACCGGCGGCGCCGCGAGGGTCAGCGCGACGACGAGCGCCAGGGCCCCGACGAGGAGCCTGGCCAGCTGCGACTGCAGACTCACTTCCTTCCTCCCGCCGAGCCGGTCGCTGCGCCGCCGGCGTCGGCCATGCACAGAGCAACGAGACGACGGGCGCGGTCGCGGATGCTTCGAGTTGGGGGGCGCCCCGGCGGGCGCAAGCATACACAAAACGAGCGCGTCCGGAACCCGCCGGTTTCGCCTCGCGCAGCGCCGGCCGGGTGTTTGACGGCGGAGGAAGAGGTCCTGTAGCGTGGACTGCCCGTGCCGAAGAAGGCGACCCCACCCGCGGCCTCCTCCCGCACGCGTTCACGCTTCTGGATGTGGACCGCGCTGGGGCTGGTCGCGCTCGCGGCGGTGGGCGCCTGGCTGGTCCGCCGCGCGCCTCCCAGGACGGACGCCGCCGCCCGCCGCGTGATCGCCGGCCGGCGGCCCGCCCCCGGCTCGGTGAACGTGGTGGTGGTCACCCTGGACACGCTGCGGGCGGACCGCCTCGGCTGCTACGGGTTCGGCGGAGTGGCCACCCCCAACATCGACGCGGTGGCCGAGGAGGGCGTGGTGTTCGAGCAGGCCACCTCCACCGCGCCGATGACGCTGCCCTCGCACGTGTCGATCTTCACCGGCCTGCTGCCGCCCCACCACGGCGTGCGCGACAACGGCGGCTTCTACGTCGAAGCGAAGACGACCACGCTGGCCCGCCGCCTCAAGCAGGCGGGCTTCGCCACCGGGGCCTTCGTCGGCGCCTGGGTGCTCGAGTCGCGCTGGGGCCTCGACCAGGGCTTCGACGTCTATTCCGATCGCTTCGACCTGTCGAAGTACAAGGTGGTGAACCTCGGCACCGTGCAGAAGAAGGGCGACGAGGTGATGGACCTGGCGCTCGCCTGGCTGCAGACGGTCCGGGACCGGCGCTTCTTCGCCTGGGTGCACCTCTACGACCCGCACACGCCGTACGAGCCGCCGGAGCCGTTCCTCTCCCGCTACCCGGGCCAGCCCTACCTCGGCGAGATCGCCTACACCGACCAGGTGGTCGGCCGGCTGATCGGCTGGCTGAAGGCGAACGGTCAGTGGGAGAAGACCGTGCTGGTGCTGATGGCCGACCACGGCGAGAGCCTGGGCGAGCACGGCGAGGCCACCCACACCTTCTTCGTCTACGACGCGACCCAGCACGTGCCCTTCATCCTGCGCACGCCCTGGGGCGACCGCGGCCGCAGCCCGGCGCAGGTCTCCACCGTGGACCTGATGCCGACCCTCCTCGACCTGCTGCAACTGCCGGCGCAGGAGGACATCGACGGCCGCTCGCGGGCGCGGCTGGTCCTCGACCCCCGCGGCGAGTCGCAGGCCGTCGCCTACTCCGAGACCTACTTCCCGCGCTTCCACTACGGCTGGCAGCATCTGCGCGCGCTGCGCGACGGACACTTCAAGTACATCGAGGCGCCGACGCCCGAGCTGTACGACGTCCTCGCCGATCCCGGCGAGACGAAGAACCTGTACCGGGCCTTCTCGCGCCGGGCCGAGGATCTGCACGCGGCGCTGGAGCGGCTGGCCGGCAGCGGCGCGCAGGCGGCGCCCGACAAGGACGCGCTCGATCCCGAGACGCTGCAGCGGCTGGCCGCGCTCGGGTACGTCGGCGGCGGGCCGCGGGTCGACCCCGCGGCGCTGCTGCCCGACCCCAAGGACAAGATCGGCGTCTTCGCGAGGCTGGGCCGGGCGCGGGCGCTGGCGCGCGACGACAAGCTGGAGCAGGCGGTCGCGGCCATGCGCGCCGTCGTCGCCGAGGACCCCGGGATCATCGACGCCTACAGCAGCCTCGGCGGCTGGCTGCTGCAGCTCGGCCGGCCGGACGAGGCGGTGGCGAGCTACCGCAAGGCGCTGGAGATCGATCCGCACAGCGAGCTGGCGCTGGGGGCGCTGGCCGACGCCTACCGCGCGCAGGGCCGGCCGGAGTCGGCGATCGAGGGCTACCGCACGGCGCTCCGGCTGGCCCCTCGCCAGCCGCACGTCTGGTACCAGCTCGCCTCCCTCTACCTCGAGCTCGGCCGTCGCGACGAGGCGGAGGCCACTTTCCGCGAGGCGCTCAAGCACAACCCGAAGATGGGCGCCGCCTACAACAGCCTGGCCGCGCTCGCCTTCGAGCGCGGCCGCTACGACGAGGCCGAGCGACTGGTGCGGCGCGGCCTCCAGCTCGAGGACGACCTGCGCTCGAGCCGCTTCAACCTGGCCCGGGTGCTGGAGGCGCGAGGGGACGTGGCCGGCGCCGAGCGGCTCTACCGCGAGGAGCTGGCGCGCTTCGCCGACCACGGCCGCGCCCGCTTCAACCTGGCGCAGCTGCTGCGGCAGAAGGGCGACCGTGCCGGCTACCTGTCGCAGCTGCGCGAGGCCACCGAGAAGGCGCCGGAGTTCGGGCCGGCGTTCTTCTTCCTCGCCCGCGAACGCCTGGGCGCGGGGGACCTGCAGCAGGCGGCCGATCTCGCCCGGCGAGGCCTGAAGGTCGACGACGCCTCGGAGCTCGCTCCTCTCGGGCACTACGTGCTGGCGGACGTCTACACGCGGCAGGGCCGCCGCGCCGAGGCCGAGGTGGAGCTTCTGGCCGGGCGACGGCTGCAGGGGCGGCGTCGCGCGGTCACCGCCGGCGACTGAACGCCAACGGGCGCGTCTCCCGTTGACGGACCTTGACGCGAGCGGCGGGTTATCATCCGAGACGGAGGATGGCGATGGCGGCCTGCCCGGAGTGCGAAGCGGAGGTCGAGATCGACGAGTTCGACGTCGACAAGGGCGAGATCATCAGCTGCCCCGAGTGCGGCATCGAGCTGGAGGTGGTCGGCCTGGCCCCGCTGGAGCTGGAGCTGGCGCCCCAGGACGAGGAGGAGTGGCGGGAGTGAGCGGCGCCAAGGACCTGCAGGAGAAACGCCAGGGCCTCGAGCGGGAGCTGCGCGCCGCCGGCTCGCTGCTGGTGGCCTACTCGGGCGGCGTCGACAGCGCTCTCCTGGCGGTGGTCGCCCACCGCGTGCTGGGAGCGCGCGCACTGGCGGTGACTGCGGACTCCGAGTCGCTGTCGGCCGAGCAGCGGGCGCTGGCCCTGTCGGTGGCGGCTCGCTTCGGCTTCACCCACCGCATGATCGCCACCCGCGAGCTGGACAACCCGCTCTACGCCCGCAACCAGGCGGACCGCTGCTACCACTGCAAGACCGAGCTGTTCCGCACCCTGCTGCCGATGGCCGCGGCCGAGGGCTTCGCGCACGTAGCCTACGGCCTGATCGTCGACGACCTCGGCGACTACCGCCCCGGCCAGCGCGCGGCCACCGAGGCGGGGGTGCTGGCGCCTCTGGCCGACGCCGGGCTCACCAAGGACGACGTCCGCGCGCTCTCGCGCGAGCTGGGGCTGCCGACGGCGGAGCTGCCCGCTTCGCCCTGCCTCTCCTCGCGCCTGCCCTACGGCACGCCGGTCACCCGCGAGGCGCTCGCCCGCGTCGACCGCGCCGAGCAGGCGGTGCGCGCGCTGGGCTTCCGCGAGCTGCGCGTGCGGCACCTGGGCGAGGACGCCCGGGTCGAGATCGCCCGCGAGGAGATGGGACGGCTGGACGACCCCGCGCTGTGCGAGGCCGTCGTGGTCGCCGTGCGCGGAGCCGGCTACCGTGAGGTCACCGTCGACCCGCAGGGCTACCGCCGCGGCCGTCTCAACGAGGCGCTGCGGGTCGTGCAGACCACTACCTGATTTGCCGGCGCTTCGGGTATACGATTCGACGGGTGCGTCCGGACGGGCGTGCCCTGGAGGCATATCATGTTCGGTCTCGGCGTCCCCGAGCTGCTCCTCATCCTCGTCATCGTGGTCCTGATCTTCGGGGCCGGCCGCCTTCCGCAGCTGGGGAAGGGCATCGGCGAGGGCATCAAGAACTTCAAGGAGGGGATCCGGGGGGGCGAGACGGAAGAGCACAAGGACAACAAGAAGAGCTAGGCGTCCCCCAGGCCGCCGCTCCGCCTTCTTCAAGGGAGCTGACGATGAAGAAGTCCGTCCTGGTCGTCGTCGCACTCGCGTTCGTCTCCGCGCTGCCCGCGTGCCACCACCAGCCCCCGGCCGCGCCGCCGCCGCCGCCGCCGGCCGCACCCGAGCCGCCGCCGCCCGCCCCCGCCCCGCCGCCGCGCGTGGAGGCGCCGCCGCAGGTCGACGAGTACGCGCGGCTGAAGTCGATGAGCGCCGACGACATCGACAAGATGGGACTCCTCGCCGACATCCACTTCGATCTCGACAAGTCGGACATCCGCGAGGCCGACCGCTCGACGCTGAGCAAGAACGCCGACGTCCTCAAGAGGTTCGACTTCCTGCGGGTCACGGTGGAGGGGCACTGCGACGAGCGCGGCACCGTCGAGTACAACCTCGCCCTGGGCGAGCGGCGCGCCAAGGCCGCCTACGACTACCTGGTCTCGCTGGGCGTTCCGGCCGAGCGGCTCAAGACCGTCTCCTACGGCAAGGAGGTCCCGGTCTGCACCGACTCGAACGAGGCCTGCTGGCAGCGCAACCGCCGGGCCAAGTTCACCGTCACCGGCAAGACGGCCCGCTAGCCGTACCCGTCCCGCGGGGGGAGTGCACACGCACTCCCCTCGCGCGCCTGCTCGCCCATGCCTGAGCCGACCACCCCCGACGCGCAGCAGCCGCGGCAGCCCGGCGGTCGCGTCGGCAAGTACGAGATCGTGCGGCCGCTCGGCAGGGGTGCCATGGGCCAGGTCTACCTCGCCCACGACACCGTCCTCGACCGCGACGTGGCCCTCAAGCTCATGGCCGCGCACATCGCGGACGACGCCGAGGCCAAGCAGCGCTTCGAGCGCGAGGCGCGCGCCATCGCCCGCCTCACCCACCCGAACGTGGTCACCGTCTTCGACCTGGGCAGCGACAGCGACGGCTCGCTCTACATCGCCATGGAGCTGCTCAAGGGCCGCGATCTGCAGCGCGCCCTGCGCGAGGCCGCCCTGCCGCTGGAGCGGGGGGTGGCGACGATCGTCGAGGTGCTGGCCGGGCTGGCCGCGGCGCACCAGGCCGGGATCGTCCACCGCGACGTCAAGCCGGCCAACATCTTCATCCAGGAAGACGGCTCGGTGAAGATCATGGACTTCGGCATGGCGCGCCTGGCCACCGGCGCGTCCACCGGCACCGGCAACATCGTCGGCACCGCCGACTACATGTCGCCCGAGCAGGTGAAGGCCGGGCGCGTGGACGGCCGCAGCGACCTGTTCGCCGTCGGCTGCATGCTCTTCGAGCTGGTCTGCGGGAGGCGGCCCTTCCACGCGGACAACCTGATGTCGATCTTCTACAAGATCACCCAGGAGGAACCGGACCTCTCGCTGGTGCCCGCCGACGCGGCGAGCCAGGCGCTGCTGCCGGTCCTGCGGCGGGCGCTGGCGAAGGCGGTGGAGGCGCGCTACCAGTCGGCGCACGAGTTCGCAGCGGAGCTGCGCGGCTGGTTGTCGGCGTACCCCTCGAGCGCCGCGCCGCCAGCCGCGCTCGAGGCCCCGACCCGCGTGGCCTCGGCGGCCGCGGAGCCGGGGCTCGTCACCGCGGCGCCGGGGCGGACCGAGCTCGTGCCGCGCACGGCTGGAGAGCCGCGTCGCTCCGGCCGCCTCGCGACGGGCGCGCCGCGTCCGCCGTCGCCACGGGGTCCCGCGTCACGGCCGCCCGCCGCCCGGGTGGCCACGCGGCGGGGCTCGGGCGTGCTTCCCTGGAGCGTCGGCGTGCTGGTGCTGCTCGTCGCCGCCGGCGGTGGCTGGCTGGCGTGGCCGCGCGCGCGGGCGACGTCGAGCCCGCCGGCGACGCTGGCGCCCGCGCCGGCGGCGACGGGCTCCGCCGCCCCTCCCCCGACCGTGCCCGCGACACCGGCCGCCCCACCCTCACCGGTTACGACGCCCGCGACTGCGGTGCCGGGCCCGCCCGCCGCGTCCGCCGCCGCCGCGCTGCGCTCGGCGCAGGCCGCGTTCAAGGCCGGCAACTACAAGCGGACGGCGGCCGCCGCGCAGTCCGTGCTGCGCGAGGATGCCACCAACCCGGCCGCGCAGAAGCTGCTCGACGATGCGCTCGCCGGCCAGCGGGCGGTCGCCGTGCTGGCCTCGGCGGACGCCGCGCTGGCGCGGGGCGACCTCGCCGCGGCGGAGGTCGCACTGTCGGAAGCGCGGCGGATCGCGCCCTGGGAGGGCGGGCTGGTGACGCTCGCGTCGCGGCTGGCCGAGGCGCAGAGGCGGGCCCAACAGGAGGGGCAGCGGAAGGCCGAGCAGGCGCGCGCGGCGCAGCTCGCGGTCTTCATCGACGAGGGCTCCGCAGCCATGGAGCGTCGGCAGTTCGACGCCGCGGTCGCCGCCTACAACAAGGCGCTCGCCCTCGATCCGGGCAACGTGGTCGCGCAGACCGGGAAGAGCAACGCGCTCACCGCGAAGACGGTGGCGGAGGCGGCTGCCGCCGCCACCGCGCCGCGGCCGGCCGAGGCCCCCGCCCACGGGTTCGTCGCCGGGCGCACCGAGGCCCGGGGGCCCGACTCCGGCGGGCTGGTCGGGTTCGAGGACTCGCCCGGCGTCGTCGTCAAGAAGACCCAGGCGGCGGAGCTGCCGGGCCGGCTGGTGTTCGAGACGAGCCCCGCCTCGCCGCGGCCCGGCGAGCGTTTCCGCATCGCGGTCGCGCTCGTCAACGAGGGCTCGCAGCCGATCCAGCTCTCCGGCATGACCGTGGTGACCACCGTCGACGGCCGGAAGCAGTCCGGCGCCGTGCCGCCCGCGGCCACTGTCGTGGCGCCGGGGGCGCGAGCCGTGGTCTGGCGGACGCCGGGCGACCTCTTCTGGAGGGAAGGGACGGCCTCCTGGACGCTCGAGGTCACGCTGAAGACGCCGAAGGGCGAGACGTACCGCAACACCCTGGCCTGGAAATGACCCGCCGCCGCGCCGCCACCCTCGGCAGCTTCCTCCTCGCGCTGGCCATGCGCCCCGCGGCGGCGCAGGCGGACGAGCCGCCGGCGATCGAGCACCAGCCGCCGCTGTGCACGGTCGCCGGCCAGGCGCTGCAGCTGTGCGCGGGCATCAGCGACGACGGGGCGGTCGCCTCCGCCCGTGTCTACTTCCGTCGCGCCGGCGAGGCCTACTACGCCTTCGTGAACATGACCTTCACCGGCGTGGGCTACTGCGGCACGCTGCCGGCTCCGCTGCCGCGGACGAAGGCGATCGAATACTACGTGCAGGCGGTCGACAACGCCTACCAGCCGACGCGCACCAGCACCTTCCGCTTGCCGGTGCTGGCGGAAGGCGCCTGCGAGTTCCCACCGCTGGAGAGGGACCCGGCCCGGGCCGCCGCCATCAAGGTCTTCGCCACCAACCAGCGGCAGGGCCGCCACCTCGACGACGGGTTCGCCCCGAGCGGCGTCACCTTTGTGCCGGCCGCCCGCTAGCCGCGCCCTGCTCGCCGCCGGCCTGCTCGCCTGCGCCGCCACCGCGCGCTCCGCGGCGGTGCTGGACGTCGCCGGTACCGTGGTGGCGACGGAGCCGCGGCTCCAGGTGCGGGTCCAGATCACGAACCGCGGCGATCAGCCGGCACCCGGGATCGAGGTCGCCGGCGAGCTGCTCGGTGTCCGCGATCAGCGGAGGTTGTACGAGATCCTCCTGCCTGGCGCCTCGGACGCCCTCTGGCTGAGCTTCGACGTCGCACCCCCGCGCCCCGGGGTCTACGCGCTGACGCTGCTGCTCGAGCACCCGTTGCCCGGGACCCCCGACGCGGCCGGCAACCCGCCGCTGGCGTCCCAGCGCGCCTGGCTGCTGGTGGCGCTGGGCGCGAACCCCTCCCCGGCGATCCGCTTGTCGCCGCGGCCGCTCCGCCTCCGCGTGAGTGGCCGGCTGGACGTCTCGGTCGAGAGCGCCGACGCCACCGCCCACCGCGTCAGGCTGCGCGCGCTCACCGCGCGCGGCCTGCGGACGGAAGGCGAGCCGCCGCTGATCGAGGTCCCCGCGACGGGGTCGGTACGCGCCCGGTTGGAGCTGATGCGCGCGGGCGCGCCCCCGGGCACGCGCCACGGCGTCCTGCTCGTCGCGGAGACGCTCGACGGCCCCCTCGCCCGCTCGACGGTCGCAATGGCCAGCGTCGACGTGGCGCCCGATCCGTCCTTGTTGCCGCATTGGCGCACGACCTTGCTGGTCCTCGCCTTGATCCTGCTGGCGGTGGCGATCGGCGCCGAGGCCTGGCGCGGCCTGAGCGGGTGGCGCCGGGCTTGACACGGGATCCGACCACAACCTATGGTGTGCCCCAATGGACAAACCCAAGGATCTTTACCAGATCCTCGGTGTGCCCCGGGACGCGAGCCTGTCCGCGATCAAGCGTGCCTTCCGGCGCCTGGCGCGGCGGTTTCGCCCGGAGCACTCCAGCGAGGCGGTGGTCCCCGGGCTGGCCGAGCTGCAGGCCGCCTACGAGACCCTGAGCGACGAGGAGCGCCGACGCAGCTACGACGACGAGCTCGGCGCCGAGCGGCCGGTTCCCCCGGACCCGCCTCTCGTCCGCCACCCTCCCGCCGGGGACCTGCGCCGTCCGTTCACCCCCGTGAGCCTGGCGGCCGAAGTGATCCTCCCCGCCCGGGACGCGGCGCGGGGCACGGTGGTCGCGTTGGAGGTCCCCGTCAGCGCCACCTGCGACGTCTGCGACGGCACCGGCGGCGAGCTGTTCGACTGCCGCCGTTGCCTGGGGGACGGCAAGGTCGCCCGCCGCTTCCCGGTGCCCCTGCACGTCCCGGCGGGCACCCGCGACGGCGCGGTGTTCCACGTGCGCACCGGCGACCCCGCGCTGCCGGCCCTGCTGCTGACGGTGCACCTGCAGCGGTCGCGCTGAGCCCCAGGCGGCCGCGACGGGTGACGACGCCTGTGGTGTAATGCCGCCGGCATGGACAAAGAGGCGCTGAGCCGCATCGTCGCCGACAGCCTGGCCCTGAAGCGGCGCTTCTTCGAGGCGCAGGCGGCGCCGCTGCTCGCCGTCGGGACCCGGATGACGGAGCGGCTCTCGGCCGGGGCACGGCTGCTCGCCTTCGGCAACGGCGGCTCGGCGGCCGCCGCCCAGCACTTCGTGGCCGAGCTGGTGGTGCGGCTCGCGCACCCGCGCCGGGCGCTGCCCGCGATCGCGCTCACCACCGACAGCTCGATCCTGACCGCGGCGGCCAACGACTTCGGCTACGAGGCGGTCTTCCGCCGCCAGGTGGAGGCTCATGGCCGGACGGGCGACATCGCGCTCGGCATCAGCACCTCGGGCCGCTCGCCGAACGTGGTGGAGGCGCTGCGCACCGCGCGGGCTCTCGGGCTGCACACCGTCGGCCTCACCGGCAACGGCGGCGGGGCGCTCGTCGGCCTGGTGCACGACCTCATCGACGTGCCCCACCCGGACACCCAGCGCATCCAGGAAGTCCACGAGATGGTGCTGCACCTCCTGGCCGAGATGATCGACGAGGCGGTGAGGGCCTGATGCCCTCGCGGCGGCGAACGGCAGGCCGGCGGCGGCTGCAGCCGCTGGCTCTCGACGACGTCGCCACCTACCCGCTCGCGCGGCGGCGCAGCACCGTGAGCCTGCGCCAGGCGGGCCGCCCCCACCGGCCCGGCGACCGCCTCGCCGGGTTCCTCGATTCGCTGCCCCGCCTGCTGGCCGGGCAGACGCTGCGCGAGCTGGCGGCCGAGGTGCACCGTGCCCGCGCCCGGCGCCGGCCGCTGCTGTGGGGCCTCGGCGCCCACGTCATCAAGGTGGGCCTCTCGCCGGTGATCGTGGACCTCATGGAGCGTGGTTTCGTCACCGGCCTCGCGCTCAACGGCGCCGGGGTCGTCCACGACTTCGAGCTGGCCGTCGCCGGCCGCACCTCGGAGGACGTCGCCGCCGGGCTCGACAATGGCGCCTTCGGCATGGCACGCGAGACCGGCCTCGAGGTGAACCGCGCGATCGTCGCCGGCGAGCGCGACGGCCTCGGCCTTGGCGCGGCGGTCGGGCGCTACCTCGGCAGGCGGCGGCCGAGGGCGAAGCACTTGGACCAGAGCCTGCTGGCGACCGCCTGGCGGCTGGGGCTGCCCGCGACCGTCCACGTCGCCATCGGCACCGACATCGTGCACCTGCACCCTGCCTGCGATCCCGGCGCGACCGGCCGGGCCACGCACCTCGACTTCCGGCTGTTCGCCGCACAGGTGGCGCGGCTGGGGGGCGGTGGCGTGTATCTCAACGTCGGCTCGGCGGTGGTGCTGCCGGAGGTGTTCCTCAAAGCGGTGACGCTCGCCCGCAACCTCGGCCACCCGCTGCACGACTTCTCCACCGCCAACCTCGACTTCATCCAGTCCTATCGACCGACGCGAAACGTGGTGGAGCGGCCGGTGCGCGGCGGCGGCCGGGGTTACCGTCTGACCGGCCACCACGAGCTGCTGGTGCCGCTGCTGGCGGCGGCGCTGGTCGAGGGTCTGCCGCGGGGGCGGCGCGCATGAAACAGGAAGGCAGCCTCGGCGAGATCGACGTCGCGGACCTGGTGCAGGAGGCGGGCGCCACCCGCGTCAGCGGCCGCCTGCAGCTCGAGGGCGAGGCGGTGCAGATGGTGCTGACCTTCGAGGAGGGCCGGCTGGTGTTCGCGGCTTCCTCGGACCCTGACCAGCGCCTCGGGTCCAAGCTGCTGCGTCGCGGCGCCATCACCCTCCGCCAGATGGAGGACGCGACCAAGGCCGTGGCGCCGGGCAAGCGCTTCGGCACCGTGCTGGTGGAGATGGGCGCCCTCGACACGAAGGAGCTGGTGCGCGGCGTCATCGACCAGACCCGCGACATCATCCTGCAGGCCTTCCGCCTGACGGCGGGCCAGTACCGGCTGCACGAGGGCAAAGGGCCCGGCGAGGACATCACCCTCGACATGAGCACGCCCCAGCTGGTGCTCGACGGCATCTCCCAGATCGAGGCCTGGACCCGCATCGCCCGCGGCTGCGGCGGGCTTGGCGTGCACTATGTCGCCGTGTCCGGGACGGACGAGCTGTTCAAGCAACTGACTCTCGACGTCGACCAGGCGGCGCTGCTGCGCGCGACCCGTCAGCCGGCCGACGTCGAGTCACTCTGCGCCGGCTCGGTTCTGAACGACTTCGAGGTCTGCCGCACGCTCTGGGCCTTCCGCGTCATCGGCCTCGTCCGCCGCATCGAGTCGACCGCCCCGCTGGACGACGACGGCCTGGAGTACGTGCTGAGCGGCGAGAGCCGGTAGCGGAGGGGTTCATGCCGGAGCCGCCCACGACGGTGCGAGGACGGAGCTTCCGGGTGGGGCTGGTGCAGATGGCGATGGCGCCCGACCCGGCCGCCAACCTGGCCAGGGCCGTGGCGGCCGTGCGCGAGGCCGCCGTCCGCGGAGCCGAGGTGGTGTGCCTGCCGGAGATGTACCGCACCCGCTACTTCTGCCAGACCGAGGACCACGCGCACTTCGCCCTGGCCGAGGAGGTGCCGGGGCCCAGCACCGAGGCGCTGGGCCAGGCGGCGAAGCAGGCCGGGGTGGCAGTGGTGGCGCCGATCTTCGAGCGGCGGGCGCCGGGCGTCTACCACAACAGCGCGGTGATGCTGGACGCGGACGGCAAGGTGGCGGGTCTCTACCGCAAGATGCACATCCCGGACGACCCCCTGTACTACGAGAAGTTCTACTTCGCCCCCGGCGACCTGGGCTTCCGCGCCTTCGACCTGGGACCGGGCCGCGTGGGCACCCTCATCTGCTGGGACCAGTGGTACCCGGAGGGCGCACGCATCACGGCCCTGCGCGGCGCGGCCGTGCTCTTCTACCCGACCGCCATCGGCTGGCACCCGAGCGAGAAGGCCGCGCAGGGCGCCCTGCAGCGGGACGCCTGGCGGACGATCCAGCGCGCGCACGCGATCGCCAACGGCGTCTACGTGGCGGCGGTGAACCGCGTCGGCCACGAGGTGCCGGAGTCGGGCGGCGAAGGCATCGAGTTCTGGGGGGGCTCCTTCCTGGCCGACCCGCTGGGCGCGGTGGTGGCGGAGGCGGCAGTCGACCGCGAGGAGATCCTGGTGGGCGAGGTGAGCCTGCCGCGGATCGAGGAGGTCCGCACCCACTGGCCCTTCCTGCGCGACCGGCGCATCGACGCCTACGCCGGCATCGATCGCCGCCTCCTCGACCGGGAGTAGCGACCGCCGGTCCGACTACGGGCGCGGTTCCTCGCCCTCCCCCTGGACGAGGAAGAGAAGGGCGACGCTGCGGTAGGAGAAGCGCACCCGCCCGCCCTGCGCGTGCGCGTCGAACAGCGCGCGCAGGGCCGCGTCGAAGCCGGAGCGGTCGAGGACGCCACGGAACACGTAGGAGCTCGACCAGGCTCGTCCGTGCAGGCCGTCGTAGTCGAACTCCTGCGCGTTCCCGCCCTCCCACTGCTGGTGGTCGCAGGTGGCCGGGTGGCGTCGCAGCGCGTCGAGCGTGCCCTGCCAGCGGCTCTCGACGCCGCCGTACTGGGTGCTGAATCGGCGCAGCAGCGCGTCGTACGCGTCCATGAACGCGCCCTGGGCGCGCAGGTTGTAGATCGCGGCCACCCGGCCGCCGGGCCGCAACACGCGCGCGAACTCCGCGAGCGCGCCGTCGAGGTCCAGCCAGTGGAAGGCCTGGGCCACCGTGACCAGGCCGACGCTGGCCGAGGCCAGGCCGGTGGCTGCGGCCTCCGCGCGGAGGTAGCGGGCGCCGCTGCCAGCGGCCCGCGCTTCGCTCAGCATGTCGGGATTCGGGTCGATTCCGATCACGCGGAGCCGGTGAGCGGCGAGCGCCCGGGTGAAGATGCCGGTGCCGCAGCCGACGTCCGCGACACGGTCGCCCGGCCGGACCGCCGTCTGCGTCACCAGCCAGTCGCCAAGCTCCGGCGGGTAGCCCGGCCGGTAGCGGGCGTAGGTCGAGGCGGTGCCGCTGAAGCGGCGTCGGGGGTCGGTTTCGTCCATGAGACGCGCTACCGCGCGGGCCGACCGGTCCGCGCGGACGCCCGCCGGCCCAGCAGCGGGCCGAGGTAGCGCCCGGTGTAGGAGTCCTTCACCGCGGCCACCTGCTCGGGCGTCCCCTCGGCCACGATGCGGCCGCCGCCGTCGCCGCCTTCCGGCCCCAGGTCGATGATCCAGTCCGCGGTCTTGATCACGTCGAGGTTGTGCTCGATCACCACCACGGTGTTGCCGGCCTCCACCAGCCGGTCGAGCACCCGCAGCAGCTTCCTGATGTCGTCGAAGTGCAGGCCGGTGGTCGGCTCGTCGAGCACGTACAGGGTGCGGCCGGTCGAGCGCTTCGACAGCTCGCGGGAGAGCTTGACCCGCTGCGCCTCGCCGCCGGAGAGGGTGGGCGAGGACTGGCCGAGGGCGATGTAGCCCAGGCCCACGTCCGCCAGCGTCTCCAGCGAGCGGCGGATGGCCGGGTGGTTCCTGAACAGCTGCAGAGCCTCGTCGACCGTGAGGTCGAGCACGTCCGCCACCGACAGGCCGTTGTACTTGACCGCCAGTGTCGCCTCGTTGAAGCGGCGGCCGTGGCACACCTCGCAGGGCACGTACACGTCGGGCAGGAAGTGCATCTCCACCCGCTTCACCCCGTCGCCCTCGCAGGCCTCGCAGCGGCCGCCCTTCACGTTGAAGGAGAAGCGCCCGGGGTCGTAGCCGTGCATGCGGGCCTCGGGCAGCTCGGCGAAGAAGTCGCGGATGAGGTCGAAGAGCTTGGTATAGGTGGCCGGGTTGGAGCGCGGCGTGCGGCCGATCGGGCTCTGGTCGATGTCGATCACCTTGTCGATCTCGGAGAGCCCCTCCACCCGCTGGTGGGCGCCTGCCGCGAGCTCGCTGCCCTGGAGCGCGCGCGCCGCCGCCGGGTAGAGGATGTGGTTGACCAGCGTGCTCTTGCCGGCGCCCGAGACGCCGGTGACGCAGACGAACAGCCCGAGCGGGAACGACGCCGTCACCTGCTTGAGGTTGTTCTCGCAGGCGCCGACCACCGTGAGCCTGCGTCCGTCCGCCCGACGGCGCTCGGCCGGCAGCTCGATCGCCAGCTCGCCCGAGAGGTAGCGGCCGGTGAGGCTCGCGCGCACCCGTGCCACCTCCGCCGGTGTGCCCGCGGCCACGATCTCGCCGCCGTGGCGGCCGGCGCCGGGGCCGAAGTCGACCAGCCAGTCGGCCTCCTCCATCGCCTCGCGGTCGTGCTCCACCACCACCACGGTGTTGCCGATGTCGCGCAGGTGAGCGAGCGCGGCCAGCAGCTTGCGGTTGTCGCGCTGGTGCAGGCCGATCGAGGGCTCGTCCAGCACGTAGATGACGCCGGTCAGCTCGGAGCCGATCTGGCTGGCCAGGCGGATGCGCTGGCTCTCGCCGCCGGAGAGGCTGGGCGCCGGCCGGTCGAGCGTCAGGTAGGTGAGGCCGACGTCGAGCAGGAAGCGCAGCCGCGCCCGGATCTCCTTCAGCAGCTCCGCCGCGATCTTCGCCTCCGCGCCCTGCAGCTGCAGCGCCTCGAAGAACGACGAGGACTCCGCCACCGAGAGCGCCGTCACCTCGGCGATGGTGCGGCCGCCGACCGTCACCCCCAGCGCCTCCGGCCGCACCCTTCGGCCGGCGCAGGCCGAGCAGGGCCGGGAGGAGAGGAAGCGTTGGTAGTACTGGCGCATCTCCTCCGACTTCGTCTCGCGCATGCGGCGCATCATCGAGTTCATGGCGCCCTCGTAGCGCATGCGGAAGGCGCCCGTGCCCATGCTGCCGCGGAAGCGCACCTGGACCCGCTCCTCGCCGGTGCCGAACAGGATCACCCGGCGGTGGGCCTCGGAGAGCGCGCGCCAGGGCCGGTTGAGGTCGATGCCGCGCTCGCGGGCGACGGCCCGCACGATGTCGCTGCCCCAGGTGGTGGCCTCGCCCACGGCGCCGAGCGGCTTCACCGCGCCCTCGTTGACCGAGAGCTCCGGGTTGGGCACCACCAGCTCCGGGTCCATCTCCATGCGCGTGCCGAGCCCCGAGCACTCCGGGCACATCCCCTGCGGCGAGTTGAAGGAGAACAGCTGCGGCGTCAGCTCCGGGAAGGAGATCCCGCAATGGTGGCAGGCGCGGTGCTCGGAGAGGACCTTCTCCGGCTGGCCCTCGGCCGCCACCACCACCACGCCCTGGCCGTGGCGGAGCGCCGTCTCGATCGAGTCGGTGAGCCGCTGTCGGATGCCGGGCTTGGCCACCAGCCGGTCCACGACGGCGTCGATCGAGTGCTTCTTCTTCTTGTCGAGCCGGATCTCCTCCTCGAGCGGCAGCACCATCCCGTCCACCCGCACCCGGGCGAAGCCCGACTTGCGCACCTGCTCGAGCACGTCTCTATGCTCGCCCTTCCGCTCGCCGACGAGCGGCGCCAGCACCAGGAACTTGGTGCCCTCCGGCAGCTCCATCACCTCCTGGACGATCTGCTGGGCCGACTGCTGCGAGACCGGCCGGCCGCAGCGGTAGCAGCGCAGCCGCCCCACCCGCGCCCACAGGACGCGCAGGTAGTCGTGCAGCTCGGTGACGGTGCCGACCGTGGAGCGCGGGTTGGTGCTGGCCGTCTTCTGCTCGATGGAGATGGTCGGCGCCAGCCCGCGGATCGAGTCGTAGAGCGGCTTGTCCATCTGTCCCAGGAACTGGCGGGCGTAGGCGGACAGGCTCTCGATGTAGCGGCGCTGCCCCTCGGCGTAGAGCGTGTCGAAGGCGAGGGAGGATTTGCCCGAGCCGGAGACCCCGGTGAAGACCACCAGCTTCTTCTTCGGGATCTCGACGGTGACGTTCTTCAGGTTGTGCTGGCGGGCGCCGGTGATGACGATGCGGTCGGGCTCCATGGCTTTCGCTGGCTCGGGAACCGCCGTCGGTCGGGCGAGCGCGCCCGCCGAGGGCCAATCGTTCATGTTAACCCGCGGGCCGCGGCGGTCGAGGGCTGGAACGGTCAGGCGAGCGCGCCCGCGCCGCATTTTCGGTCGTCCGAGGCTTCGGCCGCCCGGATCTCGGCACCTTGCCGTCCAATTCGCTGAAGGCGAGCGGGTGCTTGCGCGCCCGGCGTCCACCCACGCATAAACACCTTGCAGTCAGCAAGAACCCCGATGCCGGGGGACTCAGCGGGCGGGGAGTGATCCAACTGCTTGGATGATGACGTCCGTCGCACGCGTGATGGCCGGCGCAACTACTTACGTACGTGTTGTTTGGTGTGAAGGTGCCTACCGTCCCGTCTGGCGTTCTTCTTGCGTCGTCCTCAGCAGGTACGACACCTCTGTGCTTTGGTGTCGGTCCCGTGCACGACAGGCGGTCGGCGTTGGCCGGCCTCCCACGGCGACCGACAGCCGCCACCATGGAAGGGTCGAGCCGGCAGCCGGATCACCCGTGAGGCCGTCCGCGACTGCCGCTCACGAGCGCATTCGATGACAACAGGAGGAGATCGATGAGCAGGATCTTGCGGCCAGCGCTGGCTGCCGCACTGGCGTTGCTGGCCACAGCACCGTCGTGGGCGCAGACCACCGGCCGAATCACGGGCACCGTCCAGGACGCCCAGGGCGGCGCCATGCCGGGCGTCGTCGTGACCGTCTCCAGCTCTGCCCTGCAGGGCGTGCGGTCCATGACGACCGCCGCCACCGGCGAGTTCCGATTCCTCGCCCTTCCGCCCGGCACCTACACCCTCAAGGCGGAGATGTCGGGCTTCAAGACCTATGAGCAGACCGGCGTGGTGGTGGGCGTGGACCGCACGGTCGAGCTGGCCGTCAAGCTGACCGTGGCGACCGTGGCCGAGACCGTCGAGGTCTCCGGCGAGTCGCCGGTCATCGACACCACCAACACCACCACCGGCATCAGTGCCACCGCGGACCTGTTCACGCGCATCCCGCTGCAGCGCACCTTCGACGACGTGGCACGGGTCGCGCCCGGCACCCAGCAGGACGCCACCGGTATGGTGGTCTACGGCTCGAGCGGCGCGGAGAACCAGTACATCATCGAGGGCCTCAACACGACCGGCGCCCGCTCGGGCACGCTCACGAAGAACCTCAACTTCGACTTCGTCGACGAGGTCGAGGTGAAGACGGGCGGCATGCCCGCCGAGTACGGACGGCTCACCGGCGGCGCCCTGAACGTCCTCACCAAGTCGGGCAGCAACAACTTCCACGGCTCCGTCTTCGGCTTCTTCGAGGGCAAGGGCCTGGCCTCCAACGACAACACCGCGGCTGACCGGCCGGCCTGGCAGACGACCACGCAGAAGCTCGACCAGAAGTACGACTTCGGCGCCAGCCTGGGCGGCTACATCGTCAAGGACACGCTGTGGTTCTTCGGCGCCTACAACCGCGTCAACCAGACGGACAACACCACCGTCATCCGCACGCTGACGGCGCCAGGCGCCCCTGCCCTCGGCAGCGTCATCCCGGGGACCACGAAGACCGACCTCTTCTCCGGCAAGCTGACCTGGAAGATCGCTCCCAACCACACCCTGACCGGGTCGGTGTTCGGCGACCCCGGAACCTTCGACGGCCCCTGGCTGGCCATCCAGGGACCCGAGAGCACCTGGAAGAGCCTGGTCGACCAGGGTGGCACCGACTACGTCGCCCGCTACGACGGTGTCTTCAGCAACTCCCTGATGGTCCGCGGCCAGTACGGCCACCACCAGGAAAAGTCGATCCCCGGCGGTCCGGGGCGTGACATGCCGGCGATGATCGACCAGACGGTCGTACCCACGGAGCAGACCGGCGGCTTCGCCTATTTCGAAGACGAGAGGTACACGCGCGACCAGGCCCGCGCGGACGTCAGCAAGTTCCTGGGGAACCACGAGATCAAGCTGGGCGGCGACTGGTACAAGGTCGACTCCCAGGTTGGGCGGTTCATGGGCGGAGCCGGCCAGCGCATCTACAAGCTCCCGAATGACCCGACGACGGGCGGCATCTACTACCGCCACCGCTATTACGTGGACGACCTGGCCGGCGGCTACAACCGCAGCGACCCGAGCACCTGGGTCATCGCCGATCCGCTGGCGGTGAGCCCCAGCTCGCAGGGCCTCTCGGCCTATCTGCAGGACAGCTGGAAGGTGGTGAAGAACTTCACCCTGAACGTCGGCGTGCGCTGGGAGCAGCAGGAAGTCGGCAACCGCGAGGGGCAGACCGCGTTCAAGATCAGCGACAACTGGGCCCCGCGCATTGGATTCGTCTGGGACGTCAAGGGCGACGGCAAGAGCAAGGCCTACTTCCACTACGGGCGCTACTACGAGGACATCCCCCAGGACATCAACATCCGCGCCTTCGGCGGCGAGATCACTGCCTTCTCCTACAACTACAGCCCCGACCCGGCCGACTACCTCCCGGACCCGGCCGCCCGCAGGTCGACGCTGCTGGGCGCCCCCGTCGAGCCGGTGGACCCGAACCTCAAGGGCCAGTTCATCAACGAGTACCTCGGCGGCTACGAGCAGGAGATCGTCCCGAACTTCAGCCTGGGCGTGAAGGCGACCTACCGCAACCTGGGACGCGTGATCGAGGACTTCCTGGTCCCCGCGGAGGGCAACTACTTCATCGCCAACCCCGGCGAGGGCACGCTGGGCCAGACGCTCGCCTTCTACGACCAGGTCCACACCGCGCCGGCGCCGAAGGCCGAGCGCAAGGAGCTGGCCTTCGAGGTCGACGCCCGCAAGCGCTTCAGCAACAACTGGCAGTTCCTGGCCAGCTACGTGTGGGAGAGGCTCGAGGGCAACTACGACGGCACCTTCCAGAACTCGACCGGCCAGCTCGACCCGAACATCAACTCGGCCTTCGACTACGCCGACTTCCTGGTGAACGCCAACGGACGGCTCTCGGCCGAGCGACAGAACCAGTTCAAGTTCGACGGCAGCTACCAGTTCTCGAAGGGGCCGCTCAACGGCCTCAACCTCGGCTTGTCGACGTACTGGTACTCCGGCCTGCCGCTCACCGCGTACGGCTACTCGCTCGCCTACGCCAACTGGGAGTACTACCTGACGCCCCGTGGCTCGCTCGGGCGCGGGCCCTCCGACTGGGAGGCGAACCTGCACGTCAACTACCCGATCAAGCTCGACCAGAGAGGAACCAAGCTGGACCTGGTGATGGACATCTTCAACCTGTTCAACCGGCAGTCGGCGATCCATCTCGACGAGCGCTACAACCTGGTCGCCGACGGTGCCTGCGCCGGCATCCCGGCGAACCTCTGCAACGGTGACGGCGGTCTCGCCACCGGCGGCAACACGCTGACGCCGCTCGGGCAGCTTTCGGATCCGCGGAGCACTGCCACCAACCCCGACTTCCTCAAGAAGGGGATCGACTTCACCCTGCCGCGCGACATCCGTTTCGGGGTGAGGCTGACCTTCTAGCGCTCTAGCTCACCATCGTTCGTCCGTCGTGACAGGGGCCTCCTCCGGGAGGCCCCTGTCGTCTGCCACCCCCTCCTGCTAGGCTGTTCGTTGTGATCCGCCGCCGTCCCGCGCTCGCCGTGAGCCTCGCCGCCCTGGCGCTGCTCGCCGTCGCCGTCGGCGTGTGGCGCCTCGCCCCACGCACCCCCGCCGACTCCCGCCCTGCCCTCGTGCCCGGCGTGCCGGAGGTAGCCTCGAAGGTCGGGCGGGTGCAGCCGGTGATCTTCGTCGGCCTGGACGGCGCCGACTGGCAGATGCTCGACCCGCTGATGGCCGCGGGCGCCATGCCGAGCCTCGCGGCGCTGGTGCGGGAAGGCGCCGGCGGCGAGCTCTCGACGATCGAGCCGCCGCTGTCCCCGCTGGTGTGGACCACGATGATGACCGGCGTGAGCCCGGTCGTGCACGGCATCCTCGACTTCACCCGCTTCAACCCGCGCAGCGGGACCAAGGAGCCGATCACCTCCGACGAGCGGCGGGAGCCGGCGGTGTGGAACATGGCGACCGCGGCCGGGCGCCGCGTGGGCGCGCTCGGCCTGTGGGCGACCTATCCCGCCGAGCCGGTGAACGGCCTGCTGGTCTCGGATCGTCTCTTCTCGTTCCTCTACGAGGAGAAGGAGCCGCCGCCCGGCGTGGTGTTCCCGGCCAGCGAGGAGGCGGCCGCCCGCCAGGTCCTGGCCTCCACCGAGAAGGAGACCGGCCTTTCGGAGATGCGCGCGTACCTCCCCTGGCTGACGCCGGAGGAGTACGCGGGCCACCTCGAGAGCGCGGACCCGTACGCGCACCCGATCAGCGCGCTGCGGCGCATCCTGGTGGAGACGCGCGTCTACGACGAGCTGGCGCGCCGTTTCCTCGAGCGGCAGCGGCCGGACCTCGCCATCGTGTACTTCCAGGGGACCGACTCGATCGGGCACGTCTTCGCCCCGTACGCGCCGCCCAGGCAGGCGGAGGTGTCCCAGGAGGACTACGACCGCTACCACACCGTGCCGGAGGCCTACTTCCGCCACATCGACGCCATGCTCGGCGAGTACCGCCGGCTGGCGAGGGAGGCGGGCGCGGCGCTGATGATCGCCTCGGACCACGGCTTCACCTGGAAGGAAGGCCGGCCGACGCGGCTGTCGAGCGTCGCGGTCGCCACCGCGGCCAAGTGGCACCGACGCCAGGGCATCTACCTCCTCTGGGGCACAGGCGTCGCCGCAGCGCCCGGCCACCCGCACCACGGCAAGGCGCCGCAGGTGTGCGCGACGCTGCTCGCTCTCATGGGCCTGCCCGGCGCCGGGTACCTGGCCGGCCCGCCTCTCGCCGGCGCACCCGCCGCTCCCGCCGCGACGGTGGACTACCGCGCCTACTACCGACCCTCCTCGGTCGCGCTGGCCGGCAACCCGCGGGCGGACGCCGAGGCGCTCGCCAAGCTGCAGGCGCTCGGCTACGTGGGGACGGGCGAGGCGGCGAGCGGCGAGGCCGGCTCCACCCGCACCGCCGGCTCCTACAACAACGCGGGGCTGGTGCTGAGGGACGAGGGGAAGCCGCAGGAAGCGGCCGCAGCCTTCGAGAAGGCGCTGCAGATGGACGCGAACCTGGCCTCCGCGGCCTGGAACCTCAGCGACCTGCTGTTCGCGCAGAACCGCGAGCTCGACCGCTCGGACGAGCTGCTGCTGCGCGCCTTCGCTCACGGTCTCCCCGACAGTGCCCGCTTCCTGATCGGCCGCGCGATCGGCTACCAGCGCTCGGGACAGGTCGAGCGCAGCCTCGAGCTCACGGCCGCGGCGACGGCGGCACGGCCGGACGAGCCCGAGCTGTGGCTGTTCCAGGGGCGATACCGGGTCGAGCACGGCGACTGCCGCGGCGCTCTCGCCGACTTCCAGCGCGCCATCCGCCTGCAACCCGCAAACGCCGCCGGGTACGCCTCGGCGGGTCTGGCGCAACTCTGCCTCGGCAACCGTACCGGCGCCCGCGAGAGCTTCGAGCACGCGCTGCGTCTGGACCCGAACCAGCCGAAGCTGCGAGACTACCTGGCGCAGCTCTAGGGACACATGCGACTGGCTCTGGTGGCGGCGCTGGCGGTCGCGGCGTCGCACGCCGTGGCGGCCTCCGACGACAACCGCTCGCGGCGGGAGGCCTTCCGCCACTACCTGGCCGGCGAGGACGCGATGGCGTCCGAGCGCTTCGAGCAGGCGGCCGGGGAGTTCGAGGAGGCGGTCAAGCTCGACCCGCGGCTGGTGCTCGCCCACTATGGCCTCGGCCAGGCCCGCATGGCGCTGAAGGACTACCTGGCCGCGGTCCGCGCGTACCTGGGCTGCCGCCGGGCCTTCCACGAAGCGGTCGCCACCGAGCTCGAGATGGAGGCCAGCTCGGAGCAGAGGCTCGACGCGCAGATCCGCAGCCTCGAGGACCGGGTGGCCATCCTCTCGAACGTCAATCCCGCCGCCACCGCGACACGGCCGCTGAGCCAGGCCAACGTGCAGCACGTGCAGCAGCAGCTCGAGACGCTGCGGGCGATACGCAGGCACGGGACGGCCACGGTCGAGAAGACGCCGCCCTGGATCTCCGTCGCCCTCGGCAGCGCCTACTTCCGCAGCAACCAGTTCGCCGACGCCGAGCGCGAGTACAAGGCGGCGCTCGAGGTCGACGCGGGCGTCGGCGAGGCACACAACAACCTGGCGGTCGTCTACCTGCTGACGAACCGTCCCGTCGACGCCGAGCGCGAGGTGGCGCTCGCCGAGAAGGCGGGTCTCCGCGTGCGCGACGGCCTGAAGCAGGACATCGCGCGGATGAAGGCCTCGGCCGGGGCGCACTGAACCGGGGCCAGCGTCGAAGCGGCGTCGTCGTACGACCACGGCCGCAACGTTTACAGATCTTTACAGACGGCACCGCGCCAGGGCACGCTCGCTCGACCTCTCCCCTGGCGTTCAATCGCTTGAACGACCCGTTCGTGGCTTCTCGCCTGAACCGCCTAAGCCATTAACTCGACGATACTTATGCCATCCCCTTTTTGGTTGCTTCCGGCCCCTCTCTTGTCAAAAGATGCGCGCACCAGTCGGCTTCGGGCCGGCCGGCCGGCGTCTTCCCTTCACGAAAAACCACATGACGCGCCGTCCGCGCCCCAGGTCGGATACATCCCCAAGGGAGGGGTCACGGAGGATCCATGAAGTTGAGATTCACCATCCTGCTCCTGGTGGCGCTCGCGATGGTGTTGCCCGCGGCGGCACAGGAGCAGAGGGGCTCCATCACCGGTATCGTCAGAGACTCGCAGGGCGGCGCGCTCGTCGGCGCGTCGGTCGTGGCCAAGAGTGCCGCCGGCGCCTCCGTCGAGGTCGTCACCGACGGCACCGGCAACTACCGGTTCGTCGCGCTGAACCCCGGACAGTACGAGGTCACGGCCGCGCTGTCTGGCTTCGCGCCGCACAAGGTCGCCAACATCGAGCTGCTGCTGGGCCAGGTGCTGACGGTCAACCTCACGCTCAAGCCCGGCGGCCAGACCGAGACCGTGCAGGTGGTGGGCGAGTCGCCGCTCATCGACGTCAAGCAGAGCGCCCGCGCCACCGACCTGCGCGACGAGGCGATCGAGAAGATGCCGAAGGGCCGCGACTTCACCTCGCTGGTGACCCAGGCCCCCGGCGCCAACTACGAGACCAAGTCCGGCGGCTACTCGCTCGACGGCTCTTCGGCCGCGGAGAATCGCTTCATCATCGACGGCGCCGAGACCACCGACATCCGCTACGGCACCTCCGGCAAGGACCTGATCACCGACTTCGTGGAGGAGGTCCAGATCAAGTCGAGCGGCTATGCCGCCGAGTACGGCGGCTCCACCGGCGGCGTGATCAACGTCCTCACCAAATCGGGCTCGAACGTGTTCCGCGGCGACGTGACCGCCTACCTCTCCTCGGCCGGCCTGGGCATGGACTGTGGCGGGGAAGGCGCCTACTGCGACGGCCGGCAGAGCCTGCGCCAGAACCCGAACGACAACTCCGTCGCCGAGTACGTGACCTACCCCAAGGACGCCTGGACCCGCTGGGACCCGGGCTTCGACCTCTCCGGCCCCATCGTGAAGGACAAGCTCTGGTTCTTCGCCGGCTACCAGCCGCGGCTCTCCACGGAGAAGCGGACCTGGACGGCGCTCTCCGACAACCTCACCCGTACCGACGAGCAGAAGATCAGCCAGCAGTTCCTGACCCTGAACGTGACCGGCCAGCCGAGCGCCAAGACCCGCTTCAAGCTCGCCTACAACAACTCGCACTACCGGCGCGAGGGGCTGCTGCCGACGCTCGACGGCACCACCGACCCTCTGGCGAACCTGGCGGTCACCCGGATCTCCCCCAACTGGAGCACCTCGGGCAGCCTCGACTACACGCCGACCAACAAGATCTACATGAGCCTGAAGGCCGCCTACTTCACCTACGACGACAAGGACGAGGGGGTCTACGACAAGGACCGCTACGTGTTCGCGAACACGAACATCGGCCTGCCCGGCGTGCCGGCCGACCTGCAGCGGCCCTCCGGGACCCAGAACCAGACCAGCATCTTCTCGAACACGAAGGACCTCTACCGGCGCGCGCAGGTGCAGTACGACACCACCTTCTTCTTCAGCGGCGCCGGTGAGCACCAGCTGAAGGCGGGCGTGCTCTTCGACTACCGCTACAACGACGCGCTCTACGGCGAGACCGCCAACCGGATCACCTTCCAGTGGAACAAGACCGTGGGCGGCGAGCGCGGCACCTACGGCTACTACCAGGTGCGCAGCAACAGCGCCATCCCGGAGCGCGGGTACCTCGAGGTGGGCAAGGTCAGCACCAACAGCTGGCAGCTCTTCATCCAGGACTCCTGGACCATCGCCAAGAACTTCACCCTCAACTACGGGCTGCGCACGGAGAACGAGGTCTCTCCGTCCTACGCCGACCCCAGCTACGGCTTCGCCTCGGACGCCATCAAGTTCGGCTTCGGCGACAAGCTGGCTCCCCGTGTCGGCTTCGCCTGGGACATCAAGGGTGACGGGCGCTGGAAGGCCTACGGCAGCTGGGGGATGTTCTACGACATCCTCAAGATGGACCTGGCGCGCGGCTCCTTCGGCGGCGCCAAGTGGCTGGAGTACTACTACTCGCTCGACACCCCGGACTGGCCGAGCCTGGTGGACGTGCCGGGCTGCCCGCCGGCCTGCCCCGGCACGCTGCTGCTCCGGCGCGACTACCGCTACCCGTCGAACGACGCCGTCCAGGCCGGCATCAAGCCGATGCGGCTGCAGGAGGCGGTGGTCGGCGCCGACCACGAGCTGGCGCCCACGCTGTCCGTCGGGCTGCGCTACGTCCACAAGCAGGTCGACCGGGCCGTGGAGGACATCGGCAACCTGGACGCGGCCGGCAACGAGACGTACGTGATCGGCAACCCCGGCTTCGGCGAGAACGCCGTCTACGTGACGCCGGACGGCCGCAGCATCAACCTGCCCAAGGCCAAGCGCGACTACGACGCGGTCGAGCTGAGCCTGACCCGCCGCATGGCGAACCACTGGTCGGCACACGCCAGCTACTTGTGGAGCCGTCTGTACGGCAACTACGCGGGCCTCTCGGAGTCGGACGAGAACGGCCGCGTCAGCCCGGACACCGGCCGCAACTTCGACTACCCGATCATGAGCTTCGACCAGAACGCGCAGCCGGTCTTCGGCGTGCTGGCTACCGACCACACCCACCAGATCAAGCTCGACGCCGTCTACGACGCCCCGTTCGGCGTCTCGGTGGGCGGCCACTGGTTCCTGGCCAGCGGCATCCCCATCACCCGCGAGGCCGCCTTCATCGCCGGCAGCGACTACCCGGTCTTCTACCTGGGCCGCGACAGCGACGGGCGCACGCCGTTCTTCAACCAGCTCGACCTGTTCGCCCAGTACATGCTGAAGCTCGGCGGCCGTCGCGCCCTGACCTTCAACGCGAACCTCATCAACGTCTTCGGCACGAACACCGTCACCAACAAGTACCCGACCCAGCTGCAGTCGGGGCAGTCGATCGACATCACCGAGGACCAGTTCTTCCAGGGCGTGAACACGCCGGCGCTGATCCAGGAGCAGGGCCTGCAGCAGGATCCGCGCTTCCTGCAGGCGATCGGCTTCCAGGCGCCGCGGCAGCTGCGCCTGGGCGTGAAGTTCAGCTTCTAGCCGTCCGGCCGGGAGGCGCTGCGGCGCCTCCCGGTCGCGTCGTCGCCTTACCGGCGGGGGCCGCAGGGCCCCCGCCGTTCCATTCTCGTGAGTGAGGCGCCAGGAGCGGCCACAGGGAGGAGTCGTCCAGCAGGGAGAGGACATCCGGGCGGTGACGGCCGGACCGGCCGGGCGTCCCCCCCTGGGTGACGCGGCAGTCCTCCCAGCTATACTAACGAATAGTATAGCTCAGGGCTGCTGCTGGAGCTGCTCCAGGAGCTGCCGCGCGGCCGCGTGGTGCGGGTCCCTCGCCAGGGCCGCCTGCAGCTCGCGGATCGCCTCCTGGCGACGGCCGAGCGAGGCGCAGGCGAGGCCCAGGGTGAAGCGGGCGTCGGCGTAGTCGGGCATCCGCTCCGCGACCAGCCGCAGGTGCGGCAGCGCGCGGGCCCACTGCTTCTCCCGCGCCAGGGCCAGGCCCAGCTCCAGGCGGGCGGTGAAGATCTGCGGGTCGCTCGCCACCACCCGCTCGTAGAGCGGGATGGCCTCGCGCCAGCGGCCTTCCTCGCCGGCCAGGGTGGCGTCGTGGAGCAGGTTGGTGACGGCGATGCGGTCCTTGGGGTCGATGCCGGAAGGCGCCGCCGGCGACGCGCCGCTCGCCCCGCCCGCGTAGCCGAGCGAGGCCAGCCGCTCCACCAGATCCGGGCTGGCCGCGGGGGCCGGGACGGCGGGCGCCTGCCGCGTCCACGCTCGCTGCGCCGCGTCCAGGGCCGCTGCCATGCCGCTCACCACCGCCGGCCGCTCCGCGGCCAGGTCGCGCGAGGCGGAGGGATCGGCGCGCAGGTCGTACAGCTCGCGCCGCGGCGCCTCCACGAGGAGGAAGCGCTGGTCACGCCAGGCGGCGAGGCCGCTCCAGCCGAAGACCCGCCGCGGGTACTCCGACTCCGCATAGGCCGGCTGGTCCTGCCGGCGCGAGCCGCGGACCAGGCCGAGCAGCGAGCGGCCCTGCATGGCTGCCGGGACCGACACCCCCGTCGCCTCGAGCAGCGTGGGCGCGAGGTCGACCAGTCCCACGCGGACCCCGACGCGCCGGCCTGCCGCAGCGTCTCCTGGCAGATGCAGCAGCAGGGGCACGTGGATCGTCTCGTCGTAGAGGAAGACGCCGTGCGTGTCCTCCCCGTGGGCCCCCAGCGACTCGCCGTGATCGCCGGCCACCGCGATCACCGCTGCCGTGGCGATACCCGCTCTGCGCAGCCCGTCGAGGAGCGCGCCGCAGGCCGCATCGACGGCCGCGACCTCGCCGTCGTAGGGCGCCTGCGCGAAGCGCGAGCGGAAGGGCTCCGGAGGGTCGTAGGGGTCGTGCGGGTCGTAGAGGTGCACCCAGAGGAAGAGCGGCCCCGCCGGGCGGCGCTCCAGCCAGGCGAGCGCCCGGCGCACCACCTCCGCGCCGCGCCGCTCCTTGGTCTGGTAGGGGTCGGCGCCGCCCCTGCGCGCCCGGAAGCCGGCGTCGTACAGGTCGAAGCCGCGGCCGAAGCCGGGCGCGATCGCACCTTTGGGGTCGAGCACGATCGAGCCCACGAAGGCGGCCGTGTGGTAGCCGGCGACCTTCAGCAGCGACGGCAGCCAGGGCAGGTCCGCCGCCAGCGGCATGCCGAAGTCGCGCACGCCGTGGCCGGGCGGCTGCAGGCCGCTGAGGATCGTCGCGTGCGAGACCGTCGTCAGCGGCGCCGCCGCCGAGGCCTGCTCGAAGACCACGCCCTCGCGGGCCAGGCGGTCGAGGGTCGGCGTCAGGTCGCGGCGGCCTCCCAGGAAGCCCACGCGATCGGCCCGCAGCGTGTCGATGGTGACGAGGACGACGTCGGCAGGCCTGGAGGCCGGATCGCGTGCGCCCGGCGGCGCGAGGGCGGCCACGCACGCCAGCAGGACAACGAGCCACCGCCCCATCGGTCTGGCGATTGTAGACCTCGCCCGGCTGCTAATATCCAGCACATCGCCCCGGCCGGGCGGCGTCGGGGGGCGGGGAAGCGTCGGGGGATGGGTACGGGGCCGGGGGAGGGCGTGTCGGCGTCAGAGGGCGGCGGGCCGGGCAGCGAGGTCGGCTACCGCCGGCTCTTCGAGGCCAGCCCCCACCCGATGTGGGTCTACGACCTGGAGACGCTGCGCTTCCTGGCCGTGAACGACGCCGCCGTCGCCCGCTACGGCTGGTCGCGCGAGGAGTTCCTGGCGATGACCCTGCGCGACATCCGTCCGCTGGAGGACGTGACGGCGCTCGAGCGGCGGATCGCCGAGCTGGCGGACGGCCTCGACCGCGCCGGCACCTGGCGGCACCGCCTGAAGGACGGCACCCTGATCGAGGCCGACATCACCTCGCACCCCGTCGAGTTCGCCGGCCGCCTCGCGCGCCTGGTAGTGGCGACGGACCAGACCGAGGCCCGCCGCACCCAGCAGACGCTGCGCTGGCTGCAGCGGGCGGTGGAACAGACGGACAGCGCCATCTTCCTCACCGCCCCGGACGGGACCATCACCTACGTCAACCCCGCCTTCGAGATCCTCTACGGCTACACCTCCCAGCAGGCGCTCGGCCGCACCCCGCGCCTCCTGAAGAGCGGCGAGATGACCCTGGAGCACTACCAGAGCCTCTGGCACACGCTGCTCTCCGGCCACAACTACCGGGGCATCCACGTCAACCGCACGCGCGAGGGCACCACGGTGGTGGTGGACGCCTCCGTGACCCCCCTGCGCGGGGCCGCCGACGAGCTGGTGGGCTTCGTGGCCATCCACCACGACGTCACCGAGCGACGGCGCCTGGAGGAGAGGCGCGAGCGGCTGGAGGCGCAGCTGGCGCACGCGCAGCGCTTCGAGGCGCTGGGGACGCTGGCCGCGGGCATGGCGCACGACTTCAACAACCTGCTGGGGGTGGTGCTCGGCCACGCGGCGCTGCTGGCGCAGTCGCCCTCCGACCCGGAGCGGGTGGGGCGGTCGGCGGAGGTGCTGCGCCTGGCCGGCGAGCGCGGTCAGAGCGTGGTGCGGCGCATCCTCACCTTCGCCCGACGCTCGGAGGTCCGCTTCGAGGTGTTCGACGCCCGGGCGGCGGTGGGCGAGGTGGAACGGCTGCTGCGCGAGATCCTGCCGCGGGAGATCGCGCTCTCCGTCTCGGCCGAGGCAGGTGAGACTTGGGTCTGGGGCGACCGCGGCCAGCTCGCGCAGGTGCTGCTGAACCTGTGCGTCAACGCCCGCGACGCCATGCCCAACGGGGGCACGCTGTCGCTGCGGGTCGCGCGGCAGCCGGGCCGCCGGGTGCGCGAGCGCTGCCCGGAGGCGGCGGGCGCGGAGTACGTCGAGCTCAGCGTCACCGACACCGGCAGCGGCATGCCCGAGGAGACGCGGCGACGGGTGTTCGAGCCGTTCTTCACCACCAAGGCGTCAGGCCACGGCTCCGGCCTGGGGCTGTCCGTGGTCTACGGCATCGTCAGGTCGCACGGCGGCTGCATCGACGTGGAGAGTGCCATCGGCTCGGGCACCGTGGTCCGGATCTACCTGCCGCCGTGCGTGGCGCCGGCGTCCTCGGCCCCGTCGCCCCCCGAGCCCGACCGGCCGCGCGGGCGCGGCACCGTGCTGCTGGTGGAGGACGAGGAGATGCTGGTCGAGGTCGGTCGCGTCTGGCTGGAGGAGGCCGGCTACCAGGTTCTGGTCGCCGGTGACGGCGAGCAGGCGGTGCGCCTGTTCGAGGAGCGGCTCGGCTCGATCGACGTGGTCGTGTGCGACATGGGGCTGCCGCGACGGGGAGGCCGCGAGGTGTTCTTCGCCCTGCAACGGCTGGATCCGGCGCGGCCGGTGGTGCTGGTCAGCGGCTTCGTCGAACCCTCCGAGCGGGTGGAGCTGACCGAGGCCGGCGTCTGCGCCTTCCTGGAGAAGCCGTTCAGCGAGCGACAGCTGCTCGAGGTGGTGGCGGGCGCCGTCCGCCGTCCGCCGGCGGACGGGCAAGCCGTGGGTGGCTAGAGGCCGGTCGAGCCGAAGCCGCCCTGCCCGCGGTCGGTGCGGTCCAGCTCCGCGACCTTCTGGAAGACGGCACGGGCCAGCGGCTGCACCAGCAGCTGCGCGACGCGGTCTCCGGCGGCGACGGCGAAGGGCTCGCGGCCGTGGTTCACCAGCACCACCCGCAGCTCGCCGCGGTAGTCGCTGTCGATCACGCCGGCCAGCGTGTCGATGCCGTGGCGCACCGCCAGGCCGCTGCGCGGCCACACCAGGCCGACGTGGCCGGGAGGGATCTGCAGGCGCAGGCCGGTGGGAACGGCGGCGCGTCCGCCCGCCTCGATCACCAGCGCCTCGCTGGCGCGCAGGTCGGCGCCGGCCGCCGCCGGCGAGGCGTACTCGGGCAGCGCGCCGCCGCGGTCCACCAGCGCGGGCACGATCACGCGCGATTCGTTCTCGCCCATGCCTTCTCCTCGTGAGCCACACTCCGCCATCGCCGGAAGCGCGCTGCTATGATGCCGCAATGGGCCGGCCCAATCTCTTCGGCATGGGCCAGGAGGCGCTGGCCGTGGCCGCCCGCGAGCTCGGCGAGCCGGACTTCCGCGGGCGGCAGCTCTACGGCTGGCTCTACGCGCGGCGCGTGCGCGCGCTCGAGGCCATGGCCAACCTGCCGAAGGCGCTCCGCGGCACCCTGGCCGAGCGCTTCGAGCTGCGCTGGCCGGCGGTCCAGGAGCGCACGCTCTCCTTCGACGGGACGCGCAAGTACCTGTTCCGCGTCGCGGGCGGCGCCTCGGTCGAGTCGGTCTACATCCCCGAGGACCAGCGGCGCACCATCTGCATCTCCACGCAGGCCGGCTGTCCCCTGAAGTGCGCCTTCTGCCTCACCGGCATTGCCGGCTACACCCGCAACCTCAGCGCCGGCGAGATCCTGGGTCAGGTGGCGACGGTGATGGAGGAGCACCCGGTCGCCCGGACGCACCCGCGGCGCCGGGCGGAGGACCCGTTTCCGTGGAACGTCGTGGTGATGGGGATGGGGGAGCCGCTGCTCAACTTCGAGGCGACCGTGCAGGCGCTGCGGGTGCTGATGGACCCGCACGGCTTCGCGGTGCCGCCCCGCAAGCTGACGCTCTCGACCGTGGGCATCCTGCCTGCCCTTGAGAAGCTGGCCAGAGAGCCGGTGCGGCCGAACCTCGCCATCAGCCTGCACGCCTCCGACCCGGGGCTGCGACGGGCGCTGATGCCGATCGAGGCGAAGTACCCGATGGAGGCGGTGATCGAAGCCGCCCTCCGCTACGAGGTGCCCGGCGGAGGCGTCGTGACCTTCGAGTACGTGCTGCTCGGTGGCGTCAACGACACCGCGGCGCACGCTCGCGAGCTGGCCCGGCGGCTGCGCGGCCGCCGGGCCAAGGTGAACCTCATCCCCCTCAACCCCGCCCCGCCGATCCCGTTCCGGCCGCCGGCGCCGGAGGCGGTGGACGGCTTCGCGGCGGCGCTGGCCGAAGCCGGCGTGGCCGTCTCGGTGCGCCGCCCGCGCGGGCGCGACATCCTCGCCGCCTGCGGCCAGCTCCACCTGCGCCGCGCCGAAGCCGGCGCGACCCCCGCCCAGCCCTGACCACCGCAGGCTCCTCCCCGCCGCGCGTCGCTGCCGGGCTCGCCGTGGTGCTGGCGGCGCTGGCGCTGGTCCTGCTGCCGCAGCTCTCCGTCCCGCCCCTGGAGCGGGCCGAGGTCTACTTCATGGACGCGGCGCGCACGATGGCGGAGGGCGGGGACTGGCTGGTGCCGCGCTACGAGGGGCGGCCCTTCTTCGACAAGCCGATCCTCAGCTACTGGCTGATGGCCGCCTGCATGAAGGCGCTGGGGCCGACGCCGGCCGCCGCCCGGCTGGTGGCGGTCGTCTCCGCGCTCGCCCTGGTGCTGGCGACGGCCTGGCTGGGCGCGCTCCTCTTCGACCGCCGCACCGGCCTGCTCGGGGCGGTGGCGCTGGCGACCACGCTCGGCTTCCTCTCCTTCGCGCGCATGGCGATGTCGGACATGCTGCTGGCCGTCTGGACGACGCTGGCGGCCGCGCTGCTGGTGCGCGCCTGGCAGCCCGCGCCGCCTTCGTGGCTGCTGCCAGCGGCGGGGGCGGCCCTCGGCCTGGGGCTCGCCAGCAAGGGGCCGATCGCGCTCCTCATCCCCGCCCTTGCCCTCGTCCCCCTCCTCGCGCAGGAGCGGCGGGTGCCGCCCTGGCGTCCCGGGGCGCTGGCGCTGGCGGCGCTCGCCTTCGCGGTCCTGGGCCTGGGGTGGTTCGTCCTGCTCTTCCTCCGCCTGGGATGGGAGCCGCTCCAGCACTTCTTCCTCCGGGAGAACCTCGAGCGCTTCGCCGGCGAGGCCTACGACGTCGGCCGCCCCCCCTGGTTCTACCTGCCGGCCTACCTCGCCCAAGGCCTGCCCTGGTCGGCATTCCTGCCGGTCGCGCTGCTGCGGCTGCTCTCCGCGCCGGCGCCCGAGCGGCGGTCGTCGTGGCTGCTCGGCCTCTGGCCGGCCCTGGTGCTGGTGCCGATCAGCCTCTCGCGCGGCAAGATCGACTACTACCTCCTGCCGATCTACCCGGCCGTGTCGCTCCTCGTCGGCCGCTACTTCGCCGCGCTCCGTTGGGGACGGCTCGACCGCGCCTGGGCGCGCCTGGTCCTGGCGGTCGCGGCTGGCGCCGCCGTGTGGACGGCCGTGCGGCCTCCGGCCCTGCCGCCGCGCTGGCTGCCGAGCCGCGCGGTCTGCGTCGCGGCCGCGGTCGTGCTGCTGCTGGCGGCAGCCGCGCTGGTGGCGGCGGCCGTGCGCCCGCTGGCCTCGCGCGTCCTGGGTGCGCTCGCCGGGGCGACGGCGGCCTTGGCGCTGCTGGTCAACGCCTTCTTCCTGCCGGCCTTCGCCCGCGCGCAGCCCAACCGCGCCATCGCCCGAGACGTAGCCCGCGAGCGCCTCTACGAGCCCAGGGCGCGGCTCGCCTACTGCGACGACCCCTCCCACGCGCGCCGCGACGTCCTGTTCGAGGCGCGCCACGCCGCGTTGGAGCAGTGCGACGTGTGGGGGCTCGCCGCAGCCCGGCAGAGATACCTCCTGCTCCTCTCGCCGGCGCAGGACGCGTCGCTGCGGGCCCTGCCCAAGTACCGTCTGGTGGCGAGCTACCGCTTCCTGCCGGCGGGTACCTTGACCCTGGGCGGTCTTCTCTCGCCGGTGACGCCCGGGACCATCATCCTGGGCGCCAACTTCGCGACCGCCGACCCGGTGGCCGAGGTCACGCGGCGCAGGGAGTACCGCCACGCCGTCCGCGCCGACATCGAGGCCGCCGCTCGCCGCACGGGGGGGCTGGGGGGCGGAGCCCGCCAGAACGAGGGAAGCCACGAACAGCCCGGCCCCGAGCACCCCTGATCGGAGTGCTGCTTCTCCTCTCCCCCGGGTCGGCGAGCGACTGGCCCGAGCCGCGCTTCAGCCAGCGAGCCTGAACGCCTCGCCGGCCGCGCGCACCGTCTCCTCGATCTCCGCCTCGCCGTGGGCCAGCGAGACGAAGGCCGCCTCGAACTGCGCCGGCGGCAGGTAGACGCCGCGCTCCAGCATGGCGTGGAAGAAGCGGCCGAAGCGGGTGGTGTCCGAGCGCTTCGCGCCGGCGTAGTCCGCCACCGGGCCCTCGCAGAAGAAGACGGTGATCATGGAGCCGACACGGTTCACGGTGACGCGCGCGCCGGCGGCGGCCGCCGCCGCGCACAACCCCGCCTCCAGCAAGGCGCTCGTCCGCTCCAGGGCCTCGTAGGTCCCCGGCTGGCAGAGCCGGTCGAGGACCGCGCAGCCCGCGGCCATGGCCAGCGGGTTGCCCGACAGGGTGCCCGCCTGGTACACGGGCCCCTCCGGGGCCACCGCGGCCATGATCTCGGCACGGCCGCCGTACGCCGCCGCCGGCAGCCCGCCCCCCACGATCTTCCCCAGGCAGGTGAGGTCGGGCTCGATGCCGTAGAGCTGCTGCGCGCCGCCCAGGGCCACGCGGAATCCCGTCATCACCTCGTCGAAGATCAGCACCGTGCCGTTGCGGCGGGTGATCTCGCGCAGTGCCTGCAGGTAGCCGCTCCGCGGCGCGACGGTGCCCATGTTGCCGCACACGGGCTCGACGATGACCGCGGCGAGGTCCCTGCCGTGGGCCGCCACCGCCGCCTCGACCGCGGCCGTGTCGTTGAACGGAGCCACCAGCGTGTCGGCGACGGTCCCCTCCGGGACGCCGGGCGAGCCGGGGATGCCGAGCGTCGCCACTCCCGAGCCGGCGGCCACCAGCAGCGAGTCGGCGTGGCCGTGATAGCAGCCGTCGAACTTGAGGATCTTGCGGCGGCCGGTGAAGCCGCGCGCCACGCGCAGCGCGCTCATGGTCGCCTCCGTCCCGGAGGAGACGAAGCGCAGCCTGCGGATCGAGGGCACCAGGCGGACGACGCGCTCGGCCAGCTCCACCTCCAGGCTGCAGGGCGCCCCGTAGGAGGTGCCTCGGGCCGCCGCCGCGGCGATGGCACCCAGCACCTGAGGATCGGCGTGGCCCAGGATCATGGGGCCCCAGGAGCCGACGTAGTCCACGTAGCCGCGACCGTCCTCGTCGAACACGCGCGGCCCCTGGGCGCGGGCGATGAACGGGGGGTCGCCGCCCACGGCCTTGAAGGCGCGCACCGGGCTGTTGACCCCGCCGGGGATCACCGCCTTCGCCCGGGAGAACAGCTCCTGCGAGCGGCCCACCCCTCTAGCCCGCCTTCCGCGCGAAGTCCTTGGCGTGGTAGGTGAGGATCACGTCGGCGCCGGCGCGGCGGATCGAGGTGAGGATCTCGCGGGCCATGCGCTCCTCGTCCACCCAGCCGCGCGCCGCGGCAGCCTTCACCATCGCGTACTCGCCGGAGACGTTGTAGGCGGCCACCGGGCGGTCGGAGGTCTCGGCCACCGCACGCAGCACGTCCAGGTAGGGCAGCGCCGGCTTGACCATGACCATGTCGGCGCCCTCGTCGAGGTCGAGCTCCACCTCCCGCAGCGCCTCGCGCACGTTCGCCGGGTCCATCTGGTAGCCACGACGGTCTCCGAACTGCGGGGCCGAGTCGGCCGCCTCGCGGAAGGGGCCGTAGAACGCGGACGCGTACTTGGCCGCGTAGGACAGGATCGGCACCTGCGCGAAGCCGTCGCCGTCGAGCGCCTCGCGGATGGCGCCGACCCGCCCGTCCATCATGTCCGACGGAGCCACCACGTGCGCGCCCGCGCGCGCGTGCGACAGCGCCATCCTGGCCAGCAGCCTCAGGGTCGGGTCGTTCTGCACCTCGCCGTCCTCCACCACCCCGCAGTGGCCGTGCGAGGTGTACTCGCAGAGGCAGACGTCGGTGAACACCAGCAACTCGCGGCAGGCGGAGCGGATGGCGCGGATCGCCTGCTGGACGACCCCGTCGTCGGCGTAGCCCTCGCTGCCCGCCGGGTCCTTGGCGGCGGGCAGCCCGAACAGGATGACGCCGCCGATGCCCAGCCGCTCCACCTCCTCCGCCTCGCGCGCCACCTGGTCGACCGAGAGGTGGAAGCACCCGGGCAGCGAGGGGATCTCGCGACGCAGCCCCTCGCCGGGGGTCACGAACAGCGGATAGATCAGGTGGGCCGGCGAGACGGTCGTCTCGCGCACCATGGCGCGCAGCCGCTCGGTGCGTCGGAGCCGGCGTGGACGTTCGATAGGGAAGCTCATCGGACCCTCGGGCAGAAGAGTCATTCTAAGCCACGGATCGACGCTGGATTCTCTGGCAACCCAGGGGGGTATGGGGGACGGAGTCCCCCCATCCAAGAGGAAGCTGGACAGTGCCGTGAGCTTCTCTGGCGCGCTATACCCTCTCCAGCGCCCTCATTGCGCAATCTCGGCACCGGGCGTTGGAGAGGTGCGTCATTCGTCGTCGTCGTCGCCGAAGAAGAACCCGTCCACGCAGCGGCGGGAGCAGAAGATGCGGCCGTACTGGTGCTCGCCGCAGTCGGCGCAGATCCACTTGAAGCAGATGGGGCACTTGTGCAGCGTCAGCTCGAGGTCGCTCTTCTGGCAGCGGATGCACTCCATGGCGCGCTCGCCGCGGAGTATATACCCGCGGTTCGCGCCCGGCCGCGGCGGCAGCGGCTGTAGTAGACTCGGATGCGGCAGGCGACCTCGTCTGCCCCCACGTGTGGCGGTGTAGCTCAGTTGGTTAGAGCACGCGGCTCATATCCGCGGCGTCCGGGGTTCGAATCCCTGCACCGCCACCAACCCCCGTCCGCGGCGAGGTTCGGCCGTTGAGGCTGCCGCCCCTCGTCGCCAGCGTCGACCGGGCGCTGCGCGCCGCCCTCGTCCCGGCCCGCGGCGAGACGGTGCTGGCGGCCCTCTCCGGCGGGGCCGACTCGGTCGCCCTGCTCGACGCGCTGGCGCTGCTGCGTCGTCCGCGCGGGTTCCGCCTGGTCGCCGCGCACCTCGACCACCGGCTCCGGCCCGGCTCCGAGGAGGACGCCGGGTTCTGCCGACGGCTCTGCGCCGACCTCGGGGTGCCGCTGCGCTGCGGCTCGGCCGACGTGCGGGCGCGGGCGGCGGAGGAGGGCGGCGGCCTGGAGCAGGCGGCGCGGCGGGCCCGCTACGCCTTCCTGCGCACCGTGCAGCGCGAGGAGAAGGCGGCGGCGATCGCGCTGGCCCACACCCGTGACGACCAGGCGGAGACGCTGCTGCTGCGGCTGCTGCGCGGGGCCGGGGCCCGCGGCCTCGCCGGGATGCGGAAGAGGCGGGGCCCGCTGGTGAGGCCGCTGCTGACGGTCTCGCGGGCCGAGGTCCTGGCCCACTTGCAGCAGCGAGGGCTGCCCTGGCGCGAGGACCCGAGCAACCGGGACCCCGCCCACCGCCGAAACCGTGTCCGGCTGGAGCTGCTGCCGTACCTGGAGGCGCGCTTCAACCCCCGCCTGCGCGAGTCGCTGGCGCGCACCGCCGGGCTCCTGGCCGACGAGGCGGCGTACCTGGCCGCCCAGGCCGACGCCCTGCTGGCCCGCATCGGCCACGTCGCGGAGGACGGCTCCTTCGTGCTGCGGCGGGCAGGTCTCGCCCAGGCCCCGGCCGCGCTGGCGCGCGAGGCGATCCGCCGGGCCCTGCGCCAGGCGGGCGGGCTGCGGGGGATCGGCGCCGCCCACGTCGAGCGCGTGCGGCTGCTCGCCCGCGGCCCTGCTGGCGCGCTCCGACGCCTCCCCTTGCCGGCCGGCCGGGAGGCCGTGGTCACCCCCTCCCAGGTGCGCCTGAAAAGGCGTTCGGCTTTGCGCCCGAAGGCCGTATCATCTGCGCCACGATGAGGGACGAGGTCGCGGTCCTCTACACGGAGGAAGAGATCGCCCGTCGGGTGGCCGAGCTGGGCGCCGAGATCGGCCGCGCGCTGGAAGGCCGTGAGCTGAACGTGCTGGGGCTGATGGGGAGCCTGATCTTCATGGCCGACCTCGTCCGCCACCTGCCGCTGGAGACCTCGATGCACCTGGTGCGCGTCAGCACCCAGCGGGAGCAGACGGCCAACCGGGTGATGACCGAGATCGTCTTCGCCACCGCGGTCCCCCTGGAGGGCTGCGACGTCCTGCTGGTGGACGACGTCGTCGACACCGGCATCACCCTGAGCTATCTGCTCGGCCACCTCCACGAGCGCCGTCCGCGGAGCGTCCACGTCTGCACGCTGATCGACAAGCCCGAGCTCCGCAAGATCGACGTCCACCCCGACTGGGCCGCCTTCGCCCTGAAGGAGGACCGCGGCCGCTTCCTCGTCGGCTACGGCCTCGACTGGAAGGGGCGTTTCGCCGGGCTGCCGTTCCTGGGAACGATCGCCCGCCCCTCCTCCGGCCCCCGGACCGCGGCCTAGCCCCCTGCCGGCGGCGGACGGCCCGTCCTCAGCCTCAAACTGTTGCGATCGCTCGCGGTAAGCTACACTTGATGATTCCTCCCATCAGGGGAGGGGGGTGGTGTGGGGCACCGCCCGGAGGCCTTTCAGTGAACGCAACGTTCAAGACCGTCATGCTCTGGATGTCGCTGCTGGTGGTCGTGTTCCTGGCCTGGCACTTCGCCCAGTTCCAGAAGAAGGAGCAACCGGTCAAGTTCAGCGAGTTCATGGCCCAGGTCGAAGCCGGCCAGGTTTCCGACGTGACCATCACCGGCAACGAGATCAAGGGCCACACCGTGAGCCGGGAGGCGTTCCGGACGTTCGCGCCCGTCGGCTACGACAAGCTGACCGACACGCTGCTGGCGAAGAAGGTGACCGTCAACTACCAGCCCGACCAGACGCCCACCTGGGCCAACATGCTGATCTCCTGGGCTCCCTTCCTGCTGCTGATCGGCTTCTGGATCTTCTTCATGCGCCAGATGCAGAGCGGCGGCAACAAGGCGCTCTCCTTCGGCAAGTCGAAGGCGAAGCTGCTCGCCAGCCAGCAGAAGAAGGTGACCTTCAAGGACGTGGCCGGCGTCGAGGAGGCGAAGGACGAGCTGCAGGAGATCATCGAGTTCCTGCGCGAGCCGCAGAAGTTCCAGAAGCTGGGCGGCCGCATCCCCAAGGGCGTCCTGCTGATGGGCCCCCCGGGGTCGGGCAAGACGCTGCTCGCCCGGGCCATCGCCGGCGAGGCGAACGTGCCCTTCTTCTCCATCTCCGGCTCCGACTTCGTGGAGATGTTCGTGGGCGTCGGCGCCAGCCGCGTGCGCGACCTGTTCGAGCAGGGCAAGAAGAACGCCCCCTGCATCATCTTCATCGACGAGATCGACGCCGTCGGCCGCCACCGCGGGGCCGGCCTGGGCGGCGGCCACGACGAGCGCGAGCAGACGCTCAACGCGCTGCTGGTGGAGATGGACGGCTTCGAGAGCAACGACGGCGTCATCCTGATCGCCGCCACCAACCGGCCGGACGTGCTCGACCCCGCGCTGCTGCGGCCCGGCCGCTTCGACCGGCGGGTCGTCGTCTCCCGGCCCGACGTGCGCGGCCGCGAGGGCATCCTGCAGGTGCACACCCGCAAGATCCCCCTCGCCGAGGACGTCGACATCAGCGTGCTCGCCCGCGCGACACCGGGCTTCTCGGGTGCGGACCTCGCGAACCTGGTGAACGAGGCGGCGCTGATGGCCGCCCGCAACAACCAGAAGTTCGTGTCCATGAAGGACTTCGAGTCCTCCAAGGACAAGGTCCTGATGGGCGCCGAGCGCAAGAGCCTGATCATCACCGACGAGGAGAAGAAGGTGACGGCCTTCCACGAGGCCGGCCACGCCCTGCTCGCCACGCTGGTGCCCCACGCCGACCCCATCCACAAGGTGACGATCATCCCGCGCGGCATGGCGCTCGGGGTGACGCAGCAGCTGCCCACCGAGGAGAAGCACAACTGGACGAAGGAGCAGCTGGAGGCGCGGATCGCCGTCTGCATGGGCGGGCGCATCGCCGAGGAGACGAACTTCAGCCAGATCACCACCGGCGCCCAGAACGACATCGAGCAGGCGACCGAGATGGCGCGCAAGATGGTGTGCGAGTGGGGCATGAGCGAGGCCCTCGGCCCGCTCACCTACGGCAAGAAGGAAGAGGCGATCTTCCTGGGCAAGGAGTTCAACCGCCACCAGGACTACTCGGAGGCGACCGCCCTCAAGATCGACGCGGAGATCCGCCGCATCGTCTCCGAGCAGTACGACCGCGCCACCGGCATCCTGACCCAGCACCGCGACGTGCTGGTGAGGGTGGCCGAGGCGCTGCTGGAGCACGAGGTGCTCGACGCCCCGCAGCTCAAGCAGCTGATCGCGGGCGAGCCGCTCACCGTCAAGCCGGCGCCGGCGGCCACGCCGCCGCCGCACCGCGGGCACAACAAGGCCGAGGACGAGCGGCCGGGGCTGGTGCCGCCGCCGATGCCGCACCCGAAGCCCACGTCCTAGCGGTCGCCGGGAGGGGCCCATCGCGATCCCCGCTCGCCGCGTCTACCGGCTCCCGCTCCGGAGCGGCGAGGTGCGGCTGGGCGAGCGCACCCTGGTGATGGGCATCCTCAACGTCACGCCGGACTCCTTCTCGGACGGCGGGCGCCTGGCCGGTCCGGAAGCGGCGATCGCGCGGGGTCTCGAGCTGTTCGCCGAGGGGGCCGACTGGGTCGACGTCGGCGGCGAGTCCACCCGGCCCGGCGCCGCCGGCGTCCCCGCGGACGAGGAGCTGCGCCGCGTGGTGCCGGTAGTGGAGGGCCTGCGCGACCGCGGTGCCGGACCCATCTCGATCGACACCAGCAAGGCCGCGGTCGCCCGTGCCGCGCTCGACGCCGGGGCCGACATCGTGAACGACGTGAGCGCACTGCGGTACGATCCGGCGATGGCGGCGCTGGTGGCCGAGCGGCGGGTGCCGGCGGTGCTGATGCACCTGCGCGGGCCGTTCGAGGCCATGCACCGCCCGCCGGCCTACGCCGACGTCATGGCGGAGGTGGTCCGCGAGCTGGGCGAGGCGCTGGCCTGTGCGGAGCGCGCGGGGGTCGCGCGCGACCGGCTGCTGGTCGACCCGGGGCTCGGCTTCTCCAAGACCGCCGAGCACAGCCTGGAGGCGCTGCGCCGGCTGCCGGAGCTGCAGGTTCTCGACCAGCCGGTGCTGGTGGGGCCCTCGCGCAAGCGCTTCATCGGCCGGGTGCTCGAGCTGCCGGTGGAGCGGCGGCTGGTGGGCACGGCTGCCGCCGTGGCCGCCGCGGTCCTGCTCGGCGCGCACGTGGTGCGCGTGCACGACGTGGCCGCCATGACCGAGGTGGTGAAGGTAGCCGACGCGGTGCGCGGCGATCCGGCGTGGATGGGGGCCGCCTGATGCTGGCGCACATTGCCGCGTTGTTCGCCGGCACCGAGCTGCGCTGGTGGGACGTGCTCGACATCCTGCTGGTCGCCTTGATCGTCTACGAGCTGCTGCAGTTCATCCGCGGCACCCACGCGGTGCAGATCGCGCTCGGCGGGCTGGTGCTGGTGGTCCTCTACTGGGGCTCGGTGCTGTTCAACCTGCAGACGGTCAACTGGCTGCTGCGCACCTTCCTGCCCTTCCTGGTGTTCGGCATCATCGTGGTGTTCCAGGCGGAGATACGCAAGGGTCTGGCCCACCTCGGACGCACCCCGTTCCTGGGCGGGGCTGCCCGCAAGCGGCAGGAGGAGATCGTCGACGAGGTGGTGCTCGCCACCACCACTCTGGCCGGTGAGCGCACCGGCGCCATCATCGTGCTCGAGCGGGAGATGGGCCTGCGCAGCTACATCGAGACCGGCATCGCCCTCGACGCGGTGGTGACCTACGACCTGCTGGTGAGCATCTTCCACCCGGCGACCCCTCTGCACGACGGCGCGGTCGTCATCCAGGGCAACCGCGTCGCCGCAGCCGCCTGCTTCCTCCCGCTGACCGTGAACCCCGAGCTGAGTCGGACCCTGGGCAGCCGCCACCGCGCGGCCATCGGCCTCAGCGAGGACACCGACGCCGTGGCCGTGGTCGTCTCCGAGGAGACAGGGACGGTCTCGGTGGTCGAGGCCGGGCGCATCCGCCGCGGCCTGGACGGCCCGGCCCTGAAGCAGGACCTGCTCGGCTGTCTCGGGCTGCTGCAGCAGCCCTCCGCCGCGCGGCAGGCCGCCGGTGTCGGCGACGGGAGCCGCGCGTGAAGCGCGGCGACCTCCCGCTGCGCCTGGCCAGCCTGGGACTGGCGGCCGCCCTGTGGTTCGTGATCGCCGGCCGGCAGACGGCCGAGCGCGGGCTGTCGGTCCCGGTCGAGCTGCGCAACGTGCCGCGCGAGCTCGAGCTGACCGGCGACCCGGTGAACGCGGTCGAGGTGAGGGTGCGCGCCTCGCCGGGCCTGATCGACAGCCTGGACCCGCGCAAGGTGCTCGCCACCATCGACCTCGCCGGCGCGCGCGAGGGCGAGAGGATCATCCAGCTCACTCCCGACCGCATCCAGGTGCCGTTCGGGTTCCGGGTGGTGAAGATCACGCCCTCGCTGCTGACGCTCAACCTCGAGAGCACCCGGCGCAAGATGGTGCCGGTGCGCCCGCGGGTGATGGGCCGCCCGGCCGCGGGGTTCGAGGTGGCGGAGGTGGCCAGCGACCCGGCCGAGGTGAGGGTGGCGGGCCCGCGCAGCCGGGTGCAGGAGATCGAGAGCGCCTTCACCGAGCCCGTCTCGGTGGAGGCCGCGGACCGCATCGTGCGCGAGGCCGTCAACGTCGGCCTGGAGGACCCCCTGCTGCGCCTGGAGGGCGGCAGCCGGGTCACCGTGACCGCCCAGGTGCGCGAGGCCCGCGAGACCCGGGTGTTCGAGGGGCTCCGGGTGGTGGCGCGGGGCCGCCCCGCGCACCTCGAGCCCGCCCAGGTGGCGGTGGTGGTCTCCGGGCCCGCCTCGCAGCTGCGCGCGCTCGAGCCCTCCGCGGTGCAGCCCTACGTCGAGGTGCCGGCCGACCCGCCCGCCGGTCGCTTGCCGCTCGGGGTCGAGTTGGCGCCGGGCCACCCGGCGCTGGCGGTGGTGGAGACGAGGCCGGCGCAGGTGACATTCTCTCCCCTGCGCCGACGATCCGCCGGACGCTAGAATCGCCCTCGCCCCGGCGGCCACGGATGAGGAGACGCGCGTGACCACACATTCCCGCACCGCCACCCGATCGCTGTTCGGCACCGACGGCGTGCGCGGCACCGCCAACCTGCCGCCGATGACGCCCGAGCTGGCGCTGGCCCTGGGCCGGGCGGTGACCTTCGTGGCCGGCCGCGGCCGCAGCCACGCCCCGCGGGTGCTGATCGGCAAGGACACCCGGCTGTCGGGCTACATGCTGGAGACCGCGATCGCCGCCGGCATCACCTCGATGGGCGGACGCGTGCTGCTGTGCGGGCCGGTGCCGACTCCCGCCGTCGCCCACCTCGCCACCAGCATGCGCGCGGACGCCGGCATCGTGATCAGCGCCAGCCACAACCCCTACGACGACAACGGCATCAAGATCTTCGGGGCCGACGGCTTCAAGCTGCCCGACGAGACCGAGGCGGAGATCGAGACCCTGATCGTCGAGCCCTCGCTCCTGGGCGAGCGGCGCACGGGGCCGGCGATCGGCCGGGCGCTGAAGCTCGAGGATGCGCGCGGGCGCTACGTGGCCTTCGTCAAGAGCACCTTTCCCCGCGATCTCACGCTGGACGGGGTGCGGGTGGTGGTGGACGCCGGCCACGGGGCGGCCTACGTGGTGGCGCCCCTCGTCTTCTCCGAGCTGGGCGCCAAGGTGAACGCCCTGGGCGTGCGCCCGAACGGGACCAACATCAACCGCGACTGCGGCGCCCTGCACCCCGACCACGCCCGGGCCGAGGTGGTGCGGCGGGGCGCCCAGATCGGCATCGCCCTCGACGGCGACGCCGACCGGGTGATCATCATCGACGAGAAGGGGCAGCTGGTGGACGGCGACGCGGTGATGGCCATGTGCGCCACCCGCATGCAGCGCGACGGCGAGCTGCGCCGCCGCACGGTGGTGGCCACGGTGATGAGCAACCTGGGCCTGGAGCGGGCGCTGGAGGCCCAGGGGTTGCACCTCGTGCGCACCCCGGTGGGCGACCGCTACGTGGTGGAGGCGATGCGCCAGGGCGGCTTCAACCTGGGCGGCGAGCAGTCCGGCCACCTCATCTTCCTCGACCACACCTCGACCGGCGACGGCCTGATCGCGGGGCTGCAGGTGCTGGCGCTGATGATCCGGACCGGCAAGCCGCTGTCCGAGCTGGCCCGCGCGGCCATGGAGCGAGTGCCCCAGGTGGTCGAGAGCGCGACGCTGCCCGCGCGCAGGCCGCTCGAGGAGATGGCGGCGCTGCAGCGGCGCATCGAGAAGGTCCGCGAGAGCCTGGGCAAGGACGGCCGGGTGCTGGTGCGCTGGAGCGGCACCGAGCCCAAGCTGCGGGTGATGGTGGAGGGACCCGACCAGCAGCGCATCGCCCTGATGGCCCGGGAGCTGCTGGAGGCGGCCAGACTGGACATCGGGTAGGCAGCAGGAGCGCCGCGCCAGCCGCTTGCTATACTTCAAACGGATGCTGCGGCTGGGAGTCAACATCGACCACGTTGCCACCGTGCGCCAGGCACGGCGCGCCGGCGAGCCCGACCCGGTGGCGGCGGCGGTGCTGGCGGAGCTGGGCGGGGCCCAGCAGATCACCCTGCACCTGCGCGGCGACCGGCGGCACGTGCAGGACCGTGACCTCGAGGTGCTGCGGCGGACCGTCCGCACCCGCCTGAACCTGGAGATGGCGGCGAGCCAGGAGATGACCCGGGTCGCCCTCACCGTCAAGCCCCACCAGGTGACGCTGGTGCCGGAGCGGCGCGAGGAGCTCACCACCGAGGGCGGGCTGGACGTGGTCCTCAACAGCCCGCAGATCCGGCCGCTGGTGAAGACCCTGCAGGAGGGCTCGGTGGCGGTGGCGCTGCTGATCGACCCCGAGCTGGAGCAGGTGAAGGAGTGCCACAAGCTCGACGCCCGCGCCGTCGAGATCAACACCGCCGGCTGGGCCGAGGCCGGCGACGACCGCGCCCGGGAGGCGGCGTTGCGCCGGGTGCTGGAGGCCGCCCGCCTCGCCCGGCGGCTGGGCCTGGAGGTCCACGGCGCCCATGGCCTGCACTACGGCAACGTCGGTCCGATCGCCGCCCTGGCCGAGATCACGGAGCTGAACATCGGCCACGCCATCGTTTCCCGCGCGGTGCTGGTGGGCATGGAGCGGGCCGTCCGCGAGATGCGCGAGGCCGTCCGCGCGGCCCGGCCGGCCGCGGTTTGACCGTGCCGGGGAACTTCCCTATGCTGGGCGCGAACCGATGATCGATGCGTACGGCCGCACCGACGTGGGTCGCCGCCGGAAGATCAACGAGGACAGTCTCCTCGTGTCTCCCGAGACGAACCTGTACGCCGTGTGCGACGGCATGGGCGGCCACAACGCCGGCGAGGTCGCCTCGCGCATGGCCATCGAGACGCTCGCCTCCTTCGTGGAGAAGAGCGCGGTCGAGCAGGAGATCACCTGGCCCTGGGGCATCGACGCCGGCCTCTCCTTCGACGCCAACCGCCTGAAGACGGCCATCAAGCTGGCGAACGCGCGGGTGTTCCACGCCGCCGACAACCGCGAGGAGCTCACCGGCATGGGCACCACCATCGTGGCGGCGGTGGTGAGCGGCAACAAGATGACCATCGGCTCGGCGGGCGACAGCCGCTGCTACCTGGTGCGCAACGACCAGCTGAAGCAGCTCACCCGCGACGACTCCTGGGTCTCCGCGGCTCTGGGCGAGGGCATCCTCAACTCCGACGACGTCGAGCACCACCCCCTGCGCAACGTCATCACCAAGGCGGTGGGGGCGCGCGACTCGATCGACATCGACACCATCGAGCACACGCTGGAGCCCGGCGACGTCGCCATGCTGTGCTCGGACGGCCTGCACGGAATGCTCAACGACCAGGAGCTGGCGCGGCTGCTGATCCCGGTGCCCGAGTCGCTGGAGCAGGCGACCGCGCGGCTGGTCGACAGCGCCAACGAGGCCGGTGGCCGCGACAACGTCACCGTGGTGCTGCTGCGCTACTCGCCCTGATGCGCCTCTCCCCCCTCCGCGCATGAGCCCCAGCGAGCGCGAGAAGCGGCTCACCCTCCACCTGCCCGTGGAGGTGCGCGGCCAGGACCTGACGGGCGTGGCCTTCACCGAGCTGACCCGCAGCCTCAACGTCAGCGGCGGCGGCATCATGTTCGAGTGCCGGCGCCCGCTGGGCATCGGCACCCGCCTGGCCCTGGCGATCGAGGTGCCACCCCGGCTGCGCCACCGCTTCGGCGACCGGGAGGTCTACCGGGCGCGCGCCGTGGTGTGCCGTGTCGAGCACCGCGAGGGGGGCGAACCCACCCGGGTGGCCGCGCGCTTCCTGCCCGGGCCGCCGAGCGAGCCGGTGGTATGATGTGACGCTCTGCGCCCGATGAGTGAGCCGCGGCTGCTGTCGCGCATCGCCGTGGTCACCGGGGGAGGGCGGGGCCTGGGGCGTGCGCTCGTCCGCGCCCTGGCCAGAGAGGGCGCCGACGTGGCCTTCTCCCACCGGGAGAGCCGCCGGGGTGCCCTGGAGGAGGCGGAGGCCGTCCGGCGCCTCGGCCGCCGCGCCTTCACCGGCGCCGCGGACGCACGGGTGCCGGGCGAGATGGCGGCGTTCGTGGAGGAGGCGGCGGCGACCCTGGGTGGCATCGACTATCTGGTCAACAATGTGGGAGTGTTCCGGCGGATCCCCATCGAGGAGATGACCGAGGAGGCCTTGGACGAGGCCTTCGACGTGAACGTGAAGGCCGCGGTCATGGCCTCGCGGGCGGCGGTGCCGCACCTGCGCCGTCGCGGCGGCGGGGCGATCGTGAACGTGGCCAGCCTGGGGGCGCTGCGCCCCTGGCCCGCGCACCTCGCCTACTGCGCGTCGAAGGCGGCGCTGGTGATGGCCACCCGCTGCCTGGCCCGGGCGCTCGCTCCCGAGATCCGGGTGAACGCGGTGGCGCCGGGCCTGCTGGACCCACCCGGCGCCGACGAGGCGGTGCGCCGGCGGATCCCGGCCGGGCGTTTCGGGAGCCATGGCGAGGTGGTGGAGGCGACCCTCTATCTCCTGACTGCCGCCGCCTACACCACGGGCGAGGTGCTGGGCGTGGACGGAGGCCGCGCGCTGGCCTGAAGGCCGGCGCCATCGATTCTGATCTGAGCAAGGAGTAGCATCGAGGTGAACATGACGGTGACGCGCCAGGACGACAAGCCCTGGAAGACCGACCTCGCCCGCAAGGCCGCCGAGCGCCGCGAGCAGGTGGCGAAGGAGCTGGAGGAGACGATCCGCAAGGCGCCCTCCTTCGAGGAGGCGCTGCGCCAGGCGCTCGAGCTGATGAAGCGGCGCTTCGCGCGCTACTCCTCGGTGACGGCGTACGTGGCCGACGGCGAGGAACTGGCGGTGCACATCGCGCTCGAGCGGCCGCAGGGGCCCGACCGCGTCGGCTCGACCGGCGGCCCGCTGGCCGAGGCGGCCGAGGGCGCGCGCTCCACGGTGGTCCAGGACCTGGCGGCCAGCCCGGCCTGGGCGGCGGTGGGCCTCTCCTCCGGCAGCGCCATGGTCGCCCCGGTCCGCACCGAGGCCGGCCTGTGGGCGATCCTCGAGGTCTGGAGCGACTTCCGCGAGGCCTTCTCGCCGCAGGACGCGAAGGTGCTCGACCGCGTGGCCCAGGCGCTCGCGCGCAAGACCCCGGCCGCCTAGCCGGAGGAGCGCGGCCGTGTCGCTCCGCGGCGTCATCCCCCCGCTGGTCACGCCTTTCCGGGAGGACGGTGCGCTCGACCTGCCCGCGTTCGAGGCCAACCTCGAGGCGCTCGCCGCCCACCCGCTCGCCGGCTTTCTCGTGCTGGGGTCCAACGGGGAGGCCGCCAGCCTCGAGCCGGAGGAGAAGCTCGAGCTGGTGGCGGCGGCGCGCCGGCGGCTGCCCGGCCGCTTCCTGCTGGCGGGAACCGGCGGGGAGGGCACGCGGGCCACGGTGGCCCTGACGGCGAGGGCCGCCGAGCACGGCGCCGACGCCGTGCTGGTGCTGACCCCGCACTACTACAAGAGCCGGATGACGGCCGAGGCTCTGCGCGCGCACTTCGAGACGGTGGCCGAGGCCTCGCCGGTCCCCGTCTACCTCTACTCGGTGCCGGCCTTCACGGGCCTCCCCTGGCCGCCTTCGCTCGCCGCCGTGCTGGCCGCCCACCCCCGCATCGCCGGCATCAAGGAGTCGAGCGGCGACGTGGGCCTGCTCTCGCGGATCGTCGCCACCACGCCGGACCGTTTCGAGGTGGCCTGCGGCAACGCGCCGGTCTTCTACCCCGCGCTGTGCGCCGGTGCGACGGGCGGCGTGCTGGCGGTGGCCAACTGCGCGCCGCGAGTCGCGCTCGAGCTCTTCGGGGCCTGGGAGCGCGGCGAGCACGCCCGGGCGCGCCGCATCCAGGAGGCGCTCACGCCGCTCGCCGCCGCCGTCACCACCGGCCACGGCGTCGCCGGCCTCAAGCGCGCCATGGACGTGCTGGGGTTGCGGGGCGGCAGCGTGCGCGCGCCGCTGCTGCCGGCGCCCCCGTCGGTGGTCGAGGAGATCCGGCCGCTGCTCGAACGCGCCGTCGCCGCCTGCGGCTGATCCTCAAGCCACGAACGGCCCCTCGGCGGCCTGCAGCGTCGCCTCCGGCACCAGCAGGGCGAGCGCGCGCGGCTGCAGCCTCAGCTCGATGCGGCGCGCCGGGGGGCCCGGGTCCCCGTCGACGTGCACGAACATCGGCTCGTCGGCGGTGACCGTCGCCGCGCTCGACACCAGCAACCGGCGGTAGTGGGGCGAGTGCTCCAGGCCACCCAGGAACAGCCGCGAGGCGTCGGCGAGCGCCCCCAGCCGGGGGCGGTCCTCGAACAGCACCAGCTCCAGGCGGCCGTCGTCGAGGCGCGCGCCGGGGTTGATGACCGCGCCGGCGCCGTACTGCGGGCCGTTGGCGAAGGTGAGCACGAAGGGCGCGGCCTGCACGGGCTCGCCGCCTGCCACCTCGATCGAGAGCCGGATCGGGCGGTAGCGGCGCAGCTCGCGCAGGCACAGGCGCACGTAGCCGAGGAAGCCCCGGCGCCCGCCGGCGCGGCCGTGGTCGTGGAAGGCCTGGCCGACGGCGGCATCGAAGCCGACCCCGGCCACGTTGAGGAAGGGCCGCCCGTTGAGGAAGCCGACGTCGATTGCCCGACGCTGCGCCGACTCGAGCGCCGCCAGGGCGCGCGGCGCCCGCAGCGGCACCCGCAGCGCGCGGGCCAGGCCGTTGCCCGAGCCCACCGGCACGATGCCGAGGGCCGTCGCCGAGCCGAGCAGCCCCTGCGCCACCTCGTTGACCGTGCCGTCGCCGCCCACCGCCAGCACCAGCTCGGCGCCCACCGCGACCGCCTCGCGCGCGAGCTGGGTGGCGTGGCCAGGCTCGCGCGTCAGCTCGACCGCGTAGTCCCGCCATCCCGGGCGCCCGCCCTCGACCGCTTCGCGGACACCGCGCGCGCGCACCCCCGCCCGCGGGTTCATGATGGCGCGGACCTTCACCGCTTCTCTCCGCGGCAGGCCAGCTCCTCGACCACGGCCAGCGTCGCCTCCACCATGCGCTCCGCGGTGAAGCGCTCGAGGAAGCGCCGGCGCCCGGCGGCGCCCAGCGCCAGGCGGTGCTGATCGTCGGCGAGCACCGCCACCAGCGCCTCGGCCAGCGCCGCCGGCTCCCGGATCGGCACCACCCGGCCGGTGACGCCGTCCTCCACGGCCTCCGGAATGCCGCCGGCGGCGGTCGCCACCACCGGCACGCCGAAGGCCATGGCGTCGAGCAGCGAGGTGCCCAGGCCCTCCAGCCGCGAGGAGAGGCAGAACACCGAGAAGGCCGGCAGCAGCTGGTCGAGGTCCCGCCGGAAGCCGGCGAGCACGACCCGGTCGCGCAGGCCGAGAGCCGCGACCTGCGCCTCGAGGGCGCCGCGCAGCTCGCCGTCCCCGCAGACGACCAGGCGCGCCTCGGGCAGGCGCGGGCGGAGGAGCGCCATCGCCGAGATCAGGGTGGCGTGGTCCTTGTGGCCGGTGAGCGCGGCCACGTTGCCGATCACCGGGACGCCGTCGGGGACGCCGAGCTCGGCGAGGCGCTCACGCCCGCCGGGCTGCGGCTGGCGATCCGGCACGCCCTCGTAGACGAGCCGCAGGCGGGAGGCCGCGACGCCGCCGCGCTGCACCACCGCGCCGATGGCGCGGCTCACCACGATCACGCGCTGGCAGGCGGCGTACTTGCGCCGCGAGAACGGCGAGCGCAGCGGGAAGTCGACGCGGCGCACCGCCACCAGCGGCTGCCGGCCGGCCAGGCGCGACGCCAGCAGGCCCGCCGTCACCGCGTGCGGGTCGTGCAGGAGCAGCGTCGGTGGGCGCTGCCGCCGCAACAGGCGCGCCAGCGCCAGGATGCCCGGCGGCCAGAGGTCGCCGCGGAAGGGCAGCCCGCTCACCGTCATCCCTGCCGCCGCAGCGCGCTCGGCCAGCGGGCTGCCGCGGCGGCAGGCGACCGCCGTGGCGCGGCCGTGGCGGGCCATCCCGAGCGCGGTCAGCAGCACCTGGTTCTGGCCGCCGCGCCACGTGGCCGCCGTGTCCACGTGGATCACCGGGCGGCTCATGGGGTGGAGGAAGCCGGGCGCTGGAGCTCCCGCAGCTTGGCCAGCTTGGCGAAGGTGTAGTGGGTGTTGAGCACCGAGACGATGAAGCCGGCCCCGCCCAGCAGGAAGCCGCGCTTGAGCACGTAGTTGCGGAAGAAGGCCCAGCTCGCCCCCGCGGTCATGTCGGCGAGGTTCGTGCGCCGGCCGGCGGCGTGCGCCTGTCGCGCCCAGAGCGTGGTGTAGGCGTCGATCTTGCGCAGGTGGTCGGCGATGTCGGAGTAGGGGTGATGCTCCATCTCGCCGTGCAGCCGCCCCACCGGTCCGCGCACGCTCACCGACTCGTGGACCAGGTCGCCGCGCCAGCCGCCGCGGGTGCGGTCGAACAGCCGCACCTGCCAGTCGGGGTACCAGTCGGTGCCGCGGATCCAGCGTCCCAGGTAGCAGGCCACGCGGGGGATCCGGTAGCCGGCGTGGGCGAAGCCGCGGGCGCGCAGGGCCAGCATCTCCTCGCGCAGCGCGGCGCCCACCCGCTCGTCGGCGTCGAGCGCGACCACCCAATCGTGCCGGGCGGCGCGGACCGCGAAGTCGCGCTGGGCCACGAAGCCGGGCCACGGCGCGTTCACCAGCACCCGCGCTCCCGCTGCCGCCGCGATCTCGCGGGTGCCGTCGCGGGAGCCGGAGTCCACCAGCACGATCTCGTCGCAGAAGGCGACGCTGGCGATGGCGCCCTCGATCTTGCGCTCCTCGTTCTGCGCGATCAGCACGGCGGAGAGCGGGACCACGCCGGGATTCTATTCGAGTAGCATCAGTCCTCGTGAGCACACCCGACCTGTCGCACGAGTCGCTGCTGCGCCTGTTCGAGGAGAGAGGCGCGCTGCTGCGGGGTCACTTCCTGCTGACCTCGGGGTTGCACTCGCCGCGCTACCTGCAGTGCGCGCGGGTGCTGATGGACCCCCCTCTGGCCACGCGCTTGGGGGCGGCGCTCGCCGAGCGGCTGCGGCCGCTGCTGGGCGGGGGGGCAGCCAGCGCGGTGGTGGCCCCGGCCCTGGGAGGCGTGCTGGTGGCGCACGAGGTGGCCCGCGCCCTCGGCTGCCACGCCCTCTTCACCGAGCGCCAGGAGGGGGCGATGACCCTGCGCCGCGGCTTCACGGTGACGCCCGGCGAGGGCGTGGTGGTGGTGGAGGACGTGATCACCACCGGCGGCTCCACCCGCGAGGTGATGGACGCCGTCACCTCCCGGGGCGGCCGCGTGCTGGCGGCGGGCAGCCTGGTCGACCGCAGCGGCGGCGCGGTGGAGCTGGGGGTGCCGCGCGCCAGCCTGCTCTCGCTGGAGGTGGAGGCCTTCCCGGCCGACGCCTGCCCGCTGTGCGCCGAAGGCTCGCGCCCGGAGAAGCCGGGCTCGCGCGAGAGGCGTTGAGGCGAGCCGCGCCGTGCCCCGCTACCGGGTCACCCTCGCCTACGATGGGAGCGGCTTCCTGGGCTGGCAGCGGCAGCGCGAGGGCGGGGGGCGCACGGTGCAGGGGGAGCTGGAGAGGGCGCTGGCGCGGCTGGCCGGCGGCGCCAGCGTCGGCGCAGTCGCCGCCGGCCGCACCGACGCCGGCGTGCACGCGCTGGGCCAGGTGGCCGCCTTCGAGCTGCCGCGCGAGAGCGAGCCGGAGGAGCTGCGGCGGGCGCTCAACGGCCTGCTGCCCGCCGACCTCCGCGTGCTGGAGGCGACGCCCGCGCCGGCCGGCTTCCACCCGCGACGCAGCGCGGCGGGCAAGCTGTACCGCTACGAGCTCGACTGCGGGGGGGTGCCGCTGCCGCAGCGGCGCCTCTACGCCGCCTGGATTCCCTGGGTGCTCGAGGAGGCGGCGGTGCACGCGGCCGCCGCGCTCTACGCCGGCCGCCGCGACTTCGCGGCGCTCGCCTCCTCCGGCGGCTCGGTGAGAACCACCGTGCGCACGGTGACGCGCTCGCAGGCGCGCTTCTTCGGCACCAGCCTCGTCTACGAGACCGAGGCCGACGGCTTCCTGCGCAAGATGGTGCGCAGCATGGTGGGCGGCCTGGTGGCGGCCGGCCGCGGCGCCTCGTCGGTCGAGGAGCTCGCGCGCGCCCTCGAGCGCGGCGACCGCCGAGCCTGGCCGGCCCCCGCCCCCGCCTGCGGCCTCACCCTCGTGCGCGTCGACTACCCGGTGCTAGGATAGGCACGGGCAAACGGGGCCCCACACACCACAGCCATGTCACTACAGGACCTGCTCGAGGTCGTGCCCGCGGGCAGCGACGAGAGCGATCTGCTCCACGCCATCGACTTCGCGCGGCTGCCGCGCCACGTCGCCGTGATCATGGACGGCAACGGGCGCTGGGCCCGGGCCCGCAGCAAGACCCGGGTGGAGGGCCACCGCGCCGGCGTGCAGGCGGTGCGGGAGACGGTGGAGACCTCGGCGCGCCTGGGCTTGGAGGTGCTGACGCTCTACGCCTTCTCCATCGAGAACTGGAAGCGGCCGGCCAGCGAGGTCCGCACCCTGATGGGCCTGCTCAAGCACTACCTGCGCAGCGAGATGGACACGCTGCTCAAGAACGACATCCGCTTCCGGGTGGTGGGCCGCCCGGACGAGCTGGCGAGCGACATCCGCGACGAGCTGGCCCGGGCCGTCGAGCGTACGACCGGCAACAGCGGCCTGCAGTTCAACATCGCCCTCAACTACGGCGGCCGCGCCGAGATCACCGACGCCGTCAAGCGGCTGTTCTCGGAGCTGCTGAAGAACGGCCGCGACCCCGAGGACATCGACGAGCGGGCCCTGGCGGCGCACCTGTACACCGCCGGCCAGCCCGACCCCGACCTGCTCATCCGCACCAGCGGCGAGCTGCGCGTCTCCAACTTCCTGCTGTGGCAGATCGCCTACTCGGAGATCTGGGTCACCGACGTGCTGTGGCCCGACTTCCGGCGCCGGCACCTGTTGCAGGCGATCAGCGACTACCAGAAGCGTGAGCGCCGATACGGCGGGATCAGCCCCGCCTGAGCCGCTGCCGCCGCAGCGGCTGCGCGCCCCCGGCTTCCTGCCCAACCTCGTCCGGCGTGTCCTCACCGCCGCGGTGGCGCTGCCGGCGGTGCTGGCGGTGCTGCTGCTGCTGCCGCCCTGGGCCACGCTGGCGCTCGTCGCCTGTGCGCTGGCCGCGGGGCTGCACGAGTTCTTCGGCCTGCTCGCCGCGCGCGGGCTGCGTCCCCTGCGCGGGAGCGGCCTGCTGCTGGCCGCGGCCGTGTTCGCCGACGTGGCGTGGCCGGCCTCCGCCCGCGTCCCCCTCTCGCCGCTGGGGGTGCTGCTGGTGCTGACCGTGGCCCTCCTGCGTGGGCGGGACCACGAGTCCGTCTCGGCGGCGGCGGGGACCCTCCTGGGCGCCGTCTACCTCGGCGGCCTCGGCGGCACGCTCGCCGGGCTGCGGACGTTGCCCTCGCCGGCCGGCGGATCCTGGCGGGTGGTCCTCCTGCTGGCGACCATCGTCCTCTCGGACACCTTCGCCTTCTTCGTCGGTCACGCCGTCGGCCGCCGGCGTCTGGCGCCGGCGATCTCGCCGGGCAAGTCGGTGGAGGGCGCGCTCGGCGGCCTGCTGGGCGGGGTCGTCGGCGTGTTCGCGGTGCGCCAGCTGGCGCTGCCGCAGATGCCGGCCGCGCACGCGCTGATCCTGGGCCTGCTGGTCTCGGCGATGGGGATCCTGGGCGACCTCGAGGAGAGCCTGCTCAAGCGCTGGGCCGGGGTCAAGGACTCGGGGACGCTGTTCCCGGGGCACGGAGGCATGCTCGACCGGCTCGACAGTTTGCTGTTCGGAGCGCCGGTCCTGTACTATTATTTCCAGCACCTGCGCTGAAACGGGCGGCCTCTGCGGCCGCCCTTTGCGCTTCCAGGCACCGACATGAAAGGCCTCTCCATCCTCGGCTCGACGGGCTCGATCGGGACGAACGTCCTGCGGGTGGTGGACGCCTTTCCCGGCCGTTTCTCGGTGGTGGGCCTGGCGGCCGGCGGCAACGTCGAGCGCCTCGCCGAGCAGGTGGCGCGCTACCGGCCGAAGGTCGTGTCGGTCGCCGACCCCTCGGGTCTCGAGCGCCTGTCGCGCTGCGTCGACCTCTCGGGTGTGCGGACCGGCGTCGGCAGCGAAGGCATGGTGGCGGTCGCCACCCACCAGGCAGCCGAGATGGTGGTCGCCTCGGCGGTCGGCGCGGTGGGCCTGGTGCCGACCTACCGCGCGCTGGAAGCGGGAAGGGACGTGGCCCTCGCCAACAAGGAGACGCTGGTGATGGCCGGGGAGTTGATGCTCCTCCGCGCCCGCGAGACCGGTGCCCGGCTGCTGCCGATCGACAGCGAGCACTGCGCCCTGCACGAGTGCCTCGACGGCCGCAGGAGCGAGGACGTGCGGCGGCTGATCCTCACCGCCTCGGGCGGTCCCTTCCGCAGCCGGCCGCGCGAGACCTTCGCCGCCATCACCCCCGAGGAGGCGCTCGCCCACCCCACCTGGCGCATGGGACCCAAGATCACCATCGACTCGGCCACGCTCATGAACAAGGGGCTGGAGGTGATCGAGGCCCGCTGGCTGTTCGGCGTCCCTCCCTCGCGGATCGAGGTGCTCATCCACCCCCAGTCGGCGGTCCACTCCATGGTCGAGCTGGTCGACGGCACGGTGCTGGCGCAGCTCGGCGTCACCGACATGCGCATGCCGATCCAGTACGCGCTCACGTATCCGGAGCGCTGGCCGGCGGCCATACCGGGCATGGACTTCTCCCGGCCGCTGCATCTCGACTTCGAGCCCCCCGACCGCGACAGGTTCCCCTGTCTGGGGCTCGCCTACCGCGCGCTCGAGCAGGGCGGGACCGCGCCGGCCGCGCTCAACGCCGCGAACGAGGAGGCGGTGGCGGCCTTCCTCGCCGGCCGCTGCGGCTTCTCCGGGATCCCGGAGACGATCGCCGAGGTTCTGGAGACCGAGCAGGCGGCGCCGGCGCGGGCGCTCGGCGACGTGCTGGACGCGGACCGCCGCGCCCGCGAGCGCGCGCGGCGCGCCCTCCAGGCGCGCCAGGGCGCGCAGGTCTTCTCCTAAGGCAGGGGCACGAGAGCGACATGGCCATCATCACTCCGGTCCTCGCCTTCGTCTTCGTGCTCGGGATCATCATCTTCGTGCACGAGTTCGGGCACCTGATCACCGCCAAGGCCTTCGGCATGCGGGTCTTCATCTTCTCCTTCGGCTTCGGCAAGCGCCTGTTCGGCTTCAAGTGGGGCGACACGGACTGCCGGGTCTCGGCGGTCCCGCTGGGCGGCTACGTGAAGCTGGAGGGCGAGCCCGGCGACCACCTGAGCGAGGACACCCAGCTCCAGGGCGACGGGCGCGACTTCGTCTCCCGCCCGCGCTGGCAGCGCTTCCTCGTCTACCTGGCAGGCCCGGTGATGAACGCCGCGCTCACCACAGCGGTGCTGAGCGGCTTCTACATGGTCGGCTTCGCCGTCGAGGGCAGCCGCTACGACCGGCCCATCGTGGGCGCCGTCGACCCCGGCTCCCCCGCGGCCCGGGCCGGCCTGCTGCCCGCCGACGAGATCCTCCGCATCGACGGGGAAGCGGTGCCCACCTGGGAGCAGGCGCAGTACCACATCGCCCTGCGGCCCGACGCCCCGCTTCGGCTGCGGGTCCGCCGCGACGGCGCGGAGCGCGAGGTGGCGCTGCGGAGCACGACCAGCTCGGCCGAGAAGGTCGGCTCCATCGGCGTGCACCCGCTGGTGCGGATCGGCACCCTGCTGCCGGACCAGGCGGCGGCCGCCGCGGGGCTGCGGCCGGACGACGCCATCCTCGCCATCGAAGGCACTCCGGTGAAGTCGTTCGCCGAGATCCCCACCCTCCTGAACGCCGCCGGGGTCCGGCCGCTGCGCTTCCAGGTCTGGCGCGACGGACGCATGTTCGACGTGTCGGTGACGCCCCGGGACACCGGCGCCGGCCCCAAGATCGGCATCACCCCGCGGCTGGTGGTGAAGAAGTTCGGTCCCCTCGACGCCGTCCGCGAGGGTCTGCGCTCGGTGGGCGAGATGACGGCGCAGACCCTGGACGTGGTCGGCCGCCTGCTGACGGCGCGGATCTCGCCCAAGACGCTGATGGGCCCGCTGGGCATCGCCCAGGCGTCCGGCGACGCCGCCCGCGGCGGGGCCGGCTCGCTGCTGTTCTTGGTGGCCTTCGTCAGCCTGCAGGTGGGCATCCTCAACCTGTTCCCGGTGGCGCCGCTCGACGGCGGGCACCTGGCGATCCTGGCGATCGAGGGCACAGCCCGCCGCGACCTCAGCCCGGTGGTCAAGGGCTGGATCATCAACGCCGGCGCCGCCGTCATCTTCCTGCTGATCGGGCTGGTGCTCTACTCCGACATCAGCAAGATGAGCTTCGTGCAGAAGCTGCTGCAGTAGCCTGGTCGAGGCCGGATCTCGACCACGGCGGCCGCCGGTCGGCTACGGCGCCGGCCGGGGCACCGTCTTCGCCGGGCCCAAGCCGACCGGGGTCACGCCGGGGCGGCTGGACGAGGGCGGGATGGTGAGGCCGACCTGCACCGAGACCGACTCGGAGTGGTCGCTGCCGATCCCCCGCCTGTTGTCCTTGGGGACGTTGTACAGCACCACGTAGTACGTCCCCGGCTGCAGCAGGTCCGTCACCAGCACCCGCGGCTTCGGCAGCTGGGTCTCCGAGGAGATCAGGAACGGGCAGGTGTGCTTCGCCAGCTGGTCGTAGTCACACGCGGTGTTGCCAAAGTAGACGTAGATCCAGGAGTCCGGGAAGGTCCAGTCCACGGTGATGTCGGCCACTCCGGCGGTCGAGATCTGCACCGGCACGGCCACCCAGTCGTCGGTCTGGAAGTTGGAGAAGCCCGTCTGCACGATCACGCCCCGCACCGGCTGCGGCGTGACCACCACCACCGCCGGACGCGAGGGGTTGTCGGCGTTCTGGCACCCCGTGGGCAGCAGCGAGGCGAGCAGCACCGCCACCAGGGTCGCTCCGGCCCGGCTCATGCTCCGCATACGTGCCGGATTCTAGCGCGGATAGCCAGGGATCGGTCGGTCGGGGTCCGGGCGGCGGTTCGCCCCCGGGTGGCCTGGGAGGGCAGGCGACGGACCCGTCGGCACCGGATCTGCCCGAGAGGTGGCCACGAGGAGACGCTGGCAGCGCTACGGCATCACCTTGCGGTGCCTGGCGACCTCTTCCTCGTAGTACTTGCGGTAGAGCACGTCCCACTCGTCCGAGCCCTCGACGATGCCGCGCTTCTGGCTCTCCAGCTTGCGGCGGACCAGGGCGTCGATCAGCTCGTCGTTCTTCATCTCGTCCATGATGATCTTGACGATCGTCTGGCGGATCTGCTGCGGCTCGTCGAAGTACTCGACCCCGTCGTCCTTGTCCAGGTGGGCGAGGATCAGGTGCGACATGTGCAACACCTTCTCGCGCGACAGCTTCACAGGACGATCCCCTTCTTCTTCGCCAGCTCGCGCTTCACCTTCTTGAACATCTCCGAGTAGGTGATGTCGGAGCGCTCCATCTGGCTCATGTGCTGGGAGAGGACCTCGCGCGCCTCCTCGTTGAGGCGGTCCTCCACCGACAGCTCGTCCACGATGACCCGGGCGATGCCGTCGGTGACCCGCGCCTCGTCGTCGACCTCGAGGCGTCCCGCGCCCACCAGCGTCTTGACGATCTTGCGTGAGATGAACTGGATCTCGTCCGTCGAGAGTCGCATCGTCGCAGCGAGAGAGTATAGCACCGGCGGCAGCGGGCCCTCGCCGGGCGCGGGTGGCGGACGGCGATGCTATCCTGCCGGTCGCCATGGAACTGCACGTGGTGTGCCATCCCCTGGTCGACGACGTGCTGGCCGCGCTGCGCGACCGGCGCACCGAGCCGGCGGAGTTCCGCAGGCTGGCGCACCGGGCCAGCCTGCTGGTCGCGGCCGAGGCCACGCGCGACCTGCCCACCCGGGAGACCGAGGTGGAGACGCCGCTGGAGACGACGCGGGCGCGCCTGCTGGGCCCTCGGGTGGTGGCGGTCCCGGTGCTGCGCGCCGGGCTCGGCATGCTCGACGCGTTCCTGGAGCTGGTGCCGAGCGCCGAGGTCGGCTACTTCGGCCTGGAGCGGAACGAGCAGACGGCCGTCGCCCGCCGCTACTACGAGAAGGTGCCGCGCGAGCTCGGCGAGGCCGTGGTCTACCTGCTCGACCCGATGCTGGCGACCGGTGGCTCGGCGGCCATGGCCCTCGAGGGGCTGCAGGGCCGTGGCGCGCGCGAGGTGCGGCTGCTGTGCATCGTGGCCGCCCCCGAGGGCGTCGCCTACCTGGAGAAGACCTGCCCCGGCGCGCAGGTGTACACGGCGGCGCTCGACCGCCAGCTGAACGACCGCAAGTACATCCTGCCCGGGCTCGGCGACTTCGGCGACCGGCTCTTCGGGACGTAGCTGCGTTGACGGCCTGCCTGCCCCCGTACTAATCTCGCTCCAATCCTGTGATCCCCCCGTTGGCGGAGAGATCCTAGTTCCAACGGACACACACAGCTTGACGCGGAGGACGGCCCGTCGGTCTGCGACGTGAGCATCCAGCATGGCCCAGCTGTTCCCCAGAGCCGCCAACCAGATCGCAAAGGCCACCCTGGCGCTGGCCGTGGGCGGGCTGGCGCTCGCCGGCCTGGTCGTGATGTTCCTGATCCCGCGCTCGTCGTGGTGGACCCGGCAGAACGAGGCGCGCGAGCAGCCGGTGCAGTTCTACCACTGGCACCACGCCGCGGGGATGGGCATCGACTGCCGCTACTGCCACACCTCCGTGGAGGTCTCCGCCACCGCCGGCATCCCGCCCACCAAGACCTGCATGAACTGCCACAGCCAGATCTTCAACCAGAGCCCGGCGCTGGAGCCGGTGCGCGCCAGCTACCGGACCGACACCTCCATCCCCTGGGTGAAGGTCCACGACCTTCCCGACTTTGTCTACTTCAACCACAGCGCCCACGTGAACAAGGGTGTCGGCTGCACCACCTGCCACGGGCCGGTCGGCCGAATGGCGTTCGTGTGGCAGGAGAAGTCGCTGCTGATGGAGTGGTGCCTCGACTGCCACCGCCAGCCGGAGCGATACCTGCGGCCGAAGAGCGAGGTCTACAGCCTTTCCTACCAGCCGCCGGCGCGCCAGCTCGAGCTGGGGCGGAGGCTCGCGGCCGAATACCAGGTCAAGACGTCCACGAGCTGCTCCACCTGCCACCGATGAGCGAGCACGAAATCCCGGCCGTACCCGTGTCCCTGGAGGGAGTGCGCCGACGCGCGGGCGGACAGGACACTCCCCGCCGCCGGTTCTGGAAGAGCCTCGACGAGCTCGCCGACACCCCGGCGTTCCTCGAGTTCCTGCACCGGGAGTTCCCCGAGCAGGCTTCGGTGTTCGAGGACCCGAAGGGCCGCCGCGACTTCCTGACGCTGATGGGCGCCTCGCTGGCCCTCGCCGGCCTCACCGCCTGCACCAAGCAGCCGGAGGAACGGATCCTGCCCTACGTGCGCCAGCCCGAGGGCGTGGTCCCCGGCCGGCCGCTCTTCTTCGCCTCCGCCTACGGCCCCGACGGCTACGCCAGGGGCATCCTGGTGGAGAGCCACGAGGGCCGCCCCACCAAGGTGGAGGGCAACCCCGACCACCCGATCAGCCTGGGCGCGACCGACGTGTGGGGCCAGGCCCACGTGCTGGGCGTCTACGATCCCGACCGCTCCAAGTCGGTCCTCTACGTCGGCGAGGACCGCACCTGGTCCGACTTCCGCGCCGCCGTGCACGAGCTGCTCGAGCGGCAGCGGCCGGGCCGCGGAGCCGGCCTGCGGCTGCTCACGCCGCGGGTCACCTCGCCAGCGCTGGCCGCGCAGGTGCAGTCGGTGCTCGCCGCGCTGCCCCTGGCGCGCTGGGTGGCCTGGCAGCCCGACTCGCGCGACAACGCGCGCGCCGGCGCCGAGATGGCCTTCGGGGAGAAGGTGGAGCCGCAGTACCGCTTCGACCAGGCCGACGTGGTCCTGAGCCTCGAGTCCGACTTCACCTTCAGCCACCCGGCCGCCCTGCGGCAGCAGCGGCAGTTCAGCTCCCGCCGCATGGTGGACCCCGAGAAGCCGGAGATGAACCGCCTTTACGTGGTCGAGGGCATGCCCACCCCGACCGGCTCCGTAGCCGACCACCGCCTGGCCCTGCGCAGCTCGCAGATCGAGGGCTTCGCCCGGGCGGTGGCGAAGGCGGTGGGCCTGCCGGTGGAGGGCGGGTTCGACCACCCCTGGGTGGGACCCATCGCCAGCGACCTCCGGCGCGCCGGCGCCCGGGCCCTGGTGATCGCCGGCGAGACGCAGCCGGCGGCGGTGCACGCGATCGCCCACGCCCTGAACCAGGCGCTGGGGGCCGCCGGCACCACCGTCGTCTACACGCCGCCGGCGGAGGCCTCGGCCGCGGGCGAGCTCGCCGCGTTGCGCGAGCTGGTGGCAGAGATGAGGGCGGGCAAGGTCGAGGCCCTGGTGATCGTGGGCGGCAACCCCGTCTACGAGGCTCCGGCCGACCTCGGGTTCGCCTCGGCGCTCGACCAGGTGAAGCTGCGCATCCACCACGGGCTCTACCTGGACGAGACCGCCGAGCGCTGCCACTGGCACCTGCCGGCCTCCCACCCGCTCGAGAGCTGGGGCGACCTGCGCGCCGTCGAGGGCACGGTCTCGCTGGTGCAGCCCCTGATCGCCCCGCTCTACAACACGCTGTCCGAGCTGGAGCTGCTGGCAACGCTGGCCGAGAACCCGGAGACGAAGGGCTACGACGTGCTGCGCTCGTTCTGGCAGGGCCAGCCCGGCGAGGGCGATTTCCAGAAGCGCTGGAACCGCGCGCTGCACGACGGGGTCCTGGCGGGCACCGCCTCTGCGGAGCGGCCGGTGCAGGCGGCCCGCGGCGGCGACTGGGCGCGCGCGCCGCAGCGAGCGGCGTCCGGCGGCATCGACCTCCAGTTCCGCCTCGACCCGACCGTGTACGACGGTCGCTTCGCCAACCTCGGCTGGCTGCAGGAGCTGCCGAAGCCCCTCAGCAAGATCACCTGGGACAACGCGGCCTTCATGAGCCCCTCGACCGCGAAGAGGCTGGGGGGCTTCCAGACCGAGGAGCGCGGGGCCGGGCACTGGACCGACGTGGTCGAGCTGCGCTACCGCGGGCGCGCCGTGCGCGCGCCGGTGTGGATCCTCCCCGGGCACCCCGACGACGCCGTCACCATCCACCTCGGCCTCGGCCGGCGCCGGGCCGGGCGGGTCGGCACCGGCGTGGGCTTCGACGCCTACGCCCTGCAGACCGCCGACGCCCCCTGGTTCGGCGAAGGCCTCGAGGTCCGCCGCACCGGCCAGCGGATGATGATCGCCTGCACCCAGGACCACTGGACGATCGAGAACGCGGAGGGCGCGCAGGCGCAGGCGCGGCACGTCGTCCAGCCTCTCACCCTGGCAGAACTGGCGAAGGACCCGGACGCGCTGCGCCGGCAGGGCGAGGCCGAGACCGAGCCGGGGCTGTCTCTGTACCCGGCGTACCGTTACGACGGGCTCAAGTGGGGCATGTCGATCGACATGAGCGCCTGCGTCGGCTGCAACGCCTGCGTGATCGCGTGCCAGGCGGAGAACAACATCCCGGTGGTGGGCAAGGAGCAGGTCGGCCGCGGCCGCGAGATGCACTGGATCCGCGTCGACCGCTACTACCAGGGCCCGCCCGAGGCGCCCGAGGTCTACCTGCAGCCGCTGCCCTGCCAGCAGTGCGAGAAGGCGCCCTGCGAGGTGGTCTGCCCGGTGGGGGCGACCGTGCACAGCGAGGAAGGCCTCAACGACATGGTCTACAACCGCTGCGTCGGCACCCGCTACTGCTCCAACAACTGCCCCTACAAGGTGCGCCGCTTCAACTTCCTGCTGTACCAGGACTGGACCACCCCCACCTTCAAGATGATGCGCAACCCCGAGGTGACGGTCCGCTCGCGCGGGGTCATGGAGAAGTGCACCTACTGCGTGCAACGCATCGAGCGCTCGCGCATCGACGCCAAGAACCAGGGCCGTCCGCTGCGCGACGGCGACATCGTTCCCGCCTGTGCCCAGGCCTGCCCCTCGCGGGCGATCGTGTTCGGCGACCTCAACGACCAGGCCAGCCAGGTGGCGCGGCGGCACCGGAGCAGGCGGCGCTACGCCCTGCTGACCGAGCTGCAGACGCAGCCCCGCACCACCTACCTGGCGCCGGTTCGCAACCGGAACCCGCAGATCCCGGGACCGGGCGGTCCGGAGGCGCATCGTGGCTAGCGAGGCCAGGCAAACCCCGGCTGTGCATCCGGTCGAGCACCCCATCATCGGACCAGGCCACACGTTCGCCTCGGTGACCGACAAGATCGCGAGCCTCGTCCTCTCCAGGAGGACGCCGCTCGGCTGGTTCGTGGGCTTCGGCATCTCCTTCGTGGTGATGAACGGCCTGCTGGTCGCTCTCGCCTGGCTGCTGTTCAGGGGCGTCGGCATCTGGGGCGTCAATGTTCCGATCGCCTGGGGCTTCGCCATCATCAACTTCGTCTGGTGGATCGGGATCGGTCACGCCGGCACCCTGATCTCGGCCATCCTGCTGCTGCTGCGCCAGCAGTGGCGCACCTCCATCAACCGCTTCGCCGAGGCGATGACGCTGTTCGCCGTGGCCTGCGCGGGGATGTTCCCCATCGTGCACATGGGCCGGCCCTGGGTGGGGGCCTACTGGCTCATGCCCTACCCGAACACCATGGGCGTGTGGCCCAACTTCAAGAGCCCGCTCATCTGGGACGTGTTCGCCGTCTCCACCTACGCCACGGTCTCGCTGCTGTTCTGGTTCGTGGGCCTGATCCCCGACCTCGCCACCCTGCGCGACCGCGCGCAGCACAAGGCGGTGAAGGTTGTCTACGGCATGCTGGCCATGGGGTGGCGCGGCTCCTCCCGTCACTGGGCCAACTACGAGACGGCCTACCTGATCCTCGCCGGCCTCTCCACACCGCTGGTGGTCTCGGTGCACACGGTGGTGAGCTTCGACTTCGCCATCGCCCAGGTGCCGGGCTGGCACGCCACCATCTTCCCGCCCTACTTCGTGGCCGGCGCCATCTACGCCGGCTTCGCCATGGTGCTCACGCTGGCCATCCCGCTGCGCAAGTTCTACGGCCTCGAGGACTTCGTCACCATGCGCCACCTGGAGAACATGGGCAAGGTGCTGCTGGCCACCAGCCTGATCGTCGTCTACGGCTACTCGATGGAAGCCTTCATGGCCTGGTACAGCGGCAGCCCCTTCGAACGCTACATGTACTGGAGCCGCGTCACCGGATCCTACGGGTGGATCTGGTTCGTCCTGCTCTTCTGCAACCTGGTCACCCCGCAGCTGATGTGGTTCCGGCGCTTCCGCGCCAGCGTCGGCTGGCTGTTCGCGGTGGCCATGGTGGTGAACGTCGGCATGTGGCTGGAGCGGTTCGTGATCGTGGTGACCAGCCTGCACCGCGACTTCCTGCCCTCCTCCTGGGGCATGTACACGCCGACCTTCTGGGACTGGGCCACCTTCGCCGGCACCCTGGGGCTGTTCCTGACCCTCTTCTTCCTCTTCATCCGCGTGCTGCCCGCCATCTCCATCTTCGAGATGCGCACGCTGGTGCCGGAGGCCCGGCTCGACGAGCAGGAGGCGGCATGAGCCGGCCGGCGCTCTTCGGCCTGATGGCCGAGTTCGACACTCCCGACGGCATCGTGCGGGCCTCGCGCGCGGCCCACGACGCCGGCTACCGCCGGCTCGACGCCTACACCCCCTACCCGATGGAGGAGGTGCTCGACGCCCTGCACCTGCACCGGACGCAGGTGCCGAAGCTGGTGCTGGCGGGAGGGATCTTCGGGCTGCTGTTCGGCTTCGGCCTGCAGTACTACTGCCAGGTGGTCTCCTACGCCCTCAACATCGGCGGTCGCCCGATCGCCTCCTGGCTGCCCTGGGTGGTGCCGAGCTTCGAGACCACCGTGCTCTTCTCCGCCTTCGCGGGCGTCTTCGGCACCCTCGCCCTGTGCGGGTTCCCGCAGCCCTACCACCCGGTCTTCAACGTGCCGGAGTTCGCCCGCGCCAGCCGCGACCGCTTCTTCCTGTGCATCGAGGCGGCCGACCCCAGGTTCGACCTCGACGAGACCCGCCGGCTGCTGCACTCGCTGGGAGCGATCACGGTCTCGGAGGTGCAGCCGTGAGCCGGTCGCTCGTCCTGGCGCTGCTCGCCGCCTCGTTGTCCGCTCTGGCCTGCCGCCAGGACATGCACGACCAGCCCAAGTACAGGCCCTACCGGGAGAGCGAGCTGTTCGCGGACCACCGCTCGGCGCGCCCGCTGGTGCAGGGCACCATCGCCCGCGGCATGCTGCGCGAGGACGAAGCCTTCTTCACCGGCAGGTCGGGCCGCGAGTTCGTGGCCGAGCTGCCGGTGAAGGTGACGCCGCAGCTGCTGACCCGCGGGCAGGAGCGCTACGTGATCTTCTGCTCGCCCTGCCACGGCCGCACCGGGCGAGGCGACGGCATGGTGGTGCGGCGCGGCTTCAAGGCCCCGCCCTCCTACCACATCGACCGGCTGCGGGCGGCGCCCGTCGGCTACCTCTACGACGTGATCAGCAACGGCTTCGGGGCCATGCCCGACTACGCCACCCAGGTCCCGCCGGAGGACCGCTGGGCGATCGCCGCCTACGTGCGCACGCTGCAGTACAGCCAGTACGCGCCGGTGGCGGACGTGCCGGCCGACCGGCGCGGCGAGCTGGACCGCAGCACGCAGCCGGTGGCGCCGGCGCCGGAGGAGCCGCGATGAGCGAGCTGCAGGTGCCGGTCCCCCGGGAGCTGTCCCGGCTGGAGCGGCTGGGGCTGCCGGTGGGCGGCGCGTTCACGCTGCTGACCCTGATCGGGCTGCTGGTCGACCGCACGCAGTTCTTCCGCTCCTGGCTGTTCGCCTTCCTGTTCTGGCTCGGCATCGCCGTCGGCTCACTGGGCCTCACCATGCTCAACCGGCTCACCGGCGGGCTGTGGGGCGCGGTGCCCCGGCGCTTCCACGAGGCGGCCGCACGCACGCTGCCCTGGATGGCGATCGCCTTCCTGCCGGTGCTGCTCGGGGTGGCGAGCCTCTATCCCTGGGCCGGCCCCGGCGCCGCGGCGGACGAGCTCATCCAGAGGAAGGCGGCCTACCTCAACGTGCCCTTCTTCGCGGCCCGGGCGGTCGTCTACTTCGGCGTGTGGAGCCTGCTCGCGCTCACGCTCGCCCGCTGGTCCTGGCAGCAGGACCAGGCGCCCGACCGTCAGCGGGGCCGGCGCATCCAGGGGCTCTCCGGCGTCGGCCTGGTGCTGCTGGCGGGGACCACCACCTTCGCCGCGGTCGACTGGGGGATGTCGCTGGCGCCGCACTGGTTCTCCACCATGTACGGTGTCCTCTACATCGTGGGCTGGACGCTCAGCGCCCTGTCCTTCACCATCGTGCTGATGGCGCGGCTGGCGCCGGAGCCGCCGTTCGACGTGGCGCTGCGCCCGATCACCGTCCAGGACCTGGGCAAGCTCCTGCTCACCTTCACCATGCTCTGGGGGTACGTCAACTTCTCCCAGTGGCTCATCATCTGGTCGGGCAACACCACCGAGGAGACCCCCTTCTACGTGCGGCGCCTGCAGGGCGGCTGGGAGGTGGTGGGGGCGGCGCTGGTCCTGTTCCACTTCGCGCTGCCCTTCGCTCTCCTGCTCTCGCGGCCGCTCAAGCGCAGCGCGCGCGCCCTCTCGGTCGTCGCCTGGCTGATGCTGGTGATGCAGGTGGTGGACCTCTACTGGCTGATCGCCCCCGATCTCATGGGCCACGGCACGCGCGCGGTGCCCCTGCGGGTCCATTGGCTCGACTTCTCGGCCGTGCTCGGCATCGGCGGCCTGTGGCTCTACCTGCTGCTGCGGCAGGCGCGGAGGCGTCCCGTGCTGCCGCTGGGAGAGCCGGAGGTCCGCGCCCTGCTCGCGGCCCCGGCGGAGGCACACTGAAGCGATGAGCGCGCAGAACCCCGAGCACTCGCCGCAGCACGGCGCGGTCGAGCGTCCGGACCCGGAGCCGCAGGCCCGCGGCTACGAGGTCCGCGACGCGCCGGCCGGCGCCACCTATCGAGCCGGCCTCTACATCCTGGGCGTGATGTTCGTGGTCGCGCTGCTGATGGTGCCCCTCTACTGGCTGTTCGCCAGCCGCGAGACGCGGGACCAGCCGCTGCCCAAGAGCGTCGTCCGCGACGCGCCGCAGGCCGAGGTCGCCTTCCCGCGGCTGGTGATCTCGGAGCCGGCGGTGCTGCAGGCGTTCCGCCGCCAGGAGGACGACATCCTGAACGGCTACGCCTGGGTGGAGAAGGACCGCGGCATCGCGCGCATGCCGGTGGCGGAGGCGATGCGCATCGTCGGCGCGCGCGGTGCGCTGCCGGGCTTCCCCCCGGGAGGTGCAAGGTGAAGCGCCTGGCGCTCGCCCTCTCGCTCGCCGGCCTTCCGGGCGCCGCCTCGGCCCAGATGGGGCCGCTGCCGCCGCCCCCGCGCGAGGCGACCCCCGGCGTCCTCCAGCAGATCGGGTTCGACCAGAAGCTCGGCGACCCCGTGCCGCTGGACCTCGGCTTCAGGGACGAGGCCGGCAGGGAGGTGCGCCTGCGCGACTACTTCGGCAGCAAGCCGGTGGTGCTGAGCCTCGTCTACTTCAGGTGTCCCATGCTGTGCACCATCAGCCTGAACGGCCTGGCCGAGGCGCTCGAGGTGCTGTCCTTCGTGCCCGGCAAGGAGTTCAACGTGCTGACGGTGAGCTTCGATCCCAACGAGGGCCCGGTGCTGGCGGCGGCCAAGAAGAAGGCCTACCTGGCGCGCTACAAGCGCTCCGAGGCGGAGCGGGGCTGGCACTTCCTCACCGGCAGCAAGGAGGCGACCGAGGCGCTGACGCGGGCGGTCGGCTTCCGCTACGTGTGGGACGCGCCGACCCGGCAGTGGGCACACCCGGCCGGTGTGCTGGTGCTGACGCCGGAGGGCCGCGTCTCCAAGTACCTCTTCGGGGTCGAGTACTCGCCCAAGGACCTGCGCCTGGCGTTGGTGGACGCCTCCGGCGGCCGCATCGGCAACCCCGTCGACACGCTGCTCCTGTACTGCTACCGCTACGACCCCAAGACCGGCAGCTACAGCGCCTCCATCCTGAACCTGGTGCGGCTGGGCGGGGCGCTCACGCTGCTGGCGCTGGTGGGCTTCATCATGATGGCCGGCCGCCGCCGCCGCGTCGGCGCGCCTCCCCAGGCCGGGGCGGGCCGCCCATGAAGGGCCTTCCCTGGCTGCCGGAAAGCGCGTCCTCCATCTCCGGCGAGGTGGACGCGGTCTTCTTCTTCATCGTGGCCGTCACCGTGCTCTTCACGGTCGGCATCTCGCTGGCGATCCTCTTCTTCGCCATCCGCTACCGCCGGAGGGCGCCGGGGGAGTTGCCGCCCGACACCCACGGCTCGGTCTTGCTGGAGCTGGCCTGGACCCTGGTCCCGCTGGGGCTGGTGGCGCTGATGTTCGTGTGGGGGTCGATGGTCTACTTCCACATGAACCGGCCGCCCGACGACGCCATGACGGTGAACGTGGTGGCCAAGCGCTGGATGTGGAAGTTCCAGCACCCGACCGGCCAGCGCGAGATCAACGAGCTGCACGTGCCGGTGGGGCGCGCGGTGAAGGTGGTCCTCACCTCCGAGGACGTCATCCACAGCTTCTTCGTGCCCGCCTTCCGCATCAAGAAGGACGTGGTGCCGGGCCGCTACAACGTGGCCTGGTTCCGGGCCACCCGGCCGGGGAGCTACCACCTGTTCTGCGCCGAGTACTGCGGCACCGAGCACGCCCGCATGGGCGGGCGCATCGTGGTGATGGAGCCTGAGCAGTACGAGACCTGGCTGGCGGGCGGCCCGGCGCCCGAGTCGCCGGTGGCGGTGGGGGAGAAGCTGTTCACCGAGCTCAACTGCATCACCTGCCACCGCCCCGACTCCGCCGGTCGCGGCCCGCTGCTGACCGGCCTGTTCGGCCGGCGGGTGACGCTGGCGGGCGGCGAGACGGTGGTGGCGGACGAGGCGTACATCCGCGAGTCGATCGTCAACCCCGCCGCCAAGGTGGTCGCGGGCTACCAGCCGGTGATGCCGACGTTCATGGGACAGGTGAGCGAGGAGCAGCTGCTGGCGCTCGTCGCCTACATCAAGTCCCTGCAGGTCCCGGCGGAGGGGGCGCCCGCCCCGGCCCCGGCGTCGCAGAGCTAGCGGGCGAAAGAAGCAGGAAGCATGAACACCGACGTGATGCCCCCGATGACGACGCCGCAGTCGCCGCCGCCGGCCTTCCCGGCCGACAGCTACCTCAGCGCCGGCTGGTCGCTGCGCTCCTGGCTGCTGACCAAGGACCACAAGCGCATCGCCATCCTCTACCTGCTGTCGATCTCGGCCATGTTCGTGCTGGGCGCCGTCTACGCGGCCATCATCCGCTGGAACCTGCTGGTGCCCGACGGCAGCCACATGAGCGCCGACGCCTACAACAAGACCTTCACCGCGCACGGCGTGATCATGGTCTTCTTCTTCCTGATCCCCTCGATCCCCGCGGTGTTCGGGAACTTCCTGATCCCGATCATGATCGGGGCGCGCGACCTGGCCTTCCCCAGGATCAACCTGCTCAGCTGGTATCTCTACGTGATCGGGGCGGGCTTCACCCTGTACGCCCTCTTCACCGGCGGCCTCGACACCGGCTGGACCTTCTACACGCCCTACAGCACCGTCTTCGCCCAGAGCAACGTGGAGCTGGCGGCGATCGGCATCTTCATCGCCGGCTTCTCCTCGATCCTGACCGGGCTCAACTTCATCGTCACCATCCACAAGATGCGGGCGCCGGGCCTCACCTGGTTCCGCCTGCCGCTGTTCGTGTGGGCGCACTACGCGACCGCGCTCATCCAGGTGCTGGGGACGCCGGTCATCGCCATCACCATCGTGCTGGTGGCGCTGGAGCGGATCTTCCACTTCGGCTTCTTCGACCCCAACCGCGGCGGCGACCCGATCCTGTTCCAGCACCTGTTCTGGTTCTACTCGCACCCCGCCGTCTACATCATGATCCTGCCCTCGATGGGCGTGATCAGCGAGGTGATCAGCACCTTTTCGCGCAAGCGCGTGTTCGGCTACAGCTTCGTGGCCATGTCCAGCCTGGCCATCGCCGCCATCGGCTTCCTGGTCTGGGCCCACCACATGTTCGTCACCGGCATGGCCGTCTACTCGGCGATGGTCTTCTCGGCCCTCACCTACCTGGTGGCCATCCCCTCGGCGATCAAGACCTTCAACTGGACGGCGACCCTCTACAAGGGCTCCATCTCCTGGGACACGCCGATGATCTACGTCTTCTGCTTCCTCGGCCTCTTCCTGATCGGCGGGCTCACCGGGCTGTTCCTCGGCAACCTGGGCACCGATGTCCACCTCACCGACACCTACTTCGTGGTGGCCCACTTCCACTACATCATGGTGGGCGGCGCCATCATGGGCTACCTGGGTGCCCTGCACTTCTGGTGGCCGAAGATGTTCGGCGTCAGGTACCCCGAGGCCTGGGGGCGCCTCTCGGCGGTGCTGGTGTTCGTCGGCTTCAACCTGACCTTCTTTCCCCAGTTCCTGCTCGGCTACATGGGGATGCCCCGCCGCTACCACGTGTACCCCGACGAGTTCCAGGTGCTGAACGTCCTCTCCTCGGCGGGCGCCACCGTGCTCGGCTTCGCCTACCTGTTCCCGGCGTTCTACCTGCTGTTCTCGCTGCTCAAGCGCCAGCCCGCGGGCGACAACCCCTGGGGCGCCACCGGCCTGGAGTGGCGGACCAGCTCGCCGCCGCCCACCGAGAACTTCCACGAGATGCCGGTGGTCAGCGGCGAGCCCTACGACTACTCGAAGTTGGGGAAGGAGGCCGTCCTTGTCTGAGGCGGTGGTCGCCAGCTCCGCGCCGGCGCAGACCAGGCACCACGCGGCGCTGCAGCACCACTTCGTCGACCTGCAGCAGCAGCAGGAGGCCGCCTCGCTGGGGATGTGGGTCTTCATCGCCCAGGAGATCCTGTTCTTCGGGGGTCTGTTCGCCGCCTACGCCATCTACCGTCACGCCTACCCCGAGGCCTTCGCCCTCGGCAGCCACCACCTCAACCGCACCATCGGCACCGCCAACACCCTGGTGCTGATCGGCTCCAGCCTGACCATGGCCCTCGCCGTCCACGCGGCGGCGACCGGCCGCCGCCAGGCGATCGTCGGCTTCCTGCTGGCGACGGTGCTGCTGGGCGGCGTGTTCCTGGGGGTGAAGTACTTCGAGTATGCGGAGAAGATCGCCCCCTGCCTGGGCGACCAGGAGCACGCCGGCTGCCTGGTGCCGGGTGCCAACTTCGATCCCCACGCGGTGCACGCGGAGGGGGCGGCGGGGCAGCAGGCGCAGATCTTCTTCTCGCTCTACTTCGGGATGACCGGGCTGCACGCGCTGCACATGATCGTCGGCATCCCCATCATCCTGACCATCGCTGCCATGGCGTGGCGCGGCCGCTTCACCCCCGAGTACCACACGCCGGTGGAGATGGTGGGGCTCTATTGGCACTTCGTCGACATCATCTGGATCTTCCTGTTCCCGCTGCTCTACCTGGTGACGGGGCAATAGCATGCAGCCGCTCAGCGAGCCGCCCGCCGGAGCGCAGGCCGAGCGCCACGTGGTGCCCTGGACGGTGTACGCCCTCATCTTCCTCGCCCTGTGCCTGCTGACCGCCACCACCGTGATCGTCGCCCACTTCGACTTCGGCCCCTACAACCTGATCGTGGCCCTGGGCGTGGCGATCGCCAAGGCCTCGCTGGTCGTCCTCTATTTCATGCACGCCCGCTACAGCCCGCGCCTCACCGGGGTGGTGATCGCGGCGGCGATCGCCTTCTTCGTCATCCTGGTGTTCCTGACCTGGACGGACTACTACAGCCGTCCCTGGCCGCTGACCACCGGCTGAGCCACGCCGGCCGGCGAAGCGCTACACTCCCGCCGCGGAGGCGCGATGCGACCCGAGCTGGCGCTGCCGGTCCGTGAGCTGATTCCCATCCTCCAGGTGGCGATCGGCCCGGTGATCCTCATCTCGGGCATCGGGCTGCTGCTGCTGTCGATGACCAACCGCTTCGGCCGGGTGATCGACCGCGCCCGCCAGCTGGCGGGTTGTCTGGAGACCGCCCTTCCCGAGCAGAGGGAGCGGGCGGCCGCGCAGATCGCCATCCTGGCGGTGCGGGGCCGGCTGGTGCGGCTCTCCATCACCTTCGCCTCGCTCTCGCTGCTGCTCGCCGCCATCCTCATCGTCACCCTGTTCCTGACGGCGCTCCTGGGCTGGGAGAACGCGACGCTGCTGGCCGGGCTCTTCATCGCCTGCATGCTGATGCTGGTGGTCTCGATCCTGGTGTTCATCCGCGACATCAACCTGTCGCTGGCGGCGCTGAAGCTGGAGCTCGGCGGCGACTGGAACGCCTTCCGCCGCGGCCGCTGAGGACCGCGGCGGAAGGACGCCGGCGCCCGGCCGCCCTCAGCGGATCTCGACCTGGTCCAGCTCCAGCTCGAACCTGCCCGGCGTCTGCCCCTGCACGAAGCCGAGGCCGGTCACGTCGTGGCCGTCCGTGCGGAATACGGAGAGCGGGAACGAGTACGGCTTCCACTCCGGTCCGGCCACGAAGGGTTGCATCGGCGGCATTTGGCCCTGCCCGCTTTCGCTGGTGAGGGCGACCACGTAGGTCTTGCCGTCGCCCTTCGCCCAGAAGCTCACCGTCTTCTTGCCGGAGAGGTTCACGGCGTCGTTGCGCGAGGCGCCCGGCGCGAACAGCACGCCGGCGAACGGGAACTGCCCGCCGGGGACGACCTCGCCGCTGACCCGGAGAGAGCCCTTCGAGCCCTCCGCGCCGCCCGGCACCACCTGCATGGAGACGGTGGACTTCCCGCCGCCCTCGGAGTCGGAGATCGCCCTCCAGGAGCCGTAGCGGGCGCTGACGGTCGCACCCTCGAAGTCGCTGACCAGGCCGGACTCGGAGCCCGGCGGGGGCGGCGGCAGCGGCGGGATGCCGGTCTCGCCGTAGGGGCCGACGACCGCCAGGGGGACGGTGTCCGTCCGGTCGGAGCTCGGCCCGACCATCAGGTCGAAGATCCCCGGCTCGACCACCGGGCGCATGTCGAGACCGACCAGCGACAGCGCGTCGGGCGAGACGGTGAAGGTGACGGTCCTCCTCTCGCCGGGCGCGAGGGTCACGCGCTCGAATCCTCGCAGCTGCAGGACCGGGCGCGTCACCGAGGCCACCCGCTGGTGCACGTAGAGCTGCGCCACCTCGTCACCCGCGCGCGCCCCCGTGTTGGTGACCTCGACGCTCACCTTCGCGGTCCCGCCCAGCGCGATCTGCTTCGGCTCCACCCGCAGGTTCTCGAACTTGAACGTCGTGTAGCTCAGGCCGTAGCCGAACGGGAACAGCGGCTGGCGGGTGCTGAAGGCGTACGTCCGGTTGGCCGACGGCTTGTGGTTGTAGAAGGCCGGGAGGTCGCCGACCGAGCGCGGGAAGGTGATCGGCAGCTTGCCGCCGGGGTTCACGTCCCCGAACAGCACCGCCGCCGCGGCGGTGCCGCCCTCCTGCCCGAGGTAGAAGCCCTCCAGAACCGCGCCCACGTGCCCGGCGATCCAGTTGATCGAGAGCGGGCGCCCGTTGAGCAGGAACACCACCGTCGGCTTGCCCGTGGCCGCCACCGCCTCCACCAGCTCCTCCTGCGCGCCCAGCAGGTCGAGCGAGTCGCGGTCGCCCAGGTGCTGCTCGGACCAGGCCTCGCGGTTCGAGCTCTCGTTCTCCCCCACCACCACGATCGCCACGTCGGAGCGGCGGGCCAGCTCGGCGGCAGCCTTGACCTTCTCCTGCTGCGTCGCCGGATCGACCAGCTTCACGTCGTCGTCGAACCAGCCGTGCCAGTCCTGCCGCGCGCTGGTGAAGCGGCAGCCCTCGGCGTACTCGACCATCGCTCGCCCGCCCACCCGGTCGCGGATGCCCTGCAGGAGGGTGACGCCGTGCGCGGGCCCGCGGCTGTAGCCGCCGAGGTGGAGCCCGTCGGCATTGGGGCCGATGACCGCGATCGTCTTCAGGTTCGCCAGGTCGAGCGGCAGCAGGCCGTTCTCGTTCTTCAGCAGGACGATCGCCTTCTCCGCCGTCTTCTGGGCGAGCTTCCGCCGCTCGGGCCCGTTCGTCGTGCGCTCGGCGTAGGCGGGGTCGACGTAGGGATCGTCGAAGAGGCCGAGACGGAACTTGGCCGCGAGCATGCGACCGACCGCCCTGTCGAGCTGGCTCTCGGCGACGATCCCCTGCTTCACCTGCAAGAGCAGCGTGCGGTACACCGAGCCGTCGGAGAGGTCGTAGTCGACGCCGGCCGCCAGGCCGAGCCGTGCCGCGTCCGCCTTGGTGGCCGCCACCCGGTGGGTGTCGACCAGCATCTGCAGGCCGTTGGCGTCGGAGACCACGAAGCCGGGGAAGCCCCACTCCTGCCGCAGCACGCGCTCGAGCAGCCAGCGGTTGGCGTGGGAGGGGACGCCGTCGATCTCGTTGTAGGAGGCCATCGCGCTCGCCACCCGCGCCTCCTTGACCGCCGCCTCGAAGGGGACCAGGAAGGTCTCGCGGAGCACGCGCTCCGAGTAGTTGCCGGGGGCGGTGTTGGTGCCGCCCTCGGGCTGGCCGTGGACCGCGAAGTGCTTCATGGTGGCGAGCACGTGATGATGGTCGAGGCCGAAGGTGTCGCCCTGCAGCCCGGTGACGGCAGCCACCGCCAGGCGTGAGACGAGGTACGGATCCTCGCCGTAGGTCTCCTCGGTGCGGCCCCAGCGGGGATCGCGCGCGAGGTCGAGCACGGGCGTGAACACCTGGCCGACCCCCGCCGAGCGCGCCTCGTCGCCGGCGGCGGTGAAGACCTCGTGCACCAGCCGCGGGTCCCAGGTGGCCGCCAGCGCCAGCGCCTGCGGGAAGCTGGTGCTGCCGTACTCCATGAAGCCGTGCAGCGCCTCGCCCTGGAAGAGCATGGGGATGCCGAGCCGCGTCTTCTCGCGCAGGTAGCGCTGCACGGCGTTGCGGAGGATCGCCGCACGGCGGCCGGGGAGCACGACGTCGGGGTCCCACCAGCGGGCCATCACCTCCCGCGCCTGCGCCGTGGTGAAGGTCCCGGTCGGGTCGAGGACCTCGCCCCCGTAGGCCTCTGCGGTGGACACCTCCGCCACCTTCTCCTCCAGCGTCATTCGTGGCAGCAGGTCGGCGACCCGGTCCTCGACGGAGAGGGCGGGGTCGCGGTAGCGGGCGAGAGCGCTACCCGGCGCCGCAGCGATCGCCGCCGTGGTCGCCTTCTTCGGCGCGGGGGGCGCGGCCGCCGCCAGCGCGACGGTCGCCATCGCCAGCACCAGGCGGACGCCGAGGTCACGGACCCGGCCCTTCGTCGCATTCCGCATGCCGATCCTCCTGCGAACGCGCTACTTCGCGGCGGCTGCGACCTGCAGCGCGCCCTCCGGTGTCTCGCCGGGCTGCAGGCCCAGCTTGAGTCGCATCTCCGCCTGGACGATGTCGGGCGGGGGAGTGCCGTCCACGTGGACGATCAGCTCCTTCTCCCGCAGCAGGTCGAGGATGGGCTGCGTCTTCTCCCGGTAGTCCTTCAGCCGCGCGCGGATCGCCTCGGGGGTGTCGTCGGGCCGCGGCACCAGCCGCCCGCCGCAGTTGTCGCAGACGTCGGGCACCTTGGGCCGCAGCTGGATGAGGTTGTAGTCGAGGCCGCAGCCCGAGCACAGCCGCCGGCTCTGCATGCGGCGGATGGCCGCCTCCTCGGGCAGGTCGATGGCGATCACCGCGTCGATGTCGTAGTTCTCCAGGAAGAACTCGGTCTGCGCCGCGTTGCGGGGGAAGCCGTCGAGCACGAAGCCGCAGCGCCAGTCGTGGATGTCGAGACGCCACTTGACCACGTCCGAGACCATCTCGTCGGGGACCAGGCGGCCCTCTTTCATGTAGCGCTGGACCTTGGTGCCGAGCTTGGTCCGGTTCTGGACGTGCCAGCGGAAGATGTCGCCGACGCTGATGTGCACGAGGTCGAGGTCGCGAGCCAGCATCTTCGCCTGCGTGCCCTTGCCGCTGCCCTGCGGCCCCATGATGATGTACTTGTGCACGGCGCCTCCCTTCGTGGACAGTATGACGGGTCCGCCGCCCGCCTCCAATGAACCACCGGGTTCACTCCCGCGGACGCCGGGCAGGGTAGGATCGGGTCGATGGACCACCGCCTGCGGCTGCTCGCCATGGCCCCGCTCCTGCTCGTCGCCGCCGGGGCGGCCGCCGACGTGCCGGAGAGCCCCGATCCCGCCCGCTTTCCCGCCTACCACGTGGTGCGCTCAAGCCTGGCCGGCTCCGGGCAGCCCACGGCCGGGGGCCTGGCGCAGCTGGCCACCCTCGGGTTCCGCACCGTCGTCAACCTGCGGACCGAGAAGGAAGGCGCGGGCGGGGAGCGGGCGGTGGTGGAGGGCCAGGGCCTGCGCTACGTGAACGTGCCGATCAGCCCCGAGAGCTTCAGCCTGGCCGACGTGGCGGCGGTGTCGAAGGTGGTCGACGACCCGGCCGCGGGTCCCGTCCTGCTGCACTGCGCCTCGGCGAACCGCGTCGGCGCCGTCTGGGCCGTGATCCAGGCGCAGCAGGGCCGCAGCCTGGAGGAGGCGGAGGCGGCCGGCCGCGCCGCCGGGCTGCACTCGCCGGCGATGATCGACGCCGTCCACCGCCTGCTGGCGGCCCTGGGCCCCGCGCCGCCGCCGGCGAAGCCCTGAACTGACTCGTCGCGAAGGAGAGCCCCATGCCCGACTGGGTCGTCCTGCTGCTGGTCCTGGCCGGCTGGCTGGTGCTGCAGACGTGGCTGCTGCCCCGCCTCGGCGTGCCCACCTGAGCCGTGCCCCAGCCGCGCCGGCCGGCGCGGCCCGTCCCCGGCGACCAGCCCGGGGAGCCTCGCCAAGGGAGCGAGCCATGAGCGGACTGCGGATGACGCTGGAGGCGCCGTTCGATGACGTGCTGGCCCGGGTCCAGGACGCGCTCGCCACCGAAGGCTTCGGTGTCCTCACCGAGATCGACGTGCAGGCCACCCTCAAGAAGAAGCTCGACGTCGACTTCCGCCGGTACCGCATCCTGGGGGCCTGCAACCCGGGCTTCGCCCACCGCGCCCTGCAGCACACCCTCGAGATCGGCCGGCTGATGCCCTGCAACGTGGTCGTCTACGAGGAGGGTGCGGGGACGGTGGTCTCGGCCGTCGACCCGCTGCAGACGATCGCCGCGCAGGGCGAGCCGGCGATGACGCCGCTGGCCGAGGAGGTGCGGCAGAAGCTGGAGCGGGCGCTCGCGGCCCTGGCCAGGGACCTGGCTTGACAGCCCCGCGGCTCTGAGGCAAAAATCGCCCTTCCGGGAAGCGAAGCCATGACACCGCGTGCGAGAACGGCGCTACGAGTCGATCGCGGCGGTGCCGTGTGTCGCTGGCGTCCCGTGTTCCATTACTGGCACCCGTAGCGGCGGTCCCCGCGGGGCCCGTCGCGACGGAACGGGTTACCTGGGGATGCGGACGCCCTCGAGAATGCCTCTTCAGGAAACCCTGGAGAGGCTTTTCGTGTTCTTGGGGACGATCGGGCGGACCCGGTGAAGCTCTGCGTCAGCATCACCGAGGAGACGACGGCGGCGGCGCTCGCGCGCATGGCGGAGCTGCTGCCGCACGCCGACCTGTTCGAGGTACGCGCCGACTTCCTGCGCGACCTGGACCTCGCCGCGCTGCTGCGCGCAAGACGCCGGCCGCTGCTCTTCACCTGCCGCACGCAAGGCGAGGGCGGGCGCTGGCCGGACGGCGAGCGCGCGCGGCTCCATCGGCTGCTGGCCGAGGCGCTCGAGCTCGGGTTCGACCTGGTGGACGTGGAGTCCCGCTCGGGATTTTCCGACCTGCACGCGGCCCGGGGGGGCCGCGGGCTGGTGCTCTCCTGGCACGACTTCGAGGGCACGCCCGGCGACCTCGACGCCGTCTACGAGCGCATGGCGGCCTGCCGGCCGGAGGTGGTCAAGATCGCGGTGCGGGCGCGGGGGATCCGCGACCTCGGCCGCCTGCTCGACTTCGCGCGCCGACGCGGCGGCAGGGCGGGAGCGGACGGTCCCGCCCTGGTCGTCGTCGCCATGGGCGCGGAGGGCACGGCCTCGCGCGTCCTGGGCGCGCGCCACGGGGCGCCGTTCACCTTCGCCGCCCCCGCCGATGGCTGCGAGGCCGGCCCCGGCCAGCTGCCGGCGGCGGTGCTCGACCGCGTGTACCGCGTCCGCTCGCTGGGCGCCGCCACCCGCGTCTACGGCGTCCTGGGCACGGACGTGCTGCGCAGCCTCTCGCCGGCCATCCACAACCGAGGCTTCGCGGCGCTGGGCGAGGATGCGGTCTACGTGCCGCTGCAGGCGGAGTCGCTGGAGGGCTTCCTGGCCGCGCTGCCCGACCTCGGGCTCGCCGGCTTCAGCGTCACGCGTCCCTACAAGCAGGCCATCCTCCCGCACCTGGCGCGGATCGCGCCGCCGGCCGCGCGCGCGGGCTCGGTGAACACGGTGGTGGTGGAGGAAGGCCGGCTGGTCGGCAGCAGCACGGACGGCGAGGGCGTCCTCGTCCCGCTGCGCCGGCGGACGCAGGTGGCGGACCGCTGCGTGCTGCTGCTGGGCGCGGGCGGCGCCGCCCGCGCGGCCGCCTTCGCGCTGGTCGACGCCGGGGCGCGGCTGACGATCGCCGCCCGCCGGCCGGAGGCCGCGGCCGCGCTGGCCGCGGCCTGCGGGGCGGGGGCCGCGGCGGCCAGCCCGACGGAGGCGACGCGGCTCGAGTGGGACGTTCTGCTGAACGCGACCCCGGTCGGCTCGGCCGCGTGCCCGGGTCGAGCCCCGCTGCCCGAGCAGTCGCTGCGGCCGGGCGCCGTCGTCTTCGACATGGTGTACGACCCGGTCGAGACGCCGCTGCTGGTCGCGGCCCGGTCCCGCGGCTGCACGGCCATCGACGGGGTGGAGATGCTGGTGGCGCAGGCGGTCGGCCAGCTGCGGGCCTGGACCGGGCGCGCTCCGGGGACGGACCTGCTGACACGCGCGGCCACCGACGCCATCACGGAGATGCGGCGGTGAGCGGTCGTGGGGCGAGAGCGAGAGCCAGGTGAGGTGGTGGCGATGAACGGGGCGTTCAGGCAGACCCAGGTCCCGCCGGGGGTGCAGTGCTTCGTGGGCGAGGAGGCGCGGCGGCGGCGCCGCATCGAGGAGGCGGTGGTCTCCGCCTTCGAGGGGTGGGACTACGAGGAGATCATCCCGCCCATCTTCGACTACGCCGACGTCTTCAGCGGGGAGACGCTGGCCTCGAAGACCTACTCGTTCATCGGCCGCGACGGCAGCATCCTGGCGCTGCGGCCGGACTTCACCAGCCTGCTGGCCAAGATCGCGGCCGGACGGCTGCGCGAGCGGCCGGCGCCGCTGCGGCTGTTCTACTCGGGCGAGGTGGTGCGCTACGAGCCGCCGCGGGCGGGCGCGCAGAGCGAGCTGCACCAGATGGGCCTCGAGCACCTGGGGGGCGACTCGCGGGCGGCGGACGCCGAGGTGCTGGCGATCGCGGCCGAGTGCCTGGAGCGCACCGGGGCCAGGGACTGGGTGCTGGCCCTCGGCCACGTGGGCGTCTTCAACGGGCTGGTGGAGGGCGCCGGCTTCAACCCCGCGCGGGTGGAGGCGCTGCGCGACCGGGTCGAGGCCAAGGACGCGGCGGGCGTGCGCGAGGTGCTCTCCGGCTCCGACCTGCGGGTGGCGGCGGCGGAGGCCATCGAGCGCCTGACCAGCCTGGCCGGCGGCCCGGAGACGGTGCTGGAGGCGGAGCGCATCTTCGGCTTCTCGCCCACCGCCAGCGCCGCCATCGTGGAGCTGCGGGCCGTCATCGACGCCCTCGATGAGTCCGGGCTGGGAGACCGGCTGGCCGTGGACCTGGGCGAGGTGCGCGGGCTCGACTACTACACCGGTCTCGTCTTCCGTGTGTACGCGCCGGACCTGGGCTTCGAGGTGGGCGGCGGCGGCCGCTACGACGGCCTGCTGGCCCGCTTCGGCCGGCCGCTGCCGGCGGTCGGCTTCATGCTGGGGCTGGACCGCCTGGCGGTGCTGCTGGAGCGGCAGGGCGGGGAGCCGGAGACGCCTCCCGCCAGGGCGGAGACGGTCAGCGGCCGCGACCTGGGGCGCGCGCTGCGCCTGGCGCGCGAGCGGCGCAAGACCGGCGCCCGCGTCCGCTTCGGCGACGGGGAGGCGAGGTGACCACCATCACCATCGCCTTGTCGAAGGGCAAGCTGCTGCCGGGCACGGAGGCCCTCTTCCGCCGCTGCAGCCTGCCCTTCCCCCTCGGCGACAGCCGGCGCCTGGTGGTGCCGGCCCGCAACTTCCGCTTCCTGTTCGTCAAGGACGCCGACGTGCCGACCTACGTGGAGCACGGCGTCGCCGACTGCGGCATCGCCGGGCGCGACGTGCTGCTGGAGACCGGCAGCGACGTGCTGGAGCCGGTGGACCTCGGCTTCGGCCGCTGCCGGCTGGTGGTCGCTGCCCCCGCGGGCTCGGGCTTCACCCCCGACAAGCTCCCGATCGCACGGGTGGCCACCAAGTACCCTCGGGTGGCGACGGCCTACTTCCTCGGCCGCGGGCTGGCGGTGGAGGTGGTGAAGCTCGCCGGCTCGGTCGAGATCGCGCCCGGGCTGGGCCTGGCCGACTGCATCGTGGACGTGGTCGAGACCGGCCGCACCCTGCTGGAGAACGGCCTGGAGTTGATCGACACCGTAGCCGAGTCCTCCGCCCGCTTCATCGTCAACCGCGCGAGCTTCCACGCGCGGCGGGAGGAGGTGCAGGAGCTGCTGCGCACCCTGCAGGGAGGACCGTCTTGAGGCTGGACCGGTGAGGACGATCGCCTTCGGCAGCCGCGCCCACGCGCGCTGGCTGGCCGCGCTGCCGCGCTCCTCCGCCCCGCGGCCCCAGGTGATGCGCTCGGCCCTCGCGATCGTGCGCTCGGTGCAGCGGGATGGCGACGCCGCGCTGGTGCGCCTGGTCGCCCGGCTCGACGGCGTGCGCCTCACCCCGGCGCGGCTGCGGGTGCGGCCGCAGGAGATCCGGGCCCGCGCGCGGCAGGCCGACCCGGCGCTGGTGGGCTCCCTGCGGCGGATGGCCCGGCAGATCGAGGCCTTCCACCGCTGCCAGCTCGCGCCGGGCTTCCGCCGCGAGCTCGCCGACGGCTCGGTCCTCGAGGAGGTGGCGCGCCCGCTGGCCTCGGCCGGCCTGTACGTCCCCGGCGGTGCCGGTGCCTATCCCTCCTCCGTGCTGATGAACGCCATCCCCGCGCAGGTCGCGGGGGTGCGCCGGCTGGCGCTGGTGACGCCGCCCCGCACGCTGGAGAAGAACCCGGCGGTGGCGGCGGCCATCGTGGTGGCGGGGCTGGAGGAGGAGGTCTACCGCGTGGGCGGCGCCCAGGCGATCGCGGCGCTCGCCTTCGGCACCCGCTCCATCCGTCCCGTCGACAAGATCGTCGGCCCGGGCAACGCGTACGTGGCGGCGGCCAAGAGGCTGGTGCGCGGCCGGGTCGAGATCGACAGCGAGGCCGGCCCCAGCGAGGTGGCGATCCTGGCGGACGACTCGGCCGACGCCGGCCACGTCGCCGCCGACCTGCTGGCGCAGGCCGAGCACGGCAGCGGCGAGGAGACGGTGGTGCTGGTGACGACCTCCGCCGCCCTGGCCGAGGAGGCAGTGCGCCTCCTCCACGAGGGGCTGCCCTCGGTCGCCAACAGCGCGCGGGCCCGGCGGGCGATCGCCCGCAACGGGGCGGTGGTGCGCGTCGCGGACCTCGACGAGGGCATCCAGGCGGTGAACGCGCTCGCCCCCGAGCACGTCGAGGTGATGACGCGCGCCGCCGCGCGGGTGGCGGCGCAGATCGTGGCCGGAGCCGTTTTCGTGGGCGCCTGGACGCCGGTGGCGGTCGGCGACTACGGGATCGGGCCCAACCACGTCCTGCCGACCGGGGGCGCGGCGCGCTTCGCCTCACCGCTGTCGGTGCGCGATTTCCAGCGCCGTCAGAGCGTGGTGACGCTGACCCGCGCCGGGCTCGCGCGGGTGGCCGACGACGTGGTCCGGGTGGCGCGGGCCGAGGGCTTCTCCGGCCACGCGCAGAGCGTCCTCACCCGGCTGGAGGCGGAGTGATGGAGACGAAGGGGCCGCTGCGGCACGTGAAGCCGGCGGTGCGCAGCCTCGCCGCCTACACCCTCGCGCTGCGCGAGGCGCAGGTCAAGCTCAACCAGAACGAGAACCCCTGGGACCTGCCGCAGGCGGTCAAGCGGCGGGTCCTGGAGCGGGCGCTCGCGCGGCCCTGGTCCCGCTACCCGGCGTTCGACCCCAGGGAGCTGCTGGAGGCCCTGGCGTGCGCCTCCGGCTGGCGCGCCGACGGCATCCTGGCCGGCAACGGCTCCAACGAGCTGATCGAGGCGCTGCTGCTGGTGACCGTGGGCGCGGGCACCCGGGTGGTGATCCCGGAGCCGACCTTCACCCTCTACGCGCTCATGACCACCATCCTGGGCGGCGAGCCGGTGCGCGTGCGCCTGGTGCCGGCAGCGGGGCCGGGCCTGGTCTACGACGCGGAGGCGATCGCGCAGGCGCGGCGCCGGTCGGACGCCTCCGTCACCATCGTCTGCTCGCCGAACAACCCGACCGGCAACACCCTGAAGCGGGATGAGGTCGAGCGGCTGTGCGACGAGGCCGACTCGCTGGTGGTGATCGACGAGGCCTACCACGAGTTCTCGGGCGAGACGATGGTGCCGCTGCTGGAGCGGCACCCGAACCTGGTGGTGCTGCGCACGTTCTCCAAGGCCCTGGCCCTGGCGGGCCTGCGCGTGGGCTACCTGCTGGCCTCGCCGGAGCTGGTGCGCGAGGTCAACAAGGCGCGCCTGCCCTACAACATCAACTTCTTCTCGCAGGCGGCGGCGATCGCCGCGCTCGAGGAGCAACCAGCCCTGGCACGGACGGTCGAGCGTCTCGTCCGCGAGCGGGAGCGGGTGGCCGCGATGCTGGCCGACGTGCCCGGCGTGCGGGCCTGGCCCTCGCAGGCGAACTTCTTCCTGCTCGAGCTGCTGGCGGCCGATGCGAAGGCCGTCTTCGCCGCGCTCCTCCGGCGCGGCGTGCTGGTCCGCGACGTGACCGGCTACCCGCTGCTCGGGCGCTGCCTGCGCATCAGCGTGGGCAGCGAGGAGGAGAACGACACGTTCCTGCGCGCGCTGGGGGCGGCGCTTGGGGAGACGGGGATGGATCTCGCGGCAGGGAGGGCCTAACGCGATGGCCGAGGCGGCGGTCGCACCGGGCGAGCGGCGTGCGCGGGTCGAGCGGCGCACCCGGGAGACGGACATCGTGCTGGGCCTGGACCTCGACGGCGGGGGCCGCGTGCAGGTCGCAACCGGCATCGGCTTCCTCGACCACATGCTGAGCGCGCTGGCGACCCACGCGCGCTTCGACCTCGAGGTCCGTTGCCAGGGCGACCTGCACGTCGACGCCCACCACTCGGTGGAGGACGTGGGCATCGTGCTCGGCCAGGCCCTCAAGCAGGCGCTGGGGGACAAGGCCGGCATCGCCCGCTTCGGCCACGCCTACTGCCCTCTCGACGAGGCGATGACCCGGGCGGTGGTGGACCTCTCCGGCCGGCCCTGGCTGCACTACGGCGTCGCCTTCCGGGCGCACAAGGTGGGCGACCTGCCGACGGAGCTCTTCGAGGACTTCTTCTGGGCTCTCGTCGACCACGGCCGCTTCAACCTGCACCTCGACCTCATCCGCGGCCGCAACGCCCACCACATCGCCGAGACGCTCTTCAAGGCGACCGCCCGGGCGCTGGCCATGGCGGTCGCCCGCGACCCGCGTGTCCGCTCCGTGCCGTCCACCAAGGGGACCCTGTGAGCCCGCGCATCGCCATAGCCGACTACGGCATCGGCAACCTGGGCAGCGTGACCAAGGCCTTCCGCGGGGCCGGCGCCGAGGTGCTGCTGACCGGCGAGGCGGAGGAGCTGCGGCGGGCGGACGCCCTCATCCTGCCGGGGGACGGCGCCTTCGCCGCCACCATGGAGGAGGTGGAGCGGCGCGGGCTGGTGCCGGTGCTGCGACAGGCGGTCGCCGAGCGCCGGCCGCTGCTCGGGATCTGCATCGGCATGCAGCTGCTGTTCGAGGAGAGCGAGGAGCACGGCGTGCACCGCGGCCTGGGGCTCCTGCCCGGGCGGGTGCGCCGCTTCGACGGCGCGCTGCCGGTGCCGCACATGGGCTGGAACGTGCTGCGCCCCTGCCGGAGGCACCCGCTGCTCGAGGGCCTGCCCGAGCCCGCCTACGTCTACTTCGTCCACAGCTACTACTGCGATGCCCCCGACGAGGTGGTGATCGCCAGCTCCGACTACGGCCGCGACTTCGCCGCGGTGGTCGGCCGCGGCAGCGTGCTCGGCGTGCAGTTCCACCCGGAGAAGAGCCAGCAGGTCGGCCTGCGCATGGTGGCGAACTTCGTGGCCATGGCCGGCGCGGCGCGGAGGGCGGCATGATCGTGGTCCCGGCGATCGACGTCCGGCGCGGTCGGGTGGTGCGCCTCACCCAGGGGCGCGCCACCGAGGAGACGCGGTACGGCACCGACCCCGCCGAGGTCGCCCGCCGCTGGGAGTCCGAGGGAGCGGAGCGGCTGCACCTGGTCGACCTCGACGCCGCCCTCGATTCCATGGCGCAGCCGGAGGTGGTGGCGGCGGTGATCGCCGCGGTGCGGGTCCCGGTCGAGGTGGGCGGCGGCATCCGCACGCTGGAGGACGCCGCGCGCTACCGGGACCTGGGCGCCGACCGGGTGATCTTCGGCACCGCGGCCATCTCGCGGCCGGACGTGGTGCAGGCCGCCGTCTCCCGCTGGCCGAAGGCGGTCGCGGTGGCGATCGACGCCAAGAATGGCCGGGTCGCCGTCGAGGGCTGGAACGAGGTGACCGCGGTCGACGCGCTGGAGCTCGCCGGGACGGTGGAGGGCTGGGGCGTGGTGCGGGTGCAGTTCACCGACGTGCGCCGCGACGGCACCCTGGTCGGCCCCAACCTGGAGGCCATCCGCGAGCTGGGCCGCCGCACCGGACTGCGCATCACCGCGGCCGGCGGCGTCTCCGACACCGCGGATCTCGTCCGGCTGCGCGCGCTGGGGGCCTTCGGCGTCGACGAGGTGATCGTGGGCAAGGCCCTCTACGAGGGCCGGGTGACGCTGGCCGGGGCGCGCGAGGCCCTGGCCGCGGTGGAGAGCGCCTGATGCTGGCGAGGCGCCTGGTGCCCTGCCTCGACGTCGACCGCGGCCGCGTGGTGAAGGGCGTGCGCTTCGTCTCGCTGCGCGACGCCGGCGACCCGGTGGAGGCGGCGGCGCGCTACGACGCCGAGGGTGCGGACGAGCTCGTCTTCCTCGACATCACCGCCTCCTCGGACGCCCGGCCCATCGTCATCGACATGGTGCGGCGGGTGGCGGACGCCGTCTACCTGCCCTTCACGGTGGGCGGCGGCGTGCGCTCGGTCGACGACGCCGAGGCGTTGCTGCGGGCGGGCGCGGACAAGGTCGCTGTCAACACCGCCGCCGTACAGGACCCCGGTGTCCTCGAGCAGCTGTCGCGGCGCTTCGGCTCGCAGGCGACGGTGCTGGCGATCGACGCGCGCGCGACCGGCCGCGGCGGCTTCGAGGTGTACGTGCACGGCGGCCGCACCCCGACCGGCAAGGACGCGGTCGCCTGGGCGCGCGAGGGGACGGAGCGCGGCGCCGGCGAGATCCTGCTCACCAGCATGGACCGGGACGGGACCAAGGACGGCTTCGATCTGGTGCTGACGCGGGCGGTGGCGGAGGCCGTGCGCGTCCCGGTCATCGCCTCGGGCGGCTGCGGCAGCGTCGGCCACATGAAAGAGGCCTTCCTGCAGGGAGGCGCCAGCGCCGCGCTCGCCGCCTCGGTGTTCCACTTCGGCGAGATCCGGATCCCGCAGGCGCGGGCCGAGCTGCTCGCCGCCGGCGTTCCGGTGCGGCCTGTCGCGGGGGTGACGGCGTGAGCGTCGCCCTTCCCGCCGACCTGAAGACGGACGCCGCCGGGCTGCTGCCGGTGGTCGTCCAGGACCGCAGGAGCGGCGACGTGCTGATGGTCGCCTGGGCCAACGCGGAGGCGCTCCTCAGGACCGCCGAGACCGGCCTCGCCCACTTCTGGAGCCGCAGCCGGCAGGCGCTGTGGCGGAAGGGTGAGACCTCCGGCAACGGGCTGCGGGTGATCGAAGCGCGCGCCGACTGCGACCGCGACACGCTGCTGCTGGTGGTCGAGCCGGAGGGGCCGGCGTGCCACGCGGGGACGCGCAGCTGTTTTGGCGAGGAGTCGCCGACGGCCGCCGGGATGCTCGAGGAGCTGGCGCGGGTGATCGCGGCGAGGGCGCAGGCCTCGCCGGAGTCCTCCTACACCGCCCGCCTGCTGGCCAAGGGCCCGGACCAGGTGCTGAAGAAGATCGGCGAGGAGGCGACCGAGGTGGTGCTGGCTGCGCGCGTGCAGTCGGACGAGCGCCTGGCCGAGGAGTCGGCGGATCTTCTCTACCACCTGCTGGTCGCGCTCCACCAGCGCTCGCTGCCGCTCAGCCGGGTGATGGACGAGCTGCGGAAACGGCGCAAGTGAGGCGGCGCAAGTGAGGATCGCATGAACGCCCTGGGCTACGAGGAATACGAGCGGCTGTCCGAGGGCGGGCGGCCGGTGCCGGTGTTCCGCGAGCTGCCCGGCGACCTGCGCACGCCGGTCTCCGCCTTCCTGTCGCTGGCCGCCCGCGCCGAGCGCGCGTTCCTGCTGGAGAGCGTGCTGGGCGGCGAGCGGCTGGCCCGCTACTCGTTCCTGGGCCGCGAGCCGCGGGCGCGGCTCACCGTGCAGGGCGGGGCCGTGCGCGTGCACGACGCCGCCGGCGAGCACGAGCAGCGGACCGGCCTGTTGGAGGCGCTGCGCGCGCGGCTGGGATCGCAGCCGGCCGAGGTCCCCGGCCTGCCGCGCTTCACCGGCGGCGCGGTCGGCTACCTCACCTGGGACGCGGCGCGGCTGTTCGAGCGGCTGCCCGACCGCCACGGCGCCGCCCAGGGGACGCTCGCCTCGTTCTCCTTCTACGACTCGCTGGTGGCCTTCGACCACGTCCGCCAGCGCCTGGTCCTGATCGCGCTGGCCGAGCCCGGCCGGCGGCAGGCCTTCGAGCGCGCGCAGCAGGTGCTCGACGGCTTCGAGGAGGACCTCGGCTGGGAGCGCCGGCCCGCCGCCACCCGCCGAGCCGAGCCGCCGCCCGCGCTGCCTTTCCGCGACGGCGAGGCGTTCCGCCAGGCGGTGCGGGCGGCCAAGGAGCACATCGCGGCCGGCGACATCTTCCAGGTGGTGCTGTCGCGGCAGCACTCGGTCGACTGCACGATCGACCCCTTCACCGTCTACCGCGCGCTGCGCATGGTGAACCCGTCGCCCTACATGTACTTCCTGAAGGACGGCGACTCGGCGATCGCCGGCGCCTCGCCCGAGATGCTGGTGCGGGTCGAGGGCCGGCGGGTGGAGACGCGGCCGATCGCCGGCACCCGGGCGCGGCTCCATGGGCGCAGCGACGAGACGATCTCCCGCGAGCTGCTGGCCGACGAGAAGGAAAGGGCCGAGCACCTGATGCTGGTCGACCTCGGCCGCAACGACCTCGGCCGCGTCTGCCGCTTCGGCAGCGTGCAGGTGCCGGAGCTGATGAAGGTGGAGCACTACAGCCACGTGGCCCACATCGTCAGCTCGGTCACCGGTGAGCTGGCCGAAGGGCGCGACGCCCTCGACGCCCTGGCGGCCACCTTCCCGGCCGGCACCCTGTCGGGGGCGCCGAAGATCCGGGCCATGCAGATCATCGAGGAGCTGGAGCCCGTCGCGCGCGGGCTCTACGGCGGCGCGCTCGGCTACATCGACCTGCGCGGCAACCTCGACTTCTGCATCGCCATCCGCACCCTGCAGCTGAAGGCGGGGCGGGCCACCCTGCAGGCCGGGGCCGGCATCGTCGCCGACTCCGACCCGGCCGCGGAGGAGCGGGAGACAGAGGCCAAGGCGCAGGCACTGTTCGAGGCGCTCTCGGTGGCGGGAGGCCTCGCGTGATCCTGCTGGTCGACAACTACGACTCGTTCACCTTCAACCTCTATCAGTACCTGGGCGAGCTGGGGGCGGAGGTGAGGGTGGTGCGCAACGACGCGCTCAGCGTCGAGGACGCGCTGGCGCTCGAGCCCGACCGCATCGTGATCTCGCCGGGCCCGGGCACGCCCGACGAGGCCGGCATCAGCCTGGAGCTCGTCCGTCGCTCGCCGGTGCCGCTGCTGGGCGTGTGCCTCGGCCACCAGGCGCTCGGCCAGGCTTTCGGCGGCACGGTGGTGCGGGCGCCGAAGCTGATGCACGGCAAGACCAGTGAGATCCGCCACGACGGCCGGACCGTCTTCGCCGGCCTGCCCGACGTGTTCACCGCCACCCGCTACCACTCGCTGGTGGTCGCCCCGGAGACGGTGCCGGCCTGCCTGGAGGTCTCCGCCTGGACGGACGGCGGCGTGGTGATGGGGCTGCGCCACCGCGAGCGGCCGCTGGAGGGCGTGCAGTTCCACCCCGAGAGCATCCTCACCACCGCCGGCAAGGACCTGCTGCGCAACTTCCTGGGCCTGGGCGCCAAGGTCTCGATCAAACGCCACCTGGCGAAGCTGGCGCGCGGCGAGCGCCTCAGCGAGGAGGAAGCGGCCCAGGCGATGGGGACGATCATGGACGGCGAGGCGACGCCGGCCCAGATCGGGGCGCTGCTCGCCGGGATGGCGGCGCGCGGCGAGAGCGAGGACGAGGTGGTCGGCTTCGCCCGGGCGATGCGGGCGCGGGCGGTGCCGCTCGTCTCGCAGGGGGCGGTCGACACCTGCGGCACCGGCGGCGACGGGGCAGGCACCTTCAACATCTCGACCGTGGCCTCCTTCGTGGTCGCTGCCTGCGGCGTGCCGGTGGTCAAGCACGGCAACCGTTCCGCCAGCGGCACCTGCGGCAGCGCAGACGTGCTGGAGGCGCTCGGCATCCGCATCGACGCCCCGGTGGCGACCGTGCAGTCCGCGCTCGACTCCGCCGGCTGGACCTTCCTCTTCGCCCCCCGCTTCCACGCCTCCACCCGCCACGCGGTCGCCCCCCGGCGCGAGCTGGGCGTGCGCACGGCCTTCAACCTGCTGGGGCCGCTCACCAACCCGGCCCGGCCCCAGGCGCAGGTGGTCGGCGTGCCGCGGGCGGAGCTGGCCCCGTTCGTCGCCCGGTGCCTGCAGCGGCTGGGCACGCAGCGGGCGTGGGTGGTCCACGGCAGCGGGCTCGACGAGCTGACGCTGGCGGGATCGACCACGGTGGCGGAGCTGGACGGTGGCCAGGTGCGCACCTTCACCATCTCCCCCGCAGATGCCGGGCTGCCGCCCGCTTCGCTCGAGACCCTGCGGGGCGGCGACCCGCAGGCGAACGCCGTGATCGCCCGCGAGGTGCTGTCCGGCGTGGCCGGGCCCAGGCGGGACGTGGTGCTCCTCAACGCCGCCGCCGCCCTGGTGGTGGCCGGCCGCGCGGCGACGCTGCGGGAGGGCGCCTGCCAGGCGGCGGCGGCCATCGACGACGGGCGCGCCCGGGCGCTCCTGGAGCGGGCGCGGGAGGCGCTGGCGTGAGCGCCGGTTCCGGCACCGCCCTGCAGGCGATCCTCGCGCGCACCCGCGAGCACCTGGCGCTCGAGCAGCAGCGGCGGCCACTGGCCCAGCTGGTGTCGACGGCCCGGGAGGCCCCGGCGGTGCGGCCGCTCGTCGCGGCGCTCTCCCGCCCCGGTCGGGTCAACGTCATCGCGGAGCACAAGCGCCGCTCGCCGTCCCGGGGGGCGATCCGCGAGGATCTGGCGGCGGGGGAGGTGGCCCGGCGTTACGAGAACGCCGGCGCGGCCGCGCTGTCGGTGCTCACCGAGAGCGACTTCTTCGGCGGCAGCTTGGCGCACCTGGCCGAGGCCCGGGCGAGCGTCAGCCTGCCGGTGCTGCGCAAGGATTTCCTGCTCGAGCCGTGGCAGGTGTGGGAAGCGCGGGCGGCGGGCGCCGACGCGGTGCTGCTGATCGTGGCCGCGCTCGAGGACGCGGCGCTCGGCGAGCTGCTGGCGGTGGTCGCCGAGACCGGCATGTCGGCCCTGGTCGAGGTGCACGAGCGGGGCGAGCTCGAGCGCGCGCTGCGAGCCGGGGCGCGGCTGGTCGGCGTCAACAACCGCGACCTGCGCACGCTGGCGGTGTCGCTCTCGACCTCGCTGGAGCTTCTGCCCCTGGTCCCGGACGAGGTGGTGGCCGTCGCCGAGAGCGGCATCCGTAGCGGCCGCGACCTGCGGCGGCTGCGCGACGCGGGGGCCGACGCCTTCCTGGTGGGCGAGTCGCTGATGAGCGCGCCCTGTCCGGGGGAGGCGCTGCGGGAGCTGATGAGGGAAGCGGAGGTGGCGGCGTGAGCCGGCTCTTCGTCAAGATCTGCGGCATCACCAGCCCGGAGGACGCCGCGCTGGCGGTGGACGCCGGCGCCGACGCGCTCGGGTTCGTGTTCTGGCCGATGAGCCCGCGCCGGGTGGAGCTGGCGCGGGCGGCGGCCATCGCCCGGCAGCTGCCCCCGTTCGTGCTGCGGGTGGGCGTCTTCGTCAACGCCCCGCGCGACGAGATGGCGCGAGTGGCCGACGCCGTCGGGCTCGACGTCCTCCAGCTGCACGGTGACGAGCCGCCCGAGGCGCTGGTCGCGCTGCCGCGTCGGGCGATCAAGGCCGTCCGCGTGGGACGGCGCTTCGCCTCGGACGAGGCGAAGCGGTACCTGGGGTGCACGGCCGGCCTGCTGGTCGACACCCGCCTCACCGGCGACAGCAGCCAGCCGCCGGGCGGCACGGGGGTACCGTTCGACTGGTCCTTGGTGACGGGGCTGGCGGCGCAGGTGCCCTTCCTGGTGCTGGCCGGGGGGCTCACGCCGCACAACGTGGCCGAGGCGGTGAAGGTGGTGCGGCCGCAGGCGGTGGACGTCGCCAGCGGCGTGGAGACGATGCCGGGGAAGAAGGACCCGGGCCGGGTGCGGGCCTTCGTGGCCGCCGCGCGGGCGGCCGAGAGCCAGGAGGTCGCCTCGTGACGACCGTGGCTGTCGCGCGGACCTGGCCGGACGCGGGCGGTCATTTCGGCCCCTACGGCGGCCGTTACGTGCCCGAGACGCTGATGGAGCCGCTGCGCGAGCTGGAAGCGGCCTGGGCGCAGGCCCGCCGCGATCCGGGCTTCGAGGCCGAGCTGCAGCAGCTGCTGCACGACTACGTCGGGCGCCCGACGCCGCTGGGCCTGGCGGCGCGGCTCTCGGATGAGCTCGGCTGCCGCGTCTACCTCAAGCGCGAGGACCTGTGCCACACCGGGGCACACAAGATCAACAACGCGCTCGGCCAGGGCCTGCTGGTCCGCCGCATGGGCAAGCGCCGGGTGGTCGCCGAGACGGGGGCCGGCCAGCACGGCGTCGCCAGCGCGACGGTGTGCGCGCTGCTCGGCCTCGAGTGCGTCGTCTACATGGGGACCGACGACATGGCCCGCCAGGCGCCGAACGTCGCCCGCATGCGGCTGCTGGGGGCCGAGGTGCGCGGGGTCGCCACGGGGACGCGGACGCTCAAGGACGCGATCAACGAGGCCATGCGCGACTGGGTGACGAACGTACACAGCACCCACTACCTCCTGGGCTCGGTGCTGGGCGCCCACCCCTACCCGGCGATGGTCCGCGACTTCCAGGCGGTGATCGGGCGCGAGGCTCGGGCGCAGCTGCTGGAGGCGATCGGCCGGCTGCCCGACCGGCTGGTCGCCTGCGTGGGCGGGGGCTCGAACGCCATCGGCCTGTTCCACGCCTTCCTGGGAGACCGCGAGGTGCGCATGGTCGGCGTGGAGGCGGGCGGCCGCTCGCCGCGCCCCGGCGACCACGCGGCGCGCTTCCTGCGCAGCGCCGGGGGGAGCGACCGCACCGGGGCCGGCGTGGGCGTGCTGCAGGGCACGCGCACCTACCTGCTGCAGGACGAGGCCGGCAACGTGCTGCCGACGCACTCGGTGTCGGCCGGGCTCGACTATCCCGCGGTCGGCCCCGAGCACGCGCTGCTGCACGACCAGGGGCGGGTGGAGTACGCCTGCGTCGCCGACGACGAGGCGCTCGCCGCCTTCCACCGCCTGGCGCGGACGGAGGGGATCCTGCCCGCGCTCGAGTCGGCGCACGCGTTGGCCTGGGTGGTGCGCGAGGCGGCCTCGCTGCGGGGGGAGGCCGTCGTCCTCAACCTGAGCGGACGGGGCGACAAGGACCTGGGGATCGTCCAGGAGCAGGAGAGTGCTGCGTCGCACCCCCCTGCGACCCCCCGCTCCGCTCGCGGGAGTGAACCCCGATCGCCCCGCAGCCCGTTGTCTGAGGGGCTCGACCGATGAGGCGCGAGAGGATCGCCGGCAACAGCCCCTACGAGCCCGTGGTCGGCTACTCGCGGGCCGTGCGGGTGGGGACGCAGGTCTTCGTCGCCGGCACCACCGCCACCGGCGACGACGGACGGCTGGTGGGCCGGGGCGACGCCTACGCCCAGGCCGTCCAGTGCTTCCGCAACATCGAGCGCGCGCTCCGCCAGGCCGGCGCCGGGTTCGGCGACGTGGTCCGCACCCGCATGTACGTCACCGACATCGCGCGCTGGCAGGAGGTCGGGCGCGCCCACGGCGAGGTCTTCCGCGACGTCCGCCCGGCCGCCACCATGGTCGAGGTGAGCCGGCTGGTCGACCCGGAGATGCTGGTCGAGATCGAGGTGGAGGCGGTGATCGACGACGACCGCGGGCAGGAGGTGCGCCGGTGAGCCGCATCGGCGAAGAGCTCGCCCGCTGCCGCGCCGAGGGCCGGACGGCCTTCGTCGCCTTCCTGACGGCCGGCGATCCTTCCCTCGAGCGCACGGCGAGCGCGGCGGAGGAGCTGGAGTCGGCCGGGGCGGCCGTGCTGGAGCTGGGCGTGCCCTTCTCCGATCCGCTGGCGGACGGGCCGGTGATCCAGCGCTCGAGCGAGCGCGCGCTCCGCCGCGGCGTCACCCTGGCGCGCGTGCTGGACACGGTCCGCGCCATCCGCCGCCGCTGCCAGCTGCCGCTGCTGCTCTTCAGCTACTTCAACCCGCTGTTGCAGCACGGGCTCGAGCGGCTCGCCGGCGAGGCGAAGGAGGCTGGCGTCGACGGCGTGCTGGTGACCGACCTGCCGCCCGAGGAGGCCGGCGAGTGGCTGACGGCGGCCCGGACGACCGACCTCGACACCGTGTTCCTGGCCTCGCCCACCAGCCCCCAGCCGCGGCTGCGGGCCGTCGCCGCCGCCAGCCGCGGGTTCGTCTACGCCGTCAGCCGTACCGGCGTGACCGGAGAGCGGCAGTCGCTGTCGGAGGAGGCGCGGCCGCTGGTCGAGCGGCTGCGGGCGCTCACGCCGGTGCCCGTGGCCCTGGGGTTCGGGATCTCCGCTCCGGAGCAGGTGAGACAGGCCGCGGCGGTGGCCGACGCCGTGGTGGTGGGGAGCGCGCTGGTGCGCTTCCTGGAGGAGCACCCGGAGGGCGACCTCGGGGCTCAGGTGAGATGGCTGACGAGCACGACCTAGGCGGGAGCTCCGGCGGGGGGGCGGCCGCGGCGCCGGCACCGAAACAGGTGTCTCCGCGAGGCGCCACCGGCGCTCTTGAACAGCAGCCCGACGCGGCGGTCTACGCCCAGCGGCACGTCGACGAGTACCGCCGGCGGATCGACCAGATCGACGAGCAGCTGATGAAGCTGCTGAACGCGCGCTCGGCCTGCGCGGTGGAGATCGGCCGCATCAAGCGGCGGCTGGGACTGCCCGTGTACCAGCCCGATCGCGAGAAGTGGATCCTCGACCGGGTGGCCCGCAACAACCCCGGTCCGCTCGACCCCGGCGCGGTGCGCCGGGTGTTCGAGCGCGTCATCGACGAGAGCCGTCGGCTGGAGCGGCTGGCCGGCGAGGCCGAGGAGAGCGCCGAGGGCGCGAAGAGCCAGGAAGGAGACTAGGTGTCCATGGTCATCGTGATGGAGCACACGGCCAGCGAGGAGCACGTCCAGAAGGTCATCGAGTCGCTGGTCGAGGTGGGCTACGACGTGCACCGCTCGAGTGGCGTCGACTACACGGTCCTGGGTGCCGTCGGCGTGCCTCACCGTCCCATCGACCCGCGCCTGATCGAGGTGCTGCCCGGCGTGCGCGAGGTGATCCCCATCTCCGAGCCCTACAAGCTGGCCAGCCGCACCTTCCGGCCGGAGGACACGGTGGTGGACGTCGCGGGCGTGCCGGTGGGCGGCCCCGAGGTGATCGCCATGGCCGGGCCCTGCTCGGTGGAGAGCCCCGAGCAGGTGAGCGCGGTCGCCCGCTCGGTCGCCGCCTCCGGAGCGCGGGTGCTGCGGGGAGGGGCCTTCAAGCCGCGCACCTCGCCCTACTCCTTCCAGGGACACGGCGAGGAGGCGCTCAGGTGGATGCGCGCCGCCGCCGACGAGAACGGGATGGCGGTGATCAGCGAGGTGATGGACCCGCGGCAGATCGAGATGATGATGCGCTACGTCGACTGCCTGCAGGTGGGCGCCCGCAACGTGCAGAACTTCGACCTGCTGAAGGAGCTGGGGCGGGTGCGCAAGCCGGTGCTGCTCAAGCGCGGGCTGTCCTCCACCATCGAGGAGTGGCTGCTCTCGGCCGAGTACGTGCTCTGCGGCGGCAACGGCCAGGTGATCCTGTGCGAGCGGGGCATCCGCACCTTCGAGACCTATACCCGCAACACCCTCGACATCTCCGCCATCCCGGTGGTGAAGAAGCGCTCGCACCTGCCGATCATGGTCGACCCCAGCCACGGCACCGGCCGCCGGGAGAAGGTGATCCCCATGGCCCGGGCCGCCGTGGCCGCGGGTGCCGACGGCGTCATCATCGAGGTGCACAACAACCCGGAGAAGGCGCTGTCCGACGGCCCGCAGAGCCTGTACCCCGAGCAGTTCGACCGGCTGATGGGCGAGCTGCGGATCATCGCCCCGGTGCTCGGGCGCACGCTGCCGCTGGCCAGAGCGGGCGCCTGAGGGGGGCAGTCTCTAGGCGAGGGCCGGCAGCCGCAGCTCCACCCGGAAGCGGTCCGCCTGCGGCAGCAGGCGCAGGCTGGAGCGCTCCGGGTGGAGCGCGGAGAGGCGGCGGCGAACGTTCTGCAGGCCGATGCCGGCGCCCTTGCGGGCCGGGGCGTCGGGGTCGCGGGGGTTCTCGATGGCGACCTGCAGCTCGTCCCCCCGGCGCTCGGCGATGACCGTGATGGTGCCACCCTCGAGCCTCTGGGCGATGCCGTGGGTGACGGCGTTCTCGATGAGGGGCTGCAGCAGCAGCGGCGGCACCAGGCAGGCGCGGGCCGCCTCGTCGGCCCGGACCTCGTGGCCCAGCCGGTCACCGAAGCGCACCTTCTCGATCGCCATCAGCTGCTCCACCAGCTCCAGCTCCTCCGCCAGCGGGATCGCCTCCCGCGCGCCCAGGGTGAGGCTGCGGCGCAGGAAGTCGGCGAGGGTCACGCACAGCCGGCGGGCCTCCTCCGGCCGCGAGGCGATCAGGGCGTTGATGGAGTTGAGGCTGTTGAACAGGAAGTGGGGGTGGATCTGCGCGCGCAGGGCCCGCAGCTCCGCCTCCCGCGAGGAGACCTCGAGCTGCAGCGCGCGGCGCTCGGCGTCGCGCGAGGACTCGGAGGCCGCGACCGCGTAGTGCGTGGCCGCCGTGAGCAGGTACAGCGTCAGCCCCAGAGCCAGCAGCACCGGCGCCGCCCGCCCCTGGTTGCCGACCGTGTCGCCGAAGCCGAGCGCCCGCTGCAGCGCGTAGGCCCAGGCGCGCCCGGCGCCGAGCCACAGCCAGGCGGAGACGAGGCCGGTCAGGAACTGCGTGCCGATCGCCCGGTCCAGGCCGCGCGCCAGCGGGGCGGCCTGGCAGACCCAGAACGAGCCCAGGCCCATCAGCCCGAGCAGGATCGCCATCGGCACCGCGAAGAGCGCCGCCTCCAGCCAGCCGAACGGCGCGGCCAGCAGCAGCAGCGGCACCAGCAGCCCGCCCAGCAGCGCCCAGCCGGCCAGGTAGACCAGCAGCCGCCGCCACTCGAGCAGCAGGGGGTGCACTAGTTCTTGACCTCGACGCCTCCCATGATCGCCGTCCCGGTCACCACCAGCCGACGGTCGGCGCTGGGCAGCGACCGCGTCTTGTTCTCGAAGCCGCCGAGGAAGGCGCTGCCGCGGTTCACCACCTCCCACTCCTCGGGGACCTTGATCTCGATGCCGCCCCACATCACGAACACGTCGAGCTGGGCCTCCTGGCCCTCGGGGATCGAGGCGCGTCGCAGGTCGATCTCGCAGCCGCCCATCACCGCCATCGCCCGGCCGCCCCTGAACCGTCGGGGGGCCACGCCCTCGGCCTCGGTGGAGGTGATCCCGGTCTTGGCGCCGCCCAGCACCGCCACCATGTCGAACGCGTCGTCCCCGGCCAGCCGCGGCAGCGGCGGCCACAGCGCCCGCCAGGCGATGTTCGCGCCCACGAAGAACAGCACCATCGCCCAGACGCCGCCGAACGACATCCGCCCCAGCGACACCAGCAGGAAGCCGATCCCGGCCGCGATCCAGACGAAACCCGAGGAGGCCTGGTGCGGCGTCGAGGTCCACTTGACGACGCCCACGGTGATCAGCACCAGCGGCCACCAGCGGAGCACCACCGCTCCGTCGACCAGCCCCAGGCTGTCGAGGGCGAGGATGAGGCCGGCGGTCATGATGGAGAGGCCGACGACCAGCCGCGGGGTGATGCGGTTGCCTCGCCACCCGGCCCTCTCCCAGCCGGAGGCCGCGGCCTGCGCGTCCCTGACGATCCGCTCGCGAAGGTTGGCTGCGAAGGCGTCGCCCGGTTTTTCGGGTGTGGGCTCGGGGCTCATCTCCTGCCTCTGCCATAAAGTACGGCGGCCGAGGTTTTTCCGGAAGTCGGCAATCGGCGAACCGCCGGGTTTGGCCGGCGGACGGGGGGCGATTCCGGCCTAGAATGCCGCGGGATCAGCAGATGATCGGTCGCACCCTGTCCCACTACCGGATCCTCGACGAGCTGGGCCGCGGCGGCATCGGCGTCGTCTACCGGGCGCTCGACACCACCCTGGGTCGGGAGGTGGCGCTGAAGGTCCTGGGGTCGGCCAGCGAGCGCGACCGCGAGCAGGTGCGACGGCTGCGGCAGGAGGCCCGGGCCGCGGCCGCGCTGGCGCACCCGGCGGTGTCGGTGGTGTACGAGATCGACGAGGCCGAGGGCGCGACCTTCATCGCGATGGAGCTGGTGCGGGGGAGGCCGCTCGCCACGCTGATCGCCGAAACGCCGCTGGAGCCGGCGCGCGCCCTCGACCTGGCGGTCGAGATGGCGGAGGGCCTGGCCGAGGCGCACGGTCAGGGGGTGGTGCACCGCGACCTCAAGCCCAAGAACGTGATGCTGACCGAGTCGGGCCACGTCAAGATCATCGACTTCGGCCTGGCCAAGCTGCTGCGCCCGCGCCCGCCGTTCGAGAGCGGCAGCGACACCCCGGCCTGGAGCGACACCGACCCGGGCCGCATCCTGGGCACCGCCGCCTACATGTCGCCGGAGCAGGTCCGCGGCGGCGAGGTGGACGCGCGCAGCGACCTCTTCTCCTTCGGCGCGGTGCTCTACGAGATGCTCTCTGGCGAGCCGGCCTTCCGGCGGGAGAGTGGGGTGGAGACGCTGCACGCGGTCCTGAAGGAGCCGGCGCCCCGGCTGGCCGAGGCGCGCCTGGGCGCGGCGGCGCCGGTGCTGCAGCACGTGCTCGACCGCTGCCTGGCCAAGGCGCCCGAGGACCGCTACGCCGCCGCCGCCGAGCTGGTGGCGGACCTGCGCGAGGCGCGCCGGAGGCTGGGGGCGGGAGAGGGCGAGAGCGATCGCCCGCCGCGGCCGGTCACCCCACCGGCCGCCGTCGCCGCCGCTCCGGCCAGCCTGCGGGTGCTGATCGTCGACGACGAGGAGCCCGCGCGGGCGCTGCTGCGCGAGTACCTCGGTGCCCTGGAGGGGGTCGAGATCGTGGGCGAGTGCCGCAACGGCTTCGAGGCGGTGAAGGCGGTCAACGACCTCTCGCCCGAGCTGGTGTTCCTGGACATCCAGATGCCGAAGCTGAACGGGTTCGAGGTGCTGGAGCTGCTGGGGCGGGAGGTGGCGGTGGTGTTCGCCACCGCCTTCGACGAGCACGCCATCCGCGCCTTCGAGGTCAACGCGGTCGACTACATCCTGAAGCCGGTCTCCCCGGAGCGGGTGAAGACCGCCCTCGAGCGGGCGCGGGCCCGTCTCGCCTCCCGCTCGTCGCTGCCGGCCTCGGAGATCGCCGCCGCTGCCCGGCCGGCGGGCACCAGCCTGTCGCGCATCGTCGTGCGCCAGGGGCCGCGCGTCCACGTCATCCCCGTCGACAAGCTGGACTACGCGGAAGCCCAGGACGACTACATCAGCCTGCGCTCGGAGGGGAAGTCCTACCTGAAGCAGCAGACCCTCTCGGAGCTGGAGGCCTCGCTCGACCGCGCCCGCTTCGTGCGCGTGCACCGCTCCTACCTGCTCAACCTCGACCGCCTGGCGCGGATCGAGACGGAAGGCGGCGAGCCCAGGGCGGTGGTGCTGAGCGACGGCACCCGCCTGCCCCTCAGCCGCTCCGGTTACGGCCGCATCAAGGGCCTGCTCTGATAGCGCGCCGCCCGCGGCGCGAGTCGGCTAATCTTGGCCCGTGGACGACGCCATCCCCGTGAACGACGCGATCGTGGTGGAGGGGCTGACCAGGCTCTTCCGCGGCCGGCCGGCGGTGGACAGGGTGTCGTTCCGCGTGCGGCGCGGCCGCTTCTTCGGCTTCCTGGGTCCGAACGGCGCGGGCAAGAGCACGACCATCCGCATGCTCACCGGCCTGCTGCGTCCGACCGCCGGGGACGCGGTGATCGAAGGCGTGCGCCTGAGCCAGGACCTGCTCGGCGTCAAGCGCCGCATCGGGGTGGTCACCGAGGAGCTGCCGCTCTACGAGAGGCTGACCGGCGAGGAGCACCTGCTGTTCGCCGCGCGCATGTTCGGGCTGGGACGCAGGGAAGCCCGCCGCCGCACCGAGGACCTGCTCGCCTTCCTCTCCCTGGCCGAGGAGCGCGGGAAGCTGGTGGTCGACTACTCGCAGGGGATGCGCAAGAAGCTGGCCCTGGCCTGCGCCCTGGTGCACGGCCCCTCCGTGCTGTTCCTGGACGAGCCGCTCAACGGCATCGACCCCGTCTCCGGCCGCGTGGTGAGCGACCTGCTACGCCGGCTGACGCTGCGAGGCGTCACCCTGTTCTTCACCTCCCACGCGCTCGACGTGGTGGAGAGGCTGTGCGACGAGGTGGCGGTGATCGACCGCGGCCGCATCGTCGCCCAAGGGACGCTCGACGAGATCCGTGCCCAGCGGGCGCTCGGCCGCGACGCCAGCCTGGAAGACGTGTTCCTCAAGCTGGTGCAGGCGGACGTGCGGCGCGAGGACCTGTCGTGGATCGGCTGATCGCGCTGGTCGGGCTGCGCTGGCGGATGGGCCGGCGCGCCACCCTCGGCGGCGGCGCCGGCCTCGTCGCGCTGCTGCTGGCGGTCCCGGGGCTGCTGCTGTTCTCCGCGACGGCCTCGCTGTTCTCGTTCTTCCTGGTGCGGCTGCTTGCGCAGACGAGGCCGGACCTGCTGCTGCCGGTCCTCTCGGCTGCGGCCGCCGTGTTCGGGTTCTCCTGGGCGCTCTCGCCGCTGCTCGCCGGCATCGCTGCCACCGAGACCCACGACCTCACGCGACTGCTGCAGTACCCGGTGGCGCTGCCCGCCCTCGTCGTCTCCTCGCTTCTCGCCAACCTGCTGCAGCCGATGCTGGTGGCGCAGCTCCCGCCGGCCGTGGCGCTGGCCCTGGCCCTCGGCGGGCCGGGGTGGCGCTGGCCGCTGAGCTGCGCCGGGGTCCTGCTGACGCTGGCGCTCACCCTGGCCTGCGGGCAGGCGGTCGGTCTGCTGCTGCACGCGGTCTCGCGCCACCGCCGCTGGCACGACCGCGCCATGCTGGCCGGGGTGGGGCTGGGGCTGGTCGCCAGCCTGCTGCCGCTGCTGGTGCTGACCTCCGGAGACTCGGCGGGCCTTCGTCGGCTGCTCGGATGGCTGCTGGCGGCCGACGTGCTCGAAGCGGTGCCCTTCGCCTGGGGCGTGCGAGCGGCGGTCTACGCCGGGCGCGGCGAGATCGCCGGGTTCCTCGCCTGGTCGGCGGCCGCAGCGCTGGCCGTCGCCGCGGCCGTCGCGGTCTCCACCGTCATCGCGCGGCAGATCTACGGGGGGGAGCTGGTGCTGGGAGACGTCGGCCCGGGCCCCGGCGTCCCCGCGCGGATGCGTCTTCCCGGCCGGGTGGGGACGCTGCTGGAGAAGGACCTGCTCGTCACCTGGCGCGACCCGCGCCTGAAGGTCCTCGTCTTCACCGGCCTCATCGGGCCGGCGCTGGTGCTGTTGGCGGTGTGGCGCGGCACCTCGGGGCAGGTGCCCGCGGGGGTGCTGTTGTCGCTGGGGTCCGTTGCGGGCCTGGGCGTGCTCGGCGCGAACCACTTCGGCGTCGAGCGCCGGGCGCTGCCGCTGCTCTTCTCGTTCCCGGTGGAACGTCTGTCGATCCTGGTGGCCAAGAACCTGGTCACGATCGTCCTGCGTCTGCCCGCGCTGGCCCTGGTCGGGGTCGCCACGGCGCTGGTGGCCGGCCCCGCCCTGGTCTTCCCCGTGCTCACGATCGCGCTGTCGACGGAGCTGGTGGCCGCCGCCGTCGACAACTACGTCTCGGTGCTGGCGCCGATACCGGTGCCCGCGGCGGGCCGCGACCCGAGCCGGCCCGTGTCGGGCGTGCGCGGCCTGGGGGCGGCCCTGACGGCGTTCGCCGGCATGCTGGCCGCGCTCCTGGTCTCCACGCCGTTCGTCTTCCTCGCCTGGCTGCCGCACCTGCTCGGTGAGCCCTGGCTGGGGGCAGCGACTCTGCCGCTCACCCTCGCCGGAGCGGCCGGCGTGTACTTCATGCTGACTGCGGGGGCGGCCCGGCTGGTCGAGCGGCGCGAGCCCGACCTGATCGTCCTCGCGGGAGGGGAGGGGCTGGCGTGAGGACGAGGCGGCCGCAGGTGGCGGTGATCGGGCTCGGCCTGGTCGGCGGCTCCGTCGCGCGGGCGCTGACCGCCGCCGGCTACCGGGTGACCGGCATCGACTGGCCGCTGGTGGTGCGGCGGGCGCTGGCCACTCGCGCGATCGCGGTCGGCCGGATGCGGGCGGAGGCGGCCGCCGCCTGCGAGGTGGTGGTGCTGGCAGCGCCCCCGGCCACCAACCTGCGGCTGCTGCGGCGCCTGGCGAAGGTGGCCCGGCCGGGCCTCGTCCTCACCGACGTGTCGAGCGTCAAGGGGGAGATCTGCCGGGAGGCGGCGCGGCTGGGCCTCCAGGGGTTCGTCGGCGGCCACCCGATGGCGGGCAGCGAGAAGCGCGGCTTCGCGGCGTCCTCGGCCACGCTGTTCCGCGGCCGGCCGTGGTGGGTCGTTCCCGGCGGCGGGCGGGCCACCCGGGTCGTCCGCTCGCTGGTGCGGGCGACCGGCGCTCGGCCGGTCACCGTCGACCCGGCCACGCACGACCGGGCCATGGCGTTCCTGAGCCATGCCCCGCAGGTGGTGTCCTGGGCGATCCGCGACGCGGCCCGCCAGGACGAGGTGGCGCGCCGGCACCTGCGGCGCGCAGGTCCGGGCTTCCGCGACATGACGCGCCTGGCCCGCAGCCCGCGCCCGCTGTGGCGGGAGATCCTCGAGGCCAACCGGACGGAGCTGGCGCGCGCGCTGCGCGCGATCGTGAGGCAGCTCGAGTCACGGGGGAGGCGGAGGTGACACCCGCCCGGGCGGTGGCGTTCGGCTGGCCTCCGAGGGCGGCCGCCGCCCTGGGCCTGGTGCTGGGGCTCGGCGCCTGCAACCAGGGGCCCGCGCGGGAGGCGCTGGCCGACGTCGACCGTCAGCTCGCCGCCGCGCGGCCGCTGCTGGAGACCTACGCGCCCGAGCGGCTGCCGCCGCTGCGTGGGCTGCGCAACGACGCGGCCACCTGCCTCGCCGCCGGCGAGTACACCCAGGCCCTCAGGCTGGCGCAGCGCCTGCCCCAGCAGATCGCGGGCGCCTCGGCCGTGGCGAGGGCGCGGCGCGACGCCCTCGACGGCGAGTGGACGCCGCTCGCGAGCCGGGTGCCGCTGGTCCTGGAGGGAGCCGAGCGCCGCGTGGGCGAGCTGGCCGCCGCAGCCAGGCTGCCCCGCGGCCTCGATCCCGCGGGGCTGGAAGAGGTGCAGGCCGAGCTGCGGGCGGCGCGCGCCGCCTGGGCGCAGGCGACGGCGCAGTTCGAGTCGGGGCAGGCGCCGACGGCCGTCGCTGGCGGGCGCGAGGTCCAGGCGCGCGTGGAGGCGGCCGCGGCGCGGCTGGGGCTCTCTCCGGCGGCGGCGATGGCGGTCGCGGCGGCGCCCTCGCCCGCGCCCTCCCCGAGGGCCTCGCCGCGCTGACCGCGCGCGCTATCATCGAGGCAGGTCAGCCACCCCCATCCACCAGGCGACGAAGACGGGCCTCGCGCCCGAGGAGCAGCCATGCAGAAGGTCGTGGCCAGCGCGGCCGAGGCGGTGCGCGACATCCGCGACGGCTCCACGGTCATGATCTCCGGGTTCGGCCTGTGCGGCATCCCGGAGAACCTCATCCTCGCCCTCCGGGACCACGGGGCGAAGGACCTCACCGTCGTGTCCAACAACGCCGGGGTGACCGACTTCGGGATCAGCTTCCTGCTGAAGAGCCGGCAGGTGCGCAAGATGATCTCCACCTACGTCGGGGAGAACAGGGTCTTCGAGTCCATGTTCCTGGACGGGTCGCTCGAGGTGGAGCTCAACCCGCAGGGCACCTTCGCCGAGCGCATCCGGGCGGGCGGCGCCGGCATCCCCGCCTTCTTCACTCCGGCCGGCTACGGCACCGTGGTGGCCGAGGGCAAGGAGGTGCGCTGGTTCTCGGGCAAGCCGTACCTGATGGAGACGGGCCTCACGGCGGACTTCGCCCTGGTGAAGGCACGCCGCGGCGACGCCGCCGGCAACCTCGTCTTCCGCAAGACCACCCGCAACTTCGCGCCGATGATGTGCGCGGCCGCCCGCACCGCGATCGCCGAGGTGGAGGAGCTGGTGCCGGCGGGTGGCATCGACCCCGACCAGGTGCACACGCCGGGGATCTTCGTGCACCGGGTGCTGCCGGGCCGCGGCTACGAGAAGCGCATCGAGCGGCGCACGCTGCGAGGCGAGGGCGCCGTGGAGACCGACCCCAAGCGGGTGCGGATCGTCCGGCGCGCCGCGCTGGAGATGAAGGACGGCTTCTACGTGAACCTCGGCATCGGGATGCCCACGCTGGCGGCCAACTACGTGCCGCCGGGCGTCTCCATCGTCCTCCACTCGGAGAACGGCATGCTGGGCGTGGGGCCCTACCCGCTGCCGGGGCAGGAGGACCCCGACCTCATCAACGCGGGCAAGGAGACAGTCACCGAGCTGCCGGGCACCGCCTACTTCTCGAGCGCCGAGTCGTTCGCCATGGTGCGCGGCGGCCACATCGACCTCACCATCCTCGGAGCGCTGCAGGTCGACGTGGAGGGCAACCTCGCCAACTGGACCATCCCCGGCAAGATGGTGAAGGGCATGGGCGGCGCCATGGACCTGGTGGCAGGGGCACGGCGGGTGGTGGTGACGATGGAGCACACCGCGAGGGACGGCAGCCCCAAGATCCTGCCGCAGTGCACGCTGCCCCTTACCGGTCGCCGCTGCGTGAGCCTGATCGTGACGGAGATGGGCGTGATCGAGGTCGTCCGAGAGGGGCTGCTGCTGCGGGAGATCGCCCCTGACGTCACCCTCGACACCGTGAAGCAGGCGACCGGCGCACCGCTGCTGGTGGCCCCCGAGCTGAGGTCGATGGCCTTCTGACCGTCGCCACGCCGGCTGCGCAGCGTCAGTCCGGCTCCGGATCCCCTGGACCGGATCGCACGGCGGTTGACAGACGCGAACCGAGTCCACTATCGTTGCTCATCCGGTCCACTCTGCAGGCGCCCCGCCTGTCCTTCCGGTCTCATCCTGGCAGGTAGACTCCTATGGCGAACGACGATCGCACCATCCCGCCGGCGGCCGACGGCACGAACGGCACCAACGGCGCCCCCGCCCCTGCCGACCGAGCCAGCGGCTCCGCCAACGGCGCCGCGAACGGCGGTCACACCGGCCGCCGCGGCCGCGGCCCGAGGGGCGAGCAGGGGGGCCGAAAGCCGCGCCTGCCGCAGCGCGACGTCGCCGAGGAGGAAGCGGCGGTGGCGGTGGCGACCGCCGACGGTGATCCGTCGGCGCCGGCGGCCGAGGGCGAAAGCGGCAGCCGGCTCGACCTCGCCGTCCTCAAGGAGATGAGCATCCAGAAGCTCATCGAGGTGGCCAAGACGCTCGAGATCCCCGGCGCCTCCTCGATGAAGAAGCAGGAGCTGGTGTTCCAGATCCTGCGAGCCCAGGCGGAGAAGGAAGGCCTGATCTTCTCGGAGGGCGTGCTGGAGATCCTGCCGGACGGGTTCGGCTTCCTGCGCGCGCCCGAGTACTGCTACCTCCCCGGTCCGGACGACATCTACGTCTCGCCCTCGCAGATCCGCAAGTTCGACCTGCGCACCGGCGACACCATCAGCGGCCAGATCCGTCCTCCCAAGGAGGACGAGCGCTACTTCGCCCTCATCAAGGTGGACGCGGTCAACTTCGAGCCGCCCGACCGCGCGAAGGAGAAGATCTTCTTCGACAACCTGACGCCGCTCTACCCGCAGGACCGCATCCGGCTGGAGACGACGCCCGACCAGATCACCACCCGGGTGATGGACCTCCTGAACCCGCTGGGCAAGGGGCAGCGGGCCCTGATCGTGGCCGCGCCGCGCACCGGCAAGACGATGATCCTGCAGGCGATCGCCAACGCGGTCACCACCAACCACCCGGAGATCGTGCTGATCGTGCTGCTGATCGACGAACGGCCCGAGGAAGTCACCGACATGCAGCGCTCGGTGCACGGCGAGGTGATCTCCTCGACGTTCGACGAGCCCGCCGACCGCCACGTTCAGGTCGCCGAGATGGTGCTGGAGAAGGCGAAGCGCCTGGTCGAGCACAAGAAGGACGTGGTGATCCTGCTCGACTCGATCACCCGCCTGGCGCGGGCCTACAACACGATCGTGCCGCCCTCGGGCAAGGTGCTCTCGGGCGGCGTCGACTCGAACGCCCTGCAGCGGCCCAAGCGCTTCTTCGGCGCCGCCCGCAACGTCGAGGAGGGCGGCTCGCTGACCATCATCGCCACGGCGCTGGTGGAGACCGGCTCGCGCATGGACGAGGTGATCTTCGAGGAGTTCAAGGGCACCGGCAATGCCGAGATCGTGCTCGACCGCAAGCTCACCGACAAGCGCATCTTCCCCTCGCTCGACATCAACCGCTCCGGCACCCGCAAGGAGGAGCTGCTGGTGCCGGCGGCCGAGCTCAACCGCGCCTGGATCCTGCGCAAGGTCCTCTCGGCGCTGTCGCCGGTCGAGGCGATGGAGCTGCTGATCGAGCGGCTCTCGAAGACGAAGAGCAACAAGGAGTTCCTGGACAGCATGTCGGCCGGGGGATAGACGAGGCGACATCGGCGCCGAAGACGGGGCAGAAGGAGGGTGCTAGTCCCCCGGCTCCGGGCTGACGTCGCCCAGCCCCGCGCGGACGGTGATGTTCAGGGTCTGCGCGGCGATGCTCTTGCCCGACTTGCGCAGCGTCACCTTGACCGGGTACAGGCCGGCGAACGGATAGTCGTGGTTGGCGGTGAAGCGTCGCTCGATCGTCGAGCCGGCCGTCCAGGGGTCGCAGTCTCCCTCCTCGACGCTCTTGCCTCCGTCACCCCACTCCCATTCGATCTCCGGGCAGTAGAACTCCTCGACGTCGTCGCCGCCCTTGAGCTCGGCGGTGAACAGGATGTGCGCCGGGGAGAACGCGAACCGCGGGGTGGCCCGCAGCTCGAGCCCCGGCTTCTTCGCCTTCTTTCCCTTGTCTTTGTCGTCGGCGCGAGCCAGCGTGGGCGCCGCCAGGCACAAGACCGCGACCAGTGCGGCAGCTTTGGACACCACGGCCTCCCTCCAGACCCCTGTTTCCTGATTGTAGTTAAGCCTCTTCAGGGTACGGCTGCAACCGGCCATCGTGGCATCGTCCGATGAGGCTGCAGCTCGCGGGCGGTGCCAGGGAGCGGCGCCTGACGGCCCTCCTCGCCGAGAGGGGCCGCGCCGCCGATGACCCCCGCCTCGCCGAGCTGGTCGCCGACGCTCAGCTGCTCGGGAGCCTGGAGCTGGCCGGGGTGCGGGCGAGCTGGGACGAGGTGCGCGCCTCGCGGAGCACCGGCCTCGCCCCGCCCGAGGTGGTGGCACTGCGCCGCGCACAGGCGGCGGTGGCGCGAGACGCGCCGTTCACGGTCGCCGCTCTCCGCACCTGGCACGCCGCCGTCGCCGGCCCGGTCGGCTTCCGCACCCGCGAGCGGGACCGGGAGGATGCGCCGACGACACCGCCGGAGTGGATCGAGGCGCGGCTCGCGACGCTGGAGGAGTGGCTGTCGGCCGCCGGGCTGCGCGACCTGCGGCCCGAGCAGGCCGCCGGCCTCGCCTATGCCCGCATCCTGGAGGTGCTGCCCTTCGAGGACGCGAACGGCCGCGTGGCGCGGCTGGCGGCGTCGCACGTGATGGCAGCCCGCGGCATGCGCCCGCCCATCCTGGTGGCGGCGGACGCTCCGTACCTCCTCGCCTGCCTGCGGGCGGCGTTCCGGCTGGACACCGAGCCGCTGGTCGCACTGCTGGCGGAGGCCTCGACCCGCGCGACGGACGTCATGATCCAGGCCCTGGAGCGCGGGGAGGTGTGAGGCGTCAGCGCACCGGCGTGCCCCTGTGCGACGCGCAGGCGTCGCCGGTCTTCTCAGTCGAGCCGGCGGCCGCGGGGTGCCCCCGGGCCGGCCACCACGCGCCGTTCGCCCGTCCGGCCATCCAATCGCCAGAGACGACCGTCAGCATCAGTGAGGTAGACGGCCCTTGCGGCGGTACGGAGGTCCGGGTCTTGCGTGAAGTCGCCGAGCCACCAGGCCGGGAGCGGCGGCGTGAGGTCATGGAAGCGCTGCACGACACGACCGTCCGTCGCGTCCACCACGTAGCTGCCGAGGGACTGGGGCCACCGCCAGCCGAGGGGGACCACCACCCGCCCCGGGGCGATCTCCGGGCCGAGGACGCTCGGCTTGTGCTCGAGAGCTGCCGTCGTCGTGTCCCGACCCTCGGGCGAGAAGATGCGCAGGACGGAGCCGCTCTCGCTCGCTGCGATCGCGGCGATCCGGCCGTCTCCCAGGAACCGGCCCCACATCACCCCGGAGTCGACCAGCGTGGAAAGGAGCGCGCCGGTCGCGCCGTCGCGCAAGGCGAGCGCGTCCCGGCTCGTGAGCAGTCGCTTCCCGGTGGCGTCGACGGTGAGGACTGTCGGCCGTGCGGGCGCGCTGGGAGTCGGGGGGACCGTGAACGCGGTCGCGCGGCAGCCGCCGCCATTGGAGATGTCCAGGATCCGGATCTCGTCGTCGGTGGTCGGCCTGGGGACCCCGGAGCGGAGGACCAGCCACACGCGCGCGGCGTCCTCGTCCAGGAACCGGATCGCCATTGCGCGCCACCCGGGGGCCAGCGCACAGGTCGCGGCGGCGCGTCCGGCCGGGAGCTCGTGAAGCGACGCCATCGCCTCGCTCACCAGCACCGCGTGCCCCCCGGTGGCCGAAAGGGCGAGGGCGGTCCACCACCCCGGCGGGGGCGTCGAGGCGAGGCCGACGCGCTCTCTCCGCGGCGTGCCGGTCGACAGAAGGACGCGCACGAGGGCCGTCGATCCGCGCGCGGTGTCCGGCTCCCAGAAGGCCGCGTAGCGGCCGTCGGCCGAGAAGCTCAGGCTCTGCGGGAAGCTCGGCACCCGATCGTCGATCGCGCCGAGCGCGAGGGCCGACAGGCTCGGCGTGACCTGCAGGTAGTTGCCGGAGGTGGTGTCGAGCAGGAATCCGGCGCCGAACCAGCGGGCCCGGCCGCTCTCGCCCGCGACGAACAGCCAGCGGCCGTTCGCTTCCCTGGCCATGTCGTAGGACCGCAGGTCGGCGGGTCCGGCCGCCTCGATCCAGGCGAGCCGGCCGGCGGCGCCGGCGAGGGTCGCGTAGACGACGGCCCAGAAGGTGAGCGAGAGAGCGAGGTGGGCCCGGCGAGGGTCGGTCCGGCCGATGGCGACCTGCGCCGCGCTGCCGGCCAGGAGGCCGATCGCGAGCGGCAGCAGGACCACCGCCAGGGCCAGATCCGGCGGCGGCGTCTGCAGGCCGCCCAAGAGCCACAGGGGAGCCACCCGGCGCCGCGCGATCCAGACTGCGGCCGCCGCCAGGACCATGTCGCCGACCACCCACGGCGAGCGTGAACGGTAGGCGGTGGCGAGGAGATTGGCCACGCCGACACCCAGCATCAGGGCGTAGAGGCCGAACACCCATCCGTGCTCCCGGGCCAGGACGCCGAGCCAGGAGACGAGGGGCACCGGCGAGCCTGGAAGCCCCGCCGGCGCTCCGGGCGGGTAGACCACCATGAAGGGGATCGCCGCCAGCAACCCGCTGCCCGCCACCAGGACGAGCGCGGCGAGCCACTTGCCGCCCCAGATCGTCCTCCAGGACAAGGGTCGCGAGAACAGGAAGCCCAGCCGGCCGTTCGCGGCGTCACGAGCCAGCATGGTGGAGCCCATGATCACGGCGGCTGCGGCGGCGAGCCCGACCGCGGCGACCACCCCCACGAACGGCATCTCCCGCCTGTCCACGCCGAAGGCCGGAAACACGAGCGGGTTGAGGCCGAGCACCAGGCTGGCCGGGAACAGCAGCCAGCGCTCGCGCAGCTCGCGCGCAGTCACCGCCAGCAAGCGTTTCATGGCCGAACCTCCGCCAGGTGGACGTCCGCGGCCCGCGAGCCAGCGACCGAGGCGAAGAGCTGCTCCAGCGACAGGCCGCGCTCGGCCTTCAGGGACTCGAGCGCGCCCGAGAGGACCAGGCGACCGCGATGAAGGATCGCGACGTGGTCGGCGATGCCCTCGACGGCGCGCAGCTCGTGCGTGGCGACGAACACGGTCGTGCCGCGGTCGGCCAGCTCGCCGATCACCTCGCCGAAGACGGCGTCGCGGGCGACCACGTCGAGGCCCAGCGTGGGGTCGTCGAGGACCAGCAGCTCGGGTCCGTGGCCGAGGGCGAGCGCCAGCACCAGCGCGCCCTTCTGGCCCTTGGACAACGATCCGAACGGTCGGAGCGCGGGCACCTCGAAGCGCTGTATCCGCTCGGCGACGGCCGCCGCGTCCCAGTGGCGGTACACGCCGGCGCAGAAGCGCGAGAGCTGGGCCGCGGTCATCTCCGGAGGTGCGTCGGGCTCCTCGGGGACGACGCCGACGCGCTCCATCAGCGTGGTGCGGCGCCTCCAGGGATCTTCACCCAGCAGGCGCGCGCGCCCGGCAGCCGGCGGCCTGTGGCCGAGCAGCACGCGCAGGAGCGAGGACTTGCCCGAGCCGTTGCGGCCGAGAAGGGCGTACACGGAGCCGCGGGGGACCGAGAGGCTGACGTCCTCGAGCACGGCCGTTCGCCCGTAGCGGACGGCGAGAGCCTCGGCCTGGATGGCGGAGCCCGTCGTGGCGTCGCTCATGATCGCTTGCCTCCGCGGGGAGAGGGCTCACCGTCGGGCCAGGTCGCCTGCAGCGCCGCCGTCGCCTGCCCGCGCGTGCAGCCGAGCGTGACCGCCAGGGCGGCGAAGCGCGAGGCGCCCTCGCGCAGCTCGCGCTCGCGCTCGGCAGCCGACATCGAGGGCGGGTGGGCGGCGACGAAGGTGCCCTCGCCGCGGCGGGTCTCGAAGACGCCGGCGTCCACCAGCCGCTGGTAGGCCTTGGCCACCGTGTTGGGGTTGACGCGCTGCTGGCGCGCCAGGTCGCGCACCGAGGGGACGGTCTCGCCAGCCCTCATCGCCCCGCAGGCGACCAGCCGCCGCATCCCGTCCTCGATCTGGCTCCAGATCGGCACCGGCAGCGCGGGGTCGACGCTCAGCCTCGGCTCCACAGTATGACTGTACTACTACAGCGGCACACAGGTCAAGCCCTTCCTCGGGCAACAGCGATGGCGCGTGCTAGGCTGGTCGCGACCGCCGCCATGAAGCTGGAGCTGCCGCCCGGACTGCGCCTGCTGCTGGCCGCGCTGCGCGAGGCCGGCGGGCGGCCGTACCTCGTCGGCGGGGCGGTCCGCGACGCCTTGCTGGGACTGCCGGTGAAGGACTACGACGTGGAGGTCTTCGGCCTTCCGGCCGATCGACTGGAAGCGGTGCTGCGCCGCTTCGGCCGCGTGGACGCCGTGGGCCAGGCCTTCCGCGTCTTCAAGCTCAGCGGCATCGCGGGTGTCGAGGGCGCGCTCGACCTCTCGCTGCCCCGGCGCGACTCCAGGCTCGGCCCCGGTCACCGCGGGATCGCCGTGGAGGGCGATCCGGGACTGTCCATCGAGGAGGCGGCCCGGCGGCGGGACTTCACCATCAACGCCCTGCTGCTGGAGCCGTTCAGCGGCGAGCTCCTCGACCCGTGGCACGGTCGCCAGGACCTGCAGCGTCGGATCCTGCGCGCCGTCGACCCGGGCCACTTCGGCGAGGACCCGCTGCGGGCGCTGCGGGCGGTGCAGTTCGCGGCGCGCCTGGAGCTGGAGGTGGAGGCGGCGACGGCGGCGCTGTGCGCCTCGATGCCGCTCGCCGAGCTGCCGGCCGACCGCGTGCTCGGCGAGATCGAGAAGCTGCTGCGCCAGGCGAAGCAGCCGTCGCGCGGCTTCGCGCTGATGAAGCAGTGGGGGCTGCTGCCGACGGTCGCGCCCGAGCTGCTCCCGCTCGAGCCGACGCCGCAGGACCCGGACTGGCACCCGGAGGGCGACGTCTGGCTGCACACGTTGCAGGTGGTCGACGAGGCCGCCGCGCTGATCGCCGACCTCGACCGCCCGCGGCAGCTGGCGCTGATGCTGGGCGCGCTCTGCCACGACCTCGGCAAGCCCGCCACCACCCGCTTCGAGGACGGCCGCATCCGCTCACGTGGCCACGAGGAGGCCGGGCTGCCGCCCACGGAGTCCCTGCTCGACCGCTGGAACGTCCACACCCTCCACGGCTACGACGTGCGCGGCCAGGTGCTGCGCCTGGTGGCCGAGCACCTCAAGCCCGGGCAGCTCTACGACGAGCGCGAGCGCGTGTCGGACGGCGCCATCCGCCGCCTGGCCCGCAAGTGCGAGCCGGACCTGCTGTACCGCCTGGCGCGCGCCGACTGCGTCGGCCGGCGGCCGGGCCGCTTCGAGCCGGTGGCCATGGAGTGGTTCCGCGAGCGCGTCCGCGCCCTGGACGTGGCTGTCCGGCCTCCGGCGCCGATCCTGCGCGGGCGCGACCTGCTGGCGATGGGCGTCCGGCCCGGGCCGGAGGTCGGCCGGGTGCTGCAGGCCGTCTACGAGCGCCAGCTCGACGGGGCGGTCAGCACCCTCGAGGAGGCACGCCGCGAGGCCGAGCGCCTGCTGGAGATGCGGGCCGAGCCTTCCTGACCTCACGCCGGCGAGGACGAGCCGGATGCGGCTATCGCCCGAAGGCGGTCTCCCGGTCGAGGACCTCGAGGGTGTGGGCGTACAGCTCGTCGACCTGGGCCGGGCTGTTGGCGATCGCGGTGAGCCCCAGCTTTCCGAACTCCGACAGCGCGCCGATGAGATGGAACAGCACCCCGGACTCGCTGCCGTGGCTGTAGTGCAGCTTGTTGACGGTCAGGATGTCCACCAGGTCCTCGGGCAGCAGGCCCCGGTACTGCTCCGAGTAGAGGTTGTCGGTGGCCTTGTAGTACTTGGCGTGGCCGCCCGGCGAGAGGAAGAGGCCGCTCGCGCGGTCGAGCCTGCCGCCGGTCAGGAACTGCAGGGCGAGGTAGGGATGCGTGGTCCCGCCCATGCGCAGGTTGATCTCGAGCGCCGTGATCTTCCACTCCTCCCGGGGTCCGCCGCGGTGGACCAGGAAGTCGACTCCGAACCGGCTCACCGCCCCCGCCTCGCCCAGCACGGCGCCGATCCGCGTCCCCAGCTCCTGGATGCGGAGCCGGTAGTCGTCGCGGGCGGGGAAGCGGCAGCCCAGGAACACCTGGCCGCTGGGGCCGCCCAGGATCTGGTCGTGGGTGGAGATGGGCTCCACCTCGCCGGCGGGGCTGAGCCGCAGCTGCGCGCTGGGCGAGAGCTTCTCCTCGCCCTCGATGAACTCCTCGACGATGCCGCCCATCCTGGAGAACTTGTCGAAGTAGGACTCCGCGGTCTCCGTCGGCACCGAGAACTCGACCTGCCGCAGGGCTTTGCGCAGGGCCTGGCGTGAGCCCGACTCCGGGTAGCGCAGGATCGCGTTGCCCTCGCCGGAGAAGCTCTGGTCGAGCTTGATCACCGCGCGGCGGATCCCGGGGCGGCGCTGGCGCAGGTCGAGGAGCGCCTCTTCGACCTCGGCGGGCGCGTGCAGGTCCTCGAAGCCCTCCGGCAGGTCCACCCCCGCCTGGCGGAAGACCCGACGGCTGCCGGACTTGGTGCCCAGCCTGGCCAGCCTGGGGTCGCAGCCGTTGAGCGGGATGCCGAGCAGCACCGCCAGCTTCCGCTCGAACGGCGTCGAGTTGAAGACGGTCAGGTACGCCTGCGCGGGGTCGTGGATGCCGGCGCGGATGCGCTCGATGAGCCGCGGCCGCTCCAGGATCTTCTCGGTGAGCGAGCGCGGCGAGGCGTCGTCCGCGCAGAGCAGCGTCAGCCGCGAGCGGGCGTGGCTGGCCGGGATGCCGGCCAGGAACTGCAGGTAGTACTCGAGGATCATCGGGTGGATCGGCTGCGAGGTGACGAAGACGACGCGGGCGCGCGGGTTGCGCAGGCGGATCAGCAGGAACAGCAGCCGCTCCTCGTAGAAGCTGGCGCCGGCGATCTTGCGCAGCTCGCTCTGGTCCAGGGTCAACGAGGGCACCACCACCGAGGTGTGGGGCACCTCCTCCTGCATGGTCAGCGACGACCAGACCTCGGCCAGCCGCGGCTTCAGCCGCTCGAACTCGGCGATCTCCTGGTCGGGCGTGAGGTCCTTGAGGAAGGGGGGCTTGGGTATCATCGGCGCTCAGGGAACACCGGCCGCCGCGGTTCCCACCGGCCCGTCCAGCAGAGCCGCGACGACAGCGTCCTCGTGCAGCCCGGCCGGAGCACCGAGCGCCTCCGCGCGCCGCCGGATCTGCCGGAACAGGTGGAAGCGCAGCGGGCCCAGCAGCGTGAAGTCGGAGGTCAGGTGCAGCCGCTGGTCCACGTCCTCGCCGGGCAGCGTGCGGGTGAGCGTCTCCAGTCGCTCGCGGTACCACTCCTCGCCGACCTCGCCGCGTGCGCGCTTCTGGTCGAGGATGGTCCGCTGGCGCGAGCGGTCCACGATCTCGGGGTGGTGGTTCACAGCGAACACGCGCGGCACCACCCCGCCGCCGTCGCGGGCGAACTCGATCATGGTCACCGCCTCACCGGGCGGCCCGCCCACCCCGCGGGTCTCGAAGCCGATCGGCGCCGCCCAGGACGGCCAGCGGTCGAGGTCCGGCACCAGGTCGAACAGGCGGTTCTCCAGCACCCGCAGCCGCGGCACCTCTCCCAGCAGCGCGGCGAAGACGGAGAACCAGGGGTGCTGCCGGGCGCGGGCGGAGAGCACGTTCTCCAGCAGGCCCGCGCACTTGCCCTTGGAGGTCCCGCGCAGGACCGGCCGCGCTGCCTGCGACCAGCGACACAGCACGCCGAAGGTGTGGCAGACGGCGAGCAGCGCGGCCTCGGGGTCGTCCCGGATGGCGTCGAAGAGCGCGAAGGCCGGGGCCTCCCAGGCGGGGTTCTCCCGGATGCCCTGGGAGAAGGCGGCCTCGCCGTCGTTCGCCCGGGGGTCGATGTGGCCCGGGCCGCCGGTGCCCAGGTACAGCGCATGACGACCGCCGGGCGCCTCGGGCAGCATGCCGCAGCGCCTCACGTCGTAGGAGATCACCCGCACCCGCAGCGAGGCTGCCTCCAGCGCCGCGACGGCCGCGCAGCAGGCGTCCTGCACCGCATGCAGCAGCGAGTCGTGCCCCAGGTTCGGCCAGCCGTGGTTCATGTCCAGCACGGCCACGTCGATGACGCACGGCGAAGGCGGCGGCAGCTGCTCGGGCCGCTCCACCCGCAGGGTCTCGAAGACGCCGCAGGGCGCCTGCGCCGGGCAGTCGGTCACACAGAAGCCATCGCCGTGGCGCGCTTTGTACGCACAAACGAGGGGCATCTGCTGGAAGTCTACACTCCCCTTGCCTCGCGGGCGGGGGCGGAGCAGACTGGCGGCCATGGGCCTGGAGCTGAAGCTGGTGGCGGTGGAGAAGCCGGCCGACGTCAACCTGATCCTCGGCCAGTCGCACTTCATCAAGACCGTCGAGGACCTCTACGAGACGCTGGTCGGCTCGGTGCCGGGCGTCAAGTTCGGGCTGGCGTTCTGCGAGGCCTCCGGCGCCTGCCTGGTGCGCGCCGAGGGCACGGACGAGGAGATGAAGGCGGCGGCGGTCGCCGCCGCCCGGGCCATCGGCGCCGGCCACAGCTTCGTGGTCATGCTGAAGAACGCCTTCCCGCTGAACGTGCTGAACGCGGTGAAGGCCTGCCCCGAGGTGTGCCGGATCTACTGCGCCACCGCGAACCCGCTGCAGGTGATCGTGGCCGAGACGGAGCAGGGCCGCGGGATCCTCGGTGTCGTCGACGGCTCCTCCCCGAAGGGCGTCGAGGACGCGGCGGGCGTCGCCTGGCGCCAGGAGCTGCTGCAGAAGTTCGGCTACAAGCGGTAAGGAGGCAAGCGTGGGACTCTCCCTGAGCTCGCCCGCCTTCACGGCCGGCGGCGAGATCCCGACGCCGTTCACCTGCGAGGGCCAGGACCTCTCGCCCGCGCTGGACTGGAACGGCGTCCCCGAGAAGGCGCAGAGCCTGGTGCTGATCGTGGACGACCCCGACGCCCCGGACCCGAAGGCGCCGAAGATGACCTGGGTGCACTGGGTGCTCTACAACCTGCCGCCGACCGCCAAGGGCCTGCCGCAGGCCGTGAGCGCGCGCGACCTGCCGGCCGGCGCGCGGCAGGGGACCAACGACTGGAAGCGGACCGGCTGGGGCGGCCCCTGCCCGCCCATCGGCCGCCACCGCTACTTCCACAAGCTGTACGCGCTCGACACCGTGCTGCCCGACCTGGGCGCCGCCACCAAGCCGGACGTGGAGTCGGCCATGAGGGGGCATGTGCTCGCCCACGCCGAGCTGGTGGGGACCTACCAGAAGAAGGGCCGCTGACGCGGAAGCAGGTCAGCGGGAAGGCGGGGCCGACGACAGCCTGATCCGGATGCGCCGGTACTCCATCTGCCCGCGGTCGCCCTCGAGGCCGATCGGCCCCGAGGGCGGCAGCGGCATCGCCGCCTCCAGCAGCTCGCCGTTGCAGGTGGCGCGGGCCACCCTCCCGGTCACGGTGATCTCCAGCGCGTTCCAGTCCTGCGGGCGATAGCTCCGGAGGTCCTTGTAGGGGCCGGCCAGAAGGTAGTCGCGGCACTGCAGCTGCGGCCCGCGCACGTAGACGCCGCTGTCGGCGTCGGGTGTCGCCCGGAACTCGAGCCGTAGCACGAAGTCGCCGGGAAACTCGCGGGTCGTCCACAGCTGCTGGATCTTGCGGAACTCGGGCGGCGCCTTGACCACCAGCCGGCCGTGCATCGCGGCGAAGCGCCCGTCGGGGCTGGCCGCGAGGCCGTCGAAACGGACGGACGCGGTCACGAAGGGCCAGGCCGCCGCCTCCGGATCGCTGGCCTGCCACTGCCGGGCCGCCGCCTTGTCCTCCTCGCTCGTGGGCCGGTAGCCCCAGCCGGTGAGGTCGCGGCCGTCGAACAGGCTCTCGAATCCCGGCTCAGGCTGGAAAGCGTCGTCGCTCGTCTCCATCAAGCCGAGCGTCGCCAGGATCGGCCGCAGCGCCTTTGCCCACTTGGCGTAGCCGGCCGCGTTCGGGTGAAGCAGGTCGGGGAACTCGGCGGCGATGGCGTCGCCCTGCGGGCCGGCGAACAGGGGCCAGGTCTCGACGTACGTGACGTGCGCGTCGTTGCGGACGGCCTTCAGGTAGAGGGCGTTCATCGCCCGGATCTCGTCGGCCGGGCGCTTCATCTTGGCCGAGCTGGGGAAGACCTGGCACAGCACGATCGGCATGCGGCCGTCGTGCTGCTCGAGCGCCGCCAGGATCAGCTTCAGGTTGGAGGCGGCGACCTCCGGGGTCGCTCCCTCTTCCAGGTCGTTGGTGCCGATGAGCAGCACGACGGCCCCGGGGTCGAGAGCGAGGACGTCCTCCTGCAGCCGGATGAGCACCCCCCGGGTGGTGTCGCCGCTGATGCCGCGGTTGGCCACCTTCACCCCGGGGAAGGCGCCGCCCAGGTCGTCGCCCCAGCCCTGGGTGATCGAGTCGCCGAGGAACACCACCGCGTGGCGGTCCCGGTCGACACGCTGCGCCCAGCCCGAGCGCCGCTCGCGCCAGAGCTTCTGGAACCAGTCGTAGCGGCGGATGGGCCCTTGGCCGGGGAGACCGTCGTCGGTCGCGGGAATGGCGAAGCGGTCGGCCTGGGCGAGGGCGAGCGAGCCGGCGAGAGCGAGCGCGGCGACGGCTGTCATGAGAGTGGCGCGGGCGAGGCGATGACGCTGCAGCATGGAGCAGAGCATACGACGACGCACGTATATAATCGCGGGGTTTCAATGGGCCGCTTCGCGCGCCTGCTCTCGACGCCCGTCCGCGAGCACCGGACGCTCGAGGGCTTCGTCGACTCGCTGCTGCAGACCTTCGAGAACTCCCGCCCGGGACTCACCGCCGAGATGCTGGAGAGCGGCCGGGTGGAGCCCTTCTTCGCCGAGCTCTACGAGCGTGAGGTCCGCACCTTGCGGGAGAAGATCGCCCACCTCACGCACCTGTCGACGGACGAGCAGCAGGAGCTGTTCCAGAGGGTCGACGAGAGGATCCGCAAGGTCGTGCTGCCCGCCTACGCGCGGCTGGCCGCGAGCTTCACCCCGCGCGAGCGCAACGACTTCTACCTGGCGCCCGAGTCGGCGCATGCCGTGGAACGCCTGGGCTGGGCCGTCCTCGGTCTGCTGGTCGGCGCCTTCGTGGTGTGGGCGCCGTTCATTCCCATCTGGTCGAAGGAGTGGGTGCTGGTGTTCGGCATCGGCGGCTTCGTGTTCCCGAGCCTCCGTCGATACCTGGCGCTGCGCCGCTACGAGCACCAGCTCAACGACCTCGTCGCCCGCACCGACGACGAGATCTGGCGGCTGGACCTCGGCTACCTCACCTCGGCCTGGGAGCGCGGCTCGCTGGGGGCGGCCGCGACGGCCGTCGAGTCCCCCGTGGAGCCCCCTCGGCCCACGCCCACTCCCGGGCCGCGTGCCAAGGAAGGACAGTGATGGTCACGCTGGCCGGAGTCTCTCAGGCGGGTGCGCGGGTGCGCGCCTCGCTCACCCGCACCACCTTCCGCCTGCTCGCCCTCTTCCTGCTGGGCCTCGTCTTCTACGGGGCCTGCACCACCCGGGTGCAGCCGAACCAGTGGGGGGTCGAGCAGCGCAAGTTCGGCTTCAAGGTGGGCATCGTCGAGCGGGCGTTCACGGCCGGGCTCTACTTCGTGGGACCGGGCGTCACCATGCACACCTTCCCCCGCGAGATCCACGTGCTGGAGGCCTCCTACGACGCCCAGGAGGCCGAGGCCCGCGCCCGCCGCATGGGTGGCGACGTCGAGCGCCGCGTCGAGAAGTACTTCGCGCGGCGCGACCAGGTCCTCGGGGGAGGCACCACCCACCGGGTGGTGGACGCCCTCAACGTGCAGACCTCGGACGGCTACGCGGTCACCGTGGACATCACCCTCCTCTATTCCATCGCCGACCCGGTCAAGGTCGCCCGCGAGTTCGGCTGGGGCTCGCTCTACGTCGACGCCTTCGTCCTCAACACCTTCCGCAACGGCGTCCTCACCACGCTCGGCAAGATGAACGCCGAGTCCTTCTACGACGAGTCGCTGCGGATCCGCGCGCTCGACGAGGCCAAGAGGCTGCTGGCCCAGCGCTTCCAGGAGCGCGGGTTCGAGGTGAAGGAGCTGCTGCTGCGCAACTTCCGCTACGCCGACAGCTACGAGAAGGCGCTGCAGGACAAGAAGGTGGCCGTGCAGCTCGCGGAGAAGAACCGCAAGGAGAGCCTGGCCAACGAGGAGCGCGCCAAGCTGAAGCAGCTCGAGTCGAAGGGCAACGCCGCCATCACCATCGCGGAGTCCGAGGTGCAGGCGCAGATCGCCAAGGTGCGCGCCGAGGCCGAGCTGTACGCCTCGCAGACCCGGGCGAAGGCTGACAAGGAGGTCAACGTCGCCCAGGCCGAGGCCAAGCGCCTGCGGGCGGACGCCCTCGCCCAGTCGGGCGGCCGCTACGTGGTGGCCCTGGAGACCTCGAAGATGTTCGACAACATCGAGGGGGCGGTGATGACCCCCGAGCAGTACATCGCCTTCGTGCGGCAGGCCTGGGGGCTGATCGGGGTCGGCCCCGGCGGCCCTCCGGTGGCCGTCCCGGCGAAGGCGGAGAAGAAGTGATGCGCGCAACGGACCGCCGCCTCGGCCCCGTCCTGCTGCTGCCGCTCGCGCTCTGGCTCTCCGCCTGCGGCATGACGAGCTCCACCGAGGTGGGCGTGCGCACCAGCCTCTTCGGCATCTTCGAGAAGCGGGGGGAGACCCAGGTCTACGAGCCGGGCGGGGTCTACTTCTTCCTGCCGATCGTCAACGAGTGGACCACCCTGCCCATCTCCCAGCAGAACCTGCTGATGAACGCCAACCCGGAGGAGGGCGACCGGCCGGTGCCCGACGAGATCACCTTCAAGACCAAGGACGGCAACAACGTCCACATCGACGTCAACCTGATGTGGCGGGTCGACCCCAAGAAGGCGGCCTACCTGGTCTTCCACGTGGGCCAGTCCATCCTGGAGATCAAGGAGCGGGTGGTGCGGCCGGTGGCGCGCTCGGTGATCCGCGACACCTTCAACGAGATCACGAGCGAGGAGTACTACCACGTCACCGTCAAGAACGACATGGCGCAGAAGGCCCGCGAGGCGCTGGTGAGGGCACTCGAGCCCTACGGCATCGTGGTGGACATGCTGCAGGTCCAGCAGCACCGCTTCGACGCCGAGTACCAGGCGGCCATCAACGCCCAGAAGCAGGCCGAGGCCGACATGCAGACGCTGGTCGAGCAGCAGAAGAACATCGTGGCCCAGAAGAAGAGCGAGCTCGAGGCCAAGCGGGCTCTCTGGAACCAGCAGCTGGAGGACTCGCTGGGCTCCGCCGGCCGCGTGCGCTACGAGGCCGACGCCTACTACCAGACCAAGACCAACGAGGCGAAGGCGGTGGTGGCGGTGGCCCAGGCCGAGGCAGAGGGCGTGCGCAAGGAGGCGGAGGCGCTCAGCAAGATGGGCGGCGAGGCCTACGTGAAGATGCAGGTGGCCCAGCAGCTCGCCAAGAAGCGCATCCTGATCGTGCCCGGCAGCAACGTGTCGACCATGGACGTCAACAGCATGGTGAGCTTCCTGCTCGGCCGCCGCGTCGGCGCCACGCCCGAGCCGGCCGCCACGCCGCCCGCCCAGTAACCGTCGGGCCCGCACGAAGGGGGAGGCCTCCGCGTCAGGCCGAGAGCGCGGCCGGGGCCGCCGGCTTCTCCTCCAGCAACTCGCCTGGCGCCGCGCCGAAGATCGCCGCTGCGATCCCGGCGGCCCCCACGAACACCAGCGCGGCCGGCAGCGAGCGGTCCAGGATCGCGCCGATCGCCGGGTAGAGGACGCCGACCAGCAGAGTCCGCGAGGCGGAGACGGCCGACAGCACGGTGGCGCGGCGCTCCGAGGGGATGCGGGCGTTCAGGGCGCCGCTGAAGAGGGGCGTCCGGCCTGCGCCGGCCACCGTGGCCACCAGGATGAGCCCGATGCTGAGCGCCGGCTGGGCCGTCGCTGCGAGGACCAGCAGGCAGACGGCCGGCAGCCAGGCGGTCAACCGCAGCAGCCGCACCCGACCCCCGCTCAGCCGCTCGAGCAGCGGCACCCGGGCCAGGAACAGGATCTGGCCCAGCGCCATGCCGGCGTGGACGACGCCGAAGGCGGCGAGCGGGACCGAGGCCCGCATGAGCTGCGGCTGATACACCCAGAACACGAGCGAGGCGACGGTCGAGCAGGCGACCAGGTCGACCGCCAGCGCGCGCAGCTCGGGCGCGCGGCGGAAATGGTGGAGGCCGCCGGAGATGAGCCGGAGATATCCCCGTCGCTCGTCGTCGGCTTCGCGGGCGCGGGGCGGCTCTCTTAGCGTGAGCGCCATCACGCCGGAGAGCGCCATCGGCAGCGCCTGCAACAGGAACGGGGCGCGCACGCCGAGACGCGCGGCGGCCACCGCCCCGAGCAGCGCACCCGCAGTGAGCCCCGCCAGCATCCAGGCTGCCAGGCGCGACATCACCCGCGTCGCCTCCTGCTCGCGGCCGAGCGCCTTGAGCGAGTCGTAGACGAGGGCCTCATCTGCCCCGGAGATCAGCGTCAGCCCGAGGGCGAACACCGTCTCGCCCAGGAAGAAGACCGGCAGCCAGGGGACGCTCGCGTACAGGAGCGTCGCCACGCCGAGCAGCAGCCCGCCCAGGCCCACCGACACCCGCCGGCCGAAGCGGTCGGCCACCGCGCCGGTCGGCACCTCGAGCAGGAAGTTCGCCAGCATGAACCAGGCCTGCAGGGCGAAGATCTGCGTGTAGCTGAGGCGGCCCCAGTCGCGGAAGAAGGGGACGATCACTGCGCTCATCCAGTGCATCCAGCACAGGAAGCGCACCGCCGCCATCTTGGGGAGGTTGCCTTCGAGCCCGCTCAGCCTGGCCATGGTGCTCGCCGGGGCGGCGGCATTCTGGCACGATGTGGAACCCATGACCGGACGCCGCCAATCCCGACTGGATCCCCGCGCGCCGCGCGCGGCCCTCGCCGCGCTGGCGCTCGTCGCCCTCGCCGCCGCCCATCCTGTCGCGGCTGCCGAGCCGCCGACGCTGCGGCTGAACGACCTCGAGTACCTCTCGATGCCCGGTCTCGACGTGATGCTCGCCCAGGACTACTACCCCGAGGGACACCAGGGCGGCGTCGGCATCATCCAGAACGGCCAGCGTGTCGCCACCAACGGCGAGCTCCGCCTGGACCGCACGCCCGGGCAGTGGCAACCGATCCCCAAGGTGATCGGCAGGCGCACGGTCGACCGGGCCACGGGCGAGATCAGCGTGAGGATGGCGTACCCCGACGAGTCGCGGGACCGCAAGGGCTTCAACCCGATCGTGTACCCCGACCTGCGCTTCGCCTACACGGTGCGCGTCCGCCCCGAGGGCCAGGGCTTCCGCATCCTGGTCGACCTCGACCAGCCGCTGCCCGACGCGTGGATCGGCACCGTCGGCTTCAACCTGGAGCTCTTCCCCGGCGCGCTGTTCGGAAAGACCTGGGCCACCAACACCGCGCAGGGCCTGTTCCCGCGCCAGGCCAACGGCCCGGGCGCCCTCGACGCGCACGGCGACTACCAGATCGCGGCCATGGCCCGGGGCCGGCGCCTGGTGATCGCGCCGGAGTCCGAAGAGCAGCGGATGAGCATCGAGGACGCGACCGGCAGCGAGCTGGAGCTGGTGGACGGCCGCGGCCAGCACAACAACGGCTGGTTCGTGGTGCGCTCGCTGATCGCGAGGGGGGCGGCGAAGGGCGCCGTCGACTGGCGGGTGATGCCGCACGCGATCCCGGGCTGGACCAGGCAGCCGGTGGTGCAGGTGTCGCAGGTGGGCTATCACCCGAGCCAGCGCAAGATCGCGGTGGTCGAGCTGGACAAGAACGACACGCGCCGGCCGCCGATCGTGGTGTCGCGCATCGCGGAGGACGGGAGCCTGCGCACGGTGCTCGAGGACGCGGGCGAGGAGTGGGGCGATTTCCTCCGCTACCGCTACCGCCGGCTCGACTTCAGCCGCGTCGGGGAGCCGGGGATGTACCTGGTTCGCTGCGGCGAGGCCCGCTCCAGTCCCTTCCGGATCGCGGCCGACGTCTTCGCCCGCGGGGTGTGGCAGCCGACACTCGAGTACTTCCTGCCCATCCAGATGTGCCACGTCCGCGTCAGCGAGCGCTACCGCGTCTGGCACGACGCCTGCCACAAGGACGACGCGCGCATGGCGCCGGTGGACCACCTCCACTTCGACGGCTACGCCCAGGGCCCCTCGACCCTGACGCGCTTCGGCCCCGGCCAGCCGGTGCCGGGGCTGAACCAGGGCGGCTGGCACGACGCCGGCGACGACGACCTGCGCGTCGAGTCGCAGGCCGACACCATGCGCGGGCTGGCGCTCGCCTGGGAGGCCTTCCACCCCGACTACGATCAGACCAGCGTCGACGAGGCGAACCGGGTGGTGGAGATCCACCAGCCCGACGGCAAGCCGGACGTGTTACAGCAGATCCAGCACGGTGCTCTGACCGTCGTCGGCAGCTACCGCACGCTCGGCCGCTTCTACCGGGGCATCATCAGCCCAACCCTGCGCCAGTACACGCACCTCGGCGACTTCGCCTCGCAGACGGACAACGTGGTCTCGGCCGACGACCGCTGGGTCTTCACCGAGGACAACCCCCAGCGCGCCCTCGAGGCGGCCGCCGGTCTCGCCGCCTCCGCCCGCGCCCTCAGGGGCTACGACGACCCGCTCGCCGCCGAGTGCCTGGCCATCGCGCAGGAGGTGTGGACGAGCGCACGCGAGGACCGGCAGCCGCCCGCACCGGGGCCGCGCCGGCACGCCAGCGCTCGCATCGCTCTCGGCGTCGAGCTGCTGATGGCGACGAGAGACCGCCGCTACGCCGACTACCTCGTCGGCCAGCGCGAGGCGATCGTCGGCCACGTTCCCTCGACGGGCTGGCAGGTCGGCCGCGTGCTGTCGCTGGTCGACGACCCGGCCTTCACCAAGGCCGTGACCGACGCCGTCGTCGCCTACCGCGACGAGGTGCGGGCGCAGGAGGGCAAGACCCCGTACGGCGTGCCGTACGAGCCGAACATCTGGGGGGCCGGCTGGAACATCCAGGCCTTCGGGATGGAGCAGTACTTCCTGCACGCCGCGTTCCCGCAGCTCTTCTCGGCCGACGGCATGCTCGACGCGCTCTCGTTCGTCCTGGGCTGCCACCCGGGCGAGAACACGGCGTCGTTCGTCTCGGGTGTCGGCGCGCGGTCGACCACCGTCGCCTACGGCTTCAACCGCGCCGACTGGAGCTACCTGCCGGGCGGCAGCGTGTCCGGCACCGCCCTCATCCGTCCCGACTATCCGGAGCTGCTGGTGTGGCCGTACCTGTGGCAGCAGACCGAGTACGTCCTGGGCGGGGGCACCACGGACTACCTGTTCCTGGTGCTCGCCGCGGACCGGCTGCTGAACCAGTAGAGGTCCCGGACTCCGGGACCCCCGCTGGCCGACCCGCGCGGAGCCGCCCTCAGGGCTGAGTCGCCGGCACCTCGGTGCGCAGCTCCTTGCGCAGCCGCGCGCGCATGTCGCCGAGCCAGGGATCGGTGTAGCGGCGGGCGAGGTCGATGGTGGCGACGGCCACGGTGCCGTCGGTCACCGCCCTGGCCAGCGTCTTCCCGTCGGGGTCCACGATCTCCGTGGCGATGTCGTAGCCGGAGGTGGCGACGAAGACGCGGTTCTCGATCGCCCGCGCGTGGACGAGGGTCTCGTTGCCCCCGGCGATCGGCACCAGCAGGACCTCCGCCCCGGCCAGCGCCAGCGCCCGGGCGGGGTCGGCGAAGTTGGTGTCCCAGCAGACCATCAGGCCCACGGTCCCGAAGTCCGTCCTGAACACCGGGTAGGCGCTTCCCGCGGTGAGGCCGCCCTCCACCTCTTCGCGCGGCAGGTAGACCTTGCGGTACCTGCCTGCCAGCCGGCCCTCGCGGTCGATCAGGACCGCCGTGTTGTAGACGATCGCGCCCTCGCGCTCGTACAGCCCCGCCACCACCCAGGCGTGCTTCTGCCGCGCCAGGCCGCCGAGCGCGGTCGTGGTCGGGCCGGGCACCGCCTCGGAGACCTCGACGTACGGCTTGCCGGTGCCGACCATCGGGATGCCCTCCGAGAGCAGGATCACGTCCGCTCCCGGCGGCACGTCGTCGGCGGCGGTGGCGATCCAGGAGCGCACGCTGTCCGCGGCCGAGGCGGTGCCCCGCGGGCGCAGGTTCACGGCCGCGACCGTCACCCGTCGCGGCGCGGGGGCCGGGACCTCCTCGACGCGGACGTCGTCCCAGTAGACGACGCCCTTGCCTGCGTCCCGCAGTTGCAGCTGGACCGCCACCGCCTGCGCGCCCTGGGGCGCAGGCGCCTCCAGGGTCAGCCGACGCCAGCCCGCGTCGTCCTCGACCTGCCACGCGTAGTCCGGCTGGCCGGCGCGGGCGCCCTTCGCGTCCAGCCAGTCGAGCCGCGCCAGCACCTGCCAGCTCTCGTGCGCGATCTGCTCGGCGCGGTAGCAGGCGCGTAGCCGGTACCACCGTCCGGCCTCGACGCCGTCGAGCCGGCGCTCCCAGCCGCCGCTTGCCGCCGGGTTGCCGTCGCCGGCGAGGGCCAGGGCCCCCGGCGCGCCGCGGCTCGGCGCGTCGGCGACGAAGGCACGAGGCGCGATCTCCGGCCGCGCCGCCACGGCGTGCCAGGCCGTGTCGGTACCGGAGAAGCCGGACTGCGCGAACGGCAGGGCGGCGGCCAGCAGGCTGGAAACGAAGGCGCTCATGGCGTCCTCAGGCGGGGAGCGGCTCGAACACGGCGGTGAAGTGACGCAGCACCGACGGCGCCCGCACGATCCGGTAGCCGCGCAGGCGCTCTTTCATGCCCGCGACCGCGATCACCGCCTCGGCGACGTAGTCGATGTGCGACTGGGTGTAGACGCGGCGGGGTATGGCGAGGCGCACCAGGTCCATGGGTGCCGGCTTCTCGCTGCCGTCGGCCTGGCGGCCGAACATCACCGTGCCGATCTCCACCCCGCGCACCCCGGCCTCGACGAAGAGCGCGTTGGCCAGCGCGATCCCGGGGTAGGCAAGCGGGGACACCTGCGGCAGCAGCGCGCGGGCGTCGAGGTAGACGGCGTGGCCGCCGGCCGGCTGCAGCACGGGGACGCCGGCCGCGGTGAGCCGCTCGTGCAGGTACTCGATCGAGCGGACGCGGTAGCGCAGGTACGGCTCCTCCACCACCTCCTCCAGGCCGCGGGCCACCGCCTCCAGGTCGTAGCCGGCCAGCCCGCCGTAGGTGGGGAAGCCCTCGGTGAGGATCAGCAGGTTGCGGCAGCGCTCGGCCCACTCGTCGTCGTTCAGCGCCAGGAAGCCGCCGATGTTCGAGAGGCCGTCCTTCTTGGCCGACATGGTGCAGCCGTCGGCCAGCGAGAACATCTCGCGCGCGATCTCCTTGGGCGGGCGGTCGGCCTGCCCCGGCTCGCGCCGCTTGACGAGGTACGCGTTCTCCGCGAAACGGCAGGCGTCCAGGAAGAAAGGCTTGCGGTAGCGCTCGCAGACCCGACGCACCTCGCGCAGGTTCGCCAGCGACACCGGCTGCCCGCCGCCGGCGTTGTTGGTGACCGTGACCATCACCAGCGGCACCCGCTCGCCCTCCTCCGCCAACGTCCTCTCGAGCGCCGCCACGTCCAGGTTGCCCTTGAACGGGTGCTGCAGCGAGGGCACGCGGCCCTCGGCGATCACCAGGTCGCGCGCCTCGGCGCCCTCCACCTCGACGTTCGCCCGGGTGGTGTCGAAGTGGTTGTTGTTGGGGACGAGGTCGCCGCGCTTCACCACGGTGTGGAACAGGATCCGCTCGGCGGCGCGGCCCTGGTGGGTGGGGATCACGTGGCGGAAGCCGGTGAGGTCCTGGACCACGTCGCGGAAGCGGTAGAAGGAGCGGCTGCCCGCGTACGACTCGTCCCCCTGCATGAGCGCGCCCCACTGCGCAGCCGACATGGCCCCCGTGCCCGAGTCGGTCAGCAGGTCGATGAGCACGTCCTCGGCGTGCAGCCGGAACACGTTCCAGCCGGCCTCCGCCAGCACCCGCTCGCGGTCCTCCCGGCGCGTGAACTTCACGGACTCCACCGACTTGATCCGGAACGGCTCGATGATCGTCCTGAAGTGGAGCATGCGGCGAGTATAGACCTCAGCCGCGCGGGCCCGCCGGCTGCCGGCGTCGCGTCGCCAGCCACAGCAGCAGCAGGCCGACGGCCACCGCGCCCAGCGCCGTCGCCGCCTCGCGCAGCGTGGCACCGTACCTCACCAGCACCACTCCGACGAGCAGCGTGGGCAGCGCGGGCCAGGCGTCAGGTGGGACGAGCCCGCGCTGCCGGCGCCAGGCGAGCACCAGCAGCGCCGCGGCGCTGACGCCGTACTGCATGAGCACGGCGATGCTGGAGAGCGCGAACAGCTCGCCCAGCTCCTGCGCACCGACCAGTCCGGCCGCCACCACCGCCGTCACCGCCAGCGCACGCAGCGGCACCCCGCGCGACGAGTAGCGGTCGAGATCGAGCAGGTGGTGCTCGCCGGCGGCCAGCGCGGAGAGGTAGCGGGGCGTCGTCACCGTCATGGCGAAGGCGATGCCCAGGGCCGAGACGCTGGTGCCTGCCGCCACCAGGCGGGCCAGGCCGCTCCCACCGAGGACCCCCGCCGCGTCGGCCAGCGGAGCCGACGAGGAGGCGAGCGCGGGCAGCGCCAGCACGCAGGCGAGCGCCAGGGCGCAGTACAGCACGATGGCCAGGCCCAGGGAGCCGACGGTCGCCATGGGGATGGCGCGGAAGGAGGAGCGGACCTGCCCGGCGATCACCGGCACCACCTCGAAGCCCTGGAAGCTGAACATCACCGCCAGCCCGGCGGCGAGCCAGGAGCGGGAGACCACGGGCGGGGCCGGCGGGGGCAGCGAGGCGAAGCCCACGGCGAGCGCGCCCAGCAGCAGCAGCAGCGGGACCAGCTTCAGCGCGGTGAGGCTGGTCCACAGGCGGGCGGAGAGCCGCAGGCCGGAGGCGACCACCAGCGCCAGGGCCAGCACCAGCAGCACGGCGGCGGCCCGGCGCGGCATGGCGCCGGTGAGGCCGCAGGCGGGCGCGGTCGCGTTCACCAGGCCCACCACCACCGCCGCCAGGGAGAAGAAGCCGCTGACGTACGCCACCCAGCCGACCAGGAAGGCGACGCCGGGGCCGAAGGCGGCACGGGCGAAGACCACCGGACCGCCGTCCTCGTCGAAGCGCCGGCCGAGGATGGCGAACGCGAAAGCCGCCGGGAGCAGGGCCAGGCCGGTGGCCAGGAACACGAGGACGCCGCCCAGGCCGGGAGCGCCGGCCGCGACCGTGGCCGGGACGAAGAAGATCCCCACCCCGACGATCCCGTTGAGTCCCAGCGCCAGCAGCTGCAACGGCCCGACGGCGCGGCCCTCTTTCCCGTTCGTCGCCATGGCCGGCGAGTTCACCACAGACGCAGCGCGGAGACAAAGGGCCCGCCGGACGCTCACCTCGGCTCGACGATGAACGACGGCACCTGGCCGCCGCCGGCGGTGACGTTGGCCAGGCTGCTGGCGCTGAGGCGGGTCAGGAAGCCTTCCACCTCGCCGTCGAAGAGGTAGGGATCGAGGTCGACCACGAAATCGCGGAAGCCGAGCCGCGCCCGGTCGCTGCCCGCCTCCGGGGTCAGCTCCGGGAACCGCTGTCGCTCGATCTCGACCTTCTCCTGGACGACCCAGTCGGAGCCGAGCCCGTGCTCGAGCGCGCGAGCCCAGTCGCTGTCCGTCGTCTCGGCGCCGATCACCACTCCCTTGCCGCCGTACTCGTCGTTCGGCTTCAGCACCAGCGCCTCGCGGTGGTCGAGCACGAACCGCGGCAGGTCGACCTCCTCGCCGCAGCGCGTGGTGCGGCCCTCGACCAGCCGCCGGGTCCAGGGCACGCGGCGGCGGATCGCCTCGCGTTCCGCTGCGGTGAAGTGCTCCTGCAACGCGTCGTCGGTGAGCACCGCGAAGATCGCCTTCTTGTGCAGCGGCTTGCAGCGGAACGGGTTGACGATCACCACCGCGTGGTCGCGCACGGCCGTCAGCAGCGGCCGCAGCTCGTCGCGGCGCTCGAGCAGCTCGTTGACCAGCAGCCGCTTGTAGACGAGGTCGACGGCCCGGCCCTCATGCCGCAGGCGCCCGCCCTCGTACTCCAGACGCCGCGGGTCGCACACCAGCGCGGGGTAGCCGCGGGCCTCGAAGGCCTCGCGCACCAGGTGGTGCTCGACCCGGGTGGGCACGTCCTCGTAGTCGACCACGGCGATCGTGGGCTTCTCCGCTCGCCCGCCGGCCCAGCGGTAGCAGCGCACGAGGGTCTCCAGCAGCCGGTCGTCGCCGTGGAACCGGACCAGCTGCCAGCGTTGCTGCAGGCGCTGCAGCAGCGGGATCTCCAGGAACGCCTCGGCCAGCGCGTCGGCGTAGGACCCGCCCGCCGGCGTCTCCGCGTTCAGCTCGACGTACCGGCAACCGGAGGCGGTCACGAACGAGTCGAGCCGGCACAGGGGCGAGGAGCGGCCGTAGCCGGGGTCGATGGCCGCCAGCTCCCGCTCCTCCGGCCGCAGGCCCACGCGGTCCCACAGCAAGGGCCCGAGGACGCGCTCCGCCTTCTCCACGGCGGCGAAGACGGCGCGGCAGGAGGCGCGGATCTCCTCGTAGAACGGCCGGGAGACCAGGTTCGGCCGCGGGGACGCGCACAGCACGCGACCGCCGAAGGTGAGGCGGTGCGCGCGCATGCGCTCGAGGAAGCGCTCCTCCAGCTCCTCGGCCAGCGCCGTCTCGTCGCGGAGCAGGCCGTCGAAGTCGGCGATCGCACGCTCGCTGGTCGCGTCCATGACGCCTCCGGGGAAGGCCGTCCTTGTAGCACGCCGGGCGATGGCGGTCCAGGAGTGCTGCTATCATCGCCGCGCAGGTCCCGCCCTCACGATGGCCGACCCCCGCCCTCCCGCCGACCCCGTGCTCGACACGCGCGTGCGCCGGCGCGCCGGTCAGCTCTTCCTGGTCCTCGCCGGCCTGCTCACGGCGGCCGCGCTGCTGCGGCCCCTCGTCCCGCACCGGCCCGCGTGGCTGCAGGGAGGCTACGCCCTGCTGCTGGCGCTCGGCGTCACCGGCTCGGCGCTTTTGGCCGGCCTGGGTGGCCGCGGGCGTCCCGAGGCCCTGGCGCTGCAGGGCTGCCTGGTGCTGTCGGTCGACGCGCTGGGCCAGCTGGCGGCGCCCGCCGGGTGGCCGTCGTGGCCGCTGATGTCCCTGCTGGTCGCCTCGCAGGCGGTGGCCGAGGGCCTGGCGGCGGCGCTCGCCTTCGCCGGGCAGGCGACGGTGCTGGCGGCGGCGACGGCGGCCTGGGCGCGCCCGTTCGACGCCCGCCCGGCGCTGGCCGCCGCGGTCGGCTACTTCGCCATCGCGCTCGCCGTCAACCGCGCGCTGGCCGGCGAGAAGAGGCGGCTGAGCGCCACCCTCGCCGAGCTGGCTCGGCTGACCCACGGCATCGACCAGCTGGACGACGAGCCCGGGCAGGCCAGCCGCCCCATCTCCAGCGCCGCCGAGGCGCTGCGCCAGGTGAGCGGCGAGGGCCGCCGCGCGCGCCAGCTCGACCGCGCCGGCGAGCTGGACGCGGCCCTGCGGCAGATCGTCGAGGTGGCCCGGGCCGCCGTGGAGGCGCACGCGGTCCTCTACTTCGACGTCGACCGCGATCGCGAGCAGGCGCACCTGCGGGTGGCGCGCGGGCCGGAGGCGCTGCTGGCGGAGTGCGCGGTGCCGCTGGGGGAGGACCCCTTCTCCTTCCTGGTGGAGCGCGATCAGCCGTTCTATGCCACCGACTTCAAGCGGCTGCTGTGGGAGCTGCCCTGGTACCGTGGGCAGGTGAAGGTCGGCTCGCTGCTGGCGCTGCCGGTGCGCTCGGGGGGCACCACCATCGGCGCGCTGGTGGCGGAGCGGCTGGAGATCCAGTCGTTCACCGGCAGGGAGCCGGCGCTGCTGGAGGGGTTCGCCGCGCTCGCCGGCGAGACGATCCAGCGCGCCCGCGCCTCGCTCGGCCGTGAGGAGCTGGACGCCGAGTTCAAGGCCGTCCACCCGATCTCGCAGCGGCTGGCGACGCTGTCGCGCGAGGCGGACGTCTGCGGCCTGCTGCTGAGCTCGGCCCGGCATGTCGCCGGGCTGGAGGGCGCGGCGGTGGTGATGACGGACGAGCTGGAGACGCGCTACCAGGTCGTCGCTGCCTTCGGCCGGCCCGGCGAGTACCTGAACCGCACGGTCGGCCTCGACGAGCGCACCTGGGCGGCCTGGCTGCTGCGCAGCGGCGACAAGACGCTGCTCCTCGGCCACCTCGCCGGAGAGCGGCAGCGGATGCCGGTGTTCGTGCTCGACGAGGGATCCGCGCGCGCCGGCGCGCTGCTGGGGGTGGCGCTGCGCGCGCGCGACGCCACTCTGGGAGCGCTGATCCTCACCGGACCCCGGGACACCTTCGACACGTCCTCGCTGCGTGTGCTCGAGATCCTGGCCAACCAGGCGGCGGCCACGCTGTCCCTGATCAGGGACCGGGAGAAACAGCACCAGCTGGCGGTGCTCGACGGCCTCACCGGCCTTTACAACCGGCGCGCCTTCAACGGGCTGCTCGCTTCCGCCATCGCCAACGAGGACCGGCGCGAGGGACGTCTGGCGCTGGTGATGCTCGATCTCGACCACTTCAAGAAGCTCAACGACACCCACGGCCACCCCGCCGGCGACGCCGCGCTGCGCTCGCTGGCGAGGCTGCTCGACCAGCACCTGCGCAAGGGCGACTACGCCGCCCGCTACGGCGGCGAGGAGTTCGTGGTGATCCTCCCCGGCTCGGACGAGCAGCACGCGCTGCAGGCGGCGGAGCGCCTGCGGACGGCGCTGCAGAAGTACCGCTTCCTCCACGAGGGCGCCCGCATCCCGCTCACCGCCAGCTTCGGCGTCGCCGTCTGGCCCGGCGACGGCCGCGAGCCCGAGGCGCTGCTGGCCGCGGCCGACCGCGGCCTCTATGCGGCCAAGCAGACGGGCCGCAACCGCGTGGTCGCCGCCTCCACGCTGCCCGCAGAATCCCCGACCGGAGCGCCATGAGCGACAGCCTCCAGCCTTCCCTCGACTACGCCGCCGTCGGCCTGGTCTGCGGCCTCGAGGTCCACCAGCAGCTGCTCACCGCGCGCAAGCTCTTCTGTCACTGCCCCGCCGGCCGCTACACCCGTGCCCACGACGGCACGGTGCTGCGCCACATGCGACCGACGCTGTCGGAGCTGGGCGTCTACGACGGCACCGCGCTCATGGAGTTCAAGACCCGCAAGCACATCGTCTACCTGCTCAACCGCGAGAACACCTGCACCTACGAGATGGACGACACCCCGCCCTTCCCCGTGAACCAGCGGGCGGTCGACGTGGCGATCGAGCAGTCCCTGATGCTGGGCTGCGACATCGTGGACGAGGTGCACATCGCCCGCAAGCAGTACCTCGACGGCTCCATCCCCACCGGCTTCCAGCGCACCGCCATCGTCGGCATCGACGGCCGCCTGCCCTTCCGCGACCGCACGCTCTCGATCACCCAGGTGAGCGTCGAGGAGGACTCCTGCCGGGAGGTGGAGGACCGGGGCCACCTGATCGTCTGGCGCACCGACCGGCTGGGCATGCCGCTCATCGAGACGGTGACCGGGCCGGACCTGCGCACCCCGCAGGAGGCCGGTGAGGCCATCCTGCTGATCGGCCGCGTCTGCCGCTCCACGGGCCACGTGCGCGTGGGCCTCGGCGCCAGCCGCCAGGACGTCAACGTGTCGGTGCGCGGCGGTCGGCGGGTGGAGATCAAGGGCGTGCCGCAGGCGGGCTGGGCGCCGAGGCTGGTGCACGGCGAGGCCTGGCGCCAGGTGAACCTGCTGCGTCTGCGCGACGAGCTGCGCCGGAGGGGGTTCCGGTCGGCCGACGACCTGCGGGTGGGCACGACCGACGTCACCACGCGCTGCCACGCCTCGCTCCTCGAGCCGCTGCGCGCCGAGGCCTGGCAGCGCTTCGTCACCACCCAGCGGCGCCGGCCCGGATTCGAGCTGGGCCAGGGCGAGTTCCGGGTCCTGGCGGTGAGGCTGGCGGGCCTGGCGGGCACCCTGGGATGGCCGACCCAGCCCGGCCGCACCTTCGCCGGCGAGCTGGCCGGGCGGGTGCGGGTGATCGCCGGGCTCGACCAGCCTCCGATCCTCTTCCACTCGGAGGCCTGGCCGCGACAGGCGGTCGACGACCTGCTCGCACTCCGCTCCGCCGCCGGCTGTTCGGAGGCGGACGCGCTGGTGGTGGTGTGGGGTCCGGAGCGCGACACGCACGCGGCGGCCGAGGAGATCCGCCTGCGCTACGCCGACGCGGTCGACGGCGTGCCGAACGAGACGCGGCAGCCGTTCGCGGACGGGTCGACCGACTTCGAGCGCATCCTGCCCGGCCCCGACCGCATGTACCCGGACACCGATTCGCCTCCGACCCGGGTCAGTCGTGAGCGGGTGGCCTCGCTCCGCGCAGCGCTGCCCGAGCCGCCGTGGCAGCGCGAGGCCCGCTACGCGGCGGTCGGCGTGCCGCCAGCCGTCTCGCACTACCTGGTGCGGCGCGGGGGGGCCGCTCGGGTGGACGCCGTCGTCGCGCGGGCGGGAGCCGACCTGCGCTTTGCCGCCTTCTTCTTCGGCGAGAGGCTGGTGGGGCTGCGTCGCGCAGGGGTCCCCGTCGACCGGCTGGGCGAGGAGCGGTGGCTGGAGCTGTTCCGGGCGCTGGCGGAGCGGCCGGTCCGGCGTGAGGGCTGGAGGCCGATCGTGCGGGCGCTGGCGGCGCGCCCGGAGCGGACGGTGGAGCAGCTGCTGGCCGAGCTGGGGCTCGAGGGGGACCCCGGCGACTGGCGCGCGACCGTGACGAGCGCGCTGGAGGTGGCCGCCCGGGAGGCGTACGACGCCGATCCCGGCCGGCTGGCCCGCCATGCCACGGGGCGGGCGATGGAGGTGCTGCGCGGGCGGGTGCCGGCGGCCCAGGTGGCCGCGGCGGTGCGGGAGGCGGTGGAGGCGCGCGCATGAGTGCGCAGGATCCGCTGAAGGGCTACAAGGGCCGGGCGCGAGTGCGGCTGGAGACGTTCGGCGTCCGGGTGTGGAGCGACGTGGTGGCGGAGAACGACGCCGGCAGCCGCTTCGAGGGCGTGGTGCTGCCCCGCAGCGAGACGCTCGACGACGAGCACGTGGTGCTCAAGCTCAAGACCGGCTACAACGTCGGCGTCCACGTCGACCGCCTGCGCTCGATGCGGGAGGTCGGCTACCGCGAGGCCGTCTACAGGATCCCGGAGCAGGAGTTCCCGACCCGCCCCGACCTGCCGCGAGTCACGCTGCTGGGCACCGGCGGCACCATCGCCTCCCGCCTCGACTACCGCACCGGCGCGGTGATCCCGGCCTTCACCCCGGGCGAGCTGTACGGGGCGGTACCCGAGCTGGCGGACGTCGCCAACCTGACCACCCGGAAGCTGTTCGGCGTCTTCTCCGAGAACATGGCGAAACCGCAGTACGTGGGGCTGGCCGAGGCGATCGGCAGGGAGATCGAGGCGGGCGTGGACGGCATCGTCATCGGCCACGGCACCGACACCATGGGCCACACGGCGGCCATCCTCTCCTTCATGGTGCAGGACACGCCGGTGCCCATCGTGATGGTGGGCTCGCAACGCTCCAGCGACCGGCCCTCCTCGGACGCCGCGCTCAACCTCATCCACGCCGTGCGGGCGGCCGGCTACGGCGAGATCGCCGAGGTGGTGATCTGCATGTTCGGTCCCACCTCCGACCAGTACGCCCTGCTGCACCGGGGCACCCGCTGCCGCAAGATGCACAGCTCCTACCGCTCCACCTTCCGCACCGTGGGGGGCGTGCCGCTGGCCATGGTGGGCGAGGACTTCACCTACATCTCCCGCGACCACCGCCGACGCGACCGCTCGCGGCGAGTGCGCATCGACACCGCCTACGAGGAGCGCACCACCATCCTCTACTACTACCCCGGCATGTCGCCCGACCTGGTCGACGCGCTGGTGGAGAAGGGCTACCGCGGCATCGTCATCGCCGGCACCGGACTCGGCCACGTCAACAAGCCGCTCTACCCCGCCCTCTCCCGCGCCCGCACCAAGGGAGTGCACGTGGTGATGACCGTGCAGACGCTGTGGGGCTACGCGCAGATGTACGTCTACGACACCGGGCGCGACCTGCTGGAGCTCGGCGTGGTGCCGCTCGACAACATGCTGCCGGAGACCGCGCTCATGAAGCTCTCCTGGGTGCTCGGCCACACCGACGAGCACGCCGAGGTGATGCGGATGATGCGCCTCCCCGTCAACGGCGAGACCACCGAGCGCGAGCCGCACGACGGCTACCTGATCCTGCAGGGCGGGCTGCCGGAGACGGACGAGTTCGTCTCCAGCCACTGGAAGTGAGCGCCCGAGGGACCATGCTGCCGGTCCATCGCCGCCATCGGCGTCCGTGATCTCCCGTTGGCGACGGGTGAAACCGCCCACCCGGTGTGCCTAGAATGGTTGGTGCATCGAAGAGGCTAGAACTGTGGAAGCTCCCCGCGGCACCGTCCTCAAGTCCATCCATGGCATCCCGAACCCCATCTACCTGCCCGGCATCGACCTGCCGCGCGAAGCGCGCACGGCTCGCCGCCGCTTCTACCCGATCACGTTGCTCTACTGCGGATACGGCCTGCCGCTGATCGCCGTCGCCGCGCGCACTCACCCCTGGTCGACGCTGGCCCTGGTCGCGGCCGGCGTCGCCTTCTGGACGCTGCTCGAGTACCTCGTCCACCGCTTCGTGCTGCACGGCCGCTTCTCCGATGGTCGCGGCCTGAAGCACCTGGTGCACCGCCTGCTCGACACCTCGCACGGCGACCACCACCAGCGGCCCTGGGACGGCATGTACATCAACGGCTTCCTCGACTCGCTGGTGCTGGCGGTGCCGCTGTTGGCGCTGGGCTGGCTGTTCCCGCTGCACACGGCGCCCGTGTTCGTGGCGACACTGCTCGTCTCCTACGTGGCCGAGGAGTGGGTGCACTACTCCGTTCACTTCCACCGCTTCCGCTGGCGCTACTTCGACTACATCCGCCGGCATCACATGTACCACCACAGCCCGCGGGGCAAGGACATCGCCTTCGGCCTCACCAACGGCCTGTGGGACGTGGTGCTCGACACCCGCATCCCTGCCGAGGACCGGCGGCTGCTGTACTGCCGCGGCCAGGAGCGCGCGCTCGCCTCCTGACGGGCCGGCCGCCGTTCAGTGATCGCCGGCCGCCGCCTCGGCGTCCAGCCGGCGCTCGGCTTGGCGGTGCGCCTGGTAGGCGGCGCGCTCGGGCCGCAGCACGTTGGAGGGCAGCAGGACGCGCAGCAGGCTGGGGGCGTAGCGCCCGGCGCGCCCGGCGGCCGTCCGCAGCACGGCATCGGCCGCCAGCGCCAGCGCGAAGACCGCCGCCGCCGGCGCCACCGGATCGGCGGGCGGGCCGGGCAGGAAGCTGAACAGGTACGCGGCCAGGGCCGCTTCGAGGCCCGAGGTCAGGAACGTCCACGACCGTGCGGCCGCCGGACCACCGCGGTGGGCGAAGGCGCGGGCCTGCACGTGGGAGGACAGCATGCTGGTGAGCGCGGCGAAGCCGCGGTTGAAGCCGTCCCACTCGGAGCGGACCTGGCCCAGCACCTCGTCAGCGTACGCGGTCGGCGGCGGGGCCGACACCCCGCCGCCGGCCGGCTCGGCCGCGGGCTCGAGGCGATAGCCGTAGACCCAGCCGGCCGTGTCGCGCTCGGGGTCCTGCGGCACCACCCGCCAGAAGTCGTCCCCGATCTGCAGGGGCCTGGCCGCCGTCCAGCCGAGGTGGGGCAGGCGGCCGCGCACCAGGTACGCGCCGTCTCCCAGCGGATCGACGGTGTCGGCCGCCGCGAGCTCCGCCCAGAAGCGCGCGCGCGTCAGCGAGCGCGCCGGGGCCGCAGCGGGCAGCCTGAGCGCCTGGACGGCGCGCAGCGCCGCCAGCCCGAACGACACCAGCGGCGAGCCGGCGGTCTCGCGGAAGAGGACCGCCGAGGCGGCGCGACCCAGGCCCGGCAGCACCAGGAACACGAGGCCAGGCGCCGCCGTCACCATCATCACTGCCATCCCGGTCTCGGCGTGCCGGGCGAGGAAGGAGATGGCCATCAGCACCGTCGTCGCCTCCGCCAGACCCGAGACGCAGGTGGTGAAGACGGGGTCGAGCCCCAGCCGCTCGCAGGCCCGGAGCTGTTCGGGCTCGGGCAGCGACCCCACCAGCGGCGAGAGCAGGGGTTTCCAGGGCCGCGCCAGGGCGTGCAACCGCTGCCGCGCGCGCTGCTCGTCGACCCCGGCGATGAAGGCCGGCCCGTACACCACGCGATGACGGACCACCTCGCCTTCCGGCCAGCTCCGCAGGGCGTACACGACCTCGCCCGCCCGCTCGTCCTCCGCGACCACCTCGAAGGTGGCGTCGCCGAGCACCACCGCGCTGCCCGGGAAGCCGGGGCGCGCGTGGTGGACCCTCTCCTGACGCACGCGCAGCGGCAACGGCCCCCGGCTGCGGATCTCGGCGGCGGAGGAGGTGCCGCTGGCGAGGCGCGCCTCCTCCCCCTCACGCACACGCCAGCGGCCCGCAGCGACCGCCTTGGGCATGGCCCCCCGCTCGCCGGCGATCTTACGCCGTCCGCCCCTACCTCTTCCTCGAGAAGAGGGCGTCGAAGGCGTCGCGCGCCCGGCGCGTTTCCGACTGCGCGCCGGTGAGGCCGGGCTGGGTCAGCGGCGACACCTCCCGGAACTCGAAGAACTCGCAGAAGTTCGCCTTGTCCTTGTCAGTCACCCACTCTGCCTGCGGCTCCCGGCACTGGTTGTTCGCCCCGGGATCGTGCAGCCGGCAGTTCAGGCAGCACTTCAGGTCGGAGTGGCAGAACGGGCAGCCGTCCGTGCGCGCGATCTTGGCGAGGAGGTGCAGCTCGCGGCCGCAGCGATGGCAGGACCTCACGGGGACAACTGTACCGCACCCAGGGAGAGGTGGATCGAGAGGGAGAGGACATCCGGGCAGAGAGGGCGCGGTCGGCCAGGCTTACTTTGAGGCGGGGGGCTCCTGCCCCCCGCACCCCCCGGGTAGCTGTGACGCGAGCGGCTGGGAGTCGGGCTGCTGCGGCGCGGGGCGGCTGCTCCCTGACAGCAGTCCGCCAGTCGCCATCATCCCGGCCAGCGCCAGGTACAGGACGCCGTCCACCCAGTAGATGGCCCGCAGCGAGAGGTGCAGCAGCAGGCCCGCCACCGACGGGGAGACGGCCCCGCCGAAGAGCGCCGCCCCGGAGAAGAAGCCGAACGCCGTCGTCCGCACGTGCTCGGGGACCATGAGCCCGCCGATCGTGTAGCAGAGCGTGAGCGAGCCTCCGGAGACGAGGCCGAGCAGCAGCGCCAGCGCGAACATGTGTGCGAGGCGGGTCGCGAGAGCCATCGGCAGCACGGCCAGAGCGCCCCCGGCCAGCGTCAGCAGCAGCAGCCTGCTCGGCGAGCGCTTCCGGCTCAAGCGCCCCAGCGCCGCCGCCGAGGCCGAAGCCGCCACCGCGTAGACGGAGATGAGGAGGCCGGTGCCCGAGGCCAGCCGGGCGTGCGCGACACCCAGCTCGGCGAGGTGCAGCGGCAGGATGGGCGTGAACGAGCGGCCGATGAAGTTGACCAGGAACAGCACCGCCAGCAGCGCCGCCACCCCGGGCACGGCGACCACCGCCGCGAAGGAGCCGGCCGCCTCCGGGTGCGAGGCGGGCTCGCGGCGGCGTTCCCGGTAGAGCGCCAGCACCAGCAGCCAGGCGAGAGCGCACAGCCCCGCGGTCGCCACGAATGTCCGGCGCATGCCGATGCTGTCCGCCAGCACCCCGCCGGCCATCGGCCCCACCGCCGCCGAGAGGATCTGGGCGGCCTGCACCAGGCCGACCGCGCGGCCGGTCTCCTGCCGCGGTGCCTGGGCGGTGGCCATCGCCAGGCCCAGTGGTCCGATGCCGCCGAACAGGCCGATCCCCAGCCGAAGGGCGAAGAGCTGCTCGACCCGGCCGGCCCCCGCCGAGAGCAGCAGCATCACCACGCAGGCGGCGAGCGCCGTCAGCGCGATCCGCTTGTGGCCGTGGCGGTCCGCCAGCCGACCCCAGACCGGCGCCACCAGGCCGGCGACGAGAGGCCCCACGCCGATCAGGACGCCGGCCCACAGCGCAGCCTGGTGGGGGTCGCGAACGCCCAGCTCGGCCACGTAGAGCGGCAGGAACGGCAGCACGAAGGCGAAGCCGGTGAACACGGCGAACACCATCGCCACCGTGACCAGCTGGTTGCGGCGGGCGACGGCGAAAGGCAGGCTCACGACAGCAGCCAGACCTCGCCGATGACCAGTCCGGCCGTGCGCTGCAGCCGCGCCCGCGTCCGGCCGCTCGACCCCAGGGCGCGGGCGACCTCGGCGGCCAGCGCGTCGAGCCGGACCCGCGCCGGGGCCTCTGCGGCCTCCCCCAACGGTTCCGCCCACACCACCACGTCCCTCCAGCGCACGCCCTGGCTCCAGCCGGTGCCGATCGCCTTGCTGGTCGCCTCCTTGAGCGCCACCGCCGCTGCCAGCGCGGCGACCCGGGCCTCCTCCACGGCCGGGAGCCTCCCGGCCTCCTCGGGGTCCATCAGCTTGCGCACGAAGCGCTCCCCGAACCGGCGGAACGCGTGCTCCACGCGGGCGGTTTCCACCAGGTCGAGGCCGACGCCGATCAGCACGCCTGCCGCCGCGCCCGCATCGCGGCACGATAGCACGGGCCTGCGTGGGGCCCTTATAATCGTGGCAGGCGGGAGGTTCCCATGCGACTCGTCCACGCCGCGGCCCTGGCCGGGGCCGCCTTGATGCTGGCTTCGGTGGCGTCCGCCCAGGGCATCGGCGACGTCGCAGCGAAGGAGAAGGAGAAGAGGAAGACGTCCGCCCCGGCGAAGGTCTACACCGAGAGCGACATCGGCGGCCAGTCGGTGGCTGCGCCGACGGCGGCTGCGGAGCCGGCGGCGGGCGAGGGCACGGCCACGGGAGCGGCGGCGTCCGGCACCGGCGGGACCGAGGCGAAGCCGAAGAGCGACGCCGACGCGGAGAAGGAGGCCGCCGAGCGGGCCGCCAAGGAGGAGGCGGCCTGGCGCGACGAGATGGACCGCACGCGCAAGGCCGAGGAGGCCTGCCGCAAGGCGATCGACGACCTGCAGACCCAGCTCAACGACGTCAGCACCATGTACACGCCCAGCCGTGCGCGAGCGATGACGGCGCTCGAGGACACGAAGAAGAAGCAGGCCGAGCTGCAGGCCCGCCTCACCACCCTCGAGGCGGAAGGGCACAGCAAGGGCTATCGCTGAGCGAGCCGCGCCAGCAGCGCGCGGTCGTCGTTGAGCAGGACTTGGCGCGGCTTCTCGACCGAGTCGAAGGTCCACGCCCCGCCGCCGGGTGCCAGGGCGACCTGGTGCGGCTCACGGCCGGTGGCGGTCAGCAGCGTGATCTGCAGCGGGACCGGCCCCGGCAGGTTCTCCGGGCGCACCTGCACCGTCGTGCGGAAGCGGCCGCTGCCCGCAGCCTCGGTGCGCTCGCTCCACGCCAGCACGGGTAGGCCGGTGTCGTACACCCAGCGGGCGAAGTAGGGCTGGAGGTCGCGGCCGCTCGCCGTCTCCAGCGCCTGCCGCATGTCGGCGGAGCCGGCCTTGGCGTAGCGGTGGCTCTCCAGGAAGGCGCGGGCTCCGCGGAAGAACGCGTCGTCGCCCACGATGCCGCGCAGCATGTGGAGGACCCAGGCGCCCTTGTCGTACACGACGGCGCGGAACACCTGCGGCTCGGAGCGCAGCATGCCCAGCCGCTGGCCCAGGTGGATGGCTCCGGCCGCGTCGTGGCGGAACGCCCAGCGCCCCATGCGGTCGAGCATGCTGCGGAAGGCGTCCTCGCCGAGCCGGTGACGGATCCAGAGCGCGGCTGCGTACTGGGCCCAGGCCTCCGACAGCCAGCGCTCGCGGTAGCTGGACGGCGCCGTCGCCTCTCCCCACCACTGGTGCGCGGCCTCGTGGGCGAGGAAGAAGCCCGGCAGGTCCGAGAAGTTGGCCGGGTCGTCCGCAAGCTGGCCGCGCAGCAGCTGCGGCCGCAGCTGCAGGTACAGCAGGCCCGGCGGGCTGTGTCCGCCCGGAGTCTGGCTCTCGGCCACGACCAGCCCCAAGGCGGGGTAGGGACAGGGCCCGAACAGCTCGGAGTAGAAGGCGAGCATCTGCTCCAGCAGCGCAGCCTCGCGCCCGGCCTCGCTGTGCGTGCGCGTGGTCGCGTAGGCGCGAATCGACTGCGTGCCCAGCCGGCGCGTCCCGACCTCGCTCAGCCGCCCCACCACCGCGGTCAGGTACTTCCCCGGCTGCGCCAGGCGGAACTCGCTGTGCGTGCGCCGTCCCTCGCTGCGCAGCGAGAGCTGCTCGCCCCCGGTGACGGCCAGCCATCCCTCGGGGGTGTCGAAGCCGACGGTGGCGGTCGAGAAGTCCTCGATGGGCGGGCGCGGGTACCAGGAGGTGCGGTTGCTGTAGACGAGCGGCGGGCGGTCGATGAAGACCTCCTCGCGGTCGATCACCTCCCGGGTGGGGCTGAGCTGCACCAGCTCCTGGTCGACCGGCGCCGGGTCGTGGCGGCCGGCGTAGCGAGTGACCACCGTCAGCGGCCGGCTGCGGTCGGCCAGCGTCCCCAGCGCCACCACCAGCCCGTTCTGCTCGCGCACGCGGAAGTAGAGCAGCCGGGTGCCGTCGCCGGTCGACACCGAGGAGACCTTCAGGTCGTCGTCCAGGCGCAGCCGCAGCGTGGGGGTGTTGCCGAGCATGCGCAGGCGCATCGAGTGCACCGCCGCCAGCTCCATGCGGGCGGGGTCGAAGCGCACCATCAGGTCCTGGTCGAGCACGTCGACGGTGCGCTCCGAGTCCTCGTTCCAGTCCGGCGGCCGGCCGGCGGAGGCGTACATGCAGATCTGCGCCCGGCGGTCCCGCTCGAAGAGGTTCACGTCCTCGGCCTCGGTGCCCGAGTAGGCGTAGGTGAGCACGCGGCCGCGGTGCCAGGGGAAGTCGACCACCACGTCGCCGGAGCCGGGGAGCAGCCACCAGGGCGAGCGCGGCAGCGGGGCGTCGATCATGAAGCTGCGCGGCGAGCGGGCGCGGAACACGCGCTCGGCCTGCTGCCGGCGCAGCGGCGTGTCCGGCGCCGGTTCGAGGCGCGCGGTGCCGACGAGCTCGGCGAGGTCCCCCGGGCTCAAGCGCGCGTATGCCCACTCCACCGGCACGTTCAAGGCGGCCGTCCCGGCGAACTGGCGCAGCTGCTCACGCTCGCCGGGCGGCTGCGGCCGGAACGCCACCCGGCCCCGGCCGACGAAGACCAGCACCGTGGGCCCGAGTGTCTCGGGCGTGGTGTAGAGCGAGCCGTCCTGCATCTGCAGCTCGAAGTCCTCCGCGTGCAGCGTCAGCCCCCGGGCGCGCCAGGCGGTGGGGCCGAGGGCGAGATGCACCAGCCCGTCCACCCGCCCCGCGTCCTGCCGCGACACCAGCACCCAGCGGTCGTCGCGGCGCTGCGCCAGCAGTCGCCAGTGGGCCACCCCGGCGCGCGGCTCGTGGGCCACGAACGACTGCACCTCGATCTCCAGCCGCCGGCCGTCGGCGGCCGCCGTCGGCTCGCGCAGCAGGGTGAGCGAGGCCTGGTCGGAGTCGAAGGCCTCCCGGGCGACCGCCTCCTCCAGCGTGCGCGCCTGCGGCGCGGGCAGGTCCCAAAGCGCCATCCAGGCAGCGAGGTCGCGGGACGACCAGGCCTTCACCACGGCCTCCACGAAGGCCTCCGCCCCTTCGGGCAGCGGCGGTGGGGTGTCGCCACTGCCGGCAGGCGCACCCGCCAGCGCGAGCGCGAGGCCGAGAAGGCTCGGCGCGAGGCGCAGGCGGCGATGGGGGGCGCTCGTCATCCGGCCACCTGGAGGCACCGTCTCCGAGAGTAGACCACAACCCCGCCGCGAGGGCACCGGCGGGCGCAGGCCGCTATAATCCAGCAGGATGAACACCTTCCGGCGGTCCTGCCCATGAGCTCGTCCGTCTCCCTCGCCGCCGCATTCCTGGCGGGTCTCTTCTCCTTCATATCTCCTTGTGTCCTGCCGATCGTCCCGGGATACCTCTCCTTCATCAGCGGCGTGAACGTGGCCCAGTGGAAGGCGGGCGGGGCTCCCCGGGACCTGGTGCGCCGGGTGGCGCTGACCAGCCTGGTGTTCGTCCTGGGCTTCTCGACCGTCTTCGTGACCCTGGGCGCCGCCGCCACCCTGGTCGGCACCCTGCTGCAGGAGCACAAGCGGACGCTGGGCATGATCGGCGGGGCGTTGGTGATCGTCCTCGGCCTGCACACGGCCGGTGTCTTCAAGATCCGCTGGCTGCTCTCGGAGAAGCGCGCGAGCGTGCAGGAGAAGCCGCTGGGGCTCGTCGGCGCCTACGTGGTCGGCCTGGCCTTCGCCTTCGGCTGGACGCCCTGCATCGGGCCGATCCTGGGAGCCATCCTGCTCTATGCCTCGCAGCAGGAGACGGTCACCCAGGGGGTCGTCCTGCTGGCTGCCTACTCCGCGGGCCTCGGCATCCCGTTCCTCCTCTCGGCGCTGGCGGTCAACTGGTTCTTCAAGGCCTCGGCCGGCCTGCGTCGCTCGATGCACGCGGTGGAGGTGGTCTCCGGCGTGCTCCTGGTCGGCGTCGGCCTGCTGCTGGTGACGGACCGCCTGACGCTGATCGCCAGCTGGGTGTCGCGACTGTTCCCCGGCCTCGCCCGCATCGGCTAGGGCCAGTCGCCGTCGGGCCGCGCCGGCGCCGCCGCTGGGTCTATACTGGACGGATGAAGAGGCGTGCGACCGTCGCCATCCTCGCGACACTCGCCCTGTCGGCCTGCGGCGCCGCCCCCCGGAAGTCGCAGGTGAAGGCCGCGCCGGCCTTCGACCTGGCCGACCTCAACGGCGGGCGCGCCACGCTCGACTCGTTCAGGGGCAAGGTGGTGATCCTCGACTTCTGGGCGACCTGGTGCGGACCCTGCATCCACGAGATCCCCGACTACGCGGAGTTCTGGCGCAAGAACCAGCCCCGCGGGGTCGAGGTGGTGGGCGTGGTGATGGACTCGGGCTCGCCCACGGAGATCAACGACTTCGTGCGCGAGAACCGGATCCCCTACCGGCAGCTGCTCGGGGACGACGGCACGGCCGAGAAGTTCGGCGTCAACCAGGGCTACCCGACGACCATCGTCATCGACCGCCAGGGCATGATCCGCAAGACCATCCTGGGCAGCCCGCCCACCAAGTTCGAGACGCTGCAGCAGCTGGCGGACGCAGCCCTCGCCTCCTGACCCCTTTCGAGGTGATGAGCGTGAGCGTGAGCGAAGAGCAGGTTCTCTCCGCCCTGCGGGCGGTGCAGGACCCCGACCTGCACAGGGACATCGTCAGCCTGGGGTTCGTCAAGGACGTGCAGGTGAGGGGCGGCGAGGTGGACTTCACCATCGAGCTGACGACGCCCGCCTGCCCGGTGCGGGACGAGATGAAGGCGCAGGCCGAGGCGCTGGTGGCGGCGCTTCCGGGCGTGACCGCGGCGCGGGCGAAGATGACGGCGAACGTGAGCACCCGCGGCGGCTTCGGCCGGCAGCAGGTGCCGGGCATCCGCAACATCGTGGCGGTCGGCGCCGGCAAGGGCGGGGTCGGCAAGTCCACCACCAGCGTCAACCTGGCGGTGGCTCTCGCCCTCAAGGGAGCGCGAGTGGGCCTGCTGGACGGCGATGTCTACGGCCCGAACATCCCGCAGATGCTGGGCGTCATCGGGGCCCCGGAGGTCGACGCCGAGAAGCGGATCGTGCCGCCCCAGGCGCAGGGCGTGAAGGTGATCTCGATGGGCATGCTGGTGCCGGCGGACCAGCCGATCATCTGGCGCGGCCCCATGCTGCACGGTGCCGTGCAGCAGTTCATGCGCGACGTGGCCTGGGGCGAGCTCGACTACCTGGTGGTGGACCTGCCGCCGGGGACCGGCGACGTCGCCCTCTCGATGGCGCAGAGCGTGCCCATGGCCGGGGCGGTGGTGGTGACCACGCCGCAGGGCGTCTCGGTGGCCGACGTGCGCAAGGCGGTCGGCATGTTCCGCCAGCTCAACATCCCCGTGCTGGGCGTGATCGAGAACATGAGCTACTTCGTCTGCGGCCACTGCCACGAGAGGACGGACATCTTCGGCAACGGAGGCGGGCGGCGCCTGGCCGAGGAGCTGCAGATCCCGTTCCTGGGCGAGGTGCCGATCGACACGCGCGTGCGCCAGGGCGGCGACGAGGGCCGCCCCATCGTCTGCGAAGCGCCCGATGCGCCGGCGGCGAAGGCCTTCCTCGACCTGGCCAGCCGGGTGGCGGCCCAGGTCTCCATCCAGAACGCGCGCGTGCTGCGGGTGATCGAGACGGCGTAGGGGCCGCCCTGCTCCGGCCGCGTGCTAGCATCCGGCCGTGGAGTCCGGGCGCGCGCCTGAGCCGCTGACAGTCGGGTTCGTACGGTGGGCACGCGGGCGGCTGGACCCCGGTGCGGGGTCGAGGCGCGTCGCGGGCCGGCGTGTGGCGCGTTGATGGCTCGCCGCCGTGGCAGGGCCGCGACCGCGCCGCCCTCGCCGCCGGCGCGCGGAGCCCCGCGCCGTCCCCCGCGCTGGATGCTCGCCGGGCTCACGCTCGTCTTCGCCGTCGGGCTCGCCGCCTGGTTCGCCCGCCCGCCGCACCTCGCGCCCGCACGCAACGTCCTGCTCATCACCATCGACACCCTGCGGGCCGACCACCTCGGCTGCTACGGAGACCGCAGCGCCGCCACGCCGGTCCTCGACCGCCTCGCCGCGCGCGGTGTCCGCTTCGCCACCGCGATCGCCCAGGCTCCGCTCACGGCGCCGTCGCACGCCTCCATCCTGACCGGCCGCACGCCGCCCCGCCACGGCGTGCGAGACAACGGGACATTCGTGCTGCCGGACGACGTGCCCACGCTGGCCGGCACGTTCCGGGCGGCAGGCTACGAGACCGCGGCCTTCGTCTCCGGCTATCCGCTGGAGCGCCGGTACGGCCTGGCCCGTGGCTTCGACACCTACGACGACCGTTTCCCGCACGGCGACGACGCCCGCGCGGCGTACATCGAACGCCGCGCGGATCAGACCACCGCCGTCGTGCTGCAGTGGCTGAACCGGCGTTCCCGGGGGAGCGGCGGCCGCTGGTTCCTGTGGGTGCACTACTTCGATCCGCACGCCCCCTACCAGCCGCCGCCGGAGTCTGCGGCCAGGGTCGCCGGCCGCGCCTACGACGGCGAGATCGCCTTCGTCGACACCCAGATCGGCGTGCTGCTGGGGAGGCTCGAGGAAAGCGGGGAGCTGGCGCGCACGCTGGTGGTCGCCACCGCGGACCACGGCGAGAGCCTGGGCGAGCACGGCGAGCTGACGCACGGCGTCTTCGTCTACGACGCGACGCTCCGGGTGCCCCTCATCGTGGCGGGACCGGGCGTCTCCGCCGGGCTGGTCTCCATGACCGTGGCTCGCGGCATCGACGTCGCCCCCACGGTCTGGGACCTCGCCGGCGTCGCCATCCCGCCCGGGACCGACGGCCGTTCCCTGAGGGACGCCCTGTCGGGACGTTCCATGAGCGACGCCCCGGCGTACGCGGAGGCGCTGTTCTGTCGGCTGCACCTGGGCTGGGCGCCGCTTCACGCGTGGCGCACGTCACGCTGGAAGCTGGTCGACGCTCCGCGCAGCGAGCTCTACGCCCTGGACTCCGACCCCGGGGAAAAGCTCAATCGCGCCGACCAGGAGCCGGAGACGCGCGCCCTGCTGCTGCGCCCGCTGCACGCGGTCGTGGCCGGGGATCGCTGGGCGGCCCGGCCGGCCGCGGACGCGGGCGCCAGCGAGCGGCTCGCCGCCCTCGGCTACCTGGGCGGCACGGAGTCGGTGCCCCTCGCAGCCTCGCCACGCGATCCGAAGGACGGCGTCGAGCTGATCAACCGCCTGGAACGCGCGATCGCCGAGGCGCACGCCCACCCGGAGTCCTCCGCGCGCGAGCTGGCGGCGGTCCTGGCCGAGGAGCCGGGCTTCGCCCTGGCGCGCCGCTATCGCGCCATCGCCCTCGCCGCTGCCCGGGACTTCTCGGGGGCCGTCGCCGAGCTGCGCACCCTGGAACGCGATCACCCCCTGCCGGTGACCGACCTCGTGCTGCTGGGCGACGACCTGCGGCTCTCGGGTCACCCGGACGCGTCGCAGAGCGTGCTCGAGCGGGCGGCGGGCATGGATTCCCGTTCGCCCGAGCCGCTGCTGAGCCTCGCCCGGACGCTCGTGGCCCGGGGGCGACCGGACGAGGCGGCGGTGACGCTCGAGCGCGTCCTCGCCCTGGCCCCGGAACATCCCGACGCCCTCCGTGGGCTCGGCGACATTGCCTTCGGCCGCGAGGACGTGGGTGCAGCCGAGCGCTACTACGGCCTCGTTCTCGAGGCCGACGAGCAGGACGCCGGAGCCCTGGTGAAGATGGGGGTCATCCGCGTCCGCCAGGGGCGCACCGACCAGGGGATCGCCCTGTTCCGCAAGGCCGTCGCACGCGAGCCCGGCAACCCGGAGGCGCTGCTCGACCTGGCCGCCGCCTACGTCAAGAGCGGGGCCGCCTCGGAGGCCGCCCCCTACTTCGAGCGCGCCCTGGCCGTGGCCGAGTCGGAGCCGGCGCTGGAGCGCAACACCCTGATCGGCGCCACCCGCTTTCTCCAGGGCCGCTTCGACGAGTCGGCGCGCGCGTACCGGGCGGCCCTCGCCGTGGCGCCGGCGCCGACTCCCGAGCTGGTCAACGGCCTGGCCTGGGCCGAGCTCAAGCGGGGGCGCGAAGCCGAGGCCGCCGCGCAGTTCCGTCGCTCGCTCGCCCTGCAGCGGAACCAGCCCGAGGTCGAGCACCTCCTGGCGCAGCTCGGCTCCGCGCGGTGAGGGAAGCGTGCCTGCCGGGGAGGGCGCAGCAGCCCTCGGGGATCTGCCGGTTCAGCGTCCTGCCGGGTCGGAGAGCCGACGGTAGAAGATGACGTGCTCGCCGTCCTCGGGCTTGTCGGAGAAGACCACCGTCTTGTACCCGACGGAGCGGAGGGCGGCGCCGGGCAGCTCCAGGATCGCGTTGTTCGAGAGGAGGAGCGCGCCCGGGGCCGTCATGCGGGCGACGTTGGCGAACGCGAGGCACTGCTCGAACGTGTCGTAGTAGACGAGGATGTTCGTGGCGACCACGAGATCGAAGCGCCGCTCCTCCGGAAGGTCCAGTCGCTGGTAGACGATGTCGAGGTCGACGGGCCGGACGCGCGCCTGTACCTCCGGCCGCAGGCGCACCGCGCGGACCTCGAGGGCTCCTGCCGAGGGAGGCGGTCGGACCGCCTCGGCGGAGGTGGCCACGGCGTCGCCGAAGCGCTCCCAGTAGGCGAGGAACGGCCCCCGCCAGCCCGACTGGGGACGGGGCAGCTGCAGGACGTCGCCCTCGCCGGCGACGGCCCGGGCACGCGCCCGGGCCAGGTGGTCCAGGACGCGGGGGCTGATGTCGAAGGCGGTCACCTCGAGCGCCTCCGCGCGGGCGAGGCCGAGCCGGACCAGGCTGTCGGCCAGCGCGGCCGACTGCAGGGACTGCGGCGGGTAGAAGTCCTGCCCCTCCGTCTTGTCCACGAAGTCGAGCCCCGGGCCCACCACCGCCGCGCGCCGCACGCCGCGCGCTGGGATGAGGCCGCGTCGGAGCGCGTCGCGCAGGGCTTCCTCGACGGCGAACGCGGGTCGCAGCGAGGTGTCGAGGGCGATGCCCCGGTCGTGGAAGAGCGTGGACCGCTCGGCCATCTGCTCCGTCGCATCGGGGATGGCGCGGATCCGGGCGAGCTCGGCGGCGAACGACCTCCGTTCCTGCCAGACTCTCGCCACCATCTGCCGCAGCCAGGCAAGAGCGGCCCCTCGGGACGGCACCGCGCGGTTCGCCGACCGCGCGAAGACGGCGCGGGCGAGTCTCACCCGCTCGTCCCCGCCCGCGCCCGCGAGAGCCGCGGCGAGGTCCTCGAGTCGACGGGCGAGGAGCGACTCCGTCCCGCCGGCCCCCGCACCGAGAACCTCCGCGGTCAGCCGCGGTGCGTCGGTGAAGGACGTGCCGAGGAAGAGGAGATTGACGACCGCGTCCTCCTCCCCCCGGGCGAGCCTCTCGCGGACCGCGCGATCCCGCTCGCGCACCCACGACGGCCAGGTCGCGGCGACGCGGTCGTCCTCGAGGCCGGCGAGGCCGGCGGGCAGCGCCGCGTGCATCGCGGAGACGACCGACCGGGCCTCCGCAAAGGTGATGAAGCCCCTGCCGGCCGGCTGCTGCGCGGGCCGGGGAAGGAGCCCGAAGAGGACGGCCAGCGTGGGTGCGAGGCAGCGCTCCCGCAGGACCACCATCGCGGGGCAGCGTACTACGTGTGGCCAAGAAGAAAGGGGGGGCCTCACGGCCCCCCCTCGCATCCTGCCGTCGGCTCTCGGCTAGAAGTTCAGCCTGGCCGCGAGCTGGACGTTGCGGTGGCCCGTCCGGTAGGCGCGGACGTAGTCGTTGGCGTTCGCCGTGACGGTGCTGCCGTCCACCCACAGGTTCGCGTGGTTGAAGAGGTCGTAGGCCTCGATCCGGATCTGGAGGTTGACCTTCTCAGTCAGCCAGAACCTCTTGGCGAGGCTCGCGTCGAGGTTGTAGTACCCGGGCGCGCGGAACTGCCCGCGCTGGGTCATGTTGCTGGGGAAGGGACCGATCAGCGAGGTCTGCGAGATCGGGTTGATGTAGGTGCCGATCCCCGGCTTCTCCGGCGTCAGGTCGATGTAGTTGAACGTGTTGGGCGAGTCCGGCACGGCGGCCGGGTTGCTCGCGCCGCTCTCGCCGAGCGGTGCGTACTCCAGCATGCGCATGCACTTGGAGGAAGCGAGCGCTCCGTTCGGCGAGGTCCGGTTGGAGCAGTCGTAGAGCGAGAAGGCCGTCCCGCTCCGGGCGGTGAAGAGGAAGTTGAGCGACCAGCCCTTCAGCAGCGCCTTGGTGGCTCCGGTGCTGTTCTTGGCGAGCGGGATGTCCCAGGTCCCGGACCCGATGAACCGGTGGCGGACGTCGTACTCGGAGTAGCCGTAGTCCAGGTTGGGCCCACCGCCCACGCCACCCGGGTATGGGTCGAGGAAGCCCAGAACTGCACCGCCGGCGGCGTCGATGCCCTCACTGAACGTCGAGGAGAGGTTGTCCTTGGCCTTCGCCCAGGTGTACTTCGCGGAGAGCGAGAGCCCCGTCCGGCCGATGTCGCGCCCGTCCAGACCGACCGTGATGCCGTTGTAGAGCGACTTGCCGTTGTTCGTGCGCATGTTGTCGCTGCCGTAGATCGGGTTGAGGCGGGCGCTGGCCGAGATCGCCGCCGGGTCGAGGCCGAGCTGCTCGGCATAGACCTTGGCGGTACCTCGCATGTTCACGTCGCCCAGGGAGTAGAGGTCGACGCCCTTCGAGCCCGTGTAGTCGAGCGAGGCCACCACGTTCGGTGAGAGCTGGTGCTGCAGCGAGGCGCTCCAGAAGTGGGACCAGGCGGTCTTGATGTTCTGGTCTACGTGGCGGAGGCTGAAGGAGACGAACGGCGACTCGCCGGGCTGGCCGAGGGGACCCAGGTTCTGGGTGGTGACCTGCAGCGGACCGCCGGTGGCCGGGTCGACGCTCAGCAGCGCGGTGCCGTAGTTCGGCGGGTTCTGGATGATGTTGAAGGTGACGTTGCCGAAGTTGCGCTCGTAGGCGATGCCGTAGCCGCCGCGGACGCTGGTCTTGCCGTCGCCGCTCACGTCGTAGGCGAACCCCACTCTCGGCGCGAAGTTGTTCCAGTCGGTCTTCCAGAGCTGTCCGATGGGGCTCTGGGGTGCGAGCTGCAGGCCGCCGTTGCGGAACTGCTGGAAGAAGTTGTCGCCCGATCCGAAATAGAAGTTCGAGTCGAGGGACGGGTCGGTGTTGTGCTGGACCCCGTAGATCTCCCAGCGGACGCCGAGGTTCAGCTTCAAGCGCGGGCTCACGGCCCAGTTGTCGTTGATGTAGGCCGCGCCCTCGTTGTAGCGGTTGTTCCTCGTGAAGTTCGGCGCCGTGACCGGGAGCTCCACGGGGTTGGGCGGGAACACCTTCGGGTTGATGGCCACCGAGAACTGCACGAGCTCGCCCCTCATGAGGGCGTCCAAACCCTCCGAGGGAACGCTGCCCAGGTTCTCGTTCCCGTACTGGTAGGCGCCGAAGGTGCGGTCGTCCATGATGTGGACGAAGCTGCCGCCGACGCGGATGTCGTGCGCGCCCTTGATCCAGTTGAAGTCCTGGTAGAACTGCAGGAGCTTCTGCGGGCCGCCGAAGGGGATGCCGACGCCCGAGGAGGTCGGGAAGTATCCCGGGAACACGATCGAGGCGCCCTGGACCCTCACGTCGGAGCCGGTCAGGAAGAGGGTCGGCGTCACGCCGGCCGAGCCCAGGGGCTGCTCGCTCCGGAGCTGGTTGTAGACGACCTTCGTCTGGCTGGTGAGGTTCGAGGAGAAGACGTGGGTCAGCGAGGCGAGGGCGTTGTGGTTCGTGACGGCATTGATGGTGTTGAAGCCTGCATACGGGCTGAGGGACACCGACCCGGGGTCGGTGTCGTCCTTCTCGAACGCGTAACGGATGTAGGCGGTCGTGTTGGTGCTGAAGTTGAAGTCGAGCCGTCCCACGGCCTGGTGCCGCTTGCGGCCGGGGCCGGCCCCGCCGTCGATCGGAGCCTGGAAGTTGACGATGTTGAACGCAGGGAAGTTGGCCCCCAGCGAGGCGAAGGGGCCGCCCGGGCTGCACTCGAGCTGGGCACAGACCTGGCCCACCGTGAGCGTTCCCCCGTTGCCGCTCGGCAGCCGGCCCTTGAAGAACTCCTGGACGTTCGGAGCGGCCTGCGCGAGCAGCTCCGACGTGGGCACGGCGAACGGGTGGTTCGCCGAGCTCGTGGTCTTGGTCAGCTCGTAGCTGGCGAAGAAGAACACCTTGTCCTTCTTCAGCGGGCCGCCGAACGAGAAGCCGGGCTGGTTGCGGGTGAAGTCCTGCTTCGGAACGCCGCGGGCGTTGTTGTCGAAGTCCGAGGCCGACAGGCCGGAGGTGCGGAGGTACTCGTAGGCCGACCCGTGGAAGCTGTTGCTCCCGGACTTGGTGGCGACGTTCACGATGCCGCCGGTGGCGCGGCCGTACTGCGCCGAGAAGTTGCTGGAGATGACGCTGAACTCCTGGACGGAGTCGAGCGGGACCCCCTGGCCCACGGAGGCCGTGAACTCGTCGTTGTTGGCCGAGCCGTCGAGCAGCACGTTGGTGCTGCTGGTGCGCTGGCCGTTGATGGAGAAGCCGGTGCCGCGCGCGGTGGAGGCGTCGTTCTGGGTGTCGCCCGCGGAGACGTTGCCGGCGAGCGCGACGAAGTCGTACGGGTTGCGGGTGAGGGTGGGCAGCTCCCGGAGCTGGTTCTCGGTGACCGTCGTGGCCACCTCCTGGTTGGAGGTGTTCACGACGACTCCTTCGGTGGAGCCGACGACCGTGACGACCTCGGACTGCGTGCCGACCGTGAGGCGAGCGTCCACCGTGAGCGTCGCACCGACGGTGAGCGTCGCCTTCGTCTGCTTCGTGGTGAAGCCGCTGAGCGAAACCGTGACCTCGTACGGCCCCGGGAGGAGAGCTGCGACCGTATAGCCCCCGGTGGCATCCGTCACTGCGGAGCGGGTGGCTCCCGTCGACAAGGATTTCAGGGTGACGCTCGCTCCCGGGAGCACCGCGCCGCTCTGATCCGTGACCGTACCGGTGATCCGCCCGGTCTCGGTCTGGCCGAATACTGCCGCCGGCACGATGGCGAGCGCAATCAGCGCCGCGAGGCTCGCCAAGTGCCATCTGCCTTTGAACATGTCGCCTCCTTGCAGCCTCATCCCGACGGCTTCCGACGCTCCGACGGGGAGCACCGATCTTGGCACCGAGCCGACCATCGGGCAACAGACAGCGAAACAATGACAAATAATGCAAAGCGGCGACCAGGTGCAACCCCCTCCCCACAGCTCTCGTAACATGCTTCCAATCAGTATCTTATATCGGCTCCCTCGCGTCCCGAGCCGGGGAATGGTCCACCATCCTGGATGTTCCGGGTCGCGAGGGATCCATCGGGTTGGAGCTGTGTCGGCGCTGTCGCAGCCGCGCCCGGCTTCGAGTAGGCTGGCCGGTGATGGGTCGCAGGCGAGGCTCACGCGAGAGGAGGCAGCCGAGGCGGAGGTGGCCGGTCGTGCTCGCGGCCGTCCTCGCCGTGGCCGCAGGCGCGGCCGCGATCGCCACCTTCGCGCGACGTGACGTTCCCAGACTGCGCGAGCCGGGGCTGAACGTCCTGCTGATCACGGTCGACACGCTGCGGGCCGATGCCCTCGGGGCCTACGGGTACCGCGACGCCGGGACGCCGTGGGTGGATCGCCTTGCCGCCGACGGCGTCCTCTTCACCCGCGCTCACGCCCACAACGTGGTGACCTTTCCGTCCCACGCCAACATCCTCTCGGGGCGCTACCCGCTGCGCCACGGCGTGCGCGACAACGCCGGCTTCCGCTTCCCGGCGGGCATGGACACGCTGGCGACGCTGCTTCGGGCCCACGGCTACCACACCGCGGCCTTCGTCAGCGCCTTTCCCCTCGATTCCCGCTTCGGCCTCGACCGCGGCTTCGAGGTGTATGACGACCGCTTCGGCGAGTCGGGCGGCCCCGCGGTGCGGCTGGAGCACATACCGCGCCGGCCGGGCGCGGAAACGGTTTCGGCGGCCAGGCGCTGGCTGCGGGCTCAGACGCGGGGGCCCACCTTCTGCTGGGTGCACGTCTACGAACCCCACTGGCCCTACGCGCCGCCGGAACCCTTCGCCTCGCGCTTCCCCGGGAACCCCTACCAGGGCGCGGTGGCGACCGCGGACGCGGCCCTGGGTCCGCTTCTCGAGCCGATCCTCTCCCAGGGCGCGAGTGGACGCACGCTGATCGTGTTCACCGCCGATCACGGAGAGGCGCTCGGGGATCACGACGAGATCACCCATGGCATCCTGGCCTACGAGGCGACGCTCCACATCCCGCTCGTGCTCTACGCGCCTCGGCTCTTCCCAGCCCGAGTGGTCACGGAACCCGTGCGCCACGTGGATCTCCTGCCCACGATCCTGGAGGCGGTCGGCCTGGATCTCCCGGCAGGCACCGACGGCCGCAGCCTGCTCCCTCTCGCGGCGGGTCGCCTGCCCCCCGCTGCTGCCACGTACTTCGAGGCCCTCACCGCGGCGGCCACGCGTGGCTGGGCGCCGCTCTACGGCCTGATCCGCGGCTCGGAGAAGTACATCGACCTTCCCCTCCCCGAGCTCTACGACCTCGCCAGCGATCCCCGAGAGGAGAAGAACCTCGCCGCCAGCCGGCCCCAGGACGTCGCGCGGCTGAGGGCCCTTCTCCTCGACCTGCGCCGGTCCGATCCGGGGCTCCAGCGGGCGGAGGAGAGCCCGGAGGCCCTCGAACGGCTGAGGGCGCTGGGGTACGCAGGGGGCGGCGCGCCGCAGAAGACACGCTACACCGCGGACGATGACCCCAAGCGGCTCATGGGCCTGAACACGGCCCTCAGCCACGTGATCGGCCGGTACGATGCCGGCGACCTCCCCGGGGCGCTCACCCTGTGCCGGGAGGTCGTCGCTTCCCGTCCCACGATGCCGCAGGCGCTCCACTACCAGGCCTATCTCGAGTGGCAGCTCGGTCGGCGCGATGCCGCCATCGAGACTGCCCGCAGGGCGCTCGCCTTGAACACAGAGAACACGGAAGTGGTCGCGCGCCTCGGCTACTTTCTGGCCCAAGCGGGCCGGGCCCGCGAGGCGGCCGCGCTCCTCGAGCCGTATTCGCGCCGGCGCGAGCCCGATGTGGACGTGATGACCGCCCTGGCTGTTGCCTACGCTTCCCTGGGTCGCACCCAGGACGCCGTGGCCGTGTTCGCCCGCGTGCTGGAGATCGACCCCACGAACGCGATGGCGCTGCTGAACCAGGGGAGGGTCCTGATCCAGGCGGGCCGGAGGGCCGAGGCCAGGGAGGCCTTCGAGGGCGCTCTGCGGCTCGATCCTTCCTTCGGGCTCGCCCACGTGAGCCTGGGCCTTCTCGCATCACAGGACGGTCGGATCGAGGAGGCCCTCGGCGAATGGAGGAAGGCCCTCGAGCTGGATCCTCACGCCTACGAGGCTCTCTTCAACCTCGGAGCCACCCTCCTGCAGCTCGGCCGGATCGCCGAGGCTCGGCCGTACGTCGAGCGGTATCTTCGGGAGGCGCCGCCCACCGAGGCGGCCAATGTGGCCCAGCTTCGAGGACTGCTGGCCACGGCTGCCCGTCGAGGGCCAGCCGGCCGGCGCGACGCTCGGGAGTGACCGAGCCGAGGGCCGAGTCGGCTACTCCGTTTCGAAGCAGCCGCGGTGCGCTTGGCACGACTCGGGATTGCAGGGCAGCGAGTCCGGGCCCATCACCGTGGCGGTGAGCGAGCACCAGTACTGGGCGGTCGGGGACGAGACGCGGAGGTTCACGTGCTCGCGGCCGACCACGTAGTACATCTTGGTGCGCAGCCGGGTGCAGACCGGGACGTTGGCGTCTTCCTGAGCGTCCATCGTGGCCCTCACGCGAGAGAAGCGACCATCCGGCGCACCAGCGTCTGCACCAGCGCGACCTTGTAGGCGTTGTCGGTCATCGGCTCGGCGCCTTCGACGGCCGCCTTCGCGGCCGCCTCGGCGGTGGCCGCGTTCAGCGTGCGTCCGACCAGCGCCTTCTCGGCGGCGGCCGAGCGCCAGGGGATGGTCGCCACCCATCCCAGCACCACCCGGGCGTCGCGGACGGTGCCGCCGTCGCCGCGCAGGGCGACCGCCGCGGACACCAGCGGCCAGTCGAACGCCGTGCGCTCGCGGATCTCCTCGTAGCCCGACCTCCAGCCGGCCGCCGCCGGGACGCGGATCTCGGTCAGGATCTCCCCGGGCTGCAGCACGTTCTCCCGGGTCGGGTCCTTGGCCGGCAGCACGAAGAACTCGGAGGCCGGGACCACCCGAGGGCCCTTCTCGCCGTCGAGGACGAAGCTCGCCCCGTAGGCGAGGAGCGGCACGGCCGCGTTCGACGGGTGCGGGGGGAAGGCGGGGCCGCCGCCCCACAGCACGTGGTACCGGTTCTCGCCGGCGACCGCGAAGCAGGTGTCGCCGCCCTTCTTGATGCACTTGTAGGACTCGAGGCGGTAGTACCAGCAGCGCGGGCGCTGCAGCAGGTTGCCCCCGATCGTGGCCAGGTTGCGGATCTGCGGCGAGGCGGCCTCGCCGCAGGCGCGGGCCAGCGCCGGATGGCTCTTCTGCACGCCGGCGTGGGCCGCCACCCTGGCCAGGGTGGCGAGCGCGCCGATGCGGAGCGAGCCGTCGGCCTCGACGTGGATCGCGTCGAGGCCGGGGATGCGCTTGATGTCGACCACCCGGGGTGGCTCGAGGAGGTGCTCCTTCAGGTGGTCCAGCAGGTCGATGCCGCCGGCCTTGAGCACGCTCCCCGGCCTCTCCGAGACCAGCGTGCGGGCCTCGGCGGTGTTGGTGGCACGAGCCAGCTCGAAGCGGTTCATGGCCGTCAGGCCCTCCGTGCCTGCGACAGGGCGGTCAGGACCCTGTCGGGTGTGAGAGGCAGCTCGCGCACGCGCACGCCGGTGGCGTTGTAGACGGCGTTGGCGATGGCAGCGAGAGTCGGCACGATCGGCGGCTCGCCGATGCCGGCGGTCGAGGTGTTGTTCGCCAGGTTGGCGATGGGGGTGAGGATGACCTGCGCCTCGAACATGTCCGAGGGCGTCAGGATCTTGTACCACTCGAGGTTGGGGTTGACCATCGTGCCCACGTTCGCGTCCAGGATGCGGTTCTCGAGAAGGGCCCAGGAGGCGCCCTGGATCATGGCGCCGATGATCTGGCTCTCGGTGGTCAGCGGGTTGACCGGCAGCCCGCAGTCGTTGACCGACACCATCTTCACCACCCGCACGTTGCCGGTGTCGGTGTCCACCTCGACCTCCGCGAACTGGGTGCCGGCGAGGTCGTGACGCACCGGCTCGTACTGCTTCGGCCTGCGGGCGACGGCGTCGATCACCTCGCCGCTCATCTTCGCCGCCGCCTGCTTGAAGCCGACCGCCCGGTCCGGGCTCGCGGCCACGAAGATCTTCCCGTCTGCGGCCGAGAGCTCCTCCGGCTTCACCCCCAGCATCGGCGCCGCCAGCGCCAGCACCTGTGCCCGCGCGTGGTTCGCGGCCAGGCGCACCGCCGGGGCCACCGAGTTGGTGGTGGTGCTGCCGCCCGAGGCCGGCCCCTGCGGGAACTGGGTGTCGCCCAGGCGGATGGTGACTCCCGAGGGATCGAGCCCCAGCTCCTCGGCCGCCACGATCGCCATCGCGGTTCGGAAGCCGCTGCCGATGTCCTGGCAGCCGGTGAACACCTCGACCGAGCCGTCGCGGTGCACCTTCACCTGTGCGCCGGTGTTCTCGTTGGCGAACACGTACCAGTTGCCGTTGGCGACGCCCAGGCCGCGCTTGCGTGTCGGCGGCAGCGTCCCCCACTGGCCGGTCGACATGTCGCCGGGTTTCTGATTCCGCCGCTCCCAGCCGATCGCCTTCGCCCCCGGGTCGTACTGGGCCCGGCGCACCGGGCTCGACTCGTTCTTCTTCCGGAACTCCAGAGGGTCGATGCCCAGCTTGTCGGCGAGCTCGTCGATCGCCGACTCGAGGCCGAACGCCCCCTGCGAGTGGCCCGGGGCGCGCAGCGGCGCCGAGGGGCCCGCGTTGGTGAAGACGTCGTACTCCTCGGCCTTGAAGTTGGGGTTGCCGGTGTAGAGCGAGCTGGCCGGGCCGGCGGTGCCCGCCCCCGGCGAGATGCCGGCCGAGCCGTGGGAGACGTAGTGGACGGCGGTGAGCGTCCCGTCCTTCTTCGCCCCCGCCTTCACCGTGATGAGCGCGCTCGGCGCGTTGCCGGTGCACAGCTGCTCCTGCTGGCGGTCGAGCATCAGCCGCACCGGAGCGCCGGCCATCTTCGCCAGCCGGCAGGCCACCACCGAGAAGGCGCTGCCGGTGGCGGAAGGACCCAGCTTGCTGCCGAAGCCGCCGCCCATGTGCTCGCAGAAGACGCGCACGTTCTTGCGGTCGATCCCCAGCGCGTCGGCGACGCCCTCGCGCACCGCGAAGATCCCCTGGGTGGAGGCGTGGATGGTGAGCTGGTCGCCCTCCCAGCTGGCCACGACGCCGTGCGTCTCCAGGCAGGAGTGGGTGTGCACCGGGCAGTAGTAGCTGGCCTCGATGGTGGCGTCCGCCTCCCCCAGGGCCTTCTCCACGTCGCCCCGACCGTCCCCGCCGCGGCGGCTCGGCCGGGGACCGGCCACGTTGCCCTGGTGCGGCACGTCCCTGCCGGCCGGGTTCTCGGCGTCGGCGTACACGAGCGGCGCGTCCGGCTTCATGGCGGCGCGCAGCTCGGGGGTGAACGGCCTCTCCTTGTAGGTCACCTTCACCAGCCGCGCCGCGTCTTCCGCGACCTGCGGCGAGACGGCCGCCACCGCCGCCACGTCCTGGCCCGCGAAGCGGATGATCTTCTGCTCGGCCGTCCACACGGCCTTCACCCCGGGCAGCGCCTCGGCCCGGCTGGTGTCGACGGAGACGACCTCGCCCGCGGGGATGGCGGCGCCGATCATGCGGCCGTAGAGCATCCCCGGCAGCTTGACGTCGTACGTGTACTTCGCGCGCCCGGTCACCTTGAGCGGCGCCTCGAAACGGGCCAGCGGCTTGCCCATGTGCCGGAACTTCGCCCAGCTGTCGAGGTCCCAGGGCTCGATGTCGTCCTGCGGGATCTCGACCTCCCTCACCTGGGGGGCGCTCGCCAGCCCCGCCTTGACGGTCACCTTGACCATCGGCGGCTTGGTCCTCGGCTCCTCCTGCATGGCCTACCCCCTCTTCGCCCGGGCCGCGGCCTGCACGGCCTCGAAGATGCGCCCGTAGGTGCCGCAGCGGCACAGGTTGCCGGCGAGCCCCTCCTTCATCTGCTCGACGCTCGGCCGAGGGTTCTTCGCCAGCAAGGCGGTGGCCGCCACCACGAAGCCGGGCGTGCAGAAGCCACACTGCATGGCGTCCTTCTCCACGAAGGCGCGCTGCACCGGGCTCAGGTGGTCGGGGCTGCCGAGCCCCTCGACGGTGGTGACCTCGTGCCCCTCGGCGTCCGCCGCCAGCATCAGGCAGGAATCGATCGGCTCGCCGTCGAGCAGCACGGTGCAGCCGCCGCAGCTGCCGCGGTCGCAGACCAGCTTGGCGCCGGTGAGGTCGAGGTGGTCGCGCAGCGCCTCGAGCAGCGTCACCCGCGGCTCGACCGTCACCTTCTGCGCCGTGCCGTTGACCTTGAGGGTCAGGGAGACGGCGTCGGGTCCGAGCACGACCGGCGCGCTCGTCGCCGTGGCGGCCACGCCGACCACGGTGCTGGCCGCGGCGCCGACCCCGGCCGTTTTCAGGAAGCTGCGCCTGGAGAACGCGAACTGCGCGCTCTCGTCCTCGCCGCGCGGGCGTTTGCGGGCCATTCTCCACCTCACGATGGTTGCGGACCGGGACGTCTTGCCGGCCAGGGTGGCTTTTCGGGATGAACGGGTCATTGTGTTTCCCGCTGCCGGCAGCGTCAAGGCGCCGCCGGCCACGCGGGGGAGGCGCGCCGTCCAACAGGCTGGAGTCAACTGATGTCAGGCGGGGATCCGGCCCCCCGGCGGCGGCGTCATAATCGACGCCATGCCCCAGGTCCAGCCCGACCGCGGCCTCGTCGGCCGGATGCTCGGCCCCTACCGCGTCGTCGCCTCGCTGGGCTCGGGCGGGATGGGCGAGGTCTACCTGGCGGAGGACGCCCGCCTGGGACGGCGGGTCGCCCTCAAGGTGCTGCCCGCCGACATGGCCGACCGCCCGGAGAAGCTGGCGCGCTTCGAGCGCGAGGCGAAGGCGGTGGCGGCGCTGACCCACCCCGGCATCGTCACCGTCCACGACATCGACGAGGTGGAGGGTCGGCGCTTCCTCATCATGGAACACGTCGACGGCGACACCCTGACGCGCTGCATCCCCCAGCACGGCTTCCCCACCGAGCGCTTCCTGACGCTGGCGATCGCCATAGCGGACGCGCTCTCCGCGGCCCACGGCAAGGGTGTCCTGCACCGCGACCTCAAGCCGGACAACGTGATGCTGGCCGCGGACGGCCGGGTGAAGGTGCTCGACTTCGGCCTGGCCAAGCTGCGCTACGACGTCCCGGAGGACGACGACACCACGCTGCGCGAGACGCAGTCGGTGACCCAGGACGGCCGAATCGTGGGCACCGTCGCCTACATGTCTCCGGAGCAGGCCCAGGGCCTGCCGGTCGACCACCGCTCGGACATCTTCTCTCTGGGGATCCTGCTCTACGAGATGGCGAGCGGCGAGCGCCCGTTCAAGGGCGGCACCAACCTCTCCGTGCTCTCCTCCATCCTGAAGGACGAGCCGCGCCCGGTGAGCGAGCTGCGGCCCGAGGTGCCGCGGCCGCTCGGGCGGATGATCCAGCGCTGCCTGGAGAAGCGGCCCGAGGACCGCTACCAGTCTGTGAGCGACCTGCGCCGCGACCTCGAGGACCTCCAGCGCGACCTGCAGAGCGGCGAGCTGCTGCTCTCCACCACCGCCGGGCGCCAGCGGCTGCTCTCGACCGTCTCCGCCGGCCGCCGCTGGCTGGAGCCGATCGCCGGCCGGCGCTGGCTGCGGCTGGCCGTCTCCGCCGCCATGCTGCTGTTCGTGGCGCTGCTGGGCGCCGTCGTCTTCTTCGGCCGGCGCCCGCCGGCCGACCAGGACGGCCGCCGCTCGGTGGCGGTCTTCTACTTCGACAACCTCTCCGGCGAGCCGAGGCTCGACTGGCTGCGCACCGGCCTCACCGACATGCTGGTCACCAACCTGTCGCAGTCCTCCGGGCTGCGGGTGCTGGGCACCACCCGGCTGTACCAGCTTCTGGACGAGACCGGCCACCGCGACGACCGGGCCGTCTCCGCCCAGGTGGTGCAGGCGGTGTCGCGACGCGCGCAGGCCACCACCGCGCTCGTCGGCAGCTTCGTGCGCGCCGGCTCCCAGATCCGCATCCAGGCGACGCTGCAGGACCCGGCCACCGGCGAGGTGCTCGCCTCCGAGCGCGTGGAGGGCGACGTGGAGACGGGGCTCTTCAGCCTGGTCGACGAGCTGACCGGCCGCCTGCGCGGACGCCTGGAGACGCGCACCGCGCGGCGGACCGACGGCGACAAGAAGCTCGAGGACGTGACCACCTCCTCGCTGGAGGCGATGCGCGCCTACGCCGAGGGCAGCCGCTTCCACGACCGCCAGCAGGAGCGCGAGGCCCAGGGCTACTTCGAGAAGGCGGTGGAGGCGGACCCGAACTTCGCCATGGCGCTCGCCAAGCTGTCGGTGGTCCACGCCAACCTCGGCAACCTCGACGAGGCGCGCGCCTACGCGGCGAAGGCGGCCGAAAAGGCGGGCCACCTGCCTCCCGCCGAGCGCTACTACATCGAGGGGCGCCGCTGCTCGCTGGAGCCGGCCAAGCTGGAGAAGGCGGTCGACGCCTACACCAAGGCGGTCGAGGCCGCTCCCGAGCACACGGCGGCCCGCAACAACCTGGCCCAGGCCCTGCTGGAGCTGCGTCGCTACCCCGAGGCGCTCGCGCAGCTTCTGGAGCTGCGGCGGCAGGGGATGAGCTTCCCGGGCACCTACATGAGCCTGGCGGAGGTGTACGTCGCCACCGGCCAGCCGGAGCGCGCACGCGAGGCGCTCACCGCCTACACCCACGAGCACCCCGACAGCCCCGCCGGCTACGTGAACCTCGGCAACTTCGAGGTCATGCAGGGGCGCCTCGACGCGGGCCTCTCGGCGCTGGACCGCGCGGCCGAGCTGCACCCCGACCAGCTCAAGGAGGTGGAGCTGGGGCGCTTCGTGGCCCACGCGCTGCAGGACCGCTGGCCCGAGGCGCGCGCTGCCGGCGAGCGCCTGCTCAGGAGCGAGGACTCCCGGGACCGCTGGGCCGGCGAGGAGACGCTGGCGCTGGCCAGCCTGTACCACGGGGACCTGGCGGAGGCCCGCCGGCTCGCGGAGGTCGCGGGCGCGCACGGCGGGACCACGGACGAGCGCGCGGAGGCCCCGCTGTTCCGGGCTCGGCTCGAGGAGCAGCTCGGCCGCTACCACGAGGCTCTGGTCCAGGCCGGCCGGGCGCTGGAGCAGGCCCAGGGCCGGCCGGAGCTTCGGGCCCGGGCGCACGCGGTGCAGGCGCTGTCGCTGGCGCGGCTGGGCCGCGGCAGTGAGTCGGAGGCGGCCGCGGCGGCGGTGGAGCAGTGGCTCTCGACGCTGCCGACGACGCTCGCCGACCGCAGCCGGCTGCACCTGCGCGGCTCGCTGGCGCTGGCGAGCGGCGACCACGACCAGGCGCGGCGGTATCTCGAGAAGGCCGCGGCCCTGCCCGAGCAGAAGAAGCTCGGCATCGACGCCGAGCGGATCGAGGTCCTCTACGACCTCGCCCGGGCCGCCCTGCGCGGCGGCGACGCCGAGGCGGCGCGCGGCGCGCTCGAGCGCATCGTAAGCGCGGGCCCGGATCGCGTGCTGACGCCGGTGCAGTACGTGCGCAGCCTCGCTCTGCTCGCCTCGCTGCAGGACAAGGCCGGCCGCGCGGCGCAGGCGCGGGCGCTCTACGAGCGCTACCTGCGCCACTGGAAGCACGGCCAGATCGACTGCGACGAGGTGGCCCGGGCGGAACAGCGCCTCTCGGCCCTGCCCGCCGAGCCTCTGGCCTGAGGTCCGCCGCGCGGTAGACTCGGCGGCCATGCCGAGCGCCGCCTCCCGCCGCGCCCTGCTGCCCTGGCTTTGCCTGCTGGTCGTCTGGGTGGTGTGGGGATCCACCTATCTCGCCATGCGAGTGGTGGTGCGCGAGATGCCCCCGCTGGCGGCGGCCGGGACGCGCTTCCTGACCGCCGGCACCCTCATGGCCCTGGTGGCGCTCGGCGTCGACCGCGAGCGGGGCCGGCCGCGGCGGCGGCAGTGGCGCGACTACGCCCTGGTCGGCGTGCTGCTGCTGGCGGTGGGCAACTCGCTGGTGATGTGGTCCGAGCGCATCGTCCCCAGCGGCATCGCGGCCCTCATCGTGGCCACGGTGCCCGTCTGGATCCTGCTGCTGGACGGTCTGCGCGCGGGCGGCGAGCCCTGGACGCTGCGGGTGTGGCTCGGCACCGCCGTTGGCCTGTGCGGCGTCGGCCTGGTCGCCCGCCCGGGGGCCGGCGTCGACCGCGGCCACTGGCTCGCCATCGGCGCGCTGCAGCTGGCGACGCTGTCCTGGACCGCGGGCTCCCTCTACGCCCAGCAGGTCCGGGACCGCCTGCCGCTCGCCTCCGCAGCGGCGGTCGAGATGCTGGCCGGCGGGACAGCGAGCCTCCTCGCCTCGCGGCTGCTGGGCGAAGACTGGTCGGCGCTCGGCGCCGCCTCGCCTGGGGCCTGGGGCGCGCTCGCCTACCTGGTCCTGTTCGGCTCGCTGGTGGGCTTCACCTGCTTCGCCTACTGCCTGAACGAGCTGCCCGCGAGCACGGTCGGCACCTACGCCTACGTCAACCCGGTGGTGGCGGTGCTGCTGGGCTTCGTGGTGCTGCACGAGCCGGTCAGCGGCGCCCTGGTGCTGGGCGGGGCCCTGATCGTCCTGTCCGTGGTGCTGACCACGCTGCGCCGGCCCCGGCGCTAGCGCCGGCGATGGGTTCAACTATATCAACAGTTAGTATAGCAGGTACCGGGCCCGGCGGCGGCGGAAGCGCGCCAGCTCGCCCGCCCACTCAGGCGCCAGCTGCCGGGGCGAGACGCCCGCCTCGATCGCCCCGCGGATGCGGTCCGTCCCGCACAGGATGTCGAAGGGCAGCTTCACCCGCTCGTACTCGTAGGGCGGGTCGCGCCAGGCGAAGCGGGCCGGGTCCTGCCGCCGCGCGTGGTGGATCAGCAGCAGGTAGGCGAGGAAGGCCGGGAAGCGGCGGCGGTCGCTCACGTGCAGCTGCAGCCCGTGGCACAGCTGCCCCGCGTGCTTCTGGAAGGTGGGGGTGAAGGAGGTGACGCGGAAGCCCACGCCCGGCAGCTTCTCCTCCTCGAGCGCCCGCGCCAGCGTGGCGCCGTCGAGCCAGGGCGCCCCCACCAGCTCGAAGGGCCGGGTGGTGCCGCGGCCCTCGGACAGGTTGGTGCCCTCGACCAGGCAGCCGCCGGGGTAGACGAAGGCGGTGTCCACGGTCGGCATGTTGGGCGAGGGCAGCACCCAGGGCAGGCCGGTGTCCTCGTAGGCCATCGCCCGCCGCCAGCCGCGCATCTCCACCACCTGCAGGTCCAGCTCCAGGGCCAGCTCCTCCCGGAACATGAGCGCCAGCTCGCCCACGGTCATGCCGTGGCGGACGGCGAGCGGGTGCAGGCCGACGAAGGAGCGGAACTCCGGGTCCAGCACGTTGCCGTCCAGCGCCTCGCCGCCCAGCGGGTTGGGACGGTCGAGCACCACCACCCGTTTGCCCGCGCGCGCGCAGGCATCCATCACCTGCAGCAGCGTGTAGGCGAAGGTGTAGTAGCGCGAGCCCACGTCCTGCACGTCGAAGACCATCGTGTCCACGCGGTCGAGCATGGCCGGCGTGGGCGCCCGGGTCTCGCCGTAGAGGCTGAACACCGGCAGCCCGGTCTCGCGGTCGGTGGAGTGGCCCACCTCGATCAGGTCCTGCGCGTCGGCGGCGATGCCGTGCTCGGGGCCGAAGAGGGCCAGCAGCCGCACGCCGCGGCGGCCGGCGAGCGCCAGCGAGCCGTGCACCAGGTCGGGGGTGACCGAGGAGGGGTTGCAGACGAGGCCCGCGCGCCTCCCGGCCAGGACCGTCGGCCGCTCCAGCAGCCGCTCGAGGCCGCTGCGCACGCGGCGGGCCACGGCGGCTACTCCAGGAAGCGCATGGTGAAACGCAGGGGCGGCCGGTTGTTGGGCCTCTCGATGGTGCCGGCGAGGCGGTCGCCTTCCAGAGTGCCGCGGAAGCGGCAGGCCGCGCCCTGCAGGTCGGCGGTGAAGCGCAGGCTGCCGCCTGCGAACTCGACCTCGCGCAGCGGGGCGCGCACCTCGAGCGATCCCGCCGAAGTGGTCAGCGTGCCGGCCAGGTGTCCTGTCTCGCTCCGCAGCTGCACGCGGAAGCTGCGGGGGCCCTGGTCGGGGTCGTCGATCTGCCCCTGCCAGTTGCCCTCCACCACCGCCGCCGAGTGGGCGCTCTCCTCGGTCACCACCAGCGCGGCCTGCCGGAGCGCCGCCGCCCAGCCGGGCGGCGGGGGCGCCACCAGCCGCGAGGGCACCGTGGTCTCGCCCGGCGTGCTGCGGTTCGCCTCGCGGTAGATGTCGCCGAAGACGCTGCCGCGGGGTGACACGGCCAGCAGCTGCAGCGGCCGCTGCCGGAACAGGAAGAGGCCGAGGTAGTCCTGCAGCAGCGCCGCCCAGTGCCGGCCCAGCGCGGCGGGGGACACCCGGCGGACGGCACGCCCGCCGTCCCACGGCTTCGAGTAGGCGGCCAGGTCCGGCGGCGTCGCGCACAGCAGCGGCGCCGGCGTGCCCACGACACCGACGCACGGCTGCGGGGCGGGGCGGAACTCGAAGGCCGGCGGGGCGGCGGCGCGGTCGACGATGTTGTTGAGCGCGGCGGCGACCGCCAGCGCCCTCTCGCCGACCGAGGCCGAGCCGCCGGGACTGCCCAGCAGCAGCAACGGCCCGATCTCGGTGGAGACGAAGGCCAGCGGCTCGCCGGGATACTCCGGCACCGGCGCCGGGAAGAAGCGCGGCCGGAAGGCGGAGGTGGCCGAGCGCATGAGGCGGAAGGCGACGCGGGCCGTCGAGGTGCGGCCGCCGGTCTTCACCACCACCGGCAGCTCGGGCTCGCCGGTCGCCAGCGCGGCCGGCGCCACCACCTTCAGCTCCGTGCGGTCGGCGGCGACCACGAACGCGGGCTCCCCGGCGAAGGTGACCGCGTCCATCGCCGGGCTCGGGTCGAAGCCGCGGCCCTCCACGGTGACCAGCTCCCCGACGGGGCCCGTCTGCGGCTTCAGGGAGAGCACGAGCGGCAGGCGGCCGATCAGCAGGTCGAAGGAGCGGGCGGGCGCCGTCCCCGCCTGCACCACGACCTTCGTGCTCGCGCCCTCCGGCAGGCCGACGTCGGGCACCACGGCCCGCACGCCCTCCGCCGTCGCCTCGACGGCGGGCGACGGCAAGCCGCCCACGTCGACCGAGACCTTCTGGCCTTCCAGGCCCTCCACCCGGACCAGGATCCGCTGGCCGGGCAGCGCGACCTCCGGGTCGAGCGCCGTCGGCTTGGCAAGGGCCTCGACCGTGACCGTGAGCGGGCGCGAGCGGCCGCCGCCGGTCTCCACCACCACCGGGACCGTGGACTTCGCCCCGGGCGGGACCTCGACCTTCAGCTCGGTGCCGCTCGCCGCGCTCACCGCGCCGCGGGCGGCGCCGAAGAGGACGGTGTTGCCGGCGGGGGTGCGGGCGAAGTTGCGGCCGCTGAGCGTCAGCGTCTGGCCGACCTGGGCCTGGGTGGGCGCGATCGACAGCAGCTCGGGCGGGCGCGGGCTCGCCACGGTGCGCCAGGTCCACAGACCTGCGGCGGCGACGGCGATCGCCCCGACGGCGCCGAGCATCGGGAGCAGGGGCAGCGACGGCAGGCGCATCCCCCGGCGCCGGACCGTGGGCCTCCTGCCGTCCGACGGCCGCGACGGCGCCCGCAGCGGCGGGAACGGCGCTGCCGCCGGCGACTCCGGCTCTGCCAGCAGCAGCCCCTCCTCGTCGGCCTTGGCAGCCGGCGGGATCGAGGGCAGGGCGGAGTAGTCGGGCTTGCGCGGCGGGGCCGGCGGCGACGGCCTGGGCGGCGGGGCCGGCGGGGCGGCCGGCTGCGCCGGGGGGGGCGGCGACACGAGGGGCCTGGGCGGAGGGGGGGTCGCGCCGTGCGGTGGGACGGCCGGCTTCGGGGGTGCGGGTCGCGGCGGCGTGGCCCCCGGCCTCGGCAGCGGCAACGTCCCTTCGATCACGGGCTTCGGCTCCGATGGGACCGCGGCCGCCCTCTCCGGCGGCTCGGCGGGTGCGAGGCTGGTCGGCTCCAGCTTCCTCGGCGCCTCGAACGGTGCCAGCCCGGTAGGCGCGGGCTTCCCCTGAGGCTCGAAGGGCGCCAGCCCCGTGGGCGACGGTCCGCCGGCCTCCTCCACGAGTGCCAGGCCGGTAGCCGGCACCGAGCCGCCGAAGGCCGGCGCCGGCGTCTGCCCGAGAGCCGGCGCGGGGCCGTGGTCCTGCAGCGCGGGCACCGCGTCGTGGGGCGCGGGCGACGCCGGCTGCGCCCGCAGCCGCAGCATCATCTTGGCCGTGCCCTTCGCCCCCGGGACGCCGAGCGAGATCTCGTCGCCGTCGTGGAGCAGGCGATCGCCCTCAACCGGGTCGCCGTTCACGAACGTGCCGGTCGCGCTGCCCACGTCCGAGAGCACGAGGCCGTCGGGCGAGCAGGTGATGCAGGCGTGGGCCGCCTCGACGTTGCCGAGCATGATCTGCACGTCCGCGTCCATGCTCGAGCCGATGAGGACCGGCCTGCCGCGATCGACGATCGCGTATTCGGTCCCGTCGAGCAGTCCGCCGCTCACCGTCAGGGTCGCGACGCTCGCCGGTTCCGGCTGATCCATCGCGGTCAGGCCTCCAACCCGCGGCAGGACAAGAAGATGCCTCGTCCGGCGGGATTCAACCACACGGGCTTCACGGCTGTCAACGCGCGTTGACACCGCGTTCGAGCCGGTGCTACGGTCGCTTCGACAATGCCGCCCCATGTCGAGCGCCACGGCGCGCCGCCCCCCGACGAGAGCCTGCAGGCGTTGCGGATCCCGTTCGTCCGCAAGGCCACGCTGCTCCGCGAGGGCGGCGAGCAGGAGACGTTCCTCATCGACATCGGCCTGCAGGGCGTGTTCGTCGAGGCCGCGGAACCGCTGCGCCACGATGAGCTGCTGCGGATCCGCTTCTCCTGGCCAGGCAGCGAGGTCCCTTTCGAGGCCCACTGCCGCGTGGCCTGGTGGCACGCGGACGGGGCGCCGCTGTCCTCGAAGTCGCTGCCGCCGGGGGCGGGGCTGCAGTTCACGGAGCTGTCGGATCGCGACCGCGACCGGCTGCGGGAGTTCCTGATCGAGTACTGCCACCGCAACCCGCGGGTGCGGCGGTTCCTCCGGCACTGGCCGGAGGCGGCGCGCCGGGGCGACGACCCGACCTCCGGCTGAGGCCGGCGTGCCGCTCGTCCGCTTCGTTCTCGTCCGCCCGGAGACCGCGGCCAACATCGGGGCCTGCGCCCGCCTCGCCCGCAACACCGGGGCCGCGGGCCTGGACCTCGTCCAGCCGGGGGACTGGCGGACGGTCGAGTGCTGGCGCAGCGCCTGGGGTGCGCAGGACGTCCTGGAGCAGGCGCGGGTGTTCACGGACCTGCCGGGCGCGCTCGTCGGGGCGGGGCTCACCGTCGCGCTGAGCGGCCGTCACCGCGCCGGCGTGCCCGTCGAGGACGTGCGGACGGCGGCCGAGGCCGTCGCCGCGCTCGGGCGGGAGGAGACGGCGGCGCTCGTCTTCGGTCCGGAGACCCACGGCCTCTCGAACGGCGAGATCGCGCTGTGCGGCCGCGCCGCCAGCATCCCCTCCCACCCGGGCCAGCCCTCCTACAACCTCTCCCACGCCGTCGCCATCGCCGCCTACGAGGTGCTGCGCGCCCGCAGGCCCCGCGGGGACGAGGCCCCCCGCCGGGCCACCCACCAGGAGAAGGAGCGGCTGCTGGGGCTGCTGCAGGACGGCCTGCGGGCGATCCAGGCCCTGCCGGCCGGCAACGCCGAGGCCTGCTTCCAGGACTGGCGCGCCCTGGTCCAGCGCTGCGAGCTCGGGGTCCGCGAGCTGCGGTTGATCGAGCACGCGGCCCGCAAGATGCGGCTGGCGGCCCGCCGCTGATGGCCGACGAGCAGACCCCGTTCCTGGATCTGCGGCCGGTCGACGGCGGCTTCTCGATCCCCGAGCTGAAGTGGCGCGAGCTGCTGTTCGTGGGCGCGCTGCGCCCCGACGGCGAGGCCTTCGTCCGGGACCCCTCCCGGCCGCTGCCGCCGTTCGCGGGGGGGGACCCGTTCCCGGCCGGCGTGCGCTTCCGGGTCTCTCGCCGGGGCGAGCGGGTCGTGGTCCGCCGCGAGGGAGCGGCTCCGGGCTTCCCCGTATAATCGGAGGGTGGAGGTGTCTGCGAGGAACCGGGCGCCGCGCATCCTCGCGCGGCCTGAGCACATCATCTCGCGCAGGAACATCGACCCCGACGCGCTGCGCGTCCTCTACCGGCTGAAGAACCAGGGCTTCGTCGCCTACCTCGTGGGCGGCGGCGTGCGCGACCTGCTGCTCGAGCGCCAGCCCAAGGACTTCGACATCGGCACCAGCGCCCACCCGCAGCAGGTGCGGAAGCTGTTCCGCAACTGCTTCGTGGTCGGCCGCCGCTTCCGCCTCGCCCACGTACGCTTCGGCCGCAAGGTGATCGAGGTGAGCACCTTCCGCCGCGCCTCCGCCCCCGACGAGGGCGACACCCTGATCCGCCGCGACAACACCTTCGGCACGCCCGAGGAGGACGCGTTCCGGCGCGACTTCACGGTGAACGCGCTCTTCTACGACATCGCCACCTTCGCGGTGATCGACTGGGTCGGCGGGCTCGAGGACCTGCGGGCCCGTGTCATCCGCACCATCGGCGACCCGGACGTGCGCTTCCGCGAGGACCCCGTGCGCATGCTGCGGGCGGTAGCCCTGGCGGCGCGCCTGCAGTTCACCATCGACCCCCTCACCGCCGAGGCGATCCGGGCGCTCCGCGGCGAGATCGTGCGCAGCAGCCCCGCGCGCATCCTGGAGGAGTTCTACAAGATCCTGCGCCAGGGCCGCTCGCGCGAGACCTTCGAGATGCTGCACCAGTACGGGCTGCTCACCTGCCTGCTGCCCGAATCCGACCGCGCCATCGCCTCCGGACAGGAGGCGCTCCTCAACAGCCTCTCCCGGCTCGACGAGTACCGCAGGGCCGGCCTGGCCTCGCCCGACCAGCTCACCAACCCGCTGCTGATGGGGTCGCTGCTGGTGCCGCTCGGCGTACCGCTGCGCCGGGTGGCGGCGGCGACGGCGTCGCAGCGGAAAGTGGAGGACGAGGACGCCGGAGAGGAGGCCGACGAGCTGGCGAACGCCGCCGCGGAGTCGCTGTCGTTGCCTTTCGCACGCCGCGACCTCGAGCGGCTGCGCCTGGTGCTGCTGGCGCAGAGGCGTCTGCGCGAGGCGCAGGCGCCGGCCTCGGCCCGCCGCTCGCTGCTGGCGCGCAGCTACTTCGAGGAGGCGGTGCGCTGGCTGGAGATCCACGGCGGCCCCGAGGGCCGCGAGCTGGCGGCGCAGTGGCGCGGGCAGGGAGCGGGTCCGTCCGAGCCGGAGGGGTCCGCCGGCGCGAGTGGCCAGCCGGAGGGCGGGGAAGCCAACGGCGAGGAGGCCCCGCGGCGCCGCCGCCGTCGCCGCCGCCGCCGGCGGTCCAGGAACGAGCGCTCGGCACCGGCCTGATCGCCGCTGTCTCCCCCGCCTCCGGGAGGAGAGGTCCATGTCACGACTCGACGACCAGCAGATCGCGCGACGGCTGCAGGTGCTCGCCGGCTGGGAGCGGCGGGGCGACGAGATCCGCCGCACCTTCTCGTTCCCCGACTTCAAGGCGGCGCTCGCCTTCGTGAATCGCGTGGGCGAACTGGCGGAGGCGATGAACCACCACCCGGACATCGACATCCGCTACGCGCGGGTGACCCTCGCGCTCACCACCCACGATGCCGGGGGCCTCAGCGCCCTGGACTTCGAGCTGGCCGGGAGGATCGGCGGTTGAAGGCGCTGCTGGTCGGTTCGGCGGGCCAGCTCGGGCGTGAGCTGGCGGCGCAGCTCGGCAGCGAGTGCGCCTGGGCCGGCGACCTCGCCGAAGTGGATGTCACCGACGCGGCCGCGGTTTCCGCGCTGGTGAAGCGCGTCGCTCCCGAGGTGGTGTTCAACGCCACCGCCTGGAACCGGGTCGACGCCGCGGAGGCCGAGGTCGACGCGGCCTTCGCGATCAACGCGCTCGCCCCCCGCTGGCTGGCCGCCGCCGCCGCCGAGGCGCGGGCGCTGCTCGTCCACGTCTCCACGGACTACGTGTTCGACGGCTGTGCCCGCCGCCCCTACCGCGAGGAGGACCCGCCGCACCCGCTCTCGGTGTACGGCGCCTCCAAGCTCGCCGGTGAGGCGCTGGTGGCCGCGACCGCGGTCGAGCAGATCCTGATCCGCACCAGCGGCGTCATCGGCCGCGGCGGCAGCGCGCAGAAGGGCGGGTCCTTCGTCGATCGCATCGTGGCCCAGGCCCGTGCGGGCCAGCCATTGCGGGTGGTCGCCGACCAGGTGTTCGCGCCTACCGTCGCCTCCGACCTGGCCAAGGCCGCCATCGCGCTGGCGCGCTCGCCGGCGCGCGGCCTGGTCCATGTCACGTGCGCGGGCTCCTGCAGCTGGCACGAGCTGGCGTTGGCGGCGCTCGAGGTGTCCGGCATCGCCGCACCCGTCGAGCGGGTCGCGCTCGCCGATCTCCGGCTGCCGGCCCGGCGGCCGGCGTACTCGGTCCTCGACTGCTCGCGCTACCTCGGGCTCGGCCTCCCCGCCCCCCGCCACTGGAGGGATGCGCTGGCGGAGTGCGTCCGGACGCAGCCGTCGTCCTAGGGGCCGACCGGCATCGCCGCAGCCGCGGCACCCAGCCGGCCGAGCGCGTAGAGCAGCGCGTACTGGGCCTTGGCGTAGTCGCCGACGGCGCGGGCCACGTCCTGTCGCGCCCGCGCCTCGTCCTGCAGCGCCAGCACGTTCTCGAGCACCACACCCACCTCGAACTCGCGCCGTTGGCGGGCCAGCTCCAGGCCCTCGCGTGCGGCAGCCAGCCCCTCGCGCGCGGCTGTCAGCTGCCGCTCGCCGGACTGCGCCCGCGCCTGGGCCTCCACCACCTCTCGGCCGACCAGGTCCTTCACCCGCTCGACCGTCCACCCGGCCTCGGTGCGGTGCGCCTCCGCCAGGCGCGTGCGCCCGACGTCGAAGAGCCCCCCCGGCCCGACGCGCCAGCCGATGGTCGCCACGTAGTCGCGCGAGGAGCCGGACTCGCTGGCGACGCCCTCGGGCCCGCCGCCCAGGCCTCCCGCGAAGACCTGGAAGCCGACGGCGGGCACCAGCGGCCCCAGGCGGGCGCCCTTCTCCGTCTCCTCCGCGGCGCGCAGGCCTGCCGCCGCCTCCTTCACCTCGGGTCGAGCCGCCAGCGCCTCCTCGACCAGCGAGGGGGCCGGCGCGCGCACGGCCTCGAGCGCCAGCGGGACCAGCTCGTCGTCGCGGCCGGCGAGGTCGACGGCGGGGCCCAGGCGCAGCAGCTCGGCCAGGCGCGCCGCGGCCACGCGTCGCTCCTGGCGCGCCTGCTCCAGGGCGAGCAGGCTCCGCTGCGACTGCACCCGCACCCGCAGCGCGTCGCCCTTCAGCGCGATGCCGGCCTCGACGGCCCGGCGCAGCTGCGCCTCGTAGTCGCGCGCCACCGCCAGCGCCTCCTCCGCTGCCGCGGCCGACGCCTGCGCCACCAGCAGGTCGAGATACCCCTGCACGGCCCGCAGCAGCACCTGCTGGCGCTGCGAGGCGAGCGCACCCTCGGCCGCGGTGGCGGTCTGCAGCGCCGCCAGGCGTCGGAAGATGGCGTCGCCGACGTCCACCCGCGCCACCAGCGCCGGCCCCACCGCGTAGGCGTGCTTCTCGGCGGTGACGATGTTGCCGGTGACGTCCTGGATCAGGCCGCCGTGGGCGGTGTAGCCGGCGCCGACCGAAACCCACGGCAACAGCTGCCAGGTGGCGACCGTCGCTCCGGCCTGCGCCGCGCGCAGGCGCTCCTCGGCGATGCGAACCTCGACGGCATTGGCGCCGGCGAGCCTCAGCGTGCTGGCGAGGTCGATGGGACGGGGCGCCTGCTCCGCGACGGCCACTGCGGCAGCGGCAGCGATCAACGCGGGCGGGACGAGCGCGAGCAGCCGGCGACGCCCGGCGGCCCTCATCGCGCCTCCGTGGCCTTGACCGGCTGGCCGTCGTTCGGCGGGCTGTCTCCCAGCAGGATCACCGGCTGGTCGAGGGCGAGCCCGCCCTGGACCTCGACCTGCTTCGCGTCGCGGAAGCCGATCTCGACCTGCACGCGCCTTGCCCGGTCGGCCGAGATGGTGAAGGCGAAGTCCTGTCCCTTGCCCGCGAGGATGGCCGCCGCCGGGACCAGCAGCGCTTGCTCGTGTCGCTCCACCGCGATCTGCGCCCGCGCGTACATGCCGGGGCGCAGCCGGGCCCCGGGGTTCTCCACTTCCGCCTCGGCGGTCATCGTCCGCGAGGCGTCCTCGAGGGCGTAGGCGAAACGGGTGACCCGGCCGCTGAAGGTCTCGCCCGGCAGCTCGTCCATCGCGACCTGCAGCGGCAGGCCCGTCCGCACCAGCGGCACCTCCGGCTCGGGCACCGCGACATCGATGCGCACCCGGTGCAGGTCCATGATGGTCACCAGCGGGCTCTGGGTGACGCTGCCCGACGTCGCCGCCGGGACGAACGCGCCGGGGTCGACGAAGCGCCGGGTGACGACGCCGGACAGCGGCGCGCGGACGTGCGTGTAGGCGAGGAGCGTCTGGTTGCGCTCCAGGTTGGCGCGCGCCACCTCCAGCCGGCCCTTCGCGTCGTCGACGGTCTGCGGCATCACCAGGTCGGGCGCCTTCTTCTGCGCCTCGCTGATGCGCCTCCAGGCGACCTCCGCCACCGCCAGCTCCGCCTTGAGGCGGGTCTCGTCAGCCAGCAGCTCGGGAGCCTCGATCTCGGCCAGCAGCTCGCCCTCGCGTACCGCGTCGCCCTTGTCGACGCGGATCGACTTCAGGTAGCCGGCGACCTTCGCGTAGATGACCGCCTGCTCGAGGGGGCGGACCACGGCCGGCAGTTCGACGGTGCGGCTGATCGGTCCCCGGCGGACGCGGGCGACCGACACGGCCGCCGGCGTCGCCGCCCGGGCCGCAGCCTTTGCGGCCGGGTCGGCGTCCCGGCAGCCGGCGGCCAGGCAGCAAGGCAGCATCACCGCGGAAGCGGCGAGACGGCGGCAGGCCTTCATTCGTTCTCCTCCGGCTCGAGCGAGCCCGTGCCGAGCGGACGAGCGGACTGCAGGACCGTGAAGACGGTGGGCAGGACGGCGACCGTGGCCAGCGTCGCCAGCAGGAGGCCGCCGATCACGGCGCGGCCGAGGGGGGCCGTCTGCTCGCCGCCCCCGCCCAGGCCGATCGCCATCGGCACCATGCCGGCGATCATGGCCGCGCTCGTCATCAGGATGGGCCGCAGGCGCTCGCGTGAGGCTTCCACGGCCGCGGCGGCGGCCGGCTGGCCGCCCTGCCGCGCCTGCTCCGCGAACGAGACGAGCAGGATGGCATTGGCGCTGGCGACACCTATGGCCATGATCGAGCCCATCAGCGACTGCACGTTGAGGGTGGTCCCGGTGGTCCACAGGGCCAGCACCACGCCGGTGATGACGGCGGGGGCGGTCGAGACGACCGCGAGCGACAGCCGCAGCGACTGGAACGCCGCGGCCAGCAACAGGAAGAGCACCGCCACCGTGAGCAGGAGGCCGGTCCGGAACCCGGCCAGCAGCTCCCTCAGCGTGGCGATCTGGCCGCGGACGGCCACCGTCACCCGCGGCGGCACCGCTCCCTTCGCCTGCAGGATGTCCCGCAGACGCCGCTCCACGCGGCCCAGGTCCTCGCCCGCGACGTTGGCAGTCAGGGTGACGGTGCGCTGCATGTTGTAGCGGTCGTACTCGCCGACCACCGTGCCCTGCTGGACGGCGGCCACGGACTGGAGCAGCACCGGCCGGTCTTCCTTCAGGGCGAGCGGCACGGCGCGCAGCGTGTCGGCGGAGGTCATGCGCGCTTCCGGCACCTCGACCTGCACCTGATAGGCGACACCGCTGGTGGGATCGGCCCAGAACACCGGGACGGTGAAGCGGCTCGAGGAGGTGGCCGCGGTGAGCGCGCGCGAGACGTCGGCGGTGCGGATCCCGAGGACACCGGCCTTCTCGCGGTCGAGGTTGACCTGCAGCGCCGGGTAGTCGAGCTCCTGCCCGAGCTGCAGGTCGCGCAGGCTCGCCACCGACGACAGCCTGGCCAGCAGCGCCTCGGCCGCCTGGCGGGTGGCCGGGAAGCTGGGGCTGCTCACCGCCACCTCGACCGGCGTCGGTGCGCCCAGGTTCATCACCCGGCTGACGATGTCGCTCGGCTCGAGCGAGAGGCGCACGTCGGCGAGCTGCTCCTGCACCTTCCGCCGCAGCCGCTCCTCTAGCGCGTCGACAGGCGCGGCACCGGGCCGCAGCTGCACCTGCATCACGCTCTCCTCGGGTCCCGAGGTCCAGAGATGGATGGTGTTGACCGGGTAGCTCGGCGGCTGCACGCCGATGTAGCCGAGGGAGCTCTGGACGCCGTCCTGCCCCACCTCGTCGCGCAGCAGCTGCAGCACCTGCCGGCTGATCTCCTCCGTGCGCTCGATGCGCGTCCCCGCGGGCGCTCGCAGCCTCAGCTGGAACTGGCCGACGTCGACCCGCGGGAAGATCTCCAGGCCGAGCCTCGGGCCGAGAAGGCCGAGGACCAGGGCGGCCACCATCAGGTAGGCCGGCAGCAACAGCCAGGGGTGGCGGCAGAGCCGGGCGACGACGGCGCCGGTGCGCTCACGGACCCGCTCGAAAGCGCCCGGGCGCTCCGTGCCCTGGTGGCGACGCAGCAGCCAGACGGCCGCCACCGGCACCATCCCGTTCGACAGCAGGTAGGAGGCGAGCATGGCGAAGCCGACCGCCAGCGAGACGGCGACGAACAGCGCTCGCCCGGCGCCGGTGATGAAGAGCGACGGGATGAAGACGGCCAGGATGCAGAGCATGGCGAGCAGGCGCGGCCCCGCCGTCTGCTCGGTCCCCAGGAGAGCCGCCCGCGCCAGGCTCTCGCCGCGGGCCAGGTGGGCATGGATGTTCTCGACGTTGACGGTCGCCTCGTCCACCAGCACGCCGACGGCCAGCGCCAGACCGCCCAGGCTCATGATGTTGATGGTTTGGCCCACCGCCCACAGGCCGACCACGGCCGCCAGCAGCGAGAGCGGGATGGTGAAGACGACGACCAGCGCGCTACGCCAGTCGCGCAGGAACAGCAGCACCATGAGGCCGGTGAGCAGCGCCCCCAGCCCCGCCTCCAGCGCCAGGCCGCGGATCGCGCGCACCACGTAGGGCGACTGGTCGAACTGGTAGCTGACCCTGACGTCGTCCGGCAGCACCGACTGGAACCTGGCCAGGTTGCCGCGCACCAGCTGCACGACGTCCAGGGTCGAGGCGTCGGCCCGCTTGGTGACCGGGATGTAGACCGTGCGCCGGCCGTTCACCAGGGCGAAGCCGGTGGTGATGTCGGTGCCGTCCTCCACGGTCGCCACGTCGCGGACGTACACGCCCGGGTAGCCGGTGCGGATGGGTACCTTCTCCAGCTCCGAGACGCGCTTGACCACCGAGTCGAGGGGGACGATCGGCATCATGGTGCCGGTGCGCAGGTTGCCGGAGGGGCTGATGGTGTTGGAGGCGGCGACCGCGGCCACCACGTCGTCGGGCGACATCCCATAGGCGCGCAGGCGGTCGGGGTCGACCTTGACCAGCACGCTGCGCTGGCTGGCGCCGAAGGGCGGTGGCGCCGACACGCCGGGCAGCGTGGCGAAGAGCGGCCGCACCCGGTTGAGCGCCAGGTCCTGGATCTCACCGACGCTGCGCTGCTCGCTGGTGAAGACGAGGTCGCCCACCGGCACGCTGCCGGCGTCGAAGCGCATGACGAAGGGCGGCACCGTCCCCGGCGGCATGAAGGCGCGGGCGCGGTTGGCGTAGTTGATCGTCTCCGCCATCGCCTGCGACATGTCGGTGCCGGGATGGAACTGCAGCTTCAGCAGCGCCGTGCCCTGGATGGACTTGGACTCGACGTGCTCGATGCCGGTGATGTAGAGGAAGTGGTACTCGTAGTAGTAGGTGAGGTAGCCCTCCATCTGCGCCGGGTCCATGCCGCCGTAGGGCTGGGCCACGTAGATCACGGGCACGCCCAGGTTGGGCAGGATGTCGGTGCGCATGCGGCCGAGGGCGAGGGCGCCGGTGAGCGCCACCGCCACCACCGACACCAGCACCGTGACGGGACGCCGCAGCGACGCGCGGGCGAGGCTCATGGGTTGTGCTTCTCTGACCTGTGGAGGTGGCTCTCGATCGTCCGTCAGACGGGACCGCTTGTCGAGCGGTCGGGCGCTGCGAACCATCCGGTGCCGTGATCGTGGTCTTCGACGACGATCGCGACTGGAAGCACCTCCTCGCCGGCTACGAGCAGTCGGCCGGTCTCTTCACGGTGATCGACCCCGATCTCCCCGACCGGCAGTGATCCGGCGTCTCCTTGTCCCCCCCCCCCTCGGCGCCGTGGCCGCGCGAAGTGGGGACAATCCCGATCCGTCACCGGGACCGAGCCCGTTTGTCATCGAGGTCCGTCTCGGTGGTCCCCGGGGGCGGTCCCGCGCAGACGACGAGCAGGTCACGACCCACGACGATCCGGTCACCCTCGGCGAGCTTCACCGACCCCTCGACCTGCTGGCCGTTGAGGAAGGTGCCGTTCTTGCTGCCGAGGTCCTCGAGAACGGCATCGGCACCGCTGACGACGATGCGCGCGTGACGGCGCGAGGCCTTCTCGGAGGCGAGTCGAACGGCCCCCTCCGGTGCCCGCCCCAGGAGGTTCTCGCCTTCGTGTAGCAGGACCTCGCGCGGACCCTGGATCACACTGAACCGGGAGGGCGACGCACCGTCCGTGCGCGCTTTCGGCTCCGACACCGGCCCGCAGAAGGCGTAGCCGAAGCGGTGGATCGTCCGCACGTAGCGCGGGTCGCGGGGGCTGTCGCCTAGGGCGCTGCGCAGCTCCGTGACCACCTGGGCGAGGCTCGTGTCGGAGACGAACGTGTCGGGCCACAGCCTGTCGTGAAGCTCGGCCTTCGAAAGCGCCCGGGGGCGGGCCTCGATCAGGAGCTGCAGCAGCTCGAGGGCCTTCGGCGGCAGCTCGACCCGCCGGCCCGCCCGCCTCAGCTCGCGGGCCCGGGGTTCGAAGTCGCACTCTCCGAACGAGATCTTCACCACGGCCTCCGATTGAGGACTTCCTCAGGATTCCTGAAACCCTTCCGGCCGATTCCTCCCGAGATTCAGTGTGCGTACGCGACGAATCGCCTGGCCAGGCGGCTTCCGAAAGGGGTCGCCCGATGCGTCTCGCGTTGCGCCTTCCTGGTCGCGCCGCCGTCCCCATCCTCGTCGTGGGCACCGTCTTCCTCGCGTCCGGGGCCGCCCCGGCCCGAGGCGCGGCTGCAGGGGCCGACGCCACGGAGGGCGGGGCCGCCTCGCCTTCTGATTACGCGATCCACATCGCTCACCCGGCCACCGCCGGCATGCTACGCCTGGTGCTCGACGGCGCCCGTCGCCGCCTCGCTACCAGCCGCTGCCAGGAGGTGCTCGACGAGTTCTCCGGCCCCGACGGCCGCTCCCTGCGGCTCAGGCTGGAGGAGTTGCACCAGACGCCGGAGGGCTACCTCAGGCTGGTCGTCTTCTACGACGGACGCACGCAGCCCCGGTGCGCCGGGGGGGGCGTTCTCGCGGTGACCCAGGTCGACAGCCGTGTCGTGTACGTCTGCCCCGAGCAGCTGCGACGATGGGCCCGCCACGACCCGCGCTGGGTGGAGGCCACGCTGATCCACGAGGCCCTGCACACGCTCGGTCTCGGCGAGAACCCGCCGTCCAGCCAGGAGATCACTTTCGCGGTGATTCGCAAGTGCGGGCGCTGACGCGAGTCTGTGCGACCCCGTCATCGTCTCGCTGGAACGCGGGCTGTCAGCTCTTCGAGCCAGTTCTGCACGACCTGGATCTGCGTCACCGGGGGCGAAGGGGGGCTCGGCGCCAACCGTGTGACGTAGAAGTGCTGGCCGTCAGGGGCGACTGCGAAGCTGCGGAGTGGCGCGCTGAGAAACCCCAGGCGAGAGTCGGAGACCGTGAAGAGGCCGCGGGGCTGTCCGACGCTCAGCGTCGCTCCGAGGCGCACGTCCACGTCCATCATCCGCCGCTGGCCCGCGTGGTCCAGCGGAGTGAGGAAGAAGAGCTCGCGGCCGGTCGGGCTCCAGGCAGGGCTGACCCCGCCCTCGAGAGACACCTGCTGCCGAGGGCCCGGTCCGGGGTAGGGCTGGACGTACACCTCGAACCGGCCGGTGGTGTTCGACCCGTAGGCGAGCCACCGGCCATCCGGGGAGAACTCCGGCCAGATCTCGACGTCGGGAGTCGCGACCAGCGGCACGATCTTCGCGTGGCCTCCCTCGACGGTCGCGATCCAGATATCGCGGCTCATCTTGACGAGGGCGAGCTGTCGCCCGTCAGGCGTCCAGGAGGATGGAAAGAAGATCGCAGACGGCTCGTCAGCCCGGGCCAGCACCTCGGGCTCCTCGGTCCCGTCGGCCCGCTGCCAGACGAGCTCCCGGCGCCCCTCGCGCAGCCAACTGAGGGCGACCCGTCGGCCGTCGGGCGTCCACCGCTGCCAGCCGACCTCTCCGGTCCCGGGGAGCCGGGCGAGCGTGCCGCGGGCAAGGTCGTAGATCCATAGAGGCCCCTCTTCGAGGGTGAGCGTCGCCACCGCGAGGCGCCGCCCGTCCGGTGAGATCGCCAGAAAGGGACGGTAGCTGCGCCGCGGGGCGTTCAGCGGCGTGACCCGACCCTCACGGTCGACGGCGACGAGGTCCGCGTCGGGGTAGGGCGCCACGACACCGCGGAGGCAGGCGAGCGTCCCGGCCGAGGACACGGCGAACTGCCCCGCCCCGGTGTTGTCCTCGTTGGCGTCGGCGGTCAGGGCCTGGACCGTGAGATCGAGCACCGGAACCGGGGTCCCGTGGACCGCGAGCCGCGAGGCGTCGAACCCCACGGCGAAGAGAGTCCCGCGCCGCAGGAAGACGAGGTGCCCCGAGGCGACGTAGCGGGCATCGGCCGCGTCCTCGAGAAGCACCTTGCGCTCGCCCGTGGCGAAGACGTGGGCGACGACCTCCTCGTCGCCCCACGTCCACAGGCGGCGGCGCACCGTGTACAGGAGCGCGCGCCCCCCCGGCAACGGATGGGGAAGCAGGTGGCTGAACTCGCCGTCGAGCCTCTTCGTGAGCACCGTCGGCGCACGCTCGGGCTCGACCGACCAGATGGACCAGTCCGCGCCGTCGTAGAAGAGGCGGCCGTCTTCTCCCCAGGCTATTCCGAAGGGGGTCCAGATGTCGCGCACGATCACCGCGGCCGGCCCGCCCGCGAGGGGAAGCGTCCGAATGGCGTCGTTGGCGTAGAACGCGACGCGGCTGCCGTCGGGAGACACCACAGGCATCTGCGCGCCTTCGGTGCCCTCCAGTGGGCGCGCCTCCTCGCCGTCGAGGGCGCGCACGTAGAGCTGCTGGACGCCGCCGCGACGGCCTACGAAAACGAGGGCCCGGGCGTCGGGAGTCCAGGCCAGGGCTGTGCGGGACCCGCCCGGCGTCGGCAGCCAGTCGGAACCGATCCCTCCGGCATTCAACTCCTCGGCGGGTCGCACATCCAATAGGGAGCGGACGACGGAGGGACGAGGGAGCCGGGATGGCAGCAGCCGCCAGCCGGCCAGGCTACCGACGAGGGAGCTCGCCAGACCCAGTACGATCGCACCCGCGACGATCCACAGCCGCCAAAGGCGCGAGGCTGGTCGGGCCCCGGGCGGCACGGCCTCGCCCGTGCCCTCCGCGATCCACCGTAGCTCGTCCGCGACGTCGCGCGCCGACTGCCAGCGGGCCTCCGGGTCCCGGGCCAGGCAGCGGCGCACCAGCCGATCGAGCGACGGCGGGGTCAGGGAGTCGACTGAGCGGAGCGACGGCGGCTCGTGCTCGAGGATCATCGCCATCACGCCCGCCGCGCTCGCTCCGGAGAAGGCGCGACGGCCGGTCAGCATCTCGTACAGCACCACCCCGAGAGCCCAGAGGTCGCTCCGGGCGTCCGCCTCGCGACCCTCCACCTGTTCCGGCGACAGGTAGGGCAGCGTCCCGAGGACGACACCACTCTCGGATCCCGTCGCATCCATCGTGGCCGCCGTGCCTCCTCCGTCCCCGGCCCACCTGTCGCTCGAACGCAGCTTGGCCAGACCGAAGTCCAGCAACTTCACCCCCGAGGGGGTGAGCATCACGTTGGCAGGCTTCAGGTCCCGGTGCACGATGCCTTGCGCGTGCGCCGCGCCTAGCGCCTCGGCAATCTGCACAGCGAGGGGCAGCACCTCCGCGCGGCGCAGCCTTCCCTTCTTGAGCCGCCGGGCCAGGGTCTCGCCTGTCAGGTGCTCCATCACCAGGAAGTCGATACCGTTCTCCGACCCGATGTCGTGCAGCACGCAGATGTGCGGGTGCTCCAGCGCAGCCACCGCTCGCGCCTCGCGCTCGAAGCGGCGCCGCCGCTCCGGGTCGCCGGCCAGGCCGGGCGGGAGGACCTTGATCGCGACCGTCCGGCCCAGGCGGCTGTCGCGGGCGCGGTACACGACGCCCATCCCCCCGGCGCCGATCTCGGCCTCGACCTCGTACGGCCCGAGGCGGGCGCCCGGCCTCACCGGCGACTTGGGTCCCGCGTCAACTGGGCTCACGGCTCCCCCTTCGTCGGAAAGGAGCCCGTGCGGAAATGCCGACGCTGTTCCTCGCCCGGCTCTTATACGCCTCGGGGCAGTGCGCTTCAATGTCGGCGCCCTCGCCCCAGCCCGCAGAGGCTATGATGGCCGGCGGGGGGGCGCCACTTCGGGCACCGGAGGGACTTCAGCGATGCAGGGGCTGCTCAACAAGTGGGTCCTGCTGGTCCTGACCGGCGGTGCGCTCGTCGCCGCCGGGCTGTGGTGGTGGCAGTCGCGTGACGGGGCGAAGCCCTCCCTGGTCACGGCCGAGGTGAGGCGCGGAGACGTCACTGCCACCATCAGCGCCACCGGCACCATCGAGCCTCTCGAGGTGGTGGACGTCGGCGCACAGATCGCCGGGCGGGTGGCGGCGTTCGGCACCGACAAGGCCGGAAAGACGGTGGATTACGGCTCGCTGGTCGAGCGCGGCGAGCTGCTCGCCAAGATCGACGACTCGGTCTACGCCGCCGACCTGTCGGTGGCCCGGGCGGGCCAACAGAGCGCCGCCGCCAACCTCGAGCAGATGAGCGCGAAGCTCGACCAGGCCACGGCGGACTGGAACCGCGCGCAGGCGCTCTTCGCCGACAAGCTGATCTCCCAGACGGACCACGACACCGCCAAGGCGAACCACGCCGTGGCCAGGGCCAACGTGTCCGTCGCCCGCTCCGGTGTCGCCCAGGCGCAGGCCGACCTGGAGAAGGCGGAGCGCAACCTCGCCTTCTGCACCATCAGCTCGCCCGTCAGCGGGGTCATCATCGACCGGCGCGTCAACATCGGCCAGACGGTGGTGTCGAGCCTGAACGCGCCCAGCCTCTTCCTCATCGCGCGCGACCTGACGCGGATGCAGATCTGGGTCTCGCTCAACGAGGCCGACGTCGGGCGGGTCCGGGTCGGGGGGCTCGCCACCTTCACCGTCGACGCCTTTTCCGGCCGGGAGTTCCAGGGCCGGGTCGGCAAGATCCGCCTGAATGCGACCATGGCCCAGAACGTCGTCCTCTACACGGTCGAGATCGACATCGACAACCCGGACCGACTGCTGCTGCCGTACCTGACCGCGAACGTGCGCTTCGTACTGGGCCAGGAGCGGAACGTCCTGCTGGTGCCGAACGCCGCGCTGCGCTGGACGCCCTCATCTGTGGCGCAGATCGCGCCCGAGGTGCGTCCGGCGGGGCAGACCGACCTCGTGGCCGACCCGCCGGTCGGCAGCCGGCCGCCGGCCGGCGGTCGCGGGCCGAGCTCGTCGCGCCGAACGGTGTGGGTGAAGGACGGCGAGTTCGTCCGGCCTTTGGAAGTCGCCGCCGGGATCACGGACGGGGTGAACACCGTGGTCACGGCCGAGGGCCTGCGCGAAGGCTTGCCCGTCGTCACCGCCGAGGCCGCCGCGGCACGCAGCGACGTCAAGAACCCGTTCCTGCCCAGGATCCTCCGCCGTTGAGCGTCGTCGAGCTCATCCGCCTCGAGGACCTCTGCAAGAGCTACCAGCGCGGGACCATGGAGATCCCGGTGCTGCAGGGCGTGTCGCTGAAGGTCGCCCGCGGCGAGCTGGTGGCGCTGGTCGGGGCCAGCGGCTCAGGCAAGAGCACGCTCATGAACATCCTGGGCTGCCTGGACCGGCCCAGCTCCGGCAGCTACCGGTTCTGCGGCAGGGAGATCGCCTCGCTTTCCGCCGACGAGCGCGCGGCGCTGCGCAACACCCGGATCGGCTTCGTGTTCCAGAACTTCAACCTGCTGTCGCGGACGAGCGCTCTCGACAACGTGCGCATGCCGCTCGACTACTCCCCCGCGCATCCCTCCGACGCCGACAGCCGCCGCCACGCCGAGGCCATGCTGCAGCGGGTCGGCCTGGGCGACCGCCTGGACCACGAGCCCGCCGCTCTGTCGGGCGGCCAGCAGCAGCGGGTGGCCATTGCCCGCGCCCTCATCAACCGCCCCGAGCTGCTCCTGGCCGACGAGCCGACCGGCAACCTCGACTCGCGCACGGCCGAGGAGGTGCTGCTCATGCTCCAGCAGCTCAACCGACAGGAAGGCCTGACCGTCCTGGTCGTCACCCACGACGAGAACGTGGCGCGCCACGCGCAGCGGGTCATCCGCATGAAGGACGGCAGGATCGTGGACGAGGGGCCGCCGGCGCGATCGCCGCCCGCGGCTGGCGCCGAGGCCACCGCCCTGCCTCCGCCGCCGGGGGCGGCGCTGCACCCCGGCTTCCGGCGGGCGAAGAACCTGGCGCGCACCTCGCGCATGGCGCTGCGGGCGCTGCGCCGCAACGTCTTGCGCTCGATGCTGACCTGCCTCGGTATCGTCATCGGCATCGCCGCCGTCATCGCCATGATGGAGCTGGGCGGCGGCTCCTCGCGCTCCATCCAGCAGGCGATCGCCAGCCTGGGGGCGAGCGTCATTCAGCTTGACCCCGCCGACGTCGCGGTGGGCGGGGTCAGCTCGGGCCGGGGCGGCCGCGCCACCATGACCATGGAGGACGCGGACGCCCTGCGCCGCGAGTGTGCCATCCTGCAGCACGTCGCCCCCAGCGTGGACTGCTGGGGGCAGATCATCTACGGCAACCGGAACTGGCGGCCAGGACGGATCCTGGGGGCGACCCCGGAGTACCTGGCGGTACGCAACTGGCCGGTGGCCGAAGGCGAGCCGTTCACCGAGGACGACGTTCGGGCCGCCGCGGCAGTGTGCCTGGTCGGCCAGACCATCGTGGACAAGCTGTTCGGCAGCGACTCGCCGCTGGGCAAGGAGATCCGGATGCGCGGGGTCGGCCTGAAGGTGGTCGGCATCCTGGCGCGCAAGGGCGCGAACGTGATGGGCCAGGACCAGGACGACTTCGTGCTGGCGCCGCTCACCACCATCAAGTTCCGCGTCACCGGCCAGCGGCAAGGGAACCAGCCGGCGCCGGCCCTGGTCTCGACGGCGCCCGCCGGCACGCGCGGGCAGGTGTATCCCGGCGGACAGCAGCCGCTGTATCCGCCGCTGTCGGCGACCCAGGCGGCGGACAACCCCCAGCTCGTCCGCTTCACCGACCTCGACGACGTCTGGGTGTCGGCGGGCTCGCCGGAGAACATCCCGCTGGCCATTCGCCAGATGACCGCCCTGCTGCGCGACCGCCACCACCTCGAGCCGGGACAGCCGGACGACTTCAGGATCCGCGACCACACCGAGATCGCCCAGACCTTCGCCGCCACCAGTAAGGTGATGACCAACCTCCTGCTGGTGGTGGCCCTCATCTCGCTGGTGGTCGGCGGGGTGGGGATCATGAACATCATGCTGGTGTCGGTGACCGAAAGGACGCGCGAGATCGGCATCCGCATGGCGGTGGGCGCCCGCGCCCGGGACATCCTGCGCCAGTTCCTGATCGAGGCGGTGGTGCTCTGCCTGGCCGGCGGCGCGGTCGGCATCCTGCTGGGTCGCGGCTCCTCGATCGCCGTAACCGCCCTCCTGCACTGGCCGACGCTGCTGTCGCTGCCGGCCATCGTGGCGTCGGTGGCGGTTGCCTGCACGGTCGGCACGGTCTTCGGCTTCTACCCGGCCTGGAAGGCGTCCCGGCTCGACCCCATCGAGGCGCTGCGCTACGAGTGACCTCACCCTTTGCTTCTGAAACCATGGCCGGACGGGAGGCAGGGATGGCCGACGACGAGACGAAGAAGCTGCTGCGGCACATCGAGGCCGAGATCCGGACGCTGTCGACGCGGATGAACGCCGTCTTCGGCCTGGTGCAGATGGGCAGCGCCGCCGCCATCGCCGCCCTGGCCGCGGCCAGCGCCACCTCGGAGGGCAAGACGATCAGCGACGAGATGCTCGAGCGCTACCTCAAGTCCGGCCTGCGCGCAGCCGAATGGGCCGCCGGCTACGGCATCAAGGAGCTGGCCAAGCTGGACAAGCAGGTCGACGAGCAGCTCCGCCGCTCGAACCTCGAGCGGAAGATGCTGGAGATGGTGAAGAGGATCAAGAGCGAGTCCTAACGGCGAGGCTTCTAGCGCGCCCTGAGGTCGCGCTCGAAGGCCTCGCGAACCTCGGCCGAGGTGCGCTCCTGCAGGGTCGCCAGCAGCGCCTCCGTCGAGCGGACCTCGCGCGAGACGAGGGCGGCGGCGAAGCGGCGGTAGGGCTCCTCGCCGATCCTCTGCTCCAGGCGATGCAGCAGGACGGGCCCCCGGCGGTACAGGGCGGGGAAGGCCGCCGGGTCGTCGCGGTCGAGGCCCCAGATGGCCGGCGTGCCCGCCGCCTGCCCTTCGTAGTCGGCCATCGTCTTGTCGAACGACTCGACGCCGTACCAGCTCCGCATCAGCAGGAGCGACGAGTACTCGGCGAAGCTCTCGTTCAGCCAGTCCTCCCAGGTGGTCGCCGGCGCGCGTCCCCACCAGAAGTGGGCCACCTCGTGAGCCGCGTACTTGACGAGGCCGCGGTAGTCGTCGTTCAGCAGCAGGCTGATGAATCCCGGCCGGTAGTAGCCGCCGCCGCTGGTGCGCTCGGCGAAGACGATGGTCAGCCTGCCGGCGGGGATCGTCCCGTACCAGGCCCGGAAGTCGCCCATCATCCGTGCCACGTCGCGGGCGAAGGGGTCGATGCGCTCGTCGCCGACGCGCGAGCGGACGTGCCAGACGTCGACGGCGAGGCCGCCGGCGTCGACGCGGCGCACCGTCAGGCCGCGCGCCGCCACCAGCACGATGTCCCAGGTCGGCGCCTCGTGGACCACGGTCCAACGGTCCCCGGAGCGCGCCAGCGTCCCCGGCCCCGCGACCGCGTACTCCGGCTCCGCCGACACGTCCAGCCGGTAGCTGAAGGCCCTCGACTCCGGGTCGAAGGGATACCAGGCGGCGTACATGGCGAGCTCGACCCAGTCCGGCGTCAGCACGCTGGTCTTCCAGGTGTCCGGGTCGACCTTCCCCTCGTACTCCAGCCGGAGCTGCGTCTGCTCGCCCGCCGGCACGGCCTTCTCCAGCTCGATGCGCAGGGGCGCCGCGGTCGGCGTGTAGCGGAACGCGGTCCTCTCGCTGCGGTCGAACCGGAAGCCCTTCACGCCGGCGTCACAGCCGACGGAGCGCACGTCGAGCGCGTGGTTGAGCAGCAGGTCGAGCCGGCTGAGCCCACCCGCCGGTGCGAGCACGGTGAGGGTGGCTGTCGCCCGCAGTCGGCCGCGTGAGGCCGCGAGCGCGACGTCGATGTCGTAGTGGCGGATGGTGCCGCCGGCCCAGGACGGGCCGGCGCCGAAGAACAGGAGCCACCCCATGACGGCGGATCGCGTGTGCATTGGACCTCGCGCGCCTGCGCATCAGGGACAACGGCGAATCCGGGGGCGAAGTTCGCCGGGGATGCGACCGTCCGCGAGGTGGCGGGTACGGTCGAAACCGCTCGACCCGCTCGTCGCAACCGAGCCGACGAGGGCGTCGCCGGGCTAGCGGTCCACCTGCGCCATCTGCTGCGGGCCGTAGCGGGGGCCCTTCACCTGCTCCGGCGGCAGCGCCGCGTCGAGGGCGGCCATCTCGCCCGCGCCCAGCGACACCTCGGCCGCGCCCACGTTCTCCTCGAGGTAGTGCCGCCTCTTGGTGCCGGGGATCGGCACCACGTCCTCTCCCTTGTGCAGCAGCCAGGCGAGCGCGATCTGCCCGGGGCTGACGCCCTTTCGCGCGGCCAGCTCGCGCACGGCCGCGGCGGCCCGCACGTTGGCGTCGAAGTTCGCGCCCTGGTAGCGCGGGTCGTGGTGGCGGAAGTCGCCCTCCGGGTACTCCTCCGCCCGCTTCACCGCCCCGGTCAGGAACCCGCGGCCGAGCGGCGCGAACGGGACGAGGCCGATGCCGAGCTCGCGCAGTAGCGGGATGAGGCGCGGCTCGAGGTTGCGCTCCCAGAGCGAGTACTCGCTCTGCAGCGCGGAGATCGGGTGCACGGCGTGGGCGCGGCGGATCGTCCGCTCGCCGGCCTCGGAGAGGCCCAGGAAGCGGACCTTGCCCTGACGTACCAGCTCCGCCATCGCGCCGACGACGTCCTCGATCGGCACCGCCGGGTCGACCCGGTGCTGGTAGAGCAGGTCGATGCGATCGGTGCGCAGCCGGCGCAGCGAGCCCTCGACCGCCTCGCGCACGTGCTCCGGCCGGCTGTCCAGGCCGGTCAGGCGCCCGTCCTCGAGGCGGAAGCCGAACTTGGTGGCGACGACGGCGCGGTCGCGACGGTCCGCGAGGGCGCGCGCCAGAAGCTCCTCGTTCGCGTAGGGCCCGTACACCTCGGCGGTGTCGAGGAACGTCACGCCCAGCTCGAGGGCGCGGTGGATGGTGGCGACGGACTCGCGCTCGTCGCGCTCCTCCGGGCTGCCGTAGGCGTGGCTCATGCCCATGCAGCCGAGGCCGAGCGCGGAGACCGTGAGCCCCTGGGATCCGAGCCTGCGTGTGGTCAGCATCCCTACTATGGTGGGGCCTCGTCGGCTAAACTCATAGCCCGAGAGACCCGTGAGCGACCCGACGCGACTCGCCGCCTGGGGGAACTTCTACGTCATCGTGGGCTCGTCCGGCGGGGCGCTGATCGGCATCCAGTTCGTGGTGATCACGCTCATCGCCGGCATGCGCCACCGCGCCGAGGAGGCCGTCTCCGCCTTCGCCACCCCCACGGTCGTGCACTTCGCCGCAGCCCTGCTCGTCTCCGCGATCATGAGCGCTCCCTGGCCTGCGCTGGCGCAGGCCGACGTGGCCCTCGCCGCCTGCGGCCTCGGCGGGCTCGCCTACGCCGTCGCCGTGATCCGCCGCGCCCGCCGGCAGACGGACTACCGGCCGGTGTGGGAGGACTGGCTCTGGTACGCGGTGCTTCCCTGTGGCGCCTACCTCGCGCTCTCGATGTCCGCGCTCTTCCTGCGGTCGGCGGCGGCGCTGTACGTGATCGCCGCGTCGGCGCTGAGCCTGCTGCTCATCGGCGTCCACAATGCCTGGGACTCGGTGACGCACCTCGTCCTGCGCCAGCAGGCCGAGGAGCCGACCGCCCCCCCGAAGTGAAGCCTGGCGTCTCGGGCGTGCAGAGCAGATGCCGGTAGAATGCGCCTGGTCGCGACTCAGGAGGAGGAACGAGATGCCGCCTCACCACTTCCGGACGCACCGCTGCGGACTCCTGCTGGGATCGGTCCTGGCGCTCACGACGACTTCGCCGGCACGGGCGCAGACCCCGGCCGTCGGGCCGGCGACGACGAGAGCGCCGTACCTGGACCCCAGCCTGCCGCTCGAGCGCCGCGTCGAGGACCTCGTCTCGCGCATGACGCTGCCGGAGAAGATCGGACAGATGCAGGACCAGGCGGCCGCCATCCCCAGGCTGGGCGTGCCGGCCTACGGATGGTGGAACGAGAGCCTGCACGGGGTCGCCTTCGGCGGATACGCGACCGTCTTCCCGCAGGTGATCGGGATGGCCGCGACCTGGGACACCGACCTCGTCCACGGGATGGCCCAGGCCATCTCCACCGAGGCCCGCGCCAAGTACCACCGGGCGATGCGCGAGGACCAGCACGAGCGCTTCTTCGGCCTCACCTTCTGGGCGCCCAACGTCAACATCTTCCGCGACCCGCGCTGGGGGCGCGGCCAGGAGACCTACGGCGAGGACCCGTTCCTCACCGGACGCATGGCCGTCGCCTTCGTCAGCGGCATGCAGGGCGAGGACCCCAAGTACCTGAAGGTGGTCTCCACGCCGAAGCACTTCGCCGTCCACAGCGGGCCCGAGCCGCTGCGCCACGGCTTCGACGTCAAGGTGTCTCCCCACGACCTCGAGGACACCTACCTGCCGGCGTTCCGGGCGGCGGTCGCCGAGGCCCACGCGCAGTCGGTGATGTGCGCCTACAACGCCGTCGACGGGCGGCCGGCGTGCGCCAGCCCGATGCTGCTCCGGGACCACCTGCGCGAGGCCTGGCGGTTCGACGGGTACGTCGTCTCCGACTGCGCCGCTGTCGCCGACATCGCCACCGGTCACGGGTTCGCCCCCGACTTCGCCCATGCCTCCGCGGCGGCGGTCCAGGCCGGCACCGACCTCGAGTGCCAGTACGGACAGGGAACGGCGTTCCCCTCGCTCACCGAGTCGATCAAGCAGGGCCTCGTCTCCGAGGCCGAGCTGGACCGCGCCCTGAGGCGGCTGTTCACCGCGCGCTTCCGGCTGGGCATGTTCGATCCCGCGGAGTCCTACGCCTACGGGCGCATCCCCTTCACCGAGGTGAACTCGGCCGAGCACCGGCAGCTCGCGCAGCGGGCGGCGCGCGAGGCGATCGTGCTGCTCAAGAACGACCGCGGCTTCCTGCCGCTGGCCGCGGGCCTGCGTACGATCGCGGTGGTCGGGCCCACCGCCGAGCTGGTGCAGTCGCTGCAGGGCAACTACAACGGCACGCCGCGCGACCCGGTCACCCCTATCAGCGGGATCGAGCGCCGTTTCAAGGACAAGACCGTGCTGTATGCGCAGGGCGCGACGCTCGCGGAGGGGTTCGGTGTTCCCATCGCGCACACCGCGCTGCGGACGGCTGACGGCAAGGAGGGGCTGAGGGGCGAGTACTTCAGCCGTCCCGACCTGACCGGTGACCCGGTCGCCGTCCGTGTGGATCGCACGGTGAACTTCAACTGGGACAAGGCGCTTCCGGTCGCGGGCCTGCAGCGGAACCACTTCTCCGTTCGCTGGACGGGCACCATCACGCCACCGGCCGCCGGTGAGTACGGGATCGGCGCGCGGGTCGCCGACTGTTACGCCTGCGAGAGCCACGAGCAGTTCCGCGTCTACCTCGACGACAAGCTGGTCGCCGACGCCACCGGGCCGGACCGGACGCAGGCGCCCGTCCGCTTCGACGACACCAAGCCGCACGCCATCCGCCTCGAGTACCTGCACGGCACCGCCGCCGCCGGCATCGACCTGCTGTGGCAGCCTCCGGCCGCCCCGCTTCTCGCCGAGGCGGTCACGGTCGCGAAGCGGGCCGACGTGGTGGTGGCGTTCGTGGGCCTCTCACCGCAGCTCGAAGGCGAGGAGATGCCGGTGAAGCTCGAGGGCTTCGCCGGTGGCGACCGCATCGAAATCCGGCTGCCGAAGGTGCAGCGCGAGCTGCTGCAGGCCTTGAGCGCCACCGGCAAGCCGCTGGTCCTGGTGCTCACCAGCGGCAGCGCGCTGGCCATCCCCGAGGAGCAGGGCTTTGCCAGCGCGGTTCTCGCCGCCTGGTACCCCGGCGAAGAGGGCGGCACCGCCATCGCCGAGACCCTGGCCGGCGACAACAACCCCGCCGGGCGGCTCCCGGTCACCTTCTACGCCTCGGTCGACCAGCTGCCACCCTTCACCGAGTACTCGATGGCCAACCGCACCTATCGCTACTTCACCGGCAAGCCGCTCTACGGGTTCGGCTACGGTCTCAGCTACTCGAAGTTCGAGTACAGCAACCCCAGGCTGTCGAGCCCGAGCGTGAAAGCGGGCGAGCCGGTGACGGTGGAAGTGGACGTCAGGAACGTGAGCAGCCGCGCTGGCGACGAGGTCGTCGAGGTGTACCTCTCCCAGCCGAAGGCCGCCGTGTCCCCGCTGCGGACGCTCGCCGGCTTCAGGCGCGTCCGCATCGAGCCCGGCAGGACCGAGCACATCCTCTTCCATCTCGACCCGCGGACGCTCGGGCAGGTCGACGAGAAGGGCGAGCGGGTGATCGTGCCCGGGACCTACACCGTCGCCATCGGCGGCGCACAGCCCGCCGAGTTCCCGGCGGCCGTCACGGCGACCTTCAGCGTGACCGGATCGCAGACGCTAGCGCGCTGACGCGCTGCAACTCTCGCCCGCCCTACGTCCACGCCTACCGCGGGGGCCCGTCGACGGGCCGATCAACGACCGCATCGACGACGCCCGCCGGGCGAAGGACCGGGGCAGTCCGTGCCTCAGCCCGATGATCCGCGCGCAAGCGCGCGCCGCGACAGTGAAAGTGATGCCGCGGGCGCCCCCAGCCTGACGGCGCACTCTGCAGGCCGTTTCAGGCCCGACGTGTCTCTATGACCGCAGGATGCTGGCGGGGTGGACGGGACTCGAACCCGCGACCTCCGACGTGACAGGCCGGCGTTCTGACCAACTGAACTACCACCCCGCTCGGGTGGCCGCCGGGCCCTCTCGGAGAATCCTGGTGGGCGGTACAGGATTCGAACCTGTGACACCCGGCGTGTAAGACCAGTGCTCTACCGCTGAGCTAACCGCCCAGGCGGACAAGCGAAAAGACTACCGGAAAGGCCCCGGGGCGTCAACGCAGCGGCGGCGTTACCCTACGCAGGGCGGAGACCATGAAGACCTGGGAAAAGGTGGCCCTGGTGGGCGTCGTGCTGGTGGGCTTCGCGGGCGCGGGCGTCGCGCTGGTCGCCCCGACGTTCCTACGCGAGGCCAGGCGGGTGGCGGCGCCCATCGGCCGGATGAAGACGCGCCAGAAGGCGCTCGAGGACATGGACGCCCGCAGCGGCTGGAAGCCGCCGCAGGCCGAGGCGCTGACCGCCGGCCAGCTCGACCGCTTCTTCGCGGTGCGGACCCGCATCGACCAGATCCGTCGCCAGGCCGAGCCGCAGCTCGACCGTCTGCCGCGGCGGCACGTCCGCTCGCTCGAGGAGCTGAAGCAGATCCCGGACGTCCTCGAAGGGGTGAGCGACGTGGTCGGCGCCGAGATGGACGCCTTCATCGACGCGCGCATGACGCCGCGGGAGTACCGCTGGGTGGAGCGGGTCGTCTACGAGCACTGGCGCGGCGCGCTGCGCCGGGCCGGGACCTATCCGCTGGCGGCGCGCCAGGCCGCCGCGGAGATCGAGGCCGCCGCCGCTCACGAGAAGGACGCCCCCCTGCGCGCGCGTCTGCTCTCGCTGGCGGGCGAGATGAAGCGGCGCGAGCCGGCGCCGCCCGAGGGCTTCGACCCGGTCACCCACGCGCTGCTCGTCGAGAGGCTCGACGAGGTCGAACGCTGGTCGATGGACGACCTGGCCGGCGCGCGCTTCCCGGTCCCCCAGTAGGCGGTCAGCTTCGCAGGATCGGCGGCAGCCCGCACTCGAAGGCGACCCACTCGCCGGTCGCCGGGTGGCGGAGCCTCAGCCGGTAGGCGTGCAGCCAGTAGCCGCCGGCGCCCGGCAGCGCGGGCTCCACGCGCGGCAGGCCGCCGGCCGCGTACAGGGGATCGCCCAGCAGCGGATGGCCCGCGGCGGCGAGGTGGATGCGGATCTGGTGCGGCCGGCCGGTGGGGATGCCGACCGCGACCAGCGCCGCCCCGTCGCGCGTCTCGACCACCCGCACGTGGGACACCGCCCGGCGGCCCTGCGCCGAGACGCCGTGGACGGAGCCGAGGCGAGGGTGCGGCACCGGGCCGATGCGGGCCTCGACGGTGAACGTTACCTGCGTCGGGACGCCGGCCACCAGCGCCCGGTACTCCTTCTCGACGCGCCCCGCGCGCCACTCGCCGGCGAGGACGCGGCGGGCCTGGGCGGTCCGCGCGAAGAGCACCAGCCCGGAGGTGCCACGGCCCAGGCGGTGCAGGGGGACCGCCTCGGGGAAGAGCCGGCGCACGCGGTGGAGCAGCGTGTGCTCGAGAAAGCCGCCGTTCGGGACGGTGGGCAGGCCGCGCGGCTTCGCCACCGCCAGCAGGTGGGCGTCGCGGTGGAGGATGGCGAACCCCAGCGGGACGACCGGCTCGTTCCACGGCGGTCGCCGCCAGACGAGACGCGTCCCGCTGCGGAGCCGATCCCCGACGGCAGCGGCACGGTCGCCCAGGCGGACCTCTCCCCCTTCGATGCGCGCGCGCCAGACCTCCGGGCTCGAGTGCCGGTAGCGCCCCGACAGCCACTCGAGGACGGTGTGGCCGTCGGCCTCCCGGCCGACCGTCTCCACGTACTCGCAGCCGCGGTTCACGGCGACATTGTCGCCCCTGGGCCGGCTCCTCGTGAGACGATCGACCGGGACGTGCCTCGAGGAGAGCCCACCCTGCCCTTCGTCTACCTGTTGCGCTGCGCCGACGGCTCGCTGTACGCCGGCGCCGCCAAGGACCTCGCCGCGCGTCTGCGCCAGCACCAGGCGGGCCGCGCCTCGCGCTACACGCGCGGCCGACGCCCCGTGCAGCTGGTGTGGTCGCGGCGCCTGCGCACCTGGAGCCGAGCGCTGCGCGAGGAGTGGCGGGTCAAGCAGCTTCGACGCGCGGAGAAGGAGAGGCTGGTCGCCGGTGCCTGAGCTGCTCGTCTCCCTGCAGGACGTGGCCAAGGCGTACGGCGCCGCGCCGCTCTTCGAGCACCTCTCGCTCGGCCTCTTCGAGGGCGACCACGTCGGCCTGGTCGGTCCCAACGGCTCGGGGAAGTCGACGCTGCTACGGATCCTCGCGGGCCTGGAGGATCCTTCCGCCGGCACGCGTGCGGCACGCAAGCAACTGCGGATCGGCTACGTCCCCCAGGACCCGGCATTCGAGGAGGGCGCGACGGTCGGCTCCGTGCTCCGGCGGGCCCTCGGGAGAGAGCACCTCGAGCCGCACGAGGTGGAGGGTCGCGTGGCGGTGGTCAGCGGGAAGGCCGGTTTCGGCGGCCTCGAGCAGGACGCGCGAACGCTCTCCGGAGGCTGGCGCAAGCGCCTCGCCGTCGCCCGCGCGCTGGTCGGCGCGCCCGAGCTGGTCCTCCTCGACGAGCCCACGAACCACCTCGACCTCGACGGTATCCTGTGGCTCGAGGAGCTGCTGGCACGCGAGCCGGAGGCCTTCCTGGCCGTGAGCCACGACCGCTACTTCCTGGAGGCGGTGGCCGGCCGGGTGATCGAGCTGAACCGTGCCTTCGCCTCGGGGCTGCTCGACGTGCGCGGCCCCTACAGCCGGTACCTGGAGAAGAAGGACGAGACCCTGGCCGGCCAGGCGGCCTACCAGGAGTCGCTGCGCAACCGGGTGCGCGACGAGCTGGAGTGGCTCTCCCGCAAGGCCCGGGCCCGCACCCGCAAGGCGCAGGCGCGGATCGACGAGGCGCACCGCCTGCAGGAGGAGCTCCTCTTTCTCGACGAGCGCGCGAAGACCGCGACGGCAGGGCTGGAGTTCGCCGCCACCGAGCGGCGCACGAAGCGCCTGCTGGTCGCCCGCGGCCTCGGCAAGAGCTACGGCGGGCGGGTGATCGCAGGAGGCCTGGACCTCGTGCTCGGTCCCGGCATGCGCCTGGGCCTGGTCGGCGCGAACGGCAGCGGCAAGACGACTCTCCTGCGGCTGCTCGCCGGTGCCGAGCCGCCCGACGCCGGCACGGTCGAGCACGCGCTGAACCTGCGGGTGGTGACGTTCGACCAGCACCGCTCTCGCCTCGACCCGGCGGTCTCGCTCAAGCGGACGCTGGCCCCCTCCGGCGACTCCGTCGTCTTCCAGGGACGCAGCCTCCACGTCGCCGGCTGGGCGAAGCGCTTCCTCTTCCGCCCGGAGCAGCTGGACACCCCGGTCGGCCGGCTCTCCGGAGGCGAGCAGGCCCGCGCGGTGATGGCGCGGCTGATGCTCGAGCCCGCCGACCTGCTTCTGCTCGACGAGCCGACGAACGACCTCGACATCCCGACCCTCGAAGTGCTGGAGGAGAGCCTGCTCGAGTTCGCGGGCGCCCTGGTGCTGGTCACCCACGACCGCTACCTGCTCGACCGCGTCTCCACCCGGATCCTGGCCCTCGACGGCCGTGGCGGCGCCGTCTTCTTCGCCGACTACGACCAGTGGCAGGCGGAGCGGGAGGCCCGCCAGGCGCCTCCGGTCGCGCGGCCGAAGCGGCAGCCGACAGCGCCGGGGGAGCGGCCCAGGAAGCTCGGCTACCTCGAGCAGCGCGAGTGGGACGAGATGGAGAGACGCATCCTGGCCGCCGAGCAGCGGCTGTCGGAGTGCCGAGAGGAGGTGGCTGATCCCGCCGTCGCCGCCGACCACCTCGCCGTGCAGCAGCGGCTCGGCGAGCTGCAGGCCGCGCAGGCGGAGGTCGACCGGCTGTACGCCCGCTGGGCCGAGCTCGAGGCGAAGCTGAAGACCTGAGCGTCAGCCGCCGACGGCGACGCCGCGCGACTTCAGCAGCGTCCGCAGGCGCTCGCGCTGGTCGCCCTGGATCTCGATGCGGCCCTCGCCCACGGTCCCGCCGGTGCCGCAGGCGCGCTTGAGCTCCGACGCCAGCGACCACAGGAAGGCGGTGTTCTGCGGCAGCCCGTCGACGACCGTCACCGTCTTCCCGCCGTGTCCCTTCTTCTCCAGGCGGAGGACGCAGGCGAGCGTCGCCGGCACCCGCGCCTCGCCCCGCGACGAGCAGCGGCACTGGCCGAGCGGCCAGCCGCAGCCCGGACAGATCTCGCCCGTGCCCGTCTCGTACACCGGCCGGCTGTGCCGGTCGCTCACCGGACGAGGATAGCCGAGACCGCACCGGCGGCCGCGCTCAGCGGTGGGCGGCGACCCTCCGGTCCCGCCCGGCCCCTGCCGACGGGTAACATGCGGCCCGTGCCCCGGCTCGACCTCGACCACGGCCTCGCCCGCCTCGGCTACCCGGCGTTCCGGCCGGGCCAGCGGGAGGCGATCGAGACGCTGCTCGACCGCGGGCGGCTGCTGCTCGTCGCTCCCACCGGTGGCGGCAAGAGCCTCACCTACCAGCTCCCGGCCAGCCTGCTTCCCGGAACCAGCCTGGTCCTGTCTCCGCTCGTCTCCCTGATGCACGACCAGGTGCAGGCGCTCTGCGCCCGCGGCGTGGCCGCGACCTTCCTGGCCGCGACCCTTTCGGCCGACGAGATGCGGGACCGCCTCGCCGGGCTGCGGGCCGGGCGGTACGTGCTCGCGTACGTGGCCCCCGAGCGGCTCGCCTATCCCGGCTTCCGCGCGCTGGTGAGCCAGCTCGAGGTCCCGCTGGTCGCGGTGGACGAGGCGCACTGCATCAGCGAGTGGGGCCACGACTTCCGGCCCGATTACCTGCAGATCGGCGGCTTCCTCGAGCAGCTCCGGCCGCCGCGGGTGCTGGCCTGCACGGCCACCGCCACCCCCGTCGTCCGCGACGAGATCCTGGCCCGGCTGGGGCTGCCGGCCGACACGCCGCAGCTCCTGCGCGGGTTTGCGCGGCCGAACCTCGCGCTGCGCGCCCGGCAGGTCCTCTCGCGGGCGCAGCGCGACCGGCAGGTCGACGGTCTGCTGGCCGAGGCCCTTGGCCAGCCCGGCGCTGCGCGGGGCGCCGCGATCGTCTACGCCCCCACGCGGCGAGCGACGGAGGAGGAGGCGGCCCGCCTCGCCGCCGCAGGCTGGCGGGCGGGGGCCTACCACGCCGGGCTCAGCGGCGAGGAGCGGACACGGGTGCAGCGCGCCTTCACGGAGCGCAGCCTCGAGGTGGTGGTCGCCACCAACGCCTTCGGGATGGGGATCGACCGCGCGGACGTCCGCGCCGTCGTCCACCTGGGGCCGCCCGGGTCGATCGAGGCGTACTACCAGGAGGTCGGGCGGGCCGGACGCGACGGCCAGGAGGCCTTCGGCCTGCTGCTGCACGCGCCGGGGGACCTGGCCCTGCGCAAGCGGCTGCTCGAGTCGGGAAGCGACGGCACGCCGGCCGCGCCCGAGGTCGTCGAGCACAAGTGGGCCTTGTTTCTCGATCTGATGCGCTGGGCCGAAGGGGGCAGCTGCCGGCACGACGCGATCCTGCGCTACTTCGGCGACGAGGCGGAGACCCTCGCCGGCTGCGGCCGCTGCGACGTCTGTCGCCAGATCGGCGGCGAGGCGCAAGACGACGCCGCGGCCACCGTCATGGTCCGCAAGGCGCTCTCGGCCGTGGCCCGGGTCGACCGCCGCTACGGCTTGACCGCCGCGGTCAAGCTGCTGGCCGGGATCCCCGACCCGCGCCTGCTGCGGGCCGGCCTCGACCGCAGCCCCACCTTCGGGGTGCTGCGTGGCCACGCCGAGCCCTGGCTGACGCAGCTCCTGCGTCGCTGCGTGACCGCCGGCTGGGTGGACCTCACCCCCGGTGACCGTCCGCTGGTGGTGCTGACCGCTGCCGGCCGGGCGGTGATGAAGGGGGAGCGGCCGGCACGGCTCGTGCTCCCGCAGGCCGCCTCAGCGGAGGCAGCCGACAGCCGAAAGGCCGGCGGTGCGGGCGGGCCCAGGCGGGCAGCGGCGAGCGAGGGCGCCCTCTCCGGGCCGGATGCGGAGGTCTTCGAGGCCTTGCGCCGGGCGCGCCAGGAGCTGGCTCGCCAGCAGAAGGTGCCGGCGTTCGTCGTCGCCAGCGACCGGACGCTGCGCGAGATCGCTCTCCTCAAGCCACGAACCGCAGAGGACTTGCAGCTGGCCTCCGGCATCGGCCCCGTCAAGGCCGAGCAGTACGGCCGTCGCCTGCTCGAGGCGGTCGCCGAGGCGCTTGACAGGCTCGGCGGGGACCCCGCGATCGAGGTGCTGACCTCGTGATAGGATTCGTCGCAGCTAGTTGCCGTTGATCTGGCGGCCTGAGCTGTCCTGCCCAATGGGGGGCGGTCGTAGGTTCGTGGGCGCACAGCGCGACGAGGCGGCTAGTAGGGCCCGAAGGAGGCCTGAACGTACATGATCGAAGGTACCGTCAAGTGGTTCAACGAGTCGAAGGGCTTCGGTTTCCTCTCGCGCGAGGGTGGTCCGGACGTGTTCGTCCACCACACCGAGATCAAGGCCGAGGGGTTCCGGACCCTCAACGAGGGTGATCGCGTCCGCTTCGACGTCGTGGACAGCCCCAAGGGTCCGCGCGCCGCGAACGTCAGCAAGATCTAGCGACTCCAAGGACCGCTGACCAAAAGCCCGGGGCCGCGAGGCTCCGGGCTTCTTCTTTTTGCGGGGGCGGCTCCGGTCTGTCGGGCGCTGCGGCGCCGCTCAGGCCTCGTCGTCGGCCATCGCGCCGCGCTCCCGCTTGCGGGCGCTCCAGGCGCGCTTCCGCGACAGCCGGCGCTCGACCGCGGCCGGGCCCGGCTGGGTGAGGCGCCGCGGCCGCGGCTGCCGGAGCGCCCTTTCCACCAGGCGGACCACCTTGGTGCGCGCGTCCTCCAGATTGCGCTGCTGGTCGCGGGTCCTCTGGCTGGTGACCAGCAGCCGGCCGTCGGCGTCGAGGCGCGGTGCGGCGAGAGCCAGCAGCCGCGCCCGCGCCGAGCCGTCCAGTCCCGTGACCGCCGCGAGGTCCACGCGCAGCTCGACCTTCGAGGCGACCTTGTTCACGTTCTGGCCGCCCGGGCCCGAGGAGCGCACCGCTCTCCACTCGATCGCGGCCGGCGGGACCTGGACGGCCCTCGCGATGCGGATCGGTTCGGTCATGCGGCCACGGTAGTCCCCACCTCCGGGACCGTCAAGGTTCGCCGACCGCCGGGCCGGCGACGGGCCTACAATCCGCGGGACACCGTCGGAGGACCCCATGGCCAACATCGCGATGCTGGGGACGGGGCTGATCGGGCTCTTCTACACCCAGAGCCTGACGGGCGCGCGCCGCCGCGACCGCGTCAGCGTCGTGCTCGGCCGGGACGCGGCCAAGACGAGGGCGTTCGCGGAGAAGTGGGGGATCCCCCGCTGGACCACCCGGCTCGAGGAGGCGGTCTCCGGCGACGACGTCGAGCTGGTGGTGGTGGGGCTGCCGAACCACCTCCACAGTGACGCCGTGCTGGCCGCGGCCAGGGCCGGCAAGGCCGTGATGTGCACGAAGCCCCTCGCCCGCACCGCCGCCGAGGCCAGGCAGATGCTGGAGGCGGTGGAGGGCGCGGGGGTCTTCCACGGGTACCTGGAGGACCTCGTCTACACGCCCAAGACGCTGAAGGCCCTGGCCTCGGTGCGCACGGGGGCCATCGGGCGCGTGCTGTGGGCCCGCTCGCGCGAGGCGCACCCGGGTCCCCACAGCGACTGGTTCTGGACCCGGCCGCTGTCGGGGGGCGGCGCCATCGTCGACATGGGCTGCCACTGCATCGAGATCGGCCGCAGCTTCGTGGGCAAGGAGGTCCGGCCGCTGGAGGTGGTCTGCTGGGGCGCGACGCAGGTCCACCCGATCGAAGCGGAGGACTCGGCCGTCGGCCTGGTGCGCTACGCGACCGGAGCGGTCGCCCAGTTCGAGGTGGCCTGGACCTTCCGCGGGGGCATGGACCTGCGTGACGAGGTCTCCGGCACCGGCGGGACCATCTGGCTCAACCACTGGCTCCGCACGGGGTTCGAGATGTTCTCGGCTCCCGGGTCCGGCGGTTACGTGGCGGAGAAGGCCGAGGGCGAGTCGGGGTGGCTCTTCCCGGTGGGGGACGAGACGGCCGCGCTCGGCTACGACGCGATGTTCGCCGACATGCTCGACGCCTACGAGGCGCGGCGGGCGCCGACGGAGACCTTCTACGACGGCTACGTGGTCAACGCCATCATGGACGCCTGCTACCGCTCGATCGAGAGCCGGCGCTGGGAGAAGATCGCCCTCGAGCTCTGGCGCGGCCGGAGCGAGTCCGACTCGACGATGGAGCTGGTGCCCTTCGACGGCCAGCACTGGCTCATCAAGCGCGAGAAGATGCCCGACGGACGCACCAAGCTCATCCTGAAAGACCGCCAGACCGGGGTGGTCACCCAGCGGGTCGACTGAGCGGCGTCAGTTCCGCTCCCAGCTCCCGTACATCGCGTTCGGGAACACGAAGTAGCGCCGGCCGAAGTCGGCGAAGGCGGAGTCGTCCTGAAGGCGGATGGCCTGCGTCTTCTCCGGGAAATCCTGGATGTTGTCGCCCAGGAAGGCGACGATCTCCACCGGTGGCAGCCCGGCGGTGCCGCGGGCGACCGCCTCGAAGCGCAGGTTCTTGTCGGAGGAGGCGCCTTCGGGCTTGCACAGCATGACGTCGTAGGGGAGGGCCTGGGCGCGGAAGACGGCCTCGGTGTCGGGGCACTCGACCGCGTCGCGGTTGGTGACGATCGCGATGCGGCCGCCCAGCTCGTGCACGCGGCGCAGGAAGGCCGCGGCCCCGGGCAGCGGCACCGCGGCGCGTCGTGCGGTCCAGGTCCGCCAGGTCGAAGGGTCGAAGGTTCCGCCGAAGGGCACGCGCTCGAGCTGGTATTCGGAGTTGTCGAGCAGCGTGTCGTCGGCGTCCGCCACCACCGCCCAGCTGCCGGGCGCGCGCCCCGCGGCCTTCTGCTCGACGTGGGCGGTGGCCATGGCGTACACCTCGAGGAAGATCGCCCGGTGCTCGGCCGACACCCGGGCCCAGCGGACGGCTCGCTCGGACGGCGTTCCCGCAGCCGCGCAGGCGGTCGCCGGAGCTGGGGCCGGTCGAGCAGGTGGGCCCGCAGGCGTGGCGGTTCGACACGCCGATCCGGCCATCACCAGCACCGCCAGGCCCAGGCTGTACCTCATCGTTCCCTCCGTTCAGTGTTCGAGTCTAGCAACGCCGCCGGGGC
>DATKME010000058.1:0-99828 GCA_035542035.1 Vicinamibacteria bacterium | reverse complement strand
GCATGAGCTGCCCGCCGGGCACGTCGGTGGGGTCCTCGCCGCCGCCGCCCTCGATCACCAGCGGCTGGAGCTCCGCCCGGGCGCTGTAGAGGGCCGCGGTGAGGCCGGCCGGTCCGGAGCCGAGGATGACGACGCGGTAGTGGGTCCGGGAGGGCATGGGGGAGTCTCCTGTCGACGCGAGCGGGGTCAGTATAATCCGGGGGTGACCGAGGCCACGTCCATCGACCTGCTGCTGGCGACGCTGAACGCCGCCGAGGTCGGCAGCCTGGAGGCGATCGCCGACAAGATGCGGCAGGTGGAGCAGGGCCTGGTGTCGCTGGGCCAGGCCGACCTGGCGGAGGCGGCGGGAGCGGCGGTGGCGGCGCTGCGGCACGGTGAAGTCGCGGAGTTCCGCCGCGCCCGGGCGTTCCTGCAGAGCAAGATCGGTCACCTGCGCTAGCCGCCGGGCCTGCGTCCTTCGGGGGTGCGGCTGCGTCATAGGCTGTGCCGGAGGCGTGTGGCCGGCGCGGTACGCGAGAGAATGGAGCGATGGTGAGAGCCGAGATCGACGTTGCCAGGCTGAACGAGTCGGTCCGCGAGGAGTCGCTGCTGGTCCAGCAGGCGGTCGACGAGGTGCGCAAGGTGATCGTCGGCCAGCGGCTGCTGGTGGAACGGATGATGGTGGCGCTTCTCTGCCGCGGCCACCTGCTGGTGGAGGGCGTGCCGGGGCTGGCCAAGACCCTGGCGGTGAAGACCCTGGGCCAGGTGCTCGACCTGCGCTTTTCCCGCATCCAGTTCACGCCCGACCTGCTGCCGGCGGACCTGGTCGGCACCATGATCTACCAGCAGAAGACCGGCGAGTTCGTCTCCCGCAAGGGACCGGTGTTCACCCACCTGCTGCTGGCCGACGAGATCAACCGCGCCCCGGCCAAGGTGCAGTCGGCTCTCCTGGAGGCCATGCAGGAGCGGCAGGTCACCATCGGCGACGCCAGCCACCGGCTGCCCGACCCCTTCCTGGTGTTCGCCACCCAGAACCCGATCGAGCAGGAGGGCACCTACCCGCTACCGGAGGCGCAGGTCGACCGCTTCCTGCTGAAGGCGAAGGTGGACTACCCGTCGCGGGCCGAGGAGCGGCAGATCCTCGACCGCATGATCACCGGCGAGGCGCCGGCGGTCGAGCGGGTGCTCTCCTGCGAGCAGGTGCAGCGGCTGGCGGCGCGGGTGCGCGAGGTCTACATGGACGAGCGGCTGCGCGACTACATGGTGGCGCTGGTGGCGGCCACCCGCAGCCCGCGCGAGATCGGGCTCGGCGACCTCACGCCCATGATCGCCTATGGCGCCTCGCCGCGCGCGACGCTGGCCTTCTCCGAGGCGTCGCGGGCCGTCGCCTTCCTGCGCGGGCGCGGGTACGTGGTGCCGGAGGACGTCAAGGAAATCGCACGCGACGTGCTGCGCCACCGGGTGCTGCTCACCTACGAGGCGGAGGCCGAGAACGTCACCTCGGACGCGGTGATCGGACGCATCCTGGAGCGGGTGGAGGTACCGTGAGGGGCGGGCCCCCAGGGGTGCGGCAGGGACGGTAGATGCTGTCGCGCGAGACACTGCGCCGGATCCGGCGGATCCAGATCCGCACCCGGGTGATCCTGGAGTCCGGCATCGGCGGCGCCTACCACGCGGTCTTCAAGGGCCGCGGCATGGAGTTCGCCGAGGTGCGCGAGTACCAGCCGGGCGACGAGGTGCGCGCCATCGACTGGAACGTCACCGCCCGCATGGGAACGCCCTACGTCAAGAAGTTCGTGGAGGAGCGCGACCTCACCCTGCTGCTGCTGGTCGACGTCTCGGGCTCGCAGGAGTTCGGCTCCCGCTACCTGCGCAAGCGCGATTACGCCGCCGAGCTGGCGGCGGTGCTGGCCTTCTCGGCGGTGGCCAACCAGGACCGGGTGGGCGCGGTCATCTTCTCCGACCGCATCGAGGGCTACGTCCCGCCGCGCCGCGGCCGCGACCACGCGCTGCGCATCGTCCGCGACCTGCTGGCGCGGGAACCCGAGGGCCGCGGCACCGACCTCTCCGGCGCGCTGCGCTTCGCCCAGCGCGTGCTGCGCCGACGCGGCATCGTGGCCGTGATCTCGGACTTCCAGGCCGGAGGCTGGGAGCCCGCGCTGGGCGTCCTCCGCCGTCGCCACGACGTGGTCGCGCTGCACCTCACCGACCCGCGGGAGTCCTCGCTGCCGGCCGCCGGCCTGGTCGCCTTCGACGACCCGGAGACCGGCGAGCGCTTCGTGGCGGACACCTCCCGGCCGGAGGTGCGCCGCGCCCTGCGCGCCCCCGGCTTCGCCGCCGCCCAGGCGACCTTCCGCAAGACCCGCGTCGACGCGCTCGCCCTCGACACCGGCGAGTCGTACGAGCGGCCGCTGTCGGCCTTCTTCAAGGCCCGCGAGAGGAGGCGCTGACGGTGGTCGCGCGCGCATCGCTCCTCGCTCTGTGGCTGGCGTCGGCGCCGGTGGCGTCGGCGCCGGCGGCCTCGCCCGACCCGGTGACGGTGGTGGCGGCCGCGAGCAAGCCGGAGGTCGGCGTGGGCGAGGCGTTCACGCTGGAGCTGAAGGCGAGCGGCCCGCCGGGGACCGCCTTCACCTTCCCGAGGGAGGCGGTCGACGACACCCTCGAGCTCCGCGCCGAGCAGGCTGGATCGCCGCCGCCCGCCGGGGTGCACCGCTACCGCGCCGCAGTGTTCACGCTGGGGGAGGCCGAGATCCCGGAGATCCCGGTGGGCTACCGCCTGCCCGACGGCCGCGCGGGGCAGGCGCGCAGCCAGCCGCTGAAGCTGCGGGTGGTCTCGGTCCTGCCGAAGGACCCTCAGCAGCAGAGGCTGGCGGACATCCGCGGACCCCTGCCGGTGGCGATCGGGCTGGTCTTCTGGGTCGCGCTGGTCGCGGCGGTGCTGGTGGCGGCCGCGGGAGCGACCTGGCTCGTCCGGCGACGCCGGGCAGCGACCGTGACGCCCGCTGCCGCCGTCCCCCCGGCGCCGCCGGAGGAGGAGGCCCGGCGCGCGCTCGACGCGCTGGCCGCCTCGCGCCTGCTGGAGCGGGGCGAGTACCGTGCCTTCTACATCCGCCTGACCGAGGTGGCCAAGCGCTACCTCGAGCGCCGCCTCGACGCGCCGGTGCTGGAGATGACCACGGCCGAGACGCTGGCCTTCCTGCGGCGGCACCCGGCGGGAGACGCGTTGGTCAGCCCCCTGCGTGAGGTGGCCGAGGCCGCGGACCGGATCAAGTTCGCTCGCGGCGAGGGCCTCGCCGCGGAGGCGGAGCGGCACCTGTCGTCCGCCCGCGGGATGGTCTCGGACCTCGAGCAGCGGCTGCGGCCGGCGGAGCCGCCGGTCGCGGGAAGGGCCGCCTGATGGACTGGGCGGGCTTCCGCTTCGAGGATCCGGCCTGGCTGTGGCTGGCCAGCGCCGGCCTGCTGGTGCCGGTGGCGGCGTGGCTCCGCGCGCGCGACCCCCGGGCGAGCGCGGTCGCCTTCCCGGGCGCCTCACGGTTGCGGGGCGTCCGCCGCGGCTTGCGGGTGCGGCTGCGAGCGCTGCCGGCAGCGCTGGCCGCGCTCGGCATCGTCGCCGGCGCGGTCGCCCTGGCCCGGCCGCAGCACGGCCTGCTGCACGAGGACGTGACCACCCAGGGCGTCGACATCGTGGTGGCGCTCGACGTCTCCGGCTCGATGGCGGCGGAGGACTTCCAGCCGCGGAACCGCATCGAGGTGGCCAAGGGCGTGGTGGCCGAGTTCATCGAGCGCCGTCTCAGCGACCGGGTCGGCCTGGTGATCTTCGCCGCCCGCGCGCTCACCAAGGCCCCGCCCACCACCGACAAGGGCGTGCTGCTGCGGCAGCTGGAAGACGTGCGTCTCGGCACGCTGCCCGACGGCACCGCCATCGGCTCCGGCATCGCCACCGCGCTCACCCGGCTGCGGCACTCGCGCGCCAGGAGCAAGGTGGTCGTGCTGGTGACGGACGGCGCCAACAACGCCGGCGAGATCGATCCCGCGACCGCCGCCGACATCGCGAAGGCCATGGAGGTGCGCGTGTACACGATCCTGGTCGGCCGCGGGGGCCGGGTGCCGATCCCGGTGAAGGTCCAGAGCCCGCTCACCGGCGAGGTCGGCGAGGAGCGGGTGATGATGGAGGTGGACGTCGACGAGGGCCTGCTCCAGCGCATCGCCGCCCGCACCGGCGCCGAGTTCTACCGGGCCACGGACCCCGAGGCGCTGCGGCAGATCTTCGCCCGCATCGACCGCCTGGAGAAGGCCGAGCTGCACGCCGCCGCCTGGCGCCGCTACCGTGATCTGTTCCCGCCGGTGCTCGAGACCGCGGCCGCCCTGCTGGTGGCCGCGGCGACGCTCTGGGCGGCCGGGCTGCGGGTGCTGCCGTGATGAGGAGGCGGAGTTGATCTTCGCGTCGCCGAGCTGGCTGCTCGCGCTGCTGCTGCTGCCGCTGGGGGCGGTCGTCTTCGGCTGGCTGGCCCGGCGGGACCGGGAGCGGCTGGGCCGGCTGGTCTCGCGGCCGCTGTGGGGCCGGGTGGTGCGGCGCAGCCGGGAGCGCTGGCGCTGGCTCCGCCTGGCGCTGCTGCTGGCCGGCGCCATGGGAGTGATCGTCGCCCTGGCCCGGCCGCAGTGGGGCATGGTGCGCGAGAAGGTCGGGCGCGAGGGCGTCGACGTGGTGCTGCTGCTCGACACCTCCGCTTCCATGGCCACCCCCGACGTCGCGCCCAGCCGGCTGTTCCTGGCGCGGCAGGCGCTGATGCAGCTCGTCGCCCGGCTGGACGGCGACCGCTTCGCGCTGGTCGCGTTCGAGCGCGAGGCCTACCCGCTGGTCCCGCTCACCCTCGACCCCGACGTGCTCGGCCTGTTCCTCGACACGGTCGAGCCGGGGATGGTGCCCGCGCCGGGCACCTCGCTGGGCAGCGGCCTCTCGACCGGCCTTTCGGCGTTCGTCGACAAGGATCGTCGCCACAAGGTGATGGTCCTGGTCTCGGACGGCGAGGACCTGGAGGGCGAGGTCGAAGCGGCGGTGCGCGCAGCGCGCCAGGCTGGCGTCATCGTGCACACGGTGGGCGTCGGCACCGAGGCGGGGCAGCCGGTGCCGGAGCTCGACGCCGATGGCCGGGTGATTGGCTACAAGCGCGACGAGGGCGGAAACCCCGTCGTCTCGCGCCTCAACATGCAGAACCTGGAGGCGATCGCGCGCGGCACCGGCGGGCAGGCCTTCCGCATCACCCCCGCCGACACCAGCCTCTCCCGGCTGGCTGGCGCCATCGAGGGGTTGGAGCAGAAGGCCCTGACGCGCGAGTTCTCGTACCGCCGCAAGGAGCGGTTCCAGGCTCCCCTCGCTGCGGGGCTCCTGTCGCTCACCGCGGGGCTGCTGCTGCCGCTGCCGCACCTGCGTCGCCGCGGGCGTCCGGACGCGGCTCCGCGCGGTCGCGCGGTCGGCGGCGTGGCCGCGCTCCTGGTCCTGCTGCTCCCGGCGCTCGCCCGCGGGCAGGAGCTCCCCTCGCCGGCGGCCTCGCCGTCGCCCGCCGCCGGGTCGCTCCTCGACGAGCTCCTGCTGCGGCCGCGGCGTGCCACCGCCGAGGGTCGCGCGGACTACGACCGCGGCAACCACCCCCGGGCCCTCTCGGCTTTCGAACGCGCCGCCGCCTCCCGACCCCGCGACCTGGCCGTGCGCTTCAACGTGGCCGACGGCCTGTACAAGAACGGACGCTACGACGAGGCGGCTGCGCTCTTCCGCGCGCTCGGCCAGGCCGCGGACTCGCCGGTGGCGGCCGCGGCCCGCTACAACCTCGGCAACAGCCTGTTCCAGAAGCAGGACTACCGCGGCGCGGCCGATGCCTATCGCCAGGCGCTCGAGCTGCGGCCCTCGGACGAGGACACCCGCCGCAACCTCGAGCTCGCTCTCCGGGCCCTGCAGGAGCGGCAGCAGAACCAGGCCCAGGGTCAGAAGCGGCAGGAGAAGGAGCAGCGGCAGGAGCGCCAGCAGCCGCAGAGCGACATGGGCCAGAGACAGGAGCAGAAGCTCCAGGGCCGCCAGCAGGGGGGGCAGGACGCGCCCCGGGAGAAGCGGCAGGACCCGCAGCCGCGCGAGGCGGGCGGCGGCGGGCGGCAGACGCCGCAGGCGCCGGAGGAGCGCGCCGACCAGCGGTTCCGCGAGCAGGCCGGGATGCCGCGGGAGCGGGCCATGCAGCTGCTCGACGCTCTCCAGCAGAACGAGAGGGAGGAGCAGAAGAAGCAGCTCCAGCGTCGGCGGGCGGCGACCCGCCAGGGGAAGGACTGGTGAGCGCCCGTCCGTCCGGCCTCGCGCTGCTGGTCGCGCTGCTCGGCGCCGCTGCCGCCTCGGCCGGCTTCACCCTGCGCTCCGAGGTCGACACCCGCCGCCTCGGCGTGCAGGACGTGGTGGAGCTGACCATCACCGTCGAGGGCAGCGGCGCTCCTGACGAGGTCCCGCTGCCGGCGCTGACCAACCTCGAGGTGGTCGGCGGGCCGGCGCAGGCGACCCAGGTGTCGATCGCGAACGGGCGGATGTCGCAGTCGCGGACACTCACCTACACGCTGCGGCCGCGGACCCCGGGTCGCGCGGAGATCGGCGCCGTGAGCGTCGGCGGCCAGACAGCGCCCGCCATCGCCCTGGAGGTGGTCGCCGGCAGCATCCGGCCGGCGGAGAGGCGCCGCGCGGACCCGTTCCGCGATCCCTTCGGCGGCGATCCCTTCGGCGACCCCTTCCAGGAGATGACGGGCCGCTCCCGGCCCGGGGCCGAGCCGAAGCTGTTCATGGAGGCCGTGCCCTCGCGCACACGGCTGCACGTGGGCGAGCCGCTGGTACTCACCTATTACCTCTACACCCAGACCTCGGTCACCGACCTGCAGATGAAGGATGCCCCGCAGTACGGCGGCTTCTGGGCGGAGGATCTGGAACGGCCGCAGGCGGCTCCGCAGGGCGAGCCGGCGAGCGCCGGGGGGGAGAGCTATCAGCGCTTCCCGCTCATCCGCAAGCTCCTGTTTCCCACCCGGGCCGGCCTGCTGACCCTGCCGGCCGCGAGCTTCCGCATCAGCCTGGTGCGGCAGAGCCTCTTCGACGTCGGCGGTGTGGTCGAGAGGTCGACCCGCCCGGTCTCGATCACTGTCGACGCGGTGCCCGAGGCCCGGGGCTTCTCGGGGGCGGTCGGCCGCTTCAGCGTCAGCGCCGCCCTCGACCACGCCAGCGTGCCCGTGGGCGAGGCGGCGACGCTGCGCTTCCGAGTGGACGGGACCGGCAACCTGAAGTGGATCGACCAAGGCCCCGAGGTGAAGGCGGCGAGCGCGAAGGTGTACCCGCCGCAGGCGAGGAGCGAGCTGCGGACCACGGCCGAAGGCATCACCGGCTCGCGCACCTGGGAGTACGTGGTGGTGCCGCAGACCGCGGGCACGGTGGAGATCCCGCCGCTGCCGTTCTCGTACTTCGACCCGGCCAGGGGCCGCATCGTCACCGTGGAGACGGCGCCGCTGTCGCTGCGGGCCGAGGGCGGTACCGCGGCCGTCGGCCTGCCGGCGGCGGCGGGCCGGGCCGGCGTTGGAGAGCCGCTGCCGCTGCGCACCGAGCTGGACCGGCCCGGCCGCTCGCTCGCCCTCTCCGGCCCCGCGCTGAGCGCGCTGCTGGTGCTGGCGCTGCTGCTGCACGCCGGCCTGCTCGCGGCCGCGCGGGCGCCGGCCGCGGCAGGCCGGCCTGAGCGCGGCGGCGGCCATGCGCGCGGGGCTCGGACCGCCTTGCGTGACCTGGAGCGTGCCGGCGCCGGTGGGCTGAGCAAGGAGCAGGCGGCGGCGCTGGTGGAGAAGGCCCTGCACGAGGCCTTCGGCGCGCTCGACGAGCGCGACGACAGCGAGCGGGCGCGGGCGGTGCGCGTGCTGCTCGACGACGTGCAGTTCGTCCGCTACGCCCCGCAGCTCGGCGACTACAGCGACGCCATCCGTGACCTCGCCGCGCGCGGCGCCGCCACCGTGCGGAGGTGGGCGTGAGCGGCCTCCTGCTCGCCCTCACCCTGCTGTCCGCCGTGCCTGGCACGGCCGGCAGCGGTGGGTCGCTGGACGACCGCTTCCGCGCGGCCAACGAGCTGGCGCGGGCGGGCGACTACCCGGGGGCGGTGGCAGCGTACGCAGAGGTGGCCGCGGCCGGCGGCGGGAGCGCCTCGCTCTACTGGAACTGGGCCCAGGCCGCCGCCGCCCGGGGCGCCTCGGGCGAGGCCCTGTGGGCGCTGCTGCGGGCGCGCGAGGTCGAGCCGGGCGACCGCGCCGTGCGCCGGGAGATCGAGCGCCTGCGCGAGGCGCTCAACCTGGACCCGGCCGAGATCGCGCCGGAGCCGCTGGCCGCCGTCGCCCGTGTCGTGCGACGTTTCCACCTGGACCTGCTGGCGGCCGTGCTCCTGGCCGCCTCGGTGCTCCTGCACGGGCTCGCCCGGCTCGACCCGGGCGTGCGAGGGGGCCGGGCCGCCGCGCTCACCCTGCTGGCGCTGGGCCTGCTCGCGGCGACGGCGCCGTTGGCGGCGCGCCTCGCCCGTCCCACCGCCTCCGTGGTCCGCCGCGGTGCGCCGCTCTTCGACGCCGCCTCGCCGACGGCTGAGCCCCGCGGCGCGCTGCGCGAGGGGGAAGTGGTGCCGGTGCTCGAGGCGAGCGGGGGCTGGCTGCGGGTGGAGGACAACGCCGGGGCGCGCGGCTGGGCGCGCTCAGCGGACGTGCGGCGCCTGGACCGCGCCGCAGGGGAGTAGGTTCCCTCAGCCGCCGCTCCAAACCGCGGACCACCGGGCGCTTGCCTCCTCATCGACCGATCAGTCGCAGCCCCGCCGGCGCCCATGGAATCCCCGCCCGCGGCGGCCGAGGATCGCTCCCAGGCACAGCTTCGTTCTCAAGGGGGCTTGGGAGAAGACGATGGCGGAGGCTCTGTACCTGGACGGGCTGGTGGGCGTGGGGACGGACGGGTCGGCCAACCTCAGGCAACTGGTCGAAGACTACGAGCGCAGGCTGATCCTGGAGGCGCTCGCCCGCGTGGGCGGAAACCAGCGGCGCGCGGCCATGGAGCTGGGCTGCCTGCCCACCACGCTCAACGAGAAGCTGCGGCGGCTGGGACTGCGCAGCTGCGACCGGCGGCCGGGCCAGGAGGCCGGGCCGCCGCTTGTTGAGACAGTGTCTCAATAAGGCGCCGCGCCGCCGGCGCCTCCCAGCCGCGCCGTAGAATCGGCGTATGGCGACGGCGCTGACGCCGGTGCGGACGCTCGCCCCCCGCCACTCCTGGGTGGAGGGACGGGAGACGCCCGGCCGCGGCGGCACCCGCCCGGCCGTCAATCCCTCGACGGGCGAGGCGTTCGCCGAGGTCACCCTCCTCGACGCCGAACAGGCCAGCGAGGCCATCGCCGCGGCGCAGGCGGCGTTCCCCGCCTGGAGCCGCACCCGGTTCGGCGAGCGGGCGCTGCTGCTCGACCGGCTGCGGCAGGCGGTGGTGGACGAGGCCGACGACGTCGCCCGGCTGGTCGAGCGCGAGCAGGGCAAGCCCGCCGCCGAGGCCTGCGCCGCCGAGATCCTGCCCTCGCTGGAGGCGCTGAAGCACCTCGCGGCCCACGCCGAGGAGCTGCTGCGCGACGACGTGCTGGAGGCGCAGCAGCTGCTGCTCGCCCACAAGGAGGCGCGGCTGGTCTACGCCCCGATCGGGGTGGTGCTGGTCATCACGCCCTGGAACTACCCCTGGGGTCTCACCCTGCCGGTGGTGGCGGCCGCGCTGGTCGCCGGCAACACGGTGGTGCTGAAGCCGGCGCCGGCCACCACGGTGGTGGGGCTGCGGCTGGGCCAGGTGGCGCAGAAGGCGGGGCTTCCCCCGGGGACCGTGAACGTGGTGGCGGTCGACGACACCGTCGCTGCCGGGCTGGTGGGGGACCCGCGGCTGGGCAAGATCGTCTTCACTGGCAGCGTCGCCACCGGCAAGCGGGTCATGGCGGCGGCGGCGGACAACCTCACCCCGGTGGTGCTCGAGCTGGGCGGCAAGGACCCGGCGATCGTCTGCCACGACGCCGACCTCGACCGCGCCGCGCGGGGCGTGGTGTGGGGCGCCTTCCTCAACTGCGGCCAGACCTGCGCCGCGGTCGAGCGTGTGTACGTCGAACGGCCGGTGGCCGAGGCGCTGCTCGAGCGCATCGTGGCGGAGACCCGCCGGCTGCGGGTCGGCGACCCCGCGGGGGGCGAGGTCGAAGTAGGCCCGCTCACGGTGGAGCGCCAGCGTCGCCTCGTCCAGGACCACGTCAGGGACGCGCTGGCCAAGGGGGCCCGCGCCCTCACCGGCGGCGCGCCGGGGGAGGGGCCGGGCTTCTTCTACCCGCCGACGGTGCTGGCCGGCGTCGACCACTCGATGACCGTCATGCGCGAGGAGACCTTCGGGCCCGTGCTCCCGGTGATGGCCGTCGACTCGCTGGACGAGGCCATCCGGCTGGCCAACGACAGCCCCTACGGCCTGACGGCCAGCGGCTGGACGCGCAGCGAGGCGACTGCGCAGAGGCTGCAGCGCGAGCTGGTCGCCGGCGTGGTGACGATCAACGACCACGCCTCCAGCTTCGGGGAGCCGACCGCCCCCTGGGGCGGCACCAGGTTGAGCGGCATCGGCCGCACCCACGGCCTGCTCGGCCTGCGCGAGATGGTGCAGCCGCGCTACGTCAGCCTCGACCGCGGCCGCGGCCCGGAGCTGTGGTGGTACCCGTACGACCGCGAGTTCGCCGGCCTGATGCAGGCGGCCGCGCCGGCCCTCTACTCCACCTCCCGGCGGCGACGGGTCCTCGCCCAGCTGAAGCTCCTCCGCTTCGGCCGGCTGTGGCGGCGGTTCGGACCCTGGCGCCTGCTGGTCAACCTCGACAAGCTGTTCTGACCGTGCCCGAAGCCTCCCAGCTCTCGCGCTCGCGGCGGCCCAAGTGGCACTACGTCGCGGTCGGCGTGGGGCTGATCGTGGTGGCGGTGGTGCTGACCGTGGCCTGGCAGATCCTGGCCGCGCCCAACTCCGCCCACGCCGGCGTCACCCCGGCCCGGGTGGTCGTCTACTTCTTCGGCAGCCTGTTGTTCCTGCTGCTGATCGCGGGCCTGGTGCTGATCGTGATGCTGCTGCTGCGCGAGGTGCGCCTCAACGAGCGGCAGTCGAACTTCGTGAGCGCGGTGACCCACGAGCTGAAGACGCCGGTCGCCTCGCTGAAGCTCTACCTCGACACCCTCGAGTACCGCGAGCTCCCGGCGGACCGGCGCTCCGAGTTCTACCGCACCATGCGCCAGGACATCGACCGGCTGAACGCCACCATCAACAGCGTGCTCAACGCCGCCATGTACACGGACCGCCCGGTGGCCGAGCCGCGGCCACTCGACCTCGCCCGCCTGGTCCGCCGGGCCGTCGACCTCACCCGCACCCGCTTCCAGCTGCCGCCGGACGCCATCCGCTGCCAGAGCCCCGAGCGGCTGATGCTGGCCGGCGACGCGCAGGCTCTGGAGACGGCCGTGCTCAACCTGCTCGACAACGCGGTCAAGTACTCGAAGGACCAGGTGCAGGTGGAGGTCGAGGTCTGGGCCGACGAGGACGGGCAGGCGCACGTGCGGGTGGCCGACCACGGCGTCGGCATGGCGCGGACCCAGCTGCCGTTCATCTTCACCCGTTTCTACCGCATCGGCGCCGAGGTGCGGCGTAGCCGCACCGGCACCGGCCTGGGCCTGTTCATCGTGCGCTCGATCGTCAAGGGCCACCACGGCACCATCACCGCCGACAGCCCGGGACCCGAGCGCGGCGCCGCCTTCACCGTCAGCCTGCCTGGGCTGATCCCCGCCGCTGACGGCGAGCCGGCCGGCGAGGCAGCCCATGTCTAGGATCCTGCTGGTCGAGGACGAGGAGCACCTGGCCGCCGGCATCCGCTTCAACCTCGAGCTGGACGGCTACGAGGTGGAGACGATCGGCGACGGGCTGGCGGCGCTGCGGCGGCTGGCCCCCGAGACGCCGGAGCCGACGCCTCCCGCCCCCGTCGACCTGGTGCTGCTCGACGTGATGCTGCCGGGCATGGACGGCTTCCGGATCGTCGAGCGCATGCGCCGGGCCGGCAACTACGCCCCCGTGCTGATGCTGACGGCCAAGGGCCGGCCGGAGGACCTGGTCGAGGGCCTGGAGCGGGGCGCCGACGACTACCTGCCCAAGCCCTTCGACCTGCCGGTGCTGCTGGCGCGGGTGAAGGGGCTGATCCGTCGCCGCGACTGGACCCGCGGCCTGGGGGAAGGAGACGCCGCCGCGAGCGTCAGGGTGGGCGAGGCGGAGATCGACTTCGCCGGATTCGAGCTGCGGCGGCGAGGCGAGAGCTTCCGGCTGACGCTGCTGGAGGCGACGCTGCTGCGCCTGCTGGTGCAGCGGCGGGGCGAGGTCGTCGGCAAGGGCGAGATCCTGGAGAAGGTCTGGAACCTGAACGCCGACACCGAGACCCGCGCGGTCGACAACTTCGTCATGCGCCTGCGCCGCTACCTGGAGGACGACCCCGCCCGCCCGCGGCTGCTGCAGACGGTCCGCGGCGTGGGCTACCGCCTCATGCAGGACTGACTCACCCGCCGCTGACCGGCGGGATGAAGACCACCTCGTCGCCCTCGGCCAGCGCGGTGTCGAAGCTCGCGTAGCGGCGGTTGACGGAGGCCACCAGCCCGGGCCGGCCGGCGGCCAGGGCCGGGTGCGCCGCGGCCAGCCGCTGCCAGGCATCCTCCGCGGTGGCGCCCGCGGGCAGTGCCAGCTCGGCCTCGCGCCGGCCCGCCGCCTCCCGCAGCCAGGCGAACAGTCGCACGCGGACCCGCATGCAGGAGGTTTCGCACGGTTCCGCGCGCTCCGTCAACCGGCCGGCTCCTGTAGACTGGCCTTCGGGAGGACGGAGAGTGCCGCGCGACCGCTTCGGACGGGAGATCGACTACCTGCGGCTGTCGATCATCGACCACTGCAACCTGCGCTGCGTGTACTGCATGCCCGTGCGCGGGCTCTCCTTCGTGCCCTCGCCGGAGCTGCTGACGCCGGCCGAGATCGAGACGGTGGTGCGGGCGGCGGTGACCGTCGGCTTCCGCAAGTTCCGGCTCACCGGCGGCGAGCCGACGCTACGCGTGGACCTGGTCGAGATCACCGCCCGGGTGGCCCGGGTCGAAGGCGTCGCCGACCTGGCGATGACCACCAACGGCGTCCTGCTGCCGCGGCTGGCGCGGCCGCTGCGCGAGGCCGGCCTGCGCCGCCTCAACATCCACGTGGACTCGCTGCACCCCGAGCGGCTCAAGAAGCTGATGCGCTTCGCCTCGCTCGAGGAGATGGAGGCGGGGATCGCGGCGGCCGAGGAGGCGGGGCTGCTGCCGATCAAGGTCAACTGCACGGTGACCCGCGACTACAACGACGAGGACGTGGTCGAGCTGGCACGACGGGCGCTGGAGCGCGGCTGGCACGTGCGCTTCATCGAGCTGATGCCGCTGGGGGGCGGTGAGACGGCGCACCTGGCGCTCTCGCAGTTCGTGCCCAGCGCGGAGACCCGGCGTCGCATCGAGTCCGCGCTGGGGCCGCTCCTGCCGCTGCCCCGGGAGAGCGCCGCCGACGAGGCGGTCAACTTCCGCTTCGCGGACGGCCGGGGCGTGGTGGGCTTCATCTCCCCGGTGAGCCAGCCCTACTGCGGCAACTGCAACCGCATGCGGCTGACTGCCGACGGCAAGTTCCACCTGTGCCTGCTCAACGACGACGAGCTCGACGTGAAGCAGGCGCTGCGCTCGGGCGGCGGCGTGGCCGCCGTGGAGGAGATCCTGCTGAAGGCGGTGGGCGCCAAGCCGACCGGCCACCGCCTGGAGGAGGGCGTCTCCACCCGGACCCGCTCCATGTTCCAGCTCGGCGGCTGAGCGAGCCGGCCTCGGACCAGCGGCCGTCAGGCTCCGGGCGTCGCCTCTGCCGCCGGGCCTCCCAGCCAGGCCGAGCCGTCGGCGTAGTACTCCTTCTTCCAGATGGGCACCCGCGCCTTGAGGGTGTCGATGGCGAAGCGGCAGGCGAGGAACGCCTCGTCGCGGTGCGGGGAGGCGACGGCCACCACCACGCTCGCCTCGCCGATCCGCAGCCGCCCCAGTCGGTGCACCATCCGCAGCTCCGTCACCGGGAACCTGCGGTGCGCCTCCGCGGCGATCTCGGCCATCTGCGCGAGCGCCATCTCCTCGTACGCCTCGTACTCGAGGCGCAGCACCGCCCGGCCCGCGTTCTCGTCGCGCACGACGCCGACGAACAGCGCCACCGCCCCGTCGCAGGGTGCCGCCGTGGCCAGGGCGGGGACGTCGATCGGCGCGTGCACCAACTGGAGGAGGTCGGCCATGGGCTCTACGCTAACACTCGCGGCCTGAACCCTGGGGGACGCAGACCCGGACGTCCAGGCCGTCGGCGGCCGGCAGCACCAGCGCGCAGCGCTCGGCCGGGACCAGCACGTCGAACGCGGCCGGCGGCCCGGCGTCGAAGGCGATCTCCCGCACCGGGAGTCGCGACAGGTTCGTGACCAGGAGCCCGGCGCGCGGGTGGACGACGTGCAGGCGCTCCAGCACGGCGTCGCCGGCCGCCCGCCGCAGGCCCTCGATCGTCTCGAGGGAGCGGGTGGTGACGTCCGCGTCGACGGCGGCCACCGCGTTGCGGACGCGGTGCGCGAGAGCCGAGAGCGGCTCCGTGCACAGCGCCGCGCGCGGCACGCGGGCGACCGCCAGCGCCACGGCGCAGCCGAAGTAGTCCAGCGGGAAGCCGGGCAGCCGCCGGCGCACGTCGACCGGGCAGCTCAGCCACGCTGTCGGCTCGCGGCGGTCGCCCCATCGGCCGACCTGCTCGCGCCACAGCCAGGCGGCGACCACGTCGTTGTGGGACAGACGAACGGGGCAGCCCGCCTGCGCCTCCTCCATCAGGGCCCGCAGCTCGTCTCGTGGAAACAGGCGGCGCGTCCAGCTCAGGCTGCCGCGGTCGCGCTCGGGGCGCGGGCCGTCGAGGAAGAGGCCGCACCCCTCACGCACCGCCGCCGGGTCCTCGGGGCAGGACCGCGTGGCCGCCGGCCACAGCCTCTCGCGGTCGTGAGAGGAGCCCAGGGGAGGCTCGCCGCGGAAGACGCGGGACCAGCTGGCCAGGAAGTGGAAGTAGCTGAAGCCGTCGGCGACCGCGTGGGAGACGCCGACCCCGAGCACCGAGCCGGACGGTGTCCGTGTCAGGCGCACGCGCGCGAGCGGGGCGCCCTCCACCGTCTCCACCGGGGCGACGAACACGGTTCGTGCCGTCGTCTCGGCGAACGACGTCGGCGAGGAGGCCGTTTCGAAGACGCAGCCGTCCTCCGAGGGGGCGAGCGCGAGCCGGCCGTCGTCGAGCCGCACCAGCCGGCTCGACAGGGCGGGGAAGCCGGTGAGCGTCTCGCGCAGGCTGTCGTGGAGACGGCCGGGATCGATGGGGCCACTGTAGGCGAAGACGAACTCCAGCGGATACGAGCCGCGTCCGGTGAACACGTGGTCGATCGGCGAGAGGGGGATCGGTCTCATGTCGTCGCCTCGGCCTCGCGCAGCACGTGCTCGAAGCTCTCGAACATGCGGTAGGTGAGGCCCCAGATGACCAGCCCGCCCAGCCGGATGCAGGGCAGCTCGACGGTCGCCTCGCGGTGGCGGTAGTCCAGGGTCGAGCGCCAGGCGGGGTCCAGGAGGGCCTGCAGGGGCAGCCAGTGCAGGCTCACCACCTCGTGGCTGGGCCTGCCTTCGGCGGGACGCAGCAGGTGGAAGACGAAGGGCGCGATCACCAGGTCGACCGGCCTCCCGCGCGCGAGCGCCCGCACCTCGTCGAGCCCGCCCAGCGGCTCCGCCTCGCGGCGCAGGTCGAGGCCGGTCTCCTCCAGCGTCTCCCGCACGGCGGTCGCCTGGAGGCTCTCGTCCTCCGGCTCGGCGCGGCCGCCGGGAAACCCCACGTGGCCTGACCAGGGGTCCCGCTCGTGCTCCGCCCGCAGGATGAACAGGAGCTCCAGGCCCGCCGCCGTGGCCTCCCTGAGCACCAGGGCCACCGCCGCGCGCGGCCCTCTCCCCTGTCGCGTCGGCGCGTGGCGCGCCAGCGCGCGAGCGACGTGCTCGCGGTCCGGATTCACCGCGGGCCGGGACCTGCGCCGGCCAGCGCGAGAAGAGCCTGCGCGTGCGTCAGCCACAGGTAGGCCATGTTCGGCGACAGCTCGCCCGCGAGCAGCATACGGTCCACCTCGGCGGCGCCGGCGTAGCGCAGGTCCGCGATCTCCTCGGCCGGCGGGGAGAAGCCCGGCAGCGGCACCTCGGTGCGCCCGAGGTAGCTCGCCACGTGGTAGACGACGTTGCGCACGCCGCCGCCGGGGGCGCGGCGCACGTCGCGGAGGTTGAGCTGGAGGGCCTGCCGCCGGAACACCACCTCGAGCCGCAGGTCGACCTGCTGGAGGACGCGTTCGAAGCGGTCGGCCGGCGCCAGGTGGACGCGCGGCGAGCGTCCGTCGCCGAACAGCTCCTCCCCGGCCTCGCGGCGCGCCGTGTCGTCGAAGTCCTCGCCGGCGTCCACGTGGCCACCGACCGTCTTGTCCCAGCAGCCGCCGTTCTCCTTGTCGGGTGGCCGCCGCTGCAGCAGGATCCGGCCGCGGGCGTCGACCAGCAGCACGTTCACCGCGCCCACCGCCAGCCCCGAGCCTTTGGCCTGGTCCCGCGCCCGGGCGCCCACCACCCGGCCGAGCGGGTCGTAGACGTTGACCCGCTCCGCGTGCGGCTCCGGCACGGCCGCCTCAGGCCTTCAGCAGCCGGAGTTGCTGCAGCGCGCCGCCCGTCACCAGCCCGTACGCCAGCACGTAGCAGGCGTGGGTGTACGGGTCGAGGTGCTGTTGTCCGAGGGCGGTGAGGTAGGCGAACAGCATGTCGCTCAGGCAGAGGAAGACGAAGCCGGCCAGCAGCTCGCCCCAGACCAGGCCGGCGCGGCTGGTGCCCAGCCGCAGCGCGACGCGCAGCAGCAGCGCGAGGGGCAGCAGCAGGACCAGGTCCAGCACCGGGTAGGCCACGCTGAGTATGCGCTCGAGCAGGTCCGCGCCTCCGGCCGCCGCCACCGGCCGCAGGATGACCACCGCCAGCAGGATCGCGAGCAGCCCGACGCCGGCGACGATGCCGACGCGTTCCGCGGCCGACCCCATCGGGAAGCCGGCCTCACGGTAGGCGCGCAGGAAGACCAGGAAGGCGGCGATGAAGAAGGGGTACGAGAGCACGTAGAAGAGGTCGCCGACCGAGGGGAACGGGCTCTGGCCCGAGAACAGCTGGTACGGGGCCAGGCTGAGCTGGCCCGCCAGCGTGGCGAAGAGCCCGGCGGCGAGCAGAGCCCAGGCTGGCCGGGCCGGGTTGCCGTCCTCCAGGCGGTCGCGGCAGGCGAACGCCACCAGCGCACCTGCCACCAGCAGCCCGAGCTTGAGCACCGACGCCAGGGCGAGCAGGGCGTGCTGGCTCTGCGCGTCGCGGAACAGCGCCGCCTCGGGAGCGAGTCCCCAGGCCACGAAGAGGAGCACCGACGCCAGCACCACCACCACCGCGACCCGGCCGCCGACGACGCTCATCGGGCCACCGCTCCCGTCTGCTGCAGCTCGCGGCGCACCTCGGCGATGACGGTGGCGGCCTTCTCGCGCCCCAGGAAGATGTTCAGGCCGCCGCCGACCTTCACCAGCAGCGCTTCGAGCTGTTGGTCGCTCAAGGGGCCGGCGCCGACTCCCAGTCGCCGGCAGTGGGCCTCGGCCGCCGAGCGAGCCATGGTGTCGCCGATGTACGGGGACATCACCCTCACCATCACCTGCACCGCATCGCTCGCCAGCATGCCACGCGAACGTTATGAAGGGGCGGCCTGGTTGTCAACCGCTTGACGTCCCCGCTGGCGGCACCTAGCGTTAGGCGCCCGACGACGGGGAGAACGCTGGGCAGGGAGAACACGCATCATGACGACTCCGCTGGCGCGCGCAGCCTTCACGACGACGCTGCTGTCCCTGGCCGCGGCCTCGGCCGTCCTCGCCGATCCCTTCCGCCTCGACCTCTCCGGCGGCCGGCTGGAGGTCTCCTTCTGCGCCGAGGACGTGGTGCGGGTGGCGTTCGCGCGCGAGGAAAGGGTGCTCGAGCGGAAGAGCCTGGCCGCGGGCGACCGGCGCTGCCAGCCGGTGAAGGTGGAGGAGACCGAGGCGGGCGGCCAGGTGACGCTGGCCAGCCCACGGCTCCGGGTCCGCGTCGACCGTGGCACCGGGGCGCTCGCGTTCTTCGACGCGGAGGGTCGGCCCGTGCTGGCGGAAAAAGCCGGCGGACGGCTGCTCGAGCCGTCGGAGGTGCAGGGCGAGCGCACGTTCCACGTCCGGCAGCAGTGGCAGGAGAACCCGGGCGAGACGCTGCACGGCCTGGGCCAGAACCAGCTCGGTCTCGTCGACCTCAAGGGCTACGACCTCGACCTCTGGCAGCACAACGCCAGCGTCGTGGTCCCCTTCCTCGTCTCGAGCCGTGGCTACGGCATCCTGTGGGACAACAGCTCCTACACGCGCTTCGGCGACGTGCGCCCCTGGGCCGGGGTCCCGCCGCCGCAGCTGCTCGATGCCACGGGCCGGCCCGGCGGTCTCACGGGCTCCTACAGCGCCGGCGTCGGTCTCGAGAAGGCGGTGGCCACCCGCGTCGACGCGACGATCGACATCAAGCTGCCTGGCACCCTCCAGCAGCCGAACCTGCGGATCCACCCGGCGCTGCCGCCGCAGGGGCCGGTGAGCGTGCGCTGGGAGGGATTCCTGGCGCCGGAGGCGAGCGGTGACCACCTGCTGCGCACCTACTCGAACGGGGGCATCAGGGTCTGGGTGGACGGACGGCTGGTGATCGACCACTGGCGACAGGGCTGGCTTCCCTGGTACGACCTGGCGAAGGTGCCGCTCGAGAAGGGCAGGCGCCACCCGGTGCGGATCGAATGGTGGAAGGACCAGGGCATGGAGACGCTGCAGCTCGCCTGGAAGACGCCCTCGGCCGAGCACACGACCGCCCTCTGGTCCGAGGTCGGCGACGCCGTCGACTACTACTTCGTCTACGGCCCGGCCCTCGACCAGGTGGTAGCCGGGTACCGGCGGCTCACCGGCGAGGCGCCGCTGATGCCGCGCTGGGCCTTCGGCCTGTGGCAGAGCCGCCAGCGCTACGAGACGCAGCAGCAGAGTCTCGACGCCGTCGACGGCTTCCGCGTGCGGAAGATCCCCTTCGACACCATCGTGCAGGACTGGTTCTACTGGCCGGAGGACGCCTGGGGCTCGCACCGCTTCGACGCCGCGCGCTTCCCCGATCCCGACGGCTGGGTGAGGGCGATCCACCAGCGTAACGCGCGTCTGATGATCTCGGTCTGGCCGAAGTTCTACCCGGGCAACGAGAACTTCGACGCGCTGCAGGCGAAGGGGTATCTGTACCAGCCGCCGCTCGCCAAGGGTTACCGCGACTGGGTCGGCAAGGGCTACGCGTACACCTTCTACGACGCCTTCGACCCGGGCGCCCGGGAGCTGTTCTGGTCGCAGATCGAGCGCGACCTCTTCCGCCGCGGGATCGACGCCTGGTGGATGGACGCGAGCGAGCCCGACCTGACCCAGCCGACGCCCGAGCTCACGCTGCAGAAGGAGGACATGAACCCGACGGCGCTCGGCGCCGCCTCGCGGGTGCTCAACGCCTACTCGCTGCTGAACAGCCAGGCCATCTGCCAGGGCCAGCGCCGGGCCGCCCCGGACCAGCGCGTCTTCATCCTGACCCGCTCGGGCTTCGCCGGCCAGCAGCGCTGGGCGGCGGCGACCTGGTCGGGCGACATCACCTCCACCTGGACCGCCATGCGCAAGCAGATCGCCGCCGGCCTCGGCTTCTCGCTCTCGGGCCTGCCCTACTGGACCATGGACATCGGCGGCTTCTCGGTCCCCTCCCGCTTCTCCCGCAGGGACACGGCGCCCGAAGACGTCGAGGAATGGCGCGAGCTCAACGCCCGCTGGTTCGAGTTCGGGACCTTCGTGCCGCTGCTCCGCGTCCACGGCGAGGCCCCCCGGCGCGAGATGTGGGAGATGGGCGGCGAGGGCCACCCGGCGTACCAGGCCGAGCTCAAGTTCGACCGGTTGCGCTACCGGCTGCTGCCGTACGTCTACTCGCTGGCAGGGGCGGTGACGCAGGAGGCCGGCACCATGCTGCGGCCGCTGGTGATGGACTTCCCGCAGGACGCGCAGGCGGCGCGGCTCCTCGACCAGTACCTCTTCGGCCCGGCGTTCCTGGTCAGCCCGGTGACGACCTACAAGGCCCGCAGCCGCAGCGTCTACCTGCCGGCGGCGCTCTGGTACGACTTCTGGACCGGCCGGGCGTTCGAGGGCGGCCGCCGCCTGGAGATGCCGGCGCCGTACGACGCGATGCCGCTGCACGTGCGCGCCGGGTCGGTCGTGCCGTTCGGCCCGGAGCTGCAGTGGACCGGCGAGAAGCCGGCGGACCCGGTCACCCTCTTCGTCTACACCGGCGCCGACGGCTCCTTCACCCTGTACGAGGACGACGGGCTCAGCTACGGCTACGAAAAGGGGGCGTTCTCGCGGATCCCGCTGCGCTGGGACGAGCGCCAGCGCACGCTGACCATCGGCCGGCGCGAGGGCTGGTTCCCCGGCGTGCTGGAGAAGCGCCGGTTCCTGATCGTGTTCGTGACCAGGACGAAGCCGGTCGGCTTCAGCTTCGAGGCGCCGGCGCAGCGCGCGGTCGAGTACGCCGGCACGCCGGTGGCGGTGAAGCTGGAGTAGGCCGCGCTCAGGCGCGGAGCCGGCGGGCGATCCAGACCGTGCGGTGGACGGCGGTCAGAAAGCTGGTGACGCCGATGAAGTAGGTGACGGCCAGCAGCACCGTCCCGGTCGGCTGGCCCAGGGCCGCCGAGAGCGGCGGGTCGACGAGGCCGCCCAGGCTGAGCAGCGCCAGCCGCTCGCCGCGCTGCATGAGCCCGCCCGTGCACTCGACGCCGACGGTCTCCCCCATCGCCCGCGCGTAGGAGACGAGCACCGAGGCGCCGACCGCCAGCGTGGCCGCCACCGCGCCGTGGGCGGTGTGGCGGGCGTAGTAGGCGAAGCCCAGGAAGAAGAACAGCTCGATGAACCGGTCGAGCAGGGAGTCGATGAACGCGCCGTAGCGCGAGGTGATGGCCCGGGCGCGCGCGATCCGCCCGTCCATGATGTCGCAGACGCCGGAGAGGGCGAGCGCCCAGCCGCCCAGGGCCAGCTCGCCCAGGCCCACCGCCACCCCGGACAGGGCGCCCATGGCGAGGCCCGCGAAGTTCCAGAAGTCGGGACCGAGGCCGACCCGGATCGACAGCCGGGCCAGCGGGTCGACCAGCCACAGGAACCAGTGCAGGACGAAGTCGCCCAGGCCGCCCAGGAACTGGGCGTTCTTGCTCTGGGCGTCCGCGTCGCGGCGGCCGCCGCGCGCCGCGTAGACGGCGGCGGAGAGGAACAGCAGGGCGAGGACCGCCACCAAGACCGCGAGGGAAGGCGTCACGGGAGCTCCTGGCCCGCCGCTACGGGCGGGTCTGTTGGGGCAGCGGCGTGCCGCGCAGCAGGGAGCGCCCTGCGAGGGCGAGGCCGCTGAACCCGATGGGAATCACCTGCAGCAAGTGGTAGGCGAGGGCGAAGGCGAGGGCGTGCTCCTTGGAGACGCCCGCCTCCATCAGGCCCAGGGTGGCGCCGATCTCCAGCGTCCCGAAGTTGCCCGGCGGCGCGAAGGGGACGATCAGCGCCAGGTTCACCGCCATCAGCACCAGCAGGCTCACGCCGAAGGGCACGTGGATGTCGAAGGCCCGCAGGGTGAAGAAGACGACGTGGATCTCCAGCAGCCAGGCCGCCAGCGAGGCCGCGAACGAGCGCGCCAGGGCGCGGCCGTCGCGCACGGCGGCGAGGCCCAGGCGGGCGCGCGCCAGGAAGCCGGCGATCGCCTCGCCCACCCGTCGCCCGCCGGGGCGGGACTGGGGCGTGGGTTGGCCTGCCTGCGGTCGGAAGAGGAACACCACCGACACCGCGGTCCCGAAGACGGCGACCGCGATCCAGATGGCGGAGTGCAGCCAGCCCGGCAGCACGAGCACCAGCGGGAGCGCGGCGATGCCCACGAACATGCCCGCCGCGTTCACCAGCTGGTCGAGCAGGATGGAGCCGAGGATGGTGGCCCGCGGCAGGCCGGTGCGCCGGCCCAGCCACTCCGCCCGGGCCAGCTCGCCGGCACGGGCCGGCACCACGATGGAGACGGCGAAGCCCATCAGCAGCGCCTTGAAGGCCTCGAGGTCGCTGACCCGGGGCGCCAGCGGCTTCAGCAGCGCACGCCAGCGCGCCGCCATCGCGAACACGGCGACCAGGTTGACGGCGGCGGCGATGGTGATCCAGAGCGGGCTGGCGCTGCTGGCGATGGAGACCAGGCTGTCCCAGCGGACGTCGTACACGGCCCAGGCCAGGGCGGCCGCCAGCATGCCGACGCCGGCCAGGCGCAGCCCCAGCGGCGCGCGGCGAGCGGTCTCGACCGGCTGCGACTCCGGGCCCTCGGCCGACGGCTCCTCGACGGCGCGCGAGACCGCCTCGCTGAGCGAGGTCAGCGCCCGGGGCACGGGGTGCGCGTGCGGGGAGGCCTCCGAGAGCGGCCGCGCGCGCTTCTCGATCGAGGACTCGTAGGCACGGGCGATCACCCGGGCCACGTAGAGGGCCTCGTCGAGCGGCTCCTGCGAGGAGTTGCCGCAGCGCACGCGGGAGACGAAGTCCTGCATCAGGGGGGCGTACCACTCCGAGTGCGAGGAGTTGCTGCTCATCCCCTGCTCGGCGAAGGAGACCTCCTCGGTGGTGTCCGCGCGCAGGGTGACCTTCTCGTCGTCGCCCACCAGCTCGCCGTCGGAGCCCACGAACTGGAAGCGGATGGCGCGCCGCCGGGCGGCCCAGGTCAGGCGCACCTCGGCCAGGCGGTCGCCGTAGTCCAGCACCACGAAGGCCGAGTCCTCCACCCCGTACTGCGCGTGGCGCAGCGTGCGCACGGTAGCGCTGACCGCCGCCGGCTCGCCCAGCACCGAGCGCAGCTGGTAGAAGATGTGCGCCCCGTGGTCGAACAGGATGCCGCCGCCGGCCAGAGCCGGGTCGGTGCGCCAGGTGGGCGACCAGTTCGGGTTGCCGGGGTTGGCCTCGGTGCGCAGCACCTCGTACTCGACCAGGTGCACGCGCCCGATCCGCGGCAGCAGCCGCGAGACCGCCTGCCACTGCGGCGAGTGGTGGTACTGGTGACAGGGGACGAACACGATCTTCGAGCTCCGCACCACCGTCGCGATCGCCTCGGCGTCCTCCAGGTTCGGCGCCATCGGCTTCTCGCACACCACGTGCACGTGGCGTGCCGCCGCCGCCTCCACCAGGGTCCGGTGGGTGAAAGGCGGCGTGCAGATGTCGCAGAACTCCAGCGTCTCGCGGGCCAGCAGCTCCTCGGCGCTCTCGTAGCCGCGGGCCTGCGGAAAGACCTCTCGCGCCTGTTCGAGGTTGGCGGCCGAGAGGTCGGCCACGGCGACGATCTCGACCTCCTCGGCCAGCGGGCCCGTCCACTGCGGAGCGTGGCCCCGCAGGGCGATGTTGCCGGCGCCCAGCAGGGCCCCGCGCAGCTTCAATTCCATCCCCCGTCGCGGGCCAGCTTGCCGAAGACCTCGTCGAGGATGCCGAGCGCCACGTCGACCGTCCCCTCGTCGATGGTCAGCGGCGGGTTCACCCGGAAGTTCGGGTTGTACACCATCGAGATCAGGCCGCGGTGCAGGCACTCCTGGAACAGCTTCTGGCAGACGTCCTTGGCCAGCGGCTCCTTGGTGGTCCGGTCCTTCACCAGCTCGACCCCGATCAGCAGCCCGCGGCCGCGCACGTCGCCGATGAACGGGTACTTCTCCTGCAGCTCGCGGAAGCGGCGGAGCATGTGGGCGCCCACCCGCTCGGCGTTCTCCACCAGCTTCTGCTCCTCGATCACGGTGACCGCGGCCAGGATGGCGGCGCCGGCCATCGGGTTGCCGCCGTAGCTGGAGCTCGAGCCGGAGGGCGCGCCCCAGGGCTTGGCCTTCGTGATCGCGTCGCTGGAGGCGAGGCCGGAGACCGGGAAGCCGGCGCCCAGGCCCTTGCCCATGGTGACGATGTCCGGCACCACACCCCAGTGCTCGCAGCCGAACCACTTCCCGGTGCGGCCGAAGCCGCAAATCATCTCGTCGCTCACCAGCAGCGCGCCGTTCTCCTTGGCGATCGACTGCACCGCCGGCATGAACTCCGGCGGGGGCACGATGTTGCCGGCCGTGCCCTGGATCGGCTCCATCAGGATCGCGGCCAGCTCCCCGGTCGTCTCGTGCTTGATCACCTTGCGCGTGAACTCCACGCACTCCAGGCCGCAGGAGGGGTACTTGAGGGCGAGCGGGCAGCGGTAGCAGTAGGCGTACGGCGCGTGGTGGGCGCCGGGCAGCATCGGCCCCAGGTGGTTCTTGGTGCCGTCGCCGATCAACGAGAGGGTGCCCGCCGTCTTGCCGTGGAAGCCCCCCCAGAAGGAGAGGAACTCGAACTTCTTGGTGTGCGACTTGGCGAGGCGCATCGCCGCCTCGACCGCCTCGGTGCCGCCGGAATAGAGCTGGATCCTGTCGAGCCCGGGCGGCGTGTGGGCGGCGACCTTCTTGAGGGCCTCGGCCCGGCGCGGTGTCGTCAGCGAGCCGACCGTGACCTCGTCGATCTGCGCCTTGAGGATCTCGCGGTAGCGCGGGTGCGCGTGGCCGAGAGCGTTGACGCAGATGCCGGCGGCGATGTCGAGGAAGCGGTTGCCGTCGACGTCCTCCACCAGACAGTTCTCGCCGCGGGCGATCGCCAGCCCCGACAGGGTGGCGATCGACTGGGTACCGGGAGCGAGGTAGGGGGCCTCCGCCGCCACCATGGTGCGGCTCTTGGGACCGGGGATTTCAGTGAGCAGGACCGGCTTCTGAGGGGACAAACAGACTCTCCTTTGGCTGCGCATCGCGTGATGAAACGCACCGGCCCTGCGGGCCGGCCGACCGGGCAGGCGTCCCCCGGCACCTGCTCCAGTCCGCCACCGGACGACGACGCCACGACGCCGCGACAGGCCCCAATTCTGGGTCCGCGTTGGCCGAATGGCAACCCAAACCAGTGACTGTCACCGCCAGGCACCCCTGGGCCCTTGGCGGCACCGGCCGACGCCAGGTTGGAAGTTGCTTGTATTTTCATTGCTGACTCGTTTGCACGAGCCCTGTCCAAACGAATAGTCTAATCTTGTAAACAAGGCGCATGACCCGCATACGACTTGAGGGTTTTGTCCTCGACACCGAGGCGCGTCAGCTCCTGAGAGGGGGCAAGGCAGTCCATCTTGCGCCTAAAGCGCTTGAACTGCTCGAGCTCCTCGTCGAGCGCAGGCCCAATGCCGTCTCGAAGGCGACCGTCCACGACCGGCTCTGGCCGGACACGTTCGTGGCGGAGGTGAACCTGCCGGTGCTCATCCACCGCCTCCGCGAGGCCCTCGAAGACGACCCGCGCGACCCGCGCTTCGTACGCACCGTCACCCGTTTCGGCTACGCGTTCTGCGGCCGCGCCTGGGTGGAGTCGGACGGTCCCGGCCCGGTCGGCAGCCCCTTCGAGTACCGGGTGCTGTTCGGCTCGAAGGAGGTGCTGCTGCGTCCGGGCGAGAACCTGCTCGGCCGCATCTACGACGCGACCGTCCAGGTCGACCAGACGAGCGTCTCCCGCCGTCACGCGATCATCCGCATCACCGAGACCGGGGCGACGCTCGAGGACTGCGGCAGCAAGAACGGCACCTTCCTCGGCAACCTGCGGGTGACCGAGGCGGTGCCGCTGCAGGACGGCGACCGCATCCTGCTGGGGGCGGCGCTGCTGGTCTTCCGCTGCCTGCGGCGCGACTCGGCAGGCACCGAGGAGGACCCGGCGTCGCGGCCCACGACGCCGCTCGAGCCGCCGAAACCGTCCGCCGCCGGCGCGCTGCCCGCCTGACCTCGCGGCTCGAGCGAACCGGCGCCGCCCGCGCTGCGTACCTTCCCGTGGGGAGCGGCAGGCTCCACGGGAGGCGCTCGTGACAAGACGGCTGACGCGGGACACCCAGCGAGGCGTCTTCGGCGGCGTGGCGGCGGGGTTCGGCGAGTACCTCGACGTCGACCCGGTGCTGGTGCGGCTGGGCTTCGTGCTGCTCGCCTTCGTCCACGGCCTGGGCCTGCTCTTCTACGCGGCCTGCTGGGTGGTCGTCCCGCGACGCGACAGGGTGGTGGCCCCGGCCGGCGAACCCTCGGCGCCCGCGTCCCCGCCGGTGGTGGCCTCGCCCGACGCCGCGGCGGCCCAGCTGGCGGTGGGCACTCTGCTGGTGATCGCCGGCGGGCTGCTGCTCGCCCACAACCTCGACTGGCTGCGCTGGCCCTGGTGGATGCGCTTCGAGACGCTGTGGCCGCTGCTGCTGGTCGCGCTGGGCCTGGGCCTGGTCGCGAAGTCGCGGCGGGTGCCGCTGGGCTGAGGGCGGGCCGGCCGGCGCCGGCCACCGGGATAGAATGGCCGCGCTTCGGAGACCTCGGTGACCCCTCGCCTCCTGCTGCCGGGCCTCGTTTCCCTGGCCGCCAGCGTCGGTGCCGGCGCCGGTGACTCCCCCGTGCCGTCGCCGGTGATCGTTGGCTACGTCTTCGACCGCGCCGGCTCGGTCGGCGTCGACGCGAAGGCCGCCTCCGAGCTGACGCACGTCAACTACGCGTTCGTGCCGATGCGCGAGGGGCGCGTGGCGGAGGCCGACGAGTCGCAGGCCGCCGGCCTGAAGGCGCTCACGGAGCTTCGGCGGGACCACCCACGGCTGCGGGTCCTGGTCTCCGTCGGCGGCTGGCTCGGCTCGCAGGGCTTCTCGGACATGGCGCTGACCGCGGCCGGCCGGCGGCGCTTCGTCGAGAGCGTCGTCTCCTTCCTGCGCCGCCACGACCTCGACGGGCTCGACCTCGACTGGGAGTATCCGGGGCTGCCCGGCGCCGGCAACCGCCACCGGCCCCAGGACCGCGCCGGCTTCAGCGCGCTGCTGGCGGAGCTGCGCACAGCCTTCGACGCGGCCGGGACGGCCCGCCGGCTCGAGCTGACCGTCGCTGCGGCGTCTTCGGAGGACTACCTCGCGCACGTCGACGTGGCGGCGGTGGCGCGCTCCGCCGACCTGGTCAACCTGATGACCTACGACTTCCGGGAGGCGGAGGCGGGGGACAAGGCCGGCCACCACGCGAACCTCAGGACCCATCCGGCGGACCCCGACGCCCAGTCGGCCGAAGCCAGCGTGCGCCGCTGCCTCGCCGCCGGGGTGCCGGCCGGCAAGCTGGTGCTGGGCGTGCCCTTCTATGGCCGCGGCTGGCGCGGCGTCGGGGAGGGCGGGCTGTACAGGCGCGGACGGCCACTCCCGAACGTCGACGTCGGATCCTACCCCGCGATCCTCGCCCTCGTCGGCAGGGACGGCTGGCGCCGCGGCTGGGACGAGGCCGCGCAGGCGCCGTTCCTGTCGAACCCGCGCGGCGACTTCGTGAGCTACGAGGACCCGGACTCGCTGCGGCTGAAGTGCCGGTTCGTGCGCGAGCAGCACCTCGCGGGCGTCATGTTCTGGGAGTACCACGCCGACCCCTCGGGCGTCCTGCTGGGGACGCTGGCGAGCGAGCTGCGGCCTTCCTTCCGATGAGACCCAGCTATATCAACGATTGATATAGCTGGACGGTCGTGGTCGCGGCCCGGGCCGCCGTCAGGGCGTGGCGTTGAGCGGCGCCACGTTCCAGCCCTCCACCTTCACCGTCGGCCGGCCGCGGCCGAGGGCGCGGGCGGCGAAGGTGGCGACCAGCTCGCGTCGCTCGCCGGGCCGCAGGGTGACGTCGTTGTCCTCCCACAGCACCGGAAGCACCTCCTCGCCGCCGGGCCTGCTCAGGCTCGCGTGCAGGAAGAAGGCCACCGCCTTCGAGGGGTTCTCCAGCACCAGGTGCACGCGGCCGTCGGCGCCCGTGCCCTCGTACGTCGCCCGCGCCTTCACCTCCGCCACGCCCAGCTGCTGCAGGCCGGTGAGGTCCGCGTACTGGGCGACCGGCGTGAAGTACCACTGCGACTTCTCCCAGGCCAGCGTCTCCGGCCGCGTCGACAGCCAGTAGACGTTGCGGCTGCGGGCCATCCCGGAGGCGTCCTTCAGGGTCAGGAAGAGGAAGTAGGTCGCCGGCAGGCCCTCGGCGGCCGGGACCACGAAGGCCTTCGCCACCGCGTCCGGCCCCACGTCGACTTTCGCCTCGCGCCCGGCCTTCTCGGTCCCGTCCACGGCGACCACCCGCGCGTCCACCGACAGCCCGTGGTGCTCGGCCAGCGTCGAGTTGACGACCAGCACCGAGCCGTCGTCGTACGAGTACTGCACGTGCAGCGGCTCGCAGGCCTTCTTGGCCCCGAAGTACGAACCGCCCGGACGCAGGTAGAAGTCGTACAGGTGCCAGATCATGCCGGGCCAGGCGTCGTTGAGCATCCACTGGATGATGCCGGTGGCGGTGTACTTGCGGGCAGAGAAGCTCTCCAGCATCGCGCGGTGCGACTCGTAGGCCGCCACCTGCGCCTTGCGCGCGTACTCCTCGACGCCCTGCGGGGGCCCGTAGCGCGCGTCCATGGCGGCGTCGAACACGTCCAGGTTGCGGAAGGGACCGCCGCCGCAGTGGTAGTTCCAGGCCTCGTTCACCGGCCACAGCTTGTCGGCGGGCAGGAACGCCTTCAGGCTCGAAAGCGGCGGCGGCGCCGGGCCCGGGCCGATCTCGGTGGCGAAGCCGTGGGGGCCTCCGAGCTTCGTGTCCTGGTACCAGTAGATGGGCGGCACCCACTCGTACGGCCCGCGCATCTTCATGCCGCTCTCGCCGGTCAGCTCCGTCTTCTTCTCCGTCGCCGAGGAGACCACGGGGTTGGGGAAGCCGAGCTCCTGCTCCACGGCGAGGTAGGCCTTCTCCACGTCGGCGGGCGGCGGGTTGTCCGAGCCGTTGAGCCAGGTGAAAACCGACGCGTGGCCGCGCAGGCGCAGGATCTGGTCGCGCAGCGAGGCGGTGGCGATGGGCAGGTGGGCTGGCGTCCACTTGTCCCACTTCTCCCAGAAGTCGCAGCAGCACCAGCCGGGCATCACCAGGACACCCTCGCGGTCGGTGGCGTCGAAGAAGGGGTCGTCCTCCAGCTTGCCCTCCAGCCGGATGGTGTTGAGGCCCATGTCCTTGACGTAGCGGATCTCCGTGAGCTCGCGCTCGGGGGAGGAGCGCAGCGTCATCTCGGGGGTGTAGCCCGCGCCGCGGATCAGGATCCTGCGGCCGTTCACCTTGTAGACGAGGCCGGAGGGAGTCTTCTCGGCGGTGACCTCGCGCACGCCGAAGGAAGAGGTGGACTGGTCGGAGAGGTGGCCGTTGGCGAGGATCTCCAGCTCCAGCGTGTAGAGCGCAGGCGGGCCGTACTGCGCCGGCCACCACAGCCGCGGCTTCTGCAGCACGAGCTGCGGGAACTCGGCGGGCGTGAGGCTCACCTCGCGGGTCTCGCCCGCCGCCAGCTCCACCGGCTTGTGGAAGGCGATCGCGCCGATGCGGCCCTGCAGCACACCGTGGACCGGCTGCCGGGTGGCGTTGCGCGCGAAGGCCTTCACGGTCAGCTCGGCACGGTCGAGCGCCGGGCTCAGCTTCGTCGCCACCTGCGGGTGGCGCAGGGCCAGCGGGCCGCTGAGGCTGACGGTGACCGGGCGGTAGAGGCCCATCACCTTGTCGGGCGGCATCGGGTTCCAGTCCACGAAGGTGATCGCCAGGTCGTCGGGGTTGGGTGCGCGGACCAGGACGGCGAGCGCGTTCCGTCCCGGCGCCGCGACGCCCGTGACCTCGAGCTCGTGGATCCGCCAGGCGCCGGCCGTGTCGGCGGCGTCCGCGATCTTCTTCCCGTTCAGCCAGGCGTCGAAGCGGTAGTTCACCCCCCCGAAGCGCAGCCACACCGTCCGGCCCTGGGCCGAGGGTGGCAGCGTGAACTCGGTGCGGTACCACCAGGGCACCGCGAACGGGCTGTCGGCGGGCATCGGCAGGTTCGAGAAGTTCTGGCCGATCTCGTAGCTGGTCCCCGGGATCTGCCGCAGGTTCAGGCCGACGTGCGGGTCGGGGTAGGTGCCGTCCGTCACCAGCGCGGCGACCACCGTGGTGGGGACGGTGGCCGCGTGCCAGCCGCCGGTGTCCGCCCCCGGCCGGGAGAGCGCCTCGCCGGGGGCGGTGACCTTCGCCGAGGACTGGATGCGCCAGCCCTCGCCGAGCTGGAGCCGGAGGTCCTGGGCCGTAGCGGGAAACGGCGCGGCGGCGAGCAGCAGGATCGACGATGCCGAAAGGAGCGCCAAGCGCGACGATGAGTGCATCTGCGGCCTCCCTTGCCGGCGGCGAGGCTAGCCGGGGCGGGGACCGTCCGTCAACACGTCTTCCTGGGGGAGCCCGGGCGAGAGCTGCAGCCCCGGCGGCGGGCCCGGCCGGCGCCGCTCCAGCTCCCGGGTCACCTCGGCCGCCACGTAGGCGCCCGCCAGCAGCACGAAGGCCTCGACGTAGGCGAAGAGCAGGAAGCTCACCGAGAGCTGGAAGGGGCCGTGGCTGCGTCCCAGGTCGAGCCGCGGCAGGAGCAGGAAGAACACCCAGCGCACCGCCTCGGCCACCACCGCGGTCGACAGCGCCGCCGCCACCGCCACCTTCGAGGGCACGTGGCCGTGAGGCAGGAAGCGGTAGACCAGGAAGAGCGCCAGGGCCGCGAAGCCGGGGACGCACAGCCACAGCGCCGGCGCGCGATAGGCGACGGGCACCGTGGCCACCGCCAGCACCAGCCCCACCGCCAGCCCCCAGCCGGCGACGGTGAGGCCGAAGCCGACCACCTGGTTGTGCCAGTAAGGGCGGTGAGCCGGGAACCCCCACAACCGGTTCAAGGCCATCTCCAGCGGGATGAACACACCCGCGCCGCCCAGCAGGATCCAGGCGGCGGCCCCCAGCGAGAGCTGGTCGCGCAGGCGCCACGACGAGGCCTCCAGGTTGCGCAGCAGGAACTCCTGGCCGGCGGGGAAGTACGAGCGGACGGCGAGGCGGATCACCTGCAGGGCGTCCGGCGAGTGCAGCACGTACTTGGCGAGCGCCACCAGCAGCAGGCTGAGCGGGTAGAGGCCCAGCATGGCGAAGAAGGCGAGCGCTCCGCAGAGGGCGTGGGTCTCGATCGACAGCAGCAGGTAGCCCGCCAGCGGCAGCGGGTTGCGCACCCGGCGGCTGAACACCGTCCGGAACGCCCCGCGCTCGGGGCTCACCGGCGCGGGATCATCCACGGCAGCAGATAGGACTGCAGCATGGCCAGCAGCCCCACGACGGCGGTGAGCACCAGGCTGTGCACCACCACCCGGCGGAAGATCTCGCCCTCGCGGCCGACCGCGCCCACGCCGGCGGCGCCGACCGAGAGGTTCTGGGGGCTGATCATCTTTCCCATTACGCCGCCCGAGCTGTTGGTGGCGGCGGCGAGCAGCGGGTCGAGACCGGAGACCCGGGCGGTGGTGGCCTGCAGCGGTCCGAACAGGGTGTTGGAGGAGGTGTCGCTGCCGGTGAGGAACACGCCGAGCATGCCGATGAAGGCGGAGAAGAACGGGAACAGGACGCCGGTCGTGGCCAGCGCCAGCGCCATCGAGGAGGTCATCCCCGAGTAGTTCATCACGCTGGCGATCGAGAGGATGAAGGCGATGGTCATGATCGGAAGCCTGAGCTGGCGCAGGGTGGCGCGGTAGGTGAGGAGGAAGACGGCTCCCGGCATCCCGAAGGCGGTCATCACGGCGAAGGCGACCACCGCCGCCGCCAGCACCAGCGTGCCGCCGGAGGTGAGCGCGTCCAGGCGGAAGACGAGCGGGTAGGGAGTCGACGCCGGCACCACCGGCGGCTCTCGGTGGACGAGCGGCGCGACACGGCCGGCGGCCGCGAGGTACGAACCCGGCCAGGCGCGCTCCCACTTCACGTCCTTGAGGCCCGCGCTCGCGGCCGCCTGCCCCAACAGCACCACCACCACCAGGATGACGTAGGTGCCGTAGGCGCGGGCGATCCGGCGGGGCGGGTCCGCCCTCGTCGCCGCCCGCGCCGCCTCCCCCTCGCCTTCCGGCCAGCTCTTCGCGGGCCGCCAGCGCCGCAGCAGCAGCGCCAGCGCGGCGATGGAGGCGAGCGAGGCGAGGATGTCCGTGAGCTCGGGGCCGAGCAGGTTGGAGACGGCCAGCTGCACCGCGGCGAAGCTGAGGCCGGCGGCCAGCACGGCCGGCAGCGCCTCCAGCATCCGCCTCCAGCCGGCCAGCAGGACCACGAGGTAGCCGGGCACCAGCAGCGAGGCGAGCGGGAGCTGGCGGCCGACCATCGCCGAGAGATCGCGGGTGGTCGCGTAGACGTCGCGGCCGAGGATCGGCGCGAGGAGGCCGCCCAGCGTGACCACCGGGATGCCCAGAGAGCCGAACGCCACCGGGGCGGTGTTGGCGACGAGAGCGAGCACGGCCGCGGTCACCGGCTCGAAGCCGAGTCCGGCCAGCATCGACGCGCTGATGGCGACCGGCGCCCCGAAGCCGGCGATGCCCTCGATCAGCGCGCCGAAGCCGAAGGCGACCAGCAGCGCCTGCACCCGCCGGTCGCTGGTCAGGCGGGCGAGCGAGCGGCGGATGACGTCGAAGTCGCCGCTGGCGACGCTGAGGTTGTAGAAGAACACCGCGTTCAGCACCACCCAGCTGATCGGCCACAGGCCGAAGGCCATCCCCTGGGTGGCGGCCGCCGCCACGAGTGCGCCCGGCATCCGCCAGACCAGCCAGGCCAGCAGGGCCGCGGTTCCCGCCGCCGCCACCGCCGCCTTCCACGGCGCGGCGCGCACCCCGACGAGCGCCACCGCCAGCACCAGCAGCGGGAGCGAGGCGACCAGCGCCGACAGGCCGATGCTGCCGGCGACGGGGTCGTAGGCCTGGTGGAAAGCGTCCGGCATCCTGGCCGGCGAGTCTCTCTCTTTCGCGCCCGCGGCGAAAGTCGGGACGGCGGGTCTGATATCGTCGAGCCCCGATGAGCGACGCCGGGCGGCTCCGTTCCCTCGCCGACGCCATGATCGCCGACCTGCGCCACGACGTGCTGCCGTTCTGGACGCAGCGCGTGCTCGACCCCGGGCGGGGGTTCCACGGCGGCGTGGACGAGAGGGGGCGCGTGGACCCGCGGGCGCCGATGGGCGGCGTCCTCTGCGCGCGCCTCTTGTGGACCTTCTCAGCGGCGCTGCGGCACACCGGCGACCCGGTCCACCGCGGCCCGGCCGACCACTTCTTCACCTGGCTCACCGGGGCGTTCCGCGACCCGGTCCACGGCGGGATCTTCTGGATGCTCGACCACGAGGGCCGGCCGCTCGCCGAGCGCAAGCAGACCTACGCGCTCGCCTTCGCCATGTACGCCCTCGCCGAGTACCGCCTGGCCACGGGCAGCGAGGCCGCTCTCGCCCGCGCCAGAGAGCTCTTCGAGAGCGTCGAGCGGTGCGCGACCGACGTGGGCCTGCCCGGCTACGCGGAGGCGCGCTCGCGCGAGTGGGCGCCCCTGGCCGACGTGCGCCTGAGCGAGAAGGACCTGAACGCGCCCCGCTCCATGAACACGCACCTGCACCTGATGGAGGCCTACGCCACCCTGCTGCGCGCCTGGCCGGAAGCGCGTCTGCGCGAGCGGCTGCGCAGGCTGGTCGAGCTGCACCTCGAGCGCGTGCTCGATCCGGCGATCGGGCACCTCGTCCTCTTCTTCGACGAGCGCTTCCGCCCGCTGTCGCGCGACGTTTCCTACGGGCACGACATCGAGGCGAGCTGGCTCCTGCCGGAGGCGGCGGAGGCGCTGGGCGAGGCGGACCTCCTCGAGCGCAGCCGCGCCGCGGGGCTGCAGCTCGCGCGCGTCGCGCTCGAGGAGGGTTTCGATCGCCGGCACGGCGGCCTCTTCGCCGAGCGGCCGGAGGGCGGGCGGCTCGACGACGACAAGCACTGGTGGATGCAGGCGGAGGCGATCGTCGGCTTCCTCAACGCCTACCAGCTCTCGCGAGAGCCCGCGTTCCTGGCGGCGGCCGAGGCGACCTGGCGCTTCGTCGAGCGGTTCCTCATCGACCGCGAGCACGGGGAGTGGCGCTGGCGCGTGCGGGCCGACGGCACCGCGATCGCCGGCCTGCCCCGGGTCGAGCCGTGGAAGTGCCCCTACCACAACACACGGGCTGCCCTGGAGACGGCGGCGCGGGTGTCGCGGCTGCTCGGCGAGGGTGCCACGGGCTGAGCCGCCTGGCTGTGGACCGGCTGTGCAACGCCTGTGCGCCGGCTGTGGGCGGCTTGTGGGAACGACGGCGCGAACCCTGTCGAACGGCTGTGCGGATCGCCACGGTCCGCTGTGCAAGCGCTGTGGACGGGCTGAGGTCGGGTGGTCGAAAAGCTGTCGATGGTGTGCGGATTGCCGGCAGCCGCCCTTCAGCGAGCGACGGTGAAGGTCAGGGGCCTCGTCTGGTGTCCGGCCGGATCGTCCAGGACGATCGCGTAGGCGCCCGGCGCGGCGGAGGCGTCGATGTCGACCAGCACGTTCATCACCGTGTCGCTCGCGCACTTCTGCCGCACGATCGTGATCCCGCGAGGCACCTCCTTCACCGCCACGATCGCCGCGTGCAGGCCGTCGTGCAGCCCGGTGCCGTGGAGGTCGAACAGCACCTTGCCTCCGCGACGGGCAGTGAGCGGCGAGACCGCGGTCAACGTGGCCGGCGGGCGCGCCACCGCCGTCGCCGCCGGCGGGACCGTCGCCGTCGAGGGGGCCGCGGCCGGCGCAGCGGGCTGCGCGGGCGCCGTCTGCGGGGGGGCCTGTGGCGGCGTGGCCTGCGGCGGGGCGGCCTGCGGGAGCGTGGCCGCCGCCGTGGTCGTCGGCGGCTGCGGCCGGCTGTCGACGACGGGAGGCCGGGTCACTGCGGCGGGCGTCGTCGTCCCGCCCGTCGCTGGTGTGGTGGCAGGCGTGGTCGTCGGCGTCGTCGCGGCAACGGCCGGCGGCCGGGTTCCCGGGACCTGTGCCGTGGGCACGGGCGCTGCGGCGATCGGCGTGCCCACGGGTGGCGTGGGCCGCGCCGCAACGGTCGGAGCCGCCGTCGCGGCGACCCCCGGCGGCGCAAGTGTCGCGGCCGCCAGCGTGGTGGCGACCGGTGGCCGCGCCGAGGTGTCGGGCCGGACCGGCGCCGGCGTCGGGGAGCCACCGGCGCTGCCGCCGCGTCCGAACGGCGACAGGATGTAGAAGGCCAGGCCAGCCGCACCCGCGAGCAGCACGCCCGCCAGGGCCAGGTACAGCCCGCGAGAGCCAGGCGCGCTCGGCGGCCGGCGCTCCCTGGGCACGGTCCGGGCCGGGGCGGCGGCCGGGGCGGCTGCCGCGCGCGCCGCCTGCTTCCTGGCCGCCCGCGGCGCCGTGCGGGCGGCCGCCTGCTGGCCGGCCCGTGCCAGCTCCGCGACGTAGCTGAGGTCCTTGGGGCGCCACTCGGGCGAGCGCTCGAGGCAGGCCATGATCGCGTCGGCCAGCTCCCGCGCGACGTCCCGGCAGGCCGTCGACAGGTGCTCCGGCGGGTCGCCGCAGGGGCGTCCGGCGAGCACTTCCCAGGCGATCGCCCCAGCCGAGTAGATGTCGGACTCGGCGCTGGCCGGGGCGCCTTCGAGCCGCTCGGGCGCGGCGTACGGGGCCGTGGGGTTGACGCGGCCGCGCGCCGACTTGAGGTCGCACTCCTGGTCGTCCGCCAGCTCGACGCGGCCGGGCTCGAGGAGGCCGAGCGGCTGCCGCATCCGGTTCGTCTCGTCCACGGCGATGGCGAGCTGCTCGACCAACTTCAGCCGCTCGTACAGCGACGGCTGCTCCTGAAGCCACGCGTCAAGCCTCATGCTGCGGGAGGCTAGCCGCCGCGGGCGGCGACGTCAACAGCCCCGGGCCCACCCGGGCCGGGCCTACTGCGGCTGAAGCGGCGGGAAGCCCTTCCTGCGGGCCTCCTTGTCGACCACCGCGACGAAGTCGTTCAGGCGGGGGAGCTTCTTTCCGTTCACGTACACGGTCGGCGTGGCGGCCACCCCGAACCGGTTGGCCTCCGCGATCTGGGCGGCCAGCGCCTCACGGGCCTTCGGGTCGTCGAGGCAGGCCTGCAGGGCCTGCACGTCGAGGCCGGCCTGACCCGCGAGGCGCACGACATCGGCCCGGCGCGGGTCGTGCAGGTCGGTCGAGAACACCTTGTCGTGGTAGGCCTCGAACTTTCCCTGCCGCTGGGCGCAGACGGCCCCCAGCGCGAGCTGGCAGGAGCCCGGGTGCGTGGACTGCTTGAGCTTCGGATTGCAGGGTGCGTCGAGGGGGTAGTTCTTGAAGTAGACGACGACGCGGCCGCCCGCCTGCGGCACGAACTGCGACAGCGCGACGGCGAGGCTGCGGCAGAAGGGGCAGAGGAAGTCGGAGTACTCGACCACCTTCACCGGCGCGGCCAGCGGGCCGCGGGCGGGGACGTCGCTGAGGTCGATGGCGACGGGCGGCTCGGTCTCGTACTCGCGCTGCGCCTTGTCGCTGAAGTACGCCTCCAGCTTGCGGGGGTCGTCGAGCGTCGCCTGCAGCTGCTGAGCCCGCTGCTGCCAGTACCTCGCGTCCTGCGGACCGGCGGGAGCCGGTGAGGCGGCCGCGCTGGGCGGGGGTGCACCGGGGGCCGGCAGGGGAGCGGTGGCGCTCGGCGCCGGCGCTGGGGTGGTCGCCGGCAAGGGCCCGAGCAGCGTGGCCTGGCGCTGCGCCTCGCGTGCGCCGAGCGCCGCCTCGCCGGCGAGCACGCCGGCGGCGGCCAGCAGCGCGCCCAGGAGCCAGCCGCCCAGCGCCAGCCGGCCCTCGGTCCGGCCGAGCGTGCCGCCGAGTAGGCGCAGCCCGCGGCGCGCGGGCAGCAGCAGCAGGAGCGCGCACAGGCCCAGGACGTAGGTCAGGATGCAGAGCGCGCAGTAGGCGTGGATGGCGAGCGCCTGCACCCCCAGCAGGAGGAGGTCGACCAGCAGGCCCAGTCCCAGCAGGACGAGCGCCACCGCCGCCAGCGCCTCCCGCGGCTCGGCCTGGCCCAGCAGCGCGAGCGCCAGCGCCAGCGCCAGCGCGAGGTAGAAGGCGAGCCCGAGGGCGGCCAACGGGATGCCGCCGAGAGCCGACCAGGAGCTGCGCGCCACCTCCTCGCAACTGCTCTTCTCGCCGCCGCACACCTGGCTGACGGCCGAGACGGCGCCGGGCTCGCCGTGATGCTGCAGCAGCAGCAGGCCGGAGACGGACGCCGCCGCCAGGCACAGGCACAGGGCCGTCACCACCCGCGTCACCGCGCTCGCTCCCACGTTCGTTCCTCCAGGACGAGGCGAATCTAGCCGACCCTGCCGGGAGGCGGCAAGCGAGCGCGGCCCGCCGAACCGGGCCGGCCCTCGTCTCGTACGGACTGTCGAGTGTCGCTTCGCGCCGTCCTGGAGGCATGCGCATGCTCGAGGTCGAGGGCGTGGCCAAGGAGTACAAGGGAGGCAGGTACGGCATCCGCGACCTGAGCCTCGCGGCCGCGCCCGGCGTCCTGGGCCTGCTGGGACCGAACGGCGCCGGCAAGACCACGCTCATGCAGATGATCGCCACCGTCACCCGGCCGTCGGCGGGCCGCATCCGCTTCGACGGGACCGACGTCGTCGCGGGCAGGGACGCGGTGCGCGCGCGGCTCGGCTACCTGCCCCAGGATTTCGGCGGCTACGAGAACCTGAGCGCCTTCGAGATGCTCGACTACATCGCCCGGCTGAAGGGAGTCCGCAGCCGAAGCCGCGTGCAGGAGATGCTCGAGCTGGTCAACCTGCACACGGTGGCGCGCCGCCGGCTGGGGGGCTTCTCCGGCGGCATGCGGCAGCGGCTCGGCATCGCGCAGGCGCTGGTCGGCGACCCCGACCTGCTCATCGTCGACGAGCCGACGGCGGGCCTCGACCCGGAGGAGCGCGTGCGCTTCCGCAACCTGCTGTCCTCGATCTGCGGGCGCAAGCTGGTGATCCTGTCGACCCACATCGTCTCGGACGTGGAGTCGATCGCCGGCGAGATCGCCGTCGTCCGCGAGGGCCGGCTGGTCGCGTTCGGCACGCCCGAGCAGTTGCTGCGGCAGGCGGAGGGGACGGCCTGGGAGGCGGTGCTGCCCTCGAGCGAGTTCGAACGGCTCCGCACCGGCCTGCGAGTGAAGAACCTCACCCGGCGCCCCGACGGCGTTCACGTCCGGCTGGTGGCGCCGGAGAGGCCCCTTCCTTCGGCCTGCCCGGTCGAGTCGGACCTGGAGGACGCCTACCTGGCGTTGATGCAGCGGGCGACGGAGGCGGCCGCGTGAGGCGCCCCGATCTCGCGCGGATCCGCGCGGTGACCGCGAGCGACCTGCGCGCGCGCCTGCGCCGGCCCGGTGCGGCCGCGCTCATGGCCGGCGCGGCGCTCGCCGCGGTGCTGCTCATCCCCGATCCGGGGCCCGGCCGCGGCCTGGTGCAGATCGACGGCGCGCGGGCCCTGTACACCTCGCCGACGCTGGCCCTGGCGACGGCCACGCTGCTGGCGCTGGCGCTCTCGCTGTTCGGTTTCTACGTGGTGAGCCACGCGCTCGGCGGGGACGCCGGCGCGCGGCTGGGAACGGTGCTGGCGGCGACGCCGGTCTCGAACCTCGAATACCTGGCCGGCAAGCTGCTCGGCAGCGTCGCCCTGCTGGCAGGCGTTTCCTGCGGGTTCCTGGCGGCCTCGATGGCCATGCAGGTGGTGCGCGGCGAAGGGCCGCTGCAGCCGGGCGCGTTCGCCGCGCACTACGCCGTGCTCGCCGGGCCCTGCCTGGTGTGGGTCTCGATGCTCGCGCTCCTCTTCGAATGCGTGCCGTGGCTGTCCGGCCGGCTGGGGGACGTCCTCTACCTGCTGGTCTGGGCCTGCTCGATCCCGCTGGGCCTCCTTGGCTGGAAGCCGGGGGGGCCGAAGCTCGCGCGCGTGCTCGACGTGATGGGCTTTGGCTTCATGGTGAGCGAGGTCGAGCGGATCGCCGGCACCCGGAACTTCACCATCGGTTTCGGCCCGATCGAATCCACCCGCCCGCCGGTCGTCTTCCCGGGCCTGAGCTTTCCGCTGGAGGCGCTCGGGGCGCGGGCCGCCAGCCTGCTGGCCCCGCTGCTGCTCTTCCCGCTGGCCCTCGCCCTCTTTCGCCGGTTCGATCCGGCCCGGACCAGGACGGCAGTCGGCGGCCGGCTGCAGGTGCCGGCCGAGGTGACCCGGATCGCCGGCGCCCTGACCCGGCCCCTGCTGGGACCTCTGCAGCGGCTCGCGCCCGACGTCGCCCTCACCTTCCGCGCGCGGCCGCTCGTCGCCCTCGCCGTTCCGGTGATCGTCGTTCTCTCGCTGTCGTTGCCGCCTCTGTCCGTGCGGGAGGGCCTGCTGCCGGTCGTGTTCGCGTTCGTCTCGATCGCTCTCGCGGACGTCGCCACGCGGGAGGCCGCCTCCGGAACCACGGCGGTCGTCTTCGCCGCCCCCGGTCGGCGGGAGGGCTTCGCCGTCTGGAAGCTCGGCAGCGCCGCCGTCGCGGCCCTGCTGCTGGGGGGGGCGCCGGCGCTACGCCTCCTCCCAGCCGAGCCCCGCTCCGCCGTCTCCGCCTCGATCGGCCTGCTGCTGCTGGCCTTCTCGGCGGTCGCCCTCGGCATCGCCACCGGCACGCCGAAGACGTTCATGGCGGCCTCGCTCGCGCTGTGGTACCTGGGCCTGAACGCCAGGGAGGCGCCCGCCCTCGACTACGCCGGGTGGTGGGCAAAGGCGACGCCGGCGACGCAGGCCGGGTGGCTGGTCGCCGCGATCTCGGCCGCCGCGCTCGCCCTGGGCGCGCACCGGCTTCGGCTGGCGCGCGAAGGCTGAGCACACCGGCGACGTCACCGGCCGCCCCCGATCGCCCTGGGATGGACGATGGCCGCGAAACCCCAGGTCGTGATCGTGGGCGGAGGCTTCGGCGGGCTCGCCGCGGCGCGCTTCGCCCCCGGCCTCGAGACCCTCGACGACGCGCTCGAGATCCGGCGGCGCCTGCTGTTCACCTTCGAGCAGGCAGAGCGGGAGGGCGACCCGGAGGCGAGGCACATCGACCCGCGCCTGTCGCGGGTGATCCTGCTCGAAGCGGACCCAAGGTCCTGGGGACCCATCCCCAGCCGCTGTCGGACGAGGCGAAGGCGCCGCCGGTGATCGCGGCGACCGGGACCTCGCCGTCGCGGGAGCCCGCTCACTACCGGCCCAGGCGGACCCCTTCGCCGGTGCCGTGGGGCGCGAGGGCCGGCCGGCGCGCCGCCGCCGGGCTGTCACGAAAGGCGCGGAGGACCGCGGGGACGTGGCCGGGGAAAGCCAGCCGTTCGGGGAGCGCCTCGGGCGAGAACCAGCCGATCTCCGCGACCTCGTTGGGGTCGGTCCGCGTCTCCGCGTCTCCCTCCGCGGTCGCCAGGTAGTAGACGTTGAGCGTCGACTTCTCGGGCTCCTCCCCGGTCGCGTAGGTGTCCATCCAGATGCCGAGGATCGGCCCCATCTGTGCGGTGAGCCCCGTCTCCTCGCGCAGCTCGCGGGCCGCCGCGTCCATCGGGTGCTCGCCGGCGTTGCAGAACCCGCCCGGGATGTCCCAGTGGTCGCGCCAGGGCTGGTGGGCCCGCCGCACCAGCAGCACCCGCCCGTCCCGTGCCACCAGCGCCCCCGCGCAGGGCTTGGAGTCGAGCCAGTGGCTGGTGTCGCAGAAAGGGCACGTCACCGGGGGCGGGGCGGGAAGGGGAGCGGCGCAGTTCGAGCAGTACCGGGCCACCGCCATGGGGTCTCCCTCCCGAGAGCGGGTTTTATCAGATCTGGGCACCGGCCGTCCGCTGGCCGACGAACCCCGGGCGGCGCCGCGCCAGGCGTCGAACACCGAGAGCGCCCAGACGGCCAGCAGCCCGGCCGTCACCCACAGGAAGAAGACGGCGTTGTCGCGCTGGATCTCGACGGCCAGGCGCAGCGGCAGCGTCGGGTCGGCCAGCGCCACGGGGTCGTCGGGCAGGCGGGTGAGCGTCTCCTGCGTCACCCGCCGCAACAGCACGACCAGCAGGGCTCCCGCGGTGACGGCGAACACGAGCGCGCGGCCCCAGCGGCGGTTGACCAGCTGCCCCAGGCCCGGGAAGACCAGCGCCGAGAGCAGCGGCGCGCGCCAGCGCGTGTGCCCCGTCACCTGCTGCGGGGGGACGGCGCGTCCGTGAGCGCGCGCACTTCGCCGACCCGGAGGGGGCCGCCTACCATGGAGGCCAAGGTGCTCTCCTCACTCGCCTTCACTATAGACCCGCTCGCCGGCGGCAGCCACGACGTGAGCGCCGAGGAGGCGCTCTCGCTGCTGGCCGCCGGCGCGTTCGTGCTCGACATCCGCCCGCCGCGCGCGTTCGCGGAGGACGGCCACCTGCCCGGGGCGCAGTTGCTCCCTCGCGAGGCGCTGGCCACGGCGCCCGCGGTGCTGCCCGAGGACGGCCGGCCGGTGCTGGTCGTCTGCGAGCAGGGCCTGCGCTCGCGCTCCGCGGCCGCGTTCCTGGCGGAGGCCGGCGTCGGCAACGTGCACGTCCTGTCCGGCGGCATGGCGCGCTGGCGTGGCCCCCGCGAGAAAGGCCCCGGCGTCCCCCTCGGCCCCTCGGAGTGGCTGGTCTCGAACGCCCTGCTGGCGCCCCGCGGCGCGCGCACGCTGGACGTGGCCTGCGGCCGCGGCCGCCACGCCCTGCTGCTGGCCGCCGCCGGGTCGCTGGTGCGGGCGGTGGACCAGGACCGCGCCCGCGTCGACGCGCTCGACGCGCTGGCCCGCCGGCTGCGGCTGCCGATCGAGGCGCGGCAGGCGGACCTGCAGCAGCCCGGCTGCTCGCTGGGCCAGGGCCAGTGGGAGTTGATCATGGTGTTCAACTTCCTCCACCGGCCGCTCTTCCCGGCCCTGGTGGCGGCTCTCGCCCCCGGCGGCGTGCTGCTCTACGAGACGTTCACCCGAGAGCACGGCCAGCGTCACGGCCGGCCCTCGCGGTCCGAGCACCTGCTGGAGCCGGGCGAGCTGCCGCGGCTGGTGGCGCCGCTCGAGGTGGTGCGCCGGCGGGAGGGCGAGTTCGGCGGCCGCTACCTGGCCTCGGTGGCCGCGCGCAAGCCGACGCGCGCGCTGCGCACCGTGCCCAGCAGCCCCGCAGCCGCCACCGCGAGAGTGGCCCCGGCACCGAAGACCCAGAGCCACCCGGCCAGGCGCCGGACCTCGGGCGCCAACGGGTCCGGCAGCAGGACGCCGGGCGCCAGGAAGAGGTAGAACCCGACCAGGCCCGCGGTGGCCGCGGCCGCGTACGACGCGCCGGCGCCACCCGGGCGCAGCAGGCCCAGTGGCACCGCCCACAGCAGGTACTGCGCGCTCAGCAGGCCGTAGAGCGCCAGGAACGCCAGCACCACGGCGAGGCAGGCCTGCTCCGCGGTCAGGCGCAGCCAGCCGCGTCGAGTCGCCAGCGCCAGGGCGAGCCAGGCGGCCAGGAAGAGCGCCTTCGACACCAGCGAGGCCACCGGCCAGAACCGCGCCTCGCTGCGTGCGAGGACGGAGGTGCCGAGCCAGCGCAGCCCGCGCAGGAAGCCCGTCCAGCCGAAGTCGGCGATCCCGGAATAGGCCAGCAGCTCGCGGCGCAGGGCGGCCGCGTCGGCGACCGCGAACGGCAGCAGCAACAGCGCCACCGGCACCGTCGCCAGCAGGACGTAGCGCAGCGCCGCGCGCCCGCGGGCCCCGCCGTCCGTCGCCAGGAACGGCAGCATCAGCACGGGGAACGCCTTGACCGCCACCGCCCCGGCCAGCGCCAGCGCCGAGGCGTCGCGCCGTCCGCGGGCCCGCCACTCGAGCGCGAGCAGGACCAGGGCCAGCGCCAGCGCGTCGAACTGTCCGTGCGCGAAGCCGATCAGCAGCGCCACCGGGTGCACGGCGTAGAGCCACGGCGCGCGCTCTCCCGTCGCTCCCCGCCTCGCTGCCAGCGCCAGCAGCACGACGATGAGCAGGTCCGCGGCCAGCACCGGCAGCTTCACGGCGATGGCGAAGGGCAGCAGGCCGCGGCGGTCGAGGACGCCCGCGGTGGCCTCGACCGCCGCCCAGGGGGGCGGATACGGGTACAGGTGCCGCGTGGTGTACGGGTTCCAGGAGACGTCCAGCAGGTGCTGCGCCATCTTCTGGTAGCGGGCGACGTCGACGACCACCCGGTCGCAGGCGGCCATCACCAGCAGACGGAGGACGAGGCCGAGGAGAAGCGCCGCCGCGAGCGAGCGCCTCAACGCAGCGACCCTCCCGGCTGGCGCGCGAACAGCACCGGCACCGCCCACTCCAATCCCTCGGTGCCGAGCTCACGGCCGACCGCCAGGCGCGACTCGCGCGCGGCGTCGCCCAGGGAGCGGCCGCGGCCGAGCGCGCCGTAGAACTCACGGGCGAACGCGGTGGCCGCGGCGTCCAGCACCGGGTACTGGTTCGCCAGCACCGCAGGCACGCCGGCGGCCACCAGGGCCGGGGCCACGCCGCGGTTCCACTCGACGCGTCCGCCGCGGCCGCTCTCGCAGGCGTTCAGGAAGACCAGCCGCAGCCCGCGCCGGCAGACGATCTGGCGGAACGCCTCGACGCCCAGCCGCCGCGGCCGGCCGCGCTCGTCCTCGAGCAGGACCGTTCCCTCGCCCCGGTCGCGGTCGAACGCGCCGTGGCCGATGAAGTGCAACACGTCCACCGCCTCGCCGGCCAGCCGCCGCTGCAGCCCGCCGGCGGTGGCGCGCGGCAGCACCTCCACGGAGGCGACGCCGGCGCGCACCAGCAGCCGGAACGCCGCCCGCAGGGCAGCGGTCTCCTCGGCGACGGACAGCGGGGAGGCACCTACCGGCCGCGCGGAGGCGACCAGCACCCGGAGCCGTCCGCGCCGGCGCCCGGGCGCGTCCGCCGGCACCGCGGTGAAGACGTTGCGGACGACGTTGACGCAGGAGGTGCCCAGGAACTCTCGCCGCGCGGGGTCGAAGGCGAGCTCCCAGGGCTTGTCGGCGACCCAGTCGATCATGGAGGTGAGCGAGAGGTCGAGGACACCGTCAGGTTGCAGCGAGCGGGCGGTGTCGTAGAGCCGGCGCACGTCGCCGGGCAGGAGCGCCTCGAAGAGGTCGCGGCCGAAGTCGCGCAGCTCGCCGGGGCCGGGCAGCGACCTCGTGCCCGAGCGTGCCTCTAGGACCGCCAGCACACGCTCGTGCACGCGGATGATGCGCTGCCAGCGTGCTCCCGGCTCGCCGCCGCGGCAGGGGAACCGCTCGAGCACCCGGGCGTTGCGGAAGGAGGCGAGGATGGAGGCGGCCTTCGCCCCTGGCTCGGGCGCCAGCACGAACAGCTCGAGGACCTCCCGGGACCGCCGCCTTGCCGGTCGGGAGGGGCCCACCGCCTTAGTGGCGTCCCGGGCGCGGGCCCGGCCGCGGGCCCGGCCGCGGCCCCGAGGGTCGCGCCCGCACCGGATCCGGCCGCGGCCGCTCGCTCGGGCGCGGGCGCTGCGCGGCGAACCGGCGGGCGGCCTGCTCGAAGCGCTCCGCCAGCGCGCGACCCTCCTCGCCGGGCAGGGGCCCCAGCCGCTTCCAGGCGGCCTGCGCCGCCTCCACCTCGTTGGCGGCGGCGTTCCAGCGGTCCTCGACCGCGGCCCGCCCGCCGATGGTGTTGGTGGCGAGGGCGTCGCGCAGACGCGCCACCAGCTCCTCGGCGGTCTGCGCCGTCGGGCCGGCCCCGGGCAGGAGCTCCGCGAGCACCGCCTCGACGCGTCCGACCAGCTTCTCCGCCTTGCGACGGCTGGCCTCCGGGTCCAGCTCGGTGCCCTCGAAGGCGGCGGGATAGGCCTGGAGCACGCGGTCGCGAGCGCGGGCGAACCTCTCCTCGAGCGCGCTCATCTCCTCGTGGGGCAGGCTGCCGGCTTGCCGCCACGCCGTGTGGGCGGCGGTGAGCCGCCCCGGCAGGTCGTCGGGGACGGGTGCTCCGGCGGAGCCATCCGAGGGGACGAGCGACTCCAGCTCGGCGCAGATCGCCTCCCGGGCCGCGCGCGTCGCCAGCCGCGCGTGCTCGTCGCGGTTCTTGTAGCGGTCGAAGAAGCGGTCGCAGGCGGCACGGAAGCGACGCCACACCGCCTCCGAGCGGCTCTTCTTGACGGCGCCGACGGTGCGCCACTCCGCCTGCAGCCGCTTCAGCTCGGACGCTGCCGTCTCCCAGTCGCTCGACTCGGCCAGCACCTCGGCGCGCTCGCAGAGCGCCTCCTTCCTGGCCAGGTTGTCCGCCCACTGGTGGCTGCGCTGGTTGCGGTGCTCCTGCCAGCGGGTGAAGAAGCGGTCGCAGGGCCGCCGGAAGCGCTCCCAGACCCGCTGCGAGGCGGCCCGGGGGACGGGCCCGATCGCCTTCCACTCCGCCTGCAGCTGGCGCAGCGCCTCCGCGGTGCGCAGCCAGTCGGTCGACTCGGCGAGCGCCTCGGCGCGCTCGCAGAGCGCCTCCTTCTTTTGCAGGTTCTCGGCCAGCTGCTCGTTCTGCCGGGCGAAGAAGACGTCGGTGCGGGTCTTCACCTGCTCGCGGGCCGTCTTGAAGCGCGTCCACAGCGCCTCGGCCTTCTCCTTGGGCGCCTCCTTCGCCTGCTTCCAGCGGGCGTCCAGCTCGCGCAGCGCGGCGGCCGCCTTCTCGGGGTCGGGCTCGGTGAGCAGGGCCTCCGCCTGCGCGCACACCTCTTCCTGCACGGAGACGTTCGCCCAGCGCCGCCACTCGGCGTCCTCTCGCAGCTGCTGCACCAGCGGGTAGAGCTGCTTGCGCGCCGTCTCCAGCCTGGCCACCGTGGCGTCGCGGTCACGGCGGGAGGGGAAGTGGCCGGGATGCTCCAGGGCCTCGCGGAGCTCGTGGAGCAGGTGGTCCGCCTCGCGCAGCGGCGCCTCGGCCCCCTTCGCCACCAGCGCGAGCGTGCGCTCCGCCAGCCGGACCAGCTGCTGAAGGTGCTGCTGGTCCTTGTGCACCTGCTCGGCGCGAGTGGCGGACTGCCGGACGTCGAGGCGGGTGGCGACGGCCTCGAAGCGCGCCCGCAGATCGGGGACGTCGGCGCCGGCGGTGGCCTGCCGCCAGCTCGCCTCCAGCGCGGCGAGGGCCGGCCGGGCGGTGGCAGGGTCGCCGTCGGCCAGCGCCTCGGCCTGCTCCACCAGCGCCGTCAGCTCGCCGCGCCTCTGCAGCCCCGCGAGCCAGGCGGCGTGGCGCGCCTCGGCGTCCTGCAGCGCCGACCGGATGCGGGCAGAGAGCGCCTCCAGCTCCGGGCCGCTGCCCGGCGGCAGGGTCGCCATCTCGGCCCGGGCGGTCTCCAGCGTGGCCGGGATGGCCTCGCCCTGTGCCGCCTCCAGCGACTCCGCCAGCCGGCGGCGCGCGTCGAGCGCCTGGGCGCGGGCCGCGGCCTCGCGCTCGTGGGCGGCGCGGGCCGCCTCGTAGGCCTCGCGCTCGGCCTCGTCGTCGAAGGCTGGCACCGGGATCGGGGCCGGGGGCGCGACCGCCACCGCGGGGGTGGGCGACAGCCGGGCGAGGGCGCGCCTCGCGGCGGCGCCGGCACGGGCCTTTTCGGCCACCGCCCGCAGAGACGCGGGCTCGGTCAGCCGGTCCACTGCGGCCACGGCGACCGTCTTGTGCTCGCTCCGCAGCGCGATCGCCAGCAGGGTCTGCTGGTCCTCGATGCGCGACAGCGCCAGCAGGCGGGTGGACGCGTCCTCCGCCTCGCGCACGATCGCCGCCAGCGCCCGCGGCTCGCCGAGGCCGCGCACGGCTGCCTCCCGCACCGAGGGCAGGCCGGCGCCCTTGGCCACCGCCAGCAGGTGGCGGGTGTCGCGCAGGCCCGAGACGGCCCGCAGGGCGGTCGCCTCCTCCGGCTCGTGCACCGCGGCGTGGGCGAGCCGCGTCTCCGCCTCGTCGCGGACGCCGGGGTCGGCGTCGGCGGAGGCGACCTCGGCCAGCAGCGCCACCTCGGACAGCTTCTTGACCGCCGCGCGGCGCACGCGCGCGTCGGCGTCCTCGCGGGCGATCGCCGCGAGCGTCTCGCGTTCGGAGGCGGGCAGGCGCAGGACCGCCTCGGCGCGGGCGGTGGGATCCGGGCTCTGCCACTCGGGCTTGCTGCGGAAGCGTTCGATGAGCGTCTTCAACGTCGTTTCGACCACGTGGCGGCCTCCGGACTCCCGACTATAACCCAGCCCCGGAAGGGCTCCTCACGGCCGCTTCGGGCTGCCGTCGAGCGCCTCGATGGTGGCGTTCGAGGGCGGCCGGCCGGCCTGCGCCCGTCGCGCCGCCGCCTCCGCCCCGCGCAGCACGCGCAGGACGTTGCCGCTCGCCAGCTTGCCGAGGTCCTCGTCGCTCCAGCCCCGGCGCACCAGCTCCGCGAACAGCCGCGGGTAGCCGGAGACGTCCTCGAGCCCGGTCGGCCAGGCGTCGTTGCCGTCGTAGTCGCCGCCGAGCCCGACGTGGTCGACGCCAGCCACCTGCCGCACGTGCTCGACGTGGTCCGCCACCTGCGCGACCGTCACCTCGATCTTCGGCAGGCGGGAGCGGATCTCAATGCCGATGCGCTCGCGCTCGACGGGGTCGCTCATCCCGCGGGTGCGCTGCTCGTACTCCTTCCACAGCGGCTCGCTCGCCTTCGAGTAGCTCTCGGAGACGAAGGCGTTCACGAAGGTGACCATCACGACGCCACCGTTGCGCTTCACCCGCGCGAGGATCGCGTCGGGCACGTTGCGCGGGTGGGAGCAGATCGCGCGCGCGGAGGAGTGCGAGAAGATGACCGGCGCCTCGGACACGCGCAGGGCGTCGTCCATCGTCTCCTCGGAGACGTGCGAGAGGTCGACCAGCATGCCCAGCCGGTTCATCTCGTGCACCACCTCCTCCCCGAACCGGGTGAGGCCGCCGTGGCGGGGCGCGTCGGTGGCGGAGTCGGCCCAGTCGAGCGTTCGCGAGTGGGTGAGCGTCATCGAGCGTACGCCGAGGTCGTAGAGGGCGCGCAGCGCGCCCAGCGAGTTCTCGATTCCGTGCCCGCCCTCCATGGCCAGCAGCGAGCCGACCCTGCCCGCGCGCATGGCGCGCTCGACCTCGTCGGCGGTCGTGCACAGGGCCAGCCGTTCGGGGTAGCGGGCGAGCATCCGGCGGGCGATGTCGATCTGCTCCAGCTGCGCGCGCAGGAAGCCGGAGTCCATCTCGGCCGGGACGTATACAGACCACAGCTGGCCGCCCACCTGCCCCTCGCGCAGACGCCCGAGGTCGGTGTCGCCGGCGGTGCGCGTGCGCAGGTCGTAGGCGAACACGTCGCCGGGCGCCTTGGGGTTCTCGCGGATGGCCCAGGCGAGGTCGTTGTGCCCGTCCATCACCGGGTGGCGCGCGAGCACGGCACGTGCCCGCGCGAGGGCCGGGTCGGAAGCGGCCGGCGCGGCGTTCGGCCGCAGGAGGACTGCGATGGCGAGAAGGGCGACCGAGGCGGTCCGGGGCGTGCTCATGGGTGGCCTCCGCGAGAGGCGGATTATCCGACGTTTCCAGTGAACCCCGGGGTACCCTGCAGCGTCTCAGTCACAGAGCAGCCCCCGAGGATGGTCTTGGTCTCGATCGCGTCCAAAAAGTTGGAGCGGGAGCCCGGGAGCGGCGTGAATGACGTCTGACCCGGGTCCCCGGCCGAGCAACGGCGCCGAGGTGCGCGCGCTGCGCTTCGGCGTGTTCGAGATGTCGCTGCGCGCCTGCGAGCTGCGGCGCGCCGGCCGGCTGGTGCGCATCCAGCCGCAGCCGTTCAGGGTGCTGGCCCTCCTGGCAGGCCGGCCCGGAGAGGTGGTCACCCGCGAGGAGATCCAGGCCGAGGTCTGGCCGGCCGGGACCTTCGTCGACTTCGAGCAGTCGCTGAACTTCTGCATCCGCCAGATCCGCTCGGCCCTGGGCGACAGCGCGCTCTCGCCGCGGTACATCGAGACCCTGCCCCGACGCGGTTACCGGTGGGTGGGCGGGCCGGTGGAGCGCGTGACCGCGATCGCGGAGCTGCGGGAGTGGCCGCGGCCGGTCGCGGAGCGCCCGGCGGTCGAGCCCCCTCCGGCCCCCGGAGCCGGGTCCTCGGAGGTGGACACCGGCCTGCCGCAGCCGCCGGTGTCGCGAGGGGAGCAGAGGGTGATGCTGGGGCTGGCGGGGCTGGCGCTGGCGGCGGTGGTCGTGGCCCTCTGCCTGGCCCTGCGGCCGGTCGCCGCGCCGCGGCCGCCGTCGTTCCAGCGCATCACCTTCCGTCGCGGGCTGGTGAGCTCCGCCCGCTTCCTGCCGCACGGCGAGGTGGTCTACGCCGCGTCCTGGGACGGCCGGCCGCTGCGGCTGTACGTGGCGGGAGCGGACGGCCGGGAGACGCGCGCGCTGGACGTCGAGGCCGGGATGATCGTCGGCGCTGCCGCCTCGGGCGAGGTCGCCTACCTGCACGACGGCGTCCTGAGCCGGGCCCCGGTCGCCGGCGGGCCGCCGAAGGCCGTGCTGAAGGAGGTCTCGGCCGCCGACTGGGCCCCCGACGAGGCGCAGTTCGCGGTGGTGCGGCGCGAGGCCGGTCGGTACCGCCTCGAGTTCCCGGTCGGCCGCGCGGTGGCGGAGGTGGCGCGCACGAGCGCCGTACGCCTCTCGCCCGACGCACGCTACCTCGCCCTCGCGGTGCACCCGCTGCTCGACGACGACCGCGGCACGGTGGTCGTCTTCGACCGCGAGGGCCGCAGGGTGGCGGCCTCGGAGGGCTGGGCCAGCCTCGAAGGCCTGGCCTGGCCGCCCGGCGGCGGCGAGGTCTGGTTCACGGCCGCGCGCACGGGGGCGGACAGCGAGCTGCACGCGCTCGGCCTGGACGGCCGGGTGCGGCTGCTTCTCGCCGGCATGGGGCGGCTGGTCCTGCACGACGTGGGGCCGGACGGCCGGGTGCTGCTGGAGAGCGCCGCGCTGCGCTCGGAGATGCTCTTCCGTCGCGAGGGCGAGAGCGAGGCGAGCGACCTGTCCTGGCTCGACTTCTCGGCGGGCGTCTCCCTCACGCCCGACGGCGGTCTCGTCCTCTTCTACGAGAGCGGCCAGGGCGGCGGCGCGGACTACATGTCGTTCGTGCGCCGAACGGACGGCTCGCTGCCGGTGCGGGTCGGCACCGGCCGCGCGTTGTCGCTCTCCCCGGACGGCCAGTGGGCGCTCGCGGTCAGGCTGCGCCGGCCGGATCGCCTCGACGTCCTCCCCATCGGGCCGGGCGAGCCGCGCACGATCCGCATCCCCGGTGCGCTCACCCACGAGGCCGCCGGCTTCCTGCCGAGCGGCGCACGGATCTGGGTGACCACCCGTGACGCCGGCGGACAGCGGGCGAGCTGGCTGGTCGACGCCGACGGTTCCCACCCCCGCCGGCTGGCCCTGCCGGCAGGGCAGGTCGTGCTCCGGAACTCGTTCTCGCCCGACGGCACCAGCGTGGCGATGTCGTGCCCGGGCGGCAGCGGGTGGTGCGTGGTGCCGCTCGACGGCGGCGCCCCGCGCGCCCTGCGCGGCGCGAGGCCGGACTGGTATCCGACGGGCTGGGACGAGAAGGGCCGCGTCTGGTTCCGCGAGCGCTCGAACCACGTCGCCGAGCGGCTCTGGCGCGTCGGCGCCGCCACGGGCCGCGTCGAGGCGGTCGCGGACCTCGCGCCCCGCGACCGCGCCGGCGTCGAGGGCGTGGCCGGGGTCGTGGTGGCGCGCGACGGCCGCGCCTGGGCGTACAACGTCCTGCGACGCCTCTCGGACCTGTACGTCGCCACCGGCCTGCCCTGAAGCGCGCCCCCCGCCTCGTCCAGCCTGCCGTACGGACGCCGTCTCGGCCGCGGCTCATCCCGTCGCGTTAGCCCAGCCGCCCGCGGCGCTTGTCGCCTCACCCGCAGATCGCCCTCTGCTCTGCCCGCCTCACGCAACCGTCGCGTCCGCCTGGCCGTCATCCCTCCAAACCAAGGGAAACGCCCGACGCCCCGCAGGGGGGCGGTGGTCGCGCTGCCGGAGGAGGGAGTGGTGTCGGCTCCGAAGCTCACGGTCCTGCTCTCGCTGATCGCGTCCGCCGGCGTGGTGCTCGCCGCGTCGTCCACGGTGGCGGGCGAGCTCGCCGCCGCCGACGCTCCGACCTCCGACGGGGCGCCGCTGCCCGCGGAGCTCGCCGCGTCGCGACCCCTCCCGGCGATCGCCGGCGGCGTGCTGCACCTCGCCTGGATCGACCCCGCCGACGCCGCGGGCGGCTGCGCCGCGGGAGCGCGCGAGGAGACGACGCGCGTGTTCAAGGCGATGGGCATCGCCACGCAGTGGCGGCGGGCGGACGCGGGAGAGCCCTCCCGCCGGGGCGAGATCAGGGTCATCCTCCTCGACCGTGGAGCACGGAACGCCGGCGGCGGCGTCGTGCTCGGCGCGACGCCGGTGAGGTTCGAGGATCAGCCTTTTGTCTGGGTCCACGTGCCGAGCGTGCGCGAAGGGCTGCGCCTGCTGCCTGATTCCCCCGCCACCCTGGAGATCCGCGACCAGTACCGGCTGTCGATCGCCCTCGGGCGGGTGATCGCGCACGAGGTGGTGCACGCGGTGGCGCCGGGAATCCCTCACGGCCAGGGCCTGATGGCCACCCGGCTGACCGCGCACGACCTCATCGCGCCCTCGCTCCGGGTGGCGCCGGAGGTCGCCCAGCTGGTCCGCGCCGCGCTCTCCGGCGAGGTGGCCCCTCCGGCGAGCGCCGGGAGCGGCCTGCTCGCCGTGGAGCACGCCGGGCAGGAGCCGGCGCGGCCGTGACCGGATCCGGCGTCCCGCCGGCTCACCTCCACCAGGGCATGCGGAACGACGGCCGGGCAGCCTTCGTCGGCGTGCGTGGCGGGGGTGGCACGTCGACGTAGCCGAGGAGCGCAGGGACCGGCTTCGTTCGCGGCGGGTCGTAGACGAGCCAGGCAAAGCCCAGGACGAAGCTGAGGACGGCGGCCGCGAGCAGCGCCTGGACGTCGACCGGCAGCGATCGCCAGCCGCCTTTCGCCCCGGCGCGGGCGGCTCCGGGCGCCGCCTGGGCCGTCGCGGCAGCCGCCTGCTGCCGGGCGGCGCCGCAGTGGCAGACGTCCACGCGGAGCGGCACCCGCCGACCGCAGGCGCCGCAGACCCAGGAGTAGCCCGGCGTGCCCACGCACGAATCCTAGACCAGTCCGGGGGGGGCTGCTGCGGGCGCGCGCACACCCGCGGATCGAGCCACAATTCCGTCATGGCCCACGAGGACCTGGGGCACGGGATCACCGCGATCGACACCACCTTCCAGCGGCCCTTCTTCGCCGCCAGCCACCTGGTGGTCGAGAACGGCAGGGCGGCGTTCGTGGACGTCGGCACCACCTTCTCGGCGCCCGCCCTGCTGCAAGCGCTCGAGGCCAAGGCGCTCTCCCCCGCCGCCGTCGACTACGTGATCGTCACCCACGTCCACCTGGACCACGCCGGGGGCGCCGGCGAGATCATGCGCCACCTGCCCCGGGCGAGGCTGGTGGTGCACCCGCGGGGTGCGCGCCACATGGTCGACCCCGCCAGGCTGTGGCAGGGTGCCCTCGCCGTCTACGGCGAGGAGACGATGCGCCGCAACTACGGGACGGTGGTGCCCGTCCCCGCGGAGCGCGTGCTGGAGGCCCCCGACGGGTTCACCCTGGAGCTGTCCGGCCGCCGGCTGCTCTTCCTGGACACGCCCGGCCACGCCCGGCACCACTTCTGCGTGTGGGACGAGCGCTCCAACGGGATGTTCACCGGCGACACTTTCGGCCTGTCCTACCGCGAGCTCTCCGGAGGCCGGGGCGCCTTCATCCTGCCCACCACCACGCCGGTGCAGTTCGAGCCCGAGCCGCTGAAGGCCTCCATCGACCGGCTGCTGGAGTACGCGCCGCGGGTGATGTACCTGACCCACTACTCGCAGGTGAGCGAGGTCGAGCGGCTGGCCGAGATCCTCAAGTCCCGGATCGACCAGCTGGTCGCGCTCGGCCGCGCGGCGGACGGCCGCCCCGACCGTGGCCAGCGGCTGCGCGTCGGGGTGGAGGAGCTGTCCCTGCGCTGGGCGCACGAGCACGGCACGCCGCTGTCCGCCTCCAGCGTGCGCGAGCTCCTGGCGGTGGACGTCGAGTTGAACGCGCAGGGCCTGGAGAGCTGGCTGGACCGGGACCGGCGCTAGCGCGTCGCGCGCCCGCCGGCCGTATCGGCTTGGTACGATGGCGGGAGATGGCCCGCCTCGCCGCCCTCCGCCGGACCCTCGACGTGATGCCCTCGCCGGTGGAGGACCGCCCTGGCCTGCTGCTGCGCGACCCCTTCGGCTACACCGAAGCGGTGGTGATCGTGCCGCCGCCGCTGGTGCCGATGCTGCAGTTCTTCGACGGCGGCCACGAGGAGCAGGAGCTGGCGGAGGCGCTCTTCCGGGCCACCGGCGACGTGCAGGCGAACGGCTTCGCCAGGCGGCTGCGCGAGATGCTGGGCGGCAACGGCTTCCTGGAGGACGCCGAGCTCGTCCGCCGCCGCCAGGAGCGCCACCGCGCGTTCGCCGAGTCGGCCCGCCGCGAGTCGCGCCACGCGGGAGTCGCCTACCCGGCGGACGCCTCCGGCCTGCGGGCGCTCGTGGAGGGCTGGCTGGCGGGGGCGCCCGGCGAGGAGGGCCAGCCGCCGGAGGACGTGTTCGCCGTGGCCGCTCCCCACGTCAGCTTCGAGGGCGGCTGCCGCTGCTACGCCTCGGCCTACCGCGCGCTGCCGGCCCGGGCCGCCGGGCGCACCTTCGTGGTGCTGGGCACCTCGCACTACGGCGCGCCCGAGCGCTTCGGCCTCACTCGCAAGGCCTACGAGACGCCCTTCGGCGCGGCCTCCACCGACGGCGAGCTCGTCGAGCAGCTCGTCCGCCGCGGCGGCGACGCGGTCGTGCTGGAAGACTACTGCCACGCGGTCGAGCACTCGATCGAGTTCCAGGTGGTGCTCCTGCAGCACCTCTTCGGTTCCGGCGTGCGGGTGCTGCCGGTGCTGTGCGGTCCGTTCGTCCGGGCCGTCCGCGACGGCGGCCGCCCCGAGGACGACCCGGGCGTCGCCCGCGTGCTCGACGCCCTCGGTGAGATGGCGGCGCGCGAGAGCGGCCGCCTCGCCTGGGTGCTGGGGATCGACATGGCCCACGTGGGCCGCCGCTACGGCGGCTCGCAGGCGGTGCGCGCCGGGGTGGGACCGCTCCTCGAGGTGGAGCGGCGCGACCGCGATCGCATCGCCGCGGTGCTGGACGGCGACGCGGACGGCTTCTGGGAGAAGGTCCGCGAGCGGGAGGACGACCTCAACTGGTGCGGCGTCTCGCCGCTGTACGCGTTCCTGAGGGCGACCGCGCCCGGCAAGGGAACGCTGCTGCGCTACGAGCAGTGGAACATCGATCCCGCCAGCGTGGTGAGCTTCGCGGCGCTGGCGTTCGGGGGGCGCCCGGCCGTGCCAGCCGGGCGAGAAGGAGAGAGATGAAGCCGAGGATCCTGGGTGCGCTGGCGCTCGTCACCGTCGCCGCCGCTGCCGGGGCGCAGGAGAGGCCGGCGGCCGAGGCCGCGGAGCCGGCCGCCATCGTGGCCGGCCAGCGGATCGAGCGCTCCGCCGTCGACGAGCTGGTCCGCGCGCAGCTGGTGGAGGTGCGCGCCCGCGAGTACCAGCTGCGCAGCAAGGCCCTGGACCAGCTGGTGGCCGAGGCCCTGATCGCCAAGGAAGCGGCGGCCCGCGGCATCACGGTGGAGGCGCTCGAGAAGGCGGAGGTCGAGACCAGGGTCAGCGTCAGCGACGCCGAGGTGCGCGCCCTGTACGAGGCCAACAAGGGGCGGCTGGGCGCCCGCTCCGAGGCCGAGGGTCTGAAGAAGATCCGGGAGCTGGTCGAGGAGCAGCGGCAGAACGAGCGGCGGAGGGCGTTCGCGGAGGAGCTGCGCGCGAAGTACCCGGTGAAGGTGCTGCTGGAGCCGTTCCGGGTGCCGGTGGAGGTGGGAGACGCGCCGGTGCGCGGCAACCCGGCGGCGCCGGTGACGGTGGTGGAGTTCTCGGACTTCCAGTGCCCCTTCTGCGAGCGGTCGCGGCCGACCGTGGCGCGCGTGCGCGAAGCCTACGGCGACAAGGTCCGCTGGGCGTTCCGCCACTTCCCGCTGGGCTTCCACGAGAACGCGCAGAAGGCCGGCGAGGCGGCCGCCTGCGCCGGCGACCAGGGCAGGTTCTGGGAGATGCACGATCGGCTGTGGGCGACGAACTCGAAGCTCGCGCTGAGCGACCTCAAGGCCGACGCGGCGGCGCTGGGGCTCGACACCGCCGCCTTCGACAGGTGCCTGGACTCCGGCCGCCACGCGGACCTGGTGCAGCGCGACCAGGAAGCCGGGGCCGCCTACGGCGTCTCCGGCACCCCCGCCTTCTTCGTCAACGGCCGCCCGCTGGTGGGGGCCCAGCCCTTCGAGGAGTTCCAGAAGGTGATCGACGACGAGCTGCAGCGCCAGGGCGCGGCCGCCAGGGCGACGGCGTCGCGGTGAACCCCCGCCAGGACCACCGGCCGCGGCTGCTGCGCTGGGCGCAGCGCATCCAGGCCCTCGCCCAGACCGGCCTCACCTACGTCAAGGACCCCTTCGACCGCGAGCGCTACGAGGAGCTGCGCGAGATGTCGGTGGAGATGGCGGCCCTCGCCACCCAGGCGCCGATCGCCGAGCTGCGGGCGGTGTTCGCCGCGGAGCTCGGCTATCCCACGCCCAAGGTGGACGTGCGCGCCGTCGTCTTCCGCGGCGACCAGGTGCTGCTGGTGCGGGAGGTGCGCACCGGGGCCTGGACCTTCCCCGGCGGCTGGGCCGACATCGGCGACACGGTGGCCGGGGCCGCGGAGCGCGAGGCCCTCGAGGAGAGCGGCTACCGCGTGCGCGCGGTCAAGCTGCTGGCGCTGCTCGACAAGTCCCGCCACGAGCACCCGCCCTCGGTGGACTACGCCTACAAGGTGCTGGTCGGCTGCGAGCTGCTGGGCGGCGAGCCGGTGCTGAGCCACGAGACGGACGGTGTCGGCTTCTTCGCCAAGGAACGCCTGCCCGAGCTGGACACGCACCGCACCACCCGAGGCCAGGTCGAGCTGGCCTACGCTCACAAGGCGGACGCCTCCCGCCCGACGGACTTCGACTGAGCCTTCAGGCGGCCGCGCCGCCCGGGGCCGCCTTCCGGCCGCGCGCGGCGATGGCGCCGGCCACCAGCCCGAACAGCCCGCCGATGGTCAGGGTGAACCAGATCCAGATGCTCATCTGCGGCAGCAGGCCGATCCAGATCCACTTGTGGAGCGGGGTCATGGCGGGGAGGCCGGGCGCCACGTCGTAGTGCGTCCCCCAGTTGCCGTAGATGGCCGCGAGCATCACCAGCGCCACCGGCACCCGGGCGGCGAGGGCGTACTGCAACAGGACGCGCCCGAGCTGCGGCCAGGCCAGCCAGGCGAGGGCGACGCCGATCAGCGAGGCCACCGCGTAGACCAGCAGCACGTGCCGGTCCTGCATGTTCATGCCCGCCGCCTTCGCCAGCACCCCGGCGACCGGCAGGAGGGCGATCGCGATCACCAGCAGGCCCACGCCCGCGGCGGTCCGCGAGGGGCCGAGACCCGCCCGCGCCAGCTTGATGCCGAAGTAGACGCCGAAGACCGGCACCAGCCAGCTGATGCCGACCAGCGCGAAGCCTCCGCCGGCGGCCCGGCTGAAGAACCTCGGCGACCAGTTCTGCAGCTCTCCCACCAGCCGGAGCAGGGTGACGGCGAGGGTGATCACGGCGGGGACCAGGATCAGGTTCCCGGGCCGACTCTCGGCGGACTGCGCCATGGCTTCCTCCAATCGGGTTCCGGCTCTCTGCGGAGATCCGATTCTAGACCGCCGGGGCGGGCTCAGGCCTCGAGCGAGAACGGGGTGAAGTCGGTGTCGCGGTCGAAGTAGTCCTCGTGCTCGGCGCGCTTGAGGAAGTTGACGACCTTGTAGGTGAAGGGGGTCATCACCGCCTCCCACAGCACCTTGATCACGTAGTTGGAGAGCATGACCCGCACCACCAGCGCGTTCGACCACACGCCCAGGAAGGCCACCGGATAGAAGACGGCGGAGTCGACCGCTTCGCCCACGATGGTGGAGCCGATGGTGCGCGACCACAGCCAGCGCCCCTCGGTGCGCAGCTTCATCTTGGCGAGCACGTACGAGTTGCAGAACTCGCCGCAGAAGTAGGCGGTCAGCGAGGCGGCCACGATGCGCGGGGTGGCGCCGAAGACGGTCTGGTAGGCCGCCTGGTGCGGCCAGCCCGGCGCCGGTGGGAAGGCGAGGATGGCCCAGCTCATGAAGGAGGCGAAGCCGAGCGCGGCGAAGCCCGCCCACACCACGCGCCGCGCCCGCGCGTAGCCGTAGACCTCGGTGAGCACGTCGCCGAACAGGTAGCTGATGGGGAAGAAGAGGACCCCCGCCCCGAAGGTGAGGCCCCACACCCGCGCCACCTTGGCGGCCCCGATCACGTCGGCGCACAGCAGCACGGTGACGAAGGCCGCCATCACCAGGTCGTAGTAGCGATAGGTTCGCCGGGGCGGCCGGGCCTGCCGGGCCATCCGCTCAGTCGACGGCCGGGAGCGCATCGCGCTCCGCTCCGCAGGTTCTTACGGGAGTGGGGGCCACGGACCCATCATACAGGCGGCCACGGCGGTGCCGCTGCGACGCCTGGAGCTTCCTGGCGAGGGACGACCTGGTAGAGGGCGTGGTCGCGATTCTCGATGGCGACCTCGAAGCCGTCTTCCTCGAGGACCAGATGCGGCCCGCCGACTGGATCATGACCGGTGGCCTCCGCTACACGCACTTCGGCGGCCAGGTCGAGGAGAACGTCTGGAGCCCGCGGCTCGGCCCCGCCGCTTCAGACCGTGTCGGGGCCGATCCTCGACCTCGCGCTTCAGGACGGCTTCGGGTTCTTGCCCCTGGCCGGTTTCGTGAAACGATTCACCGCAATGCTCACTCCGTTGGCTCGGCCGCTGTGGTTGCCCGCGTGCCTGCTTCTCGCCACGACGAACGCGAGCGCGCAGGTGACGCGCCCATTCGTGTTCACCGTAACGACGACCGCCGCGGATACCGGCGGCGACGGCCGTGGCTGGGCCGCCTACTACGACGCCGGCTACGCCGAGCGCACGGACGAGCCCTTCGGCTACGACGGCTTCGCCCAGCGGATCGGCTTTCAGGGCCGGCTCGGATCGCGCTACACGCTGGTCGGGAACGTCGGGATCGGCATCGACGCGGACACGACGGGCGTCCGCAGCACTCAGGAGGCCGAGCTGCTGCGGGACGTCCTCGCGCCGTCCTCTTCCCTGCGTCTCGCCTTAGGCCTGGGGGCCCGGCACGAGTGGGCGGGCACGACGGCCGCCCTCGGGCGCGTGAGCCTCGGCTGGAGCGGCCGGGACGCCCTCCTGTTCGGGAACATCCGCTTCGAGAAACCCTTCGCCGCGGGCCGCGACGCGCTGGACATCATCTCCTCGGTGGGCTGGCTGCAGCGTCTCGGTCACGGGTGGCGTGCGGGTGTCGAGGCGGTCGGCGAGGACCTCGAAGGCTTCTGGGTGAAGGACGAGGCGGAGGGCGGCGCCAAGCTGTACGCCGGACCCGCGGTCCACTGGTCCTCGTCCACGGAACGACTGTGGGTCTCGGCGAGCGGCGGGCCGGTGGTCTACGCCACCCGAAGCGGCCGGTCGAGCCCCGCGCCGCGGCCGCTCGACGCGGCGGGGAACGGCCTCACGCTGCGACTGGCCGTCGGCTGCACGTTCTGAGCGACTTGGGTAACTGAGGTCCAGCTTCACCCACAGCGTCCGGCCCGGCTCTCTGCGCGCCTGGATCAAAAGGCTCAGCCGATGGGCCCTTGCGCGTTTGGTGAGTCGGTAGGAATATCCTGACCGGAGTAATACTGGATGCGATACCCGACGACGGTCCTCGCCAGCGTCGCCGCTCTGCTCCTGGCCACTCGAGGCGCAGCTCTGCCCATCACGTCCGGTGATCAGCCGGACGTGGGGGCCGTCTCCGCCCAGCCGGCCGAGCAGCCGAAGGAGGCCGAGCCCTTGCGCGTCCACGAGGAGCTCACCGTCACCGCCTCCAAGACACCTCAGCAGCCACGAAGCGTCACCCAGACCGTTCGCCTCCTCGACGAGCGGCAGCTCTCCGAGCTGCCGGCGCCGCCGAACCGCAACATCTCGGAGCTGCTGAGCTACCAGCCGGGCGTCTTCGTCAGCGCCCTCTCGCGCAACGACGCGAACTGGGGTTCGAATGGCGGTCTGGGTCCCAAGTACAGCAGCTACCTCCTGGACGGCGTACCGATCGATGCCTTCATCGACGGCATGGGCCTCGACCCCGCCGCGTTCCAGCGGGTCGAGCTCCAGCGCGGCCCGGCGGCAGTGATGTACTCGAACTACCTCGGCATGGACTTCGCCGGGAACCAGACGCCACTCGCGGGGATCACGAACTACGTGCTGCGGGAGCGCGTCGACACGCCGCTCACGCGCATCCAGGCCGGCTTCGGGTCGTGGGACACGGCGAACGTTCAGGCCTACAGCCAGGGACGAGCGGGAGACCTGCATTACCTGATCGGCGCCAACTGGGAGCACTCCGACTACACGAACTACGGCACTCCAGGCTCCTGGCTCAACATCCTCGACGACCCCCAATACACGAAAGTGCGGCTCTACGGGAAGGGCACGGTCTTCCTGGGAAGTGATCAGTCCGTCTCGGTCTTCGCCCACTACTATGGCCACACGGGCGACGTCGGCCGCCCGAACCGCGACTACGACAACGGCTACGGTACGGTCAACGCTGCCTACCGGGGACGGATCAGCGAGGCCCTCGACCTCCAGTTCCAGGGCGGCGCTCGCCTCTACGACCGACGATGGGGAGAGGACCTCTATCCGGAGAGTCTCGCCCTCCGCGAGCACGACGGCGTCGAGCAGACTGTCTTTCCCGTCGACCTGACGCTGGGTTGGAGGCAGTCCGGTGAGAACCGCCTCACGTTCGGCGCCGACGGGCAGTACGCAACCTACGAGACGTACGCCGAGGCGGAGGGACCGAGAACGACCGGCAACGACGCGACGGCTTCCTCCGTCGGCCTCTTCGCGCAGCAGCAGCTCGTGTTCGGGAGCGTGGTCCTCCGAGGCGGGCTGCGCTACGGCCACAGCGCGCAGTCATACTCGCTCCTGGCCGGGACTCAGCCGGGGCTCCCGCACCGGTCATGGGACAAGCTGCTCTGGAGCGGCGGGGCACGCTGGAACCTCGGCTCGGTGAGCCTCTTCGCGAACGCGGGCTCGAGCTTCGTGGCGCCGACACCGAAAGCCGTCGGAGGCACGCTCGCGGCAGGAGACCTCGGCGTGCCCGGCCGGAACGGACAGCTCGCCAACCCCGACCTGCAGCCGGAAAGCGGGCTCGGCAGCGACGCCGGCGTCGACCTGCAGCGGGGCGAGCTGCGCCTCGGTGTCCGGGGATTCCTGAACCGTGTGAACGACGCGATCGTCGACAACGTCGTGAGCCAGAACCCGTCCCAGACGCGCTCGATCAACGCCGGAAACGCGACGTCCTACGGCGTCGAGCTGGCGATCGACCAGGCGGTCGGGAGGAACCTGACGTGGTTCGCGAACGGGACCTACACCCACTCGCGAATCGAGAATCCCCTGGACCCGGACCAGCAGGGTGCGCAGGTGCCCTTCGTCCCGGTCTGGATGGCGAACGCAGGGGCGAGCCTCTCGCTGTCCCGCCGGATCACCGCGTCGCCTTACCTGCGTGCGGTCGGGACCTACTACGACAGCACGTCGCTCGCCGGCCGCCAGTCCTTCGGCAAGTACGTGATCCCCGCCTTCAGGATGCAGGCCGTCGTCGCGGCCGGCACCCGCTCCGACGTGGTGTTCGCCCTCGACTTGAACAACCTGTCGAACGACCGCTACGCCATGCCGTGGCAGTTCCAGGACCCTGGATTCAGCATGTTCGGCACGGTGGCGGTGCGCATCCGATGACCGCCTGGCCGCTCGTCCTGGCAGTCGGCCTCTCCACCTCACCGAGCGGTGAACCGCCCCGGCCGGCGACGCGCGTGGCCGTCGAGGTCTTCTCGGTCGGCCTTGCGGCCGGCGAGGACGTGGGGCTGCGGTTCGCCCGCCAGGAGGCCCCGCTCGTCGAGGGCCGGGATCCCGACCCGCTCGGTCGGAGTCTCGCCACTCGTGACTCAGCGGCGATCGCCGCCATCCACTCGACGAGCTGGCGCTGGGAGGGCGATGGCCGCATCGTCCTGACCTATGTCGCGTGGATCAAGGAGGGGCGGCTCGGGGCGGACGCGTTGCCGCTGCCCCCTCTGACCGCATCGGGCCCGACTGATCCCCTGCACCCTCGCCCCGCGCAAATCCGCGAGCTCGACCCTCTCGCGCACGGCTTGCGGCATCTCGCTTTCCTCGTTCAGCAGGATCACGACGGTGCCCTGCGGAGGGCCCTCGGCGCCCGGGCGCTCACCATGCTCCACTCCTTCGAGCCCACTGTCGCTGGCGAGCTGCGCTGAAGGGCGGCCGCGGCGCGATTCCCGAGGCGAAACGCAGGGCCCGAGCGGGACCCCGATGGGATCCAACCGAAGGGCGCGCTGCCCGCACGCTATCGGAGGTGGTGGGCGCTGAAGGATTCGAACCTTCGACTTCCACCGTGTGAAGGTGGCACTCTACCGCTGAGTTAAGCGCCCTTTCGGGAGTCGAGAATAGTCCGCCCGGCAGGGAACGGTCAAGGCCGTGCCGGTCCGCGGAGCGTCAGGAGCCGGCGACGAGGGCCTGGACCGCGTCGATGTCGGCGCCCTCCGTGTGGGTGCCGGCAAGCAGACAGGGGTAGATCTCGCCGTCCTCGATCTTGAAGTAGCGCGCCTGGGTGAGGCCGGCGTCGTGCAGGTCGAAGTCGCAGTGGCCCGAGAACAGGCCCTCGCTGCGGTGGCCGCACGGCACGCGTAGACGCACCAGCGTGAACGGCCCCTGCGGGCTGGCGGCGGCGTACACCGTCACCGGCTCGTTCGAGGTGGTCTGGAAGACCCGCAGGTCGGGGCCGGTGCCGTCGACGACCTGCGTGCCCATGTCGACGGTCACGTAGCCGCCCTGGCCGAGGCTCATCATCCCGGTGTAGCCGTCCTTGAAGCCGAGATACACGGCGTCCGGCGGCCCCAGCACCTGCCGGGGATCCGTGTACCAGTTGCCCTCCAGCGAGCACTGCGGCTCCCACCAGTCCACGACGGCGACGGCGTACCCGCCGGTCGCGGTCGCCTCGGTGCCGGCCCCGGCGGGCGACAGGTACCGGCCGAGGACAGCGCGGCCGTGCGGGCCGGTGAGGAACGCGAGCAACTGACGCGCGCCGGCCGGGTCCCGGGCCTCGCTCACGGCCGCGGCGACGGCCACCAGGGGCGGGAGGCCCGCGTCGCGCTGCTCCCCGGGCCCGGCGAGCGAGCGGGGGACGAGCGCGTAGCGGGCGCGGCGCAGCTCGGCCGCGTCGCGGGACGTCTGCACGCGGGCCGGCAGCTTGCCGCCCAGCGCCGCTCGCGCATCACGCCCGAGCCGGCCGCCGAGGACGCACAGCCGCTCCTCGCCGGCGACCGCCGCGTGCAGGTCCGCCGGCGAGCCCGCCGGCACCACGAGAACCCACGGCAGGTAGCCCAGGTCGACCGAGGTGCCGAGGTCCGCCGCGCCGCCCTCCAGGACCCGGGTGAGCTCGCTGTCGTCGCCCACCACCACGTCCGCGTCGCCCGGCGGGTCGGGCTCGCGCACGTCGAGCGCGGTCGGGATCCCGGACTCGCGGGTGAAGGCCTCGAGGGCGGGCCGCAGCACCGGCGCGAACGCCTCGCTGGCGCGCACCTTCAGCGGCTCGCGCGCGCTGGAGCCGGTGCTGCCGAAGGTCACGAGCAGGACGACGGCGCCGGCGGAGGCGGCCAACCCGCGGGCGGTCAGGCAGCGGCTCATCGCGGCCGCAGCGTGAACGAGTGGTCTGTGGCGCTGCACGGGTCGCCCTCGTCGCCTCCGATCTGCAGCAGCCCCCTCAGGCTCCCCGACAGGACCTCGCCCCTGCCGTTCGTATCCTGGGTCACGCTGCCGGTGCCGATGGCACGTACGAACACCAGCGGTCCCTCTCCCGACGCGACGTTGTCAGCCGAGCCGAACCCGCCCTCGAGGACGAAGTTCGTGTACTTCAGCTCCCCCTCCAGCAGGCCGGGGGTGGCGTTGTCGAGGGTGACCTGGATGCCGGGGTAGGGCGTCGTTCCGGCGGCCGCCATCACCATCGGGAAGCTGTAGGTGGTCGTACCGCCCACCGGGTTGCACGACGGGGACCGTTTGAGCTGGAGCTCGTAGTTTCCGGCGAGCGTGCCGCCCGGCTTCGGTCCCGAGTCCCCTGACCCGTCAGAGCCGCCGCAGCCCGCGTTGGCCAGGGCGAGGACGACGCACGCGCCGCGGGCGCTCCAGGCGAGCGACAGAAGGGCCGGCCGTCGTCTCTTCGCCAAGCAACGTATCCTAAGCCACCGTCAGAGGCAGGGTCAATTCTCGGCCTGCTCCATTTCGGATAGAGTCCCGCGAGCGGCGAGACCGTGCACGGAGCACCGAGAGCCGTTCGACTGTTCGTCCTGGCGCGCGCGGCGGTCCTGGCGATCGCGGCGCTGCTGCTGTGCCGCGACCTGGCCGGCCCGTTCAACACCTGGCACGCCGTGAACGACGCCCTCTACACGGAGGCGGCCCGCAACCACGTGCGCTACGGTCTCGTCGCCACGCGTCTGTACGCCACCTATCCGGTGGTGCCCGGGGAGCCGCCGCGGCGCTACGTCAACCATCCGCCGCTGGTCGCGGTGCTGACGGCCGTGCCGCTCGCCGTCTTCGGAGACCACGAGTGGGCGGCGCGGCTGATGCCGATCCTGGCCACCCTGGGGAGCACCGCCCTGCTGGTGACGATGCTGGGCCGCCTGGGCAGCCCGCTGCTCGGGCTGCTGGCGGGCTTCTTCTTCGCCACGCTGCCGCTCACCGAGTACTTCGGGCGCATGGTGAACCACGAGGCCCCGGTGCAGTTCTTCTCGCTGCTGATGCTGCACGGCTACCTGCAGTGGACCTCTGCCTACGGCCCGCGCTACGGAGCGCGCCGCGGCGCCCTGGCCTGGGCGGCCGGCACCGTCCTCGGCATCGGGACCGGGTGGGCCGTGCTGCTCGCCTCCGGCCTCGTCTGGTGCTGGCACGCCCTCCGCGTACGGCGGAGGACGGCAGCACCGCGTCCGCTGCTCTGGCTGACGCTGCTGCCCGCGCTGACGCTGGCCGCCGTGCTCGTCCACATCCTCGCGGGCAGCGGCTGGGACGTCGGCGCGCTGGTCGCGCTGGTGCAGGACCGTTCCGTCGGCGGAGAGGGTGCCCGCCACGGCTGGCTCGAATGGCTCGCCATGCAGCGGGACGATTTCGCGAGCGACTTCACCTGGCCAGGTGCGATCGCCGCCCTCCTGTCCGTCCCCCTCGTCGTTCTCGCCTTACTGCGCCGGGGTGACCGGCGCCGCTGGCCGTGGCTTCCCCTGACGCGCGGGCCGGCCGTCGTCGCGGCCATCTGCGGCCTGCAGGGGCTGCTCTGGGTCGTCCTGCTGAAGAACCAGGCCTGGTTCCACGACTACTGGCAGTTCTACCTCGGTCCCTACGTGGCGATCAGCCTGGCTGCGCTCGTGCAGCTGGCACGGCAGCAGCTCGGGCGCCGCGCTCCGCGCCTCGCTGCCGCGGTGGTCGTCGTCCTCCTGCTCGCACCGATGCCGTTCGCGGCAGCCACGCGCGACCTCTATGCCAGCCGCCAGCTCGTCTATCCCGAGTACCTGCAGGCGCTGCGCATGCTCGGCGGCCTGGTGCCGAAGGGGACGCCGGTCTGGACCAGCCATCACGTCCGCGGCGAGGCCGTGATGGCCCGTGAGCGCCGCTACCCGCCGCACCCCGTGGTCGCCTACTACGCCGAGCGGCCGGTGTACTTCTCGCGCGATCTCGCCGAGGTCCGCGCCAATGCCCCGGGCTGCGCGGCCTACGTCCTGCGCCGCGTCGACGCGCCGTGGGCCCGGGCCATGGAGGCCGCGCTGGGGGCCTCCTTTCCCTCCGTCCGGGTGGGCGAGAACCACGTCATCTTCCTGTTGACTCCCCCGCCGGCCTCCCCGCCTCCGGGCGGGCGCTGAGCTGACCGCGCTCAGCGGCTCACGGCGCCGCAGATGCCGTTCTGGGCGCAGGGAGTCCAGGTGCCGCTGCCGGCCACGAACAGCTTGTACTGGTTCTCGGGGTGGTTCTCGCAGCCGTTGACGTCGAGCCCCTTGCACAGTTGCCCGTTCTTGCCGCCCACCCGGGTGCCCAGCGGGTAGTAGGTCCAGGTCGGCCCGCAGCGGCGGGTGTCCTTGGCGTTGCCCACGCGCCAGCACTCGCAGGGGATGCGCTCGGGACTGCCGTCGGCGCGCACGGGGCAGTAGGAGCGGTTGTCCGTGTAGCCGATGCTGCGACAGTAGTTCACGTCCGGACCGACGATGGGCGTCGAGTCCAGCGTCGCGTAGTCCCTGCCCGGCAGCCACACCTTCGAGTTGAACTTCGAGATCTCCGGGGGATAAGGCCTGCCGCAGCCGCTGCCCGGCGGCGGCCAGCTCGGGTCGGGGTCCACGGGGAAGGCCGCCGGGCTGCAGCTCTCGCGGTACGAGCCGTGGCCGCGCTGCACGTACTCGCCGTGGTAGACGATGACGAAGTCCTCGGAGAAGTCGTTGGAGCTCTTGACGCTGATCCGGATGAGCGGGAAGTCGTAGTCCGGCTCGGCGCACAGCCCCGCCGCGCGCAGGTTGGCGACCACGCCGTCGACGTACGCCTTGGGGTCGAGGATGTGGTACTGGCCCGAGTTCTTCGGGTCCTGCACCTTGGTGTCGAGGACGCCCTTCGTCTTCTGGGCCACCTCCTCGATCGCGGTGCTCACGGCGTCGAGCAGCTGCGTCGGCGTGGCCCGCGAGCACTCCGCCGCCGTCGAGCCCTTCCCCAGCGGGCAGACGTAGGCGATGGGAGCGGTCGGGCTGGGGCTCGCCGGCGGGGCACTGGGGCCCGCTGGGGTCGAGGGCGAGCCACCCGAGTGGCCGCAGGAGAGCGCGAGCACGGCCAGCAGCGCCGGCGAGGCCCGTCGCCTAGTAGCTGACCGGTGAGGCACTGCCGTAGCCGTGGACCGTGCAGATCTCGTGCGGCTCGGTGCCGGCGATGAAGGCCTCGCTGCGGGTCCGCGGGCAGGCGGGGGAGGCGAGCAGCCCCGTGTCGCGGTCGATCTCGGCGTAGACGATGCCTTCGGGCGCGGGCGGGAAGGGCGTCGGCTCCTGGCCGCTGAGGGCCGAGTTCATGAAGTCCACCCAGATCGGCAGCGCGGCCCTGGTGCCGGAGAGCCCGACCGGGGTGTTGTCGTCGAAACCCACCCAGACCACCGTCAGCAGGTCGGGGGTGAAGCCGCAGAACCAGGCGTCGCGGTAGTCGTTGGTGGTCCCGGTCTTGCCGGCGGCCGGCAGCGTGAAGCCGAGCGCCCGCGCGCTGGCGGCGGTGCCCTCCTGCATCACCGTCTCCAGCATGGTCCTGATCAGGAAGGCCGACTCGGCGCGGATCACCCGCTCGGGCACCGGGGCGTGGTGCTGCTCGAGCACGCGGCCGCGCACGTCGCGCACCCCGAGCACGGTCACCGGCTCCACCTTCAGGCCCTCGTTGGCCAGCACGTTGTAGGCGGTCGCCATCTCGTAGGGTGTCGCCTCGAAGGAGCCGAGGGCGATCGCCGGGTAGGGATGGATGGGCGCCCCGATGCCGAGCTTCTTCGACCACAGGGCCGCCACCTTGTCGTAGCCGACCATCTCCGCCACCTTCACCGTGGCGTTGTTGAGGCTCAGCGCCAGCGCCTTGCGCAGGGTGACCATCCCCTTGTAGTCGTCCTCGTAGTTGGTGGGGACGTACTCCTTGTCCTCGTAGAAGAAGACGGAGGGGGCGTCGTCCACCACCGTGGCCGGCGTGATCGGCGGCAGGCTGCGGTCCTCGAAGGTGGCCTCGAAGGCCGTGAGGTAGACGAAGGGCTTGAAGGTGCTGCCCGGCTGCCGGCGCGCCTGGATCACCCGGTTGTACTGGCTCTCGCCGTAGGAGCGGCCACCCACCAGCGCCACCACCTTGCCGCTCGCCGGCTCGAGCGCGATCAGGCAGCCCTGCACGGTCCTGGTGGTGCGCTTCCTGATCATCTGCTGCACCCGGTCGAGCCCGCGCTCGAGCGCCTGCTGGGCCAGGTCCTGCAACCGCAGGTCGAGGGTGGTGTAGATCGAGAGGTCCTGGGTGGCGAGGTCCTTCGCGTCGTAGCGCTGCGCGATCTGGCGGCGCACCAGGTCCACGAAGTAGGGGGCGTCGGTGGTGTCGCTGCTGGAGGGCTGCACCAGCAGCGGCGCCTTGAGCGCCGCCTCGGTGCGGGCCTCGTCGACGAAGCCCGCCTCGTGCATGGCGCGGATCACCTCGTTGCGCCGCTCCATCGCCCGCGCGCCATGGCGGAACGGGTTGTAGGGGTTCGGCGACTGGATCATCCCCGCCAGCAGGGCCGCCTCGGGCAGCGTGAGGTTGGCGACGTCCTTGTGGAAGTACATGTGCGCCGCCTCGCCCACGCCGTTGATGCTGAAGGAGCCCGCCTGGCCCAGGTAGATCTCGTTGAGGTAGAGCTCCAGGATCTCCTGCTTGCTGGCGCGGCGCTCGAGCACGAAGGCGAGCAGCGCCTCCTGCACCTTGCGCTTGTAGGTCCTCTCCGGCGTCAGGAAGAAGTTCTTGCAGAGCTGCTGGGTGATGGTGCTGGCGCCCTGGGGGATCTCCTTCTCGGTGCGGAGGTTGCGGATGACGGCGGCGAACAGGCGGATGGGGTCCAGGCCCGGGTGGCTGAAGAAGCGGCGGTCCTCGATGGCCAGCACCGCCTGCACCAGGTGGTCCGGCAGCTCCTGGAAGCGGACCCGCCGTCGCTTCTCCCGCTCCTCGTCGAAGAGGTAGGTGACCAGCTCCGGCTCCAGCACCTGCTCGGCGTAGTGCTTCTTCGACTGGAAGCCGCGGAGGTCCCTCACCCGCACCAGCGGGCTGCCCTTGTCCTGTGTGAAGGAGACGACCAGCGGCTCGCTGGCCCCGTCCGGGACCGGGCGCGGGAAGAACACGATGCCGGGCTCGCCGACCGAGAACTGGCCGGGCTCGACGGGCGCCTTCGGCCGTGCGGTGTAGCTGAGCCCGTTGAGCAGCTGCAACAGCCCCCGCGGGTCGAGCACCAGGCCGGGCCTCAGCACGGTGGCCCGCGCGTAGACGCGCGAGGGCGCGTTGCCTCGCACGCCGCGCAGCCGCTGCTCCACCATCACCGAGAAGCGCAGGTACTGGTAGACGAGCAGCGAGGCGCCGATCACGATCGGCAGGAAGACGAGCGTGAGCAGCAAAGCGACGATGCGTAGGCGGCGGGTCGAGTAGACCCGGGGGGCGGGGTCGGTCATCACGACGCGCTACCGAGTATACCGCCCCGCCTCGACCACCTCGATCCTCACCTGGCCGGTGCCCGGCCCGATCAGGCCGATGGCTCTCGCTGCCGCCCGCGAGAGGTCGATGGCGCGCCCCTTGTGCGCGGGGAAGCGATCGTTGATGCGCACCACCACGCTCCTGCCGGTCGAGAGCAGCGTCACCTTCGCCAGCGTGCCGAAGGCCCAGTACGGGTGGGCGGCCGTGAGCTGGTCCTGGTCGTACCTCTCGCCGCTCGAGGTGCTCTGGCCGTGGTAGCCCGGCCCGTACCAGGAGGCGATGCCTTCGACCACCGTGCCGACGGCCGGCCTCTCCGCGGGCGGGAAGAAGTAGGCCGGGTGCGCGGGCGGCTTGGCGTGGGACGCACAGGCCGAAAGAACGAAACAGACAGAAGGAAGGAGTGAGCCGGCGACGACGGACACGAACAACGAACGGACCTCGTGCCGCCCCTCGGAACGGCGAGCGTCGCGACGTGCCCGCGGACCGAGGGGCGTCACGAGACGGTGTGCACCCGCAGCATGTTCGTGGCCGCTGCCGCGATCGAGTGGCCCGAGAGCATGAGGATGGTGTCGCCCTGTTTCACCAGCCCGCGGGCCTTCAGCCGCTCCTCGCCGGCAGCCAGCAGCTCGTCCGTGTTCTCGGTGGAGGCGGACTGCGTGGGGATGACGCCCCACCACAGCACCAGCTGCCGGAAGACGCGCTCGTCGTGGGTGATGGCCACCACCGGCACGCTCGAGCGGTAGCCGGCCACCAGGTGAGCGGTGGTGCCCGACTCGGTGAAGGCCACGATCAGCTTGCAGCCGAGCTCCTCGGCGACGGAGGTGGCGACGCGCGCCAGGCTGCGGGTGATCGGCGTGCCCGTGCCGCCGTCGTGCCGCTCGCCGGCGCGGGTGCGGATCTCGGCGAGGCCGTGCTCCTCGGTGTACTCGGCGATGCGAGCCATGGTGCGCACGGCCTCCACCGGGTACTTGCCCACGGCGCTCTCGCCGGACAGCATCACCGCGTCGGTGCCGTCGAGGATGGCGTTCGCCACGTCGGAGGCCTCGGCCCGCGTCGGCCGCGGGTTCTCGATCATGCTCTCCAGCATCTGGGTGGCGGTGATCACCACCTTCCCTGCCGCGTTGGCCTCCGCGATGATCCGCTTCTGCAGGATGGGGACGTCCTCGGTCCCGATCTCCACCCCCAGGTCGCCGCGCGCGACCATCACCCCGTCCGTCGCCTGCAGGATGGCCGGCAGGTCGTCGAGCGCCTGCGGCTTCTCGATCTTGGCGATCACCGGCGTGTCTTTCCCCAGCGAGCGGATGAGCTGCTTCGCCTCCAGCACGTCGGCGGCGCGGCGGACGAACGACAACGCCACGTAGTCGACGCCGGCCTGGATGCCGAAGGCGAGGTCGTCGCGGTCCTTCGCGGTGATGGCCGGGGTGGAGAGCATGACCCCCGGCAGGTTCATGCCCTTGTGCGAGCGCAGCGGGCCGCCGTCCACCACCTCGCACAGGACCCGCTCGCCCTGCACCTCCAGCACCCTGAGCTCGAGGTTGCCGTCGTCGAGCAGGATCTGCTCGCCCGGCGTCACGTCGCGGGGCAGCGCCGCGTAGGTGGTGGCGATGAGGTCGGCCGTGCCCTCGACCGAGGTGTCGGTGGTGATGGCGACGCGCGCGCCGGCGACCAGCAGCACCTCGCCGCCCTTGATCAGGCCGGTGCGGATCTTCGGCCCCGACAGGTCCTGCAGCAGCGCCAGGCGGCCCTCGAGCCGGGCGGCGATCTGGCGCGCCGCCTGGATCACCTGCAGGTGCTCGTCGTGGGTGCCGTGGGAGAAGTTGAGGCGGAAGACGTCGACCCCCGCCTCCAGCAGCTTCTGCAGCATCTCGGGGCTGCGCGAGGCGGGCCCGACCGTGGCGACGATCTTGGTTCGGCGCATGCCCGGCGAGTATAGGCGCAGGCGGCCCGTCGCGGCAGCGGCTGTGGGCCTAGCGTGCTGCCTGGGCCTGGGCCTCGGCGGTGACGGTGAACGGCTCGCTCCTCTCGATCGTCTCGCCGGAGAACTCGTCCCTGACCCGCAGCTTCAGCACGTACTGGCCGGGCGGAGCGCCGGCCAGCGAGAATCCGATCATGCGGGAGATAGCGCCGTCGGGGGAGGTGGTGATCACGCTGGGCGGCTCGCGGGTCAGCAGGGCGCCGTCGCTGCGGCGGACCTCGTAGCCCATGCTGACCTTGGGCAGCCCGGAGGACTCGTCCTTGATCGCCCGGTAGACCTCCACCTGGCAGAACAGCCGGTCGCCCTGCGGGAAATCGCGGCGGGCCAGGATGGCCAGGCGGTCGGCGGGAGCGCCCTCGGCCGTGGTCTCGCGCACGTCGCTGAGCACGGGGGTCGAGACCCGGAAGGGCCTGAGGTCGGGGACCTCGAAGTCGTGGATCACCGTGCCCAGCCGGCCGCTCGCCCTGTCGCGCACCACGAACTTGGCGCGGTAGCGGCCCGAGTGCAGCGAGAACTCGCGCACGATCGGCAGCCAGGTGCGGGCGAGCTGCGCCCGGGTGTCGGGCGGCAGGGCCAGCTCCAGCGCCTGGTCGGCCCGGAAGAGCTGCCCCCCGTCGCGGCCGAACGTCACCATCAGGTACTCGAACCCGCCCTTCGCCTCGCCGCCCTCCTCGCGCAGCGTGAGGTGGGCGATGTCCACCTCCGCCGCCAGGTAGACGCGCGCCTCGTCGATCGTCGTCTCCTCGCGCACCACGTGGGTCATCCGCAGCGGCAGCTCCTCGACCTCGTAGGGCGAGTCGAGCGCCGCCTGGAACGCGGGATCCGTGCCGCGGGGAGTGGCGGCCGCAGTCCGGGTGTCCGAGGGCGCGTAGTAGCCGCGGCGGGCGCGGACCTGCAGACCGCGGCGGTTGCGCACCTTCACCGCGATCTTGCGGTAGGAGCCGTCGTGCGCTGCGTTCGTGGGGTTGTAGCCGAGCAGGTAGTAGGCACGACTCTCGTCCGAGACGCGCTTGAGCCCGCTGGCGAGATCGTTCGAGTTGCGCAGGGTGAAGCCGCCCGTGTCCGCGGCCAGCGAGACCGCGCCCTCCTGCGTCTCCGCCTCCTGGGCGAACAGGCTGCCCATGTCCTCCTCGGGCACCGCCGTGCTGTACTCCGCGCCGAGCACGTCGGGCAGGCCCTCCAGCCCGCGGGCGTTCAGGAAATAGATGGTGGCGTTCACCCGCCGCGCGTCGTCGAGGATGCGCTTGAACTCGGTCAGCGCCGGGTCGTAGATGAAGCCCTCCGAGACGAGCACCAGCGACTTGCGGCCCTTGGCGCCGGCCAGCGAGGCGAGCGCCCGGTCCAGGGCGGCGAGGGTGACGTGGTTGCGGGCCATCGCCGAGTTGTAGACCTCGATGGCGCGGGTGGTCACCACCGGGTCCTCGGTGGCCATGAGGTTTCGCTCGTGCTCGCCCTGCTGGGTGACGGTCTGGATGCCGTAGGTCTCGAAGCGGCGCTGGACGCGGTTGTAGATCTCGTTGTCGTGGTACACGTGGATGCGCATCGCCTCGTAGTCCGAGATCCAGTCGCGCCGCGTGTCCGGCAGCCGCTTGCCCTCCAGCCGCTTCAGCAGCTCCATCAGCTCGGCTCGGCCGGCCTCCATCCGCGCCGTCCACCAGGCGCCGCCGCCCGCCGCCAGCAGGGTCACGTAGTCGCCCTCGCGCGTCTCCCTGTTCAGGAACTGCGCGATCGCCGCCTTCGCCCGCCGCGCCTCGTGGATCCCGAGGTGGGCGTCGTCGAAGACGACCACGAACGTGCGCCCGCGCTGGCCCGCGGCGGTGGCGTTCGTGGAGACGGGCGCGAGCACCGGGGCCGCGCCGGCCGCCTGGGCGGCCTCGGGGGGAGGTGCGGGCGCGACCGGCACCGCGACGAGGTCGAAGGCGGCGATCGTCTGCCGCACGCCGTCCTCGTAGATCTCGAGGTCCTCCGGCTTGAGGTCTGTGACGGGGCTGCCCTTGCCGTCGATGACCACGACGTCCACCGTCACCTGTTCGACCTGGGCGGGGAACGTGGTCGGCGGCTGGGCGGGGGAGGCGCCCTGCGGGTGGGCGCCCGATGCTAGGACGGCAACGCAAGATATCGCAAGCAAAGAACGAGAAAGAAAAGTCAACATGGCTCGTGAACCTGGGATCGCCCTCACCAAACATAACAGCATACACCACTTGCCACACCCACCGGGCACCATCATGCGAGGCAGGGATTCTTAACCTGTGTAAATCCAAGACGTTGTAGGGGATTCGGGTTTCCGGATCCAGGATCATAAAAAGCAAGTGAAGATCAAAAAAAATTGACCATGTGCCAGCGTTGGGCTAGATTCTCCGTCGTCCCAGTTAGCGCGAGACCGACGGGCGTGCCCACGCGCCCCCGCGACCCGTACGGCCTCCGTCTACAAGGAGGTGCGCACCATGAGACGGCTTTCGTATCGACGTACACCCCTGTCGCTCGCGCTGGTAGCCCTCGGGCTGCTGGCGCTCGCCGTGCCCGCCGGCGCCCAGGTCCTGTACGGCACGCTCGTGGGCAACGTGACCGATACAAGCGGGGCCAACGTCCCCGGCGCGACGGTCACGCTCATCAACACCGGCACGAACCTCGCGCGCGAGACGACCACCAGCGCCGAGGGCGGCTACCGCTTCGTGAACGTCCAGCCCGGTACCTACAAGGTGCGGGTCGTGCTCACGGGCTTCAAGGAGTACGTGAAGGACGGAGTTCCCATCAACTCCACCACCGTCACCCGCGTCGACGTCCCGCTCGAGGTCGGCGGCCTCACCGAGGCGGTCACCGTCCAGTCCGAGGTCTCCATCCTCCAGACCGACACCGGCGACGTCCACACGCAGCTCCAGAGCCAGGAGATCACCAGCCTGCCGCTGGGCAACTACCGCAACTACCAGAGCCTGGTGAACCTGATGCCGGGCGCCACGCCGGCGCGGTTCCAGAACTCGATCACCGACACGCCGGAGCGCTCGCTCAGCACCAACGTCAACGGCACCGCCCGCAACAGCAACAACCAGCGGCTCGACGGGGCCACCAACATCTTCGTCTGGCTGCCGCACCACGCCGTCTACATCGCTCCGGCGGAGACGGTGGCCACCGTCAACGTGACCTCGGCCAGCTTCGACGCCGAGCAGGGCATGGCCGGCGGGTCCTCGGTGACGGTGCTGACCAAGAGCGGCACCAACGAGTTCCACGGGTCCGGCTTCTACTTCAACGAGAACGCCAGCCTGCGGGCCAGGAACTTCTTCAACACCGAAGGCGCCAAGCCCGACAGCAAGCGCAACATCGGCGGCGCCACCCTGGGCGGCCCCATCGTGAAGGACAAGCTGTTCTTCTTCGCCTCCTGGGAAGGCCACTACACGACGACGCCGGAGACCGACATCCTCTCGGTCCCGACGGCGGCCATGCGCGCGGGCGACTTCAGCGCCTTCGGCACCACGATCTACGACCCGAACACCGGCAACCCGGACGGCTCGGGCAAGACGCCGTTCCCGAACAACGTCATCCCCGCCAACCGCATCAGCTCCATCGCGCAGGCCTACCAGTCGCGCGTGCCGATGCCGAACCAGCCGGGGAACTTCAGCAACTACAACACCAGCGGCACCACCGACTTCAACCGCAACAACTACGACGCCAAGCTGAACTACAACATCAGCTCCTCGGCGCAGATCTTCGCGAAGTTCAGCCAGATGAACGCCACCGTCAGCACCACCTCGTACTTCGGCAACCCCGCCAACGGCGGCGCCGAGGGCAGCGGGTTCGGCGGCGGCATGCCGGGCAGCGCCGACACCAGGGTGAGGATCGGCACCGTCGGCCTCACCTGGACGCTCTCGCCCAAGATGGTGCTCGACGCGGTGTTCGGCGCGACCCGCTTCGACCAGTCGAACATCCCCGAGGACTACGGCACGAACTACGGCACCGACGTGTTCGGCATTCCCGGCACGAACGGCGCGGGCGGCGGCAACGGCGACATCAAGTACTCCGGCATGCCGACGGTCTCCGTCAGCGGCTTCAACGCCTGGGGCAACGTCAACAGCTGGGCCCCCGCCTTTCGCAACGACCGCAGCTACAACTTCTCTACCAACCTGACCTACACCCTGACCAAGCACGAGCTGAAGTTCGGCTTCGACCTGGTGAGGATGGAGCTGAACCACTGGCAGCCGGAGCTCGGCTACTCGCCGCGCGGCTACTTCGGCTTCTACGGACAGGGGACGACCCTGGGGCCGACCGGCTCACCCGACCCGTACAACGCCTACGCCGAGTTCCTGTTGGGCCAGGCGGACACCATCTCCAAGAGCCTCCAGTACGAGACGATGACCGGGCGTGAGTGGCAGTACGCCCTTTACGTCCGCGACCGCTGGCAGGTCAACCACAAGCTGACCCTGAACCTGGGCCTGCGCTATGAGCTGTACCCGATGATGACCCGCGCCAACCGGGGCATCGAGTACTACGACATGGCCAACAACACGGTCCTGCTGGGCGGGCTCGGCGGCAACCCGGAGACCTTCAACATCAAGGTGAAGTACCCGCACCTGCTGCCGCGGATCGGCGCCGCCTACCGCCTGACCGACAACGACGTGCTCCGCCTTGGCTACGGCATCACGGTGAGCCCGATGAACCTGTCGCGGCCGCTGCGCGGCTTCTACCCGCTCACCATCACCAACACCTTCTACGGCGCGAACGGCTACCAGACCGCCGGCAGCCTGGCCAACGGCGTCCCGCTGTTCTACGGACCGGACGAGAGCTCGGGCGTCGTGGACCTGCCTCTCAACGCCGACATGCGCTCGCCGTACGAGGACCACCTCAACCGGCCCTACATCCAGTCCTGGAACCTGACCTACGAGCGCCGGCTGCCCTGGGACATGTCGGTGTCGGCGGGCTACGTGGGGACCAAGACCACCCACCTGTTCGGGTTCTACAACGTCAACAACTCCGAGCCCGGCACGGGCTGGGCGGGCGCGCCGCTCTACCAGGCGTTCGGCCGGACGTCCGGCTCCTACCGGTTCGACGGGTGGCAGAGCAGCAACTACCACTCGCTGCAGATGGCCCTCAGCAAGCCGTTCAGCAAGGGCTTCTTCGTGAAGGCCGCCTACACCTTCTCGAAGGCCCTGAACCGCCAGGACGACGACGGGTGGGACTACGTGCAGTGGAACACCCCGTCGCTCATGTACAAGAACTACGCGCCGGCGGGCTTCGACCGGACCCACGTCTTCGACCTGGGCTTCCTGGCCGAGCTGCCCTTCGGCAAGCACGGTTCGGGCGCCGCCAACGCGATCATCAAGGACTGGTCGCTGAACGGTGTCTTCAGCGCCTTCACGGGCACGCCGTTCACCGTCAGCGCCCCTGGCGGCTCGCTCAACGCGATCGGCGACCCGCAGTACGCCGACCTCGTGGGTCCGATCGTCAAGCAGGGCGGCATCGGCGCGAACGCCACGTACTACGACCCCTCGGCGTGGGCGCCGGTCAGCGAGGTCCGTCCGGGCACCTCGAGCCGCAACCAGGTGCGCTCACCGGGCTGGTGGAACATCGACCTGTCGCTGTTCCGCCGGTTCCCGATCGGCCCGAAGTTCAACCTCGAGTTCCGTGCCGAGGCCTTCAACCTGACCAACACCCCGCACTTCAACGGGCCGGACTCGAGCGTCACCGATCCGGCGTTCATGACCATCACCAGCACCAGCGGCAACGCCCCCGAGCGCCAGTTCAGGCTCGGCCTGCGCATGCAGTTCTGACGCGTCGTCGCTGAAGGCGGCGGGTGCGGGTCCGTCCCGCACCCGCCGTTTTCTTTTGCCCGCCCGCCCGGTCGCGCCCGCCGCCGCCGCCGCGCGACAATAAGCGACCGTGCTCAGCGCCCTCGCCCTCCTCGCCGCCACCGCCGGCCCCGCCAACGTCCTGCTGGTCACCATCGACACCCTGCGCGCCGACCACGTGGGCGCCTACGGCGACGCGAAGGCCGACACGACCGGCTTCGATCGCCTGGCCCGGGAGGGCGTTCTCGTGGAGGACGCTGTCTCCCACGTCCCGGAGACCCGGCCGTCGCACGCGTCGATCCTGACCGGCCGCTACCCCTACGAGCACGGCATCCGTGACAACGCGGCCGGCCCGATCGCGCCGGGGATGCCCACCCTCGCCACCCTGCTCAAGGCCGCCGGCTACGACACGGCGGCCTTCATCGGCGCGTATCCCGTCTCCCGCTCCTCGGGCCTGGATCGCGGTTTCGACGTCTACGACGACCCGTTCGAGAAGGCCGTCGACGGCCGCACCGAACGCCGCGCGCAGGAGGTGGTGGACCGTGCGCTGGGCTGGCTCGGCCGCCCACACGCCCGGCCGTTTCTCACCTGGGTCCACCTCTTCGACCCGCACGCCCCGTACACCCCGCCCCAGCCATTCGCCAGCCGCTTCGCCGGTCGCCTCTACGACGGGGAGGTGGCGTACGCGGACTCGCAGCTGCGGCGGCTGCTGGGCTGGCTCGACGGCTCCGGCCAGCGGGCGAACACCCTGGTGGTCGTGACCTCGGACCACGGCGAGAGCCTGGGCGAGCACGGCGAGGAGGAGCACGGGCTGCTGGTGTACGACGCGACGCTGCACGTGCCGCTGGTGCTGTCCTGGCCGGGCCACCTGCCGGCGGCCGTGCGCGTCCGCGGGCAGTTCCGCAGCGTCGACCTGCTGCCGACGCTGCTCGGCCTGCTCGGCCTGCCGGCCGTCGAGACGAGCGGCGCCTCGCGGGCCGACGTGCTCGCCCGCGGTGGCCGCATCCCTGACAACGAGTCCTACGCCGAGAGCCTGTACGGCGCCATCCACTTCGGTTGGGCGCGGCTGCGGGCGCTGCGCTCGCAGGGCTGGAAGTACATCGAGGCTCCGCGGCCGGAGCTCTACCACCTCGGCGAGGACCCGGGCGAGCTGCGCAACGTGCTGTCGTCGCGCGAGGCGGTGGCGAGCGGGATGCGCCAGAGCCTCGGGCGTTTCGGCGGCGGCGTGGGGGACAAGGCCGCGGCCGCCCCGATCGACCAGGGGGCCCTCGAGCGGCTCGCCGCCCTCGGCTACGTGGGCGGTGTCGGCTCGGCCGTCACGGTCACCGGCAAGGACCCCAAGGACGGGGTCCGCGAGGTGGAGCGCGAGCGCCAGGGCATGCGCGAGGCGCTGCGCCTGTTCAAGCAGAACGACATCGACCGCGCCCTGCCGCTGCTCGAGGAGCTGGCGCGCGGCAAGACCGGGTCGTTCAACGTCGAGTTCTACCTGGGCCGTGCCCTGCTCGCGAAGGCCCGTCCGCGAGAGGCCATTCCCCACCTGCGCAGGGCGATGGACGCGGCGCCCCAGGCGACCACCACCGCCGTCTACCTCGCCCAGGCGCAGCTCGCGGCCGGCCTGGACCAGGACGCGGCGGCGACGGTGGCACGCGGGCTGGAGCGGAGTCCCGACAACCCCGACCTGCTCGAGATGAAGGGGAGGCTGCTGCTCCGGCAGGACGACGCCGCCGGCGCGCGCGCGGCGCTGGAGAAGGCCGTCGGCCTCGCCCCGCGCAACGCCCGCGTCCGCGCCGGGCTCTCGGACGCGTTCCGGCAGCTCGGCGACTTCACCCGGGCCGAGTCGGAGGCCAGGGAAGCCGAACGGCTCGACCCCGACTCGCCGGCGCCGCGCGTGGCGCGGGGTCTCGCCCTGGCCGCCTCGGACCGCGAGGCCGAGGCCGCCGAGGCCTTCCGCTCGGCCTTGAAGCTGGCGCCCGAGAACCCGGAGGCGCTCTACTACCTGGCTGCCGTCGAGCTGAACGCGGGCCACGGCGCCGAGGCGCGACGGCTGCTGCACAAGCTCCTGGCGGTCTCCCCCGGCTACCCCGGCGCCGACGAAGCGCTGCGCCTCGCCCAGGCCCAGCCTGGCTCCCGCGTCCCCGCCGCCGCCCAAACGGTCACCGCGGGGGAGGGCACCGCCCACCTGCGCCTCATCCGCGTGGCCTCGCGCCCGCAGGCGGAGGAGTTGCTGCGCCAGCTCGCCGCCGGAGCCCGCTTCGAGGATCTGGCGCGCTCAGTCTCGGTGGACGCGTCCGCGCCGCAGGGCGGCGACCTCGGTGTCGTGCTCCTGTCGGACCTCGCCCCGCCGCTGCGCGCCGCCGCCGAGGCGCTCCCGCCCGACGGGGTGAGCGGCGTCATCGAGATCCCCGGCGGGTACGCGCTTCTCAGGCGCGAGCGCTGAGGCCCGTCGCGGCGCCGACGGTCTATACTGGCCGTCGCGTGTCGTCTCTCCTCGTGTCCGCCCTGCTGGCCGTCCACCTTGCCGCACAGGCGTCCGCGGGTCCTTCCGCCGACGAGCTCGCCGCCAGGGCGCGGCAGGCGCGGGAGGCGATGGCCAGCGCGCGCTACGACGAGGCCGCCTCCCTCTACGGCGAGATCGTCCGCGCCCTGCCGAACGAGGCCGGCATGCGCATGAACCTCGGCCTCGCGCTCTCCATGGCCGGTCGAGCCAAAGACGCGGTCCCGCAGCTGCAGGCGGCCCTGAAGCTGAAGCCGGACCTGGCCCCGGCCTGGCTGTTCCTGGGGGGCTGCTACGTCGAGCTGGGCCAGCCGGCCAAGGCCGTGGAGCCGCTGCAGAAGTTCGTGACGGCGCAGCCCGACCACCACGACGCCCGGCGGATGCTGGCGGACGCGCTGCTGGCGCTGGAGCGCTGGGCGAACGCGGCCCACCACTACCGCCTGCTCGTCCAGCAGGCGCCCCAGGACCCGAAGGCCTGGTACGGGCTCGAACGCAGCTACGAGGGTGTCTCCCGCCAGGCCTTCGAGACGCTGGAGAGCACCGCGCCGGAGTCGCCCTACCTCTCGCTGCTGGTCGCCCAGGTCGCGATCGCCGAGGAGCGCGACAAGAGCGCGTTTCCCCTCCTGCGCGAGGCGATCGCCAGGAACACCCGGCCCGCGGAGGCCCATCTGGCCCTGGCCGGGATCTACGAGCGCGCCGGCCACCCCGACTGGGCCGCCGTCGAGCGGGAGAAGGCGAAGGGCGTCCCAGCGCCGGACTGCCAGGCGGCCAGCCTGGAGTGCGCGTTCCGCGCCGGCCGCTACCAGGAGGTGCTGGAGGCGGCCCGGCCGCTGCGCACCGCGGAAAGCCGCTACTGGACCTCCCGCGCCGCCGACGTGCTCGCGCGCGAAGCCTTCGACCGCCTCACGGCTCTGCCGCCATCGCCGGAATCCGCCCTCGTCAACATCGAGGTGCTGCGGGCCCAGCGGCGCTACGAGCAGTCCAAGGAAGCGCTGGCCAAGGCGACCGCCGCCTGGCCCGAGGACCCGCGCCTGCGGCGCGAGCAGGCGACGCTCCTGTTCATCGCCCGCCGCTACGCCGAGGCCCGGCCCTTGCTCGAGGAGTTGCTGAAGCGGGAGCCCGACTCCGCCGAGTACAACCTCCTACTCGGGGAGTCGTGGGTCGAGACCAAGGAGCCGGCCAGGGGCATCCCCAGCCTGGAGAAGGCGGTGGCCGCCGACCCGAAGCTGCTGCGGGCGCACGCCGTGCTCGGCCGCGCCTACCTCGAGGCCGGCCAGCCGGCGCCTGCGATCGAGCACCTCGAGGCGGCCCTGCCTACGGACGAGGACGGCAGCATCCACTTCCAGCTCGCCCGCGCGTATCGCGAGACGAGCCAGGCCGGGAAGGCGACGGCCGCGCTGCAGGCGTTCCAGGAGTTCCGCAAGGCCCACGAGGAGCGCCTGGAGAGCGAAAAGCAGGAATTTGCGATCACGCCGCCATAGCCGGGCTGCCGGAGCCGTGACCATGCCCAGGCCGGGCACCACCCTCCCATTCCTGCTCGTCGGCGTGCTGGCGGTCGCGATGGCGGCGACGCCGCAGGTGGTCTTCGAGCCGGTACCCGCCTCGAAGACCTGGGCCGATGCCGTGGAGCCGGGCGCGCTGCGCCTCGCCTGCGCGTCGACCGAGACGGAGCTGGCGGAGGTGTTCGTGCGTGAGGGAGTGCCGTTCCGCTCCGAGCTGGCGCGTCGCGGGCGCGATCGCACCTGCCACATCCTCTACCACCCGACGGCCCCCGGCTTCCGTGCTTCTCCCGACGACGACCCGCTCACCGGCCTCGACTTCGACACCGACCCGGTGCTCTACCTCGCTTCGGGCTCGAGGAACGGTGGCGACCCGGTCGGCGTGATGAAGGAGGTCCTGCAGCGGATCCCGCGCCCGCTGGCCGTCGAGGTCCTGATCCACCGTGTGCACGACGACACGGCCTACCAGGGCGCCACGCAGCGCAACTTCGGCAACACGCCGCACCACGTGGCGCTCGTCGACCGCGGGGTCGCCCGCACCTTCTGGTGGGTGCAGGACTGGGTGAAGCCCGGCGCGTGGCGCGGTCGGCGGGTGATCCTCGTGCCTCGCCGGCTGTTCGAGGGCCGGCCGGAGAACGCCGAGGCGTTTGTGCCCATGCTCGAACGGTTCGCCTCGCGCGACGGCGTGGTGCGCTCGCGCCTGTCCTGGGAAGGCGGGGACCTGCTGTTCGCCCGCGACCCGCGCGAGCGGCGGCGGCTCGTGCTCTTCCACGGGGACTTCGTCAAGCCGTACTGGGCCGAGACCCTCACCGCCGCCGAGTACGAGTACGTGCTCGGCCTGGAGTTCGGCGCCGACCGCACGGTCGACCTCGGCGGCCTGGCCCCGCACGTGGACTACTTCGTGTCCCTCCTGCCCCAGGCCGGTGTGGCGCTGGTGGCCGTGCCGACGTCCGGCGACCTGGGGGTTGCCCGCGCCTCGGTCGAGGCCCTGCTTTCCCGGGTCGGCGAGCGGAAGCCGAGGGCGCTCGTCGACCTGCGCGACGCGCTGGCCGAGCCGAAGCCGGAGCCGGACCGTGTCCGCCAGGCGCTCGCAGCCGCGCGCCGGGAAGCGGTCGGCTGGCGGCTGGAGATCGACCCGACGCTGCCATCCCGCATGCAGGCCCTGACCGGCCGCGTGTGCCCGGCCGGCGTCGACTGCCTCTCGCCCGCGCGCCAGGTGCGCCTCCTCGAGGCGGACCCGGAGACGTTCGCCGACTGGATCCACGCCACCCAGGCCGCCGCGGAAGAGCCGGCGACGATCGCGGCCCACCTCGACCTGGTCGAGGGCCAGCTCCAGCCGGTGCCGGAGGCGATGCGCCGGCGGGTCCTCGAGAAGGTCGGCGAGCTGGAGGCGATCGGCTTCCGCGTCGTGCGCGTCCCCGCGTTTCGCGTGGACCTCGAGGGCCCGCGCGGCTGGCCCGGCATCAGCTACGTGAACGCGCTGGTGGTGGACCGGCAGGTCTTCGTGCCCCGCTTCGGCCTGGGCGAGGTCGAGGAGCGCGTCTTCCGTGATCTGGGCCGGGAGCTGCCCAGCGGATACTCGGTCGTGCCCGTCGCGGCCCAGCAGGTTCTCGTCCGCAACGGCGGGCTACACTGCCTGGCCGGGCTGATCCGCTGAGGAGGACGAAAGGAAGATGAGGGCTCGCAGCCGGCTGACGACCGGGGTGGCGGGGGCGCTCCTGGTGATGGCCTGCCTCGCCGCCGTCCTGGTGTACCGGACGCGGCCGCCGAGGCTCCACGGTTCGACACCGATTCGCGCCGCGTCCACAGCCGCGAGGGCGTTGCCGGGCGGCGTGCGCAGCCCGTCTCTCGCCGCGGTCCCGGGCTCGCGTTTCGTCGGGGCGAACGTGGTGGTGATCACCATCGACACGCTCCGCCGTGACCACCTCGCACCCTACGGCGCTTCCTTCGAGACGCCCGCGGCCACGCGCCTGGCGCGGGAGGGGGTGCTGTTCGAGCACGCGGTCTCGCACGTGCCGCTGACCCTTCCCTCGCACTCGACGATCTTCACCGGCCTCTACCCGCCGCACCACGGCGTGCGCGACAACGCCGGCTTCGCGCTGGGGAAGGACGTGACCACGCTCGCCGAGCGGCTGCTCGCCCGCGGCTACCAGACGGCCGCCGTCGTCGGCTCCTACGTCCTCGCCGCGCGCTGGGGGCTGGCCAAGGGCCACCAGACCTACGACGACTCCTTCGACTACTCGGACATCGAGCGGCGCGCGCTCACGGAGATCGAGCGCCCGGCGAACCGGGTGGTGGACCGGGCCGTCGACTGGCTGCGCCGGGAGCGCCGCGGCGACCGCCCCTTCTACCTGTGGGTCCACCTCTACGACCCGCACGATCCCTACACGCCGCCGGACGAGTACCGCCGCCGCGCGCCGAGCGCCTACGCGGGCGAGGTGATGTTCGCGGACGCGGAGGTGAACCGGCTGCTCGACACCCTCGACGCCCTCGGGCTGCGTCGCAACACCACCGTCGTCTACCTGTCCGACCACGGCGAGTCGCTGGGCGAGCACGGCGAGGCCGGGCACGGCATCTTCCTGTATGGGGCCACCCTCGACGTGCCGATGCTGATCGCCCCGCCGACCGGCACGCCGTCGCCCGCCGCGGGCCTGCTCCCGGCGGGCCGGCGGGTGCGGGGGCTGGCGCGGCTCGTCGACGTGACGCCCACCGTTCTCGACCTCGTCGGCCTGCCGCCGCCGGCCGGGCTCGACGGCGCGAGCCTGCTCCCGTTGGTCGCGCACGACGACGCGCTCGACGACCCGCCGGACGCCCTGGCCGGGCCCGTCTCCTACGCCGAGACCTGGTTCCCGCGGTTCCACCACGGTTGGAGCGAGCTGACGGCGCTGGAGACGGGGCGGTGGAAGTCGATCCGCGCGCCGAAGCCGGAGCTGTACGACCGACGCCGGGACCCGAGGGAGCTCGAGAACGTCCACGACCAGCGCCAGGACGTGGTGGCCACTCTCTCCGCGGAGCTGCGGGCGATGAACCTGCTGAAGGCCGGCGGCGAGCCGAAGCCCGGGAGGATCGACCCCGAGGCGCTGGAGAAGCTGCGCGCACTGGGCTACGTCGGGGCCGGTTCGGACGGCCGCCCGGTGGAGCTGCGCTCGGGGCCGCTGCCCGACGCCAAGGACCGCGTCGGCTCGCTGCAGGAGCTGCAGAAGGCGCAGGCCTTGAAGGACGCCGGCCGACTGGACGAGGCCACCCCCATCCTCGAGAAGCTGGCGCGCGAGGACCCGGCGAACCCGGACGTGCCGCTCACCCTCGCCTCGGTCTACTTCCAGAAGAAGAACTACGAGGCCGCGATCGCTGCCGGCCGCCGGGTGCTCGAGCTGAACCCCCGCTACGCCGTCGCCGTGCTGGACCTCGCGCTCTCCTACCAGGCGGCGGGACGCATCGACGAGGCGATCGCCGGCTTCGAGCACACGCTGGAGCTGCTGCCCGACAACGTCAAGGCGCTGCTCAGCCTGGCCGAGATCCACTACGCGCGCGGGGAGCGCCAGAAGGCGTTCGACTGCTACCAGCACGCGGCCCGCGTGGTCCCCACGCTCTGGCTCGCACACCTCAACCTCGGTACCCTGGCGCTCGAGATGAAGCGCTACGAGGTGGCGGAGGCCGAGCTGCGCCAGGCGCTGGCGCTGGGGGCAAACCGTCCCTCCCTGCACTTCAACCTCGGCGTCATCGCCGAGCAGCGCCGCCAGCCCGCTGTCGCCGTCAGGGAGTACCGCGCCGAGGTGGCCGCCTACCCGGACGCCTACAAGGCCTGGGTGAACCTGGGTCTCCTCGAGCGGCAGGCCGGCAGGGTGGATGCCGCGCTCGCCGCCTTCGAGAAGGCCGCGGCGGCACGGGCCGACGACATGGCCGGGCCCTACCTGCTGGCCGAGACGCTGGCCGCGCGCGGCCGCCGTGCGGAGGCCGACCGCTGGGCGCAGGAGGCGCTCCGCCGCAGCCCCGGCGACCCCCGGGCGCAGCAGCTCGCCCAGCGTCTGCACGCGCTACGCTGACGGCGCGCGCGCCCCTGCTCGGCGGACCAGCTCAGCGAGGCCGCTGGCCCGCGACCAGCTCCGCCCACACCGCCTCCTCGGCCGCCTCGGCCGGCTCCTCGTACGCGCGGGAGAGCCGCGCCAGGGTCTCTCGCGGCACTCCAGCCCGGAGATCGGGATGCGCCTCGGAATGCGCGCGCCGGCGCTCGGGGTCGAGTGGGTCGACGTAGGCGTTTGCGCCTGGCCGCCGATGACCCAATAGCGGATGCCTTCCCGTCAGCGTCTCACCCCCCGCAGCCGAGCGCGAAGCCGAGGGCGTCGCAGATCTCGCGCATGCGGCGGGGCGGGAGCCGGGCGACACGACGGCCGAGGTGCTCCTTCGGGACCGTCACCAAGTTGTGCAGGTTCACGGCGCACGCCTGCTTCATTCCGTCTTCGGTGTCGAGCAAGACCTCCGAGGGCACGCCCCGGATGGTTGACGTGATCGGCGCGACGGTCACGCGGCTCAGGTACAGAAGCGCCGAGTCCCGCGTCAACACGAGTACCGGACGCTGCTTGTCGGGCGGCAAGAACCGGTAGAGCCGGATGTCGCCGCGCTCTACTCCTCCGGCCATGCCGCCACCTTCTCCCACACGGCGTCGGCCCCGGTCTCCGGACGACGACGGTATCCGGCGCGGTCGGCCTGCTCGCGCTCGCGACACGCCAGGCTCGCCAGGTGGTCGCGGAGCGCCTCCCGGAACAGCGCCGAGCGGTTGACCTTCCGCCGACGGGCGGCCCCGTCGGCGGCGGCCAGCAAGTCCTCGTCGAGCACGATCTGGATGGTGACCATGACTGTGGATTCTACTACACAGCGCGCTCCACAACCAGGCTTGGGCCTTCGAGGAAGCCCTCGATCGCCCGGCGGGGACAACCCGGACCCGACTCCGCTAGCATGGGGCCGACGATTCGATGTCCGCCCTCCTGCTCGTCGCCGCCCTGGCCGCCAGCACCCAGACTCTGCCGGCGATCCCCAAGCTGCCACTCGAGACCTACGAGGCGTCCGTCCGGGCGCCGATCGAGCAGGCGCTGCGGGCGGCCGAGGCGCAGCCGCGCGACGCCGAGCGTGCCGGGCAGCTGGGGATGGTCCTCTACGCGAACGAGCAGTACGAGTTCGCCGCCGCCTGCTTCGCGCGGGCGCAGGCGCTGGCCCCGGACGAGCCGCGCTGGCCCTACTTCCTGGGCCGCACGCAGTCGAACCTGGCGACGGAGGACCGGGGAATGGCCGCCCTGCGGAGGACGCTGCGTCTCCAGCCCGACTACCTGCCCGCGCAGGTGCTTCTCGCCAAGGCGCTGGTGGAGTCAGGGCAGACGGCCGAGGGCCGGCAGCTCTACGAGGCCCTCCTGCGCGCGCGCCCGGACACGGCCGAGGCGCATTACGCGCTGGGCAAGCTCGACGCGGCCGGCGGCCAGGCCGACGCGGCGATCGAGCACCTGCGGCGCGCGTGCGCGCTGTGGCCCTCGTTCGGCGCCGCCCATTTCGCGCTGGCGCGCCTGTACCGCGACCGCGGCCGTGCGGAGGAGGCCCAGGCCGAGGTGGACCTCTACGAGAAGGACAAGCTGGGCTGGCCGACGGTGCCCGATCCATTCATGAGCGCCCTGGCGTCGCTCAAGGGCGGGGCCGCGGCGCGGCTGGACAAGGGCGTCCAACTGGCGGAAGCCGGTCAGCTCCAGGCGGCCGCCGAGGAGCACGAGGCGGCGCTGCGGGCCGACCCCAAGCTATTGCTGGCGCACGTCAACCTGATCCGCATCTACGGCACGCTGGGCCAGAACGACAGGGCGGAGGAGCACTACCGCGCCGGGGTCGCCCTCGACCCCAACCTCGCCGAGCTGCACTACAACCACGGTGTCGTCCTGATGGGCGAGGGCCGGGGTGCGGAGGCGGCGGAGGCGTTTCGCCGTGCCGTCGAGCTGAAGCCCACCTACGCCGACGCCCAGAACAACTACGCCTACCTGCTGATGAGCTCGGGGAAGCTGGACGAGGCCGTCGAGCACTACCAGGCGGCGATCGCCGCCAGGCCCGACCACCGGGCCGCCCACTTCAACCTCGGGCGCATCCTCGTCAACCGGGGGAAGCTGGCCGAGGCCATCGACCAGCTGGCGCAGACACTGGAGCCCGACGACGAGGATTCGCCGCGCTGCACCTACGCGCTGGGCGCCGCCTACGCGCGGGCCGGCAACCGCAGCGAGGCGCTGAAGTACCTGACGCAGGCGCGGGCGAAGGCCGAGGCCCGCGGGCAGGCGGATCTCGTGGCCTCGATCGACAAGGACCTGCGCCGGCTGGAGGCAGGCGGGCGATGAGGCTCGGCGGCCTGGCGCTGGCGGTGCTGTGTGCGCTGGCGGCGGCCGCGGCCCGGCCCCCCTCGGTGCCGGCTCCGCCCCTGCCGGCCTTCACGGACGTGACGGAGGCCGCCGGCATCCGCTTCCGCCTCACCAACGGCAGCCCCCAGAAGAACTACATCTTCGAGGCGAAGGGCGGCGGCGTGTGCCTCCTCGACTACGACGGCGACGGGCGGCTCGACATCTTCTTCGTGAACGGCAGCACGCTGGAGGACGTCCAGCAGGGTGTCGTCCACCCGAACGCCCTCTACCGGGCCAACGGGGACGGCACCTACGCGGACGTCACGCAGCAGGCCGGCGTCGCCGGCGGCGGCTGGGGGATGGGCTGCACCGTCGGCGACTACGACAACGACGGCCGGCCGGACCTCTACGTCACCGGCGTGAACGGCAACACCCTCTACCACAACGACGGCAACGGTCGCTTCACCGACGTCACCGACAGGGCCGGCCTGCGCGGTGGGCGCTGGAGCACCAGCGCCGCCTTCGTGGACTACGACCGCGACGGCCGGCTGGACCTCTACGTCGCCAACAACATCGAGGTCGACGTGCGGCGCTCCCCGCTGTCGTTTCCCGGCCCCGACTGCAACTACCGCGGCACCCGGGTGATGTGCGGACCCACCGGGCTTCCGGGCGCGCTCGACACGCTGTACCACAACGAGGGCGACGGCACCTTCCGCGACGTGACCGTGGCGGCCGGGGTCCTGGAGAAGGTGCCGCGCTACGGCCTGGGAGTGGCGGTGGGGGACTACGACAACGACGGCTGGCCCGACATCTACGTGGCCAACGACTCGACCCCCAGCTACCTCTACCACAACGAGAGGAACGGCACCTTCCGCGAGGTGGGCCTCATGGCCGGCGTCGCCGTCTCGGACGACGGCATGGAGCAGGCCGGCATGGGGACCGACTTCGGCGACTACGACAACGACGGGTGGCTGGACCTGACCAAGAGCAACTTCTCCTTCCAGACCAGCAACCTCTACCACAACGAGCACGACGGCCGCTTCAGCGAGCGCGCCTTCGCCTCCGGCCTGGCGCGGGCGAGCCTGCCGCTGGTGCGCTGGGGGACGAAGTTCCTCGACTACGACGACGACGGCTGGCCCGACGTCATCGTCGCCACCGGCCACGTGTACCCGTACCTGATCCAGAACCCGCAGGGCGGCGAGCAGTACGAGCAGCGCCGCATCCTGCTCCGGAACCGCGGCGACGGCACCTTCGAGGACGTCTCGGAGCGCTCGGGCCCGGGGATCCTGGAGCGGCGGTGCAGCCGGGGGCTGGCCGTGGGCGACCTGGACGACGACGGCGACCTCGACGTGGTGATCGTCAACATGGACGGCACGCCCTCGGTGCTGCGCAACGACGGCGGCAACGCCCGCCACTGGCTGGAGCTGCGGCTGCGCGGGACGAAGAGCAACCGCATGGGACTGGGCGCGCGGGTGACCCTGCGCGCCGCGGGCCAGCAGCAGATCCGGGAGGTGACCACCGCCGGCAGCATCTTCTCGGGCAGCGACTCGCGGCTGCACTTCGGCCTGGGGGAGGCGACGCAGGCGGAGGTCGAGATCCGCTGGCCCAGCGGCACCGTGCAGACGCTGCGCAACCTCCCGGCCGACCGGCTGCTGGAGGTGGACGAGGACCGCGGCGTGCTATAGTCGATCCCCGCGACCGGCGGGCGGATCCTGCCCGCGAGCACCAGTCAGTTTCTAACGTAAGCTGTAGAGAACCCCCGGCCAGCGGGAACTGAACTCATGCCCAGCTATGTCCCGATCCTGATCCTCGGCGCGGCCGCCCTCGGATTCGGGGTGTTCACCCTGGTGATGTCGCACCTGCTCGGGCGGCCCCGGCCGAACCCGGGCAAGCAGTCGACCTACGAGTCGGGCATGCCCCCGATCGGCACGGCGCGCCAGCGCTTCCCGGTCAAGTTCTACCTGGTGTGCATGATCTTCATCCTGCTCGACGTGGACGCCGCCTTCCTCTACCCCTGGGCGCTCCACTTCCGACAGCTGGTGGCTTCCGGCAGCCTGCTGCCGCTCGGCGAGATGGTGGTCTTCGTGGCGCTGCTGGGCGGCGGCTTCGTCTACGTCTGGAAGATCGGGGCCCTGGACTGGTAGGCGGCCGAGGGAGCGAATGAGACTCACCCCGGAGAACCAGCGGACCTTCGAGAGCCTGCTGCAGCGCTATCCGGTGAAGCGCTCGGCGCTGCTGCCGCTCCTGCACCTGGTGCAGGACCAGGAAGGCTGGCTCAGCCGCGAGGCGATCGAGCACGTGGCCTCGCTGCTCGACCTCACGCCGGCGCAGGTGCACGACACCGCCAGTTTCTACACCATGTTCCGGCTGCATCCGGAGGGCGAGACCCAGATCGAGATCTGCACCACCCTGTCCTGCGCCCTGCGCGGGGCGGAAGCGCTGCTCGACCACACCTGCCAGCGGCTGGGGGTGAGGCCGGGCGGGACCAGCGCGGACGGGAAGTTCACCGTGCGCGGCGTCGAGTGCCTGGCCGCCTGCGGCGGGGCGCCGGCGGTGCAGGTGAACGGCGAGTGGCTGGAGAGCGCCACCCCCGCCGACATCGACCGGGTGCTGGCCGGCGAGCGCGTGCGCCGCCGTTTCGAGTGGCCGAAGAGCCCCGGCGAGCACATCCTGTTCCAGAACGTCTGGAAGGAGGACTCGGCCTCGATCGACACCTACCGCGAGAGCGGCGGGTACGCGAAGCTCGCCGAGTGGCTGGCCCTGGCGCCCGAGGCGATCATCGAGACCGTCAAGCGTTCGAACCTCCGCGGCCGCGGGGGCGCCGGCTTCCCGACCGGGATGAAGTGGGGCTTCCTCCCCAAGGACAGCCCGAAGCCGCGCTACCTCTGCGTGAACGCCGACGAGAGCGAGCCCGGGACCTACAAGGACCGGGTGATCATCGAGAAGGATCCCCACCGGCTGATCGAGGGCACCATCGTCAGCGCCCACGCCATCCGCTGCCGGACGGCCTACATCTACATCCGCGGCGAGTTCCACGAGGGCGCGGCCATCCTGGAAGGTGCCCTGGCCGAGGCGCGCGCCGCCGGCCTGGTGGGGAAGAACATCCTGGGCTCCGGCGTCGACATCGACATCTGGGTCCACCGCGGGGCGGGCTCCTACGAGTGCGGCGAGGAGACGGCGCTCATCGAGTCGCTGGAGGGCAAGCGCGGCCAGCCGCGGATCAAGCCGCCCTTCCCGGCGGTGGTGGGTCTCTACGACTGCCCGACCATCGTCAACAACGTGGAGACGCTGGTGAACGTGCCGCTCATCCTCACCCGCGGGGCGGAGTGGTTCGCCGAGTACGGCGTCGAGAAGAACGGCGGGCCCAAGCTCTACTCGGTGAGCGGCCACGTCAACCGCCCCGGCAGCTACGAGGCGCCGATGGGGCGGGTCACCCTGCGCGAGCTGATCTACGGCGAGGGCTACGCCCGGGGGATCCGCGGCGGGCGCAGGCTGAAGGCGGTGGTCCCCGGCGGCTCCTCCACCCCGGTGTTCAGGGCCGACGAGATCGACGTGGCCATGACCTTCGACGCCGTGGCCAAGGCCGGCTCCATGCTGGGCTCGGCCGGCACCATCGTGATGGACGACTCCACCTGCATGGTGTGGATGGCGAAGAACCTGATGTACTTCTACAAGCACGAGTCCTGCGGCAAGTGCACGCCCTGCCGCGAGGGCACCGGCTGGATGCTGCGCCTGCTGGACCGGATCGAGGCCGGCCTCGCCAGGGAGTCCGACCTCGACCTGCTGTGGAAGGTGACGGACTCGATCGCCGGCAAGACCGTCTGCCCGTTCGGCGACGCCGCCATCGCCCCGCCACAGTCGACGCTCGGCAAGTTCCGCGAGGAGTTCCTCTACCACGTGCGCGAGAAGCGCTGCTGGAAGACGGTGGCGCCGACCTTCGAGGAGGCGCTGGCGCTATCCGTGCCGGCGCGCACGGCGTGACCGTCTCCCCGGCGGCCCAGGAGCTGATCCTCGCCGTGGTCGAGGTCGCGCTCGTCGTGGGCGTGCTGCTGGGGCTGTTCTCGGTGATGACCTGGGTGGAGCGGCGGACGCTCGCCTTCATGCAGTTCCGCCTGGGCCCCAACCGCACCGGTCCCTGGGGCGTCCTGCAGCCGATCGCCGACGGCATCAAGCTCTTCTTCAAGGAGGAGGTGATGCCGGCGGCGGCGGACCGCTGGGCCTTCCTGGCCGCCCCGGTGGTGGCGGTCACCACCGCGCTGCTGGCGGTGGCCGTGCTGCCCTACGGGCCGCCGTTCACGCTGCCGCGCTGGGTCTGGCCCGGCTGGCTGCAGGGCCGCACGCTGCAGATCCAGATCGCCTCCATCGACGTCGGCCTGCTGTTCATCTTCGCGGTCACCGCCCTGGGCGTGTACGCCGTCGTCCTCGCCGGCTGGGCCGCCAACAGCAAGTACAGCCTGCTCGGCGGCATGCGCTCCTCGGCGCAGATGTTCTCCTACGAGCTGGCGCTCGGCCTGTCCTGGGTGGGCGTCATCATGGTCGCGGGCTCCTTCCAGATCGCGGACATCGTCGGCTCGCAGGCCGGCTGGTTCTGGCACTGGAACCTGATCCGGCAGCCTCCGGCCTTCCTCGTCTACTTCATCGCCGCCACCGCCGAGGTCGCCCGCATCCCGTTCGACCTCCCCGAAGGCGAGACCGAGCTGGTGGCCGGCTTCCACACCGAGTACTCCTCCATGCGCTTCGCGCTGCTGCAGATGGCCGAGTACATCAACATGATCACGGTCTCGGTGCTGTGCACCAACCTCTTCCTCGGCGGCTGGAACCCCGGCCTTCCTTTCCTGCCTGCGACCGGCATCCTCGGCTTCGTCTGGTGGGGGACGAAGGTCTCCCTGCTGCTGTTCGTCTTCATCTGGCTGCGCGGCACGCTGCCGCGCTTCCGCTACGACCAGCTCATGGGCTTCGGCTGGAAGGTGCTGATCCCGGTGGCCACCGCCTGGATCCTGGTGACGGCCACCGCGGTCGCGGTCCACGTCCGTCACCTGCAGGTGGCGAGCCGATGATGGACGCGGTCCTCTTCTACCTGTTCGCGGCGCTGGCGGTGGGGTCGGCGCTGGTGGTGATCGGCCAGAAGAACCCCATGTACTCGGCCTTCGCCCTGATCGTGACCCTCTGCTCGGTGAGCGTGATCTTCGCCCTGCTGGGCTCGCCCTTCATCGCCGTGCTGCAGGTGATCGTCTACGCCGGCGCCATCATGGTGCTGTTCCTGTTCGTGCTGATGCTGCTCAACGTCAGGCGCGAGGAGGAGGGCGCCCGCCCGCAGGGCGGCCGGGTGCTGCAGGTGGTGGCCCTCGCCCTGGTCGCCCTGCTGGGGGCGCAGGCGGCGGTGGTGCTGCTGCAGGTCGAGCCGGGGCCCGCCCCCTCCTTCGACGCCTCCACCCGGGCCATGGCCGCCGTCCTCTTCTCGCCGCGCTACCTCTACGTGTTCGAGGCCACCTCGATCCTGATCCTGGCGGCGCTGGTGGGGGCGGTGGTGCTGGCCAAGAAGGAGCTGTAGTGCCCGCCATGAGCCACCCGGCCTTCGTCCATCACGCGGTGCTGCTGAGCCTGGTGCTGTTCGCCCTCGGCACCCTGGGCGTCTTCCTGCGCCGCAACGTGATCACGGTGCTGATGTGCATCGAGCTGATGCTGAACGGCGTGAACCTGGCCTTCGCGGCCTTCTCCCGGGCCGCGGGGACGCTGGACGGCCAGGTGCTCGTGTTCTTCGTGCTGGTGGTGGCGGCGGCCGAGGCCGCGGTGGGCCTGGGCATCGTCATCGCGCTGCACCGCCACCGCGACACCCTCGACCTCGACGCCTTCCACCTGATGAAGGGGTAGCCGCGTGATCGAGGCGACGCCGCTCGACGGTGCCCTGCCCTTCGCCATCCTGCTGCTGCCGCTGGCCGGCTTCGTGGTGCTCGCGTTGTTCGGCGAGTGGATCCGCCGCGACAAGGAGGACTCGGGCGCCGCCTGGCTCGCCTGCGGCACGGTGCTGGCGGCGTTCGTGCTCGCGGTGTGGGCCGCCCGGCGCCTGTTCGCGCTTCCCGCCGGGCCCGGGGGCCTGCACCTCTTCACCAGCACCCTGAGCTGGCCTCCGCTCGGCGCGGAGGCGCGGGAGACGATCGACTTCATCTCCGTCGGCAGCCTGCGCGTCCCCTTCAAGCTGCTGGTGGACCCGCTCTCCTGCGTGATGACGCTGGTGGTCACCGGCGTGGGCTCGCTCATCCACCTCTACTCGGTGGGCTACATGGCCCACGACGAGGGCAAGGTCCGCTTCTTCTCCTACCTCAACCTGTTCACCTTCTTCATGCTGCTGCTGGTGCTCGGCGGCAGCCTGCCGCTGCTGTTCGTGGGCTGGGAGGGGGTCGGCCTCTGCTCCTACCTGCTGATCGGCTTCTGGTATCGGAAGGACAGCGCCTCGGCGGCGGGCCTCAAGGCCTTCGTGGTCAACCGGGTCGGCGACGTCGGGCTGATCCTGGGGATGATCTTCGTCTTCCACGCCCTGGGCACGCTGGACCTGGTCGACCTGGCCGACAACGCCTCCGCCCTCGCGCGTGAGAGGCTGTGGCAGTTCGGGCCGGCGACCGTCGCCGCGCTGCTGCTGTTCCTGGGCGCCACCGGCAAGAGCGCGCAGATCCCGCTGCACGTCTGGCTGCCGGACGCCATGGAGGGCCCCACCCCGGTCTCGGCGCTCATCCACGCCGCCACCATGGTCACCGCCGGCGTCTACCTGGTGGCGCGGCTGGGGCCGCTCTTCCAGGCCTCGGCCACCGCCATGCTGGTGGTGGCGGTGGTGGGCACGGCGACGGCGCTGATGGCCGGCACCATCGCCGTCGTGCAGACGGACATCAAGCGGGTGCTCGCCTACTCGACGATCAGCCAGCTCGGCTTCATGTTCCTGGCCGCCGGGGTGGGCGCCTTCGGCGTCGCCATCTTCCACCTCTACACCCACGCCTTCTTCAAGGCCCTGCTCTTCCTGGGCGCGGGCTCGGTGATCCACGCCGTCTCCGGCGAGCAGGACATGCGGCAGATGGGCGGGTTGCGGGCGAAGATCCCCTGGACCTTCTGGACCTTCCTGGCGGGGACGCTGGCCATCTCCGGGATCCCCGGCTTCTCCGGCTTCTTCAGCAAGGACGAGATCCTGGCCTCGGCCTTCACCTCCGGCCACACGCTGCTCTACTGGGTGGGTCTCTTCACCGCCCTGCTCACCGCCGCCTACATGGGCCGCCTCGTCATCCTCACCTTCTTCGGGGGCTTCCGCGGTCCGCACGAGGTCGAGCACCACCTCCACGAGTCGCCCTGGTCGATGCTCGGTCCGCTGGTGGTGCTGGCGGTCGGGTCGGTGGTCGCGGGCTATCCGCTGTTCCGCGGCCCGCACGGCCGGGTGCAGCTGCCGGCCGTGGTGCAACCGGCCTTCCGCAGCGCCGAGCACGAGGCCGCCGGCCCCGGCTGGCTGATGGTCCTCGCCATCGTCTCCGCGGCCCTGGGCCTGCTGATCGCCTGGTCCCTCTACCTCTCCTGGCCCGAGCTGCGCGCCCGCCTGCGGGCGCCGCTGCGGCCCCTGCTCCGCCTCTTCGCCGCCAAGTACCACTTCGACGACCTCTACGACGCCTTCGTCCGGCGAGTGGTGGTGGAGGGCAGCGAGCGCGTGCTGTGGCGGCGGGTCGACGCCCGGGGCCTGGACGGGGCCGTCAACGGTGCGGCCCGCCTCACCGCCTGGATCTCGGGATACCTGCGGCCCATCCAGACCGGCTTCGTGCGCCACTACGCGCTGGTGCTGCTGGCCGGCGCCGTCGCCGTCATCTCCTTCCTGCTCTGGTCATGACCCAGCACCTGCTCAGCCTGTTGATCGCCCTGCCGCTCGCCGGCGCCCTGGCGGTCGCCTTCACCCGGCGGGAGGCCGAGTCCCTGCAGAAGGCGCTCGGCATCGCGGTGTCCGGCCTGGGGTTCCTGCTCTCGCTGCTGCTGGTCTCCGGCTTCCGCGACGTGGCCTCCCTGCAGTTCGTGGAGAACGTGGACTGGATCCCCAACTGGGGCATCCGCTACTTCGTGGGCATCGACGGGCTCTCGCTGTGGCTGGTGGTCCTGGCCAGCTTCCTGACACCGCTGGCGCTACTCGGCTCCTGGACCCAGATCCACGCCCGCGTCCGCGAGTTCGTGGTCTTCATGCTGCTGCTCGAGGCCGGCATGATCGGCGTCTTCGTCGCCCAGGACCTGTTCCTGTTCTACGTGTTCTGGGAGGCGATGCTCGTCCCCATGTACTTCCTGATCGGGATCTGGGGCTACGAGCGCCGTGTCTACGCGGCGGTGAAGTTCTTCCTCTACACCTTCGCCGGCAGCGTGCTGATGCTGGTCGCCTTCCTGGTGCTCTACCGGACGACCGGCATGGGCAGCCTGTCGATCCCGGAGCTCGCGCGCACGCCCGTCGACCCCGCCCTGCAGACCTGGCTCTTCCTGGGCTGTGCGCTCGCCTTCGCCATCAAGGTCCCCATGTGGCCGTTCCACACCTGGCTGCCCGACGCCCACGTGGAGGCGCCCACGGCGGGGTCGGTGATCCTGGCGGCGGTGCTGCTGAAGATGGGCGGCTACGGCTTCCTGCGCATCGCCATCCCGCTCTTCCCGGACGCAGCGCGCCGGTTCGCGCCCTGGATCGGCGCCCTGGCAGTCATCGGCATCCTCTACGGCGCCCTGGTTTCGCTGGTGCAGCCCGACCTCAAGAAGCTGGTGGCCTACTCCTCGGTATCGCACCTCGGCTTCGTGATGCTGGGGATCGCCTCCTTCACCACCATCGGCCTGGTCGGCGCCGTCTACCAGATGCTGAACCACGGCATCTCGACGGGCGCCCTCTTCTTCCTGGTCGGGATGCTCTACGAGCGGCGGCACACCCGCCTCATCTCGGAGTTCGGGGGGCTGCGGGCCGTCGTGCCCTGGTACTTCGCGACGTTCCTGCTGATCAGCCTGTCCTCGATCGCCGTCCCCGGTTTCAACGGCTTCGTCGGCGAGTTCCTGATCCTGCTGGGCGCCTGGCCGGTCGACCCGCGGCTGGTGGTGCTGGCCGCGATCGGGGTCGTCCTGGCGGCGGGCTACGTCCTGTGGATGGTGAAGCGGGTCTTCTACGGCGAAGTGGCCAAGGCGGAGAACCGCGGGATGCGTGACCTCTCCGCCCGCGAGAGCTTCGTGCTGGTGCCTCTCGTCGCCCTGGCGCTGCTGATGGGCGTCGCCAGCCCGCTCTTCACCCGCCGCATCGAGCCGGCGGCCGACGCCCTGGTGCGGCAGGTGCACCTGCACACGGCGGCGGCGGCGACGCGGGCCGCCCGGGCCGCGGCGCCGGCGGACGCGGCAGGGGTGCGGCGGTGAGCGGCACGGTCGACCTGCAGCCGGCCTACCCGGCGATCCTCGTCGCCGTCACGGCGGTGGCGGTGCTGCTGACCCAGGCCTTCGCGGGCAAGGGCAGGACCGCGCCCTTCAGCGCGCTGTCCCTGGCGGGCCTGGCGGCAGCGCTGCTGTCGCTGGTGCTGCTCGAGCGCGCTCCCGGCGCGGTGATGGGCGGTGCGCTCACGGCGGACCGCTTCTCGCTCTTCCTGCAGGTGGTGATCCTGGCGGTGGCGGCGCTGGCCGTGCTGTTCTCGCCCCAGTACCTGCGCTCGCTCCGGCTGGAGCGCGGCGAGTACTACGCCCTCCTGCTGTTCTCGGCGGTGGGGATGATGGGTCTCGTCTCCAGCCTGGAGCTCGTCTCCATCTTCGTGGCCCTGGAGATCATGTCGATCGCCCTCTACGGCCTCGCCGGCATGCCGCGCGCGCGGCCGGCCAGCCAGGAATCCGCGCTCAAGTACTTCATCACCGGCTCCTTCTCCTCGGCCTTCTTGCTCTACGGCATCGCCCTCCTCTATGGCGTCTGCGGCACCACCTCGGTCGAGGAGATCGCCCGCAAGCTGCCCCTGACCACGGGCCCCGCGTCATTGATGGCCGTGCTGGGCACCGCCCTGCTGCTGGTCGGCTTCGGCTTCAAGGTGGCGAGCGTGCCGTTCCACATGTGGGCCCCGGACGTCTACGAGGGGGCGCCCACGCCGGTGACCGCCTTCATGGCCGCCGGGGTGAAGGTCGCCGCCTTCGGCGCCCTGCTGCGCGTCTTCGACGCGGCGCTGCCTTCGCTGGCCGACCGCTGGCAGCCGATCGTGGCCTGGCTGGCGATCGCCACCATGGTGGTCGGCAACCTGGCGGCGCTCGCCCAGTCGGGGCTCAAGCGGATGCTCGCCTACTCCTCGATCGCCCACGCCGGCTACCTGCTCACGGCTCTGGTGGCCGCCCCCCGGATCGCCGGCGAGGCGATGCTCTACTACCTGGTCGCCTACGCGGCGGTGAACCTGGGCGCCTTCGGGGTGATCTCGGCGCTGTCGCGCGACGGCAGGGAGCCGCTCACCTACCGCGACCTGGCCGGCCTCGCCCAGCGCCGCCCGGCGCTGGCGGCCGCGCTCGCCCTCTACATGGTCTCGCTCACCGGCATCCCCGCCACCGCCGGCTTCGTGGGCAAGTTCTACGTGTTCACCGCCGCCGTGACCGGGAACTGGGTGGCCCTCGCCATCGTGGGCGTGTCGATGAGCGTCGTCTCCGCCTACTACTACCTGGGCGTGGTGGTGTCGATGTACATGCGCGACCCGGACGGCGAGGACACCTGGGCCGCCGTCTCGCCGGCGTCGGCGTTCGCGCTGGCCGTCACCGCCGGCGTCACCGTGGTGTTCGGGATCTGGCCGACCCCGGTCCTGAACCTGGCCCGCGAGGCCGCGCGCTCGCTGCTGTGACCAGCTATACTAACAAATGATATAGCTGGCCCTCAGCCCAGGACGGCCACCAGCGCCCGCGGGTCGACCGCCACCCCGTGCAGGTACACCCGCCACTGCAGCAGCGGGGCCGCGGCCAGGCCGGTGTCGCCCGAGAGGCCGACCGGCTGGCCGCTGCCCACCGCGTCGCCGGCGCGCACGTCCAACCGCGAGAGGTGGTGGAGCACGCTGACGACGCCCTGGCCGTGGTCGATCACCACGGTCTCGCCCGCCAGCGCCAGCGCGCCGGCGAAGAGCACGGCGCCCGCGCCCGGCGCCCGCACCGGCGTGCCCGCGGGCAACCCGTAGTCGAGCCCGCGGTGGCGCTCGCCGGAGAGGGCGTCGACCCGGCTCTCGACCTCCTGCGCGAGCGCGCTCGCCCGCAGCTCGCCGAAGCCGTCGCCCTCGCCCGCCACCGGCGCCGCCAGCGGCCCCGGCGCCGGCGTCTTCGACTCGGTGCGCAGGTAACCGAGCAGCCGCCGGGCGTCGTGGGCGACCTCGGCGCGCGCGAGCAGGTCGGCCGCCGTCGGCCCCAGCAGCACGTCGCGCTGGGGGTAGCTGCGGGCGGCGATCTGCACCGGCACCACCAGCCGCTGCTCGCCGTGGCGTGAGGCCAGCTCGATGCCGAGCGTGGCCGCGCCGGGCTCGGCCGACACGGGCACCGGCACCAGCGCCCGCGGCCCGCCGCGGTCCGGATAGAACGGCGCGCGCCAGCCTTCGAGCAGCGCCCAGGCGCCGCCCAGCCGCGTCCCGCCCAGGCGGACGACGATGACGCCGCCGGGGAAGGCCTGCGCCAGCTCGGCGCGGATCACCACCCGTCCCACCTTGCGCACGACCTCCTCCGACCGCGCGGGGCGGGGCGAGGACAGCAGCAGGGCGAACGGCGCGGCGGCGAGGAACAGCCGGCGCTTCATGGGGAAGGCGCGGCGCGCGCCAGCGCGGCGAGCAGGACCGCCTCGTCCTCGGCCGGCACCGTGCGCAGGTCCACGACCACGCGATCGTCCGCCACCCGCACCACCACCGGCGGTGATCCCGCTCGCAGGGCCGCGGCCAGGCGGTCGGCTCCGGCAGGGCCGGGGTCGAGCGAGACCGCCGCCGTCTTCAGCTCCGCGACCGGCGCCGCGCCGCCTCCGACCGCCGAGGTGGTCTCGATCACGGCCGGCCGCAACCCGGGCGCGCGCTCGGCGAGCGCGGCGGCGAGGGCCTCCGCCCGCCTCCGCAGCTCGGCGCGGTCCGCCTGGATCATCCGCAGCACCGGCACCCGCTCGCCCGCGCGGCCGCTCTCGTGCTCGAGCAGCGTGGCGTCGAGCGCCGCCAGCGTCATCTTGTCGACGCGCAGCGCGCGGTAGAGCGGGTTCGTGCGCATGGGCGAGAGCAGCCGCCGGGGGCCGACCAGCAGACCCGCCTGCGGACCGCCCAGGATCTTGTCGCCGCTGAACGTCACCACCTCGACGCCGGCCGCCAGCGAGCCGCGCACGGTCGCCTCGGCAGCCAGCTCGCCCTCCAGCCGGAAGAGCAGGCCGCTGCCCTGGTCCTCCATCAGCGGCACCCCGGCTTCCCGGGCGAGGGCGGAGAGCTCCGCTACGTCCGTCTCCTCGGTGAAGCCCACGATCCGGAAGTTGCTGGGATGGACCTTCAGCACCAGGGCGGTGTCCGCCGAGAGCGCGGCGCGGTAGTCGGAGAGCCGGGTGCGGTTGGTGGTGCCCACCTCGCGCAGCCGCGCGCCGGCCTTGCGCAGGACGTCGGGTATGCGGAACGAGCCCCCGATCTCCACCAGCTCCCCGCGGCTGACCAGCACCTCGCGGCCCTCGGCCAGCGTGTTGACCGCCAGCAGCACCGCGGCCGCGCAGTTGTTGACCACCAGCGCGGCCTCGACGTCCAGCAGCGCCGACAGCCGCGACTCCGCGTGCACCTCGCGTTGCCCGCGCTCGCCGCTCGCCAGGTCGTACTCGAGGTTCGAGTAGCCGGAGGCGACCTCGGCCACCCGCGCCGCCGCGGCGGCCGCCAGGGGCGCGCGGCCGAGGTTGGTGTGCACCACCACCCCGGTGGCGTTGATGACCCGGCGCAGCGAGGGTCGGGTCGCCTGCTCCAGCCGCTCCTGCAGCAGCCCGGCCAGCTCGGAGGCGGCGTCGGCCGGGAGGGAGGCGCCGGCGGCGATCCGCTCGCGCAGCGCCGCCAGCGTGTCGCGCAGCGCGCGCAGCACCGCCGCGCGGCCGTAGCCGGCCGCCAGCGCCTGCACCTCGGGACGCTGC
>DATKME010000057.1:0-18346 GCA_035542035.1 Vicinamibacteria bacterium | reverse complement strand
CATCGAGCGGCAGGTGTGTCACCACGGCGCCCAGGCCTCGATGAACAGCGGCAGCGAGCGGGCGCGGGCGTCGGCGAGCGCGCGGCCGTAGTCGTCGGAGAGAAACGGCAGCGGGCGGCTGTCGGCCCGGTCGGCCCTGGTGGCGGTGCCCGCCGGCGCCACGGAGGCCGTCGCCGCGAGCGCCAGCAGCGCCCAACCGAGGCCTGGGTGTCGTCTCATCGCCGTCCTCCCTTCGCCTGGTCGCGGACCCAGGTCCAGATCGCCACCGCGGAGGGGAACCCGATGGTGGTGGCGGCGAGCGCGACCACCTGCTCGACCTCCTCCAGGCTGGCCCCCGCGTCGTAGGCCTTGCGCACGCCGGAGTGCACGGCCCCCTCGCGCATGGCCCCGATGGCGGTCGCCAGCTTCAACAGCCGCTGCACCTTGACGTCGAGCGGGCCCTCGCTCCCCTCTTCGCCGGCGAGGTCCCAGGCCCGCCCCAGCCGGGGGAAGCGGGCCACGAACGCCTGATGCGCGGCGGGAGGACGGCTCTCCTGCTTCATGGCGGCCATGCTCGCGCCGGGCGCGCGGGCGGTCAAGTCCGGCGGCGCCGGGCGTCGACGGCCTGCCGCAGCGCCCGCGTGTGCTGCGGGGTGGTGCCGCAGCAGCCGCCGACGACGGCGACACCGAGGTCCAGCAGCTCGGGGAGGCGCGCGGCCATGCTCTGCGGCGTCTCGTCGTAGACGGTCCCCTCCGCGGTCGCCCGGGGCAGGCCGGCGTTCGGCTGGATGACGATCGGGCGCGAGGCGACCTTCGCCGTCTCCCGCGCGATCTCCACCATGTCGGCGATGCCGGTGCCGCAGTTGGAGCCGACCACGTCCGCGCCGGCCGCGAGCAGCCCGGCCACCGCCCTGTCGACGCTCACCCCCATGACGGTGAAGTAGCCGCGCGGCGTCCGCTCGAAGGTCATGGCGGCCATCACCGGCAGCGTCGGAGCGACGGCCTTCGCCGCCTTCACGGCCCGCGTGGCCTCGGTGAGGTCGGTCATGGTCTCGATGCAGACGAGGTCCGCGCCCGCCCCGGCCAGCACCGCCACCTGCTCGGCGAAGGCCTCCTCCAGCGCCTCGGGCGAGGCGTCCCCGAACGGCTCCAGCAGCTCGCCCGAGGGTCCCACCGACGCGGAGACGAGCGCCCGCTCGCCCACCGCGCGCCGGACGGCGGCGACCGCCTCGCGGTTGACCCGCTCGCGCTCGCCCTCGAGGCCGTGGCGCCGCAGGCCGAACGAGCTGGCCCCGAAGGTGTCGGTGGTGACGAGGTCGGCGCCTGCCTCCAGGTAGCGCCGCGCCACCTCCTCGATCACCTCCGGCCGCTCGAGGGCGAACCACTCCGGCGGCCGTCCGGCGGGAAGGCCGCGGGCCATGAGCTGCGTCCCCCAGGCGCCGTCGCCGACCAGGACCTCCCCGCGGCCCAGCCGGACCAGCAGCCCGTCCATCTCAGGCGACCCCCAGCAGCGCCTTGACCCGCTCCACCGCCGTGGCCGCGTCGCAGGCGTAGTCGTCGGCCCCGATCTCGCGGGCGAAGTCGGCGTTGACCGGGGCGCCGCCGACGATCACGCGCACGCTGCCGGACAGGCCCCGCTCGCGGACCAGCGTGACCACCTCCCTCATCCGGGGCATGGTGGTGGTGAGCAGCGCCGAGAGGCCGATGAGCGGCGCCTGCTCGCGCTGCGCCGTCTCCACGAAGCGCTCCGGGGCGACATCGTGGCCCAGGTCGATCACCTCGAAACCGGCGCCCTTCAGCATGATGCCCACCAGGTTCTTGCCGATGTCGTGCAGGTCGCCCTGCACGCTGCCGATCACCACCTTCCCGCGCAGCGCCACGCCCTCCCGCGCGAGGTGCGGCTTGAGGTGGTCGAGCCCCGCGTACATGGCGCGCGCCGAGAGCAGCACGTCGGGCAGGAAGATCTCCCGCGCCTTGAACTGCTCGCCGACCACGTTCATGCCGGCCACCAGCCCGCGCTGCAGGATCTCGCCGGCGGCGACGCCGCCCTTGAGCGCCTGGGCGGTGAGGCTCGCCACCTGCTGGTCGTCGCCCTGCTGCAGGGCGGAGGCGATGCGATCGAGGATCTCCATGCTGCTCGCTCCTCAGTGTGGCCTGAGCACGCTGGCCATGCGCGGGCCGCACTCGCGGGTGCGGCACTGGTGACAGAAGGGGAAGTCGGGCCTGAACCTGTGCGTCTCCGGAGGGCCGGCCACCAGCAGGCCCGAGACCGACTTGATCGGCGACATCAGGCAGGACTCGTTCAGCCGCACGCCGATCTCCTCCGGCCGCAACGCCGCGAACAGCGGCCGTTGGCCGGCGGTCGGCCAACCGCAGTAGCCGGGGCTGTACGGCAGCGCCCGCAGGCCGTCGCCGCCGGCGCTGCACCGGGCCGCGAAGCGCTCCGCGAGGAGATCCGACAGCAGGTCGGCGGCAAAGGAGGCGACGGCGTCGAGCATGTAGCCCTCCGCCAGCGAGCCGTCGTCCAGCAGGCCGCGGATGCGCGCCGGCAGCGCCTCGCCCAGGGTCGCCACGTAGAGCGCGAGGGCGAAGGCGCGGGGGTAGACGCGACCGACCACCAGCGCCTCCGGCGGGAGCGCCAGCGGCTGCAGCACGGCGGCGAACGCCTCGGAGGTGACGTCCTCGACGACCGCCCGGGGCTCCGCCAGCTCGTCATGGGAGGCGAGCGCCTCGTCGACCAGCGCCCGCAGTCGCGGCGCCAGCGCGTCCGCCGCGGGGAGGCCCTGCACCCGGAGGAGCGGCTCGAGACCCGGCCGGGTCTCCTGGGCGGTGAAGCCGACGATCTCCCTCATGCGACCTCGACCGGAGGCAGGGCCGGCATTCCCTCCGCGGCGGCCGCCGCGGTCATCCTCTCGACGAGGGCCCGCTGGCTCTCGGCGGGGAGCCGCGACGGCTTCCACTGCCCGACCAGCCGGTCGACCTCCCGCCGCGCACGCTCGCCGAGGCTGGTCTCGCCCTCCTCACGGAAACGACCGAGCGGCGCGCGCTCGATCACCGGCGAGGGGAGGCGGATCTCGGCCGTGCGGTGGCGTCTCGTGTGACTGGCGATCAGCAGGTGGCCCTCCTTCAGCAGCTCCTCGAACAGTGGCAGCGACGGGAAGTCCTCGCGCGGCTCCATCCCCCGCCGCAGGCGCTGCACCATCCCGCAGATCTCGTCGTCCACCACCAGCTTCTCCAGGCTCTGGCAGCTCTCGAAGTCCAGCATGCCCGGGCCGGAGACGCTGTCGATTCCCGAGAGCGCCGCGAGCGTCGCCCCCATCCCCGTCTCCAGGCCCGCCTGTGCGTCGAGGCGCTTGGCGTCGGAGAGGGCGATGTAGCCCTGGGTGGGCAGCCCCAGGTGGTGGCCGACCTCGCTGTTGGCGCAGTCGAGCATCATGGTCTCGATCGCCCCCATGGGGGTGGTCTCGTGGCGGATGTCGAAGATCGCCGGCGAGCCGCCCCAGAGCACCGGCGCCCCTGCCGCCGCCAGCTGGGAGAGGGCGACCCCGGAGAGGGTCTCCGCCGCGTGCTGCACGACGCTGCCCACGAGAGTGACCGGCGAGACGAAGCCGGAGAGCGGCATGGAGACGAACTCGACCGGCACCCCCGAGCGCGCGCAGTCGATCACGTTCTGGCTGGTCTCGAAGCTCCACTTGAGGGGCGCGGTGGGACAGCAGGAGAAGATGCACAGGGGCTTCTCGCGGAGTGCCTGGGCAGTGCCGCGGACGGCGAGCTGCAGGTCGCGCATCACCTCGAACGCCCTGGCGCTGAAGGCGCCGGTGACCACCGGCTTCTCCCCCAGCCGCAGGCTGAGGAAGAGCCGCCAGCTGTCGGCGATCGCTCCGGGGACGTCGGCGGGGATGAGCGCCGTCGACTGCGAGGCCAGGTTCGGGAGCGAGGCGACCAGCTTCGCGTAGCGCACGTAGTCGGCCGTCTGCGGCGTGCGGATGCGGCCGCTCTGCTCGTCGAGCACGTGGATGGCGGCCGAGCCCGGGGTGAAGTAGACCTCGTCCGCGCCGAGCTCGTGGGTCGGTGTCCCCAGCACGTCGAAGAGGCGGATCCGTCGCGGGGCGCTGGCCAGCGCCCGGTCGAGGAGCGGGCCCGGCAGGCGGAGGCGACGGCTGTCGGGGTCGACGGTCGCCCCGGCGCCGCAGAAGAGCGTGACCGCGGTGTGGTTGTGCACCTCGAGGCCCAGCCGGGCGAGGAGCTCGCGCGCCTCGTCCAGGATCCGTCCGATCAGCGTGTCGTCGAGCAGGCGCAGGCGCGGCCGCATGAAGCCTCCCGGGCGCAAGACAGGCCCGGGCGATCCTAACCCAGAGCAGCCCCGCCTGGCGGGAGCGGGCCGCACGCGCCGCGGCTCCCGCACCGTGGCATCCTAGCCGCCGATGGAAGCCGCCGCCTTCGAGACCTTCGAGCACGACGCCGACATCGGCGTGCGCGGCCGGGGCCGTACGCTGGCTGAGGCCTTCGCCAACGCCGCCCTCGCGCTCACGTCGGTGGTCACCGACCCCGCGGGCGTGCGCCAGGAGCTGGCGGTCGAGGTGGGCTGCGCGGCGGACAGCGAGGAGGCGCTGCTCTTCGAGTGGCTGAACGCGCTGGTGTTCGAGATGGCGACCCGCTGGCTGCTCTTCGGACGCTACGAGGTCGCGATCGAAGGCACCCGGCTGCAGGCGCGCGCCTTCGGCGAGGCGGTCGACCCGGTGCGCCACGCGCCGGCGGTCGAGGTCAAGGGAGCGACCTGGACGGGGCTGCGAGTGCGTCGGGACACGGACGGACGGTGGGTAGCCGAGTGCGTGGTGGACGTGTGAGGGCGGCATGGACCTGCAGAGGCTGACGCGCCGGTCGGAGTTCGAGTGGGTGGTGGAGCCGCGCGGCAAGATGCGGGTGCCGGGCCTGCTCTTCGCCAGCGAGCCGCTGGTGCGGGCGATGGACGACAAGGTGCTGGAGCAGGTGTCGAACGTCGCCACCCTGCCCGGCATCGTCCAGGCCTCCATGGCGATGCCCGACGCCCACTGGGGATACGGCTTCGCAGTGGGCGGTGTGGCGGCCTTCGACCCCGAGTCGGGCGTCGTCTCGGCCGGCGGCGTGGGCTTCGACATCTCCTGCGGCGTGCGCTGCCTGCGCACGCGGCTGGTGCGGGCCGAGGTGGAGTCGCGCAAGAGGGACCTCGCCGACGCGCTCTTCCGCGCGATCCCGGCGGGCGTGGGCAGCACCGGGCGCGTCCGGGTGGGCGGCGCCGAGATGGAGAACCTGCTGCGGGGTGGCGCACGCTGGGCAGTCGAGCAGGGTTACGGCGAGACGGCCGACCTCGAGCGGATCGAGGAGGCGGGACGGATGGAAGGCGCCCGTCCCGAGGCCGTCTCCGATCGGGCGAAGGCGCGGATGCGGGACGAGGTCGGCACCCTCGGCTCCGGGAACCACTACCTGGAGGTGCAGGCGGTCGCAGAGGTCCACGACTCGCTTGCGGCGGAGGCATTCGGGCTGCGCGAAGACGACGTGGTGGTCTCCATCCACTGCGGCTCGCGCGGCCTCGGCCACCAGGTCGGCACCGACGCCCTGCGCGCGATGCTCGCCGCCGGCCGGCGCCACGGCATCGACCTGCCCGACCGCGAGCTGGCCTGCGCCCCCGTCCGCTCGCGGGAGGGCGAGGAGTACCTCGGCGCCATGCGGGCCGCCATCAACGTGGCGCTGGCGAACCGCCAGGTGCTGACCCACCTGGCGCGCGAGGCCTTCGCCGCGGTGCTGCCGAGCACGGAGCTGACGCTGCTCTACGACGTCTCCCACAACACCTGCAAGCGGGAGACGCACCTGGTCGAGGGCCGGCAGAGGCAGCTCTTCGTCCACCGCAAGGGGGCGACCCGCGCCTGGGGTCCGGGGCACCCGGGCCTGCCCGGCCGCCTGCGGCCGGCCGGGCAGCCCGTGCTGATCGGCGGCTCCATGGGCACCAGCAGCTGGGTGCTGGCCGGCACCGAAGCGGGCATGCGCTCGAGCTTCGGCTCCGCCTGCCACGGGGCCGGGCGGGCCATGAGCCGCTCGCAGGCGCTCAAGCGTTGGCAGGGGCGCCAGGTGGTCGACGAGCTGGCGGCCCGCGGCATCCTGGTGCGCAGCCCCTCGCTGCGCGGGGTGGCGGAGGAGGCGCCCGGTGCATACAAGGACGTCGACGAGGTGGTCGCCGTGACGGAGAGGGCCGGGCTCGCGCGGCGGGTGGCACGCCTGCTGCCGCTGCTGGTGGTGAAGGGCTGAGCGATGGCGGCTGCCAGCCCCGATCGCGAGCGGCCGCCGGTGCTGCTGTTCACCATCGACGCGGGGGGAGGCCACCGGGCCGCGGCGCGGGCGCTGCAGGCGGCGGCAGAGGAGGCCAGAGCACCCTTCCGCCTCGAGGTGGAGAGCTTCCAGCAGGTGCTGCTGCCTCTCGACGTCCTGCGCCGGGCCACGGGAGTCTCGCTGGAGGAGGGCTACAACCTGCTGCTGCGCCGGCACTGGAGCGTGCTGATGGTGCCGCTCCTGCGGCTGCTCCACGGCGCCATCCGCCTGCGGCGACGCGCCATCCTCGGGTCGCTCGTCCCCTGGCTTCGCGCGCGGCCGCGGCCGGCGGCCGTCGTCTCGGTCTTGCCCAACTTCAACGGCATCCTGCGCGACGCGATCGCCCGCGCACACCCCGGCGTGCCGCTGGTGGTGGTGCTCACGGACCTCGCCGACTTCCCGCCGCGCTTCTGGATCGAGCCGGGGATCGACCGGGTGGTGGTCGCGACCGAGGAGGCGGAGCGGCAGGCGGGACGGATCGGGGTCTCGGCCTCGCGGGTCAGCCGGGTCTCGGGGATGGTGCTGCACCCTCGCTTCTACCGCAGTGCGGAGACGGCGGCGCGGGACCGCGTGCGGCGGGAGCTCGGCATCGGCCCCGACCGCTTCGCGGTGATGATGCTCTTCGGCGGCAAAGGCTCGCCCGAGATGCACCCGCTGGCGTCGCAGCTGCTGGCTTCTGACCCGGAGCTGCAGGTGATCGCCGTCTGCGGCGAGAACCCCCGTCTCCTCCACCGTCTGGGCGAGCTCGCGGCGGAAGCGAACGGCCGTCTGGTGCGGCTCGGCTTCACCGATCGCATCGCCGAGCTGCTCGCCGCCAGCGACCTGCTGGTGACCAAGCCCGGACCCGGCTCGCTGTCCGAGGCGTTGCACCAGCGCGTGCCGGTGGTGGTGGTTCGCAACCTGCACACGATCCCGCAGGAGCGCTTCAACGCCGAGTTCGTGCGCGCACGCGGCCTGGGGCGGGTGGTGCGCCACTGGCGGGAGATCCCTCCCGTCGTCACCGCCCTGCGCCACGACCCGGCCGAACGCGCCGCGATGCGCGAGCGCCTGGCCGCCTTGCCTCCCAACCGCGCCGTCTACGAGGTGCTGGAGGTGATCGCGGCCGAGTGCGAAGCCGGCATGGCCGAGCCATCAGCCGGCTGACTCGTTCCAGATGGTAAGATGACGGCCGCTTATGGCGACTGCCAAGCTCCTCTACCGCCGCCTGGACGCTCTGTTCGGCGGCCTCAAGAGTCGCCGCTCCCAGCCGAAGCTGGTGGAGGCGTTCCTCGAGGACTCCTTTCAGAGCCTGCGCGAAGACCTGCGCCTGCGCGGAGCGGTGCTCTACGCGGAGCGGCGCGACGGGTTCGCCCTGGTCAAGACGGTGGGTGAGCCGGGCAGCCCGGTGGCGGAGACGCTCGACCCGGCCCAGAGCCCGCTGGCCGAGCTGGTCCGTCACCGCGTCTACATCTTCGGCGACCCCGGTGCGCCGAACAGCCCTCAGCGGCTGCAGCTGCTCGGACCCGCCGCGGCGTCGGCCGGCCTGATCGTCGGCGAGCGACCGCTGCGCTTCGTCTTCCTCTTCCTGCTCGCGGACGGGTGGCAGCCGGAGGAGCTGGACTTCGCCCTCAATACCATCCGTGCCGCGCTCGGCGCCCGCATGGTCGACGCCCGCGTGCGCGGCTCCTTCCGGGAGGCGGCCGAGATCCAGCAGTCGCTGCTGGTCGAGGAGCCGCCGGAGTTCCCCGGCTTCGAGCTGGCCGCGCGCTCGGTGGCGGCGGAAGAGGTGGGCGGGGACTTCTACGACTTCCAGCAGCTCGGCGAGGGCACGCTCGGCGTGTCGATCGGCGACGCCAGCGGGCACGGCCTGCCGGCGGCGCTGCTGGTCCGCGACGTGGTCACCGGCCTGCGCATGGGCATCCAGGAGGACCTGAAGATCGCGCACGTCTTCGAGAAGCTCAACCGGGTGATCCACCGCTCGCGCCTGTCGAGCCGCTTCGTCAGCGTCTTCTACGGCGAGATGGAGGATGACGGCAACATCGTCTACGTCAACGCCGGGCACCAGCCGCCCATCCTCTTCTTCAAGGAGCTGCGGCCGGGGATGCCGTGCGACCTCGAGCTGACCGCGGGCGGCACCGTGATCGGCCCGCTGCCCCAGGCCCGCTTCCGGCGCGGCTTCGCCCGGCTGCGCCCGGGCGAGGTGCTGGTGATGTGCACGGACGGCATCCTGGAACGGCGGGACGCCACCAGCAGCTTTTTCGGCGCGGAGGGGCTGCGCTCGATCGTCCGCCAGCACCAGAACGCCTCGGCCCAGGCCATCCTCGACGCTGTGTTCGAGGCCTCCTGGAAGTGGGGCGACGCGCGGCCCTGGGAGGACGACGCGACCGCGCTGGTCGTGAAGCGGCCCTGAGCCGGGGCCGCTGCCCAGCTCGGGGGCACAGCCCCGGTCGAGGACGAGGACGGCTGCGGGCTCGGGACCGGCGGAGGTGACCGGGCTCGCGGCCTCCAGCAGCGACGGTGCTCCCCACGGCAGGCCGAGGGCCTGGCGACACCGGGTGGTCGCGGCTGGTATCTTGGAAGGGGAATGGTCTCGAGCCTCGCCGCGTTGATGTTCGCCGTTTCCGTCGACGCCGCCGCGGTCGAGGCGGCGGTCGCCTCCGGCGACGCGCACTTCGCCCACCGGGCGGAGGGCGCCGCGGCGGGCGTGGCCAGACCCGCGCAGACGGACGCGGCGATCGCGGACTACCGCCGGGCGATCGGCCTCGACCCGACCTCGCTCGACGCGCGGCTCAAGCTGCTGCGCGCCTACTTCTTCCGCGGCGGCTTCTGCGGGGCGAGCCCGGCAGACTCGATCGACATCTTCACCGCCGCCAAGGACGTGGCCGAGGACACGGTCAAGCTGCTCGACAGCCAGACCGGCCGCTCCAAGAGCCACATCGACTCGCGGACGGCCGGGGCGGTGCCGGTAGCGGCGGAGGTGTACCTGTGGGCCGCGGTGTCGTGGGGCCAGTGGGCGGTGTCCCACCCGGCGCGAGGCGCCTGGCAGCACGCGCCGGCGCGGATTCGGGACCTGGCGGAGGCGGCCGTCGCCATCGACCCCGCGGCCGAGCAGGCCGGCGGCCACGTGGTGCTCGGCCGCCTGCACACCGAGGCGCCGCGCGTGCCGTTCCTCACCCACTGGGTCGACCGCACCGCAGGGATCCGCCATCTGCGCACGGCCCTCTCGCTCTCGCCGGACAGCCCGCAGATCATGTACTTCCTGGCCGCGGCGCTGCTGCGGCTGGACCCCGCGAGCGCCCAGGAGGCCCGCGCGCTGCTCGTCCGCTGCGCGACCGTCAAGCCCCGCCCGGACTACCCGGTGGAGGACGCACACTACGCTTGGCAGGCCCGCGACCTGCTGGCCGACCTGGCCGCCTCGTCCCGGGCCGCGCGCCGCTGAGGCCACCGCGGTGGCCGTGAGCGCGACCTGTCCGCGGCCGCAAGAACCGCCGAGCCCGCTGGGGAGACCCCTGGGCGCGTTCGGCGAGGGGTCGTCCCGCTGCTGCTCGCGACCGACAAGTTAATGGCGCGGGTGGGCGACCTGTTCTCCTTCTTCCACTGATACGCGGCCACCGTCTGGCTGGCGCCGGCCGGCGCGCTAAGCTGGCGGAGGAGGCCGCCATGAGCGCAACGCGAACGGAGAGGGACAGCTTCGGTCCCATCGAGGTGCCTGCGGACCGGCTGTGGGGAGCGCAGACCCAGCGCTCGCTGGAGAACTTCCGCATCTCGGGCGAGCGGATGCCGGTGGCCCTGCTGCACGCTCTGGCCCTGGTCAAGAAGGCGAGCGCGCTCGTCAACCTGGAGCTGGGCGTGCTGCAGGAGGCGAAGGCTCGCGCGATCGTGGCCGCCGCCGAGGAGGTGCTCTCCGGGCGCTGGGACGACGAGTTCCCGCTGGTCGTCTGGCAGACTGGCAGCGGCACCCAGACCAACATGAACCTCAACGAGGTGCTGGCCAACCGTGCCAGCGAGCTCATGGGAGGAGGGCGCGGCGAGGCGCGCGAGGTCCACCCCAACGACGACGTCAACCGCGGCCAGTCCAGCAACGACGCCTTCCCCACCGCCATTCACGTGGCGCTGGCGCTGGCGCTGCGGCGCGAGGTGATGCCGGCGGTCGCGCGGCTGCGCGACGTGCTGTGTACCAAGGCGCGGGCCTTCCGCGGCATCGTCAAGGTCGGCCGGACCCACCTGATGGACGCGACGCCCCTGACGCTGGGCCAGGAGGTCTCGGGCTGGGCCGCCCAGCTCGACCACGCGCTCGTCCACCTGGAGCAGGCGCTGCCGCACCTGCGCGAGCTGGCGCTCGGCGGCACCGCGGTCGGCACCGGTCTGAACGCCCACCCGCGGTTCGCGGCCAGAGTGGCGGCGCGGCTCGCCGAGCTGAGCGGGGAGCCCTTCGTGACGGCGCCCAGCAAGTTCGAGGCCCTGGCGGCGAAGGACGCGGTGGTCTTCGCCCACGGCGCCCTCAAGACGCTGGCGGCCGCCCTCAACAAGATCGCCAACGACGTGCGCTGGCTGGCCTCGGGCCCGCGCTCCGGCCTGGGCGAGATCCGCATCCCCGAAAACGAGCCGGGCAGCTCCATCATGCCCGGCAAGGTGAACCCCACCCAGTCGGAGGCGCTGACCATGGCGGCGGCGCAGGTGATGGGCAACGACGTGACCGTGAACCTCGCCGGCATGTCGGGCAACTTCGAGCTCAACGTCTGCATGCCGGTGATCGCCCACGCCGCCCTGCAGAGCTGCCGTCTGCTAGCCGACGGCTGCGAGAGCTTCCGCCTGCGCTGCGCCTCCGGGATCGAGCCCGACCGGGAGCGGATCCGCGAGAACGTCGAGCGCTCGCTGATGCTGGTGACGGCGCTCAACCCGCACCTGGGCTACGACGAGGCAGCCAGGATCGCCCGGCACGCGCACCGCGGCGGCAAGACGCTGCGCGAGGCGGCGCTGGAGCTGGGCCTGGTGAGCGCCGAGCAGTTCGACGAGTGGGTGCGGCCGGAGCGGATGGTGGGCGAGGAGTGACCGCCGTTCGTCGCCCGGGTGGTCAGCCCCGGGCCCAGGGCAGCGTCGAGTTGGCGAAGGCGACTCGGCCCCGGAGCAGGTGGTAGAGGTACGCGCCCAGGCAGAAGCGCCCGAAGAGCAGCGCCGAGAAGGCGGCTACCAGCAGCGCCTGCAGCACCCAGGCGAGCGGCAGCGCGCCCGACCACTGCGCCAGGGCGGCGCCGAGGTTGAACGCCGCCGCCATGCCCTGGGCGAAGCGCCGGGGGCCCGGAGCCGGCGCCAGCGGTCGCTGGCCGCGCGGTGCGGCGAGCCAGCGGTTGTACGCCCGCTCGAACGGGTTCCAGGACGGCACCAGGGCGTTCCACCACAGCGCCGCCGAGATCAGCAGCTGGAGCGAGACGGACCAGGTGGTGGACACCAGCTGCAGGAGGATCGCCAGCACCACCAGCGGGAACACGATCCGCGGCTGGAAGTACAGACCCTGGAAGTGCACGTCGCAGGCATCGGGCGGCTCCTTCGCGAAGCCCTGCTGCCGCATGAAGTTCTGGACGGGGGACGACGACATCGATCACTCCTGGAAAGAGCAGTCGGCTACCCTCACTGTAGGGGCGAAGCGCCCGGCCTGCAATGGCGCCGGCCCGTTCGCCGCTCGCCGGCGTGTAGACCGTACAAAGCGGATGGCGCGCCGGCGGCGCGCTATCCCTCGAAGCCCCTCGATCTGCGGCAGTTCCTCGAGGCTCAGTGCGGGCACGACGGTTGCACTACCGGCCCGTGCGGACACGCGCCCGTCGAGTCGCGCCGGCGCGGCGTCCCTGTGACCGCCGAGGACAGGAGGCAAGCCATGAGAATCCACGTGAGCGCATGGGTCGCTGCGGGTGCCCTGGCGCTCGCCGCGCAGGCGTTCGCCCATCCCCCGAACACGGAGGGCGTGACCCCGGACCCGAACGCGCCGGGCTCGGGCCACGACGCCTTCGTCAGCAACCCGACGCACCGCGAGGTCACCGTCACCGGCACCGTCGTCCGTGAGCACAGGGGCGAGCTGGTGCTGCGGACCGACGACAACCAGAGCGACAACCACCACCACCTGGTCTCCTTCCGGATGAGCGGCAGCGTCGCCGGCGAACGAGTGAAGCCCGGCAGCCACGTGGCGCTCACCTACCACCCGACCGGCGAGACCGGCCAGGCGGTCGACACGGTGCACGTGCTGGAGCCGCCGCACGCCCGCGGTGAGGGGCGCGGCTAGGCCGGGTCGACGAACACGCGCAGGGTGCGCGCCTGCAGGTAGAGCCGCTCCCCGAGCTCGGGCAGCAGCGCGGCGTGGCGCTCGCGGGGCATCTCGACCTGCAGCAGCGCGCCCTCGTCGTCCTCCAGCTCCAGGCGCACCACCGCGCCTGCCGGGGTGGCGCGCCGCAAGGTCGCCCAGAAGCCGTCCGCGCCCGCTTCCCGGGCCACCTCCAGGTCGTAGGGGCGGGCGAACCCGGAGGCCGGGCGCCCCTCCTGGTGCGGGTGCTCCGGGTATGCGATCGCCAGCGGGCCCAGGTGGGCCTTGCCGTTCTGCACCCGCCCGTGGAACACGTTGACGTGGCCCATGAAGCGCATCACGAACGGGGTGGCCGGCCGCTCGAAGATCTCGCCGGGAGTGCCGACCTGCTCGACCCGGCCCTGGTTCATCACCACCACCCGATCGGCGACCTCCAGCGCCTCCTCCTGGTCGTGGGTCACGAAGACGCTGGTGAGGCGGATCTCGTCGTGCAGCCGCCGTAGCCAGCGCCGCAGCTCCTGGCGCACCTGGGCGTCGAGCGAGCCGAAGGGCTCGTCCAGCAGCAGCACCCGCGGCTCCACCGCCAGCGCGCGGGCGAGCGCCACCCGCTGCCGCTGCCCGCCCGACAGCTGCGAGGGACGGCGGTCCGCCAGCCACTCCAGCTGCACCATGCGCAGGAGGCCCCTCACCTTCTCGCGGATCTCGGCCTCGCTCGGCCGCAGCCGCCGGGGCCGCACCCGCAGGCCGAAGGCCACGTTCTCGAAGACGCTCATGTGGCGGAAGAGGGCGTAGTGCTGGAAGACGAAGCCGACCCGGCGCTCCTTGGCCTGCCGCCGGGTGGCGTCCTGTCCCTCGAACAGCACCTGGCCCGCGTCGGGCCGCTCCAGGCCGGCGATGATGCGCAGCAGGCTGGTCTTGCCCGACCCCGAGGGGCCGAGCAGCGCGACCAGCTCGCCGTCCGGCACCCGCAGGCTGACCCCGTCGACGGCGGTGAAGTCGCCGAAGCGCTTGGTGACGTTGCGGACCTCGATGCTCATGCCGTGCTCTCCCGGCCTCCCGACCCCGACTGGGCCCGCGCGCCGGAGCCGGCCCGCCACTCCACCAGGCTCTTGGCCGCCAGGGTGACGATCGCCAGCAGCGCCAGCAGCGAGGCCACCGCGAAGGCGGCCTGGAACTGGTACTCGTTGTAGAGCACCTCGACGTGCAGCGGCAGGGTGTTGGTGAGCCCGCGCACGTGCCCCGAGACCACGGAGACGGCGCCGAACTCGCCCATGGCCCGAGCGTTGCACAGGATGACGCCGTACAGCAGGCCCCACTTGACGTTCGGCAGCGTGACCCTGCGGAACAGCTGCCACCCCGAGGCTCCCAGCAGCACCGCCGCCTCCTCCTCTTCCCGGCCCACCGCCTGCATCACCGGGATGAGCTCGCGGGCCACGAAGGGAAAGGTGACGAACAGGGTGGCCAGGACGATTCCCGGCACCGCGAAGACCACCTTGATCTGGTGCGCCTGCAACCAGGGACCGAGCAGGCCCAGCCTGCCGAAGACCAGGACGAAGATCACGCCCGAGATCACCGGCGAGACCGCGAAGGGCAGGTCGATGAGCGTCAGGAAGAGCGATCGGCCCGGGAACTCGAAACGGGCGATGGCCCACGAGGCGGCGAGACCAAACAGCAGGTTCGCCGGCACTGCCACCGCCGCCGTCAGCAGCGTCAGGCGCAGGGCCGAGAGGGCGTTCGGCTCGCGGATCGCCGCCAGATAGGCGAAGACGCCCTTCTCCAGCGCCTGGGCGAAGACCAGCACCAGCGGCAGGATCAGGAAGACGGCGAGAAAGCCGAGCGCCGCCAGGACCAGCAGCGCCTTCACCGCGCGGGGTTCGTCGGTGGGACGGGCCACCTCGCCTACTCCACCGCCGCGCGCCGGACGGTCCAGGCCTGCAGCGCGTTCACGCCGCCCAGGATCAGCAGGGAGGCGAGCAGCATGACCACTGCCACCGCCGTCGCCCCCGCGTAGTCGTACTGCTCGAGCTTGGTCATGATCACCAGCGGCGCGATCTCGGTCTTCATCGGCATGTTGCCGGCGATGAAGACCACCGACCCGTACTCGCCCAGCGCCCGCGCGAAGGCGAGCGCCACCCCGGTGAGCCAGGCGGGGGCGATGGCCGGCAGCACCACCCGGGCGAGGGTGGCCGGGCGTCCGGCGCCGAGGCTGGCGGCGGCTTCCTCCACCTCCGGGTCGAGCGCCTCGATGACCGGCTGCAGCGTGCGCACCACGAAGGGCAGGCCGATGAAGGTGAGCGCGAGGCCGACGCCGATCGGGGTGAAGGCCACCTTCAGCCCCATGGCGGAGAGCGGCCGGCCGAGCCAGCCGGTCTCCGCGTAGAGCGTGGTGAGGGCGATGCCGGCGACCGCGGTCGGCAGCGCGAAGGGAAGGTCGACCAGCGCGTCGATCAGCCGTCGCCCGGGGAAGCGGTAGCGCACCAGCACCCAGGCCACCAGCAGCCCGAAGACCGCGTTGACCGCCGCCCCGGCGGCAGCCGCACCGAAGGACAGACGGTAGGCGGCGATGGCGCGCGGCGCCACCGCCGCCACCCGGAAGGCGGCCCAGCCGAAGGAGGCGGACTTCAGGACCAGGGCCAGGAGCGGCAGCAGCACCACCAGGCTCAGGTAGAAGACCGAGAAGCCCAGCGTCAGGCCGAATCCGGGCAGCACGCTGTGACGGCGCCGGAGCATCAGCGGGCCTGGTAGATCCTGTCGAAGGAGGCGCCCTCGGCGAAGTGGGCGGCGTGCGCCTTGGCCCAGCCGCCGAAGGCCTCGTCGATCCTCACCAGCTGAACGGCCGCGAAGCGGACCGGCGCCTGCGCCAGGGCCTCCTTGGAGCGCGGCCGATAGTAGTGCTTCGCCGCCAGCCGCTGGCCCTCCGACGTGTAGAGGAACTCAAGGTACGCCTGCGCCGCGGCGCGGGTCCCCCTGCGGTCGACCACGGCGTCGACCACCGCCACCGGCGGCTCGGCCAGGATGCTGAGGCTCGGGACCACCATCTCCACCTTGTCGGGTCCCAGCTCCTTCACCGCCAGGAACGCCTCGTTCTCCCAGGCGAGGAGCACGTCGCCGATGCCGCGCTGCACGAAGGTGTTGGTCGAGCCGCGGGCGCCGGTGTCGAGCACCGGCACGTTGCGGTAGAGCCGGGCGACGAAGTCCTGGGCCGTGGCCTCGCTCCCGCCGGGCCGGCGCAGCGCCCAGGCCCAGGCGGCGAGGTAGCTCCAGCGGGCGGCGCCCGAGGTCTTCGGGTTGGGGGTGATCACGGCCACGCCCGGTCGAGCCAGGTCGCCCCAGTCCTTGATGCCCTTGGGGTTCCCCTTGCGGACGAGGAACACGATGGTCGAGGTGTACGGGCAGGCGTTGTCCGGCAGCCGCTTCTGCCACCCGGACCGGACGAGGCCGGCCTTCTCCACGGCGTCGACGTCGTAGGCGAGCGCCAGCGTGACCACGTCCGCCTCCAGGCCGTCGATCACCGCCCGGGCCTGCTTGCCCGAGCCGCCGTGCGACTGCTGGATCGTGAGGGCGCGCCCGGTCTTCGCCTTCCATTGCGCGGCGAAGGCGGCGTTCACTTCCTGGTAGAACTCGCGGGTGGGGTCGTAGGAGACGTTGAGCAGCGTCGTCTCCTGCGCGATCAGGGTGGAGCCGCCGGCGGCCAGCAGGGCCAGGGCGGCGACGAGCGGCACGAAGGGGCGGGCGGACATGGGGGCCTCCTCGTCAGAACGCCAGCTGCGCACGGAAGAAGAGCATGGTCTCGGTCTCGCGGTTGCCGGTGGCGGCTCCGCCCTCGAACTTCGTCTGCTCGAAGTTGACGGTGTAGCGGACGTTGCGGGTGACGTACCAGTTGAGGTCGACGCCCCAGGCAGTCGCCTTGCGCGCCGACTTCTTGATGTCGGCCAGCCCCAGGTCGAAGGCTTCCTGCCCCACGGTGAACTCGTGCACCCGCGCGGCCAGCTCGAACGCTCCCCACTGCCCCTTCGCAGGGTCGAAGGGGCGGCGCGGGCTGACCCAGCTCGAGGAGGCCTTGTCTCCGGTGATCAACCAGGAACCGGCGACCTGCCAGGCCTGGTTGGTGACGTCAGCCGCCACCGGGTCCTTGCGCACCCGCTGCGTGGACTGCGCGTACTCGAAGATCACGCCCACCGGGCCGGCGTAGAAGTTCGCCTGCGGCGAGAGCCGGGTCCGGTGCCCGTCCGCGGTGGCTCCCGTGACGTAGCTGAAGAAGGTGACCTGACCCGGCGTCTTGTACACGGGCAGCGCCCCCTGCTGCCGGCCGAAGGTCGTCGCCATGCCCAGCCCCAGACCGCGCAGCGGGCCCTGCGTCTTGCGGAACGGGCGGAGGAAACCGCGCACCGCCGCGTCGCGCGCGTCGCTGGTCGCCAGGTCGGCGCTGGCCCCGTCGAGGACGCCGTTGAGCAGGGCGGCCGAGTAGCTGAAGACGCCGCCGGCGAGGTCGCCGGCGAGCTGGACGCCGACGTCGCGGTTGGGAACGATGTCGGTCGGCAGCGCGCGCTCGACGAAGAGGGTGTTCGACTCGAGCATCAGCCGCTCGAGGCCGAACGGCGTCTTGAACTTCCCCACCCGCAGGCGGGCGAACGGAGAGAAGCGGGCCTCCAGGTAGGCGTCCTGGATCAGGGACTGGCCCTGCCCGAAGTCGGGCGCCAGGTACAGGTCGAACCGGCCCGCGACCGTCCCCTGCAGGATCGGCCGCGCGCTGCGCAGCAGGAAGGTGTCGGAGGCTAGCCGGGCGGTGTCGTTCTCGTAGAAGCGCCCGTCCGCCTGCACGATCGAGTTGAACTGCAGCCGGTAGTTGCCGTCCGCGGACTGGACCACGAACCCCTCCGGCTCGGCGGCCACCGTCACCGGTGGCAGCGGCGTCGGCAACGGCGCCGGCGCCGGCTGCGAGGCCTGGTCCGCAGCCCGCGCGCTCATCGCTGCCAGCGCCAGCCCCAGCGCGGCCACCACCTTCACGCCCGTCCTCTTCCCGTTCATGACGTCTTCTCCTCGCTCTGTCCGGGATCGCGGGTTCCGCTGCTGCGGTCGCCCTGCGATCGCTGCTGCCTCACTCCGGGCTGTCCGGTCGTCGGGAAACGGTCGGCTCGAAACGGACCTTCTCGCGTCGCTCGATCTGCACCACCCGTCCGTCGTGCACCAGCAGCTCGACCGAGCCGTAGCGCAGGCCGCCGACGGCCCGCTGCAGCGCCTGCAGCCAGGGGGCGGCGATCTCGGCGGCCGCTCTATCTGTTTGATCTATAGATCTAGTAGACATTTGGGCAGCCCACTTCAACGCGGCGGACGCTCGCGCCGCGCCGTGAGACGCCGGTTGCGGACGACCAGGTCCTGCAGGCTGGTGTTGTCGAGGATCGCCGCCGAGGCGTTGCGCACCTCCAGCAGCAGGTCGAAGAGGCCGGCGTGCCGCGCCTCGGTACGGATGCGCTGCGCCAGCTCCACGGCGTCCCCGAAGGGCGCCAGCGGGCCGTCGATCATGCGCACCACCTCCCCCACCCGGATCTCCTGGGGCGGTCGGCGCAGGCGGTACCCGCCCTCGCGACCGCGGGTGCTGGTGACCAGGCGGGCGTTCTTCAGCGTCACCAGGATGCCCTCCAGGAACTTCGCCGGGATGGACTCGGCCTCGGCGATGGCGTGGATCTTCACCAGCCCGTGGTCGTAGGCCTCCGCCAGGTGAACCAGCGCCTCCAGCGCGTAGAGCCCACGACG
>DATKME010000056.1:0-33062 GCA_035542035.1 Vicinamibacteria bacterium | reverse complement strand
ACCTCCAGGACGTGAGCGTCCTCGAGGTGATGGCTGCCGCCGAGCGTCACGATCAGGCGGTCGCGGGGGATGCTGCCCGGCACGAACACGCCCATCCAGTGGCCGCAGGAGCAGCGGACCTCGGCCAGGGCCTCCGTCTGGGAGGCGGTGTCGGTGATGGTGCCCGAGACCAGGTACTCGCGCCCGCAGTCGGGACACGCGAGGTCGCGGGTGAACGCGGTCACAACGCCTCGCCCCCGCCGTCCTTGTCGCCGCCCTTGCGGCGCAGGAAGGCCGGCACGTCGAGGTCGAAGCGCGGGCCGCCCCCGGACGCGGCTTTGGTGGTCGCCCCCCCCGGCGTGTTGCGGTAGAAGCTGGCGGTGGCGCCGCCGGCAGCCGCGGCCGGCAGCGACTGCGGCTGCGGCGTCGACATGTAGTTGGCGAGGTCGACCGGCGTGGAGGCGACCTTGCGCACGCCGCGGTTGAACCCGGTGGCGATCACCGTCACCTTGACCGCGTTCCCCATCGCCTCGTCGGTGACGATGCCGTAGATGACGTTGGCCTCGGGGTCCGCCACCTTGGTGATGAGGGCGGTCGCCTCGGCCGCCTCGGACAGCGAGAGGTCGGGGCCACCCGTGATGTTGACGATGACGCCCTTGGCCCCCTCGATGGAGGAGTCCTCCAGCAGCGGGTTGGAGATGGCCCGCTGCGCGGCTTCCACCGCGCGGTTCTCGCCCTGGCCGATGCCGGTGCCCATCACCGCCTGACCCATGCCGCGCATCACGGTACGGACGTCGGCGAAGTCGAGGTTGATCTGGCCGGGCACCGTGATGATGTCGGAGATGCCCTGCACCGCCTGGCGCAGCACGTCGTCCGCCACCCGGAAGGCCTCGGCCACCGGCGTGTTGCGGGCGACGGAGTTGAGCAGGCGGTCGTTGGGGATGGCGATCACGGAGTCGACGCACTCCCTGAGCTGCACCAGCCCGTCGAGCGCCTGGCTCATCCGCCGCTTGCCCTCCAGCGAGAAGGGAAGCGTCACCACCGCCACCGTCAGCAGGTTGCCGGCCTCGCCGCCCAGCTGGCTGGCGATCGAGGCGACGACCGGCGCGGCGCCGGTGCCGGTGCCACCGCCCAGGCCGGCGGTGAGGAAGACCATGTCGGCGCCCTCGAGCGCGTCGCAGATCTTCTCGGTGTCCTCGACCGCGGCCTGGCGGCCGATGTCGGGGTTGGCGCCGGCGCCCAGACCCTTGGTCAGCTTGCCGCCGATCTGGATCTTCACCGGCGCGCGGTTGGCGCGCAGGGCCTGCAGGTCGGAGTTGACCGCGATGAACTCCACCCCTGAAAGACCGGTGGCGATCATGCGGCTCACCGCGTTGCCCCCGCCTCCGCCGATGCCCACCACCTTGATGCGCGCGGCGTGGATCTCCTCCTCGGCGAACTCGATCCGGCCCGGACGGTCGGTCTCTTTGTCCATGCTCAAAAGGTCCCCTCGGAACAGCCGGCCATGAACCCGCAGTTGAGGCAGATGCGCCTGCCCCCCTCCTCGACGACCGGCGCGCCGCACACCCGGCACGGCAGCTCCCCCGCGTCACGGACGAGAACGGCCCCGCGGCGTGCGCGCAGCACGCGCGGGTCGGCCACGGTCAGCGGCGGAAAGGCGACGCCTTCGACGGCCCTCTCCTCCATGCGCCCTCCCGTCAGAAGAAGTCCGACAACCACCCCATCAGCCGCCCGGTGACCTTGCCGAAGGTCCCCGTCGCCGCCTGCCGCGAGCCGCCGAGAGAGCGGCCGCCGCGGTTACGGTAGCCGCACTGAACCAGCCCCACCGCCGTCGAGTAGACGGGGCTCGCCACCACGTCCACCAGCCCGCCGATGCCGGCCGGCGTGCCCCGCCGCACCGGCATGTCGAAGATCTGCTCGGCGATCTCGGGCAGGCCCTCCAGGATGGCGCCGCCGCCCGTGAGCACCACCCCGGAGTTGAGGCTGCGCTCGAAGCCGGCGCGGCGGATCTCGGTCAGCACCAGCTGGCAGATCTCCTCGGCCCGGGCCTGCAGCACGTCGCCCAGCACCTGGCGCGCCATGACCCGGGGCTTCCTGCCGCCGACGCTGGGGACCTCGATCGAGTCCTCCTCCGGGATCATCGAGGTGAGGGCGCAGCCGTGCTTCTTCTTGATCTTCTCGGCCTCGTTCACCGGCGTGCGCAGCGCGACCGCCACGTCGTTGGTGAAGTGCTCGCCGCCCACCTGCAGCACGGCGGTGTGCCAGAGCGACCCTTTCTCGAAGACGGCCAGGTCGGTGGTGCCCCCGCCCACGTCCACCAGGGCCACGCCCAGCTCCTTCTCGTCCGGTGTGAGGCAGGCCTCCGCCGCCGCGATCTGGGTGAGCACGGTGTCGACCACCTCCAGCCCCGCCCGGTTCACGCAGGTGACCGTGTTCTGGGCGGCGGTGGTGGAGCAGGTGATCACGTGGACGTTGACCTCGAGGCGCGTGCCGGTCATGCCGGTGGGGTCGCCGATGCCGTCCTGGTCGTCGACCACGAACTCCTGCGGCAGCACGTGCAGGATCTCGCGGTCGAGCGGGATGGAGACGGCCTTGGCGGCGTCGATCACCCGGCGCACGTCCTCGCGGTCGATCACCCGGTTCTTGCTGGAGACCGCGATCACGCCGCGCGAGTTGAAGCCCTTGACGTGGGTCCCGGCGATGCCGACGTAGGAGGAGCCGATCTCGACGCCCGCCATCAGCTCGGCCTCCTCCAGCACCCGCTTGATGGCGTCGACGGTCGCCTCCAGGTTGATCACCACGCCCTTGCGCAGGCCCCGCGACTCCGCCTGGCCGATGCCGATGATGTCGAGCCGCCCCTCGTCGGTGATCTCGGCGACGATGGCGCAGATCTTGTGGGTCCCCACGTCCAGGCCGACGATGTAGCGATCCTTCTTCTTGCCCAGGACAGCCTCCCTAGTGGTTCTCCTCGACGGCCGGACCGGTGACGGCGTGCACGGCGACCCGGGGGAAAGGCGCCGGGGCGGCCGCGGCTCGCTTGGCGTAGATGCGCCCGCGGTAGCGCAGGTCGAAGTGCTCGGCTCCGGGGGCGCGCTCCACCAGCTCTTGGCGCAGGCTCAGGAAGGTGAGCAGCCGCTCCCGGTACGGCGGGTCGGCGAAGAGCAGCACCTCGCCCGGGCCGCGCAGAACCACCCTCAGGTCGCCCGAGCCCAGGACGTACACCTCCGAGACCTCGCTGCCCAGCTCTCCCAGGTCGGCCAGCAGGGCCCCCGCGCGCCGGGCGCGCTCGCGGCGCGACTCCTCCTCCACGCCCAGCAGCCCGCGTACGATCGGCAGGTCGAAGGCGCCGGTGCGCGGCCCGTAGATGTCGATGAGCCCGCCGTCGGCGTCCATCAGGTACAGCCGGTCCAGCTCCGCCAGGGCCAGCGGCACCCGCTCGCGGATCTCGAGGCGCAGGGTGTCGGGCAGCGTGCGGGTGACGGTGGCGTCCGCCACCCAGGGCGACCCCCGCAGGCGCCCCTTCAGCGCCTCGATGTCGAGAGCGAGGATGTTCTCGCCCACCGCGGGGCCGATCAGGGCCCGCACCTCGCCTTCGGAGAGGAAGTGGCTGCCGCGGACCTCCAGGTTGGTGACCCGCAGGCGCTCGCTGGCGAACACCTTCTGCCAGGCCGTCCAGGCGGCGACGATGCCGAGCAGCCCCACCGCCAGGGCCTGCATGGCGAAGACGAGCCGGGCCGACAGCCCCCGCCGGCGCGGGCGGACCCGCGTGCGGTGCTGGGGCCGCAGGAACGGCGACTCGCCGGGCTCGGGGTCGAGCATCAGGTCCGGCCGCTCCTCCGGCGGCGGCGGCGGTCCCACGGGGAGCCCGCGGCGGGTCATGGCCTCCGCCTCCAGACCTTGACCTCCAGCTCCAGCTCGATGCCGGCCATCGCCCGCACCCGCTCACGCACCTCGTCGAGCAGGGCCAGCACGTCGGTCGCGGTCGCCCCGCCCTCGTTCACCACGAAGTTGGCGTGCTTGGGGCTCACCACCGCGGCCCCGCGGCGGAGGCCCTTGAGCCCGAGCTCGTCGATCAGCCGTCCCGCCGGCGCCGGCGTCGGGTTCTTGAAGACGCAGCCGGCGTTGCGCCCGCGGGGCTGGCTGTCGACGCGCTTGCGGGTGAGCGCGCGCGTCCTCTCGCGCAGGGCCTCGGGGTCGTCCTTCTGCAGCTGGACGGTCAGGCTGGCGACCGCCGCGCCCTCCGGGATCGAGGAGCCGCGGTAGCGGAAGCGCCAGCCCTGGGGCGGCTGGGTGTGCCGGCCGTCCTCGTCGTAGACCACGATCTCCCGCAGGACGTCGCTGATCGAGAAGCCGTAGGCGCCGGCGTTCATCACCGCCGCCCCGCCCAGCGAGCCGGGGATGCCGACGGCGCTCTCCAGCCCGCCCCAGCCGGCACGGCCGCACCTGACCACGGTGTTGATGAGGTTGGCGCCCGCCTCGGCGGTGACCTGGCCGTCCTCCCGGATCGCCACCGCCTTCATGGACTCGGTGTTGACCACCAGCTCGTCGAGCCCCTCGTCGGCGACCACCAGGTTCGAGCCGCCTCCCAGCACCCGGTGGGGCACGCCCAGCTCGGAGCGCAGCTGCAGCGTCCTCTGCAGCTCCTGAGTGGTCCGGGGAAAGGCCATCACCGCCGCCGGGCCGCCGACGCCCATGGTGGTGTGGCGCGAGAGCGGCTCTGTCTCGCGGTACGGGATCGCGGCCTGCCGGAGCGCCGCCGTCATTCGCGCGTCCATCTCACGCGCCCCGCCTCCGCAGGAGCTCCTCCCCCGCCGTCCACACGCTCCCCGCACCCAGCGTGAGCACCACGTCGCCTTCGCGCGCTTCAGCCGCCAGCTTCTCGGTCGCCTCCTTGAGGTCGCCCGCCCAGGAGACCTGGCGATGGCCCCGCTCGCCGATGGCCTGCGCCAGCCCCTCGGCGCTGATCCCGGCGATCGGCTCTTCCGAGGCCGGGTAGATGTCCGTCAGCAGCAGCACGTCCGCCTGGTGGAAGGCCTTGCAGAACTCGTCCCACAGCGTTTGCGTGCGGGTGAAGCGGTGCGGCTGGAAGAGCACCACCGTCCGCCGCGCCCCCGCGTAGCGCCGCAGCGCCTCGAGCGTCGCCCGGATCTCCGTGGGGTGGTGGCCGTAGTCGTCGATCACCACCACCCCGCCCGCCTCGCCGCGCAGCTGGAAGCGCCGGTCGACGCCGGTGAAGGACTCGAGCCCGCCGCGGATCGCCTCGAACGGCAGGCCGAGCTCGATGCCGACGGCGACGGCCGCCAGGGCGTTCGCCACGTTGTGGACACCGGGGACCGCCAGCGCCACGCCGCCCAGCGGCTCGCCGTCGGCCACTACCGTGAAGGTCGCTCCGGTGGGCCCCAGCTCGAGCTCCCGTGCCGAGACCCGGGCCTGCGGCGAGAGGCCGTAGCTCAGCACCCGGCGCTCGATCCGCGGCAGCACGTCCTGCAGCGGCGGGTCGTCCAGGCAGAGCACGCAGACGCCGTAGAAGGGCACCTTGTTGAGGAAGCCGACGAAGGCGGCCTGGATGTCGGCGAGGTCGCGGTAGGCGTCGAGGTGCTCGCGGTCGATGTTGGTGACGACGGCGATGGTGGGGGTGAGCTTGAGGAAGGAGCGGTCGGACTCGTCGGCCTCCGCCACCATGAAGTCGCCCTTGCCCAGGCGCGCCCCCGAGCCGAGGACGCCGAGCCGGCCGCCGACCACCACGGTCGGGTCGAGCCCGCCGCGGTCGAGGACGAGAGCCACCATCGAGGTGGTGGTGGTCTTGCCGTGCGAGCCCGCGACCGCGACCCCGTACTTGAGCCGCATCAGCTCGGCCAGCATCTCCGCCCGCGGGATCACGGGGATCCCGCGCCGGCGCGCCTCGACCACCTCGGGGTTGCTCCCGTGCACCGCGGTCGAGGTGACGACGACGTGCGCGTCGCCCACGTTGTCCGCGGCGTGGCCCTCGGACACCCGGGCCCCGCGGGCCGCCAGGCGGTCGGTCACCGCCGAGCGCTTGAGGTCGGAGCCCGAGACGCGGTAGCCGAGGTTCAGCAGCACCTCGGCGATGCCGCTCATGCCCGAGCCACCGATGCCCACGAAGTGCACCTGCTGGTACTTCCTATACACGGGGCGCCTCCCCCGTGCCGAGCAGCAGGTCGGCCACCCGCGCCGCGGCATCGGGCCGTCCCAGGGCCCGCGAGGCCCGCTCCATGGCCGCGATCCTCTCGGGGTCGTCCACCAGGGCCGAGACCGCCGCCGCCAGCGAGGTCCCCGTGAGGTCTTTCTCCTCGAGGACGCGGGCGGCGCCGGCGCGTGCCAGGGCGAGAGCGTTCGTCCTCTGGTGGTCGTCGGCGGCCTGGGCGAAGGGCACCAGGATGGCCGCCTTGCCCGCCACCGTCAGCTCGGCGCAGGTGGTGGCCCCCGAGCGCGAGAGCACGAGGTCTGCCGCGGCGAAGCGGCTCTCCATGTCGTCGAGGAACGGCAGCACCTCCGCCTGGCGAGAGGCGGCGCGATAGGCCTCTTCCACCGCGGCGTGCATGGCCGGTCCCGTCTGATGGACGATGCGCAGCCGCGCGGCCGGCGGCAGGTGCGGCAGGGCGGCGACCATCGCCTGGTTCAGGACCCGCGAGCCCTGGCTGCCGCCGAAGGCGAGGAGCTGCAGCGGGGGCCGGTGCTCGCGCGGCGCCAGCGAGGCGAAGCCGGCGCGCACCGGGTTCCCGGTGACGACGCCCTTGCCGCCGAAGTCGGCCCGGGCTTCCTCGTAGGCGCAGGCGGCAGCCCGCACGAAGGGCTTGAGCGCGCGGTTGGTGAACCCGGGCCGGGCGTTCGGCTCCAGCAGGATCGCCCGCACGCCGAGCAGGGCCGCCACCAGCGTCACCGGCCCGCCGGCGTAGCCGCCGATGCCCAGCACCGCCCTGGGCCTCAGTCTCCGGACCAGGGCCGCCGCGCGCGCCATCCCCCACGGCAGCGCCAGCACGCCCTTCAGCAGGCGCGCGGCGCCGATGCCGTTCAGCGGCAGGATGGGCAGCAGCTCGAGGCCGTAGCCCGCGCCGGGCACGAGGCGCGACTCGAGGCCCTTCTTCGTCCCCGCGAACACCACCCGCGCCTGCGGGTCGCGGCGGACGAGCTCGTCGGCGACGGCGATCCCCGGGAAGAGGTGCCCGCCGGTGCCGCCTGCCGCGATCAGGAAGGTCGCTGCCATGGTCAGTCCGCGTGCTGCGCCACGTTGGCGACCAGGCCCACCGCCACCAGCGCGAACACGAGCGAAGAGCCGCCGGCGCTGATGAAGGGGAGCGGGATGCCCTTGGTGGGCAGGAGCCCCAGGGTCACCGAGACGTTGATGAGGGCCTGGAACACGATGGAGAGGGTGAGGCCGGCGGCCAGGAAGCGGCCGAAGTCGTCCGGGGCGGACCAGGCGGCGCGCAGCCCGCGCCAGAGCAGGATCAGGAAGCCCAGCACCACCGCCAGCGTCCCCAGCAGGCCGAGCTCCTCGCCGATCACCGCGAAGATGAAATCGCTGTACGGGTAGGGCAGGTAGAAGAGCTTCTGCCGTCCGCCCATCAGGCCCACGCCGGCCACCCCTCCGGTGCCGACCGCGATCAGGCTCTGGATCACCTGGTAGCCCGCCCCCTGCGGGTCGGACCAGGGATGGAGGAAGCTGAAGATGCGGCGGCTGCGCCAGGGGAAGGCGACGATCGCGGCGTAGAGCACGGTGAGCGCGGGGACCGCCAGCACCGCGAAGTAGCGCAGCCGCATCCCGGCCACGAACAGCATCACCGCGCCGGTGAGCACCAGGCAGAAGGCGGTGCCCAGGTCGGGCTGGATCAGCACCAGGAAGCCGAACCATCCCAGCAGCAGCAGCCCCGGGAAGAGCATGGCGAAGTCGTTCACCCGCTCGCCCCGGCGCTCGATGTGGAACGCGAGGTAGACGACGATCGCCAGCTTGGCGAGCTCCGCCGGCTGGAAGGAGAGGGCGCCCAGGCGGATCCAGCGGTGCGAGTCGTTGACGGGGTTCAGGAAGAGGACGGCGATCAGCAGCAGCGTGGAGGCGGCGAGCAGCGAGTAGACCAGCCCCGGCCGCCGCAGCGCACGGTAGTCCATGCGCAGGGCCGCCACCATCCCGCCCACCCCGATGACGCCCCACAGCGCCTGCTTGAGCAGGAAGTAGTAGGGGCTGCCGTGGCGCTCCTGGGCGAGCGCCGAGGAGGCGCTCCACACCATCACCATGCCGAAGCCCATCAGGGCGACGGTCGTGCCGAGGAGGCCCAGGTCGGCGTGCAGGCGCTTAGCCACGCTCGCCTCCCGCGCCCGCGCCCGTCCCGGCCGCCTGGCGCCGCACCTCCTCCTTGAAGGCGCGGCCGCGCTCGGCGTAGTCGCGGAACATGTCGAAGGAGGAGCAGGCCGGGGCCAGCAGCACCACGTCGCCGGGCCGCGCCATCGCGCGCGCGCGGGCCACCGCCTGGCCGAGCGAGGCACAGGGCTCGACCGGCAGCATGGCGGAGAGGGCCTCCACCACCCGCGGCCGGGCCTCCCCGATCGCCAGCACCCGTCGGCCGTGCGCGCGCAGCGCCGGGGCCAGGAGCGCGAAGTCGCCGCCCTTGTAGCGCCCGCCCAGGATGGCGATCACCGGCTGCGCGAAGGCCTCCAGGCTGCGGCGAGCGGCGTCGACGTTGGTGGCCTTGGAGTCGTTGTAGTAGGCGACGCCGTCGATCGTCGCCACCAGCTCGAGCACGTGCTCGACGCCGTGGAAGCCGCGCACCGCCCGCGCGATCGCCTCGGGTGTCGCGCCGACCAGGCGCGCGGCGGCCGCCGCCACCAGCAGGTCGCCGGCGAGGTGCGCGCCCGGCAGGCGCACGTCCGCGCGCTCGAAGAGGACCTCAAGGCGGCCGTCCAGGCGGCGGGCGGCGCAGGGGCCGTCGAAGAAGGCGCCGTCGCCGGCGAGCCCCTCGCCGGTCGTGCGCACCGGCAGCGTGCGCGCGGCCCCCCGGCGCGCCGCCTCCAGCACCACGGGATCGTCGGCGTTCACCACCGCCCAGTCGGAGGCGGTCTGGTTCTCGAACACGCGCGCCTTGGCGGCGACGTAGGCCTCGACCGAGGAGTGGCGGTCGAGGTGGTCCGGCGAGAGGTTCAGCCACACCGCCACCTGCGGGTGGAAGCGGACGATGCCCTCCAGCTGGAAGCTGGAGACCTCGACCGCGAAGACGGTCTGCTTGGTGGAGCCCTCGACCAGGCCGATGAGCGGCGTCCCGATGTTGCCGCCGACGCGGGCGTCGCAGCCCGCCTCGCGCAGCATGGCCCCCAGGGCGGCGGTGGTGGTCGACTTGCCCTTGGTGCCGGTGACCGCGACCAGGCGTCCCTGCAGATGGCGGAAGGCCAGCTCGATCTCGGCGATCACCGGCACGCCCGCCCGCCGCGCGGCCTCGAGCTGCGGCAGCTCCCAGGCGACGCCCGGCGAGACGACCACCAGCGAGGCGCCGGTGAAGGTCTCCTGGCGGTGCGGCCCCAGCTCCAGGCGCACGCCGCGCTGGCGCAGGCCGCTCACCTCGTCCCCCAGCTCCGCCTCCCCCTTGCGGTCGACGGCCACCACAGCCGCCCCGCGGCGCGCCAGGAAGAGAGCGGCGGCGACACCGCTCCGCGCCAGGCCCACCACCACCACGGGACGATCCTCGCGCGCGCTCATCGCAGCTTCAGCGTGGTCAGGCTCAGCAGGGCGAACATGAAGGCCAGGATCCAGAAGCGGATGATGATCTGCGGCTCCTTCCAGCCGACCAGCTCGAAGTGGTGGTGAAGCGGCGACATGCGGAACACGCGGCGGCCGGTGAGGCGGAAGGAGGCGACCTGGAGAATCACCGAGAAGGCCTCGACCATGAAGAGCCCGCCCACGAAGAACAGCAGCAGCTCCTGCTTGATGAGGAGGGCCACGGTGCCGAGCGCGCCGCCCAGCGCCAGGCTGCCCACGTCGCCCATGAAGACCTGCGCCGGGTAGCAGTTCCACCACAGGAAGCCCATCGAGGCCCCCACCATCGCCCCGCAGAAGACCGTCAGCTCGCCGGCGCCGGGGCGGTGCAGCAGGTCCAGGTAGTCGGCGAACCGGGCGTGGCTGGAGACGTAGGCCAGTGCCGTGAAGGCGGCGGCGGCGATCAGGGTGGTGCCGATGGCGAGGCCGTCCAGGCCGTCGGTGAGGTTGACGGCGTTGCTGGCCAGCGTCAGCAGCAGCACCGCGAAGGCGATGTAGAAGAGCCCGAGGTCGGGCACCACCTGCTTGAAGAAGGGGAACACGATCCGCGTCGAGTACTCGCGCGGGTCGGCGCCGGGCTGCGCCAGCAGGTACACGACCGACCCCACGGTCAGGCCGATGGCGAACTGGCACAGCAGCTTCACCCGGCCGGTCAGGCCCAGGCTGCGCTTCTGGACGACCTTGATGTAGTCGTCGGCGAAGCCGACCGCACCGTAGGCCAGCGTCGCCAGGGTGACGATCCACACGTTGCGGTTGCGCAGGTCCGCCCACAGCAGCGTCGGCACCAGGATGCCGGTCAGGATCAGGACGCCGCCCATGGTGGGCGTGCCGGCCTTGGCCTGGTGGGCCTGCGGGCCCTCCTCGCGGATGTACTGGCCGACCTGCAGGCGGCGCAGCCGCTCGATCATCCACGGCCCCAGCACCAGCACCAGCAGGAGGGCGGTGAGGCTGGCGACCGCCGTGCGGAAGGTGATGTAGCGGACCACGTTGAGGGCCGAGATGCGGCCGTGCAGGGCGTAGAGCAGGTGGAACAGCACGTCAGGCCGCCTCTTCCCCGAACTGGCGCATCAGCGCCTCGACCACGGCTTCCAGCCTCACGCCGCGCGAGGCCTTTACCAGCACGGCGTCGGCCGGTCGCACGATGCCGGCGACGCCCGCGGCGGCCTCGGCGGCCGAGGTGAAGTGATGCAGCGCGTCGTGCGGCAGCCCCGCCTCGCCTGCGCCGGCGACGATCTCGCGGGCGAGCTCCCCCACGCCCACCACCACCTGCACGCGCCCGGCGAGCGCGCGCCCGCGCTCGCGGTGGAGCGCCGGGCCGGCCGGCCCCAGCTCCAGCATGTCGCCCAGGATGGCCACCCGACGGCGGCCGCCCAGCAGCGTGAGGGCGACGAGCGCCGCCTCCAGCGCCTCGGGCGAGGAGTTGTAGCAGTCGTCGAGCAGGACCACCTGCTCGCCCAGACGGCGGATCTCGCCCCGGTGGCGGGCCGGCCGCAGCGTGAGCGCCGCCGCCACGATCGCCTCCGGATCCACCCCGAGGAGGCGGGCCGCGGCCGCGGCCGCCAGGAAGTTGGTGACGAAGTGGGGACCGGCCAGCGGCAGCGCCACCTCGAGCGTGCGCCCGTCGAGACCCATCTCGAAGCGCATGCCGGCGGCCGTGCCGCGCCAGGATTCGGCCGAGGCGTAGAAGCGGGGGTCGCGCCCGAACCAGACGACGCGGCCGGCAAACGCCTCGCCGATGCGGCGCAGGTGCGGGTCGTCGCCGTTGAGGACCGCGACGCCGCCCGGGCGCAGCCCTTCCAGGACCTCGGCCTTGGCGGCGGCGATGGCCTCCACCGAGTCGAAGAACTCCAGATGCACCGGGGCGATCTTCGTGATCACCGCCAGGTCCGGGCGCGCCAGGTTCGTGAGGGCGCGGAGCTCGCCGGGGGCCGACATGCCCAGCTCGAGGACGGCCGTCGTGTGCTCGGGACGCAGCCGCAGCAGCGTGAGCGGCAGCCCGAACTGGTTGTTGAGGTTGCCCTCGGTCTTCAGGACCGGCCCGCGCATCGCCAGGAGCTGCGCCGCCATGTCCTTGGTCGTGGTCTTGCCCACCGAGCCGGTGATGGCGACCACCGGCAGCTCGGCCCGAGCGCGGACGTGGCGCGCGAGGTCGGCGAGCGCTGCCGTGGTGTCCGCCACCCGCACCCAGGGCAGGCCGGCCGCGTCGACGCCTCGCTCCACCACCGCCGCCCGGGCGCCGCGCCCGGCGGCCGCGGTGAGGAAGTCGTGACCGTCGAAGCGTGCTCCGCGGATGGCCACGAAGAGCGCGCCCGGCTCGAGCGTCCTCGAGTCGATGGAGACGCTGGTCAGGGCGAGACCGGCGGCCGTCTCGGGCGCGCCGTGCCACAGCGTGCCGCCGGTCGCGGCCACCACCTCGGCGAGCGTCAGCAGCGCGGAGATCACCGCCGCCTCCCGGCCGCCGCCAGCTTGCCGAGGATCTCGCGGGCGACCTGGCGGTCGTCGAAGGGCACGGTGCGCTCGCGCAACACCTGGTAGGTCTCGTGGCCCTTGCCGGCGATCACCACCACGTCCCCGGCCGCCGCGGTCTCCAGCGCGCGGGCGATCGCCTCGCGGCGGTCGGGCAAGACCAGGGTGTCGCGGGCGCGCGAGGCGGGGATGCCGCGGCGGATCTCGTCGATGATGGCGTCGGGCGGCTCGCTGCGCGGGTTGTCCGAGGTGACCACCACCACGTCCGACAGCCGCGCGGCCACCGTGCCCATCAGCGGCCGCTTGCTGCGGTCGCGGTCGCCGCCGCAGCCGAAGACGGTGATCACGCGCCTCGGCTGCAGGTCGCGCACGGTGTCGAGCAGGTTCTTGAGCGCGTCGTCCGTGTGCGCGTAGTCGACGAGCACGGTGAAAGGCTGGCCGACGACCACCCGCTCCATGCGTCCGGGCACCCCGGGCAGGGCGGCGATGCCGTGCTCGACGGCCTCGTTCGCCAGCCCCAGCGCCAGGGCCGCGCCGGCCGCGGCCAGCACGTTCTCCACGTTGAACCGGCCCAGCAGCGGCGTCGCGATCTGCAGCCGCCCTGCGGGCGTGCGGGCGACGAACCGGGTGCCCTCCAGGCTCGCGTGCACGTCTTCGGCCGCCAGGTCGGCCGCGGGCCGGCCCGAGGCCGAGTAGGTCCAGACGGCGCCGCGGCTGGCGGCGACCAGCTCCGCGGCGCGGTCGTCGTCGAGGTTGACGACGGCACGGCCGTCCGGGCGCAGCAGCGAGGAGAAGAGCGTCCGCTTGGCCGCGAAGTACGCGTCCATGTCGCCGTGGAAGTCGAGGTGGTCGCGGGTCAGGTTGGTGAAGACGGCCACCCGGAACTGCAGCCCGAAGACGCGCTCGAGCGCCAGCGAGTGCGAGGAGACCTCCAGCACGGCCTGACGGCAGCCGGCGTCCACCATCTGCCGGAAGAGCTGCTGCAGGTCGGAGGACTCGGGGGTGGTGCGCACGGCCTCCGCCACCCGGTCGCCGACCCGGTACTCGACGGTGCCCAGCAGGCCGGGCTTTTCGCCGGCCGCGCGCAGGGCGGAGTCGATCAGGTAGGTGGTGGTGGTCTTGCCGTTGGTGCCGGTGACGCCGACCAGTTCGAGAGCGCGCGCCGGGTCGCCGAGCACCGCCGCCGAGAAGACGGCCAGGGCCTCGCGCGCGTTCGCGACCCGCACCCAGGCGCCCTCGCCCGCGGGCGGCTGCTCGGAGGCGATGGCCGCGGCGCCGTTCTTCCGCGCCGCCTCCACGTACTGGTTGCCGTCGCTGGCCGTGCCGCGGACGGCCACGAACAGCGAGGCGGGCCCGGCGCGGCGGGAGTCGTGGGTCACTGAGGTGATCTCGAGACCCGGCTCACCGTGCAGCTCGGCCCCGGGCAGCCGCGCCAGCAGCTCGCCCAGCCTCACCGGTCCTCCAGGTGCCCGAGAGTGAGCACGCAGGTGCTGCCCGACTCGATCTCCGCTCCCGGCCCCGGCGCCTGCTCCACCACCTGTCCCGAGCCGTGCAGCTCGACCACCAGCCCGCGGCGGGCCGCCGCGATCGCCGCCTCCCGGGCCGAGCGGCCGCGCAGGTCGGGCATCAGGCGAGGCTCCTGCGAGTCGGACGGCACCTCCGGCGCACGCTGCGGCGGCGGCCGGTAGGCCACCGGCGCCAGGGCCTCGGGCGGCGCCAGCACCGCCCGCAGCAGGCGCCCGGAGTCGTCGGGCGGGACCGCCAGCAGGCGCAGCGCCCCCTCCATCACCCGTGCGAACAGCGGCGCCGCCACGTCTCCGCCCTCGTTGCGAGGGCCGCGCGGCGAGTCGAGCGAGGCCAGCACCACCAGGGCCGGCCGGGCCGCGGGGGCGAAGCCGACGAAGGAGGCGACGTGGTCGACCATCGAGTAGTGGCCGGAGGCGTCGACCTTCTGCGCGGTCCCGGTCTTGCCCGCGACCAGGTACCCCGGAATCGCCGCATGGCGCCCCGTGCCCTCGCGCACGACGCCGCGCAGGATCTCGCAGAGGGTGTCCACCGTCTCCGGCTCCAGCACGCGGCGCACCACCACCGGCCGGCTTTCGCGCACCGTGTGGCCGCCGATCTCGACCCGCCGCAGCACGTTCGGCTTCATCAGGTAGCCGCCGTTGGCGACGGCCGCCGCCGCCATGGTGATCTGCAGGCCGGTGGTGCCGATCTCCTGGCCGAAGGAGATGGACGGCAGCGAGAGCGCGCTCCAGCGCGACACCGGCCGCAGCAGGCCGCCCGACTCGCCGGGCAGCTCGATCCCGGTCGGCGCGCCGAAGCCGAAGGCGTGCACGTAGCGAAAGAGGTTGTCGCGGCCCAGGCGCTGGCCGACCCGGATCATGCCGATGTCGCTCGAGTGCCAGACGGCCTGCTGCATCGTCAACTGGTCGAAGACGGCGTGGTCGTGGATGACGATCCCCGCCAGCTCGATCTGCCCGTGGCCGCAGTCGAGCGTCTCGTCGGGGGAGACCACCTTCTCCTGCAGTCCGGCGGCGGCGGTGACGATCTTGAAGACGCTGCCGGGCTCGAAGACGTCCGAGATCGCGCGGTTCTTCCAGCGCGAGCTGGGGTAGGCCTGGTAGCGGTTGGGGTTGAAGCCCGGACGGCCGGCCATGGCCAGAACCTCGCCGGTGAAGGGCTCGACCACCACCACCATGCCGGAGACGGCCTGGGTCTCGGCCATGGCGCGGTCCAGCTCGCGCTCGGCGACGTGCTGGATGGCCTGGTCCAGCGTCAGCACCACCGTGGCGCCCTCGGTGGAGGGCCGCTCGGTCTGGGCGAAGGGGCGGCGCCGCGCGTCGGTGTGGACCACGATCTTGGCGGCGCGGCCGCGGATCTCGTCCTCGAAGGCGTACTCGATCCCGCTCATGCCGGTGTTGTCGAGGCCCACGTAGCCGAGCACCTGCGCCGCCAGCTCGCGCTGCGGGTAGTAGCGGCGGTGCTCGGTGACGAAGCCGACGCCGTCGAGCTGCAGCGCGCGCACCCGCTGCGCGGACGCCGGGTCGACCTTGCGGGCCACCCACACGAAGGCGCGGCTCTTCTGCAGCCGCGCCACCAGCTCGCGGCGGGCGGAGGCGTCCAGGCCCAGCGCCTGGGCCAGCGCCAGAGCGGTCTCGCGCGCGTCGCCGATGTCCTGCGGCACCGCGTAGACGCTCTCCGCGTCGACGCTGACGGCGAGCGGCCGGCCCTCCCGGTCGAGGATCTCGCCGCGGCGGGGGTCGAGGTTCACCGTGCGCTCGCTCTGCCGCGTCCCCTGCTGCTCGAAGAAGCCGCGGTCCAGCACCTGCAGGTGCACCAGGCGGATGCCGATGACCAGCGCCCACAGCGAGATGCTGAGGGCGAGCAGCATCAGCCGCAGGCGCGTCTTCTGCTCGCGCCGCGGGGGCGGTGGGCGCTTTGGCAGCAGCTCGGGCGTCACGGCTGCGCCTCCTTCGCCCTCTCGGCGGGCTTCTCCGCCCGCGCCTCGCGGTGCGGCGCCGGCTCGCCAGCGACGGTGCTCGCCGGCGGCAGGGGCCTCGGCAGCTCGACCACCACCGCCTGGTCGGGCGCGGGCGCCTGCAGGCCCAGGTCGCGGGTGGCGATCGCCTCCACGCGCCTCAGGTTCTCGAGGGCGGCCTTCTCCAGCTGCAGCTTGCGCCGCTCCTCCAGCAGTCGCTCCTTCTCGCGGTAGAGCTCGACGCTCGTCTGCCCGGCGCGGCGGATCTCGAGCGCCGGCCAGGCGTAGAGGCCGAGGCCGGCCGCCAGCAGCGCCACCAGCAGCAGCACCAGGAAGATCTCGCGCCGCGAGCGGGGGTCCACCTGGCGCACCACCCGCGAGTTGTCGACGCTCTTGCCGAGGAGCACCACGCCCTCGTCCCTCACGCCGCCTCCTCGCGCGCGAGGCCGCGCAGGCGCGCGCTGCGCGCGCGGGGGTTGCGGCGGGTCTCCTCCTCGGCAGGGCGCAGCGGCTTCCTGGTGAGCAGGCGGAAGCCCTGCCGGTCGAGGGCGCGGAAGCTCTCCTTCACCGCGCGGTCCTCGAGCGAGTGGAAGGCGATCACGGCCAGGCGCCCGCCGGGACGCAGCGTCCGCGCGGCCGCCGTCACCGCCTCGCCCAGCCCGTCGAGCTCGCGGTTCGTCCGGATGCGCAGGGCCTGGAAGGTGCGGGTGGCCGGGTGCAGGCCGGGCCGGCGGCCGCGGGGCGCGGCGCGGCGCACGATCTCCGCGAGCTCGGTGGTGGTGCGGATCGGACGCTGCTCGCGCGCGCGCACGATGGCCCGGGCGATGCGGCGCGAGGCGGGCTCCTCGCCGTACGCGTAGATGAGGTCGGCGAGCTCGGTCTCGCGCAGGCGGTTCACGAGGTCGGCGGCCGTCGTCCGCTGGCTCCGGTCCATGCGCATGTCCAGCGGGCCCTCGACCTGGAAGCTGAACCCGCGGGCCGGGTCGTCGAGCTGGAGGGAGCAGATCCCGAGGTCGAGGAGGATGCCGCTGGGCGCCTCGCCCGAGAGTCGCTGCGGGATCTCGCGGTAGTCGGCCTGCTCGAGGCGGGCGCGGCCGGCGAACTCCTCGAGGTTGGCGCGGGCCCGCTCCAGGGTCTCGCCGTCACGGTCGAGGCCGAGCAGCCGGCCGTCGGGGGCGCTCGCGCGCAGGATGGCCGCGGCGTGGCCGCCCAGGCCGACGGTGCCGTCGACCCAGAGGCCGCCCGGCCTCACGGCGAGCAGCTCCAGGGTCTCGGCGAGCAGCACGCTCGTGTGTCCCGCATCAGATGCCATGCTCCGCCAGCACCTTGCCGTCCTCCTCCGTGAACGGCTCCTTCTTGAACAGCCGCTCCTGCAGCCGTCTCTGGTTCCAGACGGCGAGGTGGTTCTGCTGTCCGAGGACGCTCACCTCGCCGCTCATGGCGGCCGTCTCGCGCAGCAGCTGCGGGATCACCACTCGGCCCTGGCGGTCGAGCGAGAGCACCTGGCCGAAGAAGTTCACGCGGTCGACGAAGCGCTGCCGCGCGGGGTGGGACGAGGGCATGGCAGCGAGCCGCTGCTCGATCTCCAGCCACACCGGCATCGGGTAGATGCGGACGTACTCGCCGGTGACGCTGGTGACGAACAGCTCGGGGCCCCACTTCGACTCGAGCGCCTGGCGGAAGCCGTTCGGGACCTTGAGCCGGCCCTTCGCATCGATCCGTGCCGGATGGTTGCCCCGCAGCATTCGGCCACTCGCCCTCGAACGGAATCAGCCTCTGCCGACCCCTTTGGCCAGCAGGGAGACCACTCCGCTCCACAATTTTCCACGCTCAGTCTATTCGCCCCCCATTGGGGGTGTCAAGGCGAAACCTGAACTAGCTGTTGGGTTTGCTCTGTGGATCGCCGCTGCCGGTGGGGCTGTTTGGAGCCGTTGTGACGGGCGTCACGGGGGCAGCCGGCGCGGGTGGCCACTGGATCTCGAGGGAGACGTCGTCGAGGAGGCGCTCGGAGTCACGGACGAAGCCGTCCCACGTTGCCGGGGACCAGACCTCGAAGCGGTTGAGGACGCCGACGACGACGGCGTCGCGCTCGAGAGCCGCGGCCTGGCGCAGCGTCGGGGGGAGCAGGATCCGACCCTGGACGTCCAGCTCGCACTCGGCGGCCCGGCTGGTGAGCAGACGCGTGAGCGCCTTCACCTGCCTGCTGAAGGCCGGCAGTGCCGCGAGCTGCCCCTCCAGCCTGGCCCACTCCTGCGGCGCGTACACCGCCAGGCACTGGTCGAGGAGCGTCACCACCACCGTCGCGCCGGGGCCGTCTCCGAGCGCGCGGCGAAACGCCGCGGGGACCGGCAGCCGGCCCTTGGCGTCGATCCGATGGTGATAAGTGCCTTTCAGCACAGGGAGCTACGAGTATTCCACACTTTCTTCCACTTTTCCACACCAGGTCCGCGAGCGGTGACCACGGCGGCCCGGTGATAGGCTCGGCGATCGTGGCTCGACTGCCCGGACACCGTGTCGCCGGCCTGTACCTCGCGCAACGGGTGCGGTTCGGGATCAAGTTCGGGCTCGAGACCACGCGCGCCCTGGTCGCGGAGATGGGGCATCCCGAGCGCGCCTTCTCCTCGCTGCTGATCGCCGGGACGAACGGCAAGGGCTCGGTGGCCGCGTACTGCGACCGGGTGCTGCGCGCCTCGGGCCTGCGCTGCGGCCGCTACGTCTCGCCGCACCTCGTGCGGGTGAACGAGCGCGTCACCGTCGACGGGCGCGAGATCTCCGACGCCGCGTTCGGGCGGGCGGTGCGGGCGGTGCGCGACGCGGCGGATGCGCTGGTGCGCCGCGGCGTCCTCGCCTCCCACCCCACCTACTTCGAGGTGCTGACGGCCGCGGCCTTCCAGCACTTCCGCCGTTCCCGCGTGGACGTCGCCGTGCTCGAGGTGGGCCTGGGCGGCCGGCTCGACGCGACCAACGTGGCGGACCCTCTGGCCTCGGCCATCGTCACCGTCGACTTCGACCACCAGGTCTACCTGGGTCGGACCCTCGGCGCGATCGCCACGGAGAAGGCGGGCGTGATGCGCTCCGGGCGGGCCACGGTCACCGGACCGCTGGCGGAGGAGGCGCGCGCGGCGGTGCAGGCGCGCGCGGCGGCGATCGGCGCGCGCGCGGTGGACGCGGCCGCAGGGACCCGCCTGGTGCCGCGCCCGGATGGCGCCTTCGACCTCGAGACGCCGCGGCGACGCTACCTGGGGCTGCGGCCGCTGCCCGGACGACACCAGCAGGACAACCTGGTCGTCGCCATCCGGCTTCTCGAGGAGGCCGAGGCCGCCGGCCTCGCGTTCCGTCCGGAGGCCGTTCCCGGAGCCATCGCCCACACGCGCTGGCCCGGACGGCTGGAGAGAATCGCCGGGAACCCGCCGCTGCTCCTCGACGGCGCCCACAACCCGGCGGGGGCCCGCGCCCTGGCCGCGCACCTGCGGGGCGGCCCGCCCTTCGTGCTGCTCTTCGGGGCGATGAGCGACAAGGACGTGCGCGGGCTCGCGGCCGCTCTGGTGCCGCTCGCCTCCAGCCTCGTCCTCACGCAGCCGAAGGTCTCGCGCGCGGCGAGCCCGGAGCTCCTGGCGCGCCGGCTGGGCCGGCTGGCCCGCGGGGCGCAGCAGCAGCCGAGCGTCGGGCGCGCGCTCGGCCTGGCCCGCCGGCTCGCCCGCGCCCACGGCCCGCAGACCATGGTGGTCGTCGCCGGCAGCTTGTACCTGGTCGGCGCGGTGAAGGCGCTGCTCGAGAGGAAGCGGCGGCGGCGCTAGCGAGGTGGCTGGCTACGGGTGCGTCGCCACCGGTGCCGCGAGCCGGGTCGACGTCGCCCCGCCCAGGAGCGAGCGGAAGTGCGACAGGGCCTGGGGGGCGTCCCACTCCGTCGGACCCACCACGTGCTCGAGGACGACACCGGAGCGGTCGAGGACGAAGGTCTCCGGGTAGCCCGTGGTGCGGTAGCCGCCGGAGGCGATCCGTCCGCCGGGATCGCGCAGGACCGGGACCGTCAGGCCGTGGCTGGAGACGAAGCGCCGCAGCTCGGCCTCGTCCTCGTCGGTGGAGACGGCCACGACGGCCAGCCCTTCCGGCCCCAGCGTGCGGTGCAGTCGCTCGAGCGACGGCATCTCCTCGACGCAGGGCGGGCACCAGGTGGCCCAGAAGTTGAGGACCACCACCTTGCCGCGGTAGGCGCCGAGGTCGACGTCACCGCCGGAGAGGTCCTTCAGCCGGAAGCCCGGCGCCGCCGTCCCCGCCCTGAGCGCGTAGCCCTTGCTCTCCGCCAGCTGACGATAGGCGAGGGCCGCCAGCAGGACGACCGCGATCACCGCCGCCGGGCGCAGCGCGCTCTTGATGCTCACCTTCGCGTCCGCCGCCGCCACCGCTACCTCGCCCGCGACTCGGCCTTCTTCGAGGCGCAGCGACGGCAGCGGCCGAAGATGTGGTGCCGGTGGCCCTCGATGCGGAAGCCCAGGCCGGAGGCGATCTCCTCCTGGATCTTCTCGATCTGCGGGCTCTGGAACTCGATGATCTCGCCGCAGACGCGGCAGACGAAGTGGTCGTGGTGGTCGCGCCGCAGCGCCGGCTCGAAGCGCGCCTCCCCGCCCAGCAGCAGCTCGCTCGCCAGGCCGGCGTCCTTGAACAGCTTCAGCGTGCGGTAGATGGTGGTCCGCCCGACCTCCGGGTGCCGGCGCTTCACCACCCGCAGCAGGTCCTCGACCGAGACGTGCTGGCCGGCCCGCAGGAACGCGTCGAGGATCACCGCGCGCTGCGCGGAGCGCTTGAGGCGGTGCTGGCTGAGGTAGGCGGCGAGGACCTCGCGCTCCTCGCGGCCGCTCGCGGTCGTCATGGGCTGACCAGACTAGCCCCCCCGGCGAAGGCGTGTCAACGCGGCGAATCGCGCGCGGTGTGAGCGCGGTCCTTTGACTCGCCAAGTCAAGGGGCGTAGCTTCTGGAACGTGAACCGCTTCCGGGCCCTCGGCCTGCTGGCCGGCGTCGCCGCCGTCGCGCTGCTGCCGCTCTACGGCGACCCGGTGCCCGCCGCGGCCGTGTCGCACCCGGAGTGGGCGCGCATGGTGCTGCGCGGCCTGGACCTCCTGGTCGACACCGCCGGGGTGAACGACACCGCCGAGCAGGCGTTCCTCACGCTCTCGGGGCGCGACAGCCGGGCCCTGCGGGCCGAGCAGTACGTCCGCGGCACGCACGTGGAGGTGGTGGAGGAGCAGGGCGTGCGGCGCATCCGGCCGGTGGGCGGGATCGGCGAGGCGGTCTTCGCGCTGGCGGTGGCCCGCCCGGGCGAGTACCGGGCGCGCTTCTACCTGGCCGGCCCCGCCGCGGCCGAGGCCGAGCTGACGCGCGCGGGACAGGACAAGGTGCTCCGGCGGCTGAACGTGCCCGCCACCACCGCGATGAGCTGGGTGGAGGCGGGCCAGGTCCCCCTCGACGTCGGCGCCTACGAGGCGACCGTGCTGCTGCCGCCGGGGACGGCGCTCGAGTACGTGGAGATCGCGCCGCCGTGCGTCCACCCGATCGAGCCGCAGGGCGGGTGGAAGCCCCTGGCGGTGACGACGAGCGAGGACGTCGCGGTGACCGTGCTGCAGGCGCTCGACCTCGAGACCGAGCTGCCGCCGGCCGGGGAGGCGCTGCGCTTCGCCGGCCGCGACCTGGTCCTCGACGACGGCGCGCGGGCGGTGCAGGTGGCGGAGGGCGACGGCAGCTTCCGCAGCGGCCCGCACGGCGCCCGGGTGCTGCTGGTCGCCGACGTGCCCGCGGACGGCCTCTACGCGCTGTCCGCGCTCGGCGCCCCGGTGGGCGGCCAACGGTGGGTGGTCGACGGCTGCCGTACGTGCATCGTCTGCCCCTCGACCGATCCCACGCCGCGCTGGCGCCCGATCCTCTCGGCGCAGCTCCACAAGGGCCGGCACCTCTTCGCCGTCCAACTGGGGGCCGACACCACCATCCTGGCCCTCTCGCTCGAACCCAAGAAGCACACGCCGGCGGACTACGTGGCGACGCTGGCGCGGCTGGGCCTCGACGTGGGGCCCTCTGGCCCGGTCAGCCGTGAGAAGGCGGAGGAGGCGCGGCGCTTCCTCGAGCGCCGAAGGCTGGCCCTGCGGCAGGAGCTGTGCCCCGAGATCCTCGAGCGCGGGACGCTGGTCGCCGAGACGGCCGTCAGCGGTCCGGGCTCCAGCGGAGGCGGAGGCGGAGGTGGGGGCGGCGGTGGCGTGGTTCCGCCCCCGGGAGGAGGAGGCGGCGGCGGCGGCTCCGTTCCCCCTCCGGTGATCCCGCCTCTCCCGCCGGGAAGCCCCGTCCTGCCCGCCGGGATGTCGAACTAGCGGCTCACGCCTCCGGCGACAGCCCGTCTCACCTGTCGACCGAGCAGACGACCCCCGGCGCCGAAGGCCGGCTCTCCAGCCCGCGTCCGTCGCGCGCCGAGACCCGCCAGCGGAAGGTCCCCAGCCACGGTATCTGAAGCTGCAGCGACGAGCCGCCGGTCTCGCGAGCCAGCAGCACCTCCTCCCGCTCCAGCGAGAGCAGCTCCACGCGGTGCCGGATCGCCCCGCCGGCCGCCGTCCAGCGCAGCTCGACCGGGTGGCCGACGCGGACGTAGCCGACCTCCGCTCCGGGCTTGAGCCGCTCCGGCGAGGCCGGGAGCGCCGTCGGCGGCGCCGGCGGCTGCCCGTCCACGAGGAACGTCCCCTGGCCGGCCTTGATCTCCACCGTGCGCTCGCCCGAGCGCACGCGGAAGGCGCCTTCGAGCGCGGTCGCGCTGGTGCGGCCCGCGGTGTGCCACAGCACCAGCCGCCCGCCGCCGCGCACCTCGCCCGGGCCCACCTCGATCTTCACGATGTCCCGTCCGGGGCCCGAGAACTCGGCCCGGCCCTCGTCGAGGACGGTCGACAGCACGGCCTTCGCCGGGACGCTCAGGCTGGCGGCGGACGCCAGGGTGACGTCCATCCAGGGGAACTCGATGCGCGCCAGCGCCGACCCCGCGGTGCGCAGGGCGTCCCCGGTCCGGAGGGCGTCGCCGCGGGCGGCCCGCTGCCAGTCGCCGCGGGCGGGGCCGGCGCCGAGGAGCGGCGCCAGCTGCACGTCGCCCTCCGTCCAGACGAGCTTCGCCACCTCGATGCCGCCGGGCGGCCGTCGCCGCGCGGCGGCGGCCGAAGCGGCGAGCACCGCCAGCAGCGCCGCGACCGCCAGGGCCGATCGTCGCACGGCGTCTCAGGGCTCCGTCGAGGAAGCGGGCTTCTGCCGGTGGGCGGAAGCCGCGTGAGCGCCGGCCTCGCGGGTGCGGCCGCGCGAGGGGTAGTAGTAGTACTGGTAGCCGTGGCCGCGCATGTCGACCACGTTGAGCACCGCGCCCAGGAGGTGCGGCGTCGCCTTGCGCAGCGCCGCCAGCGACCGCTTCACCAGCCTCTTGTCGACCTTGTTGTGCTGGACGACGAGGACCGTGTGGTCGGCGTGCCGCGCCAGCAGCAGCGCGTCGGTCACGGAGGCGAGCGGCGGCGAGTCGATGAGCACCCAGTCGAACCCCCGCCGCAGCTCGGCCAGCAGCGCCGGCAGCTCCCGCCGGGCGAGGAGCGCCGGCGGGTTCGGCGGCAGCGGCCCGGAAGCCAGCACGAACAGGTTCGGCGTGGGCGCCGCCTGCAGCAGGGCCTCCAACGGCTCGCGGCGCACGAAGTGGTCGGTGAGCCCGGGTGTGCGCCGAACGCCCAGCCGCTGGTGCATCTGGGCGCGGCGCAGGTCGCAGTCGAGGATGACCGTCTTCTCGCCCGCCGCCGCCAGCAGGCGCGCCAGGTTGACGATGGTGGTGGTCTTGCCCTCCTGCGGCGCCGTGCCGGTGACCAGCACCACCTCGCCCTGCTCGCCGCGCCGCGCGAAGAGCAGCGCCGTGCGCAGGTTCTGGTAGGCCTCGGTGGCCAGGGCGAAGCTCGTCTCGTCGTAGCGCGGCACCGCCGCCAGCAGGTCCAGGTGCAGGTAGCGCTCGATCTCCTCGGGGTCGCGGATGGTGTTGGCGAGGTAGTCGCGGGCCAGCAGCAGCCCCAGCCCGACCAGGAGCCCGCCGGCGAAGCCGAAGAGGGCGATCCGGCTCTTGCGGGGCCGCACCGCGGAGTCGGGCGGGCTGGCGCGGTCGACGATGCTGACGTTGTTGTTGCGGATGGAGGCGGCGATGTCGGTCTCGTTGAGCTTCTGCAGCAGCACCTCGTAGAGGCTCTTGGCCGAGTCGGCTTCCTTCTTGCGCACCTCGAGCTCGGTCAGCTTGCGGCTGTCGGTGGCGGCCTGCGCCTTCTGGGCGTCGATGGCGGCCCGCAGCTCTTCCTCGCGCTTGCGCAGCTGCGCGTACTCGGCCCGCAGCCCCTGCACGATCTGCAGCGCCCGCGCCCGCTGGGCCTTGCGCAGCTCCTCCAGCTGCGCCTTCACCTTCTGGACCTCGGGGTGGCCTTCCTTGAACTTCTCGCCCAGCTTCCCCAGCTCCACCGTCAGCGCCGCGATCTGGGTGGTGAAGCCGTTCGCCACCGGGTCGGCGGCCACCTGGGGCAGGGCGTCCAGCGGCTCGCCCCGCTTCTGCATCTCGTCCACCTGCTTGAGCGCCGCCTCGATCACGATGCGCCGGGCCTGCGCCTGGACGTAGTCGTCGTTGAGCTTGCCGATCGAGGTGGAGACGGCGGACACGCTGCCCTCCGGCACGAACAGGTCCTGGCTCTTGTAGCTCTCCGAGAGACGCTCCTGGGCCTTGCGCATTCCCTGCTGGGTGGCGACCAGCCGGTCCTGCAGCCACTCGTACGCCTTGCGCGCCGACTCGATGCGCGTCGAGAGCGTCTGGTCGATGTAGACCTCGGCCAGGGTGTTCGCCCACAGCGCCGCCTCCCGCGGGTCGCGGTGGGTGATGCTCACCAGCACCAGCCGGCTCTCGGGTATCGGCTCCACCTCGACGTGGCCGAGGAAGAGCGACGCGGGGTCCGGGTTCGACCGGAACGGCTCGCGGTCGGTGAGCTTGAGCCTGGCCACCACCTTCTCGGCGACGCTCTTCGAGCGCAGGACCTTGAACTGCGTGTTGTAGAAGTCCGAGTTCTGCCAGTAGTTCCCCGCGCCCACCAGGGCGTCGGTGACGGAGAGGAAGGTGGGGGTCGGCGGCTCGATCTGCAGCATCACCGAGGCGCGGTACTCCGGCGTCTGGACGAGGGCGACCACCACCCCGAGCAGCGTCCCGACGAGCGCGCAGGCCACCAGGAAGGCGCGGTGGCGCCAGAGGAGCCCGGCGTAGTAGCGGACGTCGATGTCGGCCCGGCCGCCGGGATCCGCGGGCAGGAGCGAGGGCTGGGGGGCGGTGCTCAACGGGTGAATCCTAGAACACCCGGCGGGAGACCGACAGCACGTCGTTCGGCTGCAGCGGCAGGTCGGGCTTCTTGCCGTTGCGGACGTCCTTGAGGTCGACCTCGATCAGGGTGACCTTGCCGGAGGGCGACTCGGTGCGCCGGACCTTGACGGTGTTGCTGCCGTAGCGCGTCAGCCCGCCGGCCAGCGAGATCGCTCCCGTCACCGTCAGGTCCGCCTCGATCGGGTAGCGGCCGGGCCGGTTCACCTCGCCGTCGACCGTCACGTAGTACTTGGGCGAGGCGGTGATGATGTCGCCGTTGCGCAGCGGCAGCTCGAGGTTCACCGCGTCCTGCGCGCTGGGCGCGGTGCCCCCCGAGATGCGCAGCACCAGCGTGCGGGTGCCGCCGGCGAAGCTGCCGTCGCTGCGGGTGATCAGGACCTCGCCCGAGGCGTGCGGGGTGAAGCCGCCGGCTTCCAGCAGGGCGTCGATGAGCCGGGTCCTCCCCCGCAGCGGCTTCCTCCCGGGCGCGTTCACCTCGCCGACCACCGAGACGAACTGGCTGTGGTACTCGCTGACCTTCACCTCGACCTGCGGGTTGACCAGGTAGTCCTTGCCCAGCCGCGCCGTGATCTCCTTCTGCACCTGGGCCACGGTACGGCCCGCGACCAGCACCTCGCCGAGCAGGGGCAGGGTGATGGTGCCGTTCGTCTGGACGGTCGGGATGCGGGAGAGGTCCTCGTTGCCGAACACCGTCACCTGCAGGACATCGCCGGGGCCGACCTGGTACTCGGCCGAGCTGTCGGCCGCCGGTGTCGTCGGCGCGGGTGTGGGGACGGCGGCCTGCGGCGGCCGGGGTGGCTGCGAGCTCGACGGCCGGGAGGCCGGCGGGCTCGCCTGGGCGAGCAGCAGGAGCACCAGCGGCGCGATCACCGGCTGGCCCCCGTGTAGCCGTACCCGAGCTGGAGGATGAAGCCGCTGGTGGTCACGCTGTAGCCGGGGACGTTGGAGTCGCGCTTCTCGCGGCGGTAGTCCGCCGACACCGATCCCCGGCGGCCGAGCGCCCGGCCCAGCCCAAGGCCCCAGCTGAGGACGTCGTCGCGGCGGGGCGAGTCGATGGCGCTCGCCGGGTTCGGGTAGTCGTTGCGCAGGAAGCCGCCCAACACGCGGCACCAGCTCTCGAAGGGCAGCGGGGCAGTCAGCGTCGCGTACACGGAGTTGGTGACGTAGTACGCGTTCGCCTCGAAGGCGGAGACGGTGGGGGTGCGGTTGAGCTGGAGCTCGAGGGACGAGGCCCGCCCGAGCTCACGGCGGAGCGAGCCGCCGAGGACGAGGCCGGACCAGTCGTGGCTGGCGCCGATCGCCTTCGGGCTCGTCTGCGTGCGGTAGCCGGCGAAGACGCGCCCGGTCATCACCGGCCCCAGCGGGCCGGTGAGGGTGAGATCGACGTCCTGCGCCGTCCCCTCGACGATCGGGCGGTCGGGAGCGCTCGGCACGCTCTGGTACGAGTAGCTCAGCACGGCCCTCAGCTCCCGGCCCAGCTCGTACCCCAGGCCCGCGCGGGCGGTGCGCGAGTCGTAGCCGAAGAAGCCCGCGCCCTGGTGGTCGAAGCGGCTCGACCACCAGCCGGCCTGGCCCTCCAAGAAGATCCGGGGGGCGACGTCGACGGTGCCGGACACGGTCGCGGTCTGCAGCGTGTAGCGGCTGAGGTCGTAGAAGTACTCGTGACCGGGATCGACGAAGCTCGTCTCCAGGGTCGCGCGCGTGTAACCGTACGCCCCACGCAGCCGCACCCGGGAGCCCAGCGGGACCTCCAGGCTGGCGTCCGCGAGGTGCGCGGTCTCGTCCACCCCCGGGATGTGGGAGAAGAAGCGCAGCCGCGGCTGGTAGCTGAGCGCGAGCTGCCCGTCGGCGAGCGGCGCGAAGACGCCGATCGCCGGCGCGATCTGGAGGTAGTGGTCGCGCACCGGCTGCGGCCCGAGCACGGTGACGTCGGCGTCCACCCAGCTCGCCTGCACGCCGGGCCGCACCGTCAGCCGGCCGAGCGCCAGCCCCTCGCGCGCGCCCTCGGCGGGCGGCGTCGTGGGCGCGGTCTTCTCGGGCGCCTGGAGGCCCGTGGGGAAAAGCCGCGCGTAGAGGTCCGGCGGAATCGAGGGCGACGGCGCTGCGGCCGGGGTCTCGGCGAAGACGATGGTGGTGCCGCCCGCATCCCGGCGGGTCTCGAAAGCGACCTCGGGAGCCACCTGGAGGCAGACGAGCGTGGCGGAGGGCTCACGGCTCACGCGAATGCGCTCGATCGGCCTCTGGGCCGCCGGCGTCGTCAGGTCTTCGGCGGCCGGCACCTGCAGGCGCACCACGATCTCGTCGCCCTGACGCGTGACCTCGGCGGCGGCGACCTCACCCGACGTCAGGATCCGGACGGCCGTCTGGGTACCGAGGGTGGCCACCCGGACCGCGGTGACCACGGGCGGATCGGCGACGACGAGGGCCAGCGCCACGGCCACCAGGCTCACCTCGTCGCGCCCCGCTCGCGCGGCGCGGGCTCGGCCAGAGGAGCGGCCGCGGTCAGAGGAGCTGCCGCCTCCGCCGCCGGCGCCTCGGGACGCCACGTCAGCACCCGCGTCGGTATGCGCCGATCGTAGAAGAGCAGGACCAGGACGACCGCGATCATGGCCAGCGCCTGCACCAGCAGGATCACCGACACCACCAGCCCCGCGTGCGGCAACGCCACCGCGCCGAGGCCGATGCCGAGAGCGATGAGGTAGATCGTCAGCACCGCCAGGCGCGGGCTCATCCCCAGCGACACCAGACGGTGGGACAGGTGGCGGCTGTCGCCCACGTAGATGGGCCGGCCCTCACGCAGGCGGATGACGACCACGGTGGTGGTGTCCACGATCGGCAGCGCCAGCACCAGGACCGGCATCAGCACCGGGAAGTAGCTGCTGGAGGCGTGGGTGACGAAGTGCTCGAGCAGCGTCAGCGAGGCGAGGGTGAAGCCGACGAAGAGGCTCCCGCAGTCTCCGAGGAAGATCGAGGCCGGGCTCCAGTTGAAGACCAGGAAGCCCAGCAGCGTCCCCATGAAGGCCATCAGCACCAGGCTGATGAAGAACTCGCCGAGCAGGAACGCGTTGAGCGCCAGGACGGCCGAGGCGGTCAGGGCGACGCCGGCGCTGAGGCCGTCCATGTTGTCGAGCAGGTTGAAGGCGTTGGTGATGCCCACCACCCAGAGCAGGGTGACGGCGGAGTTGAGGGCGGTGTAGTGCAGGAAGTCGGTGCGGATCCCGGCCGAGAGCAGCGCGAGCGCGGCGAGCGTCTGCCCGGCGAGCTTCCAGCCGGGGCCGAACTTCCGGCCCAGCACGTCGTCCAGCAGCCCCACGCCGAACGCGATGCTGCCCCCGAGGACGACCGCGAGCAGCTTGTCCCCGACCCGGTACGCCTCGCGCAGCATCGCGATCTCCGGGCCGAAGTGGGCGATGAACCAGCCGTTCCGACCGAGGGCCGGGGCGCCGATGAAGCCGGTGAGGACCACGAGCGTGAAGGCGGCCCACACCGCGATCCCGCCTGCTCGGGGCGTCGGACGCTGGTGGACCTTGCGCTGCCCCGGCTGGTCCAGGATGCCGTAGCGGCGCGCGATCGCCGCCGACACCGGCACCAGGGCTGCGGAGACGATGAAAGCGGCCGCGAGGACGAGCGTCGGGATGAGGGCCGTCGGTTCGGGGGGGGTCAGGCGGCCTCCGGCGCCCGCTGCGCGCGCAGCTCGCGGTAGAGCGCGTCCACGTCGCGGACCAGCCGGTCCGCCCCGTGGTGCGCGAGCACGTGCTCCCGACCAGCCTGCGCGCGGCCGCGCGCGGCTTCGGCCTGTTCCAGCGTTTCGACGATGGCAGCGGCCAGCGCGTCGGGATCGCCGGCGGGGACGAGCCGGCCCCGCAGGTCCTCTCCCAACAGGTCCGGCGTCCCGCCCACCCGGGTGGCCACGACCGGCTTGGCGGCCGCCAGCGCCTCGATGAGGGCGACCGGCGTGCCCTCGTTCACCGAGGCGTTGACGACCACGTCCAGGTCGCCGTAGACGGCGCTCAGGTCGCGGCGCCAGCCGAAGAACGTGACCGCGTCCGCCAGGCCGAGCTCGCGGTTGTGCGTCTCCAGCGCCGCCCGCTCCTCGCCGTCGCCCACGAGTGCAAAGCGGACCTGCGGTCTGCTCTCGCGCACGCGCTGTGCGGCACGGAGGAAGGTCGGGACGTCCTTCACCGGCACCAGCCGGCCGACCATCCCCACCAGCGGCGCCTCGGCAGCGATCCCCGCCTCGCGCCGCAGCACGCCCCGGGGCAACTCCCCGGTCAGGTGCTGCAGCTCGAGGCCGAGCGGGACCACGCGGATCTTCGCCGGGCGCGCGATCGCCATCCCGACCAGGTCCTGCTTCACCGATTCGGACACCGCGACCAGGGCGTCGGCGAGCCCCGCCAGTCGCCTCTCGAGCCAGCGGTAGAACGCCGTCTGGGCGGGCGAAAAGTAGCCGCGCAGAACGTGGCCGTGGTACGTGTGCACGATCGTCGGCACGCCGGCGGCGCGGGCAGCAAGGCGTCCGAGGAGGCCCGCCTTGGCGGTGTGGGTGTGGACGATCGCAGGCCGCCAGGAGCGCATCAGCCGGACGAGACCGACGAGGGCACGCAGGTCCCGCAGCGGCGCGACCTCCCTGCCGAGCCCGGCCATCGCCTCACACTCCACGCCCTTCTCCAGAGCGAGGGGGAACATGTTCCCCTCCCGCGGCGACTCCGTGCCCACCACCAGACGCGTCTCGTAGCCGAGGGGCCGCAAGTCCGCGCTGAGGAGGATCACGTGGAGGGACGGACCCCCGATGTTCAGCCGAGAGAACACCCGCAACACTCGAACGGCCCCCGACCCTTGGGCGCCTGAGGCGTCTCTCATTCGTTCCCCGGGCACACGGCGACCGGTCGCCCGGAGGGTACCATCGAGGTGCAGGTCCGTCAACCTAACTGTCGCCGTCTGAACGAGATCTACGCAGGCGGCATCCGGCGGAGCGGGCCGCGGCACCCGCCGTCTCTTGGCCGCACTCGGCGTCCGGCGTAGGCTCCGCACCGTGGTGGAAGCCCGAACGAGTGGGATGGCGCGGGCCCACGAGGGTGCCGCGGTGGTTCTGGCGGCCCTCGTCGTCCTCTCGCCCTGGCCTTTCGGCAGCGTCCACTGGACGACGACGGCGGCGATCACGCTCATCGGCCTCGGCGTTTCCCTGGTGGTGGGCCTCCTCTCGCTCCGACGCGGCCACAGCCTCGTGTCTCCACGGGCGACGGCGCCGCTGGCGGCCTTGTGGGCGCTCGGCTCGCTGCAGCTCGTCCCACTCCCCCGAGCCGTCCTCGCCGTCGTCGCCCCCGGCCCAGCGGCTGTCTGGTACCCGGCGAACGCTGCCGCGGCTGCGGTGCTGGGGCCCGGACCCCGACCGATCTCGATCTACCCGGAGGCGACCATCCGCTGGCTGACGTTCGCGGCCGCCGCGGTCGGGCTCGCGCTGGTCGCCGGCCCCGCCCTTCGCTCCCGACGGGTTCTCCTGCGCGTCGCCGTAACGGTCACTCTCGGAGGCGCGCTCGTCGCCGGCTACGGTCTCGTCGCCCGGCTGGTGTTCGCCAACCGCCTCTTCGGCGTGCTGGCGGTCCCGACGGTCGCGCCCTTCGGCCCCTTCGTGAGCAAGAACCACTTCGCGGGCTACGTCGAGATGGTCGCCTGCCTGGCACTCGGGCTGGCGGTCGGGTTGGCGGACGAGGCGCGGCACGGAGCGGACTGGCTGAGCTGGCTCGAGAGCCGTCGCGCCGGCTGGATCGTCGCCGCATTCGGCGTCGCGGCGCTGCTCGTGCTCGCGGTCCCTGTCTCCCTCTCGCGCGGCGGTGTCGTCAGCCTCGCCGCCGGCCTGGTGGCGTTCGCGCTCGTCCGGGTCTCGACGCGAGACGGCGACCGTTCACCGTCCCCGATCCAAGGAAGCGCGCCGGTGGTGCGCCCACGCTCGACCCTGGTGTGGACGGCTCTCGTCCTGGTGGCCGTCGCCGCCGCGACCGCGGCCGTCCTTCCCGAGGAGGCCCGCGCGCGCGTGCGCACGATGGGTCACCTCGACCAGGCGGGCAGCTACCGCCTCTCGACCTGGCGCGACTCGCTGCGCCTCGCCGCCTCGAGCCCGGTCGTCGGCAGCGGCCTCGGCGCGTTCGCGGACGCCCTGCCACGGTTCAAGAGCGCAGCCGAGGACCTGCGCATCGAGCACGCGGAGAACGACTACCTCGAGCTGCTCGGCGAGACGGGCCTCGCAGGAGCCGCTCTCGCCGCCCTCGCCCTGGCGTGGGGTGCCGCAGGCGCGTGGCGCCGGATCGACGCGGAACCGCATCGACTCTCGCGGGCGCTGCGCGCCGGCGCGCTCGCCGGCCTGGCAGCGCTCCTCGTCCACAGCGCCGTGGACTTCAACCTCCGTATCCCCTCGAACGCCCTGCTCGCCGTCCTCCTGCTCGCCTGCGCGCTCGCACCGACCGGCGAGGAAACCGACGCGCCAACACCTTGTCGCTGGCAGAGCTACGCCTGCCTGGCGCTGGCGACGGCCGCCGTCGCCCTGGCCCTCTCGGGGCCCTGGCGCGACCGGGCGCTCGACGCTCGGCTGCTCGAACGAGCGACCCAGGCTGGCCTGCGCGCCGGTTCCCTCGAATCCGCCGCCGTCGCGCAGCTCGCGCATCGCCCGGCGGACGCCCCCGCGTGGCTGGCGCTCGCCTGGCTGCGCGCCGGATCCTCGCAGGCCGGCGCCGCAGACCTGGCCCGCTGGGCGCTCCAGCTCGACCCGCTCCATCCCGCACTGCGCCGGGCCGCCGCCGCGCTCACCGCGTCGGGCCGTGGCGCGGCCAGCTCCCCTCCTGCCGCAACCAGCTCTCGAGCGTCAGGAGAGCCCAGATCTGGGGGCTGAGGTCGGCGGCGGCTCGCCTGTGCGCCGAGACCAGCGCGGCCACCGGCTCAGGCCGCAGGTACTCGTAGATCGGGCTGGTCGACTGCAGCAGCCGTTCGCGGACGAACGCGTCGAGCTCGCCACGGAACCAGGCGCCGAGCGGGGCCCCGAAGCCCATCTTCCCGCGCGCCAGGATCGACTCCGGGAGAATGCCTCTCATGGCGCGGCGCAGCAGGAGCTTCCCCCTGCCGAGCCGCATCCGCAGCCGGTCCGGGAGAGACGCGCCGAACTCGATGACGGCGGTGTCGAGGAACGGCGAGCGCGTCTCCAGGGCGTGCGCCATCGACATGCGGTCCATCTTGACGTTGAGGTCGTCCAGCAGGTACGTCTCGAAGTTGAGCTGCAGCAGCCGCGACAGCGTGCTCGAGCGGCCTTCCTGGCCAGGCTCTGCCGGCCGCTCCAGCGGTTCGCGGTAGCTGGCCAGGAGGCGGTCGCGTTGCGCGTGGGTGTGCAGCTCGGGGCGCAGCAGGTCGAGCAGGCCCGCGCTGAAGTAACCGTTCCAGCGCAGGTAGCGCTCCACCAGTGGCAGCGACCCGGCCTCGGCGAACCGCTTGGCGAACCGCAGCGGGTGCTTGCGGTCCTTCGGCTCCGGCAGCAGCCCGAGCGCCGCCGTGGCAGCCCGAAAGGTCCAGCGAGGCAGGCGTTCCGAGAGGGCTCCCCCGTACATGCGAAGGTAGCCGCCGAACACCTCGTCGCCGCCGTCGCCGTTGAGGGCGACCGTGACGTGCGCCCGCGTCAGCTCGGAGAGCAGGTAGGTCGGGATGGCGGAGGAGTCGCCGAAGGGCCCATCGTGGTGCCAGACCAGGCGGTCCACCAGGTCCAGCGCCTTCGGCTCGACCACGAACTCGGTGTGCTCCGTACCGAAGCGCTCGGCCACCACCCGCGCGTGCTCGCGCTCGTCGTACTCGCGCCCGCCCGCGAAGCCGATGGTGAACGTCTTCACCCGACCGCTCGCCGCCTCCGACATGAAGGCGACGACCGTCGCGGAGTCGAGCCCGCCGGAGAGAAACGCGCCGAGCGGCACGTCGGCGACCAGACGGCGGGCGACCGCCTG
>DATKME010000055.1:0-69184 GCA_035542035.1 Vicinamibacteria bacterium | reverse complement strand
CCAGACGGAGGCCCTGGCCGAGGTCCGCTGCTCCTGCGGCCACTGGATGGGCGTGTTCGTGCCGGGCAGCATCCCCCGCGACCGCCTGATCGTGACGCTCGGCGGCAGCCATCACCTCGAGGACGCTCACGTCCTGGAGGTCCGTATCCCGGAGGCCGCCAGGAAGTCCGCCTAGAGTTACGAGTCGCCAGCCGTGCCGTGGGCGACTGCTACCCAGGGGGGTCTGGGGGGACCCCCGGTCCCCCCAGAACATGGACGCCCGACCGGTCCGTGAGACTTCTCCGTCTCGCTCTTGGCTCCAAGCCCCTCCACCCCTCCTCGTCTCCGTTCCCCCTCCTTTCGCTCCCCTCCCAATCCATACTCTTTCGTATAGAATGAACCGCTTGGCCGGTTGAGCCAGTCCATGTCCCGCCGCCTCCAGGAACGCCACCGCTCGCTGCGCGAGGCGGAGGTGTGGCTGGAGGACGTGCCGCGCAGGGGCTCGTTCCGCGTCGCGCTGGTCTGGCCCAACCTCTACTTCGTCGGCATGTCGAACCTCGGCTTCCAGGCGGTGTACCGCCTGCTGAACGCCGTCCCCGAGGTCTCCTGCGAGCGCGCGTTCCTGCCCGACGACGTGGACAAGGCCGAGCTCGAGCGCACCGGCAGCCCCCTGGTGAGCTTCGAGACGGGAACGCCGCTGCGCGACTTCGATGCGGTTGCGTTCTCCGTTTCCTTCGAGAACGACTACCTGCACGTGCTGCAGGTGTTGCGCCTGGCCGGCATCCCGCTGCGCGCGAAAGACCGCGGCGAACGGGACCCCCTGGTCATCCTGGGCGGCGCCGCGATGATGCTGAACCCCGAGCCGCTGGCGCCCTTCGCAGACGTGATCGCCGTCGGCGAGGGCGAGCCCATGGTGCCGCGGATGATGGAGGCGCTGCTCGGCGCCGCGGACCCGAGCGCCGGCGTGCAGGGGCTCCAGGCGAAGGACGGCTTCTACGTCCCCGGCCAGCACGAGGTCCGCTACCACGCGGACGGGACGGTCGCCGGTGTGGACGGGCCGGGGCGCGTGGTGCGCCAGCGCGGCTGGCCCGGGAAGATGGCCTTCCCGCAGTCGGTGGTCCTGACTCCGCACACCGAGATGTCGATGAAGTACCTGGTCGAGATCTCGCGCGGCTGCCCCTGCATGTGCCGGTTCTGCTGGGCGGGCTACAACTACCTGCCGGTCCGCGGTGCGAGCCGGAGCGAGCTCGTCGCCCGCGCCCGCGAGGTCCGCCGCCACACCGACAGGATCGGCCTGGTCTCGACGGCCGTCTGCGACCATCCGGAGATCGAGGGGATCGTCGACGACCTCGCCGGGCTCGGCTACGAGGTCTCGGTCGCCTCGCTGCGCCTGGACGACCTCACGCCCCAGTTCGTGTTCAAGCTGGTGGACACCGGCGTCCAGGGCCTGACGCTCGCCCCCGAGTGCGGCTCGGACCGCATGCGCCGGGTGATCAACAAGCAGTTCACCAACGCCGACATCCTGGACCGCGCCTCCTGGATCTTCGCGAACGGCGTCCAGAACCTGAAGCTCTACTACATGGTGGGGCTGCCGTTCGAGGAGCACGCGGACGTCGAGGCGATCGTGGGCCTGACCGCCGAGATCCGCGAGCGCATGCTGGCGGTCGGCCGCGGGCGCGGGCGCGTGGGGCGGATCCACCCCTCGGTCAACCCCTTCGTGCCCAAGCCCGGCACGCCGTTCCAGTGGCTGCCGATGGAGGACCCGAAGCAGACCGACCGCAAGCTGCAGTACCTGCGCCAGGCCTTCGGCCGCATGCCGAACGTGGACGCGATCTGCAAGAGCGCCCGCACCGGCGCCGCCCAGTCGATCCTCGCCCTCGGCGACCGCAAGGTCGGCGACGCGCTCGAGCTGGCGGTGACGCGGGGGACCGACCTCAAGCGCGCGGTGAAGGACGCCGGCCTCGACCCGGCCTTCTACCTGTTCCGCCGCCGCGCGAAGGACGAGGTCCTGCCCTGGGACGTGATCGACAACGGCGTCGCCAGGGGCTACTTCTGGAAGGAGCTGGAGCGGAGCGAGAGAGAGGCGCTCTCGCCGCACTGCCCGGAGGTCCAGGGCTGCATCCGCTGCGGCGTCTGCGCCGAGACGCCGAACCCCTCGTACCGCCTGCCGGACAAGTGGAAGGGCCGGACGACACTGCCCTTCTACGAGCGGACCGCCGCCGCGCGCACCGCCTGAGGCGGCCGGCCAGCCGCCTCCAAACCCACCAACCGACCCGACACGCCGGCCGCCGCCGCCGGATGGTGAATTTCTTTGAACCATGGGCCGTGCCCCGTGCGTCCTAGCGAATGAAGCAAGTGAGGGTCTGCGACATGCGCAAGGGATTGATCGTCGCCGGCGTCCTGGTGATCGTGGGGGGCGTCAGCGCCGCCCTCTACTCCAAGTCCAACACCGGCAAGGCGAACGGCTTCAAGACCGTCGCCGTCGCCCGAGGCTCGGTGACCGAGAAGGCGCTCGCCATCGGCGCGATCAAGCCCAAGCGCGAGATCGCGGTGAAGAGCAAGATCTCCGGCATCGTCAAGACCTCGTTCCGGGAGATCGGCGACCACGTCAACCCGGGCGACCCGCTCTTCGAGATCCTGCCCGACCCCACCCCGATGGAGCTGACCGAGGCGCGGCGCGAGGTCGAGATCGCCAGGAACGTGTTCGACCAGGCGGAGAAGAAGTTCGCGCGCGCCCGCACGCTCAAGGAGCAGGGCATCCTGGCCACCCAGGAGTGGGAGCAGGCGGAGAAGGACATCCAGGATGCCCGCATCCGCATGGAGCTCTCCACCGAGAAGCTCGCCCTCATCGAGAAGGGCCGGGTGAAAAGCAGCCGCCAGGCCGACCGGGTGGAGTCGATCATCCGCGCGCCGATCGCCGGCACCGTGCTCGACCTGCTGGTCAACGAGGGCGACCCCGTGGTGCCGCTGACCTCGTACCAGGCGGGTACCGCGCTCACCAACCTCGCCGACATGTCGACCCTCGTCTTCAAGGGCACCGTCGACGAGATCGACGTGGGCAAGCTGGCCGAGGGGCTGCCGGCGCGGATCAAGATCGGCGCGCTGCCCGAGGCGAAGGTCGACGGCAAGGTCTACAAGATCGCCCCCAAGTCGAAGACCGCCGAGGGCGCCACCCTGTTCGACGTGGAGATCGAGCTCCTGCCCGGTAGCGGCGTGGTGCTCCGCGCCGGCTACTCCGCCAACGCCGAGATCGTGGTGCGCGAGAAGACGAACGTGCTCCTGGTCCCCGAACGCCTGGTCACCTTCGCCGACGGGAAGGCCTCGGTGGAGATGCCGTCCCCCGGCGACGCTCCGCCCACGAAGAAGGAGATCAAGGTCGGCCTCTCCGACGGCATGAACGTGGAGGTGGCCGAGGGACTCAAGGAGACGGACCTGGTCGTCGAGCGGCCGCCCAAGAAGATCGAGTAGCGCCACCCGCCACCACCCAGGGAACCACCAGGGCCACGGCCATGACCTCGCTCTCCTTCCTCCGGCAGATGCTGCAGGACATCCGGCACCAGAAGATGCGGACGCTGCTCACCTTGTTCGGCATCACCTGGGGGACGGTGTCGGTGGCGCTGCTGGTCTCCTTCGGCGAGGGGCTGCAGCGGCGGATCGAGAAGAGCATGAAGGGCCTGGGCGACGGCATCGTCATCGCCTGGCCGTCACGCACCTCGCTGCCCTGGGAGGGGCTCGGCAAGGGCCGGCCCATGCGGGTGAGCGAGGAGGACCTGGAGGCGCTGCGCCGCGAGATCCCGGAGGCCAGCTTCTCCGGCGAGTACGAAGGCCATTCCAACACCTTCCGCCACGAGCGGGCGCGGATCACGCCGGCGATGTCGGCCACCAATTCGGTGTTCGGGATGATGCGCAACCTGATCGCCAGCCAGGGCGGCCGCTACGTGAACGACCTCGACGTCGACCGCCGCCGCCGGGTCGTCTTCCTGGGCGACAAGCTCAAGCGCGATCTCTTCGGCGAGGTGGACGCGGTGGGCCGCACGGTGATGGTCAACAACGTGCCCTTCCTGGTGATCGGAGTCCTGCAGAAGAAGGACCAGGACTCCAACTACAGCGGCCCGGACAGCGACAAGGCCTTCGTCCCCGACTCGACCTTCAAGGGCCTCTTCGGCGTGCGTTACGTGAGCAACTTCATCTTCCAGGCCAGGGACCCGCGGCAGGTGCCCGACGTCACCCGCCGGGTCTACGAGGTGCTCGGCCGCCGCCTCAAGTTCGACCCGACCGACAAGGAAGCCATCGGGATGTGGGACACCACCGAGGGGCAGAAGTTCCTCACCATCTTCTTCACCACCTTCCGGCTCTTCCTGGGGGTGATCGGCTCCTTCACCCTGATGGTCGGCGGCATCGGCGTCTCCAACATCATGTACGTGGTGATCGAGGAGCGGACCCGCGAGATCGGCGTGAAGCTGGCCGTCGGCGCCAGGCCGCGCTACGTACAGGGCCAGTTCCTGATGGAGACGCTGACGCTCACCGGCACGGGCGGGCTCCTCGGCTTCGCCATCACCCTGGGCGTCCTCGCCCTCTTCCCCCTGCTGGGCCTCGAGGACTACGTGGGCACCCCACAGGCCTCCCCCGTCGTGGTCGTCACCACCGCGTTGCTGCTGGGCGCGATCGGACTGCTGGCCGGCTATTTCCCCGCCCGCCGGGCGTCGCTGCTCGACCCGGTGGTGGCGCTGAAGCTCTCATGAGACTCGTCCGCGCCGAGCTCGCCCTCGTCTGGCGGCTGTTCCGCGCCGACCTCGCCCACCAGAAGAAGCGCATCCTGCTCACGGTGATCGCCATCGGCTGGGGCACGCTGTCGATCGTGCTGCTGCTCTCCTTCGGCGAGGGCCTGAAGCGCTCGCTCGGCAAGGGCGCGCGCGGCATGGGCGAGGGCATCGCGGTGGTGTGGCCGGGGGCCACCACCCGAGCCTTCATGGGCCTGCCCTCGGGCAGGCCGGTGCGCCCGCGCGAGGAGGACGTGGAGCTGCTGCGCCGCACGGTCCCCGAGATCGGGGCCATCTCGCTCGAGTACAACCGGGAGGCGCCGATCGCCGTCTCCGGCAAGAGCCGCAACGTGCACCTCTGCGGCGTGGAGCCGGACTTCGGCGACATGAGGAACATGGTGGCCCGGCAGGGCGGCCGCTTCATCAACCCCCGGGACATGGTCGAGAAGCGGCGGGTGGCCTTCCTCGGCGACGAGCTGGCACGCGACCTCTTCGGCAGCGAGGAGGTGGTGGGCCGCACGCTGCAGATCAGCCAGTCGACCTTCACCGTGGTCGGGGTCATGCAGAAGAAGCTGCAGATGGGGATGTACGGCGGCCCGGACAGGAGCCACGCCCTGATCCCCGCCACCACCTACAAGGCGATGTACACCGACGCGAAGATCGACAACCTGATCTTCAAGGCGGTGGACCTCTCCCAGCACGACGTGGCCAAGGCCGAGTTCTACCGGGTGATGGGGCGCAAGTACCACTTCGACCCCGAGGACACGCGCTCGCTCGGCATGTGGGACACCACCGAGATGCAGAGGATCAACGCCAACGTCGGCCTCGGCATCCAGATCTTCCTGGGCATCATCGGCGGGCTCACCCTGCTGGTGGGCGGCATGGGCGTGGCCAACATCATGTACGCGGTGGTGAAGGAGCGCACCCGGGAGATCGGGGTCAAGATGGCGCTCGGCGCCAAGCCGCGCCAGCTGATGCTGCCCTTCGTCAGCGAGGCTCTCCTGATGACCGTGATCGGCGGGGCCGTCGGGACCACCGTCTCGCTGCTGCTGATCTTCGGTATCGCCGCGCTGCCGCTGAAGGGCGACGCCTTCGACCTGATGGGCCGGCCCACCTTCTCGCCGGCAGTGGCGGTGGCGACCGCCGCCATCCTGGGCACCATCGGCACGCTGGCCGGCTTCTTCCCAGCGCGGCGGGCCGCCTCCGTCAACCCCGCGGTCTCCCTGAGGTACGAGTGATGATGATCGAGATGCGCGCCATCCGGAAGGTCTACGACACCGGCCGTGTCGCGGTGGAGGCCCTGAAGGGCGTCGACCTCGACATCGACCGCAACGAGTACGTGGCCATCGTCGGCCCCTCGGGCTCGGGCAAGTCGACGCTGATGAACCTGCTCGGCTGCCTGGACACCCCGACCTCGGGCCTCTACCGCCTCTCCGGCGAGGCCGTGGGCGGGCTCGACCGCAACCGCCTGGCGGAGATCCGCAACCGCCACGTCGGCTTCGTGTTCCAGAACTTCAACCTGCTGCCCTACGCCAGCGCGCTGGAGAACGTGGAGCTGCCGCTGCTGTTCGGCGGGGTGGGGGCGAAGGAGCGGCGGGCTCGGGCTTCGGCCATGCTCGACAAGGTGGGCCTGGCCGACCGCATGGACCACAAGCCGAGCGAGCTGTCGGGCGGCCAGATGCAGCGGGTGGCGATCGCCCGGGCGCTGGTGAACCGCCCCAGCCTGGTGCTGGCTGACGAGCCCACCGGCAACCTGGACACCAGCTCCGGCCAGGGCATCGTCGGCCTCTTCCGCGAGCTGCACGCGGCCGGGCAGACCATCGTGATGATCACCCACGACATGGCGCTGGCGCGCCTGGCCTCGCGGGTGGTGCAGATCCGCGACGGCGAGATCGTGGAGGACCAGGCGGCCGCCGCCTGAAGGCTCAGCTATATCATCAAATGGTATAGCTGTTCAGTCCCCGCGATTGCGCCAGTAGCGCTCGTAGATCGCCCAGTCCTCGTCGCTGGTGGTCCACTCGGCGTAGATGGCGACGCCCTCGAAGGTGCCGCGCACGCCCAGCCCGCGCAGGCCGGCCACGATGCCGACCAGGGCGTTCTCCGGCGTCTCCACCCCCGCCCGGTGCATGAAGCCGAAGTTCTCGTAGGTGGGGACGCCCATCAGCACCCGCGCCTTGGAGCCGGACTGGTCGAGCGCCCCCGCCACCGAGCCAGCGGCCCAGGTCAGGTAGCGCCGGTAGAGCTGCGGCGTGGGCAGCGCGGTGTCGTAGGCCATGATCACCACCTGGTCGACCAGGGCGGCCACCCTCGCGTAGTAGTCGGGGCTCCAGGCGAAGTTCGGCGCGCGCGGCAGGCCCACGGGCGCGGGACGGGTGGCGGCGACTGACAGCAGGTGGGAGGAGCCCACCGCCGTGCGCAGCGCGCGCAGCAGCGCCAGGAACTCGACGTTGCCGTCGTCGATCGGCTCGATGTTGAGGTGCACGCCGTCGAAGCCGTCGTCCACCAGCCCGCGCACCTCGGCCACCATCCGCTGCCGCTGCGCGAGGTCGCTGAGCTGCAGCGTCCCCGGCCGCTGCCGCCGGTAGCCGGCGCGCACACCGCCCACCCAGGGCAGCACCTTCAGCTCGGGGGCGACGCGGCGGGCGGCCGCCAGGAAGGCCTGCGTCTGCTCGCGGTCGTGCGGCGGCAGTTTGCCCGCCGCGTCGAAGGGGATGAGGTGCGGGTAGAGGTAGATGACGCCCCGCGCGCGCAGCCGGCCGAACAGCGCCTCCATGGTCGGCGCGCTCTGGCTCCTCTCCAGCCAGCGGTGCTCGAGCCAGATGGCGTTGCGGTCGTGGTTGAAGGGGTGGGGCGCGCTGTCGCCCGCAGGCGCGTAGGCCAGATAGAGGACGACCCCCGTCCCCGCCAGCACTAGGGCCGCCATCAGCCAGGCCAGCCAGGCGCCGCGGCTCACGCGGACACCAGCACCACCAGCGCCGCGGCGTGAGCGCGCTCGTGCGTCAGGCTGACGAGCAGCCGTGCCGCCCCCCGCTCGCGCAGGCTCTGCCGTCCGCGGGGCGAGAGGCGGAGCGCCGGGGGGCCGTACGCGCCACGGATCACCTCGACGTCCGCCGGCGTCACCGCGCCGCCGAGGAGCTGCGCCGCCGCGCGCTTGGCCGCCAGCCGGGCGGCGAGGCGCCGCGCCGGATCGCTCTTCGCCTGGGCGTAGGCGACCTCCGCTGCGCTGAACGGCGCTGCCGCGCCGGCCGCAACCAGCAGGCCCTCCACCTCGGCGACGGAGACCACCTCCAGCCGGCTCGCCAGCACGCCGTCGTTCTCGTCCATCGCACCAGCAGTGTACGACCGCGGCGCGACCGGCTGCTACGATGCCGCATGCGGCCTGAGCCGGCGACCGTGCCCTCCCTGGCCGCGGTCCCCGGCCTGGTCCACGGCTTCGGGCGCCGCGCTCCGGCGGTGTCTCCGGAGCCGCGGGAGGCGACGCGGGCGCGGGTGGCGCGGCTGCTGCAGCCGCACGGCGTGCTGTGGCGGCTGCGGCAGGTGCACGGCGACACGGTGGTGGAGCCACCCTGGCCGTCGCCGCCGGCCGCCGATGCCGCCGTGAGCACGCGCGCCGGCGACCTGCTCGGCATCGAGACCGCCGACTGCCTGCCCGTACTGCTGGTCGACCCCGTCCGGCACGCGGTCGCCGCCGTGCACGCCGGCTGGCGGGGCACCGCCGCGCGGGTCGTCGGGCGGGCGGTGGCGGCGCTGGTCCTCCGCGGCTCCCGCCCCACCGACCTCCTCGCCGCGCTCGGCCCGGCGATCGGCGCCTGCTGCTACGAGGTGGGCGAAGAGCTGCGCGAGGCCTTCGGCGCCGAGGCGGAGCACGTGTTCACGCCGGGGCCCCAGGGGCGACCGCACCTCGACCTGGCCACCGCCAACCGGCGCCAGCTGCTCGCCGCGGGGCTCTCGCCGGCGGCGATCGCCAGGGTCGACGAGTGCACCCGCTGCCGTCCCGACCTGTACCACTCGTACCGCCGCGACGGCCGCGGCGGCGGGCGCATGATCAGCTACGTCGGCTTCAGCCGCTGAGGCAGCTCTGCCGGGTGTCGACCGCGCGGTTGGCGAGGGCGTCGGCCTCCCGGTTCTGCTCCCGCGGGACGTGGCTGACCCGGACGCTCGCGAAGCGGGCGAGCAGGGCCTGCGCCTCCCGGAACAGCGGCTGCAGGCCCGGGTGCTTCACCCGGTAGCGGCCGGCCAGCTGCCGCACCAGCAGCTCGGAGTCGGAGAACACCTCCACCGCGCGTGCGCCACGGGCGAGCGCGAAGCGCAGGCCGTGCAGCAGGGCCTGGTACTCGGCCACGTTGTTGGTGGCCCGGCCCAGGTAGCCGAAGAGCGAGGCCACCTCGCTGCCGTCGGCGGTGGCCACGTGCACGCCGAAGCCGGCCTCCCCGGGGTTGCCGCGGCTGGCGCCGTCGACGTGCAGCCGCAGCGACGCGCTCACGGCTCGACGGCGACGGTGGGCGGGGGCGGCTCGTAGTAGAGGATGCGGCTGCAGGAGTCGCACTCGATGAGGACCTCGTTGCGCCGCACTTCCACCCACACCTGCACCCGCAGCTTCACCCGGCAGGCGCTGCAGATGCCGTCGCGCGCCTCCGCCACCCCGCTCCCGCGCAGGTGGGCGATGCGCTCGTAGCGGGCCAGCGTCTCCTCGGGGACGGCGGCGGCGGACGCCGCCCTCTCCTCGCGCGCCCGCTGCACCAGGGCCTGCAGGCCCGCCTCCCGGGAGTCGAGGGCCAGGCGCTCCTTGCGGGCCTCGCCCTCGATCACCTTGAACGCCGCCTCCTCCCGCCGCACGTCCTGGCCGAGCGTCTCCATCCTCTCCATCTCCTCGAGGATCTGGTCCTCGAGCGCGCGGATCTCGCGCTCGACGGTCTCGATCTCGTGGAGCATCGCCGTGTATTCCTTGTTGGTCTTGACCTCCATCAGCTGGCCCTTGTACTTCGAGCGCTTGCTCTCGAGGTCTTGCACCCCGCTCTCCCGGGCCTTGCGGGCCTTGGCCGAGGCGTCGTGGGCGGCCCGGGCCGCGTCGAGCCGCGAGCGCTCGACGGTGAGCCGGGTCTCCAGCTCCTGTCGCGACCGGGGCACCTGGCCCAGCTCGGCCTCGAGGCGGCGGGTCTCCTGCTCGGCCTTGTGCAGCCGGACGAGCTTCTCCAGCTCAGCGTTCATGGAGGCCTGAGGGGCGGCGGGACATTCCCGGCATTCTACACCGCGGCCCGGAGGCTCCGGGCGGCGACGGCGCGACGAGGAAGCGGGCCCGGAAGGACTCGTGGGCCTGGAAGGACTCGAACCTTCGACTAGCCGGTTATGAGCCGGCCGTTCTAACCATCTGAACTACAGGCCCGACAGCAAGACTAGCAGAACCACGGCCGAGCGGGCCGTCCGTTTCGGGACGCGTAACTGGCTTACGCGTCGCGTCCCGCAGTGGCGGCCCGCCGCCTCGCAGGTCGTTGATACGCCCTCGTCGTCCCTCGGCACCGGCCTTGCTCACCCGACCAGGCCAGGAGGACCCACATGTCATTTCGAAGGACGCACGTGAAAGCGCTGCTCGGCGCCATCGCGCTGGTCGCAGGGCTGGCCTACGCCGTCGCCTGCGGCAGCAGCTATTCCTCGCCCACCTCGACACCCACCCCCACTCCCGGCACGGGCGGCGCCGGCGCCGCGGACGTGACGATCACCATCAACGGGATGAACGGGGCCAGCTCGTACTCGCCCAGCCCGGCGTCGGTCAAGGCGGGGCAGACCGTCGCCTGGCACAACGCCGACAGCATCGCCCACACCGCGACCGGCACCGGCTTCGACACGGGGGCGATCGCCGGCGGGTCGACCAGCGCGCCGATCAGCTTCCCCACCGCCGCCAGCGTCAACTACCACTGCAGCTTCCATCCCAGCATGGTGGGCGGGCTGAACGTCCAGTGACCACGCGGTGATGCGCCTGCTCAGCCCGACGCCGGCGGTGCTAGACTCCTCGCTCCGCGAGGCGCCGGATGGCCATCCCCGACCTTCCCTTCGCCGCCAGGGCGCACGTCACCCTCGCCCGGGTGCTCGACTGGCTCTGGCCGTCCGCGGCTGCCGCGGCCTACGCCGACGCGCTGTCGCATGCCCCGCGCTCGGCCGAGCTGCACCTCCTGCGAGGACAGGCCCTGGGCCGCGCCGGCCGCTGGCCGGAAGCGGTCCGCTGCCTGGCCCTCGCCGCGCAGCTCCAGCCGACGAGCCTCGACTACCAGGGCGCGCTGGTGCTGGCGCTCGGACGGACCGGCCGGGACCAGGCGCTGCTGGCCGCGCTGAAGCGCCTCGCGCACCTGCGGCCGGGCGAGGGGGAGATCCACGTGCTGGTCGGCACGCTCCAGCGCCGCTGCGGCCGGCCGGCGGAGGCGCTGCGCTCGTTCCGGCTCGCGGTCAGGCTCGCGGCCACCCCGAGCACGCGCCGCTTCCTGCTCGGCGAGGAGCTGCTGGGACGGGAGGGCTGGGAGGGCGCGCTGGCGGCATGCGGCTGGGCGCGGGCGCTCGCGGAGCGGCGGCCGGCCACAGCGGAGGGCCGCAGCGCGCTCAACTACCACCCGGGCCGGGAGGTGGTCCCGGCGCCGCGCCTGCCGGCGCCGGGACGGCGGTGGCCGGACCCGCTGAGACGCCTGCGCGCGATCCCCCTCTTCGTGCGCTGGGCCTTCCAGGCCGCCGCGTTTCGCGGCGCGGCGCGACTCGATCGCGAGCAGCGCATCCGGGCCCTGCGGCGCGCCTGCCGCCGGACGCAGAAGGCCCCGAGCCACCGCCGGGCGGCGTGAGCGTTCAGGAGGCGAGGGGTCGGGGCTCGCCCGCACGCACGTAGACCGTCGGGCCGACGCTGCGGCCGCGCTCACTGAGGCCGGTCAGGCTCTCGGCGTGTCCCAGAAACAGGTACCCGCCCGGGACGAGCTGGTCGAGCAGCCGCTCGACGACCCGTGCCTTCGACACCGGGTCGAAGTAGATGAGCACGTTGCGGCAGAAGACGAGCTCGAAGGGACCTGCAACCGGGTAGCGGTCCTCGCTGAGGTTCACCCGCTGGAAGCGCAGCAGCGAGCGGATCTCCGGCCCCGCCTTCATCAGCCCCTCCTGCGATCCGCGCCCCCGGAGCATGAACGCCTTGAGATAGCGCTGCGGTATCTCGGAGGCCTTCTCGATCGTCCACAGGCCCGCCCTGGCCCGCTCCAGCGCCCGGCTGGACAGGTCGCTGGCCAGGACCTCCACGCTCCAACCAGCGGACGCAGGGAAGTGGGCGAGCAGCACCATAGCCAGCGAGCAGGGCTCCTCCCCCGTCGAGCAGCCGGCGCTCCAGGCGCGGATCCGCCTGGGTCCTCCCGCGGCGGCCCGCGCCGTCCACTCCGGGACCAGCTGCCGCTCCAGGAACTCGAACTGCCGCGGCTCGCGGAAGAAGTGGGTCTCGTAGGTGCAGATGCAGTCGAGCATCCGCGTCCGCTCCTGCTCGTCCCCGTCGGCGAGGCGGCGGTAGTAGTCGCCGAACGACTTCAGCCCCAGCTCCCGCAGCCTTCGCCCGAGCCGCGCCACCACCAGCGCCTTCTTGGCGTCGGACAGGAAGATCCCCGACTCGCGGTGGATGAGATCGCGCAGCAGCGCGAACTCCCTGGGGCGTATCCGCGGCGCGAGCGGCTGCGGATCCGGGACCGTGGCGGCGAGCCCGATCACGGCCGCCTCAGAACCGCTGGAACTCGCGATCCGAGTTCGCCGCCGCGTGCAGCGGCCCGTTGGACCGGACGGCACCCTGCATCCGCTGCAGCGCCGGGTGAGGCACGCTGTCCGCCGCGGGCGCGATCTCGGGCGGCCGGGGGACCCGTTCCGGCTGACGCCGCGCCTCCTCCGCCTCGTCCACGCGGAAGAAGCCCATCAGCCGCTGCAACGCCTCGGCCTGGGACGCCATCTGCTCCGCCGACGAAGCCAGCTCCTCCGCCCCCGCGGCGTTGCGCTGGGCGACCTGATCCACCTGGGTCATGGCCTTGTTGATCTGGGAGACGCCCGCGGCCTGCTCGTTCGAGGCCGCCGCCACCTCCTGCACCAGCTCGGCCGTCTTGCGGATCGCCGGCACCAGCTCGTCCAGCAGCTGGCCCGAGCGCTCGGCCACGAGCACGCTCGCGGCGGCGAGGCCGCTGATCTCCTTCGACGCCACCTGGCTCCGCTCCGCGAGCTTGCGCACCTCGGTCGCGACCACGGCGAAGCCGCGGCCGTGCTCGCCCGCTCGCGCCGCCTCGATGGCGGCGTTGAGCGCCAGCAGGTTGGTCTGGTAGGCGATCTCCTCGATGATCTCGACCTTCTCCGCGATCTGCTTCATGGCGGTGGTGGTCTCGCGGACCGTCCTTCCGCTCTCCTCCGCGTCCCTCGCCCCCTTGAGCGCCATCTGCTCGGTCTGGCGCGCGTTCTCGGCGTTCTGGGTGATCGACGCGCTCATCTGCTCCAGGCTGGACGTGGTCTCCTCGACCGAGGCCGCCTGCTCGCCGGCCCCGCTCGAGAGCTGCTCGGAGCCCGCCGCCAGCTGCCGCGAGACCTCGGCCGTCTGCGTCCCCGACCTGCGGACCTGCAGGATCATCCCGTGGAAGCTCTCCAGCATCCGGTTGAGGGCGTGCCCGATCTGCCCGAACTCGTCCCCGCTCTCGACCTCCATCCGCCGGGTCAGGTCGCCCTCGGCGGCGCGCTGCAGCTGGAGGGCCATGTCAGAGAGGGGCCGGCTCACGCTCCGCGTGAAGAAGGAGTAGGACAGGAACAGCAGCGGCAGGCCGATCACCGCGGCCGCCAGCAGCACCTGCACGCGGAAGTCCCGGCTGGACCGCGCCAGCTCCTCGAACCCGATCTGCACGCTGACCGCGCCCAGGACCTCGCCTTCCTTCGCGGAGTGACAGGCGAGGCAGTCCTTGCCGGTGGAGGCTCCGGTCGCCAGGGCTGGAAAGGCGGCACGGTACTTGACGCTGCCGTTGACCGTCTCCAGCCCGGAGTACGTGCGGCCGTCGGCGAGCGCGCCCCTCACCAGGGCGTCGGGAGCGGACTTGTCGGCCTCGTTGCCGAACTGCTTCCTGACGCCCTCGGCGGGCACCACCCGGATCGACTCGATCCCCCGCAGCTGCTGGACCTCGTCCAGGAAGCTCTTCTTCCACTCGCGGTTCCCCGACAGCATGATGGTCTTCAGCGCCGCCATCGCCAGCTGGGCGGCGGAGCCGCCCAGCTGGTCGGCCTGCTGCAGCGCATAGCGCTTCTGCGCCTGGACGCTCCACAGGGTGGTCCCCCCGATCGTCACCGCCAGCACCAGCAGGAGGAAGGCCGTCACCCGTACCCAGATCGGCAAGCTCTTCAGCGTCGTCTTCATGGTCTCCTCCCTACACCGCCACGCCGGCGGGCGCCGGCGCCACTCCGGAGGGGCGCTCCTGGAGCCTGGCGACCTCCGTCAGCTCGTTCATCGAGAGAACCCGGTCGATGTCGAGTAGCAGGATGAACTTCTTTCCCGCCTTGCCCATTCCCAGCAGGTGGTCCATGTGCACACGGGTGCCGAATGCGGGCGGCGGCTCGATGTCCCCGGCGCCGAGGTCCAGCACCTCGCTCACCGCGTCGGCGATCACGCCCATCACCGTCCTGTTCCCCTCGAGATCGACCTCGACCACGACGATGCAGGTGCGCTTGGTGATCGGCCTCTGCGGCAGGGCGAACTTCAGCGCCAGGTCGACGACCGGCACGACGCTGCCGCGCAGGTTGAAGACCCCGCGGACGCAGGGCGGCGTGCCGGGGACGCGGGTGATGGTGGCGTACTCGAGGATCTCCTTCACCCTGAGGATGGCGATGGCGTACTCCTCGTCGGCGATGAAGAAGCCGAGGTACTGGGCCTGCTGGGATCTCGCCCCGGGGTCGTCCATCGCAGCCTCCTCGTCAGAGCCGCTGAGCATCCGCCGGCTCGGCTCGGCGCGGCACGATGCCGCGCACGAGCGCCTCCACGTCCAGGATCAGAGCCACCCGGCCGCTGCCCAGGATGGCCGACCCGCCGATCCCCGGCAGCCCCTGGAACAGCGGCCCCAGCGGCTTGAGCACCGTCTGGCTCTCGCCGCACAGCTGGTCGACGGCCAGCCCGGCCTGCCCGCCGTCGTGGCGGACCACGACCACCGCCCGCCGGCGTGGCGGCGCTGGCGGAAGCCCGAAGACCCCGCGCAGGCAGACGTAGGGCAACGCCCGGCCGCGGACGTTCATGACGCCGCGACCGTCCTGGTGCGGCGCCTCTCCGCCGGGCAGCTCCAGGCACTCGACCACGGTGTCCAGCGGGATGACGTAGGTCTCGTCCCCGACGCCGACGACGAACCCGGCGATGATGGCAACGGTGAGGGGGAGCCTCACCGTCACGGTGGTGCCTTCGCCCGCGCGGCTGTCGATGGTCACCGAACCCCGGAGGTGCTCGACGTTGCGCCGGACCACGTCCAGCCCGACTCCCCGTCCTGACAGGTCCGTCACCTGCGCGGCAGTGGAGAAGCCCGGCTCCAGCACCAGCCGCTGGATCTCGTGGTCGGTGAGGGCCTGGCCCTCGGCGAGCCGGCCCAGGGCGCGGGCGCGGGCCAGGATCTTCTCCCGCTGCAGCCCGGCGCCGTCGTCGGCGACCTGGATGACGATGCTGCCCGCGTCGCGGCAGGCGCGCAGGGTCACCGTCCCGCAGGGGTCCTTGCCTCGCGCCGCACGGACGTCGGGAGGCTCGATCCCGTGGTCGATGGCGTTGCGGATCATGTGGGTGAGCGGGTCGTGGATGTGCTGGACGACGGTGGTGTCGACCTCGACGTCCTCGCCTTCGACGACCAGGCGCGCCCGCCGCCGGTGGGCGGCGGCCACGTCACGCACCGTACGGACGTACCGGCGGAACACGGGGCCCAGGGGGACCATCCGCACCTTCAGCACCAGCTCCTGGAGCTCCCGCGAGAGCCGGTCTGCCTCGGCGTCCGCCTCGAGGACCGCCTCCCCCACCTTCCCGGGCACCCCCGCCAGCAGCTGCGTCAAGCGGCCGCGGGCGACCGAGATCTCCCCGGTGAGGTTCATCATCCGGTCGAGCGTGTCCAGCTCGACGCGCACGGTGCCCTCGTGCTGGTCGGCGCCGCGCCGGCCGGGTCCACTGCGCCTCTCCTCGACGACGACACCGTCGTCGCCGGCCCCGTCCGGAGCGAGGTCCATTCCCGCGGGATCGCTCGCCTGGGCCGAGCCGGCCCGGAGCAGCTGCTGCAGCAGCGCCTGGTGCTCCGGCAGCAGGCCGTCCGTACCCCACACCGCCTCGGGAACCATCCCCCGGAGCGCGTCGATCGACCGCAGCAGCAGGGTGACCAGGGGCGCCGTCGCCGGCAGCTCCCGCTTGCGGACGCGGTCCAGCACGTCCTCCAGGGCGTGGGCGAGCTCGGTGAGTCCCTGGAAGCCGAAGAAGCCCGCGTTCCCCTTCAGGGTGTGAGCCGCGCGGAAGACGGTGGCGACGCTCTCCTCGTCCTGCGGCCGGCACTCGAGGGTCATCAGGGCCTGCTCCGCCGTCGCCAGACCCTCTTCGGACTCCGTCAGGAACAGCTGCAGGGCCTGCTGGAGCTCGGCGTCCATGACTCCCCCTAGAGCAGCCTGACCAGGGCGACACCGGTGTCGGTGCGGAAGACCAGCCTCCGCCCGCGCCGCCCGCCCACGTCGTCGGCCACCACCGGGACGCCTTCCTGGCGCAGCGTCCGCAGCGCCACCTCGGCGTTCTTCGTGCCGAGATGGCCTTCGCTGCGGTGGAGCGCGTCCACGGTGCAGGCGCCGCCGAACACCTTGGCCTCGAGGTCCTCCTTTCGGCTGCCCAGCGCCAGCATGCGGTCGATGAGCCTGCGGACCGCCACGTTCCCGAATCGCTCCGAGGACTGGCCGTCGCCGGCCCAGTGCGGGAGCAGGTAGTGGTTGGCGCCGCCGCGGCGGCGCACGCGATCGAACACGCAGACGGCGACACACGAGCCGAGAACGGTCGTCAGCTCCACGGGGTCGGCCGAGACGAGCACCTGCCCGGGATGGAGGTAGACCTTGCGCTCAGCCACCGAGGACCTCCGCGCTCTTTCGGGACATCGCCACGCGCCAGACCTCCTACGGTGGCAGAGAGTGTGCGAAGAACGTGCCGCCGCGAGCCCGTGGCAGACGAGCGGCTTGTGCGAGATGGGCGCCGCTGGGTTCCTCCAGCCTGCCACGATTTCGGACACCGCGGGCCGGTTTCCTGTCTGGGGTGCGCATCGACGACCGCACCTATTCCGAAGCACCGCAAGGACATTGGTGCGGCGGCCGCGGCCCGCGCCGCTGGGCGAGCCTCACGGCGTGAGCCACGACGACAGGTCGCGGCCGATCACCTTCGCCAGCCGCCCCAGGTCGTCCCTGAACTCCTGGCGCAGCGCCGAGAGCAGCGCGGGGCCGGCAGCGGTGCGCCGGGCTTCGACGAGGCTGACGCGCGCCGCCACCGCGGCGAAGAGCAGCAGCGCCGCGTTCGCCGACTTGCGCAGGGCCGCCGTCGGCAGCCGCCCGGCTCCGGCGCCCGCGCGGCGCAGCCCGGACATGAGGAGCCGGCCAGCTTGCCGGCTGCGCCACCGCGTCCGCCGGTTGTAGGCCTTGAACTCCGGCTGGCCGCCGGGCTCGAGGCCGAGGGCGTCCTCCGCCTTCCCCGGAGGCGCAGGCGCTGATCAGTCGATGGCCACTCGCCTGGGCGAGGACGTCGCGAGGAGATCGACGAACCCGCGGGCCTCCGGTGGCACCGGGTAGGTGCCCTCGACCAGCAGGCGCTTCGGGTCGACCGGAGCCCCGTAGACGTTCTGGTTGCCGTCCTTGTCCTGCTTGACGACGGTGCCCTCGAGGGAGAGCCCCGCGAAGAGCCCGCGCGTCCGCGAGTAGCTCAGGATCTCGGCCCTCAGCCGCAGGTCCGTGTCCGCCGAGCCGGTGCGCCCCACGGGCCCGGCCGCCACCGCCGCGTCCCCGCCCAGCGTGAACTGCGAGCGCAGCAGGTAGTCGATCCCCCTGGGGTTCATGATCAGGAACACGTAGTCCGCCGCCTGGCCGCCGATCTGCAGGCCGATGCTCCCGCCACCGACGGAGATCATCAGCGGCGGGCTCCACGGCCCGCTGCCGCCCCGGGTGCGGCAGACGACCGCCCCCTTCCCCCATCGCCCACCGAAACCCAGCGCGAACTTCTTGGCGCTGGGGACGACGGCAACGCACTCGGCCTTGTCCAGGAGATCGCGCGGGATGCGCTCCTCACCGCCGAGGAGCTCCTCCAGCACCTCGCGGCAGGCGTCGAGGCGTTTCTTCTCCTTCACCTGGGCGGCGGCGAGGGCCGGGAGGAGCAGGACGACGAGGACGGCCGCGAGGGGTCTCATCGCCCCTATCATCCCGCACCCACCGGCCGGGGGCGATGCCCGCACCGCCCCCGGGACGACGGGCTAGATCCGGCTGCCCTCCAGGAAGGCCTTGAGCTTGCGGGAGCGGCTGGGGTGGCGGAGCTTCCGCAGCGCCTTGGCCTCGATCTGGCGGATGCGCTCGCGGGTCACCTGGAAGCTCTGGCCCACCTCCTCCAGCGTGTGCTCGGAGCCGTCGCCGATGCCGAAGCGCATCTTGATGACGCGCTCCTCGCGCGGGGTGAGCGTCTTCAGCAGGGCGTCCGTCTGCTCCTTGAGGTTGAGGTTGATGACGTTCTCGGCCGGCGACACCGCCGAGCGGTCCTCGATGAAGTCGCCGAGATGCGAGTCCTCCTCCTCGCCGATCGGCGTCTCCAGCGAGATCGGCTCCTGCGCGATCTTCAGCACCTTGCGCACCTTGGACACCGGGATGTCCATGCGCTTGGCGATCTCATCGGAGGTGGGCTCGCGGCCCAGCTCCTGCACCAGCGCCCGGGAGGTGCGGATCAGCTTGTTGATGGTCTCGATCATGTGCACCGGGATGCGGATGGTGCGGGCCTGGTCGGCGATGGCGCGGGTGATGGCCTGGCGGATCCACCAGGTGGCGTAAGTCGAGAACTTGTAGCCGCGCTTGTACTCGAACTTGTCGACGGCCTTCATCAGGCCGATGTTGCCTTCCTGGATCAGGTCCAGGAACTGCAGGCCGCGGTTGGTGTACTTCTTGGCGATGGAGACCACCAGGCGCAGGTTGGCCTCCACCAGCTCCTTCTTGGCCTGCTCGGCCTGCGCCTCGCCGGTGATCACGGTGTCGAGCGTGCGGTGGATCTCCTCCACCCGAGCGTCGAAGTCCTCGGCGATCTGGTCCAGCGTCGAGCGCTGGTCGCGGATCATCTGCCGGACCTGCTTCTTGTACTCGTCGGAGACGTCGCGCTTGAGCTTCAGCTCCAGCCGGGCGATGCGGTCCTCGGCGTCGCGGATGCGGTCCACCGCCTCGCGAATGCGCTCGACCAGGCGCCGCTTGAACGCCTCCGAGAACTCGATGCGGCGGATGGACAGCGACATCCTGATGCGCAGCCGTCCCAGGCGCCACTTGCCCTTGGTGTAGGCGCGCGACTTCCTCTCCAGCTTGAGGAAGTGCTTGCGGTAGCCGAGGTAGTCCTCGTGGGCGGTGTTCACCTTGCCGATGAGCTTCAAGGTCTCCCGGATCTTGGCGTCGAGCTTCTCCTCGGTCACCTCCTCCTCGTTGAAGATGACCGCGTCGCGGACGCCGATCTCGCGCCCCGCCAGCCGCTCGCCCAGCCGTGCCACCTCCTGGGCGGCCATGTTGGTCCGCGAGATGGCCCGCAGCATGGCGTTCTTGCCGCGCTCGATGCGCTTGGCGATCTCCACCTCGCCCTCGCGGGTGAGGAGAGGCACCGTCCCCATCTCGCGCAGGTACATGCGGACCGGGTCGTTGGTCTTGTCCAGGGCGCCCGGGGTGAGGTCGAGCTCGACGCCCTCCTCCTCCGCCTTCTCCCGGAACTTCTGCTCGGAGTCGACGACCTCGATGCCCATCGAGCCGAACATCGAGAAGATGTCGTCCAGCTCGTCGGACGAACTGATCTCCGAGGGCAGGAGGTCGTTCACCTCCTCGTAGAGGAGGTAACCCTTCTCCTTGCCCATGGTGATGAGCTGCCGGACCTCGTCGTACTTTTCCTCGATCGAGAGCGCCATTCTTCCCGCCTGCTCCTTCCGAAGCCTTCTTGCCGAGCTGCTAGAGCTCCGCCATCTGCCGCGCCAGCCGCTGCTGCTCGCTGAGCAGCGCGTCCGCGTCGCCGCCCGCCCGCGCGAGCTGCTTCTTCACCTCGGCCATCCGCGCGCGCAGGGGCCGTCGCCGCAGCTCGCGCACGCACTCGCCCGCCGAGGAAGCCTTCCCCGGCAGTCCCATGACCGCCACCTCCGAGAGCAGCCGCCGCGGCTCCTCCTCCGTCAGCTCCGCCAGCACGCTGGCTGCATTCACCGCCGCGCCCCGGGCCGCCACCGCCCGTGCCGCCCGCAGCAGGGGAGCCGAGCGCAGCCCCGAGAGGGTGGGCTCGTCCAGCGCCGCCAGCGCCTCCGCCACCCCCTCGGCGCCCTGCGAGAGAAGAGCGATCAGCAGCCGCTCGGCGTCGAGCAGCACCGCCGCGCGCGAAGCCGCCGCGGCACGGTGCCTCTCGGCCGCCTCCGCCACCGCCGCGCCGGCGGGCGTTTCCCGGGCGTCCGCCTGCGCCGCGAGCGCGCGCCGCAGGTCCTTGCGCGCCGCGCCCGCGTCCAGCCCGCCGCGCTCCACCACCCGAGCGAGCCAGGCCTCGCGCTCGACCGCGCTGCGCGTGCGCACCAGCGAAGGGATGACGTCCGCGAAGAACGCGGCCTTCCCGCCGGGGCTGCCCAGGTCGTGAGCCTTCTCCGCCCGCCTCATCAGCCACTCCGGGGCCTCCGGCGCCTCCGCCAGGCGTCTGCGGTAGGCCTCGCCGCCCTCCGCCTTGAGGTAGGTGTCGGGGTCGTGGCCTTCGGGGAGCTCCACGATCCGCACCCGCAGGTCCTCCTCCAGGCAGATCTCGAGGCTCTTGCGGGCCGCCTTCTGGCCGGCCTCGTCCTGGTCGAAGTTGAGAACGACGGTCTCGGCGAAGCGATGGAGAAGCCGGGCGTGCTGCGGCGTGAGCGCGGTCCCGCAGGTGGCGACCGCTTCGCCGACCCCGTGCTCGATCGCCCGCGCCACGTCGAGGTAGCCCTCCATCAGCACCGCTTGCCGCTCGCGTGCCACCGCCTCTCGCGCCCAGGAGAGGCCGTAGAGGAGCCGTCCCTTGGAGTAGACGGGCGTCTCCGGGGAGTTGAGGTACTTGGGATCGCTGCCGTCGAGAGAGCGGGCGCCGAAGGCCACGACCTTGCCGCCCTCGTTGAGGATCGGGAAGACCGCGCGATTGCGGAAGCGGTCGTAGTGGCCGTCCTTCCCCTGTCGCTCGAGCACCAGGCCCGCCTTGGCCAGCAGGGGCGGGGAGAACCTGCCGCGGAGCGCCCCCAGCAGATCGTCCCAGCTGTCACGCGCCGACCCGGCCCGGATCCGCTCCAGCGTCTCCCGCTTGAAGCCCCGCCCCAGCAGGTACTCACGCGCCTTCGTCCCCGGCGCCGCCCAGAAGTTGCGGGTGAAGTGCTGCGCCGCCGCCTCCATGAGGGCGAACAGCTCCTCCCGCTCCTTGCGGTCGGGGCCGGCCTCGACCCGCCCCTCGGGGACCGGCACCCCGAAGCGCCGCGCCAGCATCTCGACGGCCTCCGGAAAGCTCACGCGCTCGCGCAGCATCACGAACTTGAAGACGTCGCCGCCCTCGCCGCAGCCGAAGCAGTGGAAGACGGGCGGCTCCTGGCGCACGTTGAAGGACGGGGTCTTCTCCTGGTGGAACGGGCAGAGGCCCTTCCACGAGGTGCCCATGCGCTTGAGCGCCACCTGCTCGGAGATGACGCGCACCACGTCCGCCGCGCGGCGCACCTCCTCGACGAAGCTCTCCGGGAAGGCCATCGCTAGTCCTTGAGCTCCACCACCGTGGCCCCCCCGCCGCCCTCGCTGGGGCCGCCCGGGCGGTACGAGGCGACGAGCGGATGGCTCTGCAGCATCCGGGCGATCGCCTTGCGCAGCTTGCCCTCGCCGAAGCCGTGGACGATGCGGATCTCGCGGCGGTCGGACAGCGCGGCGTCGTCGAGCAGCTTGTCGACGCGGTCCTGCGCCTCCTCGACGGTCAGGCCGATGAGGTTCACCTCGGCGGGGACGGACTTGCTCTCGAAGGAGACGGCCACGCGGGAGGAGGCGCCGCCATGGAGAGCAGCGGCGCCAGAGGGGCCAGGCCGGCCGGGCTTCCTTTGTTCCGGGGGGACCCCGTCCCCGCGGACCCCCCTGGGAACCGCGGCCGACCTCCCGGCCTGGGGACCGACGCCGACCAGCTCGGCAGCGGGCACCTGCAGCCTCTTGCCGGATACCGCGACCTCCGCCAGCTCACCCTTGAGCGCCATCACCTCACCGGTGACGCCCATGGCGCGTACGCGCACCCGGGCGCCGAGGGTGAGGGGGACCTCCTCCGGCTCTGGCTCGGCCGGAATGGCCAGCTCCGGGTCCTTCAGGATCTCGTCGCGCGCCTCGCGGATGGCGCGGACCGCCTCGCCGCGCACCCGCGGGGCCAGGGCCTGCACCCGCTGAGCCGCCTCCAGCCGCTCGACCGCCTCGCGGATGGCCTGGGCGGCGCGGACCTCGGCCTCCTCGCCGCGGCGGCGCAGCTCGCGGGCGAAGACCTCGACCTCGCGACGCTTGCGGGCCTGCATCTCACGCTCGTCGGCCAGTGCCCGCAGCCGGGCCCCCTCGGCCTCGGCCTTGAGCCCCTCGACGCGGACGCGCTCTTCCTCGAGCACCGCCTGCTCCCGCTCCAGCCGCTGCAGGAGCGCCTCCGCCTGCTGCTCCTTGTCGTCGCGTCGCGAGCGCGCGTCCCTCACCACCTCGACCGGCAGCCCCAGCCGTTCCGCCATCTCCAGCGCCAGGCTGCGGCCGGGCGTCCCCAGGCTCAGCCGGTAGGTGGGCTCGTAGCTGTGCGGGTCGTAGCCGAAGGAGGCACAGGCGACGCCGGGGGTCGACTGCGCGTAGGCCTTCATCAGCCCGTGGTGGGTGGTGGCGATGACGGTCGCGCCCTGGCGCCGGAAGTGCTCGACGATGGCGACGCCCAGGGCCCCGCCCTCGGTCGGGTCGGTGCCGGCGCCCACCTCGTCGAGCAGCACCAGCGCCGGCCGCGCCAGGTCGCGGGTCATGGCCACGATCGCCGCCAGGTGGGAGGAGAAGGTGGACAGGTTCTCGGCGATCGACTGCTCGTCGCCGATGTCGGCGAAGATGCGGGCGAAGACGGGCAACCGGCTGCCGGGTGCGGCGGGCAGGTGCAGCCCGCACTGGGCCATCGCCGCGAACAGGCCCACGGTCTTGAGGGCGACGGTCTTGCCGCCGGTGTTGGGGCCGCTGATCACCAGCACCGGCTCGTCTCCGCCCAACCGGATGCTGACCGGCACCGGCTCGCCGTCGCGCCCGATGCCCAGCCGCGCCGCGAGCGCCGGCATCAGAAGCGGGTGGCGCGAGTCGAAGAGCTCGATGCCGTCACGCTCGTCCACGATCTCCGGCGCGCGGGCGTCCATCTCGACCGCCAGCAGGGCCATCGCCTGCACGGCGTCGAGCTGGCCCAGCACCGAAGCCAGGTGCGCGATGTCGTCCGCGCGCCCGCCCGCCCGCGCCGTCAGCTCCTGCAGGATGCGCAGGACCTCCGCGCGCTCCTCGTCCTGCAGCGAGACGATGTCGTTGTTGAGCTCCACCGCCGGCAGCGGCTCGACGAACAGGCTGGCGCCCGAGCCGGAGCTGCCGTGGATGATCCCGGGCAGCTGCCCGCGCTGCTCCGCCTTCAGCAGCAGCACGTAGCGGTCGTTGCGGGTGGTGATGACGCGGTCCTGCAGCAGGCGCTCGGCGTCGCGGCTGCGGAGGTATCCCTCCATCACGGTGGTCAGCTGCGTCTTCAGGCGCAGCAGCGTGCGCCGCAGGTCGGCGAGACGCGGCGAGGCGTCGTCGGCCACCTCGCCCGAGGGCAGCAGCGCGCGGCGTATGGCGTTGGCCACCTCGCGCGTGTCGCGCACCTCCGAGGCGAGCCTCGACAGGCGCGGCGCAGCCTCGACCCGTGCCGCCCGCCAGGCGATCTCCACGCCGCCCTCGACGAACGAGGCGAGATCGGCGAGGGCCCGCGGATCGAGGTGGGCGCCGCGGGTGCGGGCGGTGACGAGAGCGTCGGCCGGGTCCGGGAGGTCGTGGTACGGCTGGCGTCCGAGGGTCTTCAGGAGCGCCACGCCCTCGCTCGTCCGGGCCAGGGCCTCCCGGACGGCCGCGGCATCCGTCAGCGGGGCCAACTGCTCCAGCCGGGCAGTCCCCTGCGGCGAGCCGGCATGCTGCAGCAGCAGCGCCCGGATGCGATCGAATTCCAGTGCCTTGAGGGAGTTGACGTTCACACGAGTCCGCCCGGCCGCAGTTCGCGGGTTGTCCGCCGTCCGCCGAGCGCCCCCTGGGGGCGCCTAGTGCGCACAGCCGAGGCCTTTGGGCGCAATCAGGTTGGGGAAACGGCAGGACAAGACCATAACAAGATCAGCACGCTCAACAGCCTTGTCAAGGTCGGAGGTGCGGCGAACGGCCTCCTCTGGGGCCTGAGTGTGCTCTCATGCACCATTTCGCGCAAATCGACGACCTGAGGTCGTTTCGCCACGAAACAGGCCTGCGATCGGGAGCACCGTGGCCCTCGGGCCCTGAGCGGAGACGGCTCAGGGCCGGCTGCGGTTGCGAAGGATCAGGCAGGCGAGGTGGGCCGCACCGAAGCCGTTGTCGATGTTGACGACGCCGACGCCGGAGGAGCAGGAGTTGAGCATCGCCAACAGCGCAGCCAGGCCGTGGAAGGAGGCCCCGTAGCCGACGCTGGTGGGCACCGCGACGACGGGCGAGTCGACGAGGCCGGCGACCACGGAAGGCAGGGCTCCCTCCATCCCGGCCGCCACGATCACGACGTCCGCCGCGCGGATCGCCTCGGCCCGGTCGAGAAGCCGATGCAGCCCTGAGACGCCCACGTCGTAGATTCGTTCGACTTTCGCTCCGTGGAAGTCGGCAACCACGGCCGCCTCCTCGGCGACGGGGAGGTCCGAGGTGCCCGCGGCCACGACCGCGACCCGGCCGGACAACGCCGTCCGGGGGCCCGCGTCCACGGTGATGCAGCGGGCCGCCTCGTGCCAGCACGCGTCGCTGCGCACGGCGAGCACCTTGCGGTGGGCTTCGGGCACCGTCCGCGTCACCAGCACCCTCTGCCCGCGGCCGGCGATCCGGTCCACGATCGCCGCGATCTGCTCGGGCGTCTTGCCGGCGCCGAAGACCGCCTCCGGGAAGCCGCGGCGCAGCGCGCGGTGGTGGTCGACCTTGGCGAACCCCAGGTCCTCGTAGGGCAGCGTGGCCAGCCGGGAGGCAGCCTCCTCGGGCGTGACCTCGCCGCGTCTGACGCCCTCCAGCAGCGATTTGAGCGTTTCGGGATCCATTGAAATTGACGCCGGCGGTCCGATAGACTGCACGGGTGCCCGCCGGGAGGAACCTCCCCGATCGAGGGGCGGCGAGGCACTCCGAGATCGGCATCTTCCACCGGTGATTCGGACGCTGTCAACGGAGGCGGCTTTGCGTCCCGACCGAAGGGACGGGGGCGCGAGGCGGGGGCATCGGCCGTCATGAGCGCTTTCGAGTTGGGCGTCCTCGGCCTGTACTTCCTGACGCTCGTGATCCTGGCCATCCTCGGCTTCCACCGGTACGTGATGGTCTGGCTCTACTTCCGCCACAAGGACAAGAAGCCGCTCCCGCGCCCCCTGCCCGAGCGGCTGCCGCGGGTCACCATCCAGCTGCCGATCTTCAACGAGATGTACGTCGTCGACCGCCTGCTCGCCTCGGTGGCGGCCATCCGCTACCCGAGCGAGCTGCTGCAGATCCAGGTGCTCGACGACTCGACCGACGAGACGGCCGCCATCGCCAGCCGCGCCGTCGAGCACTACCGCGCGCAGGGCTTCGACATCCACTACCTCCACCGCGACGACCGCACGGGTTACAAGGCGGGCGCCCTCGAAGCCGGGCTCAGGAGCGCGACCGGCGAGTTCGTGCTGATCTTCGACGCGGACTTCGTGGCGCCAGCGGACGTGCTGGAGAGGACCCTCGGCCACTTCGACGACCCGAAGGTGGCGATGGTCCAGGCCCGCTGGGGCCACATCAACCGCAGCTACTCCCTGCTCACGGAAGTGCAGTCGATCATGCTCGACGGGCACTTCATCATGGAGCACGGCGCCCGCAGCCGCGCCGGCCGCTTCTTCAACTTCAACGGCACCGCCGGGGTCTGGCGCCGCTCGGCGATCGCGGACGCCGGCGGCTGGCAGCACGACACGCTCACCGAGGACCTCGACCTCAGCTACCGCGCGCAGATGAAGGGCTGGCGCTTCGTCTACCTGCCCGACCTCGTCTCGCCCGCCGAGCTGCCGGTGGAGATGAACGCCTTCAAGACCCAGCAGCAGCGCTGGGCCAAGGGCTCGGTGCAGGTGTGCAAGAAGCTGCTGCCCCGCATCCTGGCCTCCCCTCTGCCCTGGCGGGAGAAGGTGGAGGCGACCTTCCACCTCACCGCCAACATGGCCTACCCGCTGATGGTGCTGCTCGCCGCGCTGATGTTCCCGGCGATGGTGCTGCGCTACAGCATGGGCTGGGCCGAGATGGTGGTGGTGGACGTCCCCATCTTCCTGGCCGCCACCGCCTCGGTCTGCGCCTTCTACGTGCTCTCGCAGAAGGAGCAGTTCCCCGGCGGCTGGAAGTCCAAGGTCAAGTACATCCCGGCGGTGCTGGGCATCGGCATCGGCATCAGCATCAACAACGCGATCGCGGTGATGGAGGGCCTCTTCGGCAAGCCCTCCGAGTTCATGCGCACGCCCAAGTACCGCATCGAGGGCCAGGGCGACGACTGGAAGACCAAGCGCTACAAGGGCCGCTCGAGCTGGGTGCCCTACGTGGAGCTGGCGCTCGCCTGCTATTTCACCTTCGTCAATCTGTACGCCCTCACCTATGGGCTGGTCGGCACGCTGCCGTTCATCGCCATCTTCCAGTGGGGCTTCCTGTACACCTCCGGCATGTCGCTCGCGCAGAGCCTCGACTGGCTGGTGCCGCGCGAGCAGGAGGCCTGAAGCCGGTCGAACACCGCTTGCCCCGGGTACGGCGGGGCGGCTTTGGACGACGCCAGATGGCTCGCATCGAGACCTCAGACCAGAGCCGAGGCGTACGCCGGGTGCTCTGGATCACGCTGGCCCTGAACCTGGCGGTGAGCGCGGGGAAGGTCCTGGTCGGGCACCTCTCCGGCAGCCTGGCCATGGTGGCCGACGGCTACCACAGCCTGGTGGACGGCTCGAACAACGTCATCGGACTGATCGTCGCCGCCTTCGCCTTCCGGCCACCGGACCGCGGTCACCCTTACGGCCACCGCAAGTTCGAGACGGCGGCGACGGCGGCGATCGGGGTCGCCCTGCTCGCCCTCGCCTGGGAGGTGCTCGCGGGCGCCGTGGCCCGCGTGGGCCGCCCGGTCCTGCCCGCGGTCGGCCTGCTCAACTGGGTGGTGATGCTGACGACGATCGGCGTGAACCTCGGCGTCAGCTGGTACGAGGCGCGCGAGGGTCGCCGGCTGGAGAGCGCGTTCCTGGTGGCCGACGCCACCCACACCCGGGCCGACCTCTACGTCTCGCTGGGCGTCATCGCCTCGTTCCTGGCGGCGCTCCTGGGCCTGGGCTGGGCCGACCCCCTGGTGGCGCTGGCGATCGGCGCCATCATCGGCTGGCAGGCCGTGCAGATCCTGCTCTCGGCCTTCCACGTGCTGACCGACCGCGCCGCCATCCCCGCCGAGGGGCTGGAGTCCCTGGCGGCCGCCGTCCCCGGCGTGCTGCGCGTCCACGACGTGCGCACCCGCGGGCGCGGCGACGCCGTCTACGTCGACCTCACCGTGCACCTCGACGCCGGGCTCAGCCTCAAGGAGGCCCACGAGGTCTCCGACCGCATCGAGACCGCGCTGCAGGCGCACCACCCGGAGATCGTCGACGTGGTGGTGCACCTCGAGCCGGAGGGCCACGAGGCGGAGGCGGCCGCTGGTGCGCGGTCGCGGTAGGGTCAGCGCTTCTCGCCGCCGCAGGCCGCGCAGGGGCAGAGCGCGCGCAGCAGGCGGAAGCTGTAGATGCCGGTGCTGTGGCCGTCCTTCCAGGTGAGCGACAGCGCGTAGTTGCCCACGGCGTCGAGGTGGACGAGCTGCTGGTCGCGGAGGTCGAGGTACTTCGCCTCGGGCGCGTGCCCCTGGCACACGGCGCAGGGGCACCAGCTGCGCAGGTAGTCGAGCGGGAACACCGACCGGTGAGCGTCCTCCCACACCACCAGCAGCCGCCTGGCGGAGCGCTCGTGGCGGACCTCGACCGGCTCGGGAGCGGGAACGGTCACGCCCCCGATGCTACTCGACGCCGAGGTGCACGTCGTCGACCTTCCAGGCGCCGCCCTCCTTCACCAGGTGGATGGTGACCGGCCGCGGCGGGCCGCCGCCGGTGAGCACGCCCTTCAGCACCGCCTTGTCGTTGTCGATCGAGCGGGAGAAGAAGGTGGCGTCCTTCGACTCCTGGACGGCGCTGGTGATGGCCTGCTTGTCCTCGTCCCGCAGACGGGCGCGGTAGTCGCTGCTGAGACCGGCCTCGGCCAGGTCGGTCCGGCCCTGCCGCACCTCGGCCAGCCAGGCGTGCGCCGCGTTCGACGCCGGACGCGTCGCCATCACCGCGCCGCCGCCGATGACGGCGATCAGCAGCACCACGAGCAGCAGGCAGCCGCAGCAGCCCACCCCGATCCAGACGAGCGGGGAGCGGCCCTTCTTGGCCGGCGCCGGCCCCGCCGGCATCTGCGACACCGGCGAGGCGCCGGCCGGCGCGGCCCGGCGGGCGGCGGGAGCGGGCGGCGGGGGAGGCGGCGCCGCGACCACCCGGGGCGCCGGAGGAGCCGCCGGACGGGGCGGCGGCACCGGTGGCAGGGGAGGCGGCTGGGGCGGGGGCGTGCTCCCCACCACCGTCGCCGCCTCGTCGTCGTAGACCGGCGTCGCCACCGTGGCCTCGGGATCGCTCGCCAGCTCCACCCGGTAGGAGAGCGCGCCGAAACGCAGCTCCTGGCCGTTGCGCAGCGCCTCCTCCGTCGCCCGCACGCTGTTGAGGAAGGTGCCGTTGGCGCTGCCCTGGTCGACCACCCACCATGCGGCCCCCCGCGGCTCGAGCCGCGCGTGACGCCGCGACACGGAGCCGTCGGTCACCACGATCTCGCAACTCGGGTCGCGGCCCACCATGCTCGGCACGCTCACCTCGATCGGCGGACCGGAGACGGGCACGAGTCTCAACTGGGACATGGGCTCTCCTCGCCGTGCCGCGCGGGCAAGAGGCGCGGACGTAAGTACCGCGATTCTAGGAACCCGCCCCGGGGGCGTCAACGCCAGCCCCCGCCCGTTCGTTGACAGCCTCCCCGGCGACACCGGAGAATGGCCGTCTAGCCACCCCTCCAGGAGCCGAATGGTCGACAAGAGCCCCGGCGGACGCGTCCTGTCCCTCCTCGCCTCGCTCCGCCTCGCCGTGGTGACGATGCTGACGCTGGGCAGCGTCTGCGCCTACGCCACCTTCTACGAGATGCGCAACGGCACCCCGGCCGTGCAGCGCGACATCTACCAGACGCCCTGGTTCGCCTTCATCCTGGCGACGCTGGGCACGAACGTCGCCGCGGTGGTGGTGAGCCGCTATCCCTGGACGCGCCACCACATCGGCTTCCTGGTCGCCCACACCGGGATCCTGGCGATCCTCGCGGGGTCGCTCGTGTCCATCTACCGGGGCCTCGACTCGAACCTGGCCCTCTTCGAGGGCGAGGCCTCCGAGCGGGTGACGCTGCACGACCGCAGCCTGCAGCTACTGCTGCCGAGCGGCACGCGGGCGAGCTTCCCGGTCCTCTTCGAGAAGCACCCGGCCTCGCCGGGCCGGGAGCAGCGCTTCGCGGTGCCGGGACAGGACTTGGTGCTGGTCGCCGACGAGTCGCGTCCGCACGTGGGGGTGAGCGAGTCCTTCGCCCGGGCGGCGAGCGGCACCCCGGCCCTTCACTTCCAGCTGCAGGCGCCGATGGCGACACAGGACGGCTGGCTGGTGCCGGACGACCCCGAGCGCAGCCGGATCGATCTCGGCATGGTGTCCTTCGGCTTCCGCTCCGCCGCCGGCGAAGATGCCGCGCGGCAGCTGCTGGCCGAGGAGGGAGGTCCGAACCACCTCTCCTTCGTGGCCGTGCCAGGGGGAGCGCTCCTCTACGCCGCCACCGACGCGCAGGGCGCGCGCCAGGACGGCAGCGTGGTGCCCGGCCAGGCGCTGCGCACCGGCTGGGCCGGCCTCGGCCTCACCGTCGACCAGTACCTGCCCTCCGCCGAGCTGGTGCGGCAGGTGGTCCCGGAGACGCCGCCGGCCAAGGAGGAGAGGCGCCGCCCCGCGGTCCGGGTCCACCTCGAGGGCCAGGGCGCCTCCGGCCCCGCGGAGTGGGTGCTGTGGGGCGAGCAGCGGCCGCTGCGCCTGGGCAACCGTCTGGCGGCGGTCGCCTACCGCTCGCCGGAGGTGGCGCTGCCCTTCAAGGTGACGCTGCTGCGGTTCAACGACGAGAGCTACCCCGGCTCGCGCATGGCCGCGACCTACGAGAGCACCGTGCGCATCGACGACCCCGAGCAGGGCAGCTTCCAGACGCTCATCTCCATGAACCACCCGCTGCACTACCGCGGCTACATCTTCTTCCAGTCCTCGTTCGTCGAGGGCCGGCCGATGATGTCGATCTTCTCGGTCGCCCGGGCGCCCGGCCTGCCCCTCGTCTACCTGGGGGTGGTGCTGATCGGCACCGGCATCGTCTGGATGTTCTACGTGAAGCCGTACCTGGCCAGGCGGCAGGCCCAGGCGGCGCTCGCCGCCCATCGTGCCGCACGGGAGACACCGCATGAAGCGAAGCCTGCTGCTGACGCTGTCGCTGCTCGCCCTGGGCCTGCCGCGCCCGCTCCTCGCGGGGCCTGAGCTCGAGCCGCTGCGGCGCCTCGCCATCCAGGACGGCGGGCGCAGCAAGCCGCTCGACAGCTTCGCCCGCGACCTCGCCAAGCGGGTGCAGGGCGCCCGCGCCTTCGGCCTGGAGCGCATCGAGGGGCTGGAGCCGACCGAGTGGCTGCTGGCCATGATGACGGCACCCGAGAAGTGGCGTAGCGAGCCGATCGTCAAGGTGACCCACGCCGGGTTGCGCCAGGCGGCGAAGCTGCCGGCCGGGCGCGACCGCTTCAGCCTGGCCGAGCTGGCCGACCACCCGGGCTTCCGCGAGGCGACGGCGGCGGTGCAGGCCAAGAGCCAGCGCGGCGAGGACCTCGACCCGGTCGACCGCGAGGTGGCCGACCTCTTCGACGTGCTCTCGACCATGAACGGGGTGATGACCGGCGAGGCGCTGCACATCGTGCCGCAGGACGACCCCAAGGCCGCCTGGCTGTCGGTCGCCGACCTGCAGTCACCGGCCGTCACCCCGCAGCTCGAGCGGGTGCGAACGCTCCTCGGGGCGCTGCTCGTCGCCTACCGCGACGGCGACCGCCCGGGGGTGCAGACGGCGGCGAGCGCCCTCTCCCGCCGCCTGGCGGAGCTGGCGCCTTCCGCCTACCCGAGCCAGAAGGACCTGTCGCTCGAGGTCCACTACAACACGCTCAAGCCCTACCGCCTCGCCTGGATGCTGTACCTCCTCGGCTTCCTGGCGCTGCTGTCCAGCTTCCCGCTCGCCTCGCGCGGCCTGACAATCGGCGGCTTCGCCCTGGTGGGGAGCGCCTTCCTCACCCAGTCCTACGGGATGCTCCTGCGCATCCTGATCTCGGGTCGACCGCCGGTCACCAACATGTACGAGACCATCGTCTTCGTGGCCTGGGGCGGCGTGCTGTTCGCGCTCGTCTTCGAGTCGATCTACCGCGTGCGCTTCTTCGGCGCCACCGCGGCCGCCCTCGCCACCATCGCCCTGCTGATCGCCGACAACGTGCCCATCTTCGACTCCTCGATCGCGCCGCTGGTGCCGGTGCTGCGCGACAACATGTGGCTGACCATCCACGTGCTCACCATCATGCTCGGCTACGCGGCCTTCACCCTGGCCATGGGCCTCGGCCACCTCAACCTGGGGCTGTACTTCTTCGCGCCGCGGCGGGCGGGCCTCCTGAAGTCGCTCTCGATCTTCCTCTACCGCGCGCTGCAGGTGGGGACGCTGTTCCTGGCGGTGGGCACGGCGCTCGGCGGGGTGTGGGCCTCGTACTCGTGGGGCCGCTTCTGGGGCTGGGACCCCAAGGAGACCTGGGCGCTCATCGCCACCCTCGGCTACCTCGCCATCCTGCACGCCCGCTTCGTCGGCTGGCTGAAGGACTTCGGCGTCGCGGTCGGCTCGCTGCTCGGCTACCTGCTGGTGCTGATGGCCTGGTACGGCGTCAACTTCGTGCTGGGCACGGGGCTGCACTCCTACGGCTTCGGCTCCGGCGGCTACTGGTACGTGGGCGGCTTCGTGGCCTTCGAGGTGCTGGTGATCGTGGCGGCGCTGCTGCGCCGGCGCGCCGAGATGGCACGCCACCCGGCGCCACCGCTGCCGACGCCGCAGCCGGCGTAGCAGCTATATCACCAGATGAAATAGAGGGCGGACTCCACTCGAGCCCGGGACGGACGGGAGGAGCCACCGCCGCGTGCCTTGCACGCGGCGGTGCGAAGTGCGACGCTGCTCCTGTCCGTTCCCGAACAGAGAGAACCAGGAGGCAGAGCCGATGAGAAGGGTGTGGGCGTTCGCCGTCCTCGCGCTGCTCGCGGCCGCCGCCACGCAGGCGGCGGAGCAGTCGGTGACCTTCACCAGCGGCGACGAGAAGGGCATGGGAGTCCTGGTCGCCCCCGCGGGCAAGGGGCCGTTTCCGGCGGTGATCGTGATCCAGGAGTGGTGGGGGCTCAACGACTGGGTCAAGCAGCAGGCGCGGGCGCTGGCGCAGCAGGGGTACCTGGCGCTGGCTCCGGACCTCTACCGGGGCAAGGTGGCCGACAAGCAGGAGGAGGCCCACCAGCTGATGATGGGCACCCCGCGCGACCGCGCCATGCGCGACCTGCAGGGTGCCTACCGCTATCTGCAGTCGCGTCCGGACGTGAAGAAGGACCGCATCGGGGTCATCGGCTGGTGCATGGGCGGCGGCTACGCGCTCCAGTTGGCGACGGTCGAGCCGGCGCTCAAGGCGGTCGTCGCCTACTACGGCACGCCCCCCACCGACCCCGCGGCCGTCGCCGCCATCAAGGCGCCCGTGATGGGCAACTACGGCGCCGAGGACAAGGGGCCCGCGCCGGACCTGGTGAAGGCCTTCGAGGACGCCCTGACGAAGGCCGGCAAGCCGGCGGACATCAAGATCTACCCCGGCGCCGGCCACGCCTTCGCCAACGTCAACAACCCCTGGGGCGGCTACCGCAAGGAGGCGGCGGACGACGCCTGGGCGCGGACGACGGCGTTCCTCGCGAAGCACCTGAAGGGCTAGCGCCGGCTCACGCCCCCGCGCGCGGGGCGAGCGGAGCTGCGGGCGCCTCTTCCGCGCTCCCCGCCGGCAGCGTCTCGGCCGCGCGCGGGAAGCACAGCCGGCGGAAGTTGCAGCGGCGGCAGACCTGCGGGCGGTCCACCCGCGGGAAGTCCTGCTCGCGGGCCAGGTTCTCCACCGGGTCCGCGAGCAGCGCGCGCATGTCGCGGGCGCTGCGCTCGATGAAGCGCCGGGCGTGCTCGATCTGCCTGCGGGTGACGTTGCGGCGGACCGCCTTGGGCACCACCAGGTAGTCGAGCTCGGTGGTGATCTCCTCGGGCTCGCGCACCCAGCCCTTCTCGGCGGCGTAGAGCGCGTAGCCGGCCACCTGCACCTCGTTGAAGCGCCCCTCGCGGCGCCCGGTCTTCCAGTCCACGATCACCACGCGGCCGTCCTCCTCGCGCCAGGCGAGGTCCATGCGCAGGAACACCTCGGTCCCCGCGACGTCGAAGGAGACGAGGTCCTCGAGCGCCAGCCACCGGGAGCGGCCGGCGGCGAGCGCCCGGGTCAGCGTGCGGCCGGCGAAGAAGTGCCGCAGCGAGCGCATGACGATGGTGACCGCCAGGCGCTTGTCCTCCTGCTCGACCGGCACGCCGTACTCGTGCTCGAACAGCCGGAAGCCGCCGTCTCCCGCTTCGCTCTCGCGCCAGTGCCCGAGCATGGTGGCGTTGACGGCGCCCCGCACGATCGCCTCCCGCTGCTCGGGACCGGGCAGGTGGTCGCTCGTCCTGAGGAACCGCTCGATGGTGTCGTGCACCACGCTGCCGGCCCACAGCGGCAGCGCGGAGAGCTTCTTCAGCCGTCGGACCTCGGGGTCGAGGAGCGCGGCGTAGTAGGCGTAGTAGTAGCGGCGCCGGCAGCTCGCGAAGGTGTCGTGGCGCGAGGCCGACCAGGTGAAGGGGGCCCCCATCTGCGACGGACTCTAGCACGCGGGGACGGCGCCCGAGGTCCGCCGGCGCGCGCGCTCAGACCGGGACCGTCCGGCCGAGCGCGGTGAACAGCACCAGCCGCTCGCGCACCGGCCGCTCCAGCGCCTGCGCCAGGCCCCGGCCGTAGAGCTGCAGCTGGGGGGCGTGGTGCGCCGCCTGGGCGAGCGCCTGCTCGTCGCTGATGGCGTCGCTCTTGTAGTCGACGACCACCAGCTGGCCGTCCTCCTCGAAGACGAGGTCGACGACACCCTCGACCAGGCGGTCCCCCTCGGGGAACCGCAGCTCCAGCTCACGCCACGCGGCGCGAGCGCGGCGCGCCCGCGCGAACACGGGGTGGGCCAGCGCCCTCTCCGCCTGGCCCGCTGCCCGTGCCGCTGCCGCCGGGTCGAGGCCGAGCGCCGGCGCCAGCGCCTGTGCCAGCGTCAGCAGCCGGGGCGAGAGCGCGGCGGCCGGGTCCTCGAGAGCCGTCCACTCGAGCAGCCGGTGCACCAGCGTGCCGAAGCTGCGCCCGGTGCGCTCCCCTGCGGCGGCGACCGGGGGCGGTGCCGTCCCGGCGACCAGCGCGGTGACCGAGGTCGGCAGGTACGCCCGCTCCGCCGCGCGGCCGAGCAGCGCCTGCCGCTCGTCCGCCCAGCGCGCGGCGACGGCGTCGCCGCCGCCGGCGGCGGAGAGCGCCCACAGCTCGCGTCCACGGCCGGGCACCTCCGGGCGCGGCAGCGTCTCCGCGTCGACCACGCGGACGTCGTCGTCGCCGGCCGGCGGCAGCCGCTCGACGAGCTCGCGCCAGAAGTCCCCGAGCGCCGCGTCCACCGGCGGGCGGGGGACGACCAGCAGGTCGCGGGCGCGGGTGCAGGCGACGTAGAGCAGGCGCCGCGCCTCCGCGCGCGCCCGCTTCTCCTCGGCCCGCACCAGGGCGTCCCAGCCCGGTGGCTGGCAGCCCCCGCGGAAGCCGACCGCGATCCTTCCCTCGCTCCACAGGGGCACGGTGTCGACGATCGGCCGGGCCTCGTCGTCGCAGTCGAACAGGGCCACCACCGGCGCCTCCAGCCCCTTCGCCTTGTGGATCGAGAGCACCCGCACCGTCTCCGGGTCGCCGGGACGGGTCGCCGGCAGATCCGGCTCCTCGCGCGCGCCGAGAACGCGCTCCTCGAGCAGCCGGGTGAAGCCGCGCAGGGTCAGCGCCGCCCCGAGAGTCCCCGCCTCGCGGGCGAGCGCCGCCACCTTCTCCAGGTTGGCGATCTGCGCCTCGCCGCGCCGGGTCCCGGTGAGCGCCGCCAGGATGCGGGTGTCCTGGTACAGCCCCTCCAGCAGCGCAGGGACGCTGGCGTGCCGCCGGCGGCGGTGCAGATCGGCGATCACCGCGAGCGCCGGGGCGAGGGCGGCGCCGCCGGGGCGCTCGGGATCGACGGCGTCCGGCGTGGGCGGGGGGCCGGAGAGCCAGTAGGCCGCGAGGTCGCGATCGCTCACGCCGAAGAAGGAGGAGCGCAGGGCGGCCACCAGCGCCACCCGGTCCTGCGGGTCCTCGACGGCACGCAGCACGGCCAGCGTCTCGTGCACCTCCTGGCGGTCGAAGAAAGACTTTCCGCCCTCGACCGTGAAGCGCAGCGAGGCGGCCTCGAGCGCCTCCTCCAGCAGGCCCGCCTTGGTGAGACGCCGCGCCAGCACCAGCACGTCGCCGGCGCGGCTGGGGCGCAGGGCGCCGGTCAGCGGGTCGCGGACCGTCTCGCCGCCCCGGGCGACTCCCGCCAGGAACGCCGCCAGCGCCGCCGCCTCGGCGCCGAGCAGGTCCTCTCCGCCGGCGTTCGCCGGCGCCGGGAAGCGCAGCGCCACGACCGCCGGGTCCCCGTCGAGACCCGGCGGCGGGACGATCGGCTCGTAGGCGGGCTGGTCGGCGTCCTCGGACGCCTGCAGCAGCTCCGCGAACACGCGGTTCACGAAGCGCAGGATGGCGGGCCGCGAGCGGAAGTTCTGCACCAGGTGCACCACCGCGCGCCCCGGGGCGTCCGCCGAGCGCGCCAGAAGCTCGCGGAACAGGCGTACGTGGGCACGGCGGAAGCGGTAGATGGACTGCTTGGGGTCGCCGACCACCACCAGAGCGCCCGGCCGCCCGCCGGCCAGCAGCTCGGCGAGCTGCACCTGCAGCGGGTCCGTGTCCTGGAACTCGTCGATCACCACGAAGGGGAAGCGGCGCTGGTACCACTCGCGCACGCCCGGCTGGTGGGCGAGCGCGTCGCGCGCTTTCTGGAGCAGGTCGAGGAAGTCGACCACCCCCTGCTCCGCCTTGCGGCGCTGGTAGAGCGCCACCACTCCGCCGAGAGCCCCCACCAGGCGCCCGTGCAGGTCGGAGCCGCGCGCAGCCGCCCAGCGCAGGCGGGCCTCCTTCGTCCAGGCGGCGATCGCGCGCGCCTCGGCCAACGCCTCCGGGGAGGGCCAGTGCGGCCGGAAGCCGAAGCTGGCGGGGACCGCCTCGAGGGCCAGGAGCCGCTCCTCGAGGGCGGCGCCCGAGAGGAAACGCGAGGCCTCGGCGCACTCGACCAGCCGCAGCAGCCGAGCCGCCAGGCTGTCCGCCTCGGGGACCTGGGCGGCCAGCTCGGCGGCCCGCGCCGCCCTGGCCAGCAGCTCCTCGCGCGCCTGTCCCGGGTCGAAGGCACCGACCTCGGCCAGCGGCTCGAGGTCGCGCTGCTCGAGCAGCGCCCGCGCCAGGCCGCGCAGCGAGCTGCGCTCTCCCCAGGCGCTCTCCGCCTCCAGGGGGATGCCGCGGTCGAGCGCCTCCAGCAGCACGTCATCGCCCCCCGCCAGCCGCTCCCCCAGCCACTCCTCCCAGGCCGCGGCGAAGATGGAGTCCGCCAGCGCCTCGTCCGCCACCCGGAAGCCGGGCACCACGCCGCACTCGAGCGGGCGTTCCTGCAGGATGAAGGCGCAGAGCGCGTGGATGGTGCACACGCACGCCCGCTCCAGCACCTCGAGAGCGGCCTCGACCCGCGAACGCTCGGCGGGCGGCAGGGAGCCGTCCGCGCGCGCCCGCTCCAGCCGCTCGCGCAGGCGCAGCTTCATGGTGACGGCGGCGTTCTCGGTGAAGGTGACCGCGGCCACCTGGTCGAGCCGCGCCCGGCCGCAGCGCACCAGCGCCTCCACGCGGTCGACCAGCAGCGTGGTCTTGCCCGTGCCGGCGCCGGCCTCCACCACCAGGCTGGTCTGGTGGTCCAGCCGCGCGCGCTGCCGCGCCTCCTCGTCGACCGGCCGGAAGCCGCTCACCCCACGTCCCGCAGCCGCAGGTAGTCCTGCAGGGCCGCGTCCCGCACCTTCATCGCCTGCCTTCGCTGCAGCAGCGGCTTGGGTCCGCAGACCGCGGTGAAGTCGCACCAGTCGCAGGCGAGCGGCTCCTGGGGGAAGACGCCGCGGGAGAGCAGCGAGACGAGCTCCCGCAGCAGGTCGCGGAAGCCCTCGCTCGCCGCGAGCTCGGGGCGGAACGCCACCTGCCGGCCTCCGTCCACGTAGTCGAGGAAGGCGTCCACCACCCGCTCGCCGGGGAGGAGCTTGGCCGCCGCCAGGACGTAGAAGGGGATCTGCAGCTGCCGGCCGCCGCGGAAGACGCCACCGTCGTCCTTCGGCGCCCGGCCCGTCTTGTAGTCGCGCAGCACCAGCCCGCCCTCGTGGCGCCGGTCGATGCGGTCGATCTTCCCGCAGACCCGCAGCACCCGGCCCTGGCCCAGCTCGATCTCCAGCGGCTCGGGCGCGTGCGGTTCTCCCGCCTGCGGCCCGCGGCCGAGGCCGAAGCTCAGCTCGAAGTGCAGCGGCACAGAGCGAGAGGCGGCCGCCACCTCGCGGGCGAACCACTCCCCCGCCGTCTGCTGGAAGCGGCGCTTCTCGCGCTGCCACAGCAGCGTGAAGCGCGGCGGCGACCCCCGCACCAGGTGCTCCAGTGCCTCCTCGGCCATCTCCCGCAGCCGCGCCCGATTGGCGTCGGTGTCGCGCAGCGGCAGCTCGCCCCTGTCCCGCCGCTCCCGCAGGAAGCGCTCGGCGACCTGGTGGAAGAGGTTGCCGCGTTCGAGCGGCTCCAGCCGTCGCCTCTCCTCGGGCTCGGGCGCCACCTGCAGGCGCAGCACCTCCCGCAGCAGGTACTGGAAGCCGCACTGGGCATAGACGGCCAGGCGGCTGGCCGAGACGGGCCGCTCGCCGAGCGGGTCGAGCCGGGCCGCGAGCGGGGGCTCGAGCTCGAGAAGCAGCCCGTCGTAGCGGGTGAGGCGCCCGGACCAGCGGGCCCGCGTGGCCAGGCGCGACTGGCGGAAGCAGACCGATCCCGCGGCGACGGCCGCCGCCGCGCCCTCGTCGCGGCGCAGGCGCAGGCGGTCCCGCTCGCCGGGGTCGATCGCGTCCTCCAGCGCCAGGGCCTCCAGCGAGTCCTCGCTCACCCGCGGCTCCAGCTCCCCGGCCGACAGCGGCCGGCCGGCGAGCGTGGAGGCGGCGGCGGCGAGGAAGAGCGACGGCAGCCGCTCGCGGCCGGTGCGCGCGTCGGCGCGCGGGTAGGACAGGATGAGTCGCTCCGTCGCCTGCGACAGCGCGCGGTGGAACTCCCGCCGCGCCTGCAGCAGCCGGTCCTGGCTGGTGGGCAGGCGGTGCACGGCGGCCGTGGGCGCGGGCGCCGTGAACAGCTCGAGCTGCGCCGCGCCGCGTCTGGGCTGCGGACGCGCCGCCGCGGCCGGGTCGGCCGCGACCCCCAGCGCCCGGCGCTCCTCGTCGAGCAGGAAGGGATCGGGCCGGAAGACGCCGGGGTAGCCGCCCTCGACCAGGCCGGGGATCGCCAGCACCCGGAACGGCAGGCCGGCCATCGCGTCCAGCGCGCCCACGTGCACAGCCCCACCCTCCTGCGCCGTCAGCGGGACCCGCTTCATCTCGAGGCGCTCCTCGATGACCTGCTCCACCTCGTCCGCCGTCGCCCGCGAGGCGGCCGAGGCGAGCCCGCCCAGGTCCGCGATCACCTCCAGGACGCGCTCGCGGTCGTGCTCAGGCCCGATCCAGTCGTCGCAGGCGACCTGCAGCCGCTGGACCCACTCCGGCCACGACGCCTCTCCCGAGAGGCTCTCCAGCGTGTTCGAGAGCGCCTCGACGACCCGCAGCAGGTCCTCGGCTTCGCCTGCGTTGCGCAGCCGCCGCTCCCGCCGGTAGGAATCGGGCTCGGCGTCCGCCGCTTCCCGCTCGGCCTCGGCATGGGACCGCAGGCCCACCATCCAGCGGCTGTAGTCGGACACGATCCCCGCCTCGCGGCTGAGGCGGTCCCAGCGCGCCGGCCAGGCACGGCCCTCCTCTCCCAGCATTGCCGCGAAGGGCACGGGGGCGAAGGTGAGCAGCTCCATCACGGCCTGGCGCTCGAGGCCGCGACAGCGGAACAGCAGCAGCAGCGAGCGCGCGGCCCGCCCGTAGCGCAGCGGCAGCGAGGGGTGGAGCCGGTAGGGCACACCCAGCCGGGTGAGCAGGTCGGCGAAGAGCGGCGCGTAGGGATCGGGCCGCGCCAGCACCACCCCCATCTCTTCGAACGGCACGCCGCGGGCGGCCTCCCGCAGGAGCCGCCGCGCGATGGCCCGCGCCTCGGCCGCCTCGCCGGCGGCGGTCAGCAGCTCGACCGCGCCGTCGTCCACCTCGGTCCCCGCCAGCGGCTCGAACAGCGACTCGCGCAGCCGCCGCAGGGAGGGCGGGGGCGGCGGTGGCGCGAGCGGCGCCAGCCGGGTCGCCGACCAGTCCGCCTCGCCCACGCCGCGGGAGGCGAAGCGGCCGCGGAAGGAGGCGGGCCGCAGCGACGGCGGCAGGGGCCGGTGCAGGATCACGGTCGGCAGGGCGGCCGCCAGCGCGGCCACGAACTCCTCGGCCACCGGCTCGAGCTCGAGGTCCTCGGGGATCAGCACCTCGGCGCCGGCCAGCCAGTGCGCACCGGGGAGGGCCGCGCGCGCTGCGGCGTAGAGCGCGACCGGGTCCGCCGCCTGTCCCTCGAGCGCATCGTGGAACCGGCGGTACATCCCGGCCAGGGCGCGCAGGCGACGCGCGTCCTCGCCGGGGCGGGCCGCGTCGGCGGTCGCGAGCCGTTCCACCGCCTCCGGCGCCACCGCGCCGTGGCGCAGCGCGACCAGCGTGCGCGTGAGCGCGGTCACGACCGGGGCGCGCCGAGCTCCTCCGGGCAGCGGCAGCTCGCCCTCGGCGTCCGCGCTGGTGAGGATCCGGGCCGCGAGCAGGGCGGAGTGCTGGCCGCGCCAGGGGCGCAGGCCCCGCGCCAGCAGCAGCGGCTCGGCGATCGCCCGCGCCAGCTCCAGCGGCTCCAGGGCGTAGACGGCCGCCAGCGCGCAGCCGGTCGAGGCCAGCCGCCTCGGCAGCTCCTCGGCCGAGGCGTAAGGAGGCACGAGCAGGACCAGCGGGCGCGGGCTCACGGGCGGGGCTGCGATTCTAGCCGATAATCGCGCCATGGACCCGGTGCTGCGGCTGTCGGCGTACCTCGACGCGCTCTGCAGGCGGCCGGTGGCCGAGCTCAACCGGGCCCAGCGCGGGCTGCGCTTCATGGCGGAGCTGACGCGTCACGCCAGCCGCGAGCTGCGCTCGAACGACGCCGGGCAGATGGCGGCAGCGCTCACCTACCGCACCATCTTCGGCCTGGTGCCGCTGCTGATGGTGAGCATGCTGGCCTTCCGCATGTTCGGCGACATGGACCAGGCCGCGCGGCAGCTGCAGGAGTCGGCCTACGCCTTCTTCAACTACCAGGTGGACCCCAGCCGGCCGGAGGCGGCGGCGTTCAAGTCGGCCCTCGACGAGAAGATCATCGACATCATGCGCGCGGTCAGCAGCCTCAGCTTCTCGACCATCGGTGCGGTGGGTGCGCTGCTGCTCATCTGGGCCGCGCTCGGGCTGCTGGTCTCGTTCGAGGACGCCGCCAACCGCGTCTACCGCGCCCCTCGCGGCCGGCGCTGGGTGGCACGCGTCGGCATCTACTGGACGGTGCTGACGCTCGGGCCGATCCTGCTGCTGCTCGTCCTCTACGCGGCCCAGTTCTGGATCCACGTCGCCACCCGGCTGCCGCTGCTGGGGCCCGCCTTCGCCGAGCTCGGGCGGTTCAGGTCGCTGGCCGGCAGCTTCCTCGCGCTGTCGCTGCTCTACAAGCTGCTGCCGAACACGCTGGTCAAGTGGCGCCCGGCGCTGGTCGGCGCGCTGGTCTCCGCCGCCCTGTGGGACCTCACCAAGTGGGGCTTCGGCCTGTACGTGAGCCGGGCGCTGCCCTACATGAAGCTCTACGGGGCTCTCGGGCTCATCCCGCTCTTCCTGTTCTGGCTGTACCTCAACTGGCTGATCGTCCTGTTCGGGATGGAGATCGCCTTCACGCTGCAGGCGCTGCGCGGCCGCATCTTCGAGCGGCCGGACACCCGCGGGGCCCTGACCTCTGCCGATCCCCAGTGGTTCGTCCCCCTGTTGGCCGCGATCGCGCGCGCCTCGCGCGACGGCCAGCCGGCCAGCCGCCAGGGGCTGGCGGAGGAGCTGAAGCTGCGCCTGGAGGCGGTGAACGAGCTGCTGTGCCACCTGGAGGACGAGAAGCTGGTGGTGCAGACCACCCGCACCGGCTCCGCCGACGTCGGCGTGATGCTGGCGCTTCCCCCCGAGCGAATCCCGCTCGCCCGGCTCGTCGCCCTCGCCGCGCGCTTCAGCCTCGGCGACACGCCGCGCCAGGGGCCGGGCTGGGGCGCGCTCGCCTGGCTCTACGAGACGGCGCGAAAGGCAGCCGGCGAGCGCACCGTGGCCGACGTCCTCTAGGAGGCGACGCCGGGCGTGCGGACGATCGCCCCGGGATTGAGTTGCAGCGTCTGGCCGAGTGCCGCCGCGACGGCCAGGTAGCCCCAGAAGGCCGCGGGGAAGACGCCGACACAGCAGAGCAGCACGCCCAGCTGCGCCATCAGCCCGCCCACGATGCCCACCACCAGGGACAGCGCGTAGTTGCCGAGGTTGCCGCGGATGAACTCGACGTTCTGCCGCCAGGCGAAGCCCTCGGCGACGGAACCGAGCATGGCGACGCGGACGAGGGCGGCCGGCAGGTAGACGGCGAGCGCCAGCGACAGGAGCATGGTCAGGCCGTACGCGGCGAACATGCCGAGGCCGGTGAGCGCCCCGGCGGCCTGGGCCGCGTCCTCGTGCGGCCGCAGCCCGCCCAGGGCCATCACCGGCAGCATGGCCAGGCAGCCGAGCGCGGCCATCACCGCCATCACCCCGAGCACGTGCAACAGGTAGACGGCGGTGAGCCGCAGGCCTTCGCTGAACAGCCCGCCCAGGTCGTCCCAGTCCGGAAGCGGCCGGGCCATGCCCTCGGCCACGTTGCGCGTCGTCCGTGCGAAGTAACCGAGCACGAACGGCACGCCGACCAGGATCGAGCACAGGGCGGTGAACAGGCCGCCGATGAGGACCTTCTTCACCCACTCGGGGTCCTCGGTGACGACGGTGAAGCAACGGCCGAAGTCCAGCGTCCCCGTGGGCGCGGGCAGTGCGCTCGCCATGTCCACCTCGCTTGCTGGCGCGCTAGCTTAGCGGACGCACCACCGCCGTCAACTGGCGTGTCTCCGGGCGGCGACGGTGTATCTTTGCCTGGTCTCCCGACCCGGAGGTGCCCGTGGCCGCAGCCCGACGCGGTTTCCTGAAGGCGGTGGCGAGCCTGCCGCTGGCCTCGCCCGCGCTGGCCGCCCAATCGCCGCCGGCGTCACCCGCCGGCCCCGCCGCTTCCGAGGCCGCGGACGCCTCGCCCGCCTCGGCCCTCGCGGAAGCGGTGCGGCGCGAGCACCCGGACCAGCTCGACCCGGCAGCGCTCGCCGAGGTCCGCAAGCAGATCGCGCGCGCTCTCGAGCGCGCCGCGCGTCTGCGCCGCGCCGCCCGGCTCACCAATGCCGACCCGCCCGTCACCGCCTTCAGCCCATTGGCGCCGGAGGCGGAGAGGCCACGCACGTGATCGCCGAGGACGTCTTCTTCGCCTCGATCCGGGAGCAGGGCGCGCTGCTGCGCTCGCGCAAGCTCTCGGCCGTCGAGCTGACCGAGGCCTGCCTCGACCGCCTGGAGAGGCTGGGCCCGCGCCTGGGCGCGGTGGTGACGGTGACGGGGGAGCGGGCGCTCGCCCAGGCGCACCGCGCCAACCAGGAGCTGCTGGCCGGCCACGACCGCGGGCCGCTGCACGGGATCCCGTACGGGGCCAAGGACCTGCTGGCGACCCGCGGCATCCCCACCACCTGGGGCGCCGAGCCGCTGCGCCAGCAGGTCTTCGACCACGACGCCGCGGTGGTCGAGCGGCTGGAGCAGGCCGGGGCGGTGCTGGTCGCCAAGCTGGCCATGGTGGAGCTCGCCGGCGGGCTCGGCTACAACAACCCCGACGCCAGCTTCACCGGGCCGGGCCGGACCCCCTGGAACACGGACTACTGGAGCGGCGGCTCCTCCAGCGGCTCGGCGGCGGCGGTGGCGGCGGGCCTGGTCAGCTTCGCCATCGGCAGCGAGACCTCGGGCTCGATCCTCACGCCCTCGGCGTTCTGCGGCGTCACCGGCCTGCGCCCCACCTACGGTCTCGTCTCGCGGCACGGGGCGATGGCTCTCTGCTGGACGCTCGACAAGCTGGGCCCGCTCGCCCGCAGCGCCGACGACGCCGCGCTGGTGCTCTCGGCGATCGCCGGCCTCGACCCGCGGGACCCCGCGACCGGCGAGAGCTTCCGCTACCGCGAGCGGCCCCAGACGGGACGTCGCTTCCGCCTGGGCGTCCTGCAGGGCGCCACCCTCGACTGCGATCCGGACGTGAAGGCGAGCTTCGAGCACGCCACAGCCGCGCTGCGCGAGGTCGCCGACCTGGAGACGGACGTCGCCTTCCCCGACCTGCCCTACCGTGAGGCGGTCTCGCTGATCGTGGACGCCGAGGGCGGGGCCGCGCTGCGGCCGCTGATCGAGAGCGGGCAGGTGCGCTCGCTGCAGGACCCGGCCGACCGCGTGGGCGGCTACGCCATGCTGGCCACCCGTGCCGCCGACTACCTCGACGCCCTGCGCTCCCGGGTCGCCATGCGCGCACAGCTCGACCGGCTCCTCTCGCGCTTCGACGCGGTGATCGCGCCGACCCGCACGCGGCTGGCGCCGCCCATCGGCCGGGATCTCGACGCGCCGGCAGCCGGCACCCCATCGCCCCTGGCCGAGACAGAGGGCCCGCCCCCGCCGGCCACCATCCCCGCCGGCAACCTGGCAGGGCTGCCGGCGATCGCGGTGCCCGCCGGCTTCGGCCGCGACCGGCTGCCGACCTCGCTGCAGCTGCTCGGCCGCGCCTTCACCGAGGCGCGGCTGGTGGCGATCGCGGACGCGTACCAGCGGCTCACCGACTGGCACCGACGGCGGCCGCCGCTGTGACTGGCGCTACTTCGCCCGGTGCAGCTCGAAGACGTTGTGGCCTGCCTCCTTGCCGCCGCTCCACACCGCCCAGTCGGCCCGCACCGTGTCTCCGCTGAGCTCCACCACCCCGGAGTGGACGTGTCCGTCCTTCGCCGGGTCGAAGCTGGTCCCGCCGTCGAAGGCGAACACCAGCCGCTGCGGGGTGGAGGCCCGGGCGTCCAGCTTCATCCGGGGCTGGTTGCCCATCGCGCAGTAGTGGGTCATCACCAGGTTGCCGTCGGCCAGGTGGTACATGGAGATCATCTCGTGGGGCGTGCCCGGGAAGAGCGTCTCCTGCACCACCGGACCGTCGCTGAGCGAAGGCTGCCATTCTACCCGCGGCCGCGCCTACGCGCGCCCGGCCGCCACCACCTGCACCGGCGTCACCGCTGCGCGGTCCTCCTCCCCGGTGCGGATGCGGTAGATCTTCTCCACCGGCAGCACGAAGATCTTGCCGTCGCCGACCTCGCCGGTGCGCGCCGCGGTGAGCACCGCGCGCACCGTGGGCTCGACGAAGTGGTCGGAGACGCCGATGTCGAAGCGCACCTTCTCCTGCAGCTCCATCTTGACCGTGGTGCCGCGGTAGGTCTCCACCTTCTCCGTCTCGCCGCCGTGGCCCTGCACCCGGCTGATGGTGAGCCCCTGCACGTCGGCGCGGAAGAGCGCCTCCAGCACCTCGGCCGCCTTCTCCGGCCGGACGAGCGCCACCACCAGCTTCATGAGCGGCCTCCTTCCGTGGCCAGGGCACCGAGCGGGACGGCGGCGTCCGCGCTCGACTCGAGGATCAGGACGGCGCCGTCGTGGTCGGCGTAGGCCTCCTCGCCGTGCTGGCTCACGTCCATGCCCAGCCCCTCGTGCTGGCGGTCGATCTTGAGCGGCGCCACCAGGGCGATCCCCTTCAGCAGCAGGAAGCTCAGCACCCCGCTGTAGGCGATCGCCGAAAGCAGCCCCAGCGCCTGGATGCCGAGCTGGGCGGGGTTGCCGAACAGCAGCCCGTCGGCGGTCCCGTTCCAGGCCTTCGAGGCGAGGACGCCCGTGAGCAGCGCGCCGACGCTGCCGCCCAGGCCGTGCGCCGCCACCACGTCGAGCGAGTCGTCGAGCCGGGTGCGTGCGCGGTAGAGCAGGGCGAAGTAGCTGGGAAAGGCGGCGAGCAGGCCCAGGACCAGCGCCGCCATCGGCCCCACGAAGCCCGCCGCCGGCGTGACCGCCACCAGGCCCACCACGATCGCCGTCGCCGCGCCCACCGCCGTCACCTTGCCGGTGCGGACGAGGTCGAGCAGCGTCCAGGTGACCAGCGTCCCGGCGGGGGCCAGCATGGTGTTGGCGAAGGCGAGGGCGGCGATGCCGTTGGCCGCGAGCGCGCTGCCGGCGTTGAAGCCGAACCAGCCGAACCAGAGCAGCCCCGCGCCCAGCAGGGTGAAGGGGACGTTGTGGGGCAGGATGGCCTGCCGCGCGTAGTCCTTGCGCTTGCCGATCACCACCGCCGCCACCAGCGCGGCCACCGCGGCGTTCACGTGCACCACGGTGCCGCCGGCGAAGTCGAGCGCCCCCATCTTCGCCAGGAACCCGCCCCCCCACACCCAGTGCGCGACCGGCGCGTACACCAGCAGGCTCCACAGGGTGACGAAGGCGAGGTAGGGCCCGAAGCGCATGCGCTCGACCACGGCTCCCGAGACGAGGGCGGCGGTGATGATGGCGAAGGTGCCCTGATAGGCCATGAACAGCAGCTGCGGGATGGTGCCCTGCGCCTCCAGGCCCACGCCCGAGAGCAGAGCCCGGGACAGCCCGCCCAGGAACGCGCTGCCGGGGGCGAAGGCCAGCGTGTAGCCGAGGAGCGCCCAGGCCACGCCCACGAAGCCGAGCGCGCAGACGCTCATCATCATGGTGTTGAGCGCGTTCTTGGAGCGGACGAGGCCGCCATAGAAGAAGGCGAGCGCCGGGGTCATCAGCAGCACGAGAGCGGTCGCCACCAGCATCCAGGCCACGTCGGGGGGGCTCACGGTGGACGCCATCTGCACACCTCCGTCGCGACAGGAGGGGCAAGACGCGTGCGCGCCCGCCGCGAAGCGAGGCCAACGCCATTCCCCGTGGGCGCTCAGGGACTTGCAGCTCTCAGCCCGGCCGGGAGGCCTGCCTCGGCGGCACGACAAGACCGTCGGGTCGCTCGCAGAACTCCGACACAGTTGTCCGAATCGGGTTCAGCGGAAGCGCGCGGGGTCGATGCGGTGCTTGCGGACCGCGTAGCCGAGGATGCGCTCGGTGGTGTGCAGCAGCCGGGCGGCCCGGGCCCGGTTGCCGCGGGCGCTCTTCAGGGCGTCCTGCACCAGGTCCTTCTCGTAGGCGTCGAGGGCTTCCCTCAGCGACTGGCGCGGCAGCGTGCCCGAGACCTCGGCCGTCTGCAGGGTGGGCGGCAGGTGGTGGGCGTGGATCGCCCCGCCGTCGCACACCACCACCGCGCGCTCGATGCAGTTCTCCAGCTCGCGCACGTTGCCCGGCCAGTGGTAGCTCATCAGCATGTCGATGGCGGAGGTGGCGATGCGACGCACCTCCTTGCCGTGGGCGGCGGCGTGCTTCTCCACGAAGTGGTCGGCCAGCAGCGGGATGTCGGTGCGCCGCTCGCGCAGGGGCGGCAGGTAGATGGAGTAGACGTTGAGGCGGTAGTAGAGGTCCTCGCGGAAGCCCCCGTCCTTCACCGCCTGCTCCAGGTCCTTGTTGGTGGCGGCCACCACCCGCACGTTCACCTTCACCGGCTGCACGCCCCCCAGCCGCTCGATCTCGCGCTCCTGCAGCACCCGTAGCAGCTTCACCTGGGTCTGCGGGCTGAGCTCGCCGATCTCGTCGAGGAAGATGGTGCCGCCGCTCGCCAGCTCGAAGCGGCCCTTCTTCTGCGAGCGGGCGTCGGTGAAGGCGCCCGGCTCGTAGCCGAACAGCTCGGACTCGATCAGGCTCTCCGGCAGCGCCGCGCAGCTCACCTTCACCAGCGGCTTGTTGGCGCGGGGCGAGCCGTGGTGGATGGCGTGGGCCACCAGCTCCTTGCCGGTGCCGGACTCGCCGCGGATGAGAACGGTGGTGGCGAGCGGCGCCACCTGGGCCACCTGCTCGTAGACGGCCTGCATGGAGCGGCTGCTGCCGACCAGGTTGTGCAGCTCGTAGCGCTCGTGCAGCTCCCGGCGCAGCTTGGTGTTCTCGTCGAGCAGCCGTCGCCGCTCGGCTTCCACCAGCCGCTGCACCCGCACCGCCTGGCCGACCATCGAGGCGACCACCGCCAGGAACTTGGCCTCCTGCTCGTAGTGGCGCTGCGGTTCGTAGGGCAGGCCCACGCCGAGCGCGCCCACGGTGCGGTGCTCCAGGCGGACGGGCACGCACAGGTACGACATCTCGGCGCGCCCGGAACGGCGGAAGGCGCCGGAGCGATCGAGGAACAGCGGCTCGCGGCTCACCTGGGGAACGATCACCGGCCGCCCGCTCTGCACCACGCGGCCCACGATGCCTTCTCCCACCCGGTAGCGCGCCCGCTGCGCCTGGACGCCGCTGCCGCTCGCCGCCTCCACCGTCAGCGCCTCGGTGTCGCCCTCGCGCAGCACGATCACGCCGGAAAGGGTGCCGTGGCTCTCCTCCAGCGTGGCCAGCACCCGCTGCAGGGCGCTGCGCAGGTTGAGGGTGGCGCCCAGCGTCTGGCTGAGCTCCAGGAGGTCCGAGAGCCTCTGGGGGTCGCTCCTTTGCGGCACGCGTCACTATGACACAAGTGTCGGCCCGTCCGCACTCCACCGACAAAGCTGTCGCTTCGGGCCCGCGGAGGGCGGGCCGGGATCAGTGCAGGAAGCCGAAGAGGCGGTGCCGCCGCGAGGAGGAGGCGGCCGCCGAGCGGGCGCGGGTGATGGCCTTGAACCAGCCCTGGGCCAGCACCTCGTAGCCGGCGTCGTTCGGGTGGATGTCGTCGTAGAAGAGCGAGGCGAGGGGGACGGGGGCGTTCTTGAACTCGGCGTTCACGTCGGCCAGCAGCACCTGCCGCTGCTGGGCGAGCGCCGTGATCCTGACGTTCATCTGGTCGATCCAGTCGTTGCGTCCCGCGGGGGCCAGGGTCGGGTTCACCGGCAGGATGGTGGCGAGCACCGGCAGGCTGTCGGTGCCCTGGATGACGTCGAGGATGCCTCCCAGGGCGTCGATGGTGAAGCAGTCGTCCGGTCCCTTGTTCTGGCAGGTCTGGTCCTGCCAGTCGTTGGTCCCGTAGAGGACGAGCACGTAGGCGGCCCGCGCGCGGGGGATCCAGGCATGCGCCCTCTCGAGGCCCTGCCCGCTGGTGGTGCCCTCGCGCCCGAACCGGTTCACCTCGGCGCGCCCGAAGTACGACCCCAGCAGTCCCTGCAACTTGTTGCCGTAGCCGGAGTAGTCGCTCGAGCCTTCTCCCGCGGTGATGCTGTCGCCGTAGCCGAAGTAGACGCTTCGCTGGTTGCCGCCGATCGGCAGGGTGAGCGGGACCTTCACCTGGGCAGTGCCCGGCACCTGGACCGTGCCGGCCGGCAGCGGCTGGTAGTAGGTGGGCAGGCTGCCGTTGCTCACGCCGACCGCATAGGTGCCCTCGGTGATGCCGGTCACCTGGGCGAGGCCGGTGCCGGGGGCACTGGTGCCGGTTCCGCTGCCGATCACCACCTGCACGCCGGGGACGCGCGCCGCCTCCTCCGGGTCGAGCTGGCCGTTGCCGTTCTCGTCGTAGAAGACGGTGGCGGTGACCGAGTAGGTGGGAGGCGTGGGCTGGGTGGGGGTGACCGGCGTGGTGTGGCTGCCGCCGCAGGCCACGGCGACGAGGGCGACTCCCAGCGACAAGGCCAGCTTCCCCGCCCGGGACAGCGTCATATGCAGCCGGGGAGGATACCACAGCGCCGGAGCGCCGGACCGTCAGGACGCGGGCGTTGTCGGCTCGTCCACGCCCGTCTGCTGGCGGCGGTAGTTGCGGAACTCCATCCTCTCGCGCACGCGAAAGCCGAGGAACAGCAGCTTGCGGCCTTCGATCCGGCCCTGCAGCAGGCGGGGCAGCCAGACACCGGGTTGCAGGCGCACGAACTCGCCGTGCAGGCCGGCTGAGGAGACGCTGGCGGCGAGGCCGAGGGCGATCCTCACCCCGCCGGTGTTGTGGACGTCCAGCCGCACCAGCGCCTCCTCCGCCTCGTCCACCCAGATGCGTCCGCCCAGCTTGCGCAGCACGAAGTCGCGCTGCAGCGGGAAGTCGCCGGGCCGGGCGGCGAAGTCGAACACCAGCGCGCAGCGGCCCTCCACGCTCTCGCGGCCCACCGCCTTGAACTCGTAGCGCTCGAGGATCCGGGACAGCTGCAGGCCCGGCGACGGCTGCTCGCCCGCGCCGAGGGCGGCCGCGCTGTCGCGCGCGCGGCGGTCGATGCGCTCGCGCTCGGCCGGCGGCAGCGGCTGACCGTCGCGCGCCACCAGCCGGCGCACCGGCCGGCCCTTCACGTGGAAGACCTCGTACGCCCGGGTCCTCTCCCGCGTCACCCGGCCCTGGCCATCGAGCTCCTGGCGGGTCTCGGCGACGTCGTAGGTGTAGCGGGACAGCGCCTCCTCCTGCTGCCTCTGCGCGGCGAGGAGCTTCTGCACGTAGGCATCGGGCTCGGGCAGCGGGGCCGCGGCGGGGCAGGACGAGGCGAGCGCGAGGACGGCGAGGAAGGGCATCGGCCCATCTTCGCCCGGAAACGACGACCCGGCCTACGGGTGGCTGACGGCGAGGGCCGGGCCGCTGCGGCCGAAGCGGACGGCCACGTCGAAGACGGCCTCGCGGCCGCCCTCGCCCACCGGGTCGACGCGGACCACCTCGCCGTGGAGATCGAAGGCGGAGGAGCCGGGCCGCTCGATCCACACGCTGACGCTGCTGCCGACCGCCACCGGCTCGCGCAGCGTCACCAGCAGCCCGCCGTCGGAGACGTTCTTGACGCTGGCGCTGCGGCTGCGTCCGCCCGTGGAGAGCAGGGCGCGGCCGCTGTCGGGCCGGCGGCCGTGGCGGCGCCTCTCCGCGGGCGGGAACAGGATCCGGTTCTTGCCCGCGGCCTTGGCGGCGTAGAGCGCCGCGTCGGCGCGTACGATGAGGTCGGCCGGGGTCGACGCATCCTCGGGAAACACGGCGACGCCCCCCGACACCGTCAGCTGCGGCCGGCTGCGGGCGAAGCGTTCCTCCAGCCGGCGGCGGATTCGCTCGGCCACCACCAGAGCCCCCAGGCGCGAGGTGTCGGGCAGCAGCACCGCGAACTCCTCGCCGCCGTAGCGGGCCGCGATGTCGATGCCGCGCACGCTCTCGCGCAGCACGGCCGTCGCCCGCATCAGCGCACGGTCGCCCTCCACGTGGCCGCGCAGGTCGTTGACCCTCTTGAAGTCGTCGAGGTCGAGCAGCAGCAGCGCGGCCTTGAGCCCCTGCCGGCGCGAGCGCAGCAGCTCCTGGCGCAGCGCCTGCAGGAAGAAGGCGTGGTTGAAGAGGCCGGTCAACCCGTCGGTGGTCGCGGAGCGCTCGGTGCGCTCGTAGCTTTCGATCTCGATCACCTTCGGGTTGCGCAGCTCGCCGCAGACGTTCGCGAAGTAGTCCAGGATCGCGACGCGCAGCCCGGGGTCCCGGCCCAGCGCCCCCCGCAGCCGCTCGCGATGCCCCACCACCCGCCGCCAGTGCCGCTCGGCGGTGCGCTCGGGGAAGTTGAGGTGAGTCAGCAAGTACAGCAGCGAGGAGTAGAGCGGCTGGGCGGGGTCGCGACGGCGCTCGAGCTCGGCGAGCAGCGCCTCCTCCCGTCGGGGTCCGGCCTCGAGCAGGTCCAGCAGCGAATGACGGAACGCGAGCGCCTCGGCCGGGCTCTTCACGCGCGCCTCCGCTCCTTCGGCAAACCTCACCTGAGGGTACGGTGTGCTGGCCGCCGCGTCGGCCGCATTATATCTTTCCCCGGGAGGCCGCAAGATGATCCTCGCCCTGTCCCTGGCCACGCTCCTCGCCGCCCCGACGAACGGCATCTACTTCGAGCAGACGACCCTGGTGCGACCGGAGGCGAAGGCGGGCGCGCCGGGGGTGCGCTCGCGGGTGTGGTGCGCGGGGCAAAGGCTGCGGCTGGAGGCGGCGGACGTCCCCGGCGGGCCGGCCCTGGTGCTGCGTCTCGACGAGGGCCGCGCGCTGCGGCTCGACCCGGAGTCGCGCACCGCCGTCGAGCTGGACGTGTCGCGGCTGCGTGCCCGCTCCGCCGCCGACGCCGCCGTGGCGGCGGGCCTGATGGGCGCGACCGAGCCGGGCGACCTGCGCACCCATCCCCTCGAGGGCCGAAGGACCATCGCCGGCCACGCCTGCAGCGGCTTCCGCATCTCGGGCGGGTCGGCGTCGATCGAAGCCTGGGTCGCCGCGGACGTGCCGGCGCGGGCCGAGATCTTCGCCGAGTTCATGGAGTGGTCGGGGGCGAGCCAGGCCCTGTCCGGCCTGGTCGCGGCGATCCGGGCCCTGCCCGGCTTCCCGCTGGAGACCCGGCTCCGGGTCGACGTGCTCGGAGAGACCAAGGAGACCGTCTCCACGGTGACGGCGATCCGGGCGCTGGCCATTCCCGAGGAGCGCTTCGAGGTGCCCGCCGGCTGGCGCCTCGCGGGCGTCGAGGCCAGGCCGGCGGAGGCGGAGCCATGAAGATCCTGCTCGGCATCGTTGCCAACGCCGTTGCCCTCTATGCGACCACCCGGGTGGTGCACGGCATCAGCTGGACCGGCGGGCTGGTCGAGCTGCTGATCGCGGGCGCCCTCTTCGGCCTGCTGAACCTGGTGGTGCGCCCGCTGGTGCTGCTGCTGTCGCTGCCGTTCATCGTCCTCACCCTGGGTCTCTTCTACTTCGTGGTGAACGGGGTGCTGCTCCTCGTCTTCTCCTGGCTGATGCCCGACTACCACGTCCACGGCCTGTGGGCCGGCATCCTGGGCAGCCTGGTCATCATGGTGGTCAACTGGCTCGTCTGGGCGGTCCTGGGCCCGGGCAAGTCGTAGAGCTGCCGCCCCCGGGGTGGAACCCCGCCGGGGGCTCACGCGTTGAAGAGCCGAGGTGAACGTCCGGCCGGGCGACTTTCCGGCCCGCCTGGCAGCGTGGTGCAATGGCGGCACGCTCGAGCGCAGCGGGAGAGGGGCCTTACGGCGGATGGGGTCGCGGGAGGAGGACGCGGGTGACCGGGAGCTCATGGCGCGCCTGTCGGCGGGCGATCGCGAGGCGCTCGCCCCGCTCATGGAGCGGCACTACCGCCGGGTCTACCGCATCGCGCTTTCCTACCTGCGCCGGCCCGAGGACGCGCTCGAGGTGGTCCAGGAGGCGTTCGTGAAGGCCTTCCAGAACGCGGCCCGCTGGGACGGCTCGGCCGAGGCCGGCCCCTGGCTGGCCCGCATCGCCGTCAACCTCTCGATCGACCGCTGGCGCCGCAACCGGCGGAGACTCCTGACCTTCGCCCCCATGCCCGAGGGCGACCACACGGCGGACGTCGGCGACAGCGGCCCCGGTCCGGAGGGCGCGGTGGCCGGCCGGGAGCTCCGGGAGAGAGTGGTGCGGGCGCTGGCGCGGCTGCCCGAGCGGCAGCGGGCGATCGTGCTCCTCCGCCACTACCAGGACCAGAGCCTGGAGGAGATCGCGCAGACCCTCGGCATCAGCATCGGCACGGTCAAGAGCAGCCTGCACCGCGCGCTGGCCCGCCTGCGCCAGGGGCTGGCGGGGGTGGCGTCGTGATCGGCCACCTGCGCGCCCGGCGACGGCTCGCATTGCTCGCTTCAGGCGTGCTGAGGGGGCGCCAGCTCGAGCAGACCGAGGCGCACCTGGCGCTCTGCCCGCGCTGCCGCGCCGAGCACGAGGAGCTGCGCGCGGTCGTGCGCGCGATGGAGCAGGACCCGCTGCGGGCGGCGGAGCCGGAGGTCCCGGTGGCGGCGCTGGTGGCCCGGGTGGAGCGCGAGGTCGACCGGGCCCTGCGCACGACGGGCCGCCGTCCGCGCTGGTGGCTGGTGGCGCTGCCCGCCGCCGCGGCCGCGCTCGCGGCGGTGGCCGTGGTGCCGCCGCTGGTGGAGCGGCTGCGTTCGACGCCGGCGCCGGAGAGCGCGGTGATCCCGCCACCCTCCTCCGGCACGCCCGCCAGCGAGGAGGCGCTGCAGCGCATCGAGCGGGCGCTGGCGCGCGAGCAGGCGGCCCGCTATCTCAGCGAGGCCGGCGAGGTGCTGGTGGCGGTCTCGGCGAGCGGCAGCGACTGCGACCGCCGCGACGGCCGGCTCGACGTGGGCTTTGCCCCCGAGCGCAGCCGGGAGCTGCTGGAGAAGCGCCAGCTGCTGGTGGACTCGGGCGCCGAGGCGGTGGCGAGCGCGCAGCCGGTGCTCGACGACGTCGAGCAGGCGCTGCGGGACGTGGCCGAGCTGCCCTCCTGCGTCAAGCGCCGCGACGTGGAGCGCCTGCGGGCCGAGCTCGAGCGGCGGCAGCTGCTGATGCGCATCCGGCTGATGACACGGGAGCTCGAGGGATGAGGCGAAGGCTGGCGTGGCTCGCGCTGGCGGCGGCGCTCCTGCCGGCGGCGGCGCTCGCGCAGGGCGATTCCGAGCGGCTGCGCAACGCCAAGGCCCTCTTCTTCGACCAGAAGTACGACAAGGCGCGAGAGGAGTGGCAGGCGGTGCGCGCGGCGGGACGGGGGCCGGAGGCGCAGGCCGCGCTCTACTGGATCGCCCGCTGCAGCGAGAGCCTGGGGGAGCGCGAGCGCGCCCTCGCCGAGTACGGCGAGTACCTGGCGAGTCGCCCCGCCGACCCCACGCTGGCCCAGGAGGCGAAGACCGGCCGCATCGGGCTGGCGGTGAAGCTCGCCCAGGTCGGCCACCCCGGCCACCTCGCGATCGCGAGCGCGGGGCTCTCCGACCCGGACAAGGTGGTCCGCTACTTTGCCGCGCTCCGCCTCGCCTCGCTCGGGCCCGAGCAGGGCAAGCCCGCGGTGCCGGTGCTGAAGGAGATCCTGGCGAAGGAGACGGACCAGGACCTGGTCGAGCGCGCCAAGCTCAACCTCCTGCGCCTCGACCGCAGCGCCCTGGCCACGTCGCCGCCGCCCCCTCCTCCCCGCAACGGACATCGCCAGGCGGGCTGGATCCGGGTGCGCGTCTACGACAGGGGCTCGAGCCGTCCCACGCTGGCGCTCAACGTCCCGATCGCCCTGGCGGAGCTGGTGTTCAAGAGCCTTCCCGAGGACGCCCGCGACGAGCTGCGCCGCAAGGGGTACGACTCGGCCAGCTTCTGGGAGCGGGTGAAGAAGACGGGCCCGACCGACATCCTCACCATCGAGGGGGAGGACGGTGAGCGGGTGCAGGTGTGGATCGAGTAGGAGGAGCCATGAAGACGACGTTTCTGGCCCTGGCCCTGGCGGCGACGGTCGCGACGCCCGTGGCGGCGGACCGCGCCGACGACGACCTCGCCGCGGTCAAGAAGGCCGTCCACTCGGAGCAGAAACCGCAGGCGGCTGCCCAGCGCCGCCCGGCCGAGGCCCCTCCGGTCGCCGACGAGGACGACGCGCCCGCACGGCTCGCGCCGCGACACACGGACGGCCCCCGCTGGTTCCACGTGCGGATCGCGGGCAAGGGCGCGAAGCAGGGACGGGTCTCGATCAGCCTCCCGCTGGGTCTGGTGCGCGCCGTCGGCCAGGACTGGCCGATCCAGGGCTGCCACCGCTGCGAGCACGGCCACGGGCCGACGATCGGCGACGTCCTGCGCTCGCTCGACTCCGGCCAGAGCCTGGTGGAGATCGACGACCCGGAGGCGACGGTGCGGGTCTGGGTCGAGTGACCGCGGAGGCGTCCCCGCGGGGCGACACCCGGTGCGCTCCCCGGGCGACGGACGGGGGGCAGCGGAGGTCCAAACCGCTGAGCGGCAGAGCTATGATGCTGGAACGGGGATTGCTTTGAACCCGGTCGGGACGTTTCGGGAGGTCTCGCGATGAAAGCTCTCGCCCTCGTGCCGGCCCTGGCCCTGGCCGCCTTCGCGTTCGCGGCTCCGCCCAGCGCGCAGGCCGACGATCACCACGGCCACGGCCACTACTACAGCCAGGGGTATCGCCACTACGCCCCGAGCTACGGGCACGCCCACTACGGCGCCCCCTACTACTACCGCTCCCACCACTACTATGCGCCGCGGTACTACGCCCCGTACTACTACGCCCCGTACTACTACGCGCCCGGCTACTACGGCGCCTACTACGGAGCCGGCTACGGGTACTACGTCGCGCCGCCCCCGGTGCGGTACTACGCCCCGCACGGGCACGCGCACGTGGGCATCGGCTTCGCCATAGGTTTCTAGCCGATCGGCGGGGACGTGGGACCAGGGCCGGTCCGCGGGCCGGCCCTGCGTGTCTTCCGGGCTATCCGCCGAGAGGCGTGGTCGGCGCGTAGTAGCCGAGCTTGTGGCGGACCGTGAGCCCCTCGCGGTCGGGCACCCGGACCACGATGCGCCGCCACTTGCCGTCGCGCCTGGAGTTCGAGGAGACGTAGCCCACGCTGTACAGCGTGCGCAGCTCCTCGGCGATGCGGTCGTAGACGGCGTCGAGCTCGCTGATCGAGGTGGGGAAGTAGGCGTGGCCGCCCGTGTCGCGGGCGAGCGCGTTCACCAGGTACTCGGCCTGGCTGAAGGCCTGGCGGGCGTGGTCCTGGGGCCGGTTGGAGCCCAGCCGGATCGCGTAGATGTTGATCTCGCTCTTGCGGGCGAGCTCCAGCACCTGGTCGTCGGTGACCAGCGAGGAGGTGTCCTCCCCGTCGGAGAGCAGCACGATCGCCCGCCGGCGCAGCTCGGCCGCCCTCTTGTCGCGCGTCAGGTCCTTGAGCGCGATGTAGAGCGCGTTGTGCAGCGCCGTCGAGCCGGAAGCGCTGGTCCGCCGGATCGCCGCCTCCAGGGCCGCCTGGTCGTTGGTGAAGGCCTGCAGCGTGGTGGCGAGCTCGTTGAACTGGACCACCTGGGCCAGGTCCTGGGGCCGCAGCGTCCTCACGAAGCGGACGGCCGCGGTCTGGGCGGTCGCCAGCTTGTCCTCCATGGAGGCCGAGGTGTCGATCATCAGCACCAGCGAGATCGGCAGGTTCTCGTGGGTGAAGAGGCTCAGGTCCTGCCGGATGCCGTCCTCGTACACCGCGAAGTCCCCCTGCTGCAGGTCGGTGACGAAGTTGTTGCGGGCGTCGGTGACCGAGAGGCTCAGGTTGATGATCTCGATGCCGGTGCCGAAGGTGGGGGCCTGGGGGGCCTGGGCTGGGGAGGAGGCCGGCAGCGCGAGACAGCCGGCGAGGACGGCGGTGAGCAGGAGAGCTCGCTTCATGCGTGTCGTCCTGGCCTTCGTTCTCAGGAGCGAGGCGGTGTCGGGGCCGGCACGAGCACCTTGGTGCCCGGGCGGGCGACCTTGAGCTCCAGCTTGCGCCTCTTGAGGTCGGGCACGGTGGCGTAGGCGATGCGGTAGCCGGCGCGCAGCACCGTCGACAGCTTGCGCAGGCCGGTGTCGGCGCCCATCGCCGAGATCACCACCAGGTAGCGCCCGCCGCTGGAGACGGCCAGGCGGTCGAGCACGTAGCTGAGGTTCGCGCGGCTGTCGAAGTCGTCGTCGGAGGCGCCCTCGTCCATCTCCACCGAGAGGAACAGGTCGGCGTTGTTCTGCGCGTCCTCGACGGCGCGGAACTTGTCCCGGTAGCTGAGCTCCCGGCCGCTGGCGGTGACCGCCACCACCGCGGTGCGGTCGCCCTCGCGCGCGAGCTTCTTGAGGTCGGCCGAGGCCTCGGCCAGGCCGTCCAGCATGTAGTTGCCGCCCTGGGGCGCCACCATGCGCAGCGCCCTGGCCGCCGCCTCCTTGTCCTCCGTGAAGTCGAGGATCTTGGTCGGCCGCTCCCCGGTCGTCCACAGCGTGTAGCGGGTGCCCAGGGGCAGGCGGCTGACGAAACCGCTGACGGCGTCGACCACGTTGAGCCGGAAGGCGGAGCCGAGCCCCGCGCTGCTGTCGACCAGAACCACCACCGACAGCGGCCGGCTGTCGCGCTTGAAGGAGATGATCTCGCGGGCCACCCCGTTCTCGCTGAGCGCCACGTCGCTCGGCGAGAGCTCGGCCACCTCGCCGTCCTTGCTGTCGAGGAAGCTGACCGTGAGCGCGCGTACCTCGGTTCCCGGCTCGGCGACCGGCGGCGCCTGCGCCGCCAGGAACAGGGCCAGGGTCAGTCCGGACATCGTGCTCTCCCGTCTCCAGTCTCGTCTTGCGGGGGCTCCGCCAGACTGCTTATGCTCCCACTATAGGAACGCGCCCGGTGCGGGTCAACGCGGGTGCGTTGCGCCACGTGGAGCCCTCCCTTCCCCGCGCGACGGTGATCACCGTGAGCGACGGCTGCGCCGCCGGCAGGCGAGCCGACCTCTCCGGCCCTCTCGCCTGCCGCAGGCTGCGCGAGGCGGGCTTCGCGGTCGAGCCGCCGGTGGTGGTGCCCGACGAGCGGGCGCAGATCGCGGCCGCGCTGCGGCAGGCGGCGGCCGCTTCCGTCCTCGTCGTCACCAGCGGCGGCACCGGCCTCGCCCCGCGGGACGTGACCCCCGAGGCGACGCTCGACGTCATCGAGAAGGAGGCCGCCGGCCTCGCCGAGCACCTGCGGCGGCTGGGCAGCGCGGAGACGCCTCTGGCCGCGCTCTCCCGCGGCCGCGCCGGCGTCGTCGGCGGCTGTCTGGTCGTGAACCTCCCCGGCAGCCCCCGGGCAGTCGAGAGCTCTCTCGCGGCGCTCTTCCCGCTGCTCGGGCACGCGCTCGACCTGCTGGCGGGCCGCACCACTCACTCCTGATCCGGTCCGCCTGATGCACCTGCGCGGCTTGCACCCTCTGGGTGCATCCCCTATGATCCGGGCGGCCCGACAGCTTCGGGGTGACATGCGCCCGTATCTCTTCCTGATCCCTCTGTTTCCTCTCCTCGGCTTCCTCTTCAACGTCACCGTGGGCGTGCGCGTGCTCGCCCGGCGGGGCGGCGAGCACGGCCACGACGCCCACGGAGCGCCCTCGCCGCTCATCGGCCTCGTCGCCTGCGGGAGCGTGCTGCTCTCGCTGCTGACGGCGCTGTGGGCGACCGCGGAGGCGCACGCCGCGCCCGGGCAGACGACCGTCGAGCGGCTGTGGACCTGGCTGCCCGGCGGGGCAGCCGAGACGGCGGTCCACGGCGTCGCCGGGACCGCCGCCTTCCAGGTGGACTGGAGCTACCTCCTCGACCCGCTCTCCTCGGTGATGGTCCTGGTGGTGACCTTCGTCGGCTTCCTGATCCACGTCTACTCGCTCGGCTACATGGGCCACGACCCCGGGTACGCGCGCTACATGTCGTACCTGAACCTCTTCATGTTCGCGATGCTCACGCTGGTGCTGGGCGCGAACTTCGCGGTCCTCTTCGTGGGCTGGGAGGGCGTCGGCCTCTGTTCGTACCTGCTGATCGGCTTCTGGTTCCACAAGCAGAGCGCCAGCGACGCGGGCAAGAAGGCCTTCATCGTCAACCGCATCGGCGACGCCGGCTTCCTGGTCGGCCTGTTCCTGGTCTTCACCACCTTCGGCACGCTCGACTTCCGCCCGGTGATGGCGGCCGCGGCCGAGATGCCGGTGGAGGCGGCCTGGGGCGGCACCCTCACCGTCATCGCGCTGTGCCTGTTCGTCGGCGCCACCGGCAAGAGCGCGCAAATCCCGCTCTACGTCTGGCTCCCCGACGCCATGGAGGGCCCCACCCCGGTCTCCGCCCTCATCCACGCGGCGACCATGGTGACCGCAGGCGTCTACATGGTCGCGCGCGCGGCGCCGATCTACGCCCACGCCCCGAACGCGATGATGACGGTGGCGATCGTGGGGGCGCTGACGGCGCTGGTGGCTGCCTCCATCGCCCTGGTGCAGAACGACATCAAGCGGGTGCTCGCCTACTCGACGGTGAGCCAGCTCGGCTACATGTTCCTCGCCTGCGGGGTCGGCGCCTTCACCGCCGGGATCTTCCACCTGGCGACCCACGCCTTCTTCAAGGCGCTGCTGTTCCTGGGCTCGGGCTCGGTGATCCACGCCATGTCGGGCGAGCAGGACATGCGCAGCATGGGCGGGCTCCGGTCGAAGCTGCCCTGGACGCGCGCGACCATGCTCGTCGGCTGCGTCGCCATCGCCGGCATCTTCCCCTTCGCCGGCTTCTTCTCCAAGGACGAGATCCTCTGGTCGGCGTACAAGGCCGGCGGCTACGGCCGCGTGGTGTGGGCGGTGGGGGTGGTGGTCGCGGCCATGACCGCCTTCTACATGTTCCGCCTGTACCGCATGACCTTCAGCGGCCACTTCCGCGGCACCGCCGACCAGGCGCAGCACCTGCACGAGTCGCCCTGGTCGATGGTGGTGCCGCTGCAGGTGCTGGCGGTGGGCTCGATCGTGGCCGGGTTCCTGGGCGTGCCGGCGGTGCTGGGCGGGAGCAACCTGATCGAGCGCTGGCTGGAGCCGGCGATGGAGCACGCGCACGGCGCTCTGCTCGAGGTCTTCGCCGGGCCGGTCCCCTCCCACGGCGTCGAGCTGGGGCTGATGGGTCTCTCGCTGCTGGTCGCCCTCGCCGGCATCGCGCTGGCGGCCTCGTTCTACAAGGGCGCCTTCGAGATCCCCAACCGCCTCGCCGCGCGCCTGCCCGGCGTCTACCGGACGCTGCTGAACAAGTACTGGGTGGACGAGGCGTACGGCGCCGTGTTCGTCCGCGGCCTGGCCCTGGGCGGCGGGCGCGCGCTCTTCGCCAGCGACCGCTACCTGGTCGACGGCGGCGACGGCGAGGTCCGCCCCGGGCTCGGCGTCAACGGCATCGCCTGGACCGTCCGCGACCTGCTCGCCCGCGCCTCGAACCTCTGGGACCGCTGGGTGGTGGACGGGGCGGTGAACCTCACCGCCTTCGTCCTCGACAACCTCAGCTACGCCTTCCGGGCCGTGCAGGACGGGCTCGTCCAGCACTACGCGCTCAGCATGCTGATCGGCCTGTTCCTGCTGATCGCCGCCGGCCGCTTCCTGCTCGGGCTCTACTAGAGGCTCTCTTCGAAAATGGACTTCCTCTTCCGCGATCACCTGCTCTCGGTCATCACCTACACCCCGCTGGTGGGGGCGCTGGTGCTGCTGCTGCCCGTCTTCTCGGGCAAGCAGAACGAGAACGCCGTGCGCTGGGTGGCCAACGGCTTCGGCCTGCTCGGCTTCCTGGTCAGCCTGCCGCTGTGGTTCTCCTTCGACCGCGGCGCCGCCGGCTTCCAGTTCGTGGAGAAGGCCGACTGGATCCCCTCCATCGGGGTGCAGTACTTCTTCGGCGTCGACGGCATCTCGACCCTGCTGATCCTGCTCACCACCCTCCTCGGCTTCGTCGCCATCCTGTCGTCCTGGACCGCGATCAGCGACCGGGTGCGCGCCTACTACGTGTTCCTGCTGCTGCTGCAGACCGGGATGATCGGCACCTTCTGCTCGCTGGACATGTTCCTCTTCTACGTGTTCTGGGAGGTCATGCTGGTGCCGATGTACTTCCTGATCGGCATCTGGGGCAGCGCCCGCCGGCTCTACGCCGCCATCAAGTTCTTCCTCTACACCCTGGCCGGCTCGGTGGTGATGCTGCTCGGCATCCTGGCCCTCTACTTCCAGTCGCGGAAGCTGCCGGGGCTGGAGGCGACGGGCAGCTTCGACTACACGCGCTGGCTGGAGATGGGGATCCCGCCGGACCTGCAGTTCTGGTGCTTCCTCGCCTTCTTCCTGGGCTTCGCCATCAAGGTGCCGATGTTCCCCTTCCACACCTGGCTGCCCGACGCCCACGTGGAGGCCCCCACCGCCGGCTCGGTCATCCTGGCGGGCGTCCTGCTGAAGATGGGGACCTACGGCTTCATCCGCTTCTCGGTGCCCCTCTTCCCCCAGGCCTCGCTCGACGCGGTGCCCTGGATGGTGACGCTGGCCATCATCGGCATCGTCTACGCGGCGCTGGTGACGCTGGTGCAGAAGGACATGAAGAAGCTGATCGCCTACTCCTCGGTCAGCCACCTCGGCTTCGTGATGCTGGGAATGTTCGCGCTCAACCCGCTGGGCCTGCAGGGCAGCGTGCTGCAGATGGTGAACCACGGCCTCTCCACCGGCGCCCTCTTCCTCATCGTCGGCCTCATCTACGAGCGTCGGCACACCAAGGAGATCGCCCAGTTCGGCGGGCTCGCCCAGGTGATGCCGATCTACGCCGCCCTCACCCTGATCGTGTTCCTGGCTTCCATGGGCCTGCCGCTGCTCAACGGCTTCGTGGGCGAGTTCCTGATCCTGCAGGGCGCCTATTCCGCCAATCACCTCTGGGCCTACTGGGCCGTCTCCGGCATCGTGCTGGGCGCCGCCTACCTGCTGTGGCTCTACCAGCGCGTGTTCTGGGGCCAGGTCACCCACCAGGAGAACGAGAAGCTGCGGGACCTGAACGGGCGCGAGCTGGCCACCCTGGTGCCTCTGGTGGCGCTCTGCCTCTGGATCGGCGTCTACCCCAAGCCGTTCCTCGAGTTCCTCGACGGCCCCGCCCACCGCGTCGCCGCCCTGGTGCAGCCGCAGAAGTTCGGCGAGGCGCAGACCGCGCACGCCGCCACCCTGCCGGTCCCGACGGCGCCCGCGCCGACGGCCGCCCCGGAGCGCTGACGCCCACGCCTCGCCCGGCGGTCCGCGCTTGAACGCCCCGCGGCGGAGGCTCGCCTGGTGGGCGGTCGGCTCGGCGGCGGCGCTGGCGCTGGCGGGGCTGTGCTTCCGGCTGTTCCTGCAGTACCTGGCCCGGCCGGACCTCGACCAGGGGCTGCACGTCCTCTTCACCCAGCAGCTGCTCGACGAGGGCACGCTGCTGCCGCACTTCCTCTACCACCTGCTGGTGGCGCTCGCCGCCGGGCTCTCGGAGGACACCGGCCAGCTGACCTTCGCCGCCGCCTCGGTACTGACGCTGCTGGTGCTGCTGAAGCTCCTGCTGTCGCTGCTGATCCTCCGCCAGCTGGCGGCGCGGGCGGGGGCGCCGCTCGCTCCTCCCGCCGCGCTGGCGCTGGCCGCCGCCTTCTTCTTCGTGGCCCCGCTGCCCACCTGGTGGGAGCCCGAGAACATCTACCTGGGGCAGCTCTCGCCCACCGTCTGGCACAACCCCACCGCCATCACCGCGCTGCCGCTGGCCCTCGCCAGCTTCTGGGTCCTGCTGGGCGGCGGCCCCTTGTTGAGACTCAGTGTCGACGAGCCGGAGGGTGCGCCGGTGAGCCGCAGGCGCGCGCTCGCCGCCGGGCTGCTGCTCGCGCTCTCGGTGACCGCCAAGCCCAACTTCGCCCTCGCCTTCCTGCCGGCCGTCTTCCTGCTGTGGCTGCTCCGGCGCCGGCTGGAGCCCGTGCGCCTCCTGCTCCTCGGCCTGCCCGCGGTCGCCGTGCTCGCCTGGCAGTACCTGCACGCCATCGCGAGCGGCCTGGAGGCCCGGGGCGCCGGGATGGTGATGCTGCAGCCGCTCGCGGTGTGGCGGCTCTACTCGCCGCACCCGCTCGTCTCCGGGCTGGTCTCGTTCGCCTTCCCCCTCTCGGTGCTGGCCTTCGCCTGGCGCGACCTTCGGCACCGCCAGTTGCTGGCGGCCGCCTGGCTGGTGGCCCTGGTGGCCCTGGGGGAGTTCGCCCTGCTGGCCGAGCCCGAGCCGCGCACCGGCGACGCCAACTACTACTGGGGGCTGGTGCCGGCCATCTACCTGCTGTTCCTCCTGTCCGCGGCCGAGCTGCTGGCCCGGCGCCCGATCGCCGGCTGGCGGCGCCTCGGGCGCGTCGGCTGCTGGCTGCTGCTCGGCCTGCACGTGGCGAGCGGCATCGTCCTCTACCTGGTGCCCTTCCAGCTCGCGGTCGCGGACTGACGCCGCGCCTCCTACCGGCCGGCGCGCCGATGCGGTAGATTTCACAGACACGGCGCAGAGCAAGGGAGGAGCGGCCCCATGTGGAAGTGGCTCGGTTGCCTCGGCGTGCTGGTGCTGGTGGTGCTGGTCCTGGCGGTGGTCGGGCTCGGTGCGTACAACACCCTGGTCGGCCTCGGGCAGGCGGTGGACGCGCAGTGGGCGCAGGTCGAGAACCAGTACCAGCGCCGCGCGGACCTGATCCCGAACCTCGTCAACACCGTCAAGGGCGCCGCCAACTTCGAGCGCGGCACGCTGGAGGCGGTGGTGAGGGCGCGGGCCAGCGTCGGCTCCATCAACCCGCAGAACCTGCCCAACGACGCGGCGGGCATGGCCCGTTTCCAGCAGGCGCAGGACTCCCTCTCCGGCGCCCTCTCACGCCTGCTGGTGGTGGTCGAACGCTACCCGGAGCTCAAGGCCAACCAGAACTTCCGCGACCTGCAGGTCGCGCTCGAGGGCACCGAGAACCGCGTGTCCGTCGAGCGCACGCGCTACAACGAGCGGGCGCAGGAGTACAACACCGCCCGGCTGCGCTTCCCGACGGTGCTCTTCGCCAACCTCATGGGGATGCGGGACAAGGCCTACTTCAAGGCGGCCGCCGGTGCCGAGCAGGCGCCGACGGTCGACTTCGGCAACGCGCCGGGCACCGCGCCCGCCACGCCCGCACCCGCCGAGCAGCCGCGGTAGCGACGCGGTGGCGGCAGCGACCCGCGCGCTTCTCGGCGTAGCGCTCGCCCTGAGCGCCTCCTTTCCCCTGCGCGCGGAAGAGCCGCTGCCGCCGCCGCCGAAGGCGCACTTCAACGACTACGCGGGCGTGGTGTCGGCGGCCGACGCCCAGCGGCTCGACGCCAGGCTCGCCGAGTTCGAGAAGCAGACCTCGACCCAGATCGTGGTGGCGGTCTTCCCGAAGCTGACCTGGCCGGATCTCGACGAGTTCACGAACAGGACGGCGCAGGCCTGGGGCGTCGGCCAGAAGAAGCTGGACAACGGCGCGGTCCTCTTCGTGTTCGTCGAGGACCGGAGGATGAAGATCGAGGTGGGCTACGGGCTGGAAGGAGCGCTGCCGGACCAGCTCGCCGCCCGCATCCTCGACCTCGAGGTCCGGCCCCGCTTCCGCCAGGGCGACTGGGTGGGCGGGCTCACGGCTGGCATCGACGCCATGATGGCGGCCACCCGGGGCGAGTACAAGGCACAGGCCCCGGCGCAGAAGGCGAAGGGCACCAGCGGCCTCTCCATCGTGATCCTGCTCGCCTTCCTGCTCCTGTTCCTGTGGCTCTCCTCCATCGGCTCGCGCGCCTTTGGCGGCCGCACCTACGGCCGTGGCGGCTGGCGCGGCGGCGGCGGCGGCTTCTGGGGCGGAGGCTGGGGCGGCGGGGGCGGTGGTGGCTGGTCGTCCGGGGGCGGGGGAGGCGGCTTCTCGGGCGGCGGCGGCTCGTTCGGCGGCGGCGGCGCCTCCAGCAGCTGGTGAGGCACGAGCAGGCCATGGAACCGGAGACCTTCCTGGGCGCCCTCGACGACGAGCGGATCGTGGCGGCGATCCGCGCGGCCGAGGCGCGCACCCGCGCGGAGATCCGCGTGCACGTCACCCACGCGGAGGTCGCCGACGCCGCCTCCGCCGGCGCCGCGGCCTTCGAGAGGCTCGGCATGACGGCCACCGTCGAGCGCAACGGGGTGCTGCTCTTCGTCGCTCCCGCCAGCCGGGCCTGCGCGGTGCTGGGCGACACCGCCATCCACGAGCGCTGCGCGGAGGGTTTCTGGGCCGCCGTCGCCGAGGCGATGGCGGCACAGTTCCGGGCCGGACGCTTCACCGAGGGGATCCTGGCCGGTATCGAGGCGGCCGGGGCCGAGCTGGCGCGCCACTTCCCGCGCCGGGAGGGCGAGGCGGACACGAACGAGCTGCCCGACACCGTGAGCCGCGACTGAGCCGTCGGGGTCATCCGGCACGCAGTCAATCGCTTAGCTGTTTGCCGGCCGTGGGGTGCTGTGCTAGATTGCGATGCTGTTGCCGGCCCGATCGACCCCGCCTGAGGCACCGAACCCGCAGGGTGGAGACGCGCAGGGCTGGACGCGCGGCATGCGTGAGGCGGCGCCGCTCCTGGGGCTCGGGCTGACCCTCGCGGTCACCGTGCTGGCGGGGCTCGGCGCGGGTTACTGGCTGGACGGCCGGCTGGGCACCCGCCCCTGGTTCCTGCTGCTGGGGGCCTGCCTCGGCGTCGGCGCGGCGATGGTCTACTTCATCCGCAGCGTGGCGGGTTCGCCGAAGGGTCGGGACCGCAAGCCGTGAGCCTGGGCAAGTACAGCATCCTCGTCACCGGCGTGGCGCTCACCGCGCTGGCGCTCGCCTGGCCGCTCGGCCTGCAGCGGCTCGAGAGCGACGCCCGGGCGGCGGTCCTCTTCGGCGCCGCCGTCGCCCTGCTCAACACCATCGCCGCCCACGGTCTCGTGCGCTGGTCGACGGGCCGTTCGACGACCGCCTTCTTCCGCGCGGTGCTCGGGGGCATGGTCGGTCGCATGGCGCTGATGCTGGCCGCGGTGCTGGCCGGGCTGCTCTGGCTGCGTCTGCCGCAGCTGCCGCTCGCCGCCTCGCTGCTCGGCGGCTTCGTTGCCTTCCTGGTGCTCGAGCTCACGATCGCGCACCGTGCCGCCGGCCGGCCGGCGCCCGCCTCGCGATGACGGCCCTGCTGCTGGCTCTGCTGCTGCAGGCCGCACCCGCGGCCGCCAGCCCGAAGCCCGCGGCGGAGCAGGCCACCGCGACCGCCGCGGGAGAGCAAGCGGAAGGCCCGGCCGCCGTCATCATGCACCACGTGGTCGACCAGCCGCTGCGGCTGGGGCCGCTCACCCTCCGCTCCAAGCACCTGGTGTTCTTCCTGATCGCGGCCCTGCTGGTGATCGTGGCCGCGCGGCTGGCGGTGCGCAGCTACCACGGGGGCAAGGTCCCGCACGGGATCGGCGCCGCGGTGGAGGCGGTGGTGCTGTTCGTACGCGACGACATCGCCGAGGCGAACATCGGCCACGGCGACGGCCGGCGCTTCACGCCGCTGCTGTGCAGCTTCTTCTTCTTCATCCTGGTGGCCGCCCTGCTGGGCCTCATGCCGTTCGCGGCCACCTCCACGGGCAACCTGGCGGTGACCATGGGCCTCGCCCTCGTCTCCTTCGCCGCCCAGCAATACGCGGGGATGTCGAAGTACGGCGTCGTCGGCCACCTCCACAACCTGATCCCGCCGGGGCTGCCGGTGTGGCTGCTGCCGATCATGATCCCGGTGGAGATCCTCAGCATGTTCACCAAGCCCTTCGCGCTGATGATCCGGCTGTTCGCCAACATGCTGGCCGGCCACATGGTGGTCACCACCCTCATCCTGCTGATCTCCCTGATGGCGCAGATCCACTGGCTGGGCGGGGTGGCCATGGCCCCGGTGTCGATCGCGCTCTCCTTGTTCATCCTGCTGCTGGAGGTCCTGGTCGCCTTCATCCAGGCCTACATCTTCACGCTCCTGTCCGCCATCTTCATCGGCATGTACGCGCACCCGGCGCATTGATCCTCGAGGAGGAACCACACACATGGATCCCAAGTCCCTGGCCTTCTTCGCTGCCGGCATCGGGGCGGGCCTCACCATCATGGGCGGCGCCGCCGGCATCGGGCGCCTGGCGGCGGCGGCGATGGAGGGCATCGCCCGCCAGCCCAACGCAGCCGGCGACATCCGCGGCGCCATGATCGTGGCGGCCGGCCTGATCGAGGGCGTCACCTTCTTCGCCCTGATCGTCACCATCATCCTCGCCATCAAGACCTAGGGGCCGTGATGCTGCAATCGAGCGCACTCATCCCCTTGGCGGCCGCCGGGGGCGGCGCCGCCTCGCTGCTGAGCGTCGACGCCACGCTGCTGTGGGCGACCCTGGTCATCTTCGCCCTGTTCGCGGCCGTGCTCGGCAGGTTTGCCTGGGGACCGCTGCTCAAGATCGTGGACGAGCGGGAGAAGCAGATCCGGGACCAGCTGGAGTCGGCCGAGCGCGCCGCCGCCGAGGCCCGCGAGCTGCTGGCGAAGCACCAGGAGCTGCTGAAGAACGCCGGCCGCGAGCGCGACGAGATCCTGGCCCGGGCCATGAAGGACGCCGATGCCCTGCGCGCCGAGCTCGTGGCCAAGGCGCGCGCCGAGGGCGAGCTGGCCATCGCCCGGGCTCGCGAGCAGATCCAGCGCGAGAGCGAGCAGGCGATCGGGCAGCTGCGGGGACAGGTGGCCGACCTGGCGATCGCCGCCGCCTCCCGCATCGTCCAGTCCTCGCTCACCGAGGATGCGCAGAGGCGGCTGGTGGACGAGTACATCCACGAGCTGCCGCGGGTGCAGTAGCCGTGGCCGCGTCCTCGGCCGGCGAGATCGCCAAGATCTTCAAGGGTCTGTGCCAGCGCTTCAACAAGGACGCCGTCAAGGCCGAGCGCAGCTACTACTTCTCGCTGGGCGAGGACGAGAAGTGGACGGTCGAGATCACGCGGGAGAAGTGCACCGTCACCCGCGGCCGCAACCAGGAGTCGGACGTCTTCTTCAAGGGGCCACCTGAGCTCTTCCTCGACGTGTGGAACGGCCGCCACCAGCTGGGGCCCAAGGACTTCCTCACCGGCCGGGTGAAGAGCAACCGCCCGCTGCTCCTGAAGGACTTCGTCGCCGCCTTCCAGGCTCCCGAGACCAAGGAGAAGAGGAAGCAGAGGTAGCGCTCACGCGGCCTCCCCGCAAAGCCGCCCGACTCAGCTACGGCTGCCGACGGGTCGGTACCCGGTACAGTGCTGGCTCGCCGTCATGATTACTTCGGACGGCGATCCTGGGGCGACAGCACGAACGCGGCCACCACCTGCGAGCTCACGATGGCCGGGACCACCCAGAGATAGGGGTAGGGAACCGGTATGAAGGCGTAGAACACGGCGAGGGCTGCCTTCAAAGCGTACAGAGCCGGGGCGTAGGGATCGCCGGCACGACGCGCCGCCCGGACCAGGAGCGGCGCGAGCAGCGCGCAGACGACGAGCGAGGTGACCAGGTGGAGCTGCTGCACCTTGTGGCAACGCCGAGCGCTGTCCCCGCGGATGTGATCCGACGCCCAGCCCGCTAGGCCGTAGCCTTCGTAGAGGTGATTGTCCGAGGCCGGTCGCGCCCACTCGCGCTCAAACCCCTTACCGTAGGAGAGATAGCTGCGCACGAGGATGCCGGGGTCACGGGCCAGGAACGGCAGGCCGTAGAACACAAGCAGCATGGCCGCGGTGACTCCAGCTGCCCGCAGCAGCTGTCGCAGCCGGCCAGTCGCGCCGAAGCCCAGCGCAAGCAGGAGGGTCCAGGGCGCCAGCGCGTAGCGCGACAGCAGGCAAAGACCGAGGCCGATGCCGAGCAGGATCGGAGATTTCTCCCGCAACGCCCACGTGAGCAGGAGATAGTAGGCCCCGATCAGCAGTTCGACGCTCCACCCCGCCACCACCGGCTGGCGAACGACGATCGCCCAGGGCACCAGCAGCGGCGGGACCATGGCGATGGCCAGGGGCAGGCCTGGCGGGCGTCGCCTGATGTCCACCAGACCGAGCGACAGGACCAGCGCGCCCAGGAA
>DATKME010000054.1:0-30032 GCA_035542035.1 Vicinamibacteria bacterium | reverse complement strand
CCATCCGCGCCGGGATGGACATGGGCATCGTCAACGCCGGCATGCTGGAGGTCTACGAGGAGATCGAGCCCCACCTCCGCGAGCTGGTCGAGGACGTCCTCCTGAACCGCCGCCCCGACGCCACGGAGCGCCTGGTCGATTACGGCGAGCGCCTCAAGGCGGGGGGCGCCGGCGCCGCCGCGGCCGAGAAGAAGGAGGAGGAGTGGCGCCGGGGGACCGTGGAGGAGCGCCTCTCCCACGCCCTGGTGAAGGGCATCGACCAGCACATCGACGCCGACACCGAGGAGGCGCGCCAGAAGCTCGGGCGGCCGCTCGCCGTCATCGAGGGCCCGCTGATGGCCGGGATGAGCGTGGTCGGCGATCTCTTCGGGGCGGGGAAGATGTTCCTCCCCCAGGTGGTGAAGAGCGCCCGCGTGATGAAGAAGGCCGTCGCCTACCTCACGCCGTTCATGGAGGCCGAGAAGGCGGCGCTCGCGGCGGCGGGCAAGGCGACGAAGGCTCAGGGCAAGATCGTGCTCGCCACGGTGAAGGGCGACGTCCACGACATCGGCAAGAACATCGTGGGCGTGGTGCTCGCCTGCAACAACTACGAGGTGGTGGACCTGGGGGTGATGGTGCCCTCGGACCGCATCCTGCAGGCGGCGCGCGAGCGGGGCGCGGACCTGGTGGGGCTCTCGGGCCTGATCACGCCGTCGCTCGAGGAGATGGTCCACGTGGCCCGGGAGATGGACCGGCAGGGGTTCACCCTGCCGCTGCTGATCGGCGGCGCGACCACCAGCCGCGCCCACACGGCGGTGCGCATCGCCCCGGCGTACCGGGGCCCGGTGGTGCACGTCCAGGACGCCTCGCGGGCCGTCGGGGTGGCGGCGCAGCTGCGCTCCGAACGGCGGGACGCCTTCGACGCCGAGAACCGGCGCGAGCAGGAGAGGCTGCGGCGGGAGCACGAGGCGCGGCGGGTGGAGAAGCCGCTGCTGGCCCTGGAGGAGGCGCGGCGCCGCCGGACCGCCATCGACTGGTCCTCCTACCAGCCGCCGCGGCCGTGCTTCCAGGGCGCGCGCGTGCTCGAGGACGTCCCGCTCACCGAACTGGCGCCCTGCATCGACTGGACGCCGTTCTTCGCGGCCTGGGAGCTGCGCGGCACCTACCCGCGGATCTTCGACAACCCGCAGTGGGGCGCCCGTGCTCGCGAGGTGTTCGATGACGCGCAGCGCGAGCTGGCGATCCTGGTCGGCGACCGCCGGCTGCGTGCCCGGGCGGCGTACGGCTTCTTCCCGGCCAACGCCAGCGGCGACGACGTCGACGTCTACGCGGACGAGGCGCGCTCGGGGCTGCTGGGCACGCTGCACACGCTGCGGCAGCAGTCGGACCGGGGGCCCGGCGAGCCGGACCAGGCGCTGGCCGACTTCGTGGCGCCGCGGGAGAGCGGGCTCGTCGACTGGATCGGCGCCTTCGCGGTGACCGCGGGAGTCGGCGCCGAGGAGATCGCCGCCCTGCACCAGCGCGCCCACGACGACTACCGGGCCATCATGGTGAAGGCCCTGGCCGACCGCCTGGCGGAGGCGGCGGCGGAGTGGCTGCACCGCAAGGCGCGCGCGGACTGGGGCTACGGCCGCGACGAGGCGCTGTCGGTCGAGGAGCTGATCCGGGAGCGCTACCGCGGGATCCGGCCGGCGCCCGGCTATCCCGCCTGCCCCGACCACACGGAGAAGCGTCTGCTGCTCGATCTGCTGGGCGGCGAGGAGCGGGTGGGCATCCGGCTCACCGAGAGCTTCGCCATGCAGCCGGCGGCCTCGGTGTGCGGCTACTACCTCGCGCACCCGCAGGCGCGCTACTTCGCGCTCGGCCGCATCGGCCGCGACCAGGTGCTCGACTACCACCGGCGCAAGGGCATGGACCTGCGCACCGTCGAGCGCTGGCTGGCGCCCAACCTGGGCTACGATCCCGCGGGCGCATGAAGATCAGGCTGCAGTACCCGGCGACACCGGAGAGCGCCCGCGAGCACGCGCGGATCGCGGTGTCGGTGGCGCGCGACGAGTGGGACACGGTGCTCGACTACCGCCCGGGCAGCCTGGAGGCGCTCGACGCCGAGATCGACTCGCTGCGCGAGTCGGGGCTGGACGCCGAGGACGTGGCGGAGATGCTGTTCGTCTTCGGCTGCTACCTGGGCGAGGTGCTGGTGCGCAACCTGGGCGGGGCCTGGGTGGCGACCGCGCGCTCGGCGCTGCGCCGGCTCTCGCCCTGGCCGATGGTGGTGGTGCTGCCGAACGGCTCGGCCTGGGACGCGATCGGCAAGGCCTACAAGCGGCTCGAGCTCGGCGACTCCGAGTTCCTGCCGGCCTTCTACCTGGCCGCGAGCGGCACGCGTTGAGCGACGAGCCGGCCGAGGAGCCGCCCGACAGCGTCGAGATCCCGGTCACCGGCGACCTCGACCTGCACCCGTTCGCGCCGCGCGACATCCCGTCGGTGGTGGAGGAGTACCTCCGCAGCTGCCGCGCCCGCGGCATCCTGCGCGTGCGTCTCGCGCACGGACGGGGCACGGGCGTGCAGCGCGCCGTGGTGCGGCGCGTGCTGCGCGCGCTGCCCGAGGTCGTCTGCTTCTCGGACGCGCCGCCCGCCGCCGGCGGCTGGGGCGCGACGGTGGCGACGCTGGCGCCGCCGCCCCGCCGCCCGGGCGCGACGCCGTCTGCCCCGAGGTGATGCTCATCACCAGCCGCAATTATTTTCGTGACGCACGCGGGGCGCGACTGGTGCGGTCGGGCGCGGGGCAGGCGGCGCGCGGGCGCGTCGTTGGCGGTCGCTCGGAGTATTGACACCTCGCGCGGCCGCCGACTAGATTCGCGAAGCCCCCGATGACGAGCACCGACCCCTCCGCGAGCGCGACCCACCCCGCCCGCGTGCATCCCGCCACCATGAAGAAGATCAGCTTCGGCTTCTTCGACGACAGCGGACAGCCGCGGCAGAGCCGGATCCTCATGTTCTACTCGTTCGAGACGGACCAGAGCCTCGCCCGCTCGGGGATCCTCCACTACCACGTGGTCGAGAAGCGCTTCCTGGGGCCGCGCCACGACCCTGAGATCACCGACGCCGCCCTGGAGTTCCTGCAGAAGAGCGGCCGTCTCGACGACGCCAGCTGAGCCGCCGGTCGCGGCAGCCGTCGCTGTGCTACGATGCGCGGTTGGCGTAGGCCCCGCTGGCCACAGAGGTCGGCTGGCGGACCACGCGCTCCGGCTGCGCCGCTCCAGGAGGCATTCATTATGACCACGTCAGGGAAGTTGCGCGACATCGCACCGGCCAGCGGCAAGCTGGGCGTGCTGCTGCCGGGCATGGGCGCGGTGGCGACCACCTTCATCGCCGGCGTCGAGGCGGTGCGCCGGGGGCTGGCGAAGCCGATCGGCAGCCTCACCCAGATGGGCACCATCCGCCTGGGCAAGCGCACCGACGGCCGCTCGCCGCTGCTCAAGGACTTCGTGCCGCTGGTGCGGCTGGAGGACATCGAGTTCGGCGGCTGGGACGTGTTCCCCGACAGCGCCTACGAGGCGGCGCGCAAGGCCGGCGTGCTCGAGGCGCGGCACCTCGAGCCGATGAAGGAGTTCCTCGACGGCATCCGCCCCTGGCCCGCCGTCTTCGACCCGCAGTACGTCAAGAAGCTGAACGGCCCCAACGTCAAGAAGGGCCGCTCCAAGCGCGAGCTGGCCGAGCAGATCTCCGACGACATCGCGCGCTTCAAGCGCGAGCGCAAGCTCGAGCGGCTGGTGATGGTGTGGTGCGGCTCGACCGAGGTCTACCGCCAGGCCGGCGAGGTGCACCAGACCATCGAGGCCTTCGAGAAAGGCCTCGACCAGAGCCACCCGGACATCCTGCCCTCGATGATCTACGCCTACTGCGCGATCAAGGAGGGCATCCCCTACTGCAACGGGGCGCCCAACCTCTCGGCGGACTTCCCGGCCATGGTGGAGCTGGCGCGGAGAAACGACACGCCGATCGCGGGCAAGGACTTCAAGACCGGACAGACCTTCATGAAGACGCTGCTGGCGCCCGGCTTCAAGGCGCGCCTCATCGGCATGAACGGCTGGTACTCGACCAACATCCTGGGCAACCGCGACGGCGAGGTGCTCGACGACCCCGAGTCCTTCAAGACCAAGGAGGTCAGCAAGCTCGGCGTGCTGGAGCACATCCTGCAGCCGACGCTCTACCCCGACCTCTACGGCAAGATCCACCACGTGGTGCGCATCAACTACTACCCGCCGCGGGGCGACAACAAGGAAGGCTGGGACAACATCGACATCTTCGGGTGGATGGGCTACCCCATGCAGATCAAGGTGGACTTCCTCTGCCGCGACTCGATCCTGGCGGCGCCCATCGTGCTGGACCTGGCGGTCTTCTCCGACCTGGCCAAGCGCTCCGGCATGGGCGGCATCCAGGAATGGCTGTCGTTCTACTTCAAGAGCCCGCAGACGGCGGCCGGCCTCTACCCCGAGCACGACATCTTCATCCAGCTGATGAAGCTCAAGAACACGCTGCGCCACCTGCGCGGCGAGGAGCTGATCACCCACCTGGGGCTGGAGTACTACGACTGACGGCGCCGGTCAGTCGCTCCGCCGCCTCATCTCCAGCAGCAGCGCCACCAGCGTCTTTCCCTCGCGGATCTCGCCGCGGCGCATCATGGCCTCCGCCTCCAGCAGCGTGAAGCGTCGGGCCTCGATGTGCTCGTCCGCCTCGGGGCGGGGCGGGACGCGGGCGAGGCCGGTGGCGCGGAACAGGTGCATCACCTCGTCGCAGAAGCCCGGCGTGGTCCAGAACGTGAGCAGCGGCTCGAGAAAGCGCGGGCGCAGCCCGGCCTCCTCCTCCAGCTCGCGCCGGGCGCCCTCCTCCGGCGTCTCGCCCGGGTCGATCCGCCCGGCCGGCAGCTCCCAGACCGTGGCCTCGACCGCGTAGCGGTACTGGCGGACGAGGGTCAGCAGCCCGTCGTCGTCGACCGGCAGGGCGGCGACCGAGCCGCGCTGGCGGACCACCTCGCGCCGACCGTGGATGCCCCCCGGCTCTTCCACCTCGTCGAGGTCGAGGTCCAGGACCTTGCCGGAGTAGATGCGCTGGTGGTGGAGGACGTGCGCCTTCGCTCGCGGTTCGGTCATGCCCCTGATCGTAGCAGCCGGCGAGGGCGGCCGAGGATGCCGCTCAGCGGCGGCCCGCGTCGCGCAGCCGGTCGAGCAGGGACGCCATGTCCGCGGGAAGCGTGGCGGTGAAGGCCAGTCGCTCGCCGGTCGCGGGATGGGTGAAGGCGAGATGGGCCGCGTGCAGCGCCGGCCGGGGGAAGGCCTGCAGCGCCTCGCGGGTGGCGACGCGGCGCGAGGACGGCGTGCGCGTGCCGCCGTAGACGGCGTCTCCGACCACCGGGTGGCCCAGGGACGCGAGGTGGACGCGAATCTGGTGGGTGCGTCCGGTGTGGATGCGGACGCGCAGGAGGGCGGCGCCGTCGAAGGCCTCCTCCACCGCCCAGGAGGTGAGCGCCTGGCGGCCGCGCGGCGCGCGGACGGACATGCGCCGACGGTGCGCGGGGTCGCGCCCGATCGGCGCGTCCACCTCGCCGCGCGGACGCGCCGGCAGGCCATGGACCAGCGCCAGGTACTCCTTGTCGACCGCGCGCGAGGCGAACTGCCGCACGAGCGCCCGGTGGGTCTCGTCGTCCTTTGCCACCACCAGCAGGCCGGAGGTGCCGCGGTCGAGGCGGTGGACGATGCCCGGGCGCAGCACGCCGCCCACGCCGGAGAGGTCCGGCACGTGCCGCAGCAGCGCGTTGACCAGGGTGCCGCCGGCGACGCCCGCGCCCGGGTGCACCACCAGCCCCGCGGGCTTGTCGACCACCAGCAGGTGCGGGTCCTGGTACACGACCGAGAGCGGGATGTCCTCGGGCCCGGGCTCCGCCGGGACCGGCGCAGGCAGGTGGACGAGGACACCCTGGCCCTGGCGCAGGCGCGTGGAGGCGCGGGCGGGCGCGCCGTCGAGCAGGACGTGCCCGGCCTCGATCAGCGCCTGCAGACGGGCGCGGGAGAGCGCGGGCAGCGAGCGGGCCAGCCACACGTCGAGGCGGCTGCCGGCGGCGAGGGCGTCGGTCGTCAGCCGCCGCTCGTCCTCGTTCGCCGGCATCGAGGACGTCCCGGGCGGCCGGGTCAGGCCGCCGCCGCCGGCGTCCCCGGCCCGCCGCTGCCCACCTGCTGGCGCCTCACCCGGGGGAACAGGACCGCGACCGCCAGCAGCAGCACCAGCGCCACCACCTGCGACGTGGACAACTCGCCGCCGAACCAGGTGCCGCGGTCGGGGTCGCCGCGCCAGAACTCGAGCACGAAGCGCGCCGCCGAGTAGAGCGCCACGTACGCGAGCACCACCTGCCCGTGGAAGCGCTTGCGGGGGGCGAGCCAGAGCAGGAAGGCGAAGATCAGGAAGGCGACTGCCGACTCGTAGAGCTGGCTCGGGTGCAGCGGGGTGTCGAGCGGCGTGCCGATGGTGCGGGCGGCGTAGGCGTCGCGGAAGGTGATCGCCCAGGGGACGTTGGCGGGCCTGCCCCAGCAGCAGCCCGCCGACAGGCAGCCGAAGCGGCCGATCGCCTGCCCCAGGATCACGCCCGGCGCGAGCGCGTCGGCGGTTCGCCAGGCCGGCAGGTGGTAACGGCGGGCGTACCACCAGGCCACCAGCAGCCCGGCCACCAGGCCGCCGTAGAAGACGCCGCCGCTGCGGAGCAGCGAGACGAGCTCCCGCGGGTGGGCGACGTAGAAGCGCCAGTCGAGGCCGAAGAGCAGCAGCTTGGCGCCCACCAGGCCGGCGATCAGGACCCAGATCGCCATGTCGGTGACGCGTTGAGCCTCGAGCCCTTGGCGCTTCGCCTGGCGCGAGGTCGCCCACAGGCCGGCCAGGAAGGCGAGGGCCAGCACCACGCCGTAGGTGTGCAGGGTGAAGGGGCCGATGGTCAGCTGAGGGTGCATGTCACTCGATCCTCCCGGTGGTCCCGCCGGCGGCGTCGACCTGCGGCTGCGGGGCGGGCTGGCCGGGCGAGCGCAGGATGTCAAGAACCAGCAGGGTCACGCCGATGGTGATGGCGGAGTCGGCCACGTTGAAGTCCGGCCACTGGTGGGAGCGCCAGTAGACGTGGACGAAGTCGATCACGTAGCCGAGGCGGACGCGGTCGACCAGGTTGCCGACGGCTCCGCCCAGGACCAGGGCCAGGGCCGCCCGCGGCAGCTGGGCGGAGGCCGGCAGCCGCAGGAAGTAGACGGCGATGGCGGCGAGCGCCGCCACGCTGAGCACGGAGAGCAGGATCGACTGGTGGGGCAGGTCCCAGTCGGAGAGCAAACCGAAGGCGGCGCCGCGGTTGCGCACGTGGCTGAGGCTCAGCAGCCCGTCGACCAGCGGCACCGACTGGTGCAGCTCCAGCGCGTGCGCCACCAGCGCCTTGCAGGCCTGGTCCAGGCCGACCACGGCGGCGATCACCAGCAGGCTGGGCAGCAGGCGCTTCACGGCCGGCCGAGCACCTGGGCGCAGCGCTCGCAGACGGCGGGATGGGCGGCGAGCGTCCCCACCTTCTCCGACCAGGTCCAGCAGCGCTCGCACTTGCGGCCGGGCGCGTGGCCCACGCCGACCGAGAGCGGCGCCTCGGAGGCCTCCAGCGACACCCGGCTGACGATGAAGAGGTTCGCCAGGTTGCCGGGGAACACGGCGCTGACCGCCTCGAACGCCTGCAGCGACTGCGCCAGCTGCGCTGGCGCCCGCACGGTGAGCGCCGCCTCCAGGCTGGCCGCCACCTGCTTCGCCGCCCGCGCCTCCTCCAGAGCCTTGTTCGCCTCCGCCCGCACCTGCAGCAGGACCTCCCAGCGCGAGAGCAGGCCCTCGTCGACCGGCTGGCGGTCGGGGAACAGGCCGAGGTGCACCGCCCCCGGCGCGCCGCCCGGCAGCAGCGAGAAGGCCTCGTCGGTGGTGAAGGGCAGCACGGGCGCCAGCAGGAGGCACAGGTCGCGCGCGATCCGGTGCAGGACCGTCTGCGCCGAGCGCCGGCGCGGGCCGTCCGCGGCGTCGCAGTACAGCCGGTCCTTCAGCACGTCCAGGTAGAAGGAGGAGAGGTCGGCCGCCGTGTACTGCACCAGCTGGTGGTACACCAGGTGGAACTCGTAGGCGTCGTAGGCGTCGCGCACCCGCGCCACCACCTGCCGGTGGCGGACGAGCGCGTAGCGGTCCAGCTCGTCGAGGGCGGCGTCGGCCACGGCATCCCGGGCCGGGTCGAAGTCGTAGAGGTTCGACAGCAGGTAGCGCAGCGTGTTGCGGACCTTGCGGTAGGCCTCGGCCACCCGCCGGATCATCTCCTCCGAGATCCGCATGTCCTCGCGGTAGTCGACCATGATGGTCCACATGCGCAGGATCTCGGCGCCGTAGGTGTGGATGAGCTTCTGGGTGTCGACGTCGTTGCCCAGGCTCTTCGAGATCTTCTTCCCCTCCGCGTCCACCGTGAAGCCGTGGGTGATGACGGCGTCGTAGGGCGCGCGGCCACGGGTGGCCACCCCGATCAGCAGGGAGGAGTGGAACCAGCCGCGGTGCTGGTCGCTGCCCTCGAGGTAGACGTCCGCCGGCCAGGGCAGGTCCCGGCGATGCCCCAGCACCGCCGCGTGCGAGGAGCCGGAGTCGAACCACACGTCGAGGATGTCCGTCTCCTTGCGGAAGCGGCTGCCGCCGCACTTCGGGCAGACAAAGCCGGCGGGCAGCAGGTCGCGCGCCTCGCGCGCGTACCAGGCGTCGGCGGTGTCCTGCTCGAACGCGTCCGCCACGTGCCGCACCAGGTCGGCGCGGAGCAGGACCTCGCCGCAGCCCTCGCAGTAGAAGGCAGGGATGGGGATGCCCCACAGCCGCTGGCGCGAGATGCACCAGTCGGGACGCGTCGCGATCATGTTGTGGATCCGCTCCTGCCCCCAGGCGGGCAGCCAGCGGGTGTGGGCGACCGCCGCGATCGCCTCCTCTCGCAGCGTCCTCCGCTCGCGGCCCTCCGCGGCGCCGTGCGGCTGGTCGAGGGCGATGAACCACTGCTCGGTGGCCCGGAAGATGATCGGGTGCTTGCAGCGCCAGCAGATGGGGTAGGAGTGGGTGTCCCTGCCGGCCTGCAGCAGCGCGCCCCGCTCGCGCAGGAAGTCCACGATCACCGGGTTGGCGTCGAACACCCGCTGGCCGGCGAAGCGCTCCACCTCGGGCAGGAAGCGGCCGGCGTCGTCGACCGGGCAGTAGATGTCGAGGCCGTAGCGGACGCCGGTCAGGTAGTCGTCCCAGCCGTGGCCGGGCGCGGTGTGGACGATGCCGGTGCCGGTGTCGAGCGTGACGTAGTCGGCCAGCAGCGCCGGCGAGTCGCGGTCGATCCAGGGATGGCGGAAGCGCAGGCGCTCGAGCTCGCTGCCCTTCGCTTCCGCCAGCGGCGCGAGGAGCGGCGGGGTCGCCCCGGCGGGGTTGCCCCGCGTGCGCCAGCGCGCCTCGGAGGCCTCCTTGAGGGCCTTGGCCAGCAGCAGCACGTCGTTCGTCCCCTCGAGGGGGTAGAAGCCGTACTCCGCGTCCGGGTGGAAGGCGAGGGCCAGGTTCGCCGGCAGCGTCCAGGGCGTGGTGGTCCAGATCACCGCGGCGACGCGCCTGCCGGCCAGCGCCGGGTGCCGCGCCGCCAGCGCGTCGCGATCCTCGTCCGCGAGCGGGAAGCGCACGTCGATCGAGGGGCTGACGTGGTGCTCGTCGTACTCCACCTCCGCCTCGGCCAGGGCCGTACGGCAGGAGATGCACCAGTGCACCGACTTCTTCGCCTTGTAGACCAGCCCCTCCTCGGCGAAGCGGGCGAGCTGGCGCAGGATCGTCGCCTGGTAGAAGGGCGCCATCGTCAGGTACGGATCGTCCCACTCGCCCAGCACGCCCAGCCGCTCGAACTCGGCGCGCTGGATGCCGACGTACTTCTCCGCGTAGGCGCGGCAGGCGCGGCGGAAGTCGAGGGGAGACATCTCCCGCTTGCGGGCGCCGAGGTCGCGGTCGACCTTCAGCTCGATCGGCAGCCCGTGGCAGTCCCACCCCGGTCGATAGGGGGCGTCCCTGCCCGCCATCGACCGGCTGCGCACCACCACGTCCTTGAGGATCTTGTTGAGGACCGTGCCCAGGTGGATGTGGCCGTTGGCGTAGGGGGGGCCGTCGTGCAGCACGAAGGTCGGCCGGCCGGCGCGGGCCTCGCGGATGCGGCCGTAGAGGTCCTGGGCCTTCCACTCGGCCAGTCGCCGCGGCTCGGCCTGCGGCAGGTTGGCCTTCATGGGGAAGTCGGTCTTCGGCAGGTTGAGGGTGTCCCGGAGGCTCGGCTCGCTCATGTCGCGTTCGGCGCTCGTCGCATCAAACGCGCAAGGTAGCACGCGCCTTGGAAGACCGTCAAACCAAAGGCTTTGACACGAGGGAGGGCGCGCGGTCCCGCTCGTGCCGCCCGCCGCCGGGATCTTCCGCCGCCGCCGCCGCCGCCGAGCCCGCCGCGCCATCTATATCATTTGTTGATATAGCTGGAGGGCGGTGGAGGCTGGTGGCTGCGGGTATCATCCGCCCGTGGCCGTGGACGAGCTCCCGCGCAGCGAGGCCGACGACGCGACCCGCGGCAGCGCCGTCAAGCTGGCGGCCGAGGTGGTGTCGCGGCTGCTGGCCGCCGCCATGCCGTTCCTGGTGCTGCGGCGGCTCGGTGCCGCCGAGTTCGGCCGCTTCGGCGAGCTTCAGGTCGTCGCCCTGCTGGTGGCCGAGCTGGGCGAGCTGGGGCTTTCGAACCTCGCCTCCCGCGCTCTGGTGGCGGGCACCGCCACCCTCGGGTCCTTCCTGCGCGCGCGCCTCCTGGCCTCGGCGCTCGTCGGCCTGGCCGCGCTGGCGGCGGTCCCGCTGGCGCCGGTCCTCGACCGCCGGGCGGGGTCGGGGCCCCCGGACGGCGTCGGCCTCGCGCTGCTGATCGCCTGGTTCGCGCTGTCGGGATGGGCGGAGTTCCTCGGCGTCGCGCTGCGCTGCCGGGGCGCCCGTCGTCACGAAGCGCTGGTGCTGCTGGCGCTGCGCTCCGCGGCCCCGGCGTCCGTGGCCGCCGTGCTGCTCGGCGGCGCCGGCCTCCCGGGGGTGTGCGGGGCGCTCGCGCTCTCGCCCCTGCCCGCGATCGCGCTGGGAGCGCTGCTGCTGCGATCCACCCGGCCTGCGGCGTCCGCGCCGGCGGTGCCGGCGACGCGAGTGCTGCGCGAGTCGGCGCCGCTGGCGGTGCACGGGGCGCTGCTGCTGCTGAGCCCGCGGGTCGAGTTCCTGGTGCTCTCCTCCCTGCGCCACGGCAGCAGCGAGGTCGGCTTCTTCTATGCGGCGCTCAACGTGGTCTGGCCGCTGGGCATGGTGCCCGCGGCCGTGACGGCGGGAGCCATGCCTGCCCTGACGCGGGAGGCCGGACGGCGGCTTGCCGGCGCGGACCGCACGGCCGCGGCCGGCGGGTCGGTGCGGGCCCGCACCGCGGCGACGCTCGCGCTGCTGGGCGCGCCCGCGGCGGTGGGCCTCGCCCTGGTGGCCCCCGAGCTCTCGCGACTGCTGCTGCGGGCGTCGGCGGGACAGGCGCTGACCGCCAGCACCATGCAGATCGCGGCGGCAGCGGTGCCGGCCCTGTTCCAGAACGCCGTCGTCGCCTCCGCGCTGATCGCCGTCGGCCGCGCGCGGTGGCTCCCCTGGCTGACGGCCGCCCGGGTGGCCTTCGCCTTCGCGCTGGCCTCGCTGCTCGTTCCCCTGCTGGGCGCGCGCGGGGCGGCCGCCGGCTTCGTGGCGGCGGAGTGGCTGCTGCTGGCGCTGGGCTCTGCCGCCTGCCGCCGTGCGGGCTTCGCCGTGCCGGTGGCCCGGCCGCTCGTCTGGTCGCTGCTCGCCTGCGTGCCGATGGCGCTGGCCGTGAGCGGCGTCGCCGGCAGCCTGCCGGCCGCACTGGCCATCGGCGGCCTCACCTGGGCGGCGACGCTGGCGGCGGCGGCGCGGCTGAAGCCGGCGCTGGTGCGTCAGCTCACCGGCGATCTCCGCTATCCTTGAGCCCGTTGCCGAGCGACCCTTCGCGAATCCTCCGCGAGTACGCCGTGGAGCCGCTGCGACGCGAGCTGCGGACGGCGGGCGCTCGCCTGCTGGTGGTGACCGGTCCCCGCGACGCCCTCGAGCTGGCGGGGAGCACGGTCTCGTTCGACGCAGCCTGGATCGAACTCGAGGCGGTGGCCGGCATCGACCTGCCGTCGCTCGGGCGGGAGGTGGCGCGCGTGCTGCGGCCCGGCGGCCGGCTGGTGTGCGTGGTCCCGGGTGCGTTCCCCCTGCGCCGCCTGCTGGCCCGGGCGCTGCGCGGCCGGGGCGAGCGTCCGGACGGCGCCTCCTTCACCGCCTGGCGCCGCTCCTTCGGAGCGACGGTCTCCTGGCGGCGGGCGCGGGGGTTCGGGATACTGGTGCCGGAGGCGGAGAGCGGGCAGCGGCTGCCCCCGCTGTCGATCGGCCTGCTGGCGGCGGCGGAGCACGTCCTGTGCCGCTGGCCGCTGCTGCGCGCGCTCGGCGAGCGGGCGCTGCACGAGGGGGTGAGGCGATGAGCCGTGAGGCCAGGCGCCGTCCGGTCGTGCTGTACCAGCCGCGCGACGAGGGCGCCTGCATGCCGCTGGGCCTGCTGTCGCTCGGCTCGAGGCTCGCCGCTGCCGATGCGCACGTGGTGATCGTGGACGGACGTTTCGAGCTGGCGCCCGAGGCGCGGGTGGTGCAGCTGGCGGAGCGGGCCTCCTGTCTGGGCGTCACCGTGCGCACGGGGACGCCGCTGCACGACGCCCTGCGCATCAGCGCCGCCGCCCGCGCCGCCAACCCGCGGCTGCACGTGCTGTGGGGAGGACCGCACGCCACCTGGGCGCCCGAGTCGTGCCTGGCCACGGGCATGGTGGACGGCTGCGTGCGCGGGGCCGGGGAGGAGCCGCTGGCCGCGGCCGTCGCCGCCATCCACTGCGGGCGCAGCCTGGAACCAGTGCCCGGGCTGGTGCTGCCGGGCGGTGTGGTCCCGCGTCCGGTTCCCGCCCCGGCCCCGGCGGAGGTGCCGCCCGCCGTCTACTCGCTGCTCGACGTCGAGCGCCACTTCGAGGCGCGGGGCGCGCGCCAGCTCGACTACTGCTCGAGCCGCGGCGTCCGCGACGCGGGCTGGAGCGGGCTCACGGCGGAACGGGTGCTCGCGGAGCTGGGGGAGCTGGCCGAGCGGCACCGGCTCTCCGAGGTGGTCTTCCAGGACGAGGACTTCTTCGCCGATCCCGCGCGGGCCGCCGCCATCGCCGAGGGGCTCCTGGCCGCCTCGCCCGCGCTCGGCTGGCAGGCGGGCGCGTGCGTGCTGGACGTGCTGGAGGGGGGCCACGACCACCTGGCGCTGCTGGCCCGCACCGGCTGCCGTCGTCTCCACCTGCGCGTCCCGCCGGGGGTGCCGGCCGCAGGCGGCCTGCGCGACCAGGTGCTCGACGCGGCGGCGCTGCTGCGTGCGGCCGGGCTGCCCGCGCGGTTCGACCTGTGCCTCGACGAGCGCGGTCCCCGTCTGGACGGACTGAAGGCGGTGGTGTCCCTGGCGCGCCGCCTGTGCGCGCTGGACCCGCGCTTCGAGACGCCGTTGCGCCGCCCCACCGGCCGGTTGCCCGCGGCGCACAGCACCGATGCCGCCGGCACCCTCGAGGGCTGGGCCGCCCGGGAGCAGGAGCCCTGGCCCGACCTCCGCGCCGAGCGGCTGCTGACGCGCGCCTCCTTCTTCTTCCGCGAGGCGCAGCGCACCCCGGGGCGGCGGCTGGGGCAGCACCTGCTGCACCTGCTCTCGCTGGTACGGGTGCGCGTCGGCTTCTTCGCCCTCGACCTCGAGCGGCGCGCCGTCGAGGCCTCGGCCCTGCTGCGCACCGGGCGCCCGCGTCCGCAGCCCCGGCTCGACTGAGCGCGTGGGCCGCCTGCTGCTCCGGTGCGCGCGCTGGCTGGAGGCGGACGGCCGCTGGTCGAGTCGCGACCTGGCGATCACGGACGGGGTGGTGGCGAAGGCGCCGGCCGCGGACGCGGTGACGGTCGAGCTGGAAGGCCGCGCCGTGCTGCCGGCCCTGGTGAACGCGCACGACGTCCTCGACCTGGCCTCGCTGCCGCCGCTCGGCGTGCGGCCGCCGTACCCGTCGCTCTACGAGTGGACGAGGGCGTGCGAGGCGGAGACGGCCGGCCACGCCGCGGCGCTGGCCATCCCCTTCGCCGACCGGCTGTTCCTGGGCGGCCTGCGCAACCTCCTGGCCGGCACCGCCGCGGTCCTGCACCACCACCCGGACCACCGCTCGCTGGCGCGGGCCGACTTCCCGGTGCGCGTGCAGAGGCGCTACGCGTTCGCGCACTCGCCGCGGCTCACCGCCGCGCTGCGGCGCACCTACCGCACCACGGACCGGCGGCAGCCCTGGATCGTGCACGCGGCCGAGGGCGGCCTCCCGGCGCTGCGCGGCGAGATCGAAGCGCTGGCGGCCGCGAACGTCCTCCGCCAGAACACCGTGATCGCCCACGGCACCGCACTCGAGCCGGAGGACGCGGCGCGCCTCGCCTCCGCCCGGGCCTCGCTCGCCTGGTGCCCGGAGAGCGACCTGCGGCTCTACGGCCGGACGGCGCCGGCTGTGGCGTTGCTCAGGGGCGGCGTCCGCGTGGGGCTCGGCAGCGACGGGGCCCCGGCCGGCGCGCGCGACCTGCTCTCCACGCTGGCCGTGGCCCGCGGCCTGGCGGGGCTGTCGGACGAGGCGCTGCTGCAGCTCGCCACCCGAGGCTCGGCAGAGGTGGCCAGGATGCCCGCTGGCGACGCGCAGCCGGGCACGCCCGCCGACCTGCTGGTGACGGGGTCACTGCCCGCGCTGCTGGCGGGGCAGCGCGCCGCCGTCGCCCTGCTGATCGTGCGTGGCGAGCCGGTGTGCGGCGAGCCCGGCCTGCTGGCGCAGAGCGGCCGCCCGGCGGTCGGCTTCGTCCTCGACGAGGCCGCGCGCGCGCTCGCCTGTCCGCTGGCGCGGCGCCTGCGTGCGCTCGTGCGGAGGCACCCGGTGCTGCGCCGCACGGCGTGGCTCTCGACGCTGGAGATATAATGCCGGCCCGGCGTGGGGCGGGTCCGGTCGGCGTGGCAGGGGGCAGCGCATGGAGGAGCTTCAGGAGATCCTTTCGGCCATGGCGGGGCAGCGGGACAAGGTCAAGGACACCCGCGAGCTGCTCCTGGACATGGCCGAGCGCATCGCCAAGTCGGTGAGCAAGGAGTTCTCCTGCCGGCCGGAGGAGGTGGCGATCCTCCTGCTGAGCGCCGACGGCCGCCACCTGCGGTTCGTGGCGCCACGGCGGCTGGCGCCGCTCGGCTCCATCCCCACCACCAAGCGCGACTCCATCGCCGTCTCGGTGCTGTCGCGGCGTACCGGCGACGTCAACAACTCGGTGCCGATGGTGAAGCACGTCTCCTTCTTCGAGACCATCAAGCTGAAGGACAAGCCGCCCGCGCCCATCCAGAAGATGGTGTCGACGCCGATCCTCTTCGGGGGGCAGCCGATCGGCGTGGCCCAGGTGAGCCGCAAGGGCGAGACCGCGCGGGAGGCGGGCCCGGACTTCACCTCGGCCGACCTGGCCGACGCCCAGCGCATCTTCGACGCGGTGGCGCCCTACCTGCACGCCGCCCGCCCGGCCGACTTCTAGGCGGCCCTCCGGCGGGCCGGCCGCGGCCTACTCGTCGACCAGAACGTAGCCGCTGTCGTCGGCGACGAACGGCCGGCCGCCCTGGACCAGCGGGACCGCCCGCGCCTTGAACTCGCCGGCCCCGCCCCGGACCTCGAAGCGGTAGCCGCGCCGCTCGAAGACGCCGTTCTGGAAGGGGACGTCGAGGCGCAGCAGCCCGGCGCTGCGCAGGTCGTGGAGGGTGCCGTAGCGGCCGTTCTGGCGCTGGTACTGCTGCTCCACGAACATCAGGTGCAGCAGGGTGGCGACGGCTGGCCGCTCGACGGGGATGACGTCGCGCGGGATCTTCGAGCGGGTGGCGAAGCGGTGGTTGGTTATGCCGGTCGAGCCGCCGGAGCGGTACTTCTGGGCGAGCGCTTCGCCGGCGGCGCGGCCGTCGCTCGTGCTCTCGGCCGGGATCTCGTTGAGGAAGCCGTAGTCGCCGGCGGGCGCGGTCTCGGCGCCCCGGGGAGAGGCGGGCGTCTGGTCGATGGCGGCCGGCGGGCGGTGGGCCACTCCCGCGCGCGCGTCGCCGGCGGTGGTCCGCCCGCGCGCGACCTCGGGCTGCGGCGTCGGCCCCGGCGTCTCGATGCTCGTCGCCGGCGGGGGAGCGGCGCTCGTCGGCGTCGGCCCCGGCGTCGCCTCCGCGACGGGCGAGGGGGCCGGTGTCGGCGTCGCCATCTCCGCGACGGCGGTGGGCGCCGGCGTGGGCTGGGCGGCCTCGAGCGCGGCCTGGCGGTGCCGGTAGAGCGTCCAGGCCCCGACCAAGAGCCCCGCGAACACGACGAAGACGACGGCGGCCAGCCCGAGCAGCAGGCCGACGCCGGGGCCGCGGCGGGTGGGCGGGGGCGGCGCCGCTGCGACCCTCGCGGGCGGCTCGCGGCGCGTCGCCGCCACCCGGCCGGTGGCGTCGGGGCGCAGGGTCGCCTCGGCGCGCACGGCCGGGACGGCTGGCACGGCCGGGACGGCTGCGCCCGGCGCGGGCGCGACGACCGTCGGCAGCGGCGGCGGGCTCGCGGCCTGCCGGATCGCGCTGGTCGCCCCGCCGGCACGGGCCGTCACGTTGCCCGGCACGTCCGCCATCACCGTGGGAGACGAGTGGATGGTCCGGATCTCCGTAGCCGCCGGCTGCAGGGTGGGCGAGTCGACCGCCCGCAGCGTGGGGACGTTCCCGGGGCGGGCCAGGGTCAGCAGGTCCTGCGCCATCTCCCGGCCGCTCTGGTAGCGGTTCTCGGGCCTCTTGGCGATCGCCTTGTTGACGATGCGGACGATCTCCTCGGGAAGCTCCGGGTCGACCTCCTGCAGGGGCTTCGGCTCCTCGGTGAGGATCTTGAAGAGGAGCGCGGTGATCGAGTCGCCGCGGAACGCCTTGTGGCCGGCCACCATCTCGTAGAGCACGCAGCCGAGCGAGAAGAGGTCGCTCTTGCCGTCGAGCTTCTCGCCTCGCGCCTGCTCCGGGCTCATGTAGGCCGGCGTGCCCAGCAGGCTTCCGGTCATGGTCAGGTGCTCGGCGGAGTCGCCGGGCTTGGCGATGCCGAAGTCGGTGACCTTCACCCGGTCGTCGCTCTCGACCATGATGTTCGGCGGCTTGATGTCGCGGTGGACGACGTGGTGCTGGTTGGCGTAGTCGAGGGCGTCGGCCACCTGCGCGGCCAGCGCGGCAGCCCGCGGCACCGGCAGGCGCCCATTGGCAGCGATGATGCTGTCGAGCCCCTTGCCCTCGATGTACTCCATGGCCAGGTAGGTGAGGCCCTGGGACTCGCCGAAGTCGTAGATGGTGACGATGTTCGGGTGCCGCAGCTGCGCCGCGACCTGCGCCTCGCGGTTGAAGCGGTCCAGCATCTCCTTGAGACCCGCCTGCGAGGCGGCCAGGCCCTCGAGCCGGATGGTCTTGATCGCGAGCATGCGCCCGAGGACCTTGTCCTTCGCTTTGTAGACCGTCCCGAAGGCGCCGGCACCCAGCTTCTGGACGATCAGGTAGCGGTCGGCGATCACCGAAGGTTCGGGGTTCGGGGGATTGCTTGCGCTCACGTCCGTGCTCCTATCCCGGCGGCCAGCCCAGGCGGCGGCCGCCGAGGAGGTGAAGGTGGATGTGGTGGACGCTGTAGCCCGCGTCGGGTCCGGCGTTGAACACCAGGCGGAAGCCCCGCCCGCCGAAGCCGAGCCGCGCCGCCAGGTCGCGGGCGGTGCGGATCATGGCGCCCACCACGGGGTCGTCGTCGGGAGCGAGGTCGAGCAGGCTGGCGACGTGCCGGCGCGGCACCAGCAGCACGTGCGTCGGCGCCTGCGGGTGGAGGTCGTGGAAGGCCACGATGCGCTCGTCCTGGTGGACGACCCGCGCCGGGCTGCGGCCGGCGACGATCTCGCAGAACGCACAGGGCATCGGTTCCGGAAGTCTACACCCGCGCCCTCCCTCACAGCGGCAGGGGCAGCTGGCTGGTGCCCAGGCCGCGCAGCAGCTTGCGGGTGGCGGAGGACACCGCCAGCGCGCCGAGCTCGTCGGGGGCCGCCCAGCGGAAGCGCTCGCCGTCCGCCGGGGCGGGCGACGAGAGCCGGGAGCGGTAGCCCTCGAGGGTGATGCGGTGGTGCGTGATCGCGTGGCGGGCGCGGACCGCCAGCGGGCCGGGGACCACCCGCAGCCCGTGCCTCTCCAGAAGCTCGGGCGCGAGGTCGGGCAGGCCCCGGGATTCGAGCGAGGTCTGCGGCACCTCCCACATCCCGCCCAGCAGCCGACCCTGCGGGCGGCGGACGAGGAGCACGCGGCCCTCCCTCAGGACCAGGGCGGCCGCCACCGTGACGAGGACGGGGGCGCGCCGCGCGCGACCCACCGGCAGCTCGTCGACGATGCCCTGGGCCCGCGCCCGGCAGTGGGTCCTCACCGGGCAGGCGGGGCAGGCGGGTCGCCGCGGCAGGCAGACCGTGGCCCCCAGCTCCATCAGCGCCTGGTTCCAGTCGCCCGGACGCTCGCGGTCGAGGAGCTCCTCGGCACGGTTGTAGTACGGACCGTCCCGCCGGTACTCGGGCCCGCGCAGCGCAAGCAGGCGCGAGAGCACGCGGCGCACGTTGCCGTCGACCACCGGCAGCGCCACGCCGTGGGCGATCGAGAGGACGGCGCTGGCGCTGTAGAGGCCGACGCCGGGCACCGCCAGCGCCGCCTCCAGCGTGCGCGGGAAGACGCCGCCGTGCCGCTCCTGCAGCAGGCGGGCGCCGCGGTGCAGGTTGCGCGCGCGGTGGTAGTAGCCGAGCCCCGACCAGGCGGCCAGCACGTCCTCCTCGGAGGCGCGGGCGAGCGCCTCGACGCTGGGGAAGCGCTCCAGGAAGCGCTGGTAGTGGCCGAGCGCGCTGCGCACGGTGGTCTGCTGCAACATCACCTCGGAGACCCAGACCGCGTAGGCGTCCGCCCGGCGTCTCCAGGGCAGGTCGCGGCGGTGGCGCTGGTACCAGGCGACGAGCGCCCGGCGCAGCGCCGCGCTCACGTCAGCCTCTCGATGTCCGCCCCCAGCCCGCGCAGCTTCTCGTCGATGCGGTAGTAGCCGCGGTCGAGGTGGTAGACGCGGTCGACCACCGTCTCGCCCTCCGCCGCCAGCCCCGCCAGCACCAGGCTGGCCGAGGCGCGCAGGTCGGTGGCCATCACCCGGGCGCCGGAGAGCGGGGTGGGGCCGCGCACCACCGCCGTGCGGCCGTCCACCTTCACCTGCGCCCCCATGCGCTCCAGCTCGGCCACGTGCATGAAGCGGTTCTCGAAGATGGTCTCGCTGATGGTGGAGGCCCCTGTCGCCTGCGTCATCAGGGCCATGTACTGCGCCTGCATGTCGGTGGGGAAGCCCGGGTAGGGCAGGGTCTTCACGTCCGCCGGCCGCACCCGGCGCGGGGTGCGCACCCGCAGGTTGTCGGGGCCCTCCTCGATGCGCACGCCGGTCTCGCGGAACTTGTCGATCACCGCCCGCATCTGGGCGGGCCGGCAGCGCTGGATCTCGATCTCCCCTCCGGCGATGGCGCAGGCCGCCACGTAGGTGCCGGCCTCGATGCGGTCGGGGATCACCGCGTGGCGGGCGCCCTGCAGGCGGTCGCTGCCCGTCACCTGGATGGTCGGGGTGCCCGCGCCCTCGATGGTCGCGCCCATGGCGGCCAGCAGCTCGGCCAGGTCCTCGACCTCCGGCTCGCAGGCGGCGTTGCGGATGGTGGTCTGCCCCTCGGCCAGGCAGGCCGCCATCAGCACGTTCTCGGTGCCGGTGACGGTCACCGTCTCGAACACCACCTCGGCGCCGCGCAGCCGCTTCGCCCGCGCTTCCACGTAGCCGTGCTCCACCTGGATCTCCGCGCCCAGCCGCTGCAGCGCGGCGAGGTGCAGGTTGATGGGGCGGGCGCCGATGGCGCAGCCGCCGGGGAGCGAGACGCGGGCGCGACCCTCGCGGGCGACCAGGGGCCCCAGCACCAGCACCGAGGCGCGCATGGTCTTGACCAGGTCGTACGGCGCCTCCACCGAGCTGACCGTGCAGGCCTTCACCTCGACGGTGCCGCCGACCCGGAAGTCGACGGCGGCCCCCAGGGCCTCGAGCACGCGGCCCATGGTGCGGGTGTCGCGGACCTCGGGCACGTTCGTCAGCACGACCGGGCCGTCGGTCAGCAGGGCCGCGCACAGGTCCGGCAGCGAGGCGTTCTTGGCTCCCGAGAGGCGGACGGTGCCCTCGAGCGGCCGGCCGCCGACGATGCGGATGCGATCCATGACCGACGAGTCTAGGCGATGTCCAGCGTCGCGCGCTTGACGGCGACGAGCCCGCGGGGGATCCCCGCGAGATCCGCCCGGACCTCCGCCACCTCGAGCGAGGCGGCGGTGCAGAAGCCGGCGACCGCTGCCTGCTGGCCGCTGCCCAGCTCGACGACCAGCGCGCCGCCGGGGCGCAGGGCCGCGGCGGCCTCGGCGGCCAGCCGCCGGTGGACGGCCAGGCCCCGCTCCGGCGCGAAGAGCGCGAGCGCCGGCTCGTGGTCCCGCACCTCGGGAGCCAGGGTCGGGCGGTCCTCCTCCGCCACGTAGGGCGGGTTGCTGACGACCAGGTCGAGCCGGCCCAGGAGCGGCCCGAGCGGCTGCAGCAGGTCGCCCTGGTGGAAGCGCACCCGGTCGGGCAGCCCCAGGCGGGAGGCGTTCTCGCGGGCCACCGCCAGCGCGGCCGGCGAGATGTCGGTCGCGTGCACCTCCGCGTCGGGCCGGGCCTCGGCCAGCGACAGGGCGATGCAGCCCGAGCCGGTGCCGACGTCGACGACCAGCGGCCGGTGGAGCTCGGGCATGCGCTCCAGGGCGATCTCGACCAGCAGCTCCGTCTCGGGCCGGGGAACGAGGACCTCGGGGGTCACCACGAACTCGTGCCGCCAGAAGGCCTGGGTACCGACGAGATGCTGCAGCGGGACGCGGCGGGCACGGCCGTCCACCAGCCGGCGGAAGCGAGCCTCCGCCTCCCTTGCCACCTCGGCCTGGCGCGCGGCCAGCAGGGAGGCGCGATCGCAGCCGAGCACGTGGCGCAGCAGGCGCTCGGCGTCCCATCCGGCCGCCTCGATGCCGGCCTCGCGCAGCCGTGCGGCGGCCTCTGCCAGCAGAGCCGCCGCTGTCATGCTGCCGCCGGAAGCCTCAGCGCGCCGGGGCGGGGGCCTTGAGCTTCTCGGCCTGGTGGTGGGCCATCAGCGCGCTCACGATCTCCTCGAGGTCGCCGTCGAGGATCTCCTGCAGCCGGTGGATGGTGAGTCCGATGCGGTGGTCGGTGACCCGCGCCTGCTGGAAGTTGTAGGTGCGGATCTTCTCCGAGCGGTCCCCGCTGCCCACCTGGCTGCGGCGGTCGCTGGCGATCGCCTTCTGCTGCTCCTCGAGCGCCACCTCGTACAGGCGCGAGCGCAGCACCTTCATCGCCTTCTCCCGGTTCTTGATCTGGCTCTTCTCGTCCTGGCAGGAGACCACGGTGTTCGTGGGCAGGTGCGTGATCCGCACCGCCGAGTAGGTGGTGTTGACGCTCTGGCCGCCCGGCCCCGAGGAGCAGAAGGTGTCGATGCGGATGTCCTTGGGGTCGATCCTGACGTCGACCTCCTCGGCCTCGGGCAGCACCGCCACGGTGACGGCGGAGGTGTGGATGCGGCCGGAGGCCTCGGTGACCGGCACCCGCTGCACGCGGTGGACGCCGCTCTCGAAGCGCAGCTTGGAGTAGACGCGGTCGCCCTCCACCATGGCGATGACTTCCTTGACGCCGGAGGGTCCGCTGCGGCTGATGGACACCACGTCCACCTTCCAGCCCTGGCGCTCGGCGAAGCGCGAGTACATCCGGAAGACCTCCTGTGCGAAGAGGCCCGCCTCGTCCCCGCCGGTGCCGGCGCGGATCTCCAGCAGCACGTTCTTCTCGTCGTTGGGGTCCTTCGGCAACAGCAGCAGCGGGATGCCGGCATCGAGCTGGTCGCGGCGGGCCTCCAGCGTGCGCGCCTCCTCGTGGGCCAGCTCGCGCAGCTCGGGGTCGCTCTCGCCTCGGGCCATCTCCTGGACCTTGGCCAGCTCGGCCAGGGTGGTCTTGTAGGAGCGGAAGCGCTCGACGACCGGCGAGATCTCCTTCGCCTCGCGGGCGAGCTTCTGGTACGCCGCCTGGTCCTGGACCACGGCCGGGTCGGACATGGCCGCCTCGACCTCCGCGAAGCGGGCCTCGATGTCGCGCAGCTTCTGGAAGGTGATCCCGTCCATCGACGCCTTTCCGGATCAGGCCTTGGCGGGCGCTTCCTTCTTGGCGTACTTGCGCTTGAAGCGCTCGACCCGGCCGGCGGCGTCGAGGATGCGCTGCTTGCCCGTGAAGAACGGGTGGCAGTTGGAGCAGATCTCCAGCCGCAGCTCCTTCTTGGTCGAGCGGGTGGTCCAGGTGGCGCCGCAGGCGCAGTGCACGTTGACCAGCTGGTACTCGGGATGGATTCCAGACTTCATGGGGCTCCCTCGGCGGCGCCCTTCCGGGCGGCCGTAACGGGCAACTATATCAGGCGGGGCGGCGCTCCGCCACGCCGGCGGAGCGGGCGACTGGCCCGCCGCTCTCCAGCCCCCCAGCCGTGCCGACATTCCCGGCGGCCGCGTTTGCGCGTCCGACATCTTTGTCTATCCAGGACGGCAGCCGGCGGGCGACCGTCGGCGGCGGGCCCCGCGCCCCGCACCGCGGGCCGACATAAACGTGGCCGCCTTGCTTCGCACAGACGAAAGTGTCAGCCACAGAGCGGCGCACCGCCAGGACGAGCACGGCTCCAAGTGCTTGGTCTCGAGCGAGATCAGCATTGAGTCCCGGACACCGCCTCAGACGGCATGACGGTTGCCGATCGTTCCTGGCATGACGGGCTTGCAGCGCGACGGCATCCGGGCCCACGCCCGCGTGAGGCTGCGCGACGCCTCCGGGCCGGTGGGGCACGCACGCCGGGTGCAGCCGTTCAAGCGCTTCCTGAAGCTGGAGACCGACCGGCTCCGCATGCGTCACCGCATGGGCCTCGGCGGCCTGGAGATCGCGGCCACGCGCGCCTACCAGGTCGACCAGGTGGTGACCCGGGCCTGCGAGCTGGCGGCGGAGGCGGCCGGCGCGGGCGGCGACTTCGAGCCCGGCCGCTGCGCCGTGGTGGCCCTGGGCGGCTACGGGCGGGCCGAGCTCGCCCCCTTCTCCGACGTCGACCTGCTCTTCCTGCACCGCGGGCGCAGCGCCGCGGTGGCCGGGTTCGTGGAGCGGGTGCTGATGCTGCTGTGGGACGCGGGCCTGAGCGTCGGCCACAGCTTCCGCACCACCCGCGAGTGCCTGGCCATGGCCCGCGAGGACCTGCACTCGCGCACGGCGCTGACCGAGGCGCGGCTGGTCACCGGCAGCCCGGAGCTGTTCCAGGAGCTGCTGGCGGCTCTCCAGGAGCTGCTGGCGGACCGGCGGGCGCGGGCCGCGTTCCTGCAGGCGATGCGCCGCGAGTACGAGGAGCGACAGGCCCGGCACGGCGGCGCGGTCTGCGTGCAGGAGCCGAATGTCAAGGAGGGCAAGGGCGGCCTGCGCGAGCTGCACACCGTGCTCTGGGTGGCCCACGCGCGGCTGGGGGCGGGGGGCCTGGCCGGGCTGGAGGCGGCCGGCTGGATCTCCGAGGCCGAGCTGCGCCGCGCCCGCCGCGCCTACGACTTCCTGCTGCGGGTGCGCAACGAGGCGCACTTCGCCAGCGGCCGCAAGAGCGACGTGCTGACGCTCGACCTGCAGCACGACATCGCCGGCGCGCTGGGCTTCGCCGCGCGCGGCGGGCTGCTGCCCTCCGAGATGTTCATGCGGGACTTCTACCGGCGCGCTTCCGAGCTGGCCGAGTTCGCGCGCGGCTTCGTGATGCGCGACCACGAGCCGGCGCCGCCTCGCCTGCTGGCTCCACTGCGCCGGCAGCGGCCGGGCCGCGGCTTCGAGGTGCGCCAGGGGCGGCTGCACGCGCGGGGGGAGCTGGCAGGCGGCGCCAGCCTGCTGGAGCCCTTCGCCGTCGCCCAGGCGGAAGGCGTGCCGCTCTCTGACGAGCTGAAGGCGGCGCTGCGGGCCCGGGTCTCCTCGATCGACGAGCGGACGCGGCGAGACGGCGAGACCGGCCGCCTGTTCGTCGACCTGCTGCGCTGGCGGGGGCGGGTGGGGCCGGCCCTGCGCGCGATGCACGAGACCTCGCTCCTGGGCCGCTACCTCCCCGAGTTCGGGCGCGTGACCTTCCTGGTGCAACACGACTTCTTCCACCGCTACACGGTGGACGAGCACACCCTGCGCGCGATCGAGGCGCTGGACGAGGTGGCCTCCGGCGCCGTGCCGGAGGCGCGCCCACTGGGGCGGGTGTTCGACGAGATCGAGGACGCGGCGCCCCTCTACCTCGGCCTGCTCCTGCACGACATCGGCAAGGGCCGCGGCGGGGGCCACGTCGCGCGCGGGGCCCGGCTGGTGCCCCGCATCTGCGCGCGGCTGCCGCTCTCCGAGCGCCAGGCGGCGGACGTCGAGTTCCTGGTGGCGGCGCACCTCGAGATGTCGCAGCTGTCGCAGCAGCGCGACCTCAGCGAGGCGGCGCCCATCAACGCGTTCGCGGCCCGGGTGGGGCAGCTGGAACGGCTGAACCTGCTGATGCTGCTGACCTACGCCGACCACCGCGGCGTCGGGCCCGGCATCTGGAACGAGTGGAAGGGTGCCCTGCTCTGGGAGCTGTACGAGAGGACGCGGGAGCGGCTGGCCGGGCACCCCGTCGCCGGCGACCCGGGCCACGCGGCGCATGCCAGGGCGGCGGCGCGGCTGCGCGCGACCTACGGCGAGGGCGAGGTCGAGCGGCACTTCGCGCTGATGCCCGAGCGCTACCTGCGCTCCACCTCGGCCGAGGCCATGGAGCACCACTTTCACCTGCTCGCGGGACGGGGAGAGGCGCCGGTCGCCCTGCAGTGGCGGGAGCTCTCCGCCTCCCACTGCACGGAGCTGACGGTGGTGGCCGACGACCGCCCCGGACTGCTGGCTCGGATCGCCGGGACGCTGACGGCCTGCGGCGTGGACATCCTGGCCGTCGACCTCTTCTCGCGGCGCGACGGGCTGGCCGTCGACAGCTTCCGCATGTGCGAACAGTCCGGGCAGCGGCCGGTGAAGCCGGAACGTCGGGCGCGGGTGGATCAGCAGCTCCCGGCGGCGATCCTCGGGCAGCTCGACGTGGCGGCGGCGGTCGAGCGCTGGCGGGCGCGCACGCCGGCCCGCGCCCGCAGGCCCTGGGGTCGCGCGGCGCGCGGGCCCTCGGTCCGCTTCGACCAGGAGGCCTCGGCCACCGCCACGGTCATCGAGGTGCGGGCGCCCGACCGGCCCGGCCTGGTTTGGACGATCGCGGACGTGCTGGCGCGCCTGGGGCTGGACCTCAGCTTCGCCAAGGTGGCCACCGCGAAGGCGCTGGCGCTCGACGTCTTCTACGTCACGGACGACCGCGGCCGCAAGCTCGAGGCGGAGAGCCTGCCGCGCGTCGAGGCCGCACTGCTGGCGGCGCTCGCCGAGCGCCCGCCCGCGCACTCCGCCGGGGAGGGGAGATGAAGAAGGTGGAAGCCGTCGTGCGGCCGCACCTGCTGGAGGCGGTCAAGGCGGCCCTGCAGGAGATCGGCGTGGTGGGCATGACCGTGATGGAGGTGAAGGGCTTCGGCCGCCAGAAGGGCCACACCGAGACCTACCGCGGCAGCGAGTACCACGTGGACTTCCTGCCGAAGGTGAAGCTCGAGGTCGCGCTGCCGGACGAGCTGGTGGAGAAGGCGATCCAGGCCGTGGTTGCCAGCGCCTGCACCGGGAAGTTCGGGGACGGGAAGGTGTTCGTGTCGCCGCTGGAAGAGGCGGTGCGCATCCGCACCGGCGAGCGGGGGGAGGACGCGCTGTGAGGGGAGGTGCGACCGTGTCGAGTAACCGGATCCGACGTCTGCTGCTCGGTCTGGCCCTGGGCGCCTGCGCCGCGGCCGGCGTGACCGCGCTGCGCTCCCTGGACGGCGTGGCCCGCGCCCAGGTGGCGCCGGCCGCGCCCTCCGCGGCGCCGACTCCCGCTCCCCGCGGCCCGGACCCGACCGGCGCCGCCACCGGCACCGCCGCCGACGTGCCGGTCAAGGACGCCGCCCATCCGACCCTCGTCGAGGTCATGGACACGGTCGGCCACAACCGGATCGCCATCAACATCGTCTGGACACTGTTCACCGGGTTCCTGGTGATGTTCATGCAGGCGGGCTTCGCCATGGTGGAGACGGGCTTCACTCGAGCCAAGAACGCGGCGCACACCATGTCGATGAACTTCATGGTCTATCCGATCGGCATGCTCGGGTACTGGATCTGCGGCTTCGCCCTGCAGATGGGCGGGGTGGGCGGGGTGGCCTCGCTCGGCGGGACGGCGCCGCTCAGCCACGAGTTCGCGATCACCCTGTTCGGGAAGACCTTCGGCCTGTTCGGGACCACGGGCTTCTTCATGGGGTCTGACGTCTACGACGTTGGCGTGTTCACGCTGTTCCTGTTCCAGATGGTGTTCATGGACACCACCGTCACCATCCCGACGGGCGCCATGGCCGAGCGCTGGAAGTGGGCGTCCTTCCTGATCTACGGGTTCTTCATGTCGATGGTGGTGTACCCGCTCTTCGCCAACTGGGTGTGGGGCGCGGGCTGGCTGTCGCAGCTCGGCGCCAACTTCGGCCTGGGCCACGGGCACGTCGACTTCGCCGGCTCGTCGGTGGTGCACATGGTCGGCGGGGTGGCGGCGCTGGCGGGGGCGATGGTGCTGGGGCCGCGTCTCGGCAAGTACACGAAGGACGGCAAGCCGGTGGCCATCCCCGGCCACCACATCCCGATGGCCATCGTCGGCACCTTCATCCTGGCCTTCGGCTGGTTCGGCTTCAACCCGGGCTCGACTCTCTCGGGGACCGACCTGCGCATCGGCGTGGTCGCCACCAACACCATGCTGGCCTCGGCCGGCGGCGCGCTGACCGCGATGATCTACATGCTGTGGAAGTTCGGGAAGCCCGACCCCTCGATGATGGCGAACGGGATGCTGGCGGGGCTGGTGGCCATCACCGCTCCCTGCGCGTTCGTGACCGCGCCCGCGGCGGTGCTGATCGGCGCCATCTCGGGAGTGCTGGTGTGCGCGTCCGTCTTCTTCGTCGAAGGCCGGCTGAAGGTGGACGACCCGGTGGGCGCCATCTCGGTCCACGGCGTCAACGGCGCCTGGGGCGTGCTGGCGCTCGGCCTGTTCGCGGACGGCAAGTACGGCGACGGCTGGAACGGGGTCCCGGGGACCGTCACCGGCCTGCTGTACGGCGACCCCCGGCAGTTCCTGGCCCAGTGCATCGGGACGCTGACCTGCTTCGTCTTCGTGTTCGCCGCCTTCTACGGGTTCTTCAAGCTCGTCGACGTGGTGGTCGGCAACCGGGTCAGCGCGGAGACCGAGATCGCCGGCCTCGACCTGCCCGAGATGGGGGCCCTGGCGTACCCGGAGTTCGGGCTCTCTGCGAGCTCCACGGGCTGGAGCGGCCTGGGCGCCGCCGGCTCGGGCGCCCCGGCGCCGCTGCCCGTGAACGCCGCCCAGCCGGCGCGCTCGACCTAGACGCCGGGCTCTCGCCTCCGACGGGGCGCTCGGCCCCGTCGGAGGACCGTCCCCCGCTGTGCCGCCCCCCGGGGAGCATAATCCGGGTGCACAGCGAAAGAACAACGCCGGACTCTGCCAAGGAGCTGCGTCCCATGCCATCCATCGGCCGCCGGTCGGCGTGCGTCGCCCTGGCCGCTCTCGCGCTTCTTCTCCGCCCCGGCGGCGCCCAGGCGCAGCCGGCACCCTCGCCCTCGCCGACGCCTTCGCCCTCGCCGGAGTCATCGAAGGTCGACGTCGGGGCGTACGTGGACACCTACTACCTCTACGACACCAACAAGACCGACCCCGCCCTGCGCTCGTACGACGTCCGGCACAACGCCTTCACCCTGAGCGCAGCGGACGTCTCGGTCGCGAAGACGCCGACCGCGACCAGCCGGGTCGGCTTCGCCGCCGACGTGTTCTTCGGCGACGCCGCGGACCTGACCTCGGCGGCCGAGCCGGCCAGCGGCGGCAAGGAGATCTACAAGAACGTCAAGCAGGCCTACCTCAGCCTGCTGACCGGCAAGGTCCAGTGGGACGCCGGCAAGTTCGTCTCGCCGATCGGTGCGGAGGTGATCGAGTCCCAGAACAACTGGAACTACAGCCGGTCGATCCTGTTCGGCTACGCGATCCCCTTCTACCACGCCGGGGTGCGGGCGACCTACACGGTGAACCCCAAGGCGACGCTCAGCGCGATGCTGGTGAACGGGTGGACCAACGTCACCGAGAACAACGACGACAAGACCGTCGCCGTCGGCCTCACCCTCAAGCCGACGGCGAGCTGGACCTGGGTGGCCAACTACATGGTCGGCAAGGAAGCGCCGCAGGACGCTCCCGTCCGTGACGTGCGGAACCTGTTCGACACCACGCTGACCTGGACGGCCACGCCGAAGCTCAGCCTGATGGCGAACGGCGACTACGGGTCGGAGGGCCCCACGAAGTGGTGGGGGATCGCCGCCTACGTCAAGTACCAGGCGGTGCCAGCCTGGGCGGTGGCGGCGCGCTACGAGTACGTCGACGACTCGCAGGGCGGCTTCATGAGCATCGACGGCAGGGCGCAGTCGTTCACGCTGACCAGCGACCACCTGATCGCCGGCGGCCTGCGGGCCCGGCTCGAGTACAAGCTCGACCACGTCGACCGTGACTTCTTCCACAAGTCGGACGGGTCGCTGGTGGCCAACCAGCCGACGTTCACGGTGGGGCTGGTGTACGCGTTCGCCGGGAAGATCTAGCCGACCGCCATCCCGTCCAGGAACTCGCGGTTGCTCCTCGTCTTCGCCAGCTTGTCGAGCATCAGCTCCATGGCCTCGACCGGCGAGAGCGCCGAGAGCACCTTGCGCAGGATCCAGACCCGGTGCAGCTCCTCGCGGGGGAGCAGCAGCTCTTCCTTGCGGGTGCCGGACTTGTTGATGTCGACGGCGGGGAAGATCCGGCGGTCGGCCATCTTGCGGTCGAGCACGATCTCCGAGTTGCCGGTGCCCTTGAACTCCTCGAAGATGACGTCGTCCATGCGCGATCCGGTTTCGATGAGGGCGGTGGCGATGATGGTGAGCGAGCCCCCCTCCTCGATGTTGCGCGCGGCCCCGAAGAAGCGCTTGGGCCGATGGAGGGCGTTGGCGTCGACGCCGCCGGAAAGGATCTTGCCCGAGTGCGGCACCACCGTGTTGTAGGCCCGGGCCAGGCGGGTGATGGAGTCGAGCAGGATGACCACGTCCCGCTTGTGCTCGACCAGGCGCCGCGCCTTTTCGATGACCATCTCGGCCACCTGCACGTGACGTTCGGCCGGCTCGTCGAAGGTCGAGGAGATGACCTCGGCCTGCACCGAGCGCTCCATGTCCGTCACTTCCTCGGGCCGCTCGTCGATGAGCAGCACGATGAGCATGATTTCGGGATGGTTCTCGGTCACGGCGTTGGCGATTTTCTGCAGGATCATGGTCTTGCCCGCCTTCGGCGGCGAGACGATGAGCCCGCGCTGTCCCTTCCCCACCGGCGCCAGCAGATCGATGATGCGGGTGGAGAGGTCGCGGTTCTTCATCTCCAGGTTGATCTTCTGCAGCGGATAGAGCGGAGTCAGGTTGTCGAAGAGGGTCTTCTCCTTGGCCACCTCGGGGCTTTCGAAGTTGACCGCTTCCACGCGCAGGAGAGCGAAGTATCGCTCACCGTCCTTGGGCGGACGCACCTGCCCCTGCACCGTGTCCCCG
>DATKME010000053.1:0-33682 GCA_035542035.1 Vicinamibacteria bacterium | reverse complement strand
GCGGGGCCGCGAGAGCGGTATCACCATCGACGACGTCAGGAAGGACATCCTGGTCCGCGACGACCTGGTGGTGGCCGACCGGTCGGATGCGGTCCTTGCCAGGGTGACGACGACCCAGGCGATCGAGGAGGAAAGCGCCCTCCTCCGAGCGGTGGAGCGTGGTCGAAGCCGCGCTCGAACGCTCGCCGTGTCGTCGCAGATCCGAGGTCTGGGGGAGGACCAGGTCCGGGTCGCGCGCCACGTCCTCGGCTCCTCGGATCGCGTTCTCGCGGTCGAAGGCATGGCCGGTACAGGCAAGACGAGGGTCCTGGCCTACGTGCGCGAGCGCGCCGAGGAGGGGGGCTGGAGAGTGCGCGGCTTCGCGCCCACAGGCACTGCCGCGGAGTTGCTGCGGGAGTCCGGTATCGCCAGCGTGACGGTGGCGGCGGGACTCAGGGAGCCACTTGCCTCCGGGAGGCAGCCGCAGCTCTGGATCGTGGACGAGGCGGGTCTCCTGTCGAGCCACCAGGCCAGGGAGTTGCTCGACCGAGCCGAGAAGGCAGAGGCCAAGGTTGTGCTCGTCGGCGACCGGCAGCAGCACCGTGCAGTGGAGGCTGGCTCGCCGTTCGCGCTCCTCATCGACCGGGGCGGTCTCGCGACCGAACGGCTCGACGTGATCCGACGGCAGACGGACGAACGGCTTCGCGAGACAGTTCTGGCCGCCTCCGAGGCAGGCGGTGCCCACCGAGCCGTCCAGCTGCTCGAGAAGGCCGGGCGGGTGGTCGAGATTCCGGACGCCCGCCTGCGGCACGAGGCGATCGCGCGGGACTTCATCGCGGACGGCGGTCGCGGTGTCGTGATCGCGCCCACGAACGCCGAGCGAGACGACCTGAACCGCCGCATCCGCGAGGCCCTGATCGAGGCGGGGCGGGTCGAACGCAGGAGCATGAAGAGCCTGGTCATGGTCAGGCGGGACCTGACGCGGGAGCAGAAGGGCCGCGCCTCGACCTACGCCGTCGGCGACGTCCTGCGCTTCGTCCGTGCGGGGAACGGGATCGAGGCGGGGGAGCGCGCTCGGGTCATCAGCATCGATGAGCGAAGAAACCTCCTGAGGCTGCAGCTCGAAGCCAGCCATCTCCCGCGCGTCGTAAATCCGAGGGAGCGCAGGGCGTTCGAGCTGATTCGGTTGGAGCGACGGCGCTTCGCGGTGGGGGACCGGGTCCAGTTTCGGGAGCGGGATCGCGCCTTGGACGTCGCCAACGGGACTCTCGGAACCATCCGGAAGCTCGATCCCGAGCGAGGCGTGGCAACGATCGAGGTTGCCGGGAGAAGTGTCCGCCTGGACCTGGCGGAGCCGAGGGCACTCGACCATGCCTACGCCCTCACCAGCCACAGGAGCCAGGGGCTCTCGCGGGAGCGTGCCTACCTGACGGTCGACACGTCCCATTCCGAGGAACTGGTCAACCGGCGGCAGTTCTACGTGAGCGTCTCGCGGGCCGTGAAGGACGCGCGCGTGTACACGGACGACCGCCTAGCCCTCTCGCGTGTCCTGTCGCGCGAGCAGGTCCGGGAGGGCGCGCTCGAGTTGCTGGACCGCGCTCCGGTCAAGACGCGGATCGAGCGGCTGAGATCGGAGACGGCGTTGGACCTGGTGGGGAGCAGTCATGAGGGTGGCGAGCGAGAACGCGGGGCCGGTCGCACTCCTGGAAGCGACCGCCGAGGTCCGGACCTTCATCGAGGAGCTGACACGCCTGGCCGAGGAGCTGAAGGTGCGGGAAGAGCGCCTGGGAGAGCTTCTGGCCCCGAGCGAGGCCGCGCTCAGGGCGCGGACCGAGTACCTGGACAGGATGGCGCGGGACCAGCTGGCGCGAGCAGGGGAGAGAGTCGCGGCCCTGGCCGAGGAGGTCGCCAGGATCGCGGTGCGGACGACTCAGGACGTGACGCAAGCCGTGGCTCGGCTGGACGCGACGGACGCACGTCGCCGGAACGAGACGCGGAGGCGCGACCGGCTGCGAACGATCCTCGGGCTTCTGGCGATGCTGGTCGGAGGCTTCCTGGCCGGCCAGGTGGCCAGCTGGCGCTCTGGCGCGACGACGAGCCTGCGGTCGGTCGCAATCGAGGCAGGGACGAGCGTCGCGAAGACCGCACCGTTGGCGCCGAAGCGAAGCGCGAGGAGGACCAGCAAGCCCCCCGGCACGCTGGCGCCCTGACCAGGGTGGACATCGAGCGGTCGGCCGATCTGCAGCGGCGCTACGCCGCCGAGTACGCGGCCATGCTGCGCGTCATCGGTGACCGCGATGTGGCCAGGGAAGCGGCGCTACTCAACCTCAGGGCGCTGCTGTCGGACCAACAGCGAATCGTCCCGCTGGACGTGCGGCTCCCGCCGGATCGGCTCGCTGATGCAGTCGCCCGCGGCAAGGATGACCTCGCCGCTATCCGCCGCGGCGTCTCGAGTCTGGTCGAGAGAGAACAGCCGGCGCGCCTTGAGCGTCTGCCGCTGCGCCCGCACTTGGAGCGCGAGCGATAGCCGCCGCTCCAGGCCCCTGAGGCTCGAGCCGACGAAAGTGACTGAGAAGCGAGCAGGACCTGGGAGAGGCGGTAGACTATGGACGTCATGGCGGCGACAGCAAGGGCGGCAGTGGGCTATCCCCACGTCGAGAAAACACTGGGCGTGTGCGGTGGCAAGGCATGTATCGCCGGCACGAGGATCCGCGTGCTCGACATCGTCGGGCTAAGGCGTCGCGGCTTCGAGCCTGAGGAGATGCTGCGCATGTACGCCGTGCCGCTGACGCTCGCTCAGGTGCACGCGGCGCTCGCCTACTACTACGACCATCCGGAGGAGATCGAGGCGTCGATCCGCGAGGGCCGCAAGCTCGTGGCTCGGATCCGCATCGACCAGGGCCGCGCCGTTCGGCAGCGCCGCCGCTCGCGGTAGTGGCCCGCGGGTTCGCGGTCTTCACGGATAACCACGTGCAGCAGGCGGTCGTCGACGGTCTCGTCGCCGCCGGCTGGGACGTGGTGCGGGCGATCGACGCCTTCGCCGGGGGCACCGCGGACGCGGTCCTCTTCGAACACGCAGCGAGGGATGGCCGCGTCTTCGTCACCAACGACGAGGACCTCCTCGTGATCGCCGCGGCATGGCTCGACGCTGGACGCTCCTTCCCTGGGCTCGTCTACTGGCACGAGGACGACTACGCGGCCATGACGACGGGGGAGATCCTCGGCTCCTTCGAGGCGCTCTCGCGCAAGCTGCCTTTCCCGTATCCCATCCACTTCGTGAAGCCTCGCGGCACGCGCGGGGAGCGGAGGGAGCGCTTCAAGCGGTCACGGCGACGACGAGGCAGGCGGTAGCTCGCCACCGTCCAGCGCGGTCTCACTCGCGGCGCGGGCGATAATGCGGTCGCAAAAGGAATGGCGATCGGCACCGCCCGCCTGGCGCCAACCTCGGATGCGGAGTGTCTCGTGAGCGAGTCTGTAACTCATTCTCATTTCATAAGTTGCGGGGCCGTGCTGCCTTTCCGCATCTACCCCTAGACCGCGGTGCGGCGCAGGGTCATTGCCGGGGCGGCGCGCCTCCAACCGGGGGCGAGGCCTGGGTCATGGCTTCGGCGTCGGCCAGCCAGCCGCCTCCCATCGCCTTGTACAGGTTGACGGACGAGGCGAGCAGGAGCGCGCGCAGCTGGGCGTCGGCCAGCTCGGTGGGGAATAGCTGCTGCTGGGCCTGCAGCACCGTCGTGTACGGGGCCACCCCGCCGTCGAACTGAAGCTGCGCGAGACGCGCGAACTCGGCGGAGGCCTGGACCAGGCGCTCCTGCGCCGAGAGCTGCTCCGCCAGCTTCTCCCGGGCGACCAGCGCGTTGTCGACGTCGGCGAAGGCGGACTGGATCGCGGCCTGGTAGCCGAGCAGGGCGGCCGTCCGCGCCGCCTCGGCCTGCCGGACCTGTCCGGAGATGGCGCCGGCGGTGAAGAGCGGGGCGGTCAGCGACCCGGCGAAGCTCCAGACGCGTGCCGGCCCCTCGAACAGGTGCGAGAGCTCGGCGCTCGCCTGGCCGAGGGCGCCGGTCAGCGAGATCGAGGGGAAGTAGCGCGCCTTCGCCGCGCCGATGCGCGCGTTCATGGCGATCAGGTTCTGCTCCGCCTGGCGTATGTCGGGGCGCCGCTCGAGCAGCTCCGAGGGCATGCCGGCCGGGACCGCCGGGAGAGCGAGCTCTCGGATCGACCTGCCGCGCGGGATGGCGCCGGGGTCCCGGCCGAGCAGGATCGAGAGGGCGTTCTCGGTCTGGGCGACCTGCGACTCGATCTGCGGGACCGCCGCCGCCGCCGTCTCCGCCTGTATCCGTGCGGCCGCCACGTTCAGGCCCGAGGCCATGCCGTGGGCGAACTTGAGCTCGAACAGCTTCACGGAGGCGGCGTAGGCCTCGCGCGACCGCTGCGCGATCAGCAGCTGCTCGTCCAGGCCCCGCAGCTGGAGGTAGGTGTTGGCCACCGCGCCGACCAGGGACAGGATCACCCCGCGGCGTGCCTCCTCGGTGGCCAGCAGGTCGGCGCGGGCCGCCTCCGACAGCCGGCGGACCCGGCCCCACAGGTCGATCTCCCAGCTGGCCCCGGCCAGCAGCTGGTAGGAGGTCTGCGGGTTGGGGACGGTGGGCGGGATCGGCACCGCTCCGCGCTCGCTGCCACGCTGGCGAGTGCCGCTGGCCCCGGCGCTCGCCTGCGGAAACAGCGGCGAACGCACCTGGGTCAGGACCGCGGCCGCCTGGTCCACGTTGGCGGCGGCGATCTTGACCGTCTTGTTGTGGGCCAGGGCCTCCGCGACGAGCCCGTCGAGCACAGGATCCGCGAACCTCTGCCACCACCGGCTCTCGTCGCCGGTCGCCGCCCCGGCGAGCTGGTGGGGAAGGAGAGGCGGCGCCTCGACGCGCGGACGGTGGTAGTCGGGTCCGACCATGCAGCCGGCGAGCGCGAGCGTGGAGAGGGCCAGGGCGAGCGGCCGGCGCATCTCACACCTCCCCGGAGTCGGCTCCGACCGAGGCGGTGGGCGCCGCCTGGCTCGGCGCCGGCTCCGGCGCGGTCGGTCGGCTTCGTGCGCGCAGGCGCTCGGTGAGCCGCTCGAACAGGTAGAAGAACAGCGGGACGTAGAGCATGGCCAGGGTGGTCTCGCCCAGCATGCCGCCGATGATGCCGGTCCCGATCGAGTGGCGCGAGTTGGCGCCCACGCCGGTGGCGACCGCCAGCGGCAGCACGCCGAGCACGAAGGCGAGCGAGGTCATGATGATCGGCCGCAGCCGCAGCTCGCCCGCCTCGATGGTGGCCTCCATCAGCGACCTCCCCTGCCGGCGCAGGTCCACCGCGAAGGTGACGCGGAGCAGAGCGTTCTTGGCACCGAGGCCGATCAGCACCAGCAGGCCGATCTGGAAGTAGACGTCGTTCTCCAGGCCGCGCAGCCAGTTGAGCACGAGCGCGCCCAGGATGCCGAAGGGGACGGCGGTCATCACCGCTCCGGGCAGCGTCCACGACTCGTACTGGGCGGCGAGGACCAGGAACACGATCACGATGCCGAAGGCGAAGGCCGCCGCCGACGTGCTGCCCGAGCGGCGCTCCTCGAAGGCGAGCCCGGACCAGGCGAAGCTGAAGCCCGTCGGCAGCACCTCGCGGGCGGCCGCCTCCATGGCGGCGATCGCCTGGCCCGAGCTGTAGCCCGGAGCCGCGCTGCCGTTCACCTTGGCGGCGGGGAAGCCGTTGAAGTGGGGCAGCAGGTCCGGGCCGGTCACCCACCGGGTGGTGACGACTGCCGACAGCGGGATCATCAGTCCCTGGCTCGACCGGGTGTAGAGGCGGGCGAGATCATCGGGCGTCCGCCGGTAGCGGGCGTCCGACTGCAGGACCACCCACCAGGTGCGGCTGTACTCATTGAACTGGCTGGCCACCAGGCCGCCGAACTGGGCCTGGATGGTGCTGTACACGTCCTGGATCGGCACGCCCAGCAGCGCCGCCTTCTCCCGATCCACGTCGGCTCGCAGCTGTGCCGTGCTGGCCCGGAAGGTGGAGCTCAGCCCGGAGAGCTCCGGCCGCTGCCGCGCGCGGGCCACGAGCTGCTCGACCACCTGCTCGAGCCGTGCCGGGTCGCCCGAGCCCGTGTCCTGGAGCCAGAACTCGAACCCGCCGGTGGTGCCGATGCCCGGGATCGACGGCGGCGCCACCGGCAGCACCAGCCCTTGCGCGATGGCGCGGCCCCGGCGGTAGAGGCCGAGCAGCACCGCGCGGGCGTTCTCGGCACGTGCCCTGGCCGCCGAGGCGTAGCGCTGGTCGTACGGCTTCAGCGTCACGAAGAAGGTCGCGGCGTTGGTCTTGAGCCCGCCGTCGAGCAGGCTGTAGCCGGTGAGCTGGGTGCGGTCGGCCACCCCGGGCAGCTGGGCGTAGATGGCGTCGACGCGGTCGGCGACCTCTCCCGTACGGTCGAGGCTGGCCCCGCTCGGCATCTGGATCGCCGTCATCACGTAGCCCTGGTCCTCGTTCGGCACGAAGCTGGTGGGCAGGGCGCGGAAGAGGAGCACCATCGCCACCAGCAGCACGGCGAGCAGCGCGAAGGCCGGGACGGTACGCCGGATCACCAGGATCACGGCGCGGCCGAAGGCCGCGGTCAGCGTGTCGAACCGGCGGTTGAACCAGGCGAAGGGCCCTCGCTGCGCCGGCGCCGGGTGGCGGAGGAACAGCCCCGCCAGGGCGGGCGTCAGCGTGAGCGCGACGAACCCCGAGATGGCGACCGAGATGGCGATGGTGATCGCGAACTGCTTGTAGAGCTGGCCGGTGGTGCCCGGCAGCAGGGCGGCCGGCACGAAGATCGCCGCCATCACCAGCACCGTCGCGATCACCGGGCTGACGACCTCGCCCATCGCCCGCGCCGTCGCCTCGCGCGGCGGCAGGTGGAGGTGGCTCATGTTGCGTTCGACGTTCTCGATCACCACGATGGCGTCGTCGACCACGATGCCGATCGCCAGCACCAGCCCGAACAGCGTCAGCAGGTTGATCGAGAAGCCGAGCGCCAGCATGGCCGGGAAGGTGCCCAGCAGGGCGACCATGACGGCGGCCGAGCAGATGAGGGTGGCCCGGAAGCTCTGCAGGAACAGGTAGACCACCAGGATGACGAGGGCCAGCGCCTCGAGCAGGGTGGTGACCACCTCGTCGATGGACAGCCGCACGAAGTCGGTGGTGTCGAGAGACACCACGTAGTCGAGGCCGTCCGGGAACTGCGGCTTCATGGCCTCGAGCGCGGCGTGCACGGCGCGCGAGACCTCGAGGCCGTTGGCCCCCGGCTGCTGGTAGACGGCCACGAAGGTCGCCGGCAGGCCGTTCAGCTTGGCGTCGATGACGTAGGCGAGCCGGCCCTTCTCGACGCGGGCGACGTCCCTGAGCCGGACGATGGCCCCCTCGCCCTGGCCACCGCGGAGGATGATGCCCTCGTAGGAGGCGGGGTCGCTGGAGGGGCCCTGGGTGACCACCGGCACGGTCAGCTCGCTGCGCCCCTCGGTGGGCTTCTGGCCGATCTGGCCCGCGCCGTAGAGGGCGTTCTGGCTGGCCACGGCGCGCTGGAGGTCGCTGGTGGTGACCCCCAGCGCCGCCATCTGGTCGGGGTTCATCCAGATGCGCATCGCCTGGTCCGGCGCGCCCAGGATCGAGGCCTGGCCGGCTCCGGGCACCCGCTTCAGGGCGTCGAGCACGTGGACGTTGGCGTAGTTGGCGATGTAGTCGGCGCTGTAGCGCCTGTCCCGGGAGTAGAGGCCGACCAGCATCATGATCTGCGAGGACTTTTTCTGCACCGACACGCCCTGCTGCACCACCGCCGAGGGCAGCTGGGGCATGGCCAGGTTCACCCGGTTCTGCACCTGGACCTGGGCGACGTCCGGGTCTGCGTCCAGGGCGAAGAAGACGGTGAGCGTCAGGTTGCCGGTCGAGGAGCTGGCGGAGGTCATGTACAGCATCTTGTCGACGCCGTTGATCTGCGCCTCGAGCGGCGACGCCACCGAGTCGGCGAGCGTCCGCGAGTCGGCGCCCGGATAGCTGGCGCTGACCGTCACCTGGACGGGGGTGATGGTGGGGTACTGCTCGACCGGCAGCGCGCGCATGGCCACCAGCCCCGCCAGGCACAGAACGATGGACAGCACCGCCGCGAAGATCGGCCTTTCCACGAAGAAGCGGGCCAGCATGCTCTCGCCGCCCGCGCTAGTCGGCCGCCGCCGGGGCGGGCTTCAGCGACACCTTGGCGCCCGGCCGCAGGGCGAGCGTCCCGTCCACGATCACCTGCTCACCCGCCTGCAGGCCCTCGCTGATGTGCCAGTCGCCCGCGGCCCACTGGCCGACCACCACCGGCCGGGTCTGGGCCCGGCCCTCGTGGTCGACGACCCAGACGGAGTGGCCCGAGGCACCCTGCTGGACGGCCCGCTGCGGCACCACGATGGCCCCGGGCCGGAGCGCGCCCGTGAGGCGCGCCCTCACGTACTGGTTCGGCCGCAGCACGCCGCCCGGGTTCGCCACGCTGGCGCGGAGCAGGAAGGTCCCGGTCTGGGCGTTGTAGGAAGGGGAGGCGAAGGTGATGCGGCCCGGGTGCGGGAACACCGTCCCGTTCACCAGCACCACCTCGACCGCGAAGGTGCCGTCCTTCGGCGCGCGCAGCTGGCCGCGCGCGACCTGGTCCTGGTAGGCCTGCATCTGGTTCTCGGAGACGCTGAAGTTGACCCAGATGGGATCGAGGGCGGCCACCGTCGTCAGCAGGCTGTTCTGCGGGCTGACATAGGCGCCTTCCTGCTGCAGGGCGGCACCGGCCACCCCGGTAACCGGGGATGCGATCGTGCAGTAGGAGAGGTTGAGGCGGGCGGTCTCGACCCTCGCCTTCGCGCCCTCGACCGCCGCCTCGGCGGCGTGGAACTGGCCGGTCGCGTCGTCCAGGTCCTTCTGGGAGAGCGCGGCCTGCGCCGCCAGCGGTTTCGTGCGCTCCAGGTCCGCCCTCGCCACCTCGAGGCCGGCCTGCTGCTTGGCGAGCGCGGCGGTCTCGGCGTCGAGCTGCGCCTTGAAGGGCCGGGTGTCCATCAGGAACAGCACCTGTCCCTCCCGGACCATGGTGCCCTCGTCGAACGTGCGCTTCTCGAGAAAGCCGCTGACCCGCGCCTGGATGTTCACCTGGCGGGAGCTCTGGGTCTGCGCCACGAACTCCCAGGTGACCGGCATGTCACGCGGCGCCACCCTGACCGCCACCACCTCGACGGCTGCCGCGGGGGGACCTGCCGAGCTTCCCTTGCCGCACGCAGGCAGCGACGCCAGCAGCAGCAGGAGGCAAACGCGCGCGCCGGGCGCACGTTGTCTCTGCCCTCGCCCTCGGTCGGCTGACGACCGGATGCGGGAGTCGACGTTGCTCACGCTGGCCTCCTGCGTTCGTGTCGGATTGCCGCGACGCCCGCGGAAGACGAATGATCCTCGCCTTGCCGCCGGTCCCTCCATGGTGCGGATGACCCATCGCCGGGTGGCGGTCGGGGCCGAGGGTCCGGTTTGCCGACAGGTCCGCGTTTCGTGTAGTACGTTGGCCCGGTGCCGACGCGGACGAGACCCATCTGATGCTGGCCGTCTACGTCTCCGGCCACGGCTTCGGACACGCCACCCGGACCGCCGAGGTCCTGCGGGTGGTTCGAGAGATGGCGCCCCGCCTGCCGATCGTCGCAGCCACGGCCGCGCCGGCCTTCCTCCTCGAGGAGGTGATCGCGCCGCCGCTCGCGGTCCGGCGGGTGGCCGCGGACGTCGGGCTCGTGCAGAAGGACGCCCTGGTCATCGACGAGGAGGGCACGGCCTTTGCCTGGCGGGCCTACAGGGTCGGCTGGGACGAGCTGGTGGCAGCCGAGGCGCGTTGGCTGCAGGGCGCGGGCGCGCGGCTGGTGTTGGGTGACATCCCTCCGCTGGCGTTCGCGGCAGCCGCGGCGGCCGGTGTCCCCTCCATCGCGCTCGGCAACTTCTCCTGGGACTGGATCTACGACCATCTGGCCCGCAGTCACCCGGCGCTCGAGCCGGCGGCCGCCTGGGCCAGAGCCGCCTACGCCGACGCCGATCTCCTGCTACGGCTGCCCTTCGCCGGCGACCTGCGCGCGTTCCGCCGCATCGAGCCGCTGCCGATGGTGGCACGGCGGCCGGCAGTGGCCAGGGCCGAGGCTCGGGAACGACTGGGCCTCGACCCGCGCCCGGCCGTGCTGCTGTCGTTCGGCGGGATCGGCCTGCCCGGGCTGCGCGCCTCCTCGTTCGCCGACCCGCGCTTCCAGTTCCTGGTCACCGGCCTCGAGGCGGGCGGCGGCGCCGACGGGGTCCGGTCGCTCGACGGCACTGCGCTGCGCTCGCGCGGCCTCGACTACCCGGACCTGGTCGGCGCCGTCGACGTCGTCGTCACCAAGCCAGGCTACGGCATCGTGAGCGACTGCATCGGCGCGCGCACCCGCCTCGTCTACACCGAGCGCGGCGACTTCCCGGAGTACCCGGTGATGGTCCAGGAGATGCCGCGCTACCTTCCGGCGGTCCACCTGGCGAACGCCGACCTCCGCCAGGGACGCGTCGGGGCGGCGCTCGGGCGGGTGCTGGCGCTGCCCTGGCCTGACCCGCCGCGGCTGGACGGGGCGCGGGTGGCGGCTTCGCTCCTGCTCGAGCGCCTCTGAAGCGCCGCCGCGATTACAGGCCGATCAGCTCGAGGCCGGTCATCGCGTACTTCTTGATGTCCGCCTCGTACTTCCGGAAGAGGGCCACGTTGGCCGTCGGCACCTCAAGAGCCTTCGCCGCCGCGGCCATCTGCTTCTGCGATTCCTGGGCTTGCTTCTCGTCGAAGGCGGGCACCGAGACGCCCTGCTGCCGGGCCGCCTCGAGGCCGGTCCGCATCGACTCCTGCATTTGCCGGTTGGCCTCGGCCAGGGCCTCGGACGGCGTCTTGCCGGACTGCTTCTGCGATTCGGCGGCCCAGGCGCTCTTGTAGACCGCCATCTGGATGTCCCGGTACTCCTGCTCGCTCATGCCCAGGTCGGCCAGGGCCTGCACCTGCGCCAGGCGGACGTCGCCGAAGATCTGCGCCACCTTGCCGGCTCCGCTGAGGGCGTCGGAGAACGAGGCCTGCTCGCTGCCCCGCGCCTTCTGCTTTCGCTCCAGCTCCTTGATGTCCGCCTGGAAACGATCGTACACGTCGTAGACCTGCTTGCGGACCTCCAGGAACTTCACCAGGCGCGCTTCCGGGACGACTCCGTCGGCCGGCGCGGTGTAGGGGTTGGCGTTCGCCTTCTTCTCGAGAGCGGAGATCTGGCTGCTCTTGGCGCTGATCTTGTCGAGCCCGCCGGTGACCTGGGCGACCTTCGACTTCGCCCAGTAGGTTCCGTAGACGACGACGCCCATGGTCACTGCGCCCGCCGCCAGGACCAGGCACCCGCACCCCAGCGCGATCTTCCCACCCGTTCCCATTTTTCCTCCGGAATGCCGCGAGTATACGACGGACCCGGGGCGGCGGCACTCACGCTAGAATCGAGGGTCCCGGGGTCCCCACGGGCTCCGAAGGAGGCGGGATGGAACCGACGTGGCACGACGGCCTGAGCCGGAAAGCCCTGGTGGAGCTGGTCGAGGGGCTGCTCCTGGCGGTGGACAAGGCGGTGCCGCGGCTCGACGCCATCGCCCACCACCTCTCGCTGATGTCGCAGCAGGGCGAGGAGCTGGAGGTGCTCGGGGGCATCAGCGACCAGATCGCCGACATCGCCGACGAGCTGTACGCCGCCAGCGACCGGGACAAGCTCCGGGAGTGGGGCAACGAGATCGACTCTCCCGGCAAGGCCAACTGAGGGCGCCACCGCGGAAGCCGCGACGGTGACGAACCGCAAGACTCTCCGGCCCGCGGGGACCGTGGGAATGGTCTCTCTGGGTTGTCCCAAGAACCTCGTCGACTCCGAGGTGATGCTGGGACGCCTGAAGGACGCCGGCTACCGCGTGGTGAGCGACGCCGCCGAGGCCGAGGTGGTGGTGGTCAACACCTGCGCCTTCATCGACCGGGCCAAGCAGGAATCGATCGACACCATCCTGGAGATGGCCCGGGAGAAGGAGAACGGCAAGGCGAGGCGGCTGGTGGTCACCGGCTGCCTGAGCCAGCGCTACGACGAGGAGCTGCGCCGCGCGATCCCGGAGATCGACGCCACCCTGGGCACCGGCCAGGTCGAGCGGGTGGTGGAGGCGGTCTCGGGGATGCCCACCTCGCTCGCCGAGGCCCGTCCCGGCCTGCCGACCTGGGTCTACGACCACCGGCAGCCGCGGGTGCTGTCGACGCCGCCCTGGCTGGCCTACGTCAAGATCAGCGAGGGCTGCGACTACACCTGCTCCTTCTGCATCATCCCGACCCTGCGCGGCCGCCACCGCAGCCGCGGGGTCGAGGACATCGTGGCGGAGGTGCGCGCGCTGGCCGAGCGTGGCGTGCGCGAGGTGGTGCTGGTGGCCCAGGACTCGACGCGCTACGGCCTCGACCACGGCGTGCGCGACGGCCTGGCCTACCTGCTGCGGCGGCTGGGACGGGTGGACGGCATCCGCTGGATCCGGGTGATGTACGCCTACCCGGCGACGCTCAGCGACCGCATTCTCGACGCCATCGCCTGCGAAGAGAAGGTGGTGAAGTACGTGGACATCCCGCTGCAGCACGCGAGCCTCGCCGTGCTGCAGCGGATGAAGCGCCCGACCGGCCGCGGCAACCTGCCGGGGATGCTCGATCGGATCCGCGAGCGGGTGCCGGGCGTCGCCGTCCGCAGCTCCTTCATCGTCGGCTTTCCGGGGGAGACCGACCGCGACTTCGACGAGCTGCTCGCGTTCGTGGAGGCCGCCCAGCTCGACAACGTCGGGGTCTTCACCTACTCGCACGAGGAGGGCACGACGGCGCACCGGCTGGCCGACGACGTGCCGCGCCGGGTGAAGCGGGCGCGTCAGCGGCGGCTGTTGGCCCTGCAGAAGCGGATCTCGGCCCGCCGCAACCGCCGGCTGGTCGGCCGCGAGGTGGAGGTGCTGGTCGAGGGCACGCACCCGGACAGCGACCTCCTGTTGTGCGGGCGGATGGCCAGCCAGGCGCCGGAGATCGACGGCCAGGTGATCCTCAACGACGGCAGGGCGCAGGGCGGCTCGTTCGTCACCTGCCGCATCAGCGAGGCGCACGCCTACGACCTGGTGGGTTCCATCCAGCGGGTGGGGTAGGGCGAGGGGCCGCTGCCCCCTAAGCCAGACGGCGCCGTCCCCGCGAAACAGCCACAAAGGCTTCTGCTGGCTGGGGATCGCCGAGAGCCGGCATTGCGGTTGACGACCGATCCTGCTAGTATTCGTGTTCCGGCTTCGAGTGTCGGGCCTGAGTGGGGTCGCCCACTCTTTTTTTTGGAGGCGACAGATCTGACCAGAGAGCAGGGACCGCTCGAGCGAGTGAGGTCCGTGGCGGCACGGGTGACGGCGGACCGCGGCTACGAGCTGGTGGAGGTCGAGCTGAAGCGCGCCCAGGGCGGGCACCTCGTGCGCCTGTACGTCGACAAGCCGGCGGGGATCGGGCTCGACGAGCTGCAGTCCGTCTCGCAGGAGGTCTCCGCCATCCTGGACGCGGAGGACCCGATCCAGGGCTCCTACACGCTCGAGGTCTCCTCCCCGGGCCTCGACCGCCCACTGCGTGGGGAGGCCGACTACCGGCGCTTCGCCGGCAGCCTGGCGCGCCTGTCGAGCTACGAGCCGATCGATGGGCGGCGCCACTGGAGGGGCCGCATCGTCTCCTGCGAGGACGGGGTGGTGACGCTGGCGCTGGAGACGGAGGGCACCACCGCGCGGGTGCCGCTCGGCAAGGTCGCCCATGGCCGCCTCCAGGTCGAGTTCCCGAAGAGAGCGAAAGCGGAGTAGCGAGCGCACGATGGCAAACCAGCTGCGACAGCAGATCGAGCAGATCAGCCGGGAGAAGAACATCAACCCCGACGTGATCATCGCCGCCATCGAGGACGCGATCCTGACGGCCTCCAAGAAGTACTACAAGGGCGCCGAGGACCTGCGCAGCCGCTTCAATGAGGAGACCGGCCAGATCGAGGTCTTCGCGGTGAAGATGGTGGTGGACAACGTGGAGGTCCCCGACACCCAGCTCAGCGTCGAGGACGCCCAGCGCATGTTCCCCGGCTCGCCCATCGAGATCGGCCAGGAGATCGAGTTCCCCAAGCCCACGGACGTGCTCGGCCGCATCGCCGCCCAGACCGCCAAGCAGGTCATCTTCCAGAAGGTGCGCGAGGCGGAGCGCGACAACGTGTTCGCCGAGTACTCGGGCCGCGTGAACGAGGTGGTGAACGGCATCGTCAAGCGCCAGGAGATGGGCGACTTCGTGGTCGACCTGGGCCGGGCGGAGGCCCTCTTGCCACGCAAGGAGCAGAGCCGGGCCGAATCCTACCAGACCGGCGACCGCGTGCGGGTGGCGATCGTGCGGGTGGCCAAGGCCGCCAAGGGGCCGCAGGTGATCGTCAGCCGCACGGACCCCGCGCTGCTGGTGAAGCTGTTCGAGATGGAGGTGCCGGAGATCTACGACGGGACCGTGCAGATCAAGGGGGCCGTGCGCGAGGCCGGCGAGCGGGCCAAGGTCGCCGTGCTCTCGCGCGAACGCGACGTGGACCCGGTCGGCGCCTGCGTGGGCATGAAGGGCACCCGGGTGCAGTCGATCATCCGCGAGCTGCGCGGGGAGAAGATCGACATCGTCGAGTGGAGCGAGGACCCCTCCACCTTCGTGGTGAACGCGCTCTCGCCGGCCAAGGTCAGCCGGGTGTCGGTGGTCGACGAGGAGCAGCGGATCATGGAGGTGGTGGTCGAGGACAAGCAGCTGAGCCTCGCCATCGGCAAGAAGGGCCAGAACGTCCGCCTCGCCGCCAAGCTGGTGGGCTGGCGCATCGACATCAAGAGCGAGGAGGAGAAGCGCCGCGAGGTGGAGGCGGAGATGGCGCGCATGGCCCGCGCCGTGGACGAGATCCGCAGCCTCGGCCGCCACGGCGTGCCCGACGCGCTGGTGCAGGCGCTGGTGCAGGCGGGCGTCGCCGGGCTCGCCCAGCTTCTGGAGATGGGGGACGAGGAGCTGACGCAGGTCGAGGGGGTGGACGCGGAGACGGTCGAGGAGATCCGCGAGGCCGCGGCCCAGGCCAGGGTCGAGTGGGACGCCCGCGACGCGGCGGCCGAGGCGGAGCGCCTGGCCGCGGAGCAGGCGGCGGCCGAGCAGGCGGCGGCCGAGCAGGAGTCGGCCGAGGCCGAGCCGGCCGCGGCCGGGACGGACGCCGAGCCGGGCGCCTCTGCGTCCGGCGGGGAGGAAGGGACGGATGTCGAACGTTAGGGTCTTCAACCTCGCCAGGGACCTGAGGCTGACGAGCCAGGAGGTCATCGACCGCCTGCACAAGCTGGGGGTCGAGGTGAAGACCGCCTCGAGCTCGGTCGACGAGGACACCGCAGACAAGCTCCGCCGGGCGCTCAAGATCGACGCCCTCAGCAGCAAGCGCAAGCGCGTCTACGGCAGCGACGAGGACGAGGACGAGCGCGACCGCATCGAGCGCGAGCAGCAGGAGAGGATCGCCGCCGAGCGGGCCGCTCGCGAGAAGGCCGCCGAGGAGGCGCGGCTCGCCACCGAGGCGCGCCGCCTGGGCAAGCCCCGCCGGCGGGCGGAGGCCGAGTCGGCCGACGCCGCCGCCGCGGCGCTGGCGCACGCCCCCGGGGCTCCCCGCCTGGCCCCGCGGGCCGCGCAGCCGGCGCTCGGCGCCGAGGCCGAGACGGAGGCGCAGGAACCCGCTGCCCTCGAGCCGGAGGCGACCGAGGCGGCATCCGCAGCCGCCGTTTCCGAGGAGCTGGCGCCCCCGGCCGGGGAACTCGCGCCGGAGCCGGTGGGGGTCGGGGCCTCTGCCGCGGCGGCGGCCGCGGCCGCCGGGGTCGTGCGCACCACCGTGACCGGCCCCCGTCTGGCCGGACCGGTGCGACCGATTGCGCCCGTCCCTCCGCCCGCACCCACCCCGGTGGCCGTCGCGCCGCCAGCCGCTCCGGCCCCGGCGCCGACACCGGGTCCGGCTCCCGCGCCGGTGCCGGTCGCCGCCGCTCCCTCGCCCGCACCCGCACCCGCCGCCACCATGGCGCCGCGGGCGGCCGCGCCGCGACCGCTGCGGCCGATCGCGCCGCCGCGTCCGGTCAGCCCGCACCCGACCCAGCGTACCGGGCCGCACCCGACGAGCGCTCACCCGACAGGACCGCATCCTACGAGTCCGCATGCGACCGCCGGCGGGGCCCTGCCGCGCTCGCCGCACGCGATCGCTGGCCGTCCCGGCACCGCCCCCGCGGCGCGGCCGGGTCTGCCGCCGCGGCCGGGAGGGCCGGGGTCCCGGCCGGGCGGGTCGCTGCGTCCCGTGGGCCGGCCGGCACCTCGCTCGAAGGGCAAGGCCGCCCCGGTGGTGGTGCAGCGCGAGGAAAGGCCCGCCTACAGCGGCCCACCGCGCAAGGTCACACTGACCGAGGGCGTCACCGTGAAGGAGCTCTCGGACAAGATGTCCGACGTGAAGTCGCGCGACGTGATGAAGGCGCTCATCACTCGCGGGGTGATGGCCACCGTCAACCAGAGCCTCGACCCCAACCTGGCGATCGAGGTGGCGCGCGAGTTCGGCTACGAAGCCTCCATCCAGTCGTTCGAGGAGGAGCTGGTCCACGAGCAGGCGGTGGAGTCGAAGCCGGAGGACCTGGCGCCACGGGCGCCGGTGATCACCGTCATGGGTCACGTCGACCACGGCAAGACCTCGCTGCTCGACGCGATCCGGCAGACCACGGTGGCGGCCGGGGAGGCCGGGGGCATCACCCAGCACATCGGCGCCTATCACGTCGACGTGGGCTCGCGGCGGGTGGTCTTCCTCGACACCCCGGGCCACGAGGCCTTCACCTTGATGCGGGCGCGCGGCGCCAAGGTCACCGACATCGTGGTGCTGGTGGTGGCGGCCGACGACGGCGTGATGCCGCAGACGGTCGAGGCCATGGACCACGCCAAGGCGGCCGGGGTGCCGATCGTGGTGGCCGTCAACAAGATCGACAAGCCCGACTCGCAGCCCGACCGGGTGCGCCAGCAGCTCTCTGACCGCGGGCTGATGCCCGAGGAGTGGGGCGGCAGCACCGTGTTCGTGAACGTCTCGGCCAAGAAGAAGCAGAACCTCGAGCAGCTGCTGGAGATGCTGCTGCTGGTGGCCGACCTGCAGGAGCTGAAGGCGAACCCCAAGAAACCGGCGCTGGGGACGGTGCTGGAGGCGCGGCTGGACAAGGGCCGCGGCCCGGTGGCCACCGTCCTGGTGCAGGACGGCACCCTGCGCATCGGCGACACCGTGGTGGCCGGCGCGGTGACGGGCAAGATCCGCGCCCTCGTCGACGACCGCGGCTCAAGGCTGAAGATCGCCGGCCCCTCCACCCCGGTCGAGGTGCTGGGCCTGCCCTCGCTGCCCGAGCCGGGCGACCAGCTGCTGGGCGTCACCGACCAGCTCAAGGCGCAGTCGATCGTCAACTTCCGCCAGCTGAAGATGCGGGAGAAGGCGCTGGCCGCGTCCTCGCGGGTCCGCCTGGAGGACCTGGGCCGGGCGATCGCCGAGGGCCAGCTGAAGGAGCTGCTGATCGTCCTCAAGGCCGACGTGCAGGGCTCGTTGGAGGCGGTGGCGGACCAGCTCAACAAGCTGCCTCAGGAGAAGATCAGGATCCGCATCATCCGCCAGGGCGTGGGCGCCGTCACCGAGGGCGACGTGCTGCTGGCGGCGGCCTCGAACGCGGTCGTCATCGGGTTCAACGTGCGCCCCGAGCGAAAAGCCGCCGAGATCGCCGAGCGCGACGAGGTCGAGCTGCGCCTCTACACGATCATCTACGACGTGGCCGACGACATGAAGAAGGCCATGGAAGGCCTGCTCGAGCCGACCATCCGCGAGGTGCGCCTCGGCGCCGCGGAGGTGCGCGACACCTTCAAGATCTCGAAGGTGGGGACGATCGCCGGCTGCTACGTGCAGGACGGCCGCGTCACCCGCACCGCCAACGTCCGCCTCCTGCGCGACAACGTGGTGATCCATACCGGGAAGGTCTCCTCGCTCAAGCGTTTCAAGGACGACGCCAGCGAGGTCAAGTCCGGCCTCGAGTGCGGCATCGGCATCGCCGGCTACAACGACGTCAAGCCTGGGGATGTCATCGAGTTCTTCACCACGGAGCGGGTGAAGGAGACGCTCACGTAGCGCTGCACTCGGAGGGTCCTTCGCCCCCGTCATCGGTCTTCGACGCACCGCCGAGCGAAGAGGCGAGGCGGGGCCAGAGGGACAGGGCCCCGAGCCATCAAGGCAGAACGGTCAGTACCAGCGTCCAGGTTCCAGGGGGACCCCGTCCCCCTGGGACCCCGTCCCCCTGGGGCCCCCTGGGTGGCAGTGGCTTAAGCTAACGGAATGGTGATCGGTCTCTTGACGTTGGAGCTGCACTTCCCGGGCGCGCAGTCGCTCAAGGACAAGCGCCAGGCGCTGCGCAGTCTCGAGCAGCGGGTGCGCAACCGGCACAACGTGTCACTGGCGGAAGTGGACGGGCAGGACCTCTGGCAGCGGGCGACGCTGGCGGTCGTCTCGGTCAACACCGACCAGGTCCACCTGGAGCAGACGCTCACCTCCGTCGCCGGCGAGGCGGCCAGCGCCCGCGACGTCGAGCTGGTCGACCAGCACATGGAGCTTCTCTGATGGGACGACGTCCTCTGCGGCTGGGGGAGGCGATCCGCGAGGAGGTCTCGCAGCTCGTTTCGTTCGAGCTCAAGGACCCGCGTATCGGCCTGGTGACGGTCACCCGGGTCGAGGTGAGCCCCGACCTGGGGCACGCGCGGGTTCACGTCGGAATGCAGGGGACCGAGGCCGAGCGCCGGAAGACGCTCGCGGCCTTGAAGAGCGCGTCGGGGTTCGTCCGCCGCGAGCTGGCGCGGCGGCTGGGCATCCGCCAGGTGCCGGAGGTCGACTTCGCCTACGACAAGGGCCTGGAGGCGACAGAGCGCGTCGCCCAGCTCATCCGGGAGAACGCCGCGCGCTCGCTGGAGGCGGCCGCGGGCGAGGGAGGCGGCGACGCCGACCCCCAGCCCGAGCGGTCCGGCGGAGAGCGCCCGCAGGGCCGGGGCGAGTAGCGAGGCGAGTGGCGTGGACGGCGTCCTGGTCGTGGACAAGCCGGCCGGGCCGACCTCGCACGACGTCGTCGACCGCGCGCGGCGGGCCCTCCGCGAGCGGCGGATCGGGCACACCGGCACGCTCGACCCGTTCGCGACGGGGGTGCTGCCGCTGTGCGTCGGCAAGGCCACGCGCCTCGCGCGTTTCCTCTCGACCGACGACAAGACCTACCGCGCCACCGTCCGTCTCGGCTTCGCCACCAGCACCGACGACCTCACCGGCGAGCCGCTGTCGCCGCCATGCGACGTCGCGGTCGATGCCGGGACCGTCCGCCGTGCGCTGGCCACTCTGGTCGGCAGCTTCGACCAGGTCCCGCCTACGTTCTCGGCCCGGCACGTGGGCGGCCGCCGGGCCTACGAGCTGGCACGCCGCGGCGAAGCTCTCGCCATGGCGGCGACGCCCGTCACCGTGCACGCGATCGAGCTGCTCCGGCTGCAGGACGGCCGGCTGGACCTGGAGGTGCGCTGCTCGGCCGGCACCTACGTCCGCGCGTTGGCCCGCGACCTGGGCGAGCGGCTGCAGACGGGCGCCCACCTCACGGCGCTGCGGCGGACGCGTTCGGGGCGGTTCGACCTGTCTCAGGCCGTCGCTCTGGACGCCCTCGACCACGACGCCGCGACGAGGCTCCTGCCGCTCGAGGCCCTGCTCACGGAGCTGCCCGCGGTGCGGGTGCCGGCGTCGGCGTGTCGGTGGGTGAGGAACGGTCGCGACCTCGGTCCCGAGGACGTGCTGGAGGGCTTCCCTCGCCAGCCGGTCGAGCGGGTGCGCCTGCTGGACGACGCCGGCCGGCTCATCGCGCTGGCGACGCCCCTGGGGCTGGAGCCGCCGGCGGGCGGCCTGCCGCGCTTCCCGGTGCTGCACCCGGACCTCGTGCTCCTGGACTGACGGCGTCGAGACACAGCCGATACAGCCGCGCCCCCTCCTCCTCGTGGACGGGCTCGAGCAGACCGGAGGTGTCGAAACGGAGCCGGTCCGCGCCGTAGAGGGCGAGGTAGCGGGCGTCGAGAGAGCGCGCGATGTCGATGGCCTCCAGCCGGTCGGCGGTGTGGAAGAAGCGGTACACCGCCTCGTGCCGCTGCTCGAGGGCCCGCCGCGGGGCGAACTGCGTCAGCCATGGCGTGAAGCGCTCGTACGGAACTCGGCGGCCGGCGAGGACGACCGGCGCCGGGGGGTAGCGCGCCCCCGGCCTCTGCAGCACAACGTCGCCGGGCCGCGACACACGCTCGAGCTCGCGGGCCGCCCTGACCATCGCCGCCGGGAGCCGGTCGGGCGGTGTCGTCGCCTTCTTCGCCGCGAAGTGGATGGTCGCCGGGGTCGCCAGGAGCACCGTGGCGACGAGGACGGCCGGGCGGTGAGCCGGTGTCGCGGCCATGCGCGCGAGCACGACCGCCGTGAAGACCCACAGCAGCGGCCCCGACTGCTCGACGAGGTACGCCGCGTCGTTGACGATCTTCTGTCCCTCGAGCACCTCGGGGGCGGAAACGCGGAACAGGAGCCCGAGCGGCCAGCCGCAGAGCGCCATGGTGGCGAGAGCCGAGGCCGGAGCCGAGGCGCGGAGCGCCCTCACCGCCTCGGGGAGGCCGAGCAGGCGCAGTCCCAGCGACGCGACCACCCATAGCGCGGCCCAGCCGGCGAAGGAGGCGCCGTGCAGGGGCAGCAGCCCCAGCGTCTCCCGCGTGACCCTGACGAGGTCGAGCGGGGCCAGCGACACCCGCACGGTCTCGCCGCCTCGTCCGAGCACCAGCATGGCGGTGAAGACGGCGCACGGCAGCCCCGTCAAGGCCAATGGCCGGCGGGCGGCCGGCCGGGCCAGCAGGAACGCCACCCCGAGCCCGAACAGGAGCTGAGCGCCCAGGAACACCTTGAACGCCGGCACCGCCGCGGCCTGCAGGACCGCCAGCGCCAGCGCCCCGCGCTTCCCGTCCTGGAGATGCCGGGCCAGGGCCACGACGGACCCGAGGGTGAGCGCGAGACCCGGTATCACCGGGTTCGCGTACGCGAGCGAGACGAGCAGGTTGCCGCGGAGAAGGTCGGCCCACCAGTGGGCCTGCGGGTTGCCGGCGAAGAGGAACGAGAAGTCCGTCAGCAGCAGTGTCCAGGGCGCGAGCGCCACGGCCAGCGGCGGGGCGCCCAGCCGGGCGGCGAGGGCGCGCAGCCCCAGCACGAGCGCAGAGGCCCAGAGGACGACGTCGAAGCGCGTCAGCGAGTCCCAGGGGTCGATCCCGGCCCAGCGCAGCGCCGCTGCCCGGACGAGGTCCGTCCCGAGGTGGTAGCCGAGCGGGAACCCGGAGACACCCGGCACCTGCGGTGGGTGTCCGATCACCAGCTCGCGGGTGAGACCCACGTGGAACGCGGAGTCGAACGGCACCAACGGGTCGAGCAGGAAGTCGCCGTCGGGCGCCAGCCGGTTGAACCGGAACTGGGCGACCGCCAGGAGGGCGAGGACGGCCAAGAACGGCGGCAGGGCTCCGCGCAGGGACGGCCCGTCTGCGAGCTTCCAGGGGCCGGCGGGGACGAGGAGCGCCAAGGCGGCCACCGCGAGGAGCGCTGGGAACAGCCACGCGCGGTCGGTGACCAGCGCCAGCCAGTAGGTGCCCGCACACCAGGCCGTGCCCAGCGGGATGACGAGGGCGGGGTCGAGCCGGGTCCGGGAGAGGCGCTGGACGGCGAGTCCCGGCTGCACGATCGCGAGCGCGGCGAACGCGAGGTAGGCGAGCAGGGGTAGCGGGCTCAAGGCGTGACCGGACGCGAGTTTACACGGAGAGGAGGGGCGTGGTACCCTGCCCGTTGATCAAGAGGATAGAGGAGTCAGAGGAGGTCAGTCGGTGAGCTTCAGCAAGGAGCAGAAGTCGGGCGTCATCTCGGGCTACCGCACCCATGAAACGGACACGGGGTCGCCCGAGGTCCAGGTGGCCCTCCTCAGCGAGCGGATCAGCTATCTCACGGAGCACTTCAAGTCCCATCCCAAGGACCATCACTCCCGGCGAGGCCTGCTGCAGCTCGTCGGCCAGCGCCGGCGTTTGCTCGAGTACCTCAGGGGCAAAGACGCCACGCGCTACCGCGTCCTGATCGGAAAGCTGGGCATCCGCAAGTAGCACGAAGACCCGCGCACAGGGCGAAGCCGGCGCTTCCTTTCCGCCGCGAAGCCCGCTCCTCCAGTTCCCGGCGTGCCGCGAAGGCGGCAGCCGGCGGTGAATGGAGAGCAACAGGCCAATGGAACGAGTGGAAATGGCCCTCGGCCGCCACACCCTGTCCATCGAGACGGGGCGGATGGCGAAGCAGGCCGACGGCGCGGTGGTGGTGCGCCTGGGCGACACGGTGGTGCTGGCGACGGCGTGCGCCCAGCGGGAGCCGCGGGCCGGCGTCGACTTCCTGCCGCTGACGGTCGACTACCGGGAGGGCAACTACGCCAGCGGGAAGATTCCCGGGGGCTTCTTCAAGCGCGAGGGGCGGCCGAACGAGAAGGAGGTGCTGACCTCCCGCATGATCGACCGCCCGCTGCGGCCCTTGTTTCCGGAGGGCTACGCCAACGAGACGCAGGTGATCGGCCTGCTGCTCTCCGCGGACATGGAGAACGACTCGGACACGCTTTCGATCATCGGGGCCTCGACCGCGCTCTACATCTCGGAGATCCCGTTCGACCGGCCGGTCGGCGCCGTGCGGGTCGGCTACTGGGACGGGGCGGTGGTGGTCAACCCCTCGATGGGCGACCTCAAGACCAAGAGCAAGCTCAACCTGCTGGTGGCCGGCACCGAGCAGGCGATCGTCATGGTGGAGGCCGGCGCCGGCGAGATCTCCGAGCAGGTGATGGTGCAGGCGCTCGGCGAGGGCCACGAGGCCATCAAGCAGATCGTCCGCATGCAGCACCAGCTGCGGGAGCGGGTCGGCAAGCCCAAGCGAAAGGTGGCGAAGAAGGAGCTGGACCCGGCTCTGGTGTCGGAGATCGAGGGGGCTCTCACCGAGCCGCTGCACCAGGCCCTGCAGATCAAGGGCAAGCTCGAGTCCTACGGCCGCGTCCGGGAGGTGAAGGACGAGTACCTGGCCTCCATCCCCGAGGACCGGATCGAGAAGCGGGCGGCGGTCCCGGCGGTGTTCGACGTGCTGCGGGAGAAGCTGCTGAAGCGGGAGATCTTCGAGCGCGGGCGCCGGCTGGACGGCCGCCGCTTCGACGAGATCCGCCAGATCACCTGCGAGGTGGGCGTGCTGCCGCGCACCCACGGCTCGGCGCTGTTCACCCGCGGCGAGACGCAGGCGCTGGTGACGGCCACCCTGGGGACCTCCGAGGACGAGCAGATCATCGATACCGTGCAGGAGGCCGAGTACCGCAAGCACTTCATGCTCCACTACAACTTCCCGCCGTTCTCGGTGGGGGAGGTGAAGTTCCTGCGCGGCCCCGGCCGGCGCGAGATCGGCCACGGCGCGCTCGCCGAGCGGGCGCTGCGGGAGATGCTGCCGCCGGAGGAGGGCTTCCCCTACACCATCCGCGTGGTCTCCGACATCCTCGAGTCGAACGGCTCCTCCTCGATGGCCTCCGTCTGCGGCGGCACCCTGGCGCTGATGGACGCCGGGGTGCCGATCAAGAGCCCGGTGGCGGGCGTGGCCATGGGCCTGGTGATGGACGGCGAGCGCTGGCAGGTGCTCAGCGACATCGCCGGCGAGGAAGACCACTACGGCGACATGGACTTCAAGGTGACGGGCACCCGGGCCGGCATCACCGCGCTGCAGATGGACATCAAGGTGGCCGGCATCACCGCCGAGATCATGGCCGCGGCCCTGGAGCAGGCGCGCCAGGGGCGGCTCTACATCCTCGACCGCATGCTGGAGGCGCTGCCGCAGTCGCGCCCCGACATCAGCCCCTACGCGCCGCGCATCCTGACCATCCGGGTCCCGGTGGACAAGATCCGCGACATCATCGGCCCGGGCGGCAAGATGATCCGCTCGATCGTCGAGCGCACCGGCTGCAAGATCGACGTCGAGGACGACGGCCGCGTCTCCATCGCCTCCATCGACGAGTCGGCCGCCCGCAAGGCGATCGCCATCATCGAGGAGCTGACCGCCACCCCCGAGCTGAACAAGACCTACCTGGGCAAGGTCGTCAGGGTGGTGGAGTTCGGGGCCTTCGTGGAGATCCTGCCCGGCACCGACGGGCTGCTGCACGTCTCCGAGATGGCGCACCACCGCGTGCAGAACGTCCACGACGAGGTGAAGGAGGGCGACCAGGTGCTGGTGAAGGTCGTCAGCATCGATCCCTCCGGGAAGATCCGCCTGTCCCGCAAGGCTCTGCTGGACGAGGCCCAGGGCGGGGCGCCGGGAGGCAACGGGGAGGGCCAGCCGGCAGGCGAGGGCGCGGCGGGGCAGCATGCCGGCGCGGGCGCTCACGGCCCCGGCGGCGGCCCGGGGCGGGGCCCCGGTGGCCACGGTGGCGGACGCGACCGCGACCGCCGCGGTGGCGGCGGCCACGGTCACGGCGGCGGCCATCACGGCGGTCACGGCGGCGAGCATCGCCGCGACCGGGGGCCGCGGGGCTGACGGTGAGGCGGGCGGGCCTGGTGTCGGTCGCCGTCGCGGCGCTCTTCGCGGCGGCGCCCGAGGGCTCGCCCGCGCAGACGCCGCCGACGGTCACCATCAAGGCCTCGCGCCGCGGCTTCCAGCCCTCCGCCGTCTCCCTGCGGCGCGGCGAGACCACGCACCTGGTTCTCGTCTCGGCCGACGGCGAGCACTGCCTCGCCATCGACGAGCTGCGGATCGAGAAGCGGATCGCGCCGGGGCGCGAGACGCGGTTCGACCTGACGCCGGAGAAGACGGGCGTCTTCGCCTTCTACTGCTGTCTCGAGTCCGGCGAGGCGGCGCGCACCGAGCGCGGGCAGCTGACGGTGACCGAATAGGGGTTCCGCGGGGGCCGCTGGCGCGCGCCGTGCGTCAGTTGCTCAGGTGCAGGTGCCAGCGGTCCTTCTCCCGCATGGCGTAGGCGTCGCCCGGCTGCAGTGCCATCTCCAGCACCTCCTCGATGGTCAAGACCAGGTGGATCTTGAGGTCGCGCTGGACGTTCTCCGGGATGTCCTCCTTGACCGCCTTCTCGTTGCGCTTGGGCAGGAGCAACTCCTTGATGCCCAGGCGGTGCGCCGCCAGCACCTTCTCCTTGATGCCGCCCACCGGGAGCACACGCCCGGAGAGGGTCATCTCGCCGGTCATGGCCACCCGCGGCCGGACGGGACGGCTGGTGAGCAGCGAGACGATCGCCGTCACCAGCGTGATGCCCGCGGAGGGCCCGTCCTTGGGGATCGCCCCCTCGGGGACGTGCAGGTGCAGGTCGACCCGCTCGAAGAAGGACTCCTCGATGCCCAGCTGACGGGCGTGCGCGCGCACCCAGGAGAGCGCGGTCTGCGCGCTCTCCTTCATGACGTCGCCCAGCTGACCGGTGAGGGTGAGGCCCTTCTTGCCGAACATCTGGCTGGCCTCGATGTAGAGCACCTCGCCGCCGGCGGCGGTCCAGGAGAGGCCGGTGGCGACACCCGGGATCTGGGTGCGCTCGTCCATCTCCTCCTCGCGCATGAAGTAGGGCGCGCCCAGGAACTCCTCCACCCTCTCCGGCGTGACCACCACCGTGTCGGTCTGGCCCTCGGCCTTCCTGCGGGCGACCTTGCGGATGATGCTGGCCACCTCGCGCTCCAGGTTGCGCAGCCCGGCCTCGCGCGTGTACTCGCGGATGAGCTTCACCAGCGCCTCGTCGCCGAAGGCCACCTGCTCGGCGGTGAGGCCGTGGTTCTCCAGCTGCCGCGGGATGATGTGGCGGCGGGCGATGTGCAGCTTCTCCTCCTCGGTGTAGCCGGCCAGCCGGATCACCTCCATGCGGTCGCGCAGCGCGGGCGGCACGGTGTCCAGGATGTTGGCGGTGGTGATGAACAGCACCTCGGAGAGGTCGAAGGGCAGGTCGATGTAGTGGTCCTTGAAGCTGTTGTTCTGCTCCGGGTCCAGCACCTCGAGCAGCGCCGCCGAGGGGTCGCCGCGGAAGTCGGCGCCGATCTTGTCGACCTCGTCCAGGATCATCACCGGGTTCTTGCTGTCGGCTCGACGCAGTCCCTGGATGATCTGGCCCGGCAGGGCCCCGATGTAGGTGCGGCGGTGGCCGCGGATCTCGGCCTCGTCGCGCATGCCGCCCAGGCTCAGCCGGTGGAACTTGCGGCCGAGGGCGGTGGCGATCGACTTGCCGAGACTGGTCTTGCCGACACCGGGCGGCCCCACGAAGCACAGGATCGGGCTCTTGATGTCGGGCTTCATCTTGCGCACGGCCAGGAACTCGAGGATGCGGTCCTTCACCTTCTCCAGGTCGTAGTGGTCGTTGTCGAGGACCTCCTTGGCCTTGATCAGGTCGATCTCGCCCTCGCTGCGCTTGTTCCAGGGCAGCGACACCAGCCAGTCGAGGTAGGTGCGGGTGACCGTGTACTCGGCGGCCGCCGGCGACATCCGGGAGAGCCGCTCCAGCTCGCGCAGGGCCTCCTTCTTCGAGTCCTCCGGCATGCCGCAGGCCTCGATCTTCTCGCGCAGCTCGGAGATCTCCCGCTGCTGGTCGTCGCTGTCGCCCAGCTCCTTCTGGATGGCCTTCATCTGCTCGCGCAGGTAGTACTCGCGCTGGTTCTTCTGCAGCTCGCTCTTGACCTGGCTCTGGATCTTGCTGCCGACCTCCAGCACCTCCAGGTCCTTGACCAGCACCTTGTTGATCCGCTCCAGGCGCGCGCGCACGTCGAGCGTCTCCAGGAACTCCTGCTTCTGGGCGGTATTGAGGGTGGGCAGGCTGCCGGCGATGAAGTCGGCCAGCCGCGCGGGCTCCTGGATGTTGCCGGCCAGGGTGGCCAGCTCGTCGGACAGGGTGGGCGACAGCTCCACCACCCGCTGGAAGAAGCCCTGGGCGCTCTGCGCCAGCGCCCGCACCTCGATCTCCTGGGGCGCCGGCACCTCCTCCCGTATGAGCTCCACCCGCGCCCGCAGGAAGGGCCGGTACTGGCTGACCTGCAGGATGCGGAAGCGCTGGATGCCCTGGACCACCAGCCGCAGCGAGCCGTCGGGGAAGCGGAACATCTTGTGGATGTGGGTGAGGGTGCCGATCGGGAAGAGGTCGCTCTCCACCGGCTCGTCCACCGCCGGGTCGCGCTGGGTGACCACGCCGATGACCTTGCGCTCCTTCACCGCGTCGTTGACCAGCGCCACCGAGCTCTCCCGCGCCACCGCCAGCGGCAGGATGGCCTGCGGGAAGAGCAGGGTGTCGCGCAGCGGCAGGATGCCCAGCTCGGTCGGGATGTCGTTCAGGTCGACCTCGTGCACGCCCTCGGACTCGAAGTCGGGCTTGCGCTCGTCGCTCATCGTTTTCTCGGTCTCCTGGTTCCCGTCAGTCGCGGCTGCTGCCGGCCCGCAGCGTCACGTTGACCAGCTCCTTCTGCAGCCGCTCGAAGGCCTTCGCCTCCCGCCGGGCGCGGGCGTCGTTCTCGGTCTCCTGCTGGCACTCCCGGCACAGGGAGGCGAAGGGCAGCGCGCGCAGCCGCAGGGCCGGGATCTCGGTCTCGCACTCCTGGCACCTGCCGTAGGTGCCCTCCTCCAGCCGCTGCAGCGCCTGGTCGATCTTCTTCAGCGTCTCCGACTTCATCTGCATGAGAGCCAGGTCGACCTCCTGCACGAAGTCGTCGACGCTCTGCTCCTCGGCGTCGCGCACCTCGCTGGCGCCGGTGGGGATGCTCTCGCGCAGCGAGCGCAGCTTCTCGTGGATCTCGCGCCGGCGGTCCTCGAGGATCCCCTTCAGCAGCAGGTAACGCTCGCTCTCCCTGGTTCCCTTGTTCTTCGGCATCTGTTTCAGAACCCCTCGCTCGCGGGGACCGTCCCCTACTTGCCCACCTTCAGCACCACCACGAAGAACTGCTCGCCCCGGCGGATGCGCAGCCGGGCCCGTCCCTCCGCCCGCGACTGGTCGATGGCCCGCTCGAAGGTCTGCAGGCCGTCGACCGGCTGCCCGTTCACGCTGACGATGACGTCCCCGCGCAGCAGGCCTGCGTCCTCGGCGGCCTGGCCGGCCTCCACGTCCATCACCACCACCCCCCGCGTGCCGCGCGGCAGCTCCAGCCGCTCCGCCATCTGCGGGCTGAGGTCGCGCAGCGTCATGCCCAGGTTGGAGGCGCGGCCCTCCGAGTCGTTCTCGCGGCCGCCCGGCTCGTCAGGGAACGTACCGAGAGTAACGTTGACGGTCCGGTTCTCCTTCCCGCGCAGCACCTCGAGGCGGACGGTGCTGCCCGGCGTCTTCCCGGCGATGTAGCGGGACAGGTCGCCGTTGTTCTCGATCCTCCGCCCGTCCGCCGAGAGCACCACGTCCTCCGGCTGCAGCCCCGCCTTCTCGGCGGGCGAGCCGGACTGGACGGAGTTGACCACAGCGCCCTCGGGCACCTTGAGCCCGAAGGTCGGCGCCAGGTCTTCCGTCATCGGCCCGATGGTGACGCCCATCCAGCCGCGGGTGACCTTCCCCTTCTCGCGCAGCTGCGGCAGGATCTCCTTGGCCACGTTGACGGGCACCGAGAAGCCCACGCCGGCGTTGGCCTGGCCGCCGCCGGTGATGATCATGGTGTTGATGCCGACCACCTCGCCCCGGGTGTTGATGAGCGGTCCGCCGGAGTTGCCGGGGTTGATGGCAGCGTCGGTCTGGATCATCTGCACCGAGGTCCCGCGGTTCACGCCCTCCAGGGGGATGTCGCGGCCCATGTAGGAGACGACGCCCACGGTCACGCTGTTGTCGCCCAGGCCGAACGGGTTGCCGACGGCCATCACCCACTCGCCGACGTCGAGCCGGTCGGAGTCGCCTAGCGGCAGGGGGTTGAGCGATGCGCCGGCCGGGTCGATCTTGATCAGCGCGACGTCGGTGCGGGCGTCCTGGCCCACCACCTTCGCGGTGTAGCGTCGGCCGTGGCTGCGCGGGAAGGTCACCGAGATCTCGTCGGCGCCCTCGATCACGTGCCGGTTCGTCAGGATGTAGCCGTCCCGGTCGATCACGAAGCCGGAGCCCAGACTCGTCTGCGTCCGCCGCTGCTCGCGGCCGCTGCCGCCGCCCCGGCTGCCCTCCCCGCCATCGTCGGGACCGAACCCGAAGAAGCGGTCCAGCAGGTCGTCGCCCCCCCCGAACCCGTGGAACGGGTCACGGTAGCGCGGGAGCCGCACCACCTTGGAGGTGTTGATGTTGACGACGCTGGGGTTGACGACCTTCGCGATGTCGCGGAAGGTCTCGAGGCCCAGGGGAGCGGCGGCGTTCGTGCCGCGGGCGGCCTGCTGCGCCGTCGCCGCCTGGTCCACCGCGGTCTGCGCCTCCGGAGCGGCGCTGGCGTGGGCCACACGCGGCCGCTGGACCTGGGTGGTGTAGAGGGCGCCCACCAGGGTCGCCGCCATCGCCACCGAGAAGAAGGATGCGACCGTCACTGTCCGGGGCTTCATCGAGGTCTCCAGGTTCCGCGGTGTGGGATCCGTGCCCGGCGGCGCCTGGCAGGACGCTCGCCCCGACCCGGACCCCAGAGTCGGCTGTATGGGGTTTTCGCTGAGTAGTCTAATGCAAGCCGAATGCCGATCCGAATCGGCTCCCACCGCCCGCGGGCTGCCGCGGGTCAGGAGGCCGACCGGCCCGGCCGAATGTGTTTATACGACAGAGCTTACGGGAAACGGGCGTCAAAAGTTGTGGTCCCCTTGGGGGGGTGCCCACAGGGGCACCCCCCGGGGTCGGCGATCAGTAGTCGTCCATTCCCGGCGGCGTCGGGGTTTCCTTCTTCTTCTCCGGGATCTCGGCCACGATCGCCTCGGTGGTGAGCATCAGCGCGGCGATCGAGGACGCGTTCTGCAACGCCGTGCGGACGACCTTGGTGGGGTCGATGACGCCCGCCTCCACCAGGTTCTCGAACCTGTCGTCCTGGGCGTTGTAGCCGAAGTCGGTCTCGGAGGACTCCTTCACCTTGGCGACGACGATGTTGCCCTCCTGGCCGGCGTTGGTGGCGATCCAGCGGGCCGGCTCCTCGATCGCCCGGCGGGTGATCTCGATGCCGACGCGGACGTCGTGGGACAGGCTTTTGTCGTCCTTCAGGGCCTTGTCCAGCGCCGGGATCGAGCGCAGCAGGGCCACGCCGCCGCCGGGGACGATGCCCTCCTCGACTGCGGCCTTGGTCGCGTGCATGGCGTCCTCGACCCGGGCCTTCTTCTCCTTCATCTCGGTCTCGGTGGCCGCCCCGACCTTGATGACGGCGACGCCGCCGACCAGCTTGGCCAGCCGCTCCTGCAGCTTCTCGCGGTCGTAGTCGGAGGTGGTCTCCTCGATCTGGGTGCGGATCTGCTTGACCCGGCCCTCGATCGCCTTGGCGGTGCCCGCGCCCTCGATGATGGTGGTGTTGTCCTTGTCGATGGTGACCTTCTTGGCCCGGCCCAGGTCCTCGAGCTTCACGTTCTCCAGCTTGATGCCGAGGTCCTCGGTGATGGCCTTGCCGCCGGTGAGGATGGCGATGTCCTCCAGCATGGCCTTGCGGCGGTCGCCGTAGCCCGGCGCCTTCACCGCCGCCGCCCGGAGGGTGCCGCGCAGCTTGTTGACGACCAGCGTGGCGAGCGCCTCGCCCTCGACCTCCTCGGCCACGATCAGGAGCGGCTTGCCCTGCTGGGCGATCTTCTCCAGCACGGGCAGCAGGTCCTTCATGCTCGAGATCTTCTTCTCGAAGATGAGCAGGTACGGGTCCTCAAGCGCGGCCTCCATGCGCTCGGGGTCGGTCACGAAATAGGGCGAGAGGTAGCCGCGGTCGAAACGCATGCCCTCGACCACCTCGAGGGACGTCTCCATCGACTTCGACTCCTCGACGGTGATCACCCCGTCCTTGCCGACCTTCTCCATGGCTTCGGCGATGATGTTGCCGATGGTCGCGTCGTTGTTGGCGGAGATGGTGCCCACCTGGGCGATGGCCTTCCCCTTGACCGGCTTGCTCACCCTCTTGAGCTCGTCGTTGACGATGCCGACGGCCTTCTCGATGCCCTGCTTGAGGGCCATCGGGTTCGCCCCGGCGGTGACGTTCTTCAGCCCCTCGCGCAGCATCGCCTGAGCGAGCACGGTAGCGGTGGTGGTGCCGTCGCCGGCGACGTCGGAGGTCTTGGAGGCGACCTCGCGCACCATGCGCGCCCCCAGGTTCTCCATGGGGTCCTTGAGGTCGATCTCCTTGGCGACCGTGACCCCGTCCTTGGTGATCAGCGGCGAGCCGAACTTCTTGTCGAGAACGACGTTGCGGCCGCGGGGGCCGAGCGTCACGCGGACGGCGTCGGCCAGCAGGTTCACGCCGCGCAGGACGGCGGCGCGGGCGTCCTCGCGGTACACGATGTCTTTCGCCATGTGCTTCAGGACTCCTTTGGATCAGAAACGCAGAAACGGGAAACGGACTTGCGGGAGATGGTGGAGTACGAGGGAGCCAGGGGCGGGGCATTCACGGCGCCGCCGTTGCCGGGCGTCCATGTCCTGGGGGGATTCCATCCCCTCAGACCCCCCTCGGGTCACTCGGCACTCTCCGTAGCTCCCGGGCTACTCCAGGATCCCCAGGATCTCGTCCTCTTTGAGGATCAGGAGCTCCTCGTCGCCGACCTTCACCTCGGTGCCGGACCACTTGCCGATCAGCACCTTGTCGCCCGGCTTGAGCGTCAGCTCCACCTTCTGGCCGCTGTCCAGGATGCGGCCGGAGCCGACGGCGATGACCTCCGCCTGCAGAGGCTTCTCTTTGGCGGTGTCGGGGATGATGATCCCGCCCGCCTTCTGCTCGGCTTCCTCGATCCTCCGCACCAGCACGCGGTCGCGGAGCGGCTTCACGTTCGGCATCGGCTGTCCTCCTCTGCTCGCCGGCGCTGCCGGCTGCTGCTGTCCCGACGCAGGACGGGGCCGGGCGGGGGAGCGTCCCCCGCCGGCCCGTCCCTTCCCAGGCGACGCTGAGGCCGCCCGCCTGCTCACTTGGTGCCGACCTGGATCTGGATCTGCTTCGGCTTGGCTTCCTCGCGCTTCGGCATGGTCACCCGCAGCACGCCGTCCTTGAACTCGGCCTTGATGTTCCCGGTGTCGACGACGTTCGGCAGCGTGAAGGACCGGCTGAAGGTGCCGTAGGCGCGCTCCACCCGGTGGCAGCTCTCGCGCTTGACCTCCTGGTCGAACCTGCGCTCGCCGCGCAGGCTGAGCACGTTGTTCTCCACCCGCACGTCGACGTCCTTGGGGTCGATCCCGGGCAGCTCCGCCTTGAGCACGAGGTTCCCGTCGTGCTCGTAGATGTCGACCGGCGGGGCCCAGGTGCCTCCGAGCGCCCAGTCGTCGTCTCCCTGTCGGGCGCCACGGAACGCATCGTCGAAGATCCGGTTCATGCGGTCCTGGATCGAAACCAGGTCACGGAACGGTTCCCAGCGAACGATAGCCATCTCTCGATTCCTCCCTTGCGTCTTGTGTCAGTCGGTCGAACGGTCTCCCTGCGACTCAGTCGTTCTTGACGGTGTACTCGGCGTCCACCACGTCACCCTGCGCGGGACGCGCGCCGTCGCCCGCCGGTCCGGCCCCGGGCGCGCCCGGGCCGGCCGAGGGTCCGCCGGTCTGGCGGTAGAGCTCCTCGGCGAGCTTGTGGCTTCTCTGGGTCAGGCTCTCGATGGCGGAGCGGATGGCAGGGGCGTCCTCACCCTTGGCGGCGCTCCGCGCCGCGGCCACCGCATCCTCGATCGACTTCGCCTCGGCCTCGCCGAGCTTCGAGCGGTTGTCCTGCAGCAGCTTCTCCACCTGGTAGGCCAGGCTGTCGGCCTGGTTGCGCAGCTCCACCAGCTCGCGCCGCTGCTTGTCCTCGGCCGAGTGCGACTCGGCATCCTTCACCATCTTCTGCACCTCGTCCTTGGAGAGGCCGGAGGAGGCGGTGATGGTGATGGCCTGCGACTTGCCGGTGGCGCGGTCCTTGGCCGAGACGTTGAGGATCCCGTTGGCGTCGATGTCGAAGGTGACCTCGATCTGCGGCACCCCCCGCGGGGCCGGCGGAATGCCCATCAGGTGGAACTTGCCGAGCGTGCGGTTGTCGTGCGCCATCTCACGCTCGCCCTGCAGGACGTGGATCTCCACCGAGGGCTGGCTGTCCGCCGCCGTCGAGAAGACCTCCGTCTTCTTGGTGGGGATGGTGGTGTTGCGCTCGATCAGCTTCGTCATCACCCCGCCCAGGGTCTCGACGCCGAGCGACAGCGGGGTGACGTCGAGCAGCAGCACGTCCTTGACCTCTCCGGCCAGGATGCCCGCCTGGATGGCCGCCCCGACGGCCACGACCTCGTCGGGGTTGACGCCCTTGTGTGGCTCCTTGCCGAAGTAGTCCTTGACCAGCTGCTGGATGCGCGGCATGCGCGTCTGGCCGCCCACCAGCACCACCTCGTCGATGTCCTTGGGCTCCACCCCCGCGTCCTTGAGCGCCTGGCGCACCGGCCCCATCGAGCGC
>DATKME010000052.1:0-57518 GCA_035542035.1 Vicinamibacteria bacterium | reverse complement strand
GCGCTCGATGGGGCCGGTGCGCCAGGCGCTCAAGGACGCGGGGGTGGAGCCCAAGGACATCGACGAGGTGGTGCTGGTGGGCGGCCAGACGCGCATGCCGCGCATCCAGCAGCTGGTCAAGGACTACTTCGGCAAGGAGCCGCACAAGGGCGTCAACCCCGACGAGGTCGTGGCCGTCGGGGCCGCGCTCCAGGCCGGAGTCCTCTCCGGCGAGGTCAAGGACCTGCTGCTGCTCGACGTCACCCCGCTGTCGCTCGGCATCGAGACCCTGGGCGGGGTGATGACCACGCTCATCGAGCGCAACACCACCATCCCCACCCGCAAGAGCGAGGTCTTCTCCACCGCCTCCGACAGCCAGACGCAGGTCGAGATCCACGTGCTGCAGGGCGAGCGACCGATGGCGGCCGACAACCGCACGCTCGGCAAGTTCCAGCTGGTGGGCATTCCGCCGGCCCCGCGGGGGGTGCCGCAGATCGAGGTCACCTTCGACATCGACGCCAACGGGATCGTCAATGTCTCGGCCAAGGACCGCGCCACCGGCAAGTCGCAGGCCATCACCATCACCGCTTCCTCCGGCCTGGCCAAGGACGAGGTGCAGCGCATGGTGAAGGACGCGCAGTCGCACGCGGACGAGGACAAGCGCAAGCGCGACGAGATCGAGGCCCGCAACCGCGCGGACACGCTCGTCTACACGACCGAGAAGACCCTCGGCGAGAACAGGGACAAGCTGCCCGCGGACGACGTGCAGGCGGCGGAGAAGGCGCTCGAAGCCACCCGCACCGCGCTGCAGGAGGGCGGGCGCGAGCGCATCGAGGCCGCGGTGGCGGAGCTGACGAAGGCCTCGCACCGCCTGGCCGAGGCGCTGTACCGCCAGGCCTCCGGCCCTGGCGGTGGCACGGGTGGGCCGGGTAGCGGACAGGCGGACGGCGGTGCCGCGTCCGGCGGCCGCGACGGCGACGTGATCGACGCCGAGGTCGTCGACGGAAAGAAGTGACCGATGGAGCTGTACCAGACGCTGGGGATCAGGCGGGGGGCCAAGCCGGCCGAGATCCGGCGGGCGTGGCAGAGGCTGTCGCGCGCACTGCACCCGGCGCTCAACCCCGGCGATCCCGCCGCCGCCGAGCGCTACCGCGAGGCGGCCGCCGCCTTCGAGGTGCTGTCCGACCCGCCGCGCCGCGCCGCCTACGACCGCGGCGAGCTGCCGACGGTGGCGGTGGCCCAGACGCCGCCGGGCGGCTTCGAGGGCTTCGACTTCTCGGCCCAGGTGCGGGTGGAGACCGTCGGGTTCCGCGAGATCTTCGACGAGGCGCTGCGCCCGCCCGCTCCCGACCAGGTGCTGCGCGGCGAGGACCTGGAGCAGGCGACCCGAGTCAGCTTCGAGGAGTCGATGGCGGGCGCCACCCGCCGCGTGCACCTGGTGCGCTTCGAGCCCTGCCGCGGCTGCAACGGCCACGGCGACGTCGCCTTCGGGCCGGTCCCCTGCCGCCGCTGCCACGGCACCGGCTCCGTGCGCGGCAGCCGTGGGCACATGATCTTCTCCCGCCGCTGCGGCGACTGCGAGGGCGCCGGCGAGATCCGCCGCGCTCCCTGCGGGCGCTGCGGCGGGGAAGGACGCGCCATCGCCAGCGAGTGGCTCGACGTGCAGATCCCGGCGGGGGTCGGCAACGGCAGCCAGGTGTGCCTGGCGGGCGCCGGCAACGCGGGGCGCCGCGGGGGCGCTCCCGGCGACTTCGTGCTGACGATCGAGGTCGAGCCGCACCCGCTGTTCCGCCGCGAGGGCGAGGACCTGCACGCCGTCGTGCCGGTGGGGATGGTGGAGGCGGCGCTCGGCGGCCACATCGAGGTGCCTACGCCGGACGGCCCCGTCACCATCGAGGTCCCCGCCGGGACCCAGAACGGGCAGCGCTTCCGCCTGCGCAAGCGCGGCGTGCCGCGCCCGGGCGAGGAGGGGCGAGGTGACCTCTGGGTGGAGGTGCGGGTGGTGATCCCGGCGGTGACCGACGACCAGGACCGGCAGCTGCTGCTGCAGCTGCGCGAGCGGCTGGACGCGGCAGGGGGCTGACCATGCCACGCGGGAAGCGCGCGACGACCGAGGCGACCGGCCGGCCCGGTGCCGGCGGCGGGCGAGCCTACATGATCTCGGTGGTCTCCAAGGTGTACGGGATCCACCCGCAGACGCTGCGGCTGTACGAGCGCGAGGGCCTGCTGAAGCCCTCGCGCACCGAGGGCAACACGCGGCTCTACTCTGACGAGGACCTGCGCCAGCTCGAGGTGATCCTGAACCTCACCCGAGACCTGGGCGTGAACCTCGCCGGCGTGGAGATCATCCTGAACCTCCGCCGCCGCATGGAGCAGATGCAGCAGGAGGTGAACGAGTTCGTCGAGTGGGTGCGCCGCGAGCTCGGCCAGGCCGCCCAGGACGGCTGGCAGGAACGGCTGCAGCAGGCGCTGGTCCGACTGCCCCCGACGCCCCTGGTGAGGGCCGAGGCACGCCCGGTGGCGGCCGAGGGCGGGGCGGCGGGCGAAGCGGGAGCCGGGCGGGCGGCCAGGTAGCGGACTATAATCGTCCTCTCCTCGCGAGAGACGATGGCCTCGAGCAAACGGACCAGAAGGCCGAAGGCCCCTCCCGGTGAGGGCGATGAGCGCTCGCGCCCGGCGGTCGACACCCTGAACGCGTACATCCGCGACATCGCCAAGTTCAAGCCGCTCACGCCCGACGAGGAGAAGGAGCTGGGCCGGCGCATCCAGCAGGGCGACCAGGAGTCCCTCAGGCGGCTGGTCGAGTCGAACCTGCGCTTCGTGGTCCACTACGCCAAGCGCTACCGTGGCCTGGGTCTCTCCTACATGGACCTCATCCACGAGGGCAGCCTGGGCCTGATGGAGGCGGCCAAGAGGTTCGACCCCGAGCGCAACGTCAAGTTCATCTCGTACGCGGTGTGGTGGGTGCGCCAGGCCATCTTCCACGCGCTCTCGGACCACACCCGCGTCTTCCGGCTGCCCCAGAAGCTCTCGGGCCAGGTCTCGCGGCTGTCCAACGTGCGCGAGCAGCTCAAGTCGGAGCTGGAGCGTCAGCCCACCACCGAGGAGCTGGCGGAGCGGACCTCGCTCAAGCCGGAGGAGGTGCGGCAGTTGCTGCTGGCGGCCGGGGACGACGTCTCGCTCTCCGCCGCGGTGGGGGAGGAAGGCAACCTCGAGCTGGGCGATACCCTGGAGCAGGAGACGGTGCCCTCGGCCGAGCTGGAGATGATCCGCACCTCTTTCGAGCGGCGGATCCAGTCGATGGTCGACGACCTCGACGCCAAGGAGCGCGAGGTGATCAAGATGCGCTTCGGCCTCGACGGCGAGGAGCCCAAGACGCTGCAGGAGATCGGGGAGACCATGGGCCTGAGCCGCGAGCGCATCCGCCAGATCGAGAGCCGCGCCAAGGAGAAGCTGCGCCGCAGCCGCGAGGCGCAGGGGCTGCGGGGCTACCTGAACTAGCTCCGGCGCGACGTCTGGGCTACGATCGCCGACCCGTGGAAGGGAGACCTCGTTGAGCCACCCGGCCTGCCCGCGCTGCTCCGGCACCGGCTTCGAGATCGTCGAGCGCGAAGGGCGCGAGTTCGCCCAGGCGTGCGGCTGCCGGCGCGCGGCGACGCCCGCGGGCGGCGACGCGGTGGCGGCGTGCCGGATTCCGCCCCGGTACGAGCACTGCACCATCGAGACCTTCGAGCCCGTCAACCCGTCGGTGACTGCGGCGCTCGAGAAGGCCATGGCTTTCTGTGCCGGGTACCCGCACCTCGGCGACGACGAGGGCCTGGGCCTGCTGTTCTGCGGCGACAACGGCGTGGGCAAGACGCACCTCGCCGTGGCCGTGCTGCGGGAGCTGGTCTCGACGAAAGGAGCCCGTGGCCAGTTCTGGGATTTCCACGAGCTGATCCGGGAGATCAAGTCCTCCTACGATCCCGAGACGAAGACCACCGAGCTGCAGGTGCTGTCGCCCGTCGTGGAGATGGACCTGCTGCTGCTCGACGACCTCGGCGCCTGGAAGATGACGGACTGGATGAACGACACGCTGTTCTACATCATGAACAGCCGGTACCTGGCGAAGCGGCCCACCTTCATCACCACCAACTACCAGGACGCCACCAGGGAGGAGGCTCTCGCCGCCGACACCCTGCGGCGCCGCGAGTTCCTGGTGGACCGGATCGGGTATCGCCTCCGCTCACGGCTGCTCGAGATGTGCGCCACCGTGAAGATGAGCGGCCAGGATCGGCGACAGATCGCACGCCAGCCCTGGAACCAGCAGCTGGTCGGAGGGGCGCCCCCACGGCGCCGCTAAGCAGGCGCTAGCCGCGCAGGCGGTCGCGGAGGCGGCGCAGCGTCTGCTCCACGTCGATCATCAGGGCCTCCGTGGTGCTCTCCAGCTGGTCGAGCCCCCGGTGGAACGACGCGTAGTCCGCCTGGGTCGGCTCGTCCGCCTCGGTCAGGTTCTCCAGCCGGGCCGCCCACTCCATCAGGCTCTGCAGGCTCGCCTCTCCGTGGGCGTCCATGTGGTTGGTCTCGGTGTGGCCGAGGTCGAGGCCGCGCAGGAACGCGCCGATCTCGCGCCGGCGGTGGCGCGCGCGCTCCACCACGCCCTGGAAGGTGCGCTTGATGTTGGCGCGCTGCGGGATCACCGGCTCGATGTTGCCGCGCTCGAAGCGGTCGCAGGCCCAGGCGAGGGCCCGCTGCAGCTCGTCCCGATCGGACGGGAAATCGCCCGCCGGGCGGCGGACGAAGACCTCGGCGATCGCCTCCTCGCCCACGTTCGGGCGCTCCGCGGCCGCGCACCCCCGGAACAGGTACTGGATCTCCTCCGAGCGCTGGGTGCCGCCGGGCAGGAGCAGGTCGCCGGGGGCGAGGATCTCGCCGTCGGGACCCCGGCGCAGCAGCGTCGGACGGCGGGAGGACTTGCGCGCCTTGCCGATCTTCGCGGGCCGGCCGTCGACCCCGGCCGGCGGCTTCGGGGGAGCGGCGCCGGCGGAGCCGGCCGCCTGTCCGGAGTCGGGCTTTCCCTTGGCAGACGGCGGCCGGCGGGCGGCTTTCTCGGGAGCCTTCGGCCTGGCCGGCTTGTGACGGGCGGACGCCTTGGCCGGCGGCTTGCCGTGCCGGGCTGCCGCCTTCTTCTCCTTCTTCTCCTTCTTCTTGTGGTCTTTCGAGTGCTTCGTCTTCGCCATGGGCGCCTACCTCGGTTCGGCGGAGCGTGAGCGGGGCGACTGACGGTGTCGCGAACAGAGCGCCCTCGGTTGTCGGGAACTCACTGCGGTCGCGACGGCGCGAGGCGTTGCCGTCGCTGTGGCTGTGGCCAACGGGCTGCTCTCCCCCGGGTGTCCCTGGAACCAGGGGAGTCTAGCACGCGCGGGCGCGGCCCGCGTCGTCGGGCGACGGTCAGGCGCTGGCGGGGAGGTCGAGCTCGTCCCAGAAGAGATCCATCCCCATCTCGGCGCGGCGAAGGAGCAGCTCCTGGTCCTCGATCGACCGGCGCGCGATGCGGCGACGGGTCTCGTCTCCGGGTGCCGGGGCCATCAGGAGGCCGACGAAGGCCCCCACGACGCCTCCCAGCAGCGCGACCCCCACGTACTGGCTCGTCCGACGAGCGATCATCACAGCCACCAACCTCCTCGTCGACCACTCAATGCAATCTACGTGCCGTCGGCGCGGAAGTTCCGGACGCGTCGCGGACTCCACCAAAATGGGCCCAAATCGCGGATGCGAGCCGCGACGCGCATCCAAAGCGCGGAAGGAACGTCTCCATTTCGCCGAAGATCTGTTGCGGACGCGCAACGTCGGCGACCTCGTTCGAGGACGCGGCGCCAATACGCTTACCGCGCCGGGTGTTCGGCGGTGGCCAGGTCGGCGACGCGCCGGGCGAGGTCGAGCAGCGGCGTCTGCACCTTCTCTAGGTTCGACAGGATGCCGATCGAGAGGCCGGTATCCGGACGCAGGTAGAGCAGGGTGCTGACACGTTCCTGTCCGCCGATGTGCCACGCCTCACGCCGGCCGGCCCGGGCGCCGATGGTCAGGCCCAGGCCGAACCCGGTGACGTGGCCGTTGCGCAGCTTCTGCGGCGTGAGCATGGCGGCGAGCGTGGCGCGTCCCACCAGCCGGCCCGAGACCAGGGCCGAGCCGAAGCGAGCCACGTCCGGCGCGGTGCCGCACAGGCCGCCGCCCGGCACCTTGTAGGTCATGTCGGCCAGGGCGGAGTTGACCAGGTCCCCGCTCTCGGTGCGCACGTAGCCGCTGGCGCGGTGCGGCACCAGAACGCGCGGGTCGTCGACCGCCGTCGCGGTCATGCCCGCGGGCGCGAAGACCTCCTCGCGCAGCACCTCGATGAAGGGCCGGCCGGCCGCGCCCTCGACCGCACAGCCCAGCAGGCAGTAGCCGTAGGTGCTGTACTGGACGGCGGTGCCCGGCTCGTAGGCCAGCGGGTCGTCCTTGAAGACCACCAGCCCCTCGGGCACCGAGCCGAAGTGCCGGGTCAGCGCCCGCTCGCCCTGGGCGTAGCTGCGCACGCCTCCCTGGTGGCAGAGGAGCTGTCGCGAGCTGACCGGCCAGGGCTTGGGCGGGTAGGCAGCGCAGTAGCGCCACACCGGCGCGTCGAGGTCGAGCCGTCCCTGCTCCGAGAGTCGCAGCGCTGCCGTTGCCGTCACCGGCTTGGAGACCGAGGCGTAGCGGTAGACCGTGTCCGGCGTCGCCTCCACCTCGTTCTCGACGTCCGCGAACCCGTAACCGGCGGCGAAGCGCAGGTCTGCGGCCTCCGCCAGCGCGATCGACAGACCGGGGATGCCCAGCCGGGACATGTCCTCCGCGACCGCGGCCGTGATCGCCTCGGACACCGACTCCGGAAGCGGCCGCGCCGGCTCGTTCGAAAGGCCCTTCTGCCCTGTACCGGCGCCGCCCGGGCGCGCGGGCAGGCGCAGCGCGTGGCCGCCCTGCGCGGCCGTGCTCTTCTGCGCGGCGGAGACCGGTGGGGCTGCGAGCGGCGCCGCGGCGACGCCGCCGACGAGCAGGCAGGCGGCCAGGGCGCGGCCGAGCCCGCCCCCGCCGGTCCCGGCTACTCCAGCCAATCCCGGTCCCTCAGCTTGCGCGGCAGGTACTCCTCCGTGATGAAGCTGATCCCGCGCCGGGAGAGGGCTTCCAGCTCGAACTTCTGGCCGCTCCTCACCATCTCCTGGATCTCGCGCTGCCAGCGCGCCGCCTTGAACCAGGGATAGGCGAGCATCTGCTTGGCCCGGCTGTTGTCGCCGTCGTCCATCTTGATGGCGACGTTGGCGGGGATGCCGTACTTGTCCCTGTCGAAGGAGGAGAGCCCGACGAAGCGGGCGTCCGGAACCGCCATCCGCATCGACTCGTAGGCGAGGTTGATCGAGCCCTGCTTCATGACGCTGTAGATGTAGAAGCCCCAGGGATCGTTGTCGACGAGCACGTAGACGGGGAGCTGCAGCTCCGTGTGCAGCCGCTGCACCAGCCGCCGCACGCCGCGCGGCGGCTGCCCCATGCCCTGGAGGATGATGCAGTTGTTGCGCTTCCAGAACTTGTCCTCGTTGAAGCGCGTCCACACCGCGTCCTTCTCGATCAGCAGGACGTACTTCGCCTCGTGCTTCCGGAACTGGATGACGTTCGCTTCGACGATCGAGGGGATGGACCATCCGCCGGAGCCCATGCGGCGGAGGTCGATGGTGTCGCCGCTGTCGACGATGGTGATCGGACCCACCATCGAGCCCTTGCGCGTGGCGAACAGGTGGAGCTCCTCGCGCAGCGCGTCGACGGTGACCTCGAGGTCCTCGATGATCGGATCGGACTCGTCCTGCTCCTCGAAGGTGTTCTGCCGGGTGTCGCCGATCGTGTGCTTGGTGACGTAGTAGAGGTCGCGGATGCTGGTGGTCTTGCCCGCGTCGATCAGCTCCTTGCAGGCCTCGCTGACCAGGAACGTCTGCATGAACTTCCTGGCCATGCCGACGTTGAAGAAGTAGCGCTTCTGCTTCTGGTCGCCCAGCTCGACCAGGCGCTTCTTCTCGCTCCAGTTGACATTCGCCAGCGAGCGGATGGGGATCTCGAGGAACGGGTTGCGGCCCCTCTCGACTGCCCTCAGCACCCCTTCGGCGAGCTTCTCGATCTTGGCCGCCGTCTTCTTCGCGACCGCGTCCTTGCGGCGAGTCCCGGCCTCGCCCCGTCCGGCACCGGATTCCCTCTTCTTCCCGGACACCACAGCCACCGTGCTACTCCTGCTCCGCTTCGGCGCGCGCTTTCGCCCTCTGCTTCGCCTCGCGCGCCTCCAGCTCCATCGCCTTCTGCTCCTCGCGCATCTCCGCCGCCGTCACCTTGTGCGCCACCTCCAGGAACTCCTTCTTGATCGGCGCCGGCTTGCGGCCCGTGATCTTCCCGATGGCCGCCGCCACCTCCTCGATGTACAGCTCGAAGATGCTGCGCCGCTGCGCCTGGTAGTCGGCGGCCTTGCGCCGGCGGATGAAGGTGGCGAGCTTGCGGCCGCACTCCTGGGCCGCCAGCTGCACCTCCCTGGTGATCTCGGGGTAGTGGGCCACCGCCTCCTTCGACTCGCTGGTGAAGGGGACCCACACGGAGGCGATGTGGACGAGGAGCGCCATGGGGCCGATCGGCAGCGAACCCTTGGGCTGGCCGAGCAGGTAGTTGCGCCAGTCGGTGCGCACGATGGCGTCGGTGATGCCGCAGGCCGCGCGCTGGAAGAGCAGCGGCACGCGGTTCGCGAAGCGGAACAGCTCGATCGTCTTGTCCGGCGGCCAGCTGCCGCCGTAGGCGAGCCCGACCTCGACCTGGAAGGGGTTGCCGCGGTAGACCTTGGGCGGGCGAGTCACCGTGGCGATGAAGTAGTTGTGGCCCTTGATCTTCTCGACACCCTCCTCGGGCGGCGCGTCGGGCACCGCCGCCGGCTGCGACGAAGCGTCGGCGGCCGCCTTGTCCCTTCCGTCGGCCTTCGGCCTGCCGGCCTTCTTCGCCGGCTTCATCGCCGCCGCGTCGAGATCGAGCTGCGCGTTCTCGTCGCCGCTCTCGCCTTCGCTCTCGATGACGTTGAGGAAGCTGACCAGCCCCTTGCGCATCAGCTCGTCGCCGATCGGGGAGAGGCAGTTGGTCGGCGGGCTCATCAGCCTGGTGGCGGCGATCGCCTGGTGCAGCTCCTCGGCCATGGCCCGGTTTTCGCTGAGCAGCCGCGGCTTCACCGGCTTCCTGCCCCAGGCCACCTTGCCCAGGATCTCGGCGGCGGCGGCGGCCGAGACGCGGCTGAACGTCGTCTGCAGGAAGCCGCGCACGTCGTGGCTCTTCGACTCGCGGGCCATCAGCATGAGGGCGCCCAGCTCGACGCCGTGCGGATGAGGCTTGATCTCCACCGATTCCTTGGGCAGCTCGCTGGTCGCCCGCGGGAACGTCAGCGTCTCGTTGCCGGGCCGCTCGGCGTTCGCACGCTGGGCGGCGCTCATCGGCCGCGAGTAGTGGATGGCGGCGTGCGGGTTGGCGAGCGCGGTGTGCTCGACGTAGCGGTTGACGAAGCGCTGGCCCTGCTGCCAGTTGGCCACGATCTCCAGCTCCACCCGCGTCCCGTGCTCGAGGTGCCACTCGGAGAGCGTCTCGTCGTGGGTGACCACCGGCTCGTTCTTGCGGGTGTCGATCTGGATGTCGAAGACGTGGGCCGCCTTGTTCTTCCCCACGCGGCTGGTCACCCGTATCGGCTTGCCGGTGGTGAGCTGGCCGTACATGGCGGCCGCGGAGATGCCGATCCCCTGCTGGCCACGGGCCTGCTTGAGGCGGTGGAACTTCGAGCCGTAGAGGAGCTTGCCGAAGATCTTCGGCACCTGCGCCTTGACGATGCCGGGGCCGTTGTCCTGGACCACCACCACGAAGCGGCCCTCTCCCTTCGTCAGCTCGGCGTCGGTCTTGCCGGCCTCCAGGGCGAGGTCGTGGACCTCCAGGTGCAGCTCCGGGAGGATGCCGGCCTCCTCGCAGGCGTCGAGCGAGTTGTCGACCGCCTCCTTGATGGTGGTGAGCAGGGCCTTGGAGGGGTTGTCGAACCCGAGCAAATGGCGGTTCTTGACGAAGAACTCCGAGACCGAGATCTCGCGCTGCTTCTGCGCGAGCGACTCGGCGCTCACGCGCTGCGGCCTCGGGGCCGGGGCGGAGGGAACCACAGCCGGGGCCTCGGGCAATGCCACCTCCGCCTTCGCCGCGGCAGGCTTGCCGGCGCGTCCCAGGACCGCGGGCTCCTCGAACAGGTCCAACTGGGGGCGGCCCGGCTTCCGGCCGGGACGGGCGGGGCTCTTGATGGCGTGCAGCTTGGCCAACTCGTCTCCTGGTCGTGCGCCGCCGGGTCCAGCAGCTCGGCGCGGCACGTGTTCGGCCGGCGAGTTTAGCATCACCGCTCGCCGCGGCCTGTCCGCTACCATGGGGCCGATGTCCGCCCCCCGCGCCGCCGAGTGGCTCCTGGCCACCCTGTCCTCCTCGCCCTGGCTCAGCCGCGCGACCGGCCGGCTGTGCGACCTGCGCCTGCCGCCGGCGGTGCTGACGCCGGTGATCCGCGCCTACGCCCGGGCGCTCCGCGTCGACCTGGAGGAGGCCGCCCACCCGCCCGAGGCCTATCCGAGCTTCAACGCCTTCTTCACGCGGGCGCTGGTCTCCGGCTGCCGCCCCGTGGACCGCGGCGCCGGCACGGTGGTGTCGCCTTGCGACGCGCGCGTCAGCGGAATCAGCGCCATCCCGGAGGACGGCCGTCTCGAGCAGGTGAAGGGCGTCACCTACTCTCTGGAGGCGCTGCTGGGGTCGGCCACCGACGCGGCGCTCTTCCGCGCCGGCGTGCAGGCCACGCTGTACCTCAGCCCTTCGATGTACCACCGCGTGCACTCGCCGGTGGACGGCTGCATCCGTGCCTGGCGCCACGTCCCCGGGCGGCTGTTCCCGGTGAACGGGCCCGGCGTGCGCACGATCCCCGGCCTCTTCACCCGCAACGAGCGGGTGTGCCTGTTCTACGAGACCGAGGCGCACGGCCCGCTCGCCGTGGTGATGGTGGGCGCCGCGAACGTCGGCCGCATCAGCCTGTCGTTCGCCCCGCTGACGACGCACCGGGCAGCGCCGCCGGGCGCCGTCGAGCCGTCGACGCCCTTGCCCGTGCAGCGCGGGGACGAGATCGGCGCCTTCAACCTGGGCTCCACGGTCGTCCTGCTCCTGGCCGACACCGCCCTGGTGCCAGCCGCCGTCAGGGGCGAGGTGGTGCACATGGGACGGCCGCTGTGGAGGCGGCGCTGATGGCGGCGCTGCAGGTCGGCGTCATCTCCGATACCCACGGGCTGGTGCGCCCCGAGGCGCTGCGCGCGCTCGCAGGCTCGCAGGTCATCCTGCACGCCGGCGACGTCGGCGGGGCCCACGTGCTCGAGGCGCTCGGCGAGCTGGCCCCGGTGATCGCGGTGCGCGGGAACGCGGACGGCGCCTGGGGGCGGCTGCTGCCCGAGCGGCGCCTGCTGGACCTCGGCGGCGCCTCGGTGCTGCTGCTGCACGACCGCGCCCTGGTCGGGTGGCAGCCCTTCGCGTCAGCTCCGCCCGGGCGCCCGAAGCCGGCGAGGGCAGACCGGGTGATCGTCTTCGGCCACTCGCACCAGCCGCTCGCCGAGCGCCGCTCCGGGATCCTCTGGTTCAATCCGGGCAGCGCGGGCCCCCGCCGCTTCTCGCTTCCGGTCTCGCTCGGCCGTCTGGTGATCGAGGAGGGCCGCGTCCGGCGGCGGCTGCTGAAGCTGGACGTCTGAGGCGGCGGCGAACGCGCTACGATCGACCCGACGGAGGTGACCGTGTCCAAGCTTCGCACCGTGAGCTGGGTGCTGCTGGCGATCGCGGGCGTGCTGGCGCTGCTCGGTGCGCTGACCTCGGCGAACCTGGCGTACCGCGGGGGATTCCGCATCGCAGGCGTCCCGATCGCGGAGGTGGCGGCGGGCCGCGAGGCGGTGGTGACGGGGCTGCGGGGCGCGCGCGGGACGGCCGCTGCCTGGGCCGCCGGCTTCGCCACCCTGTTCCTGTACGTGGTGCTCTTCCCCTACCGCCGCGGGGACGTGGCGAGCTGGTGGGCGGTGCTGGTGGCCACCCTGGTGCTGCTGGCGGTGGCCGGGTCGAGGCTGCTCTTCACCGGCTCGCAGGCCGGGATGTTCGAGCCGATGGCGCTGGCCATCGTCGTCCTGGTGGCGCTGCTCCTCGACGTGCGCCGCTTGACGGCGCACCCTTGAGGCTGCGGCCTCCCGGGGTCCTGGCGCCGGTCGCGGCGCTCGGGCTGGCGGTGGCGGCGGTGGCGGCCCCCCGCGCCGTCGTCGAGGTGCGGCCGGGATCGCTGGTGCGCTGGCCGGGCGCCGCGCTGGAGGCCTGCGCGGTCGGCCAGCGTCGCTTCGCGCCGATGCCGGACGGCTGCGTCTTCGCCGTCGACCTGCTGCACCCGGCAGGACCCCTGCTGCTCGAGCGCTGGCGCGGCGGCCGCCGCGAGGCCGCGACCGTGCGCGTCGGCCGCTTCGACTACCCCACGCAGACGCTGTCGCTGCCCCCGGCGATGGTCGAGCCAGCGCCGGCCGACGCCGAACGCATCCGCCGCGAGAACGAGGAGATCGCCCGGCTGTGGGGCCGCGAGGGCGAGCGGCGCTTCACGCTCCCGCTGCAGCCGCCGCTCGACCCGCTGCCCCCGGGCGGCCGCTTCGGCAGCCGCCGGGTGATCAACGGCCAGGCCCGCAGCCCGCACGGCGGGGCCGACTACGCGGCCCCCACGGGCACGCCCGTTCTCGCCGCCGCGGACGGCGTGGTGGCGCTGGTGGGCGACCACTTCTTCGGCGGCCACAGCGTCTTCCTGGACCACGGCGGCGGCCTCATCACCATGTACTTCCACCTCTCGGCGGTGGACGTGGAGGAAGGCGCCGCGGTCAAGCGGGGCGAGCGCGTCGGCGCGGTCGGCAGCAGCGGGCGGGCCACCGGTCCGCACCTGCACTTCGGCGTGCGCTGGCACGGGGCCCGGGTCGACCCGCGCTGGCTGCTGGAGGACCCGCAGGCGCTTCCCGTCGTGCCTTAGCTCAAGGCAGGGGCCGTCGCCCCGCCGGCCGGCTCCCTCCTCCGGCGGCGTGAGGTCCCGATCAGCGGCCGGAGGCCCGGGGAACCCCGAGCGTCCCCAGCTCGGTGGCGATGTCGGTGCCGGCGCTGTCGACGTTGACCTTCTTGTCGATGTACCGGACCTTGCCGCCCGGGCCGATGTAGAAGGTCCAGCGGTTGGCGAAGCCCATGGGCATCAGCACGCCGTAGGCCTCGGCCACCTTCTTGTCCGGGTCGGAGAGGATGGGGTAGTCCGCGTCGAGCGACTGCGCGAACTCCTTGTTCGTCTGGGGAGGGTCGACGCTCGCCGCCAGGTAGACGACATCGAAGGCGCGGATGGCGGAGCCGCTCGCACGGAGCGACTTGCACTCCTTGGTTCAGCCTCCGGTGAACGCCTTGGGAAACCAGGCGAGCACCACCGTCCTGCCCCTGTAGTCGGCGAGGTGATGCGTCTTGCCGTCGGAGCCGGGAAGCGTGAAGTCGGGCGCGGGGTCGCCCGGCTTCAGCTCGGCACCCCTCACCACGCTGCAGGACGCGAGGACGGCGAGGCCGAGCAGGCACCAAGCCCTCATGGGTCTCCTCTCTCTGCGCGAAACGGATGAAGACATTATCGGCAGCGGCCGAGGGCGGCGTCAATCGGCCTTAGAATGCGTCGCCTTGTCACGCCTCGCTTCGTTCCTGGGCCGCCTCGGCGTCGCCGTGACCCTGGCGCTGCTCGCGCTGGCCGTGGCCCGGTGGCGGCCCATCGCCGCGGCGACGCCGGTCGAGGTGCGGGCGCTGCCGCTCGCGCTGCCGGCCATCGGCTTCGCCGTCACGGCCGCCCTCACCGGCCGGCCGCGCCGGCCGGTGCGATGGCGGCCTGTGCTGGCCGCGCTGGGACTCGCCGTCCTGGCGCTGGCCGGCGCCGTGGCGGGCCGCGGCCCCGCCGGGCTTCCGGCCGAGGTGTCCGGTGCGTCCGGCCTGATCGGCGCTACCGAGCCCGGCCCGATCGACGTGGTCGGCCGCGACTTGCGGATGCCGGCGATGCCGCGGCGGGTCACGCTGCGCTGGACGGGCGCGCTGCGGCTGCCCGAGTCCGGCCTGTACCGCCTGTGGGTGGAAGGCCGGGGGCGCGCGACCGTCGTCGTCCACGGCCACACGCTGCTCCAGGGCGAAGGCAATCCGCTCGCCGCCGAGGTCGCTGTCGCGCTCGCCCGCGGCACCGTGCCGATCGAGGTCGCGCTCCAGCAGACGGCGCCCGGCCCGCGCCTGCGCCTCGGCTGGACACGGCCGGACGGCAGGCGCGAGGCCATCCCCGTCCGCTACCTGGGGCCGCCGCTGCCGGCGTGGCGGTGGTGGCTGACGGACACGCTGGCCGTCGTCGTCGCCCTGCTGCTCGGCGTTCTGGCCTGGCTGCTGCCGTGGGACCGTCCGCAGCGCGTGCCGCTGCCGCGTCCGGTGACGGCGGGAGAGGTGGCGGTCTCCATGGTCGGCCACATGTTGCTGCTGGCGGTCATGAGCTGGCCGATGGTCCGTGACCTCGCGCACACGGGGCCGATGGATCGGCCGGACGGGCGCGTGAACGCGTGGATCCTGGGCTGGGTGGGGAGCACCGTCTGGACCGAGCCGTCGCGCGTGTTCCAGGCGCCCGCCTGCCACCCGCTGCCGGACACGCTCGCCTTCACGGAGAACCTCCTGCTGCCGGCGGCGCTGTCGGCGCCGCTGCAACGGTGGTCCGGCCCCGTGCTCGCCTACGACGCGACGCTGCTGGGCAGCCTGCTGCTCTCCGGCCTGGCGGCCCAGCTGCTGGTGCGTCGCGTCACCGGCGACCGCCTGGCCGCCTTCGTGGCCGGCGCCTGCTTCGCCGCGGGCCCGCAGCGCTGGATCCGCCTGGCGCACCTCCACGCGCAGCTCACCGTCTTCCTCCCGCTGGCGCTGCTCGCCTTCGACCGCTTCTGGGAGCGCCGCTCCCTGCGTCGCGCCCTCGTCGTCGGCGTGATGCTGGGGCTGCAGGGCCTCGCCTCCATCTACCTCGGCGCGATCACGGCGGCGGCCCTGGCGGTGGCGGTGGCGATCGCGGTGTTCGCCGGCCTGCGGCCGCGCGAACTGGGCCGCCTGGTCCTGGGCTTCCTGGTGGCAGCGGCGATGCTCGCCCCGGTGCTGCGGCCGTACCTGCGCATGCGGGCCTTCGAGGGCCAGGAGTTCTCGCTGGAGACGGTGGCCAACACGGCAGCGACGCTGCCTTCCTACGCGGCCGCGGGGACGGCGGCCTGGGGCTGGCTGACCGAGCGCCTGCTCGACCCCGCCGCCCTGCGCGACGCGCTCTTCCCCGGGCTGACGCTGCTGGTGCTGGGAATCGCGGGGCTGGCCAGAGCACCGCGGCGCTACCGGGCGGTGGCGATCGCCGCGTCCGTGGTGGCGTTTGTGTTCTCGCTGGGTCCCGAGACCGCGTTCTATCGATTCCTCTACGAGCACGTGGTGCTGATCCGGGGCGTGCGCGCCCTGGCGCGCTTCTCGCTGGTCCCGGTGCTGTCGCTGTGCGTGCTCACGGGCCTGGCGCTCGCGGGTCGGGCGCGCGTGCTGGCCTGGTCGGCGCTGGCGCTGGTGATGGTCGAGTCGGCGAACCTGCCCCTGCGCCTGCAGCGCTACGACGGCCCGTCCCCGGCCGCGCGCTGGCTGGCGGGAAGGCCCGGCGCCGTCCTGGTGCTGCCGCTGGCGGAGAACGACACCAAGGCGCTGCTCGACGGCCTCGCCCACCGCCGGCCGCTGGTGAACGGCTCGCCGGCCTTCGTGCCGCGTCCCTTCGACCGCGCGATGGAGCTGTTCGCGAACGGTCTGGGCGACGAGGGCCTGCGCTTCCTGCGCGCCGTCGGGGTGACGGACGTCGTCCTGGACGGCTCCTCGCCCGCTGCCGCTCTCCGGCCGGGGGTGCGCGAGGTGGCGTCGTTCCCTGACGAGCGGGTGGCCGAGGTCGTTCCCGGCGACCTGGCGACGGTGGTGGGCCCGGGCGATCCGGTCGCGACCCGCTGGACGCCGGCCGGGGTCGTGGTCGTCCTGCCGCAGCCCCGCGACCTCGAGCGCGTGGTGTTCGAGCTCTCCGACGGCGAGTGGGTGACCCGGCCCCGCCTCGAGGTGTCCGACGACGGTCTGAGCTGGCACGTCGTGGACGCCACCGCCAGCCTCGCCGACGCCACGCTCTCCCTGTACCGGAACCCCACCCGGGGCCGGGGCGCGATCCGCTTCGCACCGGTGACCACCCGGTTCCTGCGCCTCGACGCCCGGCTGCCCGCCCGCCCGGGCGCCGTGGAGGTGGGCCCGGCTCAGGCCCTGCCCTGAACCGTGCGGATCACCCCGCGCATGAACTCGGCGGCGTAGCGCGCGCTCTCGCGGGCGTACTCGATGCCGACCGTCTGGCCGGCGACCACCGGCAGCGGGTGGCACAGCTCGTAGCTGAGGTAGCCGCGGTAGCCGATGTCGTGCATCGCGTGCACGAACGGCTCGTAGAAGGGCTCGCCGCGAACCGCCCCCTCCGCCGGGCGGACGTAGTCGCCCCCGAAGTGGGACAGCACCTGCAGCGGCCCGACCGCGCGGGCGGCTTCGCGGATCGCCTCCTCGCTCTTGTCCGGCATGATCGGCACGTCGAGGCTGACCTTGAGGTGGGGCGAGCCGACCTCCTTCACCATCCGCAGCACGTCGTTGTGGTCCTTGATCACCGGCGCGTGGTTCTGCAGGGCGAGGGTGACGCCCTCCTCGCCGGCGTAGCGTGCGCACTCGACGAGCCCCGCGCGGCACCAGTCCCAGACCTCCGCCTCGGAGAAGCCCTGGTGGATCACCGGCCAGAGGCTGCGGGAGATGTCGTAGCGGGCGATCTGCGGGTGCCTGGTCACCCCCGGCCAGGCCAGGAAGACGCGCACCGTCTTCGCTCCCAGGCGCCCCGCCATCCGGAGCAGCTCGCGCACGTAGCAGACGTGGGCCTCGCGCGTCTCCGGAAACGGGCTGCTGAAGTCGTTGTTCGCGGCGACCCCGAAGATCTCGATCCCCTCTCCGCCGGCCAGCGCGCGCAGCTCGCGGCAGCGGGCCTCCGTCCAGTCGAGGGGGTTGCCGTGCGGGCGCTTGCCGTCGATCTCGACACCTTCGTAGCCGTACTCCTTCGCGGCCTTGACCACCTCGGGCAGGCTCAGCGCCTCCCCGCGGTACCAGATGCCGAGGAAGGTGATGCTGTAGAGGCCGAGCTTGAGGCCCTGCGGCGTCGGACCTGCCGCGGCCGGACGCACCCCTGCCGGCTGTGCCCCGGCCGCCTTCGCGCCGGCCCAGACCGCGGCGGCCGTGCCGGCCTTGATGAACGCGCGGCGGTGGTCGTCCATGCCGTGTCCTCCCCCCGGGGCGGGCCCGGGATCCGGCGGGAGTCTAGCTCAGCGGCGGGCCAGGCCGCGGCCGAGCGCCGTCAGGATGCCGAAGAGGATCGCCTCGGGCCGCGGCGGGCAGCCAGGGACGAACACGTCGACCGGCAGTACCTCAGAGGCGCCCCCGAGGCTGGCATAGCTCCGGCCGGCGACCCCGCCGGAGATGGCGCAGGCGCCGACGGCGATCACCAGCCGGGGGTCGGGAACGGCCTCCCACGTGCGGCGGACCGCCGGCTCCAGGTTGCGCGTGACCGGGCCGGTGACGACCACCCCGTCGGCGTGGCGTGGCGAGGCGACGAAGTCGATGCCCAGGCGGCGCACGTCGTAGACCGGATTGAGCAGCGCCGTCAGCTCCCAGTCGCAGGCGTTACAGGAGCCGGCGTCGAGATGGCGCAGGTGCAACGAGCGGCCGAGGGCGCGTCGGATCGCGGCCGTCGCTGCCGCCGACTCGCGGTCGGCGTCGCCGGCCGAGCGCACGGCATTCCCGCCGCCGTCGTCGACGATCTCGACCACCAGGTCCTGCCGGCGGCGTGCGGCCAGCTCGAACTCCCGGCCGATCTCGAGGGCGCCGTCCGGCGAGGCCCCGCACAGCCCGCAGAAGACGCACGAGCCGAGGTCGATGGCGTAGCCACCGGCCGGTCCGCCAGTGGCCGCGAGCGCGCCCACCGGGCACACCTCGGGCGGGGGCAGGGAAGCGACTGCGGCGGCCTGCCGCAGCCGCGGCGCCCCGCGGAGGCGCGCGGGAGCGATCGAGGGCACTTGCGGGTAGCGGGTCGTCACCACCCCGGTGCGCAGGCTCCTCAGCATCGCCCTCAGCATCCGCGCGTCCTCACCGGTCCGTGCACGAGTAGCACAGCTCGAAGCTCTTGTTGACCAGCGGGAAGTCGGGGACGATCGCCGCCTGCGCGGCCAGCGGAACCGCCGGCCAGTTGGCGTAGCTGGCCGAGCGCAGGTGGTAACGGTCGACACGGCCCGCGCCGTCGAGGCGCAGCCAGTGGAGGCAGGCCCCGCGCGGCGACTCGATCGCCGCCAGCCCCACCCCGCCGGCCGTCGCCGGGAGCGTCGTGGCGAGCGGCCCCGCCGGAAGGCTGGACAGCAGCTCCCGCACCAACCGCGCCGACTCCAGCGCCTCGCGCGCGCGCACCTGGAAGCGCGCGTGGACGTCCCCGTCGGCCTCGGTCACCACCTGCGGCCGCGGCGCACTGGGAAGGGCGAAGGCGGCGTGCGGGTGGTCGCGCCGGGCGTCCCGGTCGATGCCGCTCGCCCGGGCGGCGACACCGGTGACGCCGAGGTCGACCACGGCCTCCCGTCCGAGGACGCCGGTCTCGTCCAGCCGGTCGATGACGGAGGCGTTGTTCTCGATCCTCTCCACCAGGTCCCGCAGCTCGCGCGCTGCCGCGGCGACCGCCCGCTCGACGGCCCGGGCCAGCTCGGGGGTGACGTCGAGAGCGACGCCGCCGGGGACCACCACCCCGCGCAGGAAGCGGTTGCCGGCGAGGTGTTCGTTGAGCTGCTGCAGGGCTTCCTTGATGCGCAGCCCGGCTGAGGTGCCGTAGTGATAGGCGGCGCCGGCGCAGAGGTTGCCGACGTCGCCGGCATGGTTGTAGAGCCGCTCCAGCTCGAGGAGAACGCCGCGGAGCACGCGAGCGCGGGGCGGAGCCTCTACGCCAGCGACCTGCTCGAGGGCCTCGCAGAAGCCGAGCCCGTGCGCGACCGAGCAGACGCCGCAGATCCGCTCGGCCACGTAGAAAGCCTGGTCCGGGGAGAGACCCTCCATGCGCTTCTCCAGGCCGCGGTGCGTGTAGAAGAGCCGCGCGTCGAGGTGGAGCACCACCTCGCCGACCGAGCTGAAGCGGAAGTGGCCCGGCTCGATGATCCCGGCGTGGATCGGTCCGACCGGGATCTCGAAGACACCGTCGCCTTCCACGCGCAGGTGCGGGAACTCCTCGGCCGGCTCGGCCGCGATCTGCTGCCGGCCGTCGAAGTCCTTGCGCATGGGGAAGACGCCCGCGGGCCAGCCGTCGTGGAGCACCAGCGTCCGCGGGTCAGGGTGGCCGGCGAACCGGATGCCGAACAGGTCCTGCGCCTCGCGCTCGTGCCAGTTGGCCGCCGGCATCATGGGCGTGAGCGAGGGGACCTCGGGGCGGGACGGGTCGACCGGCACCACCAGCGTCACGAAGCGGTCGTCGGCCGGGGCGATCGGCTCGAAGACCCACCGCAGCTTCAGGTCGCCGTCGGGACCTGTCCGCTCGTCGGTCGCCACCGCCATCGCCGGAACGAACCCGAGCCGGGTGAGCCTCTCGGCGGCGGTCGGGAGGTCGGACGCGGCCGGGAGGCGGACGCTCTCGTGCTCAGCCAAGGACGATCTCCGTGGCGCGGCGCAGGAGCCCGTCGAGCCCCGGCGGGATGAAGACGCCGAGCAGCAGCATCACCGCGCCGAGCAGCGCCATGCCCACGAGCGGCGAGAGCCGCGAGGGCGAACGGTCGGCGCCGGCCGGGGCCGCGCCGAAAGCCATCGCCCCGGCGTGGTGGACGAGGCCGGCGAAGATGACGGCCACCATCAGCAGGAAGACGCCGACGGCCAGGTAGTGTCCGCCGCCCAGGCCGGCGCGGACCACCAGCAGCTCGCTGACGAAGATGGAGAAGGGCGGCACGCCGGCGAGCGAGAAGGCACCGCACAGCAGCATGGTGCCGGCGAAGGGGGCGATGCCGATGAGGCCCCGGATCGCGTGCATGTTGCGGGTGCGGTAGCGGGAGATCGTGTCGCCGGCCACGAAGAAGACCAGCGCCTTGGTGACGCCGTGGTTCACCACGTGCAGGAGCGCCGCGTAGGTGCCCACCGGGCCGCCGAAGCCCAGGCCGAGGGCGACGATGCCGACGTGCTCGACGCTGTGGTACCCGAGCAGGCGCTTGAAGTCGCGCTGCGCCAGGATGAACGGGGTCGCCACCACCACCGAGACCAGCCCGAAGGCGAGCAGCAGGGTGCCGCTCGGCTCCGGCCCGCAGGCCCCGCGGGCGATGGTGTGGAAGCGGATGATGCCGAAGAGCGCGCACTTGATGAGCGCACCCGAGAGCAGGGCCGACACCGGCGAGGGCGCCTGGCTGTGGGCGTCGGGCAGCCACATGTGCATGGGCGCCAGGCCCACCTTGGTGCCGTAGCCGATCAGCACGAAGATGAAGCCGATCCTGACGATCCCCGGGTCGAGCTGCGATGCCACCGCCGCGATCGCCTGGTAGCTCAACGCCCGTAGCGCGCCGCCCTGGGCGTGGGCGGCGGCTGCGTAGACCAGGATGGTCCCGAACAGCCCGAAGGAGATGCCGATGGTGGTGACGATGATGTACTTCCAGGCCGCCTCCAGCCCGTAGCGGTGGCCGTGGAAGCCGACCAGCACGGCCGAGGTGATGGTGGTGCCCTCCATGGCGATCCACAGCAGGCCGAGGTTGTCCGAGAGCACCGTCAGCAGCATGGTGGCGACGAAGCCGTGGACGAGCGCGTAGTAGAGCCGCAAGCGGGACTCGCGGATGCCGCGGTGGGCGAGCTCCCGGGGCATCCAGCCGAGGGTGTAGACGGACACCGCCGCCACCAGCAGCCCGACCAGCAGCACGAACACCACCGAGACGGCGTCCGCGCCGAGCAGCCCGCTGCGCACCGGCCCGTGCTGGACGACCGACCAGCCGAGCCGCAGCGCCAGCAGGAACACGGCCAGGGAGGCCATGAGGTCGATGACGGCGAGGCGCCGGGGCGAGCGCACGGCCAGCACCGTCAGGGCCGTGAGGGCGGGGACGGCCGGCAGCAGCCAGAGCAGGGAGGCTTCCATCGCGTCAGGCCCGCAGCCGCGAGAGGTCGGCGATGTCGGCGTCCACGCTGGAGCGGACCCGCAGCACGAAGATGCCCATCACCAGGGCGCCCAGCACCACGTCCAGCAGCACGCCGATCTCGATGATCAAGGGCATCCCCTGGCTCACCGCGATGGCGGTGAAGAAGATCCCGTTCTCGCAGGCGAAGAGGCCCACCATCTGGGCCAGCGCAGTCTTGCGCGAGGCCATCACCAGCACGCCGAGGAGCGTGAGCGCCACGCCGACCGGCAGCGCGTTGCCGGTGACCGTCTGCCGCACGGCGCCCAGGGACGCCGCCAGCTGGAAGGAGAGGACGACGGTGCCGGCGGCGATCGCCAGGGTCAGCAGGGTGGGGACCACCGGCTCGATCTCCCGCTTGACGCCGATCCGCCGCACCACGCCGATCAGCAGCCAGGGCAGCAGGACCGCCTTCACCACGATGGTGATGCCGGCGATCACCCACAGGTCGAGGTTGCGGGTGGCGATCGCCAGCACGGCCGCCGCGGCGGCGAGGAAGGCGGACTGCGCGGCGACCGCGTAGATGGTGCGGTAGAGCTGGGAGGAGCCGAGGATCACGATCATGGTGAACAGCAGCAGCGCCCCCAGGTAGTCGATGAGAGCGGTGGCGAGCGGCGAGCTCACAGGACCCGCAGCGCCAGCGCCAGGAAGGCGCAGAGGAAGCCCATGCCCAGGAACTGGGGCAGGCGGAAGAAACGCAGCTTGGCGTAGGAGGACTCTACCAGCCCTACGAAGAGCGCCAGCACGGCGGTCTTGCCCAGGAAGGCGAGGGCGGCCGGCACCAGCAGTAGCGGCTCGGGCCGCGGCGCGAGACCGATGGGGAAGAAGAGCGCTCCGACCACCGCCATCATCACCAGCTGCTTGGTGTGGCTGGCCAGCGCCATCGCCGCTAGGCCGGGGCCCGACTGCTCGAGCAGCATGCCCTCGTGGATCATCGTCAGCTCCAGGTGGGTGTCGGGGTTGTCGACCGGGATGCGGCCGGTCTCCGCCAGCAGCAGCACCAGCATGGCCGCGAGCGCCAGCAGGTCGGGGGAGTGCCAGACCGCCGGGTCGCTCGCCCGCCGGGCGGCGATCAGGCCGAGGTCGGTCGTCCCGGCTGCGGTCGCCACCGAGAAGACGACCAGTAGCAGCACCGGCTCGACCAGCGGCGCCACCGTCATCTCGCGCGAGGCCCCCATGCCGCCGAAGGCGCCGCCGGCGTCCAGGGCCCCGAGGGCGGTCAGGAACCGCGCCAGCGCCAGCAGCCCGACCAGCAGGATCGCGTCGCCCAGGGTGAAGCCCCCGGCCGCCGGCAGCACCACGACCGGCACCATGGCCGCGGCGCAGACGACGGCGGCCAGCACCAGCGGGGGGATCGCCCGGTAGAAGGCGCTGGCGGTGTCGCTCTGCACCGTGCCCTTGCGCAGCAGCTTGGCCAGGTCGCGGTACGGCTGGGCCACCGACGCGCCCGCGCGGCACTGCAGCCGTGCCTTCAGCTTCTGGATGACGCCGCTCACCAGCGGTCCCAGCAGGACCAGAAGGGCGGCCTGGGCGAGGGCGGGCAGGACGGCTTCGGCTCCCGGCACTGCTCAGCTCCTTCCGTACAGCAGCAGCGTGGCGAGCAGCGCCAGCAGCACGTAGCCGATGTAGCCGTGGATGCGCCCGGTCGACCGCGCGCGCACGCCGCGCGAGAGCGTGGCGACCGCGTGCTTCACCCGCGCGTAGAGCACGGTCTCCGCCAGGTCCACCACCTCGCCGGCGTAGCGCAGGCCGGTCAGGAAGTAGGTGGTGGAGCCCTCCCCTCGCACCAGCTCGCGCCGCGGCCGGTAGAGGGCGGCGAACACCAGGCGCAGCGGCTTGGCGAAGGCGGTGGCGGTGTAGTCGAAGCGGCTCTGGGGCGAGACGCCGCAGGTCCAGGTCGGCGCCAGGCGGCGGCCGGCCGCCCTGGGCCAGGCGAAGACGACCGCGCCTACCGCGAAGATCGCCAGCAGGAGCGCGGCGGAGCCGGTCACCGAGATCGAGGACCCGATCGGCGCGGAGCCGCTCGACAGCACCAGCGGGCCGCGCACGGTGAGCGCCCGGCTCGGCTCGGGACCGGCGATGAGGACTCGCACCGGCCCGTCGAGCAGCCGCACGACGCCGCCCGGGAACAGGCCGACGGCGAGACAGACGGCGGCGAGCAGGCCCATGCCGAGGCGCATGGAGAGGGGCGACTCGGTCGCCTTCTCCGTGTGGGCGGAGCGGGGCCGGCCCAGGAAGGTGACGCCGAACGCCTTCACGAAGCAGGCGGCTGCCAGCCCGCCGGTCAGCGCCAGCATCGAGGCGGCGAAGGCCGCGGCCAGGCCCGGGCTGCCGCCGAGCCTCACACCACCGAGCAGCAGCGCCTGGAACGTCATCCACTCGCTGACGAAGCCGTTGAGCGGCGGAAGTGCTGCGATGGCGGCGGCACCGAGCAGGAACAGCCACGCCGTCCAGGGCATCCGGCGCGCCAGGCCGCCGAGCCTCTCCATGCTCCGCTCGTGTGTCCGGCTGAGCACGCTGCCGGCGCCCAGGAAGAGCAGACCCTTGAAGGCCGCGTGGTTCGCCGCGTGCAGGAGCGCCCCCGCCAGCGCCAGCGTGGCGAGGCCCGAGAGCGCGCTGCCGGTGCGGGCGAGCCGCATCGCCAGCCCCAGCCCCATCAGGATGATGCCCACGTTCTCGACACTGGAGAACGCCAGCAGGCGCTTGAGGTCGTGCTGCTGCAGCGCGTACAGGATGCCGAGCACGGCCGATGCCGTGCCCAGCGCCAGCACCGTCCAGCCCCAGGCAGGAGGCAACGGGCCGGCGGCCGGGGCCAGCAGGTCGAACCCGAAGCGCACGATGCCGTAGATCGCCACCTTCAGCATCACCCCCGACATCAGGGCCGAGACGTGGCTGGGCGCCGCCGGGTGCGCCCTGGGCAGCCAGACGTGCAGCGGCACCACCCCGGCCTTGCCGCCGAAGCCGGCCAGGGCGAGGAAGAACAGGACCGTCCGCGTGGAGTCGTCGAGACAGCGGCCGGCCGCCCGCAGGGCGGCGAAATCGAACGCCTGCGCCCGCTCCGCCAGGACCAGGAACGCCACCAGCAGCAGCGCGGTCCCAGCGTGTGCCATGACCACGTACAGGAGGCCGGCTCGCGTGCCCTCGCCGTCGTCCGTCTCCGAGACCACCAGCGCCCAGCTCGCCAGCGTCATCGCCTCCCAGAAGAAGAGGAAGCTGAAGACGTCGGCCGCGCAGACCAGCAGCGCCATGGAAGCGACGAAGAGCGCGAGCGCGACCGTCTGCACGGTGCCGCGGACGGAGCCGCCCTTCGCTCCGCCGTGGGACGCGAGGTAGGCGGGGCCGTAGATCGCCGCTGCGGCGCCGACCAGGCAGATGACCAGCAGGAAGAAGGCCGACAGCGGGTCCAGCCGCAACGACATGCGCACGAACGGCAGCAGCTGCGGCAGCTCGGCCTCGACCGGAGCCGACGGCCGCAGCAGCACCCGCAGGGCGAGCGCCGCGCCGAGGACCGCGCCGGCGAGGATGCCCAGGTGCCCGGCCAGCACGGACAGCCGGCGCGCGGGGCGCAGGAGCAGGCAGGCCACGGCGCCGGCTCCGTAACACGCGAACGTCCACGACAGCAGCGACTGCGAGCCGATCACTCACTCTCCCGGTCGAAGACGACCACGCGAGAACGGGCCGCGAGTCTCGTCTCCGCCCGGTTCCGCATCGCCCGGACGAGGCCGCTTCGGGCCTCGACGGGGCGCCGCAGTCTACTCCAACCCGAGAGAGGGGACCAGGAGCCTTGCAGAACGAACGGCCCGCCCTCGAAGACTGGACCGGACCCCGCCGAGCGCCTGTCCGCTACGGCTTCGGCGCCGGCGGAGCCGGCAGGCGCGTCGACTGCCACAGCGCCATCCGCCAGGCGCCGCCCTGCCTCACGTACAGCTCGCTGAAGTAGAGGTCGATCTCGGTGCGCTTGCCGCCGGGCTCGATGACGATGTGAGCCGTTCCCGAGACGATCGCCGCGTCGCCGTGCAGGCGGACCCGGCGGTCCCTGGACTCGATCGAGCGGTAGGCGTACCTGCCGCTCCTGATCCCGTCGAGGAACTCGGCCCTGGCCTCGGTGGCGCCGCTCGAGTGCGTGTAGGTGAGGTCGTCCGTCATCATGGCGGCGAGCGCGGAGGCGTCCGCCCTGATGGTGGCCGCGAAGCGCGCGTCCTGCGCCGCCAGCACGGCCTGCGACGCGTCCTGTGCGCCGGCCAGGGCCGGGACGATGGCGAGCGCCAGGACCGGCACCGCCCGCCGGACCGCAGAGGAGAGGGCCGTCATGCTGCCTCCTTGTCGTGTGCCGTCGTGTGCTACTCGAGCGGGGCGCCGCACCCGGGACAGACGTCCGCTGACCGCCGGGTTGGCAGCCGCTCGCCGCAGTGCGGGCACTTCCAGTTGACCAGCCGAAACACCGTCCCCAGCAGGGCGGCGGCTCCCACCGCCGGCACCCACCAGGTGGGCGGCACCCGGAACAGCACGCCGCCGGCGACGAGGAGCATCAGCACGATCGCGACGACCCGGCTGGCCTGCGCCTGACGCCGGCGCCGCGCCTCGACCGCCAGGCGGAAGGCCCGGCGCTCCTCCAGGCTCCACTCGTCGGGCTCGTTCGTGTCGCTCACCAGTGCTGCCGGGCTGCCCGGATGGGGGCCATTCTACCGGCGTACACTCTGCCGGAGGTCACCATGCACAGACGACGCCTGGGGACGATCGCGGTCCTGACCACGCTCGCCCTCGCCCCGCTCGCCGCGGCGCAGGAGCTCCAGCCGGTGGCGCTCCCCGCGCCGCAGACGGACGGCGGCCTGCCGCTGATGCAGGCCTTGAAGCTGCGGGCCACCAGCCGGGCCTTCGCCCGGGACCCGCTGCCGCCGCAGACGCTCGCCAGCCTGCTGTGGGCCGCCGACGGCGTCAACCGGCCGCAGGAGGGCAAACGGACCGCGCCCTCCGCCCACAACTGGCAGGAGATCGACGTGGTGGTGCTGACCGCCACCGGGGCCTACGTCTACGACGCGGCCGGGAACCGTCTCATGCCGCTGGCGGCGGGGGACCTGCGGGGGCTGGGCGGCGTGCAGGACTTCGTGAAGGACGCGCCGGTCACGCTGGTGTTCGTGGCCGACACCGCGCGCATGAAGGGCGCGGGCCCGGACGCGCAGTCGCTGGCCTACGCCGACGCCGCCTTCGTCAGCCAGAACGTGTACCTCTTCTGCGCCTCCTCCGGACTGGCCACCGGCGTGCGGGCCATGATCGACCGGCCGGCCCTGGCGACGGCGCTGAGGTTGCGCGGCACGCAGACGATCGCGCTGGCGCAGTCCGTCGGCTACCCGAAGAAGTAGAGCCCGGCCGCCGCCGGGGCGTAGACTGGCACCAGGCGTCCGGGTCCATGAGTCGAGCGCGCGCCACGCGGCGTTCGTCGGCGCTCGACGGGGGGGAGTCATGGCGGCGAAGAAGAAGGCGGCCGGGAAGAAGAGGGTGGGGAAGAAGACGGCCAGCCGGCGGCGGCCGGCGGGGGGACGCCGCCCGGTGGCCGAGTTGCGTGGCCTCCAGCTCCGCTCGGCGGAGCCCAGCCTGACGGTGAACGACATCGAGCGGAGCCTGGCCTGGTACCGGGACGTGCTCGGCTTCTCGGTCGGCGAGCAGCACGTCCGCGACGGGAAGCTGATGGGGGTGGAGCTGGCCGCGGGGGACGTGCACTTCTGGCTCGGGCAGGACGACTGGCAGAAGGGACGCGACCGGAAGAAGGGGGAGGGTTTCCGGATCTACGGTGAGACACGACAGGACGTCGACCTCCTGGCCGAGCGCGTCCAGGCCGCGGGTGGCACGCTGGAGCAGGAGCCTCACGACGTGCCGTGGGGCGGACGCGCCTTCTCCGTGGTGGACCCGGACGGGTTCAGGATCACCATCTCGCGGTCGGCCTAGAAACCGCGGCGAGGCGGCTGCACGCCGGCGCTCCGGGTCGGCGCGGATCCGTCGCCTCGGCGTGCAGTCCGCGCTCCTGCTCGCCGGCGCGCTGCTGGTGGCGCTCGGACGAACCCACACTCGAGCACAAGCCGCCGTGCGAGATGCGGGTGGCGACGGTGTCGCCGACGTCGGCCAGGGGAAGGGTTTTCGGTGAGCCGCCGGCGGGCGCCGGCGAGCGGGGGGGCGGCGCCGGAACGGAAGGACGGCGTCTTCGTAGGTTCCGACAGACCACGGCCTTTCGCGCCGCAAGATGAGGAGGACATGATGTCGATCGTCCGATCCTGGGGTGCCCTGCTGGGGGGTGCCCTGCTGGTCCTGCTCGCGCTCGCCGTCGACGCCCGGGCGCAGCAGCAGCCGGGCAGCGCCAAGCCCGCGCCGCCCGCGGCTCCGCCCGCCGCTGCGGCACCTGCTGCACCGGCGCCGCCCGCACCCGCGCCGGACTACAAGGTCGTCGCCACCGAGGCGATCCACGCGGTGGTGCTGCCGATGAAGGGCTCGTACAGCCAGCACCAGTCCGCCTTCGAGCGGCTGGGGGCGTACCTGGCCGGACGCGGCATCAGCCCCGAGGGCCCCCCCTTCGCCCGCTACTACAGCGATCCCTCGGTCGGAGAGGACGACCTGGTCTGGGAGGTCGGCTTCAAGATCCCCGCCGGCACGAAGGAGGTCGAGGCGCCGTTCGAGGTCAAGGCGATCCCGGGGGCGCAGAGCGTGGTGCACGTGCACCGCGGCTCGTACGACGAGCTCGCCTCCGCCTGGCCCCAACTCGTCCAGTGGGCGCTCTCGAACGGATACCAGATCGCCGGCCCGCCGACCATGATCTTCTCGTCCTTCATGCCGCCCGAGGTGGAGCTGCGACTGGCGGTGCAGAGGTAGCCGCACCAGCTATACTAACCAATAGTATAGCTGGTGGGGCTCGGCATCCTGGAGTAGGCTTCCTCCCGCAGCTTCCCCAGCGCGGAGGTCCGCCATGGCCGGTGCCCGCATCACCCGTCGCGAGATGGTCCGCAGGGGAGGGCTGCTGGCCCTCCCCGCCCTCGCCCCCGGCGCGGCCGTGAAGGCCGTCGCGGCGGCGGGTGCGCCGCCCTCGCCGCCGGCGGCGGACGTCTACCAGTCGATCGGCGTGCGCCCGTTCGTCAACGCCCGCGGCACCTACACGATCCTCAGCGGCTCCACCCAGCTGCCCGAGTCCCGCGCCGCCATGGACGCGGCGTCGCGCCACTACGTGCACCTCGACGAGCTGGCAGAGGCCGTCGGCCGGCGCCTGGCCGAGCTGACGAAGGCCGAGTGGGGGATGGTGACGAACGGCTGCTCGGCGGCCCTGACCCACGCCACGGCGGCCTGCGTCACCGGCGGCAATCCGGACCTCCACGTCCGCGTCCCCGACCTGCGCGGCTTCCCGCGCGACGAGTGCATCATCCCGGCGCATTCACGGAACGTCTACGACGCGGCGGTCCGGGCGGTGGGCGTGCGGGTGGTCGAGGTGGCGACGGCCGAGGAGCTGGAAGCAGCCTTCGGGCCGCGGACGGCGCTCGTCTACGTCCTGGCCGGTCCGGACGCCGACAGCGGGCCGCTCTCCACGAAGGCGATCTGCGAGCAGGCGAACCGGCGCGGCGTGCCGGTGCTGGTCGACGCCGCGGCCGAGATCCTGACCATCCCCAACGTCCACCTGCGGCTGGGGGCCGCTCTCGTCACCTACAGCGGCGGTAAGTGCCTGCGCGGCCCGCAGGCCGCCGGGCTCCTGCTCGGCCGCAAGGAGCTGGTGAAGGCCGCCTGGGTCGGCAGCGCACCGCACCACGGCTTCGCCCGCGGCTTCAAGGTCGGCAAGGAAGAGGCGACGGCCATGCTGGCCGCGGTGGAGGCCTGGACGAAGCGCGACTACGAGGCCGAGATCCGCACCTGGGCCTCCTGGCTCGACGCGATCGCCCGCCGCCTCGCGCCGATCGCCGGGGTCCGCACCTCGGTCACGCCGGTCGAGGGCCTGTCCAACCGGATGCCGCTGCTGCAGGTCCGCTGGGAGCAGGCGAAGCTGGGGACGAGCGGCGAGGCAGTGGCGAAGCTGCTGTTCGAGAGCGAGCCGCGGATCTCGCTGTTCCCCGCCCGCGAGAAGCTCCTGCCCGGCGAGACGGGCCTCACCATCGGGCCCTACATGATGCTGCCGGGCGACGAGAAGACCGTGGGCGAGCGGCTGTTCGCCGTGCTGAAGCAGCCGCCTCGGGTCGAGGAGAAGGCGAAGGCGGCGCCCGCCGCGGACCTCACCGGGACCTGGGACGTGCGCATCCAGTACGCGGCCTCCGCCTCCACGCACCAGCTCCACCTGCGCCAGCGCGGCGACGCCCTCGACGGCACCCACCAGGGCGACTTCCTCTCGCGCGACCTCTCCGGCACCGTCGAGGGCGACGCGGTCACCATGCGCAGCGCCTACGCCCACGGCGACGAGCTCAACTACACGTTCACCGGCACCGTCGCCGGCGAGACCATGGGCGGCGAGCTCGACCTTGGCGAGTACCTGAAGGCCCGCTGGAGCGCGGTCCGGCACCTTCCCGCGAAGGCCCGGGCATGAGCGCGCCTCTGGCCGTCGCCGGCTCGCTGCTGCTGCTGGCCGCCGCCGGAGCCGCGGTCGCGCAGCCCAGGTTCGACCTGCTGCTGAAGGGCGGGCACGTGATCGACCCCAGGAGCGGCACCAGCGCCGTGCGCGACGTCGCCATCGCCGGAGGCCGCATCGCGGCGGTGGAGGCGGCCATCGACCCGGCGACCGCGGCCAAGGTGGTCGACGTGAAGGGCCTCCACGTCACACCCGGCCTCGTCGACATGCACGTCCACGTCTACGCCGGCACCGGCGAGCGCGACTCCTACGCCGGCGACAACAGCGTCTATCCCGACGGCTTCACCCTGCGCTCGGGGGTGACGACCGTGGTGGACGCCGGCTGCGCCGGCTGGCGCAACTTCGCCGACTTCAAGGAGCACGTCGTCGACCGCTCGCGCACGCGGGTGCTCGCCTTCCTCAACATCGTCGGCCACGGCATGCGGGGGCCGAAGTACGAGCAGGACCTGGCCGACATGGAGCCCGGTCCCACGGCGGAGGCGGCGCGGCAGCACCAGGGCCTGGTGGTCGGCATCAAGACCGCGCACTACGAGGGTCCGGAGTGGACCCCGGTCGAGCGTGCCGTGGAGGCCGGCTCCCGCGCGAACGTGCCGGTGATGGTCGACTTCGGCGCCAGCCGCCCGGAGCGGCCGATCACCCAGCTGCTGGGGGCGAAGCTCAGGGCCGGCGACATCTACACCCACTGCTACTCGGGGCTGCGGCGCGAGCTGGGCGAGGACGGCCGGCTCAGCCCGGCGCTGCGCGAGGGACGCCGTCGCGGCGTGCTGTTCGACGTCGGCCACGGCGGTGGCAGCTTCGCCTGGTACGTGGCGGTGCCGGCGATCGAGGAGGGCTTCCTGCCCGACACCATCTCCACCGACCTGCACATCGGCAGCATGAACGCGGGCATGAAGGACCAGCTCAACGTCATGAGCAAGTTCCTGGCGCTGGGCCTGTCCCTGGAGGACGTGATCGCCCGCGCCACCTGGAACCCGGCGCGGGCGGTGAAGCGCGAGGATCTGGGGAACCTGGCGGTCGGCTCGCCGGCGGACGTGACGGTGCTCGCGGTGCAGACGGGCCGCTTCGGCTTCGTCGACGCCTTCGGCGGGCGGCTGCGCGGTGACAAGAAGCTCGTCTGCGAGCTGACGCTGCGCGACGGCAGGATCGTCTACGACCTCGACGGGCTGGCCCGGCCGGACTGGGAGTCGCTGCCGCGCGGCTACCGCGGCACCGGCGACGCGCGTTGGGACGCATACACGAGGTGAGCACCATGGCCAGCGCGAGGGCGGCGCTCCATCGCCCTCGGCCAGCGCGGACTGTATGACGCTCCGCGGAGCGGAGGGTCACCGCAGGCCGGCCACCACGATTCCCGGGCCCCTCAGCGCCGTCGCGGCCGCCTCCCGGATCCAGTCCATCGACCTGCTGCGCGGCGCGGACGTGCTGCTGATGCTCTTCGTCAACGAGGTGGCCGGCGTCCGCGGGGCCCCGGCGTTCCTCAAGCACGTCGGGGCCGACGTCGACGGCATGACCATCACCGACCTCGTGTTCCCGGCCTTCCTGTTCATCGTCGGCATCGCCGTGCCGTTCGCCCTCGGCGGCCGCCTGCGCCGGGGAGAGTCGCGCGGCCGGGTGCTCCGTCACGCGCTGGCGCGCGCGGCCGCCCTGCTGGTGATGGGCGTGCTCATGGTCAACGGCGAGCGCGGCGTGCACGGCCTGCTGCGCGAGCCCGTGTGGAACCTGGTGATGACGGCGGGCGTGCTGCTGGTCTGGGGCGTGCCGGAGGCGGGGTGGGGGCCGCTGCGACGGCGCTGGCTGCGGCTGGCGGGAGTGGCCCTGCTGGTCTTGGTGGCCCTCGCCTACCGGACCCCGGAGCTGACCGGCTGGTTCCAGGTGCGGCCCTACTGGTGGGGCATCCTCGGCCTGATCGGCTGGGCGTACCTCGCCGTCGCCGCGGTCTATCTGCTGGTCGGCGAGCGTCCGGCCGCGCTCACCGGGCTCCTGGCGGTGACCTGCGCGCTGACCCTCGCGCTGGAGACGGGCGGACTGGGGGCGGCCGCGCTCGTCCCCGTGCTGCGGCCGATGCTGGGGACCCACACGGCTCTCGTCCTCGCCGGGACGCTGCTCGGCGTGCTGCTGCGACGCCACCTGCAGCAGCGCACGCCGCGAGCCTCCTTCCTGGTCGAGGCCGCCTTCCTCGCGGCCGGGCTCGGCGCCGCGGGGCTGCTGCTGCACACGCTGAACGGGCTGCACCCGGCGTTCCGCATCAGCAAGATCGGCGCGACCGCGCCCTGGGGCCTGGTCTCGTCGGCGCTCACCGCCGCGGCGTTCCTGGCCGTCTTCCTCCTCGCCGACGTGGCCGGCTGGCGGCGCTGGCCACGCTCGCTCGCCGTCGCCGGCGAGAACCCGCTGCTCGCCTACGTGCTGGCCCCGGCTCTCGTCTCCGTCTTCGAGCTGACGCCCGCGGTGTTCGGCGGGCGCAACGCGTACGCCGCCCTCGGTCAGATGACGGCGGTGGGGCTGGTCCGCTCGGCCGTCTTCGCCTGGGTGGTGGTCCGCCTCAGCGGGTGGATGCGCTCGCGGGGCGTACGCGTGCAGCTCTGAACGGCCGCCCCGCCCGGCCGGGTGCTAGACTCCCGGCCATGAGGCTGGGGGCGCCGCCGACGGTGCTGCTGGCGGTCCCTCTCTGCGCCTGCGCCACCGCCGCGCCGCAGGCGAAGCCCGCCGGCGAGGTGGACCTGCGACCGGCCCGCTTGGCCGTGGACGAGGCGCGTCGCGCCGGCGCTCCCCAGCGGGTCCCCGACATCTTCGGCCAGGCGGAGGGGCACCTGAAGGAGGCGGAGGCGCTCAACGTCCCCGGCACGGCCAGCACGGAGGACGGCCACCGCGTCGAGATCCTCGGCCGGCTGGCCGCGGCCGAGGCCGGCTGCGCCGCGGACCTGGCCCGCCGCTATCCGCAGGGAGTCCCCGCCGCGCCGCCGGGCGGCCGTCGCGACCCCGCCGACCTGGCGGCGCGCCTGCGCCGGAGCGAGGAGGAGCGCAAGCGGGCCGAGGAGCGCGTGGCCCTGCTGCAGCGCGAGCTGGAGCTGACCGAGACGGAGGTCATCCGCACGAAGGCGCGCCTGCAGGGCATCGAGACCAAGGCCGACGCCTCCTCCGCGATCGCCGAGGCCCGCATCCTCATGGGCCGCCTCGACGCGAAGGACAAAGCCACCCTCGCGCGCTGCCGGGAGCTGCTGGCCAAGGCCGAGCGCCAGCTGGACGCGGGCAATTTCGGGGCCGCCGTGTTCTTCGCCCGCAAGGCCCAGGACATGCTCGCCCGGCCCCGCGAGGCCGCGCCCTAGGAGCCCGCCGGCCGCGTCCCGTCCCTCGGCTTCCTCCGCCGGGCCTCGGCGGCGGCGAAGGCCGGCGCGCCGGCAGAGGGCCTGGCCAGCACCACCCGGTTGCGCCCCTCCGCCTTGGCCGCGTACATCGCCCCGTCGGCCGCGTCTACCAACACCCGCACCTCGCGGCCGTCCTCCGGGAAGGTGGCGACGCCGAGGGAGACCGTGGCCGTCCGCCCCCCGATCGCGTCCGCTGCCGCCGCGGGCAGCGCCACCGCCTGGCGGATCGTCTCCGCGACGCTGGCGGCGTGGTCCTTGGGGCAGGAGTAGAGCAGCACCACCAGCTCCTCGCCCCCGTAGCGGAAGGCCATGTCGGTGGTGCGGATCGAGTCCGTGATCGCCGCGGCCACCCGCTTGAGCTCGGCGTCACCCGCGGTGTGGCCCCAGCGGTCGTTGAAGGCCTTGAAGTGGTCGAGGTCGAGCAGGAGCAGGCTGAAGACGCGCCCGTCGCGCTCGCTCAGGCGCAGCTCCTTCTGCACGGTGGCCTCGAAGTGGCGCCGGTTGTACAGCCCGGTGAGGCCGTCGGTGATGGCCAGGGCCTCGAGGCTCTTCTGGCTCTCCCGCAGTCGGTCCGCCATCTCGTTGAAGACGCGGGTGAGGTCGGCCAGCTCGTCGCTTCCTCGCACCGGCAGCGAGACCTCGAGGTCGCCGAGGCTGATGTCCTTCGCGGCCTCGGAGAGCCTGAGCACCGGGCGCAGCAGGCTGCGGGCGACCAGGAAGCTGGTGAGCAGCACCAGCCCGACCAGGGGCAGCAGCAGCATCAGCAGCCGCGCCCGTGCCTCGTGCAGCGGCCGGTAGGCGCCTGCGGCGGAGACGGTCGCCACCACGAAGCCAGGGCTGGCCCCGCTCAGCCGTCGGACCGCGTAGATGAGGGTCCCCACGCCCGGCACGGAGACGCGGTCCACGGCGCCCGCCTCCGTGCCGCCGGTGGGCAGCCTCCCCGGGAACCGCGCGGCGCCGGGAGCATCGGGGACCCTGCCGTCCCGCAGCCTCACCCGGCCCTGCTCGTCCAGCAGCCAGAAGGAGCAGGGCGGATCGCCCTCGACCCGTCCCAGCGTCGACTCCAGGTCGCGCAGGTCGACACGTCCCACGAAGTAGCCGATGGTCCGTTCGTGTCGGCCCTGGACCGTGTGCACCACCAGCAGTGTCGGTCGGCCGAGGAGGGCCGAGCGGTGGATCGGGCTCACCACGCCCCCGCGCTCCGGGGCAGAGCCGGCGAGCAGCTCCTGGCCCCACTCCTCCCAGCGCTCGGCGCGGGTCGAGCCCAGGATCCGTCCCCGGGGGTCCACCACGAACAGCGACTCGTAGTTCTGGTAGTGCCCCAGGACGGAGCGCAGGTAGTCGTCGAGGTCCCGCTGCGCCTTGTCCGCGCCGGGTCCCGGCTGGGAGAGGGCCTCCACGCTCTCGAACACCACGAAGGAGGCCGACCATCGCGAGACCTCGTGCAGCCGCTGCTGCATCCAGTCGTCCAGACGGCTGCCGGCGCCCAAGACGTGGTTCGAGAGCGCCTCGCGAACCTTCTCGGCCAGCACCGTCTGGTTGGTCTGCAGCAGGTACCAGCCCATCAGCGAGGCGGGCAGGCTCACGGCGACCAGGACGAGGAGCTGGACCTTTGCCTGGAAGCTGACCCGCCACCTGCGCACGGCGGGGATCATAGCCCCGAGGCACGGCCGCAGTGCGCTCCCTCGCGCACCGCGGCCACGGTCGTCCGTCGGGGCCTGCGGCGCGAGCGCTACGGCCGCCGCTTGCCGGTCAGCGTGCCGGAGACGCCGTTGCCCTGCCAGGTGCCCTCGACCTTGTCGCCGTCGATCTTCGCCTCGACGTCGTAGAGGGCGCCCTCGTACTCGACCTTCATGGTCAGCACGTTCTTGTCGAGCTTCTCGTCGGTGACCGTGCGTGCCAGGCCGCCGAGCTCGAACTCGACCGTCAGCTTGCCGTCCACGACCTTGACGGTCATCACCGAGCTCAGGTCGCCGTTGGGGGTGTTGGCGACGACGTCCCAGGTGCCGACGGCCTTCGGCGTGTCGGCGGCGGAGAGGAAGGGGGCGGAGAGCAGCAGGACGGCGGCGGCGAGCAGCAGCAGGCGTCGGGGGTTCGTCATCATCACCATGGCTCCTCTGGGTTGTGGTCCGCTACGACGGCGTGAGACCCCATCCTATCCCCGTCGCTATTCCCGCGCCTCGCCGGCTGCGAGGGGGAGAGCCGGCGCCCGCTTGTCCGCGGCGGCCGCCGGCGGCAGGAGCGGCTGCCGGGAGGTGGGATAGATGGCCGTCAGCGTGCCGTCCCGGGTGATCTCCAGCGCCGCCGCGTGGGCCCCGTAGACGTCCGTCATGCCGGTGTCGATCGTCACCACCCGGCCGCCGAAGCGCTCCTCGATGCGGCCGCTGGCGTCGACGGTGTGGCCCACCACCACGGCCCGCGCCCTCATCGACGAAAGGACCTTCTCCACCACCGGCAGGAGCGCCGCCTCATCGCCGCTGGCCAGGCCGCGGAACCAGAGCGGCCCGCTCTCGCCGGCCACCAGCGTCTGCGACGGGCTGCGCAGGGTGCCGGGGAGGTCGGAGGTCAGCTCGCGGTGCACGGCGGCGTTGATCGCCTCGCACCCGAGCGCGGCCACCTCGGCGGTCAGCCCGCCGTGCACGAACACCACGCCGTCGATCACCACCACCGCCGGGTGGTCGCGCAGCCAGCGGCCGTAGACGCCCTCGGCCGAGAACGCCTGCGTGCGTTCGACGAAGCCGGGCGGAGTGCGCGCGAGGAAGTCGGCGCGGAACGCGGCCTCGTCGAGGTTCGCTCCCTGCCGGCGCGCGACCGCCCGCGCCCGCGCCACCACCGAGCGGAAGAAGCGCTCGCGGTTCGCGTCCGAGTCGGAGGTGACGTAGTCCCGGTACTCCTCGGGGTTCACGTATCGCAGGTCCCCGACCAGGTTCATCACCTCGTGGTTGCCGAGCAGCGCGTGGACGCGGCCGCCCGCCTTCGCCGCCTGCTGCTCGAGCCGCATCAGCAGGTCGAGCGCGCGGCGGGTGTCGCGGCCGCGGTCGAGCACGTCGCCGAGCTGCACGAGATGGGCCGAGCCGCCCGTCCAAGTCCCCTGGTCGTCCACGATGCCGGCGCTGCGCAGGATGCCCAGGAAGCGCTCGTAGGCGCCGTGCACGTCGCCCACGGCCACCACCCGGGGGACGCCCGCGATCCGGCAGCTGGCGGCCGCGGCGGGTCGCGGGAGGGCGCCCGCGTACGCCAGCGCCAGCAGGGCCGGCGCCAGCCGCAGGCCCTGCCGCAGCCGGGACCTCCGACCGTTCACCAGGGGAACACCGCGGCCTCTCCGTTCTCGCGCACCTCCGCCTCGAAGGCGGCCACGATCCGGTCGCGGCGGCGCAGCAGGTCGTGCAGGCTGCCGTCGGTCAGGACCCAGCGCCCCAGGTGGGCCTTCAGCGTCTCGAAGTCGAGCGCCTTCAGCCGGGCGAAGGTCTGGCGGTCCAGGCGGCTCATCGCCTTCTGGAACGGCATCCGGTCGTCGGCGAACGCGCGGGAGTGGTCGATCAGGATCAGGTTCCACTCGCCGTCGATCAGCAGGTTGCCGGCGTTGCGGTCGATGTTCGCCGTCAGGTTGTCGAACACGCGCTGGCGGCAGACCTGCTTCGCCCACTCCTGCGGCCGGGGGCACTTCGCCTGGTCGACGTCCTTCAAGAGCCGGCAGCCCTCGACCCACATCTGCACGGAGGCGAAGTCGGGGCCCACGCGCCGCTCCACCGTGACCGGCACCATGCCCAGGCCGAGCAGGCGGTCCAGCTCGTAGGCGGCGATCTCCGACTTGTAGCTCTCGTAGAACCCGCCACGGCGGCCGGGGGGCAGGTGCTTGACGACGGCGCCCGCCACCGGCCCGCCCGGCCGGAAGAAGGCGTGCTCGGGGTGGGTGACGCCGACCGGCACGGCCGCCTCCCGCTCGATCGGCGCAGTGCGCAGGTACTCCTGGATCTCGGTCTCGTGGCCGATCCAGATCGTCGCCCCCGCGGAGGCGCGGAGGGCGGGTGCCTGGGCGGCGGCGCCGAACAGGCAGAGGGTGGTCGCGAGCGCAGTGGTGACCATGGCGCGTCCTCCGCGATCCAGATGCCCGGAGTGTACACCTGAGCTCCCGTCTGCTTTAATGCCGGCGCTTCGATGACGCGCCTCGTCGGCCGACTGCTCCGGCTGCAGCCGGGGGACCTGACACGCGGCGGCCTGTTGTTCGCGTACCTGCTGCTGGTCATGTGCGCGTACGTCGTGGGGCAGGTCGCCCGTGACGCCCTGTTCCTCGGCCGCTTCGCCGCCTCCCGGCTGCCCTTCGCCGACATGACCCTGTTCGTGGTGGTGGCGGCGGTGGCCGCCGCGTACGTGCGCGTCGGCCGCTGGCTCGGCCTCGACCGCGTGCTGGTCGGCAGCCTGGCGGGCTTCGGCGTGCTCGGGCTCGGGTTCGCCGCCCTCGCCCACCGCGGCGCCCCGGCCTGGCTGTACCCGGTCGTCTACGTGTGGGTGGGCGTCCTCGGCGTGCTGGCGCCGGCGCAGGTGTGGACCCTCGCCAACTACGTGCTCACGCCACGCGAGGCGCGGCGGCTGTTCGGCATCGTCGGCGCCGGCGCGACCCTGGGGGCGGCGCTCGGGGGCTTCCTCTCCAACGCCGCGGCCCGTCGCTTCGGAGCCGAGAGCCTCCTGGTGCTGGTGTCGGCGGTGATCCTGGTCGCGACGCCCCTGGTCGGTCCGCTGTGGCGCCGTCGCCACCAGGTGGACGCGTCGCCACCGGCCGAGCAGGGCGCGGCCCTGCCCACCAGCCTCGACCTCATCCTCGACTCCGGCCACCTGCGGGCGATCGCGGGCATCGTGCTGCTGTCCTCCTTCGTCACCGCCCTCTCCGGCTGGCAGCTCAAGGCCATCGCCCAGCAGGCGATCGTCGGCAAGGACGCGCTGGCCCAGTTCTTCGGGGCCTGGAACGGCTCTGTGGGCGTGCTGTGCCTGGGCATCCAGCTGCTGGCCACCTCCGGCATCCTGCGACGGCTCGGTCTGGGGCAGGTGCTGCTGCTGCTGCCCCTGGGCCTGCTCGCCGGCTCGCTGGGTCTGCTCGCCTTCGGGACGCTGGCGGCGGCCGTCACGCTGCGCAGCGTCGACAAGGTGCTGCGCTACTCGCTCGACCGCCCGGCGGTGGAGCTCCTGTACCTTCCCGTCCCGCCCGCCTCGAAGCTGGTCGCCAAGTCGTTCATCGACACCGTGGTCTGGCGGGCCGGCGACGGCCTGGCCGGGCTCTCGGTGCTCGTCTTCGCGACCATCGGCGGGGTGGGCGCCGTCCGGCTGTCTTTGCTCAACGTCCCGCTGCTGCTCCTGTGGGTGGCGCTGGCCCTGCGCGTGCACCGGGGCTACGTCTCCACCCTGGAGCAGACGCTGCAGCAGCACCGGCTCGACGCCGAGCGTGCGGACACGCCCCTGCTCGACCGCGACACCACCGAGCGGCTGGCCTCCCGCCTCGCCGGCCAGGACGCCGACGAGATCCTCTACGCCCTCGACCTGGTGGCCCTGGGGGACGCCGCTGCCGTGCACCCGGCGGTCCGCGGCCTGCTCGCGCACCCGGCGCCGTCGGTCCGCCGGCGCGCGCTGCAGATCCTGGGAGAGGCCGGCGACCGTTCGGCTCTCAGGCGCGTCGAGGAGCTGCTGGCCGACGCCGACCTGGAGGTCCGCACCGAGGCGCTGCTCTACCTGGCGCGCCACGCCGAGGTCGACCCCGTCGCCCGCGTTCACGACTTCCGCGACTTCCCCGACTACTCGGTGCGGGCGGCGCTGGTGGCGGTGCTGACGCGGCTGGGCGGGGAAAGGCTGGAGGCCGCGCAGGCGGTGTTCGCGCTGATGGCCGCCGAGGCGGGGCGCGAGGGACGGCGCACGCGGCTGGAGGCGGCGCGGCTCGCGGAGCGCATGCCGCTACCCTTCGAGGGGACGGTGCGCCGGCTGATCGAGGACGAGGACGAGGAGGTCGCGGTCGCGGCCATCCGCGCCGCTGCGCGACACGGCTCCCTCCCCTACGTCGACGCGCTGGTGAGGCGGCTGGCCGCGCCGGCCCTGGCCGACACCGCCGGCGAGGCGCTGGTGGCGGCGGGGACCGCGGCGGTGGCGCCGCTGGCGGCGGCCCTCGCCGACCCGTCGGCGGCGCCCGCGGCGCGGCGGGCGGCGGCCACCGTGCTGGCGAAGGTGGGTGGCAGCGACGCGGCGTCGGTGCTGTGCGAGCACCTGCTGGTGGCGGACGCCGGGGTTCGCCTGTGCGTGGTGGCCGCCCTGTGCGAGATCCAGGACCAGGACCGGGCGGTCCCCCTCGACGACGTGGTGCTGGAGGCGGCGCTGGGCGCGGAGATCCTCGGCCACTACCGCTCGCACCAGATCCTCGCGCGCGTGGAGTCGGCGGACCCGGAGCGAACCCCGGTCGTCAGCGGGCTGCGCGTGGCGATGGCCGAGGAGCTGGAGCGCATCTTCGACCTGCTCCACCTGATGCACCCCGACCGCGACTTCCGGTCCACCTGGGTGGCGCTGCAGTCGGCCGACCGAGTGATCCACGACCAGGCGCTCGACCTGCTGGAGACGCTGCTCAAGCCGGGGCTGCGCGCGCTGCTGGTGCCGCTGGTCGACCCCGAGGTCACCGAGGCGGAGCGGCGGCGGCTGGCCGAGCGACTGATCGGGGCGGCGCTCGACGCCCCCGAGGCCGCGGTGCTGGCCCTCATCGGCACCGGCGACCCCTGGCTGCGCTCCTGCGCCGCCTACGCCATCGGCGCGCTGGGCCTGCGCTCGTTGGAGGACCGGCTGGCCGCCTGGGAGAGCGACCCCGACCCGTTGCTGCGCGAGACGGTCCGGCAGGCGCGGGCGCGGCTCGCTCCGGCGTCGCCGGGGGAGGTCGACCCGCCGGGCGCCCAGGGCTAGGGCAGCAGCCGGTGCAGCCAGCGCCCCCAGATCGGGGCGAAGGTCGCCTTGAGGAACCACTCGGCCAGGATCCCGCTCATGGCCGCCACCACGTAGGCGGCGCGGCCCGTCTTCTTCAGCCGGCCGCGGGCGGCGGGCATCACCCGGAACAGGAGCGGCTCCGCCAGGATCACGCCGAGCGTGCAGAAGGCGAGCACCCGGGCGATCGTCCAAGGCTGCCAGCCCAGCAGCGTCACCGCCCAGGGCGGCACGCCGGCCCGGGCCAGCGCGGCCACGTAGTAGGCCATGTAGTTCATCAGGACCGCGCCCATCACCACCGCCCCCGCGCCGGCTGTGAGCAGGCCGACGACGACGAACGCCGCCAGCTGGAGCAGGTGGTGCGGCAGGAACAGCCGGATGTTGCCCTCGGCGCCCACGGCCGTGCGGATCCACTGGAACATCTGGTCCTTGTAGTCGGGCCCGTGGATCACCACCGCCCCCACCGGGTCCGGCCACCAGACGAAGAGGATGGTGGCGGTCAGGGCCAGGGTGATCGCCCACACCAGCATCCCCCGCACGGCGCCGCCGCGCTCGCCGCGGCGCAGCCGGTGCACGAGCACCGCGTAGGCCGGCAGGGCGTTGAGGACCGGCAGCAGCCAGGGCTGCCGCAGCCACAGGCCGAGCGGATAGGAGAGGGCGGTCGCGAGTATCAAGAGGAGGAGATCCAGCCTCATCGAAGGCCGGCATTATACGAGCCTGACGCCCCCCCTTTGCGGGCGCCGCCGCGGCGCGGCGGGGCACCGACCGATACTTCACAAAATAGTTCAGATGGTCTAGGATGTATGAACCATCCGGCGGCGGCGCCGTTCCCTCCGTCGGTCCAAAACGCAGGAGTCATCCCGATGATCACGCTCACGTCCAACGCCGCCGCCAAGGTGAAGGGCATCCTCGAGCAGGAGAAGGCCAACCTCCCGGAGGGCGGCCTGCGCATCTACGTGCAGGGCGGCGGCTGCTCCGGCTTCCAGTACGGCATGGTGCTCGACGAGGTCGCCGAGGGCGACCAGGTCATCGAGGCCGAGGGCGGGGTCCGGGTGATCGTCGACCCGATGAGCCTGCGCTACCTCGAGGGTGCCGAGGTCGATTACAAGGAAGACCTCATGGGCGGCGGCTTCGCCATCAAGAACCCGAACGCGAAGTCGACCTGCGGCTGCGGCCACTCCTTCCAGACCGAAGAGGGCGGCGGCACGCACTAGCACCCGACTTTCCTGCCCGTCCCCGCGTCAGAAGGAACGAACGAAGGGGCACAGGAGGGTTCATGAAGCGAACGGTCGCAGGGGCGCTGGGGGCAGGTGTGCTCGCCCTCGCCGGGCTCGGGCTGGGGCCCTCGGTCCGGGCCGGGGACGAGACGACGCCGAAGCCCGAGGCGAAGGTCGAGAAACGTGTGGTCGTCGTCCGCCACCCGGGCGGGGGCTTCCTGGGCGTCACGCTCGACGAGCTTGCGGGCGACGCCCGCGGCGCGAAGGTGAGCTCGGTCGAGCCGGACAGCCCGGCCGCCAAGGCCGGCCTCAAGGAAGGCGACGTGGTCGTGCGCTTCGACGGAGAGCCCGTCCGCAGCGCCGCCCAGCTCTCTCGGCTGGTCGGCGAGACGCCGGCCGGCCGCTCGGTGCCGGTCGAGCTCACCCGGGGCGGCGCCACCCAGAAGCTCACCGCCACCCTGGGCGAGCGGCGCACGCGCGTCTTCGACGGCGAGGACTTCCCGGGGATGCGGTCGTTCCGCTTCGAGCTGCCGGAGCTGCCCGAGGCGCCCGCGCCGCCGACGCCGCCCGCCTGGCGGGGGTTCGGCGAGGGCAGGGACGACATGACGCTGCGGGGGTGGCCCGGGATGGGCGGCCCGCGCAAGCTCGGCCTCGAGTACATCGACATGGGCGAGCAGCTGGCCGGGGCCTACAAGCTGCCCGACAAGGGCGGCGTCCTGGTCACCTCCGTCGACGCCGACGGGCCGGCCGCGAAGGCCGGGATCAAGGCCGGGGACGTGATCCTCAAGCTGGACGGCAAGGCGATCCGGAACGCAGGCGACCTGCGCGACGCCGTCGCGGCCGCCGAGGGTGGCAAGGAGGTCGCCGTCACCGTCCAGCGCGACGGCCGGCCGACGGAGCTCAAGGCCACGCTGGCGAAGCCCGAGCAGAGGCGCCGCCGCGCGCGGGGGACGGCGCTCTAGCCAGTCGCCGCGGCCTGGGCCGGCTCGGGGGGTGCCGCGTCCACACGCCCCCCGAGCTGCTCGGCCAGCTCGTCGATCTCCAGTACCAGCAGGGTGCCGCCGGTGACGAGCGCCGGGCCGAGCAGGAGGTTCGCGAAGGGCACCAGCATCCCGATCATGCCGGCGAGGCCGAAGCCTTCGCTCTCGGGCAGCCATTCGTGGTGCCAGCGGCGCTTCTCGGCGAAGGCCAGGCCGCGCCGGGACAGCGCGGGGTCGGTCATCTGGAACGCCACCGCCCGCGCCCCCCACAGCACCGAGAGGAACGGACCGAGCACGGGGATCAGGCCCAGCGCGAAGACACCGGGGGCCGCGATCAGGAAGTAGACCGCGCCGCGCAGCGCCTGGGCCGTCTCCCATCCGACGCCCCTGCCCGGCTCGGGCACGCTGCCCCGCGCGCGCCGCTCGACCCGCCGCGAGAGCAGGTCCAGCAGCGGGGCGCTCAGCAGCAGCGCGATGCCGAGGCCCAGGAAGACCCCCCCGCCGATGGTCGCCACCGTGAGCAGGAGGCTGATCGGCAGCTCGAGCCAGCTCGGGGCCCGTCCCGGGGCCGGCGCCACCGCCCTCTCCGCGTCGGGCACGAGGAACACGGCCAGGATCGCCCCCGCGGCCATCAGCAGCATCGCCAGCACCGTCGGCAGGGCGGCGAGCGGCCACAGCCCGGGACGCCGCAGCAGGAAGGCGAAGCCGGCGGGCACGTGCCACGCCCCGGCGAAGGCCCGCCGCACCACCCCGGGCCGGCGCGCGCGCGCGAGCGGCATCACGTCGGCCATGGCCTCTCCGACCAGCCTAGCAGAGTCGCGCGGGCTTGGCAGCGTCACCTTGGCCCGTGTCAGAATCCCCGGGAACGCCATGCAAGAGACCCTGGCCGTCATCCTCGGGGGCGGGCGAGGGACGCGGCTGTTCCCTCTCACGCGCCAGCGCTCGAAGCCCGCGGTGCCGATCGCCGGCAAGTACCGGCTGATCGACATCCCGGTCAGCAACTGCCTCAACTCGGAGCTGCGTCGCATCTTCGTGCTGACGCAGTACAACTCGGAGAGCCTCAACAAGCACCTGTCGCTGACCTACAAGTTCGACATCTTCAGCTCGGGCTTCGTGACGGTGCTGGCGGCCGAGCAGACCGAGGAGAGCCCGCACTGGTTCCAGGGCACGGCCGATGCGGTGCGCCAGAGCGTCTGGCACTTTCGCAGCCACCGCGCCCGCGACCTGCTGATCCTCGCCGGCGACCAGCTCTACCAGATGGACTTCCGCAAGATGGCGGAGACGCACCGCAACCAGGTGGCGGACGCGACCGTCGCCGTCATCCCGGTGAGCCGCGAGCACACCGCCGGCTTCGGCATCCTGAAGGTCAACCGCCAGGGCCGCATCGTGCAGTTCGAGGAGAAGCCGACACCCGAGCGCCTGGACGAGCTGGCTTCGGAGATCCCCGGACACGGGCAGGGCTGGCTCGCCTCGATGGGCATCTACATGTTCACCCGCGAGGCGCTCGACAAGGCGATCGCCGACCCGGCGCTGGTGGATTTCGGCCGCCACGTGATCCCCAAGGCGATCGGCGAGATGCGGGTGCAGGCCCACTTCTTCCGCGGCTACTGGGAGGACGTGGGGACCATCGGCTCGTACTACGAGGCCAACCTGCAGCTGACCGACGCCATGCCGCCCTTCGACTTCTACGACGCGGTTCGGCCGGTGTACACGCACCCGCGCTTCCTGCCGGCCACGAAGGTGGAGGGCTGCTCCCTGCGCCGCGCTCTCGTCTCGGAGGGCTGCATCCTGATGGGAGCCGAGGTGGAGCGCTCCATCCTCGGCATCCGCAGCCGGGTGGGCCAGGGCACCCGGGTCAGCAGCAGCCTGCTGCTCGGGGCCGACTACTACGAGAGCATCGAGGAGATCGACCGCGCCCACGCCCGCGGGGTGCCGCCGGTCGGAGTGGGCGGCGACTCGGTCATCGAGCGGGCGATCATCGACAAGAACGCACGGGTGGGCCGCGGCGTGCGCATCACCAACCAGGCCGGGGTGAAGGAGCACGACGGCGACGGCTACTACATCCGCGACGGCGTCGTGATCGTCCCCAAGAGCGGAGTGATCCCCGACGGCACGGTGATCTGAGCGGGCCCTCCTCGCGCCGCCCCTAGCCCTGCCGCGCCGCCTCGATCTTGCGGTCGCGCTCGGAGGCGATCCGCTCGCGGTCGCGCCGGTACTCCTCCTCCAGCTTCTCCACCGCCTCCGGGTCGCCGGCCGCCTTGCGCAGCGAGGAGTGGTGCAGGATCTCGCGCTCGGCGAGCCGCGCCTCGTACACCCGGCGCAGGTCGGCGATGCGGGCGCGCTGCTCGTCGCTGAGCGGCCGCTCCTCGACGCCCTCCTCCCGGTCCTTCCGGCGCAGCCGTTCGAGCGCCAGCTCGTAGGCGCTCTTGGGGGCCTCGTCCTCCGCCAAGCGGGTTCTCCTCCCGTGCGAGTTTAACGTGGACGCGCGGGATGCCTACCGGGTCCAGACCGGCGCGCCGGTCTTGTCGCGCACGATCAGGCTGATCTGACCCTTGGTGATCTCGCGGGCGAGCACGATGCCGGTGCCGCCGGGACGGGAGCCGGTGACGGTGATGGTGTCCCCCTTCTCGATCGTGAACTCCAGGTCCTTCATGAACCGCAGCGGGCAGGTGTGCACCTCGACCAGCTCCGTATCGGTCCTGACCATGAGGTGCAGCCCGGGGTGGTCGGCCTTCGCCAGCCCCTGGTGGAAGTCCTCCACCACGCCCTGGATCTTCGTCTCGGCGGCGGGGTCGTACTCGGGGACCTTGGCCGGGACCGGCTTCGCCGCGGGCGCCTTGTCGGTGGCCGGGGGCGCCGCTTGGGCCGGCGCCTGCGGCTTGGCGGCAGCGGGCGCGGGCGCCTGGGCGACGGCGGGGCCGGCGGCGACGGCCGCGAGAAGGAGACCGGCAACGAGGGTCCTCATGAGAACACCTCCGTCCTCAGAGCCTGCGCCGGGAGGCAGGCCAAGGCAATGGATCGCGTGATCCAACCCCGCCGGCTACACTAGCGCGGCCGATGTCCTCCCGTGGCTCGAGCGAGCCGTTGCCGGGTCTCCTGCGCCTGCTCCTCGCCCTCGCGCTGGTGTCCGGCTGGACGGCGCTGCTGGCGATGCCGGTGCGGCAGCCGCGCGGCGCGGCCGAGGCGCTGCTCTGTGCCCCGCTCGGCCTGCTGGCCGTGTTCGCGTTCCGAGACCGTTCGCTGCGCCTGACCCGCGCCGTGCTGGTGGGCCTCCCGGCGTTCGCGCTGGCCCTGGCCGCCGCTGGCGTCGCCGTCTGGCTGCACGACCGTGCCGCCGGGCCGCCCGGGCCCTCCGACCTGCTGCTGCCCGCCCTCGGGGCACTCGGCGGCGTGCTGCTCGGCCTGGCCCTGCGCCGCGGGCTGGGGGCGCTGCTGATGCTGCCGGTGAAGCTGGCGGCCGCGGCGGTGCTGCTGCTGGTGGTCGGCCTCGGGCTGCTGGTGAGCTCCCTGCAGCGCGAGCCGGCGCTGTCCCGGGCGCCCGAGGTGAGCCCCGCCGACCGGCGCCGCCTGGTCGCCGTCTTCCGCGGCAAGGACCCGCGGGACATCCCCGAGGGAGAGGTGCGGACGCTGCGGCTCGAGCAGCAGGACCTCGACCGGCTGCTGGCGTGGCGACTGCCCCTGGTGCAGGACCCGGAGGGCACCCGCGCCGCGGTGGCCCTCGAGGGGGACGACGCCGTCACCGTGCGGCTGTCGGTGCGGGTGCCGCGCGTCGGCCGCTGGGTGAACCTCTCCGCCGCCGCCCGGGTCGGCGTCGACGCGGGCCGCTTCTTCCTGCGCCAGCCGCGGCTCTCGGTCGGCCGGCTCACGGCGCCGCCGCGGCTGATGGACGCGCTCGCCCCCGCGCTGGCCGCCGCGGTGCGGGCGGAGCGGCGGCTGCGGCCCGTGCTGGCGGCGGTCCGCGAGCTGCGGGTCGAGCGCGACGCGTTGGTGGCGACGTACGGGCGGGCGCAGTTGCCGGGCTCGATCGCCGGCCAGTTCTGGGGCGAGAGCGGGAGCGCGGGACTGCCGGGTACCGGTGAGCGAGAATGACCGGGTGCGTCGGCTCGGGCGCGTCCTGGAGGAGTGGCAGAAGCGGGTCGCCGAGGCGGCGGCGCCAGCCGGCGCGCTGAAGCCGGCAGCGCTCGCCCTGCTGGAAGCGGCCGAGCGCGCCCTGGCCGACCGTGCCGGCGCGGAACCGGTCGCCTGGCACGCCTGGCTGGACACGACACGCCGGCCGGCCTTCCTGCAGGCCCTGGGTTCGGCCGAGGCGCGACATCGCTGGGCGGAGGCCGCCTTCGCCGCGATCCGCCGCTCCCGCTACAGCCTGGGCACGCTGCTCGCTCAGCGGGTCCGGGAGCACCCGGCGCGGACGCTGTTCCAGGAGTCTCCCGACCCGGCCGCGGCCCGCTGGAGCTACCAGGCGATCGAGCGGCGGCTGGCCGCCACCGCCGCCGCGCTCCTGCGCGCGAGGCGCGGCCGCTCCCGCGTCCTCATCCTCTCGGCGAACAGCCTCGACGGCGCGGTGGCCGACCTGGCCTGCCTGGTCCATGGCATCCCGGTGACGCCGCTCAACCCCGAGACCGACCTCGACGGGGTGGCTTGCGTCGTCGATCGCCTGCGCCCCTCGCTGGTGGTCGTGGGGAGCGAGGAGGAACAGGCCCGGCTCGAGCGCGCCGGAGGGGCGGGGACCGCGCCGGTGCTGCTGCTGGACCCGGCGGCGCCCGTCCGCGGCTCCGCGGAGGCTCGGCTTCTCGAGCTGGTCGCCGCCCTGCCGCCGGCGCAGGTCGAGCGCGCGCTCGAGTCGCACGCCGGGCTCGATCCCGACGACGAGGCCACCGTGATGTTCACCTCCGGCAGCACGGGCCTGCCCAAGGGCGTCGTGCACACCGTGCACGCCATCGTCAGCAAGCGCTTCGCGCGGGCGGCGGCGTTGCCGGAGGTCGGCACCGACGAGACGCTGCTCTGCTACCTGCCGCTCTTCCACACCTTCGGCCGCTACCTCGAGATGCTGGGCTCCATCTTCTGGGGCGGTACCTACGTCTTCGCCGGCAACCCCTCGTTCGAGACGCTGGCCCGTGGGCTCCCGCAGGTGCGGCCCACCGGCCTCGTCGGCGTCCCCCGGCGCTGGCTGCAGCTGCGCGAGCGCTGCCTGGCGGAGGAGGAGCGGGGCGGCGAGGTGCGCGCGGTGCTCGGCGAGCGGCTGCGCTGGGGCCTGTCGGCCGCCGGCCACCTGGACCCGGCGGCGTTCCGCTTCTTCCAGCGCCACGGAGTGGAGCTGTGCAGCGGGTTCGGGATGACCGAGGCCGCCGGCGGGATCACCATGACCCCGCCCGGGGAGTACGAGGACGGCTCGGTCGGCCTGCCGTTGCCCGGGATCGAGGTGCGCCTCAGCCCCATCGGCGAGCTGCAGATCGCCGGCCCCTACGTCGGCCGCTACCTCGACGACGCGCCCGCGCCGGCCGGCGAGAATCACTGGCTCTCGACCGGCGACATCTTCGCCCGGCGGCCGAGCGGGCAGCTGGAGATCGTCGACCGGGTCAAGGACGTCTACAAGAACACGCGCGGCCAGACGGTGGCGCCCGCCGCCGTCGAGCGCCGCCTGGCCGACGTGCCCGGCGTGCGGCGGGCGTTCCTCGTCGGCGACGGGCGCGACCACAACGTGCTGCTGATGGTGCCCGACCGCGCCGACCCGGTCATCGCCGGTGCCTCCGCCGAGGCAGTCGAATCGTACTTCGGGCAGATCGTGGCCGCCGTCAACCGCGACGTGGTCCCGGCGGAGCGGGTGGTGAGCTTCGCCCTGCTGGAGCGCGACTTCGAGCCGGAGCGGGAGCTGACGCCCAAGGGGTCCTACCGTCGCCGGGAGATCGAGAAGAGCTTCGCGGCCGTCGTCGAAGGGCTCTACCGGGGCTCGGCGGTGGAGCTGGCCTGCGGCGCCCTGCGCGCGCGCGTCCCCCGCTGGCTGTTCCGCGATCAGGGGCTGTTGGAGACCGACATCGCCTTCGACGACTCGTCCCTGGTCGAGACGCGTTCCGGGCGCCGGCTGGCGCTGCAACCGGGCGACGACGGCCTCGTCCAGCTCGGGGACCTGCAGTACGAGACGGGGGGCGAGGTCGTGGACCTCGGTCTGTTCACGCGCCAGCCCCTGCTGTGGGCCGGCAACCCGGCGCTGCGCGCGTTCGTCCCCTGCAAGGACGGCTGGGACGTGCCGCTGGGCCCGGTCTCGCCACGCGTGCGGCGGATGCCGGGCGTCCGGCCGGAGCTCGACCGTCCCGCCGCGTTCCCCGTGCGCGACGCCGCCCTCGAGGAGGCGCACCGGCTCTGCGCGACCGCGCTCTTCGGAGACGGCGAGCCCGCCCGGGCGGCGGTCGCCGAGATGGCCGACCGCCTGCCCAACGCCGACCCCCGCATCGGCGCGCTGCTGCGGCGCCGGCTGGAGGCGCTGGCCTGGCACCCCGACATCGAGATGCGCGTCGTCGCCTACCGCACCCTGCTGCTCGACGAGCCGGCGCCCGGGTACGGCGAGCGGCTGACCTCCTTCGTCGAGTCCGGCCGGCCCTTCCTCACCGCGGAGGCGATCGACGCCATCGCCCGGGCCCGGCCGGAGCCGGCGCGGCTGCAGTCGCTGCGGCAGCGGCTGCAGGGTTACCGCCGCGACCTGCGCTGGCCGGCCGCGCCCCGGGTGCGCGCCGTCTTCGAGGACGTCCTCGACCTGCTGGCGCGCACGGCGGGCGAGCACCCGGAGGACCTGGTCCCGGTCCGCGCCGAGCTGGCGGGCTGGGCGCTCTTCGACGGCGACCCGGAGCTGGCGGCCCGCGCCCGCGCGCAGCTCGCGCGCGTCGAGGCCTCCTGCCGGGGCCGGGTGGCGACGCGCGGTGGTGCCGTGGCGCTGCACGGCCCGCTGCCGGAGGCGGAGGCGGCGGCGCTCGAGGGGGTGCTCGCCGACGGGAGCTTCCTGCCGGAGTCGGTGGCGCTCGCCTTCGACGAGCCGGACGCGCGCGGCCTGGAGGTGGGGGAGGGCGGCGCCTGGGTGACGCCTCTCGTCTCGGGCCACGGCCACCGCCTGTACCGCGTGAGCTTCGAGGACCGCGCCGGGCACCACCGCGACCTGCTGCTCGCCCTGCGCGGCGACGTCAGCGACGCCCAGGTCGAGGAGACGACGCTGTGGATGATCGCCCTGGGCGACCCGCCGGGCGGCAAGGGCGTGGTCCCCCGTTTCGGCTGCGCCCGGCCGGACCTGGGCGTGCTCTCCACCGCCTACGTCAGCGGGCTCAGCCTGTGGGAGAGGGTGCGCGCCTGGGTGGGGCCGCAGGAGGCCAGCCTGGCACCGACGCCGCTCGCCTGGCGCGGCCTGTTCGTGCGCGGCCTGGCTGCCTTCTTCGCGGGCTGGCGCGCCAGCGACGGCCGGATCGTCCCCGGCCAGGTGGTCCCCACCAACGTGGACGTGCCGCGTGCGGACTACCTGCGCCAGGCGCGGATCCTCTCCCTCGCCGGCTTCTCTCGCTACTCGGGCCCGTCCTCGCTGGTCGTTCCCATGCACCGCTACTTCCTCGAGCAGGCGGCCGGGCACTACCCCGCCCTGCGGGGTCGTCTCGACCCCGACTGGGTGTACGAGGCGGCGATCGAGGGGCTGGGGACCGAGCCGGCGCGCCGCTTCCTCGACGAGCTGGCCGGCGAGCGCGGCGACCCGCCTGGCGGGCGGGACCGCCTGGAGCGCGTGCGCGGGCGGCTCGCCCGCGAGTACCACCTGCCGCTGGCCCTGCGCTGCGCCGTGGCCCGCTACGCGGAGTGGCAGCGCACCAGCCCCCGGGCCACCGCCGCGGCGCGGCGCCAGCTGGTGGGCCAGATGCTGCAGCTGTACCGCCTCGACGGCGACAGCGAGCTCGCGCGCTTCCACCTCTACCGGCGCACGTACTTCGCCTCCGCGCCGCCGGCGGTGGCCGAGGCGTTCGACCGCCTGCTGGCGCGCATGTTCGCGCGGCCGGGCGAGGCGGCGACACGGCTGGTCGAGCTCTCCGAGCTGCAGGCCACGCTCGAAGGCGCCGAGGACCGGCGCGCCTTCGGCGAGCTGGTGTTCCCGCGGGCGGTTCCGCTGCAGGAGGCCGAGCTGCGCACCCCGCCGGGCGGCGCCCGCGTGTTCGTGCAGTCTCACGTCGCCGACGGCCGCGGCGCGCGTTTCACCGTGCGCGAGCCCGCGGGACCGGCCGAGGTCGGGCGGCTCTACCGGCTGCTGTCGGAGGCGGGGCTGGCCGCCGGCGCGGCCTCGCGCCAGCTGGTGCTGCTCGACCGCGAGGAGCGCGTGGTCGGCGGCATCGCCTGGCGCCCGGCGGCCCCGCGGGTGGCCCACGTGGAGGCGCTGGTGGTGGCGCCGGCGCTGCGCTCGCAGCGGCTGGCCGCGGCGCTGGTGGAGGACTTCTGCGCCCGGCTCACGGCCGCGGGCTATGTGGCCGCCCACACGCACTTCGGGCCCGAGCCGCTGCCCTTCGCGCCCGGCTTCCGGATCGACCGGCGCTGGGGCGGGCTCGTGCGCTTCCTGGGTCCGGCCGACCGGCAGGAGGCCCCGCGGTGAGGAGATCCGACCGGCTCTTCGACGTCGTCTCCGCCGCGCTGCTCGCAGCGCTGCTCGGGCTCATGCTCGCGACCTTCCTCGATTACGGCATGACGGTCGACGAGCCGGTGCAGAACCGTTACGGCAACCGCCTGCTGCGCTGGTACCGCACGCTCGGCGCCGACCGCGCGGCGGTGGAGCAGAACGACACGGGCTACTACGGAGGGCTCTTCGAGCTGGCGGCGAAGGGCGCGGAGCGCCTCTCGCCCCTCGGCCTGTACGAGACGCGTCATCTCGTCAACGCCCTCTTCGGGTTCACCGGCGTGCTGGCCGTGTTCTGGATGGGGCGGCGGCTGGCGGGGCCGGCGGGAGGGCTGCTGGCGACGGTGATGATCGCCGCCACCCCGTCGTTCTACGGCCAGTGCTTCAACAACCCGAAGGACCTGCCGTTCGCCAGCCTGTGGACGCTCGCCGCGGCCGGGCTCATGAGCGTCGGCCTGGACCGGCCGCCCGGCCCGGGCTGGCGCGTGCAGGCGCGGCTGCTGGGCGCGGGTGGCCTGGTCGGGCTCGCGGCCGCGGTGCGGGTCGCCGGCCTGGCGCTGCTCGCCCTCGCCGGCCTCGCCTGGCTGGTCTCGCTGTGGCCGGAAAGGCGCCGGGCGGTCCACCCCGGCCGGCCGCTGTGGCGCGACCTTGGCCGCGTCTTCCTCGCCCTCGCGATCGTGACCTCCACCGCCTGGCTGGTCATGGTGCTGTTCTGGCCCTACGCCCAGCTCGACCCGCTCCGCAACCCTTTCCAGGCCTTCCGCGCCTTCTCGCACTACTGGAACCCCGTGCCGGTCCAGTACGAGGGCGTCCTCATCACCTCCGACGAGGTGGGGCGCTCCTACATGCCCTGGCTGCTCGCGATCACCCTGCCGGAGACCTACCTGGTGGCGGCGGCGATGGGCGCCTGGCGGGTGGTGACGGGGCTGCGGCACTCCCCGCTGCCCGAGGAGACCCGGCGCCGCCTGCACCACTTCGGCTGGCTGCTCACGGTGACGCTGTCCCCGCTGCTCTGGGCCGTCGTCGCCGACACGCCGTTCTACAACGGCAGCCGCCACCTGCTGTTCGTCGTCCCCGGCCTCGCCGCCCTCGCCGGCGTCTCGGCGGCCTGGTGGCTGCGCAGCCGGCTGCCGGTGGCGGTCCGCGCGGCCGGCGGCCTGCTGCTGGCGGCCGCGTTCGGCCTCACCGTCCGCGACATGGTGGAGCTGCACCCGTACGAGTCGGTCTACTTCAACCGGCTGCTGGGCGGGGGCCTCGCGCGCGCGGGCCGGCTCTACGAGACGGACTACTGGTGCCAGAGCTACAAGGACGGGATCGACTGGATCGTGCGCGAGTACTCGCGCCCCGGCCTCGTGCGGGTGAAGGTGGCCGGCCACTCCGTGTTGCCGCAGATCGCGTACTACCTCGAGAAGGACGAGGCGCTCCGGCGGGGGTTCAGGGCCGTGACCGTCAACGACCAGCCCCACCTGATCCTGGCCACCACCTCCATGCACGACGACCAGCGCACGCCGGGCCGCGTGGTCCACGTCGTCGAGCGCCAGGGGCTGCCGCTGCTGAAGGTGTTCGAGGTCCGGCCGCCGGAGCCCGCCGGCGCCGCCGAGCCGGCCGTCGGCAGATGAGGTAGGCTGCCCCCTCGAGGACAACGTGGCCGAACCCCTCGCCCCCGGCGTGCGCATCGGCTCCTACGAGGTGATCGACCGGCTGGGGACCGGCGGCATGGGGGCGGTCTACCGTGCGCGCGACACGCGGCTGGGCCGGACGGTGGCGCTCAAGGTGCTGCGCGCCGGGGACGACCCCGAGCTGCTGCGCCGTCTCGACCGCGAGGCGCGCGCCGCCTCGGCGCTCAACCACCCGAACATCGTCCACATCTACGATGTCGGCGAGGCGGCCAGCCGGACGGGCGCGCACTACGTGGCGATGGAGTACGTGGAGGGCGAGACCCTTCGCCGCCGGCTGAGCCGCGGCCCGCTGCCGATCCCGGAGCTCCTGGAGCTCGGCGCCCAGCTCACGGACGGCCTGGCGAAGGCCCACCGCGCCGGCATCGTCCACCGCGACCTCAAGCCCGAGAACCTGATGGTCACCGCCGACGGGATGCTGAAGATCCTCGACTTCGGCCTGGCCAAGGTGGTCGCTCCGCCCCTCGGCGACATCGACACGCAGGAGACCCTGTCGCGCTACGGCACCCGCGCGGGCACGCTGGTGGGGACGCTCGAGTACATGTCGCCGGAGCAGGCGAGCGGGAGGCCGGTCGACCACCGGACCGACCAGTTCGCGGTGGGCCTGATCCTGGGCGAGATGGCCACGGGCCGGCCGCTGTTCCGCCGCGAGACACCGGCGCAGGTGCTGGCCGCCGTCATCGAGCGCGACCCCGAGCCGTTGGGCCGGCAGCGTCCCGACGTCCCGCCGTCGCTCGAGGCGGTCGTCTCCCGCTGCCTGCAGAAAGACCCGGCCCGGCGCTTCGCCCGCACCGACGAGCTGGCCTCTGAGCTGGCCTCGCTCGCCGGCCGCTCCCGCGCGGGCTCGCTGGTGGCGGGAGTCGCGCCACCGCCGGCACCGGCGGCGCCCGGCCCCGCCGCGCCTGCAGGCGCGGCCGTGTCCGCGGAGGTCGTGCTTCCCGAGGGCGAGCACGACAGCTCCTTCTACGCGGTCGAGGATTACTTCATCTCCAGGCACCCGGGCCACCGCCGCGTCCGGCGCTACGACCGGGAGGAGCTGGCGCGGCTCATCCGCCGCGGCCGGCTCACCGGGGCGGAGCTCGTCCGGCGGGAGGGCGAGGACCGGTGGCGGCCTCTCTACGAGAGCGCGGTGTACCGTCGCGAGGTCCCGAGCGCCGGCGACCCGCGGGACGTCGCGCGCTGGCGCCTGCTGCGCGCGCTGGGCGGCCACTTCACCGGGTTCGTCATCACCGGGGTCGTCATGTACTCGACCCAGGGCCACCTGCCGTTCTGGATGGGCATCTGGGGCGCCGTGCTGGGGATGCAGGCGCTGCGCACGGTGCCGGCGGCCTGGATGCTGCTGCGGCGAGGCCAGCCGGCTGTCGCTGCCCCGGCCGTGACGCCGGGGGCGGGCGGGGCGCTGCCGTTGCCGCCGCCCGCGGTCGGCGCGGTGCCGTCGGTGGTGGCGCAGGAGGCGGCGCACGTGCGTGCCCTGATCCAGCAGCGCGGCGGCAGCGACGCCGCGCGGCTGCTGGCGGAGGTCGACGGCATCGTGAAGCTCACGGGCGAGTTGTCCCGCTGGCAGGCCGACCTCGAGGAGCAGACCTCGTCGCAGGAGCGCATGGCGCTCGCCTCCGCGCTGGCGGAAGCGCGCGCGCGGCTCTCGACCGTCGGCACGGCGCAGGACCGGCGCCTGTTCGAGCGTCAGCTCGACGTGCTGACGAAGCGGGAGGAGGCGATCGCCAAGGCCGTGCGCGTCCTCGAGCGCCTTCGCGTGCGCCGCGATCTCGCCGAGCAGCAGCTCAAGCAGCTCCGCCTCGACCTCTCCCGCGGCGCCGCCGTCGGCCTCGACGTCCCCGAGCTGTCTTCGCGGCTGCAGTACATCCGCCACGAGGTGGACGCGCGCGAGGAGGTCGAGGAGATCGACGCGGCGACGGACTGACCCGCCGCCGCCGACCGGCGCCTCGGGATCACTTCCCCGGGTAGACCGGCCGCACCAGGCTCGGCGTGGGCTCGTACCGGCTGTCGCTCGCCCACAGCATCCCGCGCTGGGCGATGGCGAGCGCCTGCGGGATCTTGAACACCTCGGCCGTGTGCCCCAGCGAGGTGTAGAAGACCCGGCCCTTGCCGTAGGTCTTCTTCCAGGCGACCGGCATCGTGTACCCGTCGATCCACGGGTCGACGGCGCCGTCGAAGGTGGTGGTGGCGAGCACCTGGTTGTTCGGGTTCACGTGCATCAGGTACTGCTCGCTGTGCACCTTGAAGTCCGTGAGCCCCGCGGTCACCGGGTCCTGGTGGTCGGTGATGTTCACCGTGTAGTCGACGACGCCGCCCGGGTGGGCGACCCAGTTGCCGCCGACCATGTACTCGTACTCCGTCTCCTGCCGGTACGCGTCTCCCAGGCCGCCGTGCCAGCCGGCGAGGCCGGTGCCGCCCTTGACGGCCGCGAGCAGGCCGGCCAGCGGTGCCTTGGCGATCGTGCCCATGGTCCACACCTGCACCACCAGGTCGATGGTCTTCATCAGCGCCGCGTCGGCGTACGGCGCCTGGGTGTCGGAGACGACGACGTCGAAGGCGTTTTCCCTCAGCCAGGGCACGAACAGGTCCCGGCAGCCGATCGGGTCGTGGCCTTCCCAGCCGCCGTGGACGAACAGCGCTTTCTTGCGGGCGGGCCCGCCCCGCGCCGCCGCCTGCGCCAGCGCGGGGGCAGCCAGCGCCCCGCCCGCCGCGAGCCTCACGAACTCACGCCGACCCAGGTTCCGGTCGCCCATCGTGCCCTCCTCGCGGACGGCGTGAGCATAACCGAAGGGCCTCGCGGGTGAACGGGAACCAGGCGCACGGGTCAGGGCGGCGCGGACGGCGGCGGCGCCGCGGTCGCGTCCGAGTGCGGCGGGCTGTGCTCGTCCTGCTTCCCGGGCGGCACGGTCTGGTGCCGCTCCGCGGCCCGCCAGGCGGCCACTGCCTGGCACTCGCCCGTGTACTCGCCGAGGAACTCGTAGCGGAAGTTCGGGAGCCGCAGGAAGGTGTTCGGGTCGAGCCTGTGGTCGGTGAGCAGGGGCCGCTCCACGTCGCCGTTCCAGGTGCGGTAGAGGTAGAAGGTGTTGGTGCCCCCGCTGACCATGCGGATCAGGGACTTCAGGGTGCAGCCGGGGTCGAAGGAGACGCCGCCGGTGGCCGACAGCGGCGCGCCTGGCATCTGCCGCTGCAGCTCGGCGTTGGTGGGGACCATGTCCGGGGCGGGCCCGCCCTCGGTGCGGTAGCGGCGCAGCGCCTCCGCAACCGAGAAGCGCGGCCCCTCCTGGTCGATGCTGACCGGGAAGCAGGGGACTCCCTCGCGGGCGGCCTTCGCGCAGGGGTCCTGGTGCGACTGGAAGACCTGCTCGACGTAGTCGTCGATCGAGGTGCGGAAGCCCCGCCGCCTGCCGTAGCTCGCCAGCAGCGGGGGCGGCGCCGCCGGGGAGTGCGCCTGCGCGGAGGGGGCGGAGCTCGCGGGTGGCTTAGCCTTCGGCTTCCGCTTCGGCGCAGGCGTCTGCTGCTGGGGCTGGTCGGACGCCGACTGCGCCCGCCCGGTCGCCGGCGCGAGGGCGACCGTCGTCGCCGCGAGGGCCCACGCCGCCCGACGGGTTGCCCTGTTCACAGCCGTGCCTCCGCCTCCATCCTAGCGCCGCGCGAGCAAGGGGCCAGCCGCCGGCACGGGTTCGCACAAACAAACACATGCCACCCGCCGACTATCATGCGGCGATGGACCTCGACCAGGCCGCCCGGCGGGTCTGGGACTACCACCACGTCGGCCACGCGCTCGCGCCGGCCGACTGCAGCCGCTCCTCGTCCTCACCGGCGGGCTGGGCTCGCTCACCCGCGGGCTGTTCGACCGGCCGGAGGCCCAGGCCTTCGCCGGCGGCGCGGCCGAGCTGGGCGTTCACCCGCGAGCTTCTCCGGGTGCGCGGGCTCACGGTGGGGAAGGCGATCGCGGTGCAGAAGCCCTACATGGAGCGGCGCGCGCTGGCGACCTTCCGCCAGCTGTGGCCGGGCGTGAGCGTCACCTCGCCGCAGGTCGCCTTCGACGCCTACCCGAACCGCACGTTCAGGCGCGACGACGTCGTCCACGTCATGGTCGGCGGACCTGCAGAGGCTCATGGTGTACGCGGCGAAGGGCTGGAGCGCACCGCAGGAGATCCCGCCCGAGGTGCTGGAGGCCTACCAGCAGTCTGGTGAAGGCGGGTTACACGCGCCGGCTGCTCGCCGGCGAGTGAAGCGGCGGAACGGCCGGCGCCGCCCGCCGACAGTACTAATAATTGATATAGCTGTGGGCCCGGCCGTGCTCGGCTATCATCACTCGACGCGCCCGTAGCTCAACTGGATAGAGCGCCAGGCTTCGAACCTGTAGGTTGGGGGTTCAAGTCCCTCCGGGCGCGCCACCTACAGAGACGGTCTTTTCAGGCGTTGCACAGGCGTTGCGAAATGGCGCTGGCCGAACCAGGGGGCTGGAAGGCCAGCTCGAGCGATAGAATCGGGCTGAGCGTGGACTCATGACGATCACGGTGGCTGCCGTCTACGAAGGCGATGGCATCCTCAAGCTCGAGCGGCCTGTCGACCTCAAGGAGAACGTCAAGGTCAACGTGATCATCGAGGCCGAGCCCGCGGCACTGGCAGAGAGTGACGACCCCACGGGCTGGAAGGCGATCGACGCCCTGCGCGGGATCGTCAAGGGTGCACCGGTGGACACGGCTGAGCAGCACGACAAGTACCTCTACGAGAGCGAGTGATCTTCCTCGACACGGGCTTCCTCTTCGCGTACGTCAGCGCCGACGACA
>DATKME010000051.1:0-83264 GCA_035542035.1 Vicinamibacteria bacterium | reverse complement strand
CGTGCCGGTCTCCGGCATGGGCTGCGACTTCGAGGACTTCGACGACGACGGCTGGCCCGACGTCTTCCTGACCGACCTCAGCCGCGACGTGTTCACCCTGTTCATCAACCAGCGGACGGGTTACTTCGTCGACCGCAGCTTCCCCTCCGGGCTCGGTTCCGCCTCCATGGCGCACAGCGGGTGGAGCACGAAGATGCTGGACATCGACAACGACGGCCGCAAGGACATCTTCGTGGCCGGCTCGCACGTGGTCGACAACGTGAAGCTCTACAGCCCGGCGGCGCGGTACCAGGAAGGCTGTTTCCTCTACCGCGGCACGGGCGGGGGGCGGGTGGAGGACCTGTCCGACCGGGTGGGGCCCGACATCCGCACTCCCGGCGCCTGGCGGGGGGTGGCGGTCGCCGACTTCGACAACGACGGCACGTCGGAGGTGGCGGTGTCGCGGCTGAACGGACCGGCCGCGCTGTTCGTGAAGAAGGGCGGGCCGGCCCACAACTGGGTCCTGCTGAGCCTGGAGGGCCGCCGCAGCAACCGCGACGGCATCGGCGCGCGGGTCCGGCTGGTGCTTCCGTCGGGCCGCGCGCTGCACCAGCACGTGACCACCGCGAACGGGATCTACTCGGCCAGCGACAAGCGCCTGCACTTCGGGCTGGGCACGGAGACGGCCGTCGCCTCGATCGAGATCGCCTGGCCCAGCGGCATCGTGCAGCGGCTTGCGAACCCGGCCATCGACCAGGTGGTGCACGTCGTGGAGCCGACGAATTGAGGACCGCACTCCTGCTGCTCGCCGCGGGGCTGCCGGTCGCCGCTCCGGCGTTCCCGCAGGCGCCGGCGACCGCCGGCGCCGTCGGCGACACCTCCGACGAGCGACGGGGCCTGGACGCGGTGTACGCGCTCATCCAGCAACGCCGCTTCGCCGAGGCGCAGGCGCGCTGGAAGCCGATCGCCGCTCGCGTGCAGCAGGACGTCCGGGCCTCCTCCGGACGCAGCCTGGCGCCCTCGGCGCAGCAGGCGCTGCAGCGGCGGTTCGCCGAGGTCATCTTCATCCAGGGGCTGCTGGAGGCGCGCCTCGGCCGCAAGGACGACGCGCTGCAGCAGCTCCGCCAGGCCGACGGCTACGGCTTCCCGCCCCTGGACTCGCCGCTCATGAGGCTGGCCGGGGAGTGCCTGCTCGAGCTGCAGGAGCCGGTGCTGGCCGCGCAGGCCTTCGGCGAGCGGGTGAAGGCCGCACCCGCCGACCTCGAGGCGCGGCTGGGGCTGGGGGCGTCGCTGCTGGCGAAGGGCGATCTGCGGGTGGCCGAGCAGGAGCTGCGCGAGCTGCTGCGGCGCCGGCCGGAGGAGCCGCAGGCGGAGTACTACCTGGGGGCGGTGCTGGCCGAGCAGCACCGGGGCGCGGAGGCGAGGGGGCACCTGGAGCGGGAGCTGGCCCGCGACCCGCGCTGCGTCGGCTGCCTGGCCCGGCTGGGGCTGGTCGCCTACCTCGACGGCGACGACGCGGCGTGCGCATCGTGGCTGGGCAAGGCGGCGGCGCTCGACCCGGAGGACGTCGACACGAACATGGTCTACGGCATGCTCTACAACCGGACCGGCCAGCCCGCGCTCGCCGTCCAGCACCTCAGCCGGGTGGTCGCGCGGGCGCCCGGCTACGCCAAGGCGGAATACCAGCTGGCGATCGCCTACCAGCGCGCCGGCGACCCGGCCCGCGCGCGCGAGCACCGGGAGATCTACGACCGGCTGATCGCGGAGCAGAAGGCCAGGAGCCTCGGCGTGCGCGGGTCGGAGCAGTAGCGTGGCGCGCGCGCGCAGACGGCCGCGTCTCTGGCTCGCCCTGGCCCTGCTGCCGGCCGCCGGGGTCGCCCTGGCGGCGCTGACGGCGGCGGCGCCGCCCGACCCCGCCGAGGCCAGGGCGATGCAGATCCAGAAGCTGGCGATCGAGCGGCTGCGCGAGGCGGCGCGGGCGGCGTCGGCGGGCGACGCCGCCGCCTTCTCGCAGGCGCTGCGCGAGGCGAGCCGCCAGGTCGGCCTCCTGCTCGAGGCGGCCCCCTCGCTGCCGTCCTCCGTCCGCGAGGGCCTCCGCACGACCGCGGCCGGGCTGGAGGCCCGGGCGGCGTCGCCGCCGGCCGGCTACTCGCCCGACGCGGACCTCGGCGCCATCGACCGCGCCGGCTACTGGCTGCGCAAGGGCGGCAGCGCCGGGCTGGAGCTGCAGGGCAGCTTCGCGCGGGGCAAGCCCGGGGCGCCCGAGGAGCCGGCCTACGGCGGCCACGCCACCGCCATGGGGCCGCCGCCGGTGGAGATGCCTACCGCGGCCGGGCCGGAGGCGACGACGATACGCTTCGAGCCGGTCCGCGGCCAGTTGACCGAGGACACCTTCGGCGGGGGTCCCTCGAAGCTGCACCTCGTCGAGTCGGGGGGCAACGGCGTCGCCCTGATCGACTACGACGGCGACGGGCTCACCGACGTGTACGTGGTGAGCGGCTTCGAGCTCGACGAGCGCAACGGCCGGACCCGGATCCCCCATCGCAACGCGCTCTACCGGAACCTGGGCGGCATGAAGTTCAAGAACGTCGCCGCGCAGGCCGGCGTCGACGCCGCGGCCTGGGGCTACGGCGTGTGCGCGGGCGATTTCGACGGTGACGGCCGGCTGGACCTCTACGTCACCAACTACGGAACGAACCTCCTGTACCGCAACAAGGGGGACGGGACGTTCGAGGAGGTGGCGGCCAAGGCGGGCGTCGCCGTGGAGGGCTGGAGCACCGGCTGCGCCTTCCTCGACGCGGACGGCGACGGGGACCTGGACCTGTACGTGGCCCGCTACGTCACCGCGCCCTGGGACGAGGTGCTGAACCCGCGGCTGTTCCTGACCTGGCGCGGGGTGGCCAAGGTGATGCTGGGCCCGGCCGGGCTGCCCGGCGCCGACGACCTCTACTTCGAGAACCGCGGCGACGGCACGTTCGTCGAGAAGACCGCGCCCATGGGCCTCTCGGACACCATCCACGGGTACGGGTTCGGCGTGGTGGCGACCGACTACGACGGCGACGGCTGGCCGGACATCCTGGTCGCCAACGACTCGAACCCCAACTTCCTGTACCACAACCGCGGGGGCCACGGGTTCGAGAGCGTCGGGCTGACGGCGGGCGTGGCCCTGAACGGCGAGGGGCGCGCCCAGGCCGGCATGGGTGCGGACTCCGGAGACTACGACGGCGACGGCCGGCTCGACATCGCGGTGGCCACGTTCGCCTTCGACCACAACAGCCTGTTCCACAACCTCGGTGACGGCGGCTTCGAGGACGTCTCGCAGCAGGCCGGCCTGGCGATTCCGGACGCTCAGCAGCGGATGACCTGGGGCCTGGCCTTCCTCGACGCCGACCTCGACGGCGCCCTGGACCTGTTCTTCGCCCACGGGCACCTGTTCCCGCAGGTCGACCAGTACCCGGCGCTGCACGAGAGCTACGCGCAGAAGAACCAGATCTTCCAGAACGAAAACGGCAGGTTCCGCGACGTCTCCGCCAGCGCCGGCCGGGGGCTGGCGGTGCTCAAGTGCAACCGCGCGGTCGCGGTCGGCGACCTCGACAACGACGGCGACCCCGACCTGGTGGTGAGCGCGGTGGACGAGCCGCCCACCCTGCTGGAGAACACCCAGCGGACCGGGAACCACTGGCTGGGCGTGCAACTGCGCAAGCCGAGCGGCAACCGCTTCGCCATCGGGGCGCGGGTGACGGTCACCGCCGACGGACGCCGACAGGTCCGCGAGGTCCGCTCGGGGGGCGGCTACCTGTCGCAGAACGACCTGCGACCGCTGTTCGGGCTCGGCCGGTCGGCCGCGCCCGTCGACGTGGAGGCTCGGCTGGGCCAGGCGAGCTGGCGCTGGACCGGCATCGCGCCCGATCGCTACGTCACCCTCGACCTGGACGACACGCACCGTGTCGCCCGCTAGGCCCGGCGCCGCTGCGGCGGCCGGTCTCGCCCTGCTGGCCGGGCTGGCGCTGCTGGCCGGCTCGGTGCGGCCGGCGGCCGGCGCCTCGGGGCCGGCCCGGGGCCGGGTGGAGCCGCCGCGGTCGCCGGGACAGCCGTACGTCTACAGGGCAAAGGTGGCGCTGTCCGACACCCTGCAGTCCTACCTGCGCGAGGCCGCGCGCGACAACGACATGTTCCCCGACGAGCGCATCGCGGCAGAGCTGATCGCGAGGCTGTCGGAGCTGGGCGCGCGGCTGAAGCAGGGCGACGACCCCGGCCGCGCCGTCTCCAGCCTGCTCGACGCCGGCTTCCACGGCGCCCGCCTGCGGCCGCAGGCGGAAGAGGCCGTCACCCGCACGTCGGCGCTCCAGGTCGTCCAGGGACGGGTGATGGCGAAGGAGACGGTCCTCGACGCCCAGAAGTTCGCGCTGGAGCTGGCGGCGCTGCTCCAGGACTTCCGCCAGCTCACCACCGCCGAGTTCCTGGTCACCGCGCTGACGGTGGACCGCGAGCGCGGGGTGGCCACCGCCGAGGTGCGGTACGACTTCGTGGGTCCTGGCCACGCCGCCTACCGCGTCCAGCGCGTCGGCCGGTGGCAGATGCGCTGGCAGAAGAGACCCGCCGGCTGGCGGGTCGCCGAATGGACGTCCCTCCTCGACACCCGCAGCAGCTCTTCGGCGCCGATCTTCACCGAGGTGACGACGGCCGCCTTCGGGGCGATCGACTCGTTCCGGCGGCAGCTCAGCGTCAGCCTCGACGAGTGGGGGAAGACGCTCGACTCGGCGCTCGCCCGCGACTCGAACGGGCACCACGGCATCGCCGTCGCCGACGTCGACGGCGACGGGCTGGAGGACGTGTACGTGTGCCAGCCGCACGGGTTTCCCAACCGCCTCTACCGGGCCCGCGGCGACGGCACCTTCGAGGACATCACGGAACGCTCCGGGGTCGGCATCCTGGAGGACACGCAGCACGCGCTGTTCGTCGACGTGGACAACGACGGCGACCAGGACCTCATCCTGCTGCCCAGCACGGGCCCGGTCCTCTACCGCAACGACGGGACCGGCCACTTCATCAAGGACCCGGACGCCTTCCGCTTCGCTCACCCCCTGCAGGGCGCGGCCATGGGCATGGCGATCGGCGACTTCGACCGCGACGGGTTCCTCGACCTGTACCTGTGCGTCTACTCCTACACCTACGGCGCCGGCGAGGGGAAGGCGGGCACGCCCACCCCCTACCACGACGCGCTCAACGGTCCGCCCAACGTCTTCTTCCGCAACGACGGCCACGGGCGGTTCGTGGACGTGACCGACGAGGTGGGCCTGAACGCGGGCAACGACCGCTTCAGCTTCTCGGCCGCCTGGGGCGACTACGACGGGGACGGCTGGCCCGACCTGGTCGTCACCAACGACTTCGGGCGCAAGAACCTGTACCACAACCTGGGCCTGCGGGACGGGAAGGTGCGCTTCGAGGACGTCTCGGCAGGTGCCGGCATCGAGGACTACGCGGCCGGCATGAGCGTCTTCTGGTTCGACTTCGACGGCGACGGCCGGCAGGACATCTACGGCGGGCAGATGTGGAGCGACGCCGGCTTGCGGGTGACGGGCAACCCCGACTTCATGCGCGACGCCCCGGAACGGGTGCGGGCGCTCTACCATCACCACGCGCGGGGGAACTCCCTCTTCCGCAACCGCGGCGACGGCACCTTCGAGGACGTCTCCGTGCCGGCGCGCGCGGAGATGGGCCGCTGGACCTGGTCCTCGGGCGCCCTCGACTTCGACAGCGACGGCTGGGAGGACATCTACTGCGTGAACGGCATGGTCACCCGCCGGGAGAGCGACCGCCAGGGGATCACCCTCGACCTCGACGAGCTGTTCTGGGCCGGCGTGGTGGCGCGCTCGCCGCTCACCCAGGCCACGGGCACCCCCTACGACGACGCCTGGCGCGGGCTGAACTGGCTGATGGCCGACTACTCGGTCGCCGGGCACCACCACCACGTGTTCCTGCGCAACGACGGCCGGGGCGGCTTCGACGACGTCTCCGGCGCCCTGGGTCTCGACCTCGACGAGGACGGGAGAACCTTCGCCGTCCTCGACTTCGACCACGACGGCGACCCGGACATCCTCTACTTCTCGCCCCGCTCGGCCCCCCAGCTGCGGCTCTTCCGCAACGACTACGGTCCCCGGGGCGCCACGCTCTCCGTGCGCCTGGTGGGCGCCCCCGACCGGCCGTTCGAGTCCGCGGCGGGACGCCTGGTGAGCAGCCGCGACGCGATCGGCGCCCGCGTCACCGTGGAGACCGACCAGATGCGGCGGACGAAGGTGGTGAGCGCCAACTCGGGCTTCCTCTCGCAGCACTCCAGGGAGCTGCTGTTCGGGCTGGGAGCCAGCCGGCAGCTGAACCGGCTGACGGTCGAGTGGCCGAGCGGCCGGCGGCAGGAGTTCACGGGGGTGCCGCTCGAACACCGGGTCCGGATCGAGGAGGGCGGCAACCCGGCCGTCGAGCCGTACGGCTCGGCGCCGCCGCTGCCGGCCGACGCGGCCGCCCCGCCGCGGCAGGCGCCGCCGCGGGCGAGCTGGCTGTTCGAACCCTTCCCGGTGGCCGACGTGCCGATGCAGGACCTCGACGGTCGCGAGCGCTCGCTCTCCGCCCTGCGCGGGCGGCCGGCGGCGCTGCTGTTCTGGTCGGTCCAGGCGAGCGCGTCACAGGCGGCCCTCCTGGAGCTGGCGCACGGCGCGGCCGCGCTCGCCCACGCCGGCGTGGGGTCGCTGGCGATCTCGCTCGACTCCCCCGACCAGGAGGCGAGGGTGCGGGCGGCCGCGCGGGCCGCGAACGCCGTGCCGGTGGTTCTCGCCAGCCAGGAGGCCGCCCTCGGCTTCGCGATCCTCACCCGTCACCTCTTCCTGACGCGGCAGCCGATCGTCCTGCCCACCGTCTTCCTGCTCGACGCCTCAGGGAGGGTGGTGAAGGTGTACCGGGAGGACGTGGACGTCCCGTCGATCCTCCGGGACGCGGCGGCGATCGAGGCCTCCCCCGACGAGCGGCTCGCGCGTGCCCTGCCCTTCGGCGGGAAGTTCGACTCTCCGCCCCCCAACCGCGCCTACATCGGGTACGGCCGCGAGCTGCTCGACCAGGGGCTCGACAAGCAGGCGATCGTCGCCTTCGAGCAGGCGGCGCAGGGGAGCCCGAACGCCTCGATCCTCTACCGCCTCGGCGGCCTGCTGGTGAGGACGGGACAGCGGGACAAGGCGCGCGACGCCTACGAGCGGGCGCTGGCGCTGCAGCCCGACCTGGCCGAGGCCAGCAACGACCTGGGCACCCTGCTGGCGGAGGCCGGCGACGTGAACACGGCGATCGTCCGCTTCCGGGCGGCGCTCGCCGCCACCCCCGACTACCCCGACGCCCTGAACAACCTCGGCTACGCCCTCCTCCTCACCGGCCGCCAGGGCGAGGCGCGCGAGCTGTACGAGCGGGCGCTGAAGCTGCAGCCCGACTTCCCGGAGGCGCTCAACAACCTCGGCCTCATCCTGGGCCGGCAGGGCGAGCTGGACGACGCCTATCGCTACTTCAGCCAGGCCCTGAAGGCCCGGCCCGGCTACGGCGAGGCCGCCGGCAACCTGGCGCTGGTCCTGGTCGCCCGCGGCCGGTCCGAGGAGGCGATCGCCCTGCTGAAGGGGTTCATCGAGAAGAACCCGGCCGACGAGAACGCCTACGTCACGCTGGCCAAGATCTATCTGGCGGCCGACCGGCGCGACGAGGGCCTGCAGGTCCTCGATCGTCTCCTGGCCCTGAACCCGAACCACGCCGTCGCGCGGGAGCTGGCGGCGCGGTTCAGGTAGCCGGGGTGGTCAGCGGGCCGGAGGCGCTGCGGCGAGACGTTCGGTGAGGTCGAGCCGCGCCTTCCAGGGGTCCGTCTTGGCGAGCGTCCCGCCGCTGGCGAAGTCCATCAGCACGTCGTCCTTCTGCGAGTAGCGCGGCCACTCCGGCAGCCCGGCACCGTTCGGGTCGCCGCCGCGCGCGAAGTTCGCCCAGTAGGCGTTGGCGGCTGCGGCCATCGCCTCGTCCTCGGTGGTGGCGGCCACGCCGTACCTGGCGCGAACGGTGTCGAACACGAACGGGATCTCCGTCGCGTGCAGCGCTCCCGGCGTGTCCTTGCGGAGCGAGGAGGCGACGTAGGAGAAGCGGTACTCCCAGGTCGGCTGCCGGGCCGCCGCCGCCAGCCGCGCCAGCAGCCGCGCCGGCTCGACCATCGCGCCGTCGCTCATCAGGCCGATCCCGACCTCGCCCCTGTTGCCGGTGCCCTGCGGGTCGTAGGCGGCCAGCACGGCGTCCCGGTCGGGGCCGAAGCGGGCGAGCATGCCCTCGACCGCCTGCGGCGGCAGCGGCATGAAGCCGAACTCGCGGTTGTTCGCGCCGACGAGGAACGGTACCTTGGCCTGCTGGCCGGCGCGGAAGACGGTCTCGGCCTCGGCCGTCACCACCTGGCCGTCGATCATGGGGCCGGCGTAGGTATCCTGCTGCTGGCCCATGGTCATCAGGTTGAGGCCGCGGACCAGGTCGGCCGCCGGCAGCTTCCGCAGCGCCGCGATCGCCGTCGCATCCTCGCCCGCGATGCCGGCCAGCTTCGCGAAGGCGAGGCCGACCGCCTCGGCCGAGGCCTTCCCGTCCGGGCCCGCCTCGCGGATCCGCCGCGGGGTCATGATCCCGCCCGCGCGCCCGCCGCCGGACTCGACGATCGCCTTGTGGAAGAGCCCGCGGGCGAGCGGCGAGGTCATCAGCATCAGGACCGAGCCGCCGCCCGCCGACTCGCCGAAGACGGTGACGTTGCCGGGGTCGCCGCCGAAGGCCGCCACGTTTCGCTGCACCCAGCGCAGGGCCGCGATCTGGTCCAGGTAGCCGTAGTTGCCGAGCGGCCCCTTCGGGCTCTCGCGCGTGAGCGCCGGGTGGGCAAAGAAGCCGAAGCGGCCCAGGCGATGGTTGAAGCTGACCAGCACCACGCCGCGCCGGGCGAAGCGCGAGCCGTCGTACACCGCCGGCGAGCTGCCGCCGTTGACGAAGCCGCCGCCGTGGATCCACACCATCACCGGCAGCCTCGCGCCGGCGTGCGTCTGCGGCGCCCACACGTTCAGGTACAGGCAATCCTCGCTGGGCGGCGTGCCGAGCGGCGCGGCGTCGCTGGGGAACGGCTCCTGCATGCAGTCGTGCGCGTAGGCGTCGGCCGCGCGCACGCCCGGCCACGGCGGGGGAGGCTGGGGCTCGCGCCAGCGCAGGTCACCGACGGGTGGCGCCGCGTAGGGGACGCCCTTCCAGGAGACGACGCCGTCGGCCACGACGCCCGAGACCACACCGCTCTCCGTACGAGCGGTGGGAGCCGGTGCGGTGGCGGCGACGGCCAGGGTCACGGAGGCGAGCCAGGCCCAGAGCGGCGTCACGGGATCACCGCCAGGTCGGCGTGCAGCGTGGCGTCCGAGTCCGGGCCGGCCCAGAGGTCGAAGGCCTCGGTGTCCTGGACCCACGCCTTGCGCGACGTGCTCCAGTAGCGCAGCTCGTCCGGGCCCAGGGTGAAGGTGACGGTCTGCGTCTCGCCGGGCTTCAGGCTGACTCGGCGGAAGCCCTTCAGCTCGCGCCGCGGCCGGGAGTCGCTGCCGGCCTTCTGGTGGAGGTAGAGCTGCACCACCTCGTCCCCGGCGATGCTGCCGGTGTTGGCGACGTCGACGGACACCTCCGTCTTCTGGCCGGTCCTCAGCTGCGGCGCCGCCACCTTCAGGTTCGAGAAGCTGAAGGTGGTGTAGCTCAGGCCGTAGCCGAACGGGTAGAGGGGCGTCGTCGGCAGGTCCCAGTAGCGCGACTGGTACCTCTCCGAGCCCTCCGGCTGGTGCGTCGTGTCGCGCGCGTAGTAGAGCGGCTCCTGGCCGGCGCTGCGGGGGAAGCTCGCCGGCAGCTTGCCGCCGGGGTTGGTGTCGCCGAACAGGACGTCGGCCACGGCGTTGCCGCCTTCGGTCCCCGGCTCCCAGGCCTCGAGGATGGCGGGGACGTGCTCCGCCGCCCAGTCGATGCTGAGCGGCCGGCCGTTCAGCAGCACCAGCACCACCGGCTTGCCGAGCGCGACCACGGCCTTCAGCAGCTCCTCCTGCCGCCCCGGCAGGTCCAGCGACGAGCGCGAGGCGGCCTCGCCGCTCATGTCGGCGAGCTCGCCCATCACCGCCACCACCACCTCGGCGCCGCGCGCGGTCTCCACCGCCTTCTGGAACGCCGCCTCCGCGTCCTCCGGCGTCTGCGGCGTCTTCTTCGGGCCGGGGACGAGGGCGTCGAAGAACGAGGGGATGGTCCGGCGTATCTCGGGGCCGGGCGCATACGCGACCACAGCCTGGGGCAGCTTCGCCTTGATGCCCTCCAGCACCGTCACCGCCGCCGGCTGGTGGCCGAACACCGTCCAGGAGCCTTCGGTCGCCTCCTTCGAGTCGGCGAGCGGCCCGATCACCGCGAGGTTGCGGACGGACTTCGCGAGCGGGAGCGTCTTCGCCTGGTTGCGGAGCAGGACCAGCGAGCGCTGGGCCGCCAGGCGCGCCTGCTGGCGATGCTCCGGGGCGCCGATCACCTGCGCCGCCTTCGCCTCGTCGGCGTACGGGTTCTCGAACAGGCCCATCCTCACCTTGACCTCGAGCACCCGCCGCACGGCGGTGTCGATCTGCTCGCTGGTGAGCTTGCCCTCCCTCACCAGCGCCGCCAGGTGTTGCGGGTAGGCGCCGCTCGCCATCTCCATGTCGAGCCCGGCGGAGAGGGCGCGATAGGCGGCGTCCTTGCGGTCGCGGGCGAAGTGCTGGATGGCCAGGTTGCCGACGCCGAAGGCGTCGCTGACCACGAAGCCCTGGAAGCCCCAGTCGCCGCGCAGGACGTCGGTCAGCAGCCAGCGGTTGCCGCCGGCCGGGACGTCGTTCAAGTCCATGTAGGCGCTCATGAAGCTGCCGACGCCGGCGTCGACAGCCGCCTTGAACGGCGGGAAGTAGACGTTGCGCAGCCGCGTCTCGGGCAGGTAGACGGGGTCGTAGTCGCGGCCGCCCTCGGCGGCGCCGTAGCCGGCGAAGTGCTTGGCGCAGGCCAGCAGGCGGTCGGGGGTGCCGAGCACGGGTCCCTGGAAGCCGCGCACCTGCGCCGCCGCCATGGCGGCGCCGAGGTAGGGGTCCTCGCCCGCGCCCTCCACGATGCGGCCCCAGCGGGCGTCGCGGGCGATGTCGAGCATGGGCGCGAAGGTCCAGTGGATGCCGGCCGCCCGCGCCTCGCGGGCCGCCACCGCCGCCGCGCGCTCGTGGACGGAGGGGTCCCAGGAGGAGGCCATGGCCAGCGGCACCGGGAAGATCGTGCGGTAGCCGTGGATGACGTCCAGGCCGAACAGCACGGGGATCTTCAGCCGCGACTGCTCGACGGCGATCTTCTGCAGCTCGTTGAAGCGCTTGGTGTCGTTGAGCCAGAGCACCGAGCCGGCGCCGCCCTTTGCCAGCACCGTCTCCGGCTTGGGGGCGTCCGGGAAGAAGGACGCTCCCGAGATCTGGGTGAGCTGCCCGATCTTCTCCTCGAGCGTCATCCGGGCCACGAGCGCGTCGACGCGCGCCCTCACCTGGGCGTCGGTCGGCGGCGCCGCCGGCTGCGCCTGGGCGGCGACGGCAGCGAAAACCAGGAAGGCGGCGGCAGCCAGGCCGCGGTGGAACGAGAGCATGTGACCTCCTCGATCTCGGCGATCCTATTTGGCACCCGGTGTCAGTGTCAACACCGGGTGCTAGAATCTCCGCCGTGGCCGAACGGGGCGCCGCCTCCCTGCACCAGCGCAAGCGCCGTCTGGTCCGGGAGGAGCTGGCGGGCGCCGCCTGGGAGCTGTTCGCGGCGCGCGGCTACGAGGCGACCACGGTGTCGGACATCGCCCGCCGGGCCGGCGTCTCGCGGCGCACGTTCTTCCGCTACTTCGCCTCCAAGGAGGAGGTGGTGGTGGAGACGTCGGACGCGCTGGCCGAGGACGTGCTGGCCGCCTTCCGGCTGCGTCCGGCGCAGGAGCCGCCGCTGGTCGCCATCCAGCGGACGCTGCGGCCGGTGGTGGTCGCCCGGCTGGCCGACGGCGCCCAGGCGCGGGCGATCGTCAAGCTGCTGCGCCGGAGCCGGACCCTGCGCCGGGCGCTTCTGGAGCGCCACGCCCGCATGGAGGAGCGCCTGGCCGTGCTGCTGGCGCGGCGGATGGGCACGGACGCGGCCCGCGACGCCACCCCGGCGCTGCTGGCGTTCGTCACCCGGGCGCTGCTCGACACCGCGTTCAACGTCTGGTTCGACCAGGACCCGCCCGACGTGGGGGCGATGGTGGACGACCTGTTCCGCAGGCTGCGGCAGGTGGTCAGCGCAGCGCCGCGCGCCGCCGCGGCGCGGGTGACGCGGCCCGGGAAGCGCTAGACCGCGGTCTGATGCTCCGCCGCTGCCGGCCGCAGGTGCTCGATCACGAGCCGCTGCGCCAGCCCGGCGGAGAAGCCGAACAGGCAGCCCAGGGCCCGGAACGCCTCGCTGATCGAGCGGCGGGCCGCCGGGTCGAGCCCCAGCGACGGCCCCAGGGCGACGGTGAAGTCGTACAGCAGCCAGGCCAGGTACGACGTCGTCAGCAGCGAGAACGGCCAGCCGAAGAGGCCACCTCGCAGCGCCAGCGCGGTCAGCAGCAACGGGACGATCAGGCACAGGGCCAGCCCGTCTCCCAGCGCGGAAGCCAGGCCGGCCAGGGCCTCGGGCTCGCCGGCGCCGATCCGCGACACGTTCTCCACCACGCCCGGCGCGGTGACTGCCGCCACCGCCACGATCATCCCGACGGTCAGCAGCACCTGGACGGTGCGCGACACCGGCAGCTCCAGCGCCGCCACCTTCCAGGCGCGGGCCAGGATCCAGGTGCCCCAGATCTGGGAGACGTTCCCCGTCACCACGATGAGCCCGCGCACCGTGGCCATCGTCCGCGGCGGCAGCGCGCCGGCCAAGGGCGGCAGCAGGGTGAGGTCGCGCAGGAGCAGCAGGGCCATGCAGCCGCCGATGAGCAGCCAGGCCCGGCGCAGATACTCGCCGCGGCCGAAGCCCAGGGCCGCGACCAGCCCGCCCGCCAGGGCCAGCGCCTTCGCCAGCTCCAGCTGGGTGCGCATGAAGACGGCGTCGCCGGGCGTCCCGGCGAGCGCCAGGTGACCTGCCAGCATGAGCGCGGTCCAGAGGAACGGCACCACCGCCAACGTCCAGTAGCGCATCAGGCCACCTCCCGCCGGATATGCTCGAGCAGCGAGTCCGCCGAGACGCGCCCGACCAGCGTGTACAGCGTCGGCCGCAGCGCGTCCAGCAGCGTCGGTACCTGCGCGGCGGTGAGCGCCTCTGCCGACACGCCCAGGCTGCGCTGGGCGAAGGTCTTGACGGTGACCTTCGCGTTGAAGGCGCCCAGGTAGGGCGCGAGCGCCTGGCTCACGCGCTCGGCGCAGGTCTGTCCTGTCATCGCTCCCCCTGACGGCACCGCGGCCGGCGCGGGCCGTCGAACGGCCGGCGAGCGATGATGCACCAACCCCGCCCGCCACGGAATGGCCCAGGAGGATGCGGATTTCGGGCCTGAACAGCTGGTCTTCGACCCGTCGGCCGGCCGCTCGCGCCCGGACATCGCCCGTCAGCCGCGCGTCCGCGCCAGCAGCTCCCTGCGCCTGGCCGCGGGCAGCCTCTCGATCGCGTAGCGCAGGGCCGTGCGTGGCAGGCGCGGGCCGTGCCGCAGCAGGAAGCGCTCGAGGCGGTGGACGTCGGTCCTGCCGGCCTCGCGCAGCAGCCAGCCGGTCGCCTTGTGGACGAGGTCCTCGTCGTCTCCGAGCAGCGCGGCGGCGACGGCGTAGGCGCCGTCGAGCGCCTGGCCGCGACGCGCCAGCGGCACCAGCGACACCGCGGCGGCGCGACGCACCCACAGGTTGCGCGAGCGCGTCCAGGACGGCAGGGTGGCGATGCGGTCCGGGAAACGCCGGAGGACCTCGGCGATGACCAGCGACGAGAGCGCGTCGGTCGTCGCCCAGCTGGCACACAGGCCCGCGGCCAGCCAGCGCTTCGCGTCCGACAGGAGCCACGGCTCGAACCGGCGCCGGTGGCGCGCGAGGACCATCGCCCCGAGCGCCTTGGCCTCCAGCTCCGGCCGGCGGAGCAGGAGCCCGCAATAGGCGGCGGCCTCCCGGAGGCTCCAGCGGCCCTGCACCCGGGCGAGCATCTCCCGCTCGATCGCGCGCAGCGCAGCCGCCTTCAGCCCGAAGAAGCGGACGCGCTCCGTCTTCTTGAAATAGGCGTGCAGGCCGGTGGCGACCCGCGGGTCGGCCGCCGCCCGCAGCCGACGGCAGGATTCGTGCTCCAGGGCAGCCGGAGTCGGCAGGGGCGGCGGCCGGCGGCTGGTGACGAGTGCAGCTGGCATGGCTCGCTCCGCGGCGGGAGGCCCGCCATGCGATCGTACCTCCCGCCATCTATACTAATTAATGATATAGTGGGGAGCCTCCCGGCTGGTAGGATTGCGCGTGCGCCTGGGCGTCTTCGACTCCGGCTTCGGCGGGCTGACCATCTACCGGGCGATCCGCGCGCGCCTGCCGCAGTACGAGTACGTCTACCTGGGCGACAACGCCCGCACGCCGTACGGTCACCGCTCGTTCGAGGTCGTCTACCGGTTCACCGCCCAGGCCGTCCGCTTCCTGCTGGAGCGCGACTGCGCGCTGGTGGTGGTCGCCTGCAACACGGCCTCGGCCCGCGCCCTGCGCACCGTCCAGCAGAAGCTGCTGCCCGCGCTGGCTTCGGATCGCCGGGTGCTCGGCATCATCCGCCCGTCGGTGGAGGCGCTGGCGGGCGCCAGCGGCGGACGGACGGTCGCCCTGTGGGCCACCCCGGGCACCGTGGCCTCCGACAGCTACGGCCTGGAGCTGGCGAAGCTGCGCCCCGCGCTGCGGCTGGTGCAGGTCGCCTGCCCGCTGCTGGTCCCCCTGGTCGAGAACGGCGAGCTGGACGGCGGCGGCGTCGACTACTTCGTACGCCAGTACTGGGCCGAGACGCAGGCGCGTGCCGGCGGCTCGGCGATCGACGCCCTGCTCCTGGCGTGCACCCACTACCCGCTGCTGCTGCCGAGGATCCGCGCCGTGGTTCCCGCCGGCGTCGCCGTGCTGTCCCAGGGCGACATCGTCGCCCCCAGCCTGGGCGACTACCTGCGCCGTCACCCGGAGATGGAGGCGTGCCTCTCGCGCGGCGGGGATACGACGTTCCTGACCACCGACACCAGCGAGTCGTTCGACCGCCTGGCCGAGCTGTTCCTCGGCCATCCGGTGCAGTCCGAGAGGGTCGAGCTGGCGGCGGACGGCTAGGCTGGGACGGGGCTCCTCCTCGCGCACGACGACGATCTCCGCCGCCCCGCCCCCGCGAGAGCACGGCGGTCCGCCCGGTCCCCGGGGGACGGGGACGTCCTACGGGCGGGAGGCGACGGGAGACGGCGTTAGACTCTCGGACGTCCACCCGGGAGGTCGCCGTGTCCCGAACGATCACCGCATTCGACGCTCTGGTCGCCGTCGCGCTCTCGGCGCCGCTGGCCGAGCCTGCCGCGCAGCCGCCGACCGCTGCGGCAGCGGCTCCGCAGCCCGTCGCAGCGCGCCCGGCCGCCGTTCCCGACACCATCCTCTACGGCGTCGCCTACTACCACGAGTACATGCCGTACGAGCGGCTGGACAAGGACGTCGAGCTGATGAAGCGGGCCGGCATCACGGTGGTGCGGGTCGGCGAGTCCACCTGGACCAGCTGGGAGCCGCGAGAGGGCGAGTTCCACTTCGACTGGATGGACCGCATCGTCTCCAGGATGCAGGCGGCGGGGATCAAGGTGATCATGGGCACGCCGACCTACTCGGTCCCGCCCTGGCTGTACGCGAAGCACCCCGAGATCATGGTCGTTCCCAAGGGTCAGGTGCGCACGCCTCGCGAGTTCTACGGGATGCGCCAGAACATGGACATCTCGCACCCCGTCTACCGCCAGTACTGCGAGAGGATCATCCGCAGGATCGCCGAGCACTACGGCAGGCACCCCGGCGTCGTCGGCTGGCAGATCGACAACGAGACGGGCGCCTACGGCACCGCCGGGCCCAACGTGCAGGCCGGCTTCAAGGAGTGGCTGAAGCGGAAGTTCGGCACCGTCGACGCGATGAACAGGGCCTGGGGCCTCGTCTACTGGGGCCAGCTGGTCGACGGCTGGGACGACCTGCCGCCGGTGGACGGCGTCCTCAACCCCGGCTGGAAGCTGGAATGGGAACGCTACCAGCGCTGGCTGGTGACCGACTTCCTGCGCTGGCAGGCGGGGCTGGTGCGCGAGTACGCGGAGCCGCGCCAATGGGTGACCCAGGACTTCCACGGCGCCACCCGCACGGCGGTCGACTCGCAGGAGATCGCCAAGTTCCTCGATGTCGCTTCCATCAACCCCTACCACGACACCCAGGAGCGCCTGGACGGCTGGTGGATCTCGTTCATGGGCGACTTCACCCGGTCGATGAAGCGGGCGCCCTACCTGGTCACCGAGACCAACGCCCAGACCACCGGTTGGGACGCCAAGCGCCAGTACCCGCCGTTCGACGGCCAGCTGCGCCTGCAGGCCTGGACCCACGTGGCGAGCGGCGCCCACATGGTCGAGTACTGGCACTGGCACTCGCTGCACTACGGCCAGGAGACGTACTGGAAGGGGCTGCTCGGTCACGACCTCGAGCCGAATCGCGTCTACCAGGAGGCGACCCGCGTCGGCGCCGAGTTCAAGCGCCTGGGACCCCAGCTCTCGGGCATGATGCCCAGGAACCGGGTGGCGATCCTGCACAGCGTCGACTCCCACTGGGGCCTGTCGTTCATGCCGATGGGGGACGACGTCCGCGACGAGCGCGGCCGGCCCCAGGCCGACTACACGGCGGTGGAGGACCAGCTGCACCGGGCGCTCTACGACCTCGACGTCGGCGCCGACTTCGTGTTCGCCGAGGAGCCGGACTTCGCCGGCTACGACGTGCTGGTGGTGCCGCCGCTCTACGTGGCGACCGACGCGCTGCTGGAAAGGATCGCCGAGTTCGCCAGGGCCGGCGGCCAGGTGCTGCTGGCGCCGCGCGCCGGCTTCACCAACGAGTACGGCACGGTCCGCTGGACGCGGATGCCGGGGCCGCTGCGCGAGGCCTGCGGCTTCTCCTACCAGGAGTTCTCCAGCCTGCACGACCCGCTGCAGCTGAAGGGTGACCCCTTCGGTGTCGGTGCCGAGGCGAACACCGTCTCGACCTGGGCGGACATGATCCTGCCGGAGACGGCGAAGGCGCTCGCCTTCTACGATCACCCGTTCTTCGGCCGCTATCCGGCCCTCACCCGCAACGCCTTTGGCCGCGGCAGCGTCACCTACCAGGGGACGATCCTCTCGCAGCCGCTCCAGCAGAAGGTCGTGGCCGAGGTGCTGGAGGCGGCGGGGATCGCCCCGGGCGACGAGGGCCTTCCGCCGAGGGTCCGGGCGCGCCACCTCGTCTCGCGCGACGGCCGGCCCCTCCACTTCTACCTGAACTTCTCGGGCGAGCCGCAGGCCTTCGACTACCCGCACGGGCCGGCGACCGACCTGCTCGCCGACCGGCCGGTGGCCCACAAGCAGCGGATCACCCTGGGGCCCTGGGACCTGACGGTGATCCGGGAGTAGCGCCTACTCGCCGCCGCTGCCCGTGAACTGGTCGGCCTCGTCGGCGAAGAGCACGTTGAAGCTGGTGAGGCTGCCGTAGCAGGCGGTGACGTACGCCTGCAGCCTCAGCTTGAGGTCCTCCGGGATCTCGGCGGCGTTGAGCTGCTGCTCCAGCGTGCGCAGGCGGTTGCGGATCATCACCACCTTGTGGAAGAGCGCGTCGACGGGCCAGCTCTTCTCCTGCAGCCCCGGCCGCCCCGGGCGGATCACCAGCTCGCCGCCGCGCCACTTCGCAGCGGGCAGGCCTGGCGTCAGCCCCAGCTCCTCGCGCACGATGCGACGGAGGAGGGTCTCGAGGTCGCGGGTCTCTTCACTCATCTCGGTGGCGCTCCTTTCGGGCGCGGGCCGGGGGGCAGGCGCGCCGGGAGACGCGGGTGCGGGCGGCCCGGGGACGTGGAGTCGGGGCGCCAGGGCAGGCACGCCGGGCGAGGGGCGCGAGGGATGCAGCCCGCCGCCGCCGCGGAAGTGGTGCTGGCTGCCGCAGAAGTCGCAGACCACGCGCAGCGCCCGGCCCTCGTCGTCGACCGCCATCACCGTGTGGTCGCGGACCGCCTTGCAGGCCCGGCACAGGTCGGTGATGGGGCCGCCCGGACGGTGGGGCCGCTCCGGAGGACTCACGGCACCAGCGTAGCTCAGCCGCGGGCGCGTGAGGTGACGATGAGGACCTCGGCGACCTCGTTCGAGTGGTTCTCCCAGCGGTGCGGCGAGTGCGCCGGCAGCGTCACGGAATCGCCGGCGCAGAGCTCGTTGTCGTCGTCCGCGAGCCTCAGCGTCATCCGGCCCCTCACCACGAACGCGAACTCCTCGTGCGTCTGCGAGTGGGGGTGCTTGCCGCTCTTGCCTCCGGGCCCGAAGCGGACCAGCACGGGCTCCAGCCGGCGGCTGACGGCCATCGAGCCCAGCGCCTCGATGTGGGCGTCGGTCCAGGTGCTGTCGAGCCGGCGGCGCTCGACGGTGCGCACGATCAGCGTCTCCTCGCCGTTGGCCGTGGCCGCGAAGAACTCGCCCAGGGTCACCCCCAGCGCCTCCGCGATCCTCTGCAGCGAGCCGAGCGAAGGCGACACCTGCCCGTTCTCGAGCTGCGAGATGAAGCTCGGCGAGAAGCCCGTCTGCGCGGCGAAAGCCCGGACGGAGACGTGGCGCTTCAGGCGCAGCAGCCGCACGTGCTCGCCGATGGCGGGCGGGGCGATCGCAGGGGACATCCAGCCATTGTACGCGGCGCCGAAGGGGCCCGCTGTTCAGCAGTGGGGATCGTTCAGTGAAGCCGAACGTGCATTGGCGGCCACTCGTTTCTCGCCAGTGGATTGACCGTCATGGGAGCGTCACCTACATTCGAAATACGTCATGCCACGACGACGGTTTCGCGAGCTGGGCGTGAACGTCGCCATCGCCGTGGCGAGCACGGTCACCCTGGGGGGAGCGGGCGAGCTGGTCGCCCGCCTCAGCGAGACTCCCACCGCGGCGCCGGCCGACTACATCACCGACTGGCAGGCGTGGGACGGTGACTTCTACACGGTGAAGTCGACCGCCGTCGGTTGGCCGCCCTGGGAGGACTACAACACCGAGGGCCTGCGCGACACCGAGCACAGCCTCGCCAAGCGGCCGGGTAGCTGGCGCATCGCCTGCCTCGGAGACAGCGTGACCCTCGGCTGGGGCATCCGACGGCAGGAGGCCTGGCCGCATGCGCTCGAGGACCTGGCGGCGGCCTCCGATCGCGACCTCGAGGTCATGAACGTGGCCCTCGGCGGGTGGTCGACCCGCCAGGAGCTCATCGCCTACCGGCGGATCGTCCGCCGCTACCGTCCCGACCAGGTGCTGCTCGGCATCTGCCTCAACGACGTTCCCGAGATGCAGAACAACCTCTCCCGCCCCCCGGCGATGCTGGCCGCGCTCCACCGCCGCTCGGCGCTCGTGCGCCGCCTGGTGAACGCGCGGCAGCGCGAGATCCGCTCGGTGGAGGAGCTCTTCACCGCGCCCGACGGAGCGGCGGTCCGCCAGGGCTACGAGCGCATGTTCGCGGACCTGCGGACGCTGCGTGACGAGGTGCGGGCCGACGGGGCGCTGTTCGGGATCGTGGTGTTCCCGTTCCGGTTCCAGGTCGGCGCGGGCCCGCCGCCGCCGTTCGCTCAGCGCACGATCGGCGACTTCTGCCGGCGCGAGGCGATCCCGTTCCTCGACGTGCTGCCGGCCGTCAGCCGCCTGGGAGAGGCGGCGTTTCACGACTACGATCACCTCAGCCCGGAAGGCTCGCGCCTGGCAGCGCAGGAGGTGCTCGAGTCGGGCCTGATTCCGTCGCGGGCGGGGCTGACGGGCGGGGCGACGCCGCCGCCCGCGGCCGCGCAAACGACGGCCGGCAAGGTGCTGACGACCGGCAGGGTCGAGGACGAGCCCGCGCTGATGGCGGCGCTCAGGGACCCCTCGCCCGAACGACGGGCGTCGGCGGCGCGGTCGCTCGGCACTCTCTCCGCAGCGGCGGCCCCGGCCGTGCCGTCGCTGGTCGTCGCGCTCCGCGACCGCGACGCCGAGGTGCGGGTCGCCGCTGCCTGGGCGCTGGGCGACGTCGGGACGGCGGCGGCGCCCGCGCTGGGCGTCCTCTCGGGCCTGCTGGAGGACCGTGACGCCCTGCTCCGGGCCGGCGCGGCGCACGCCCTCGGTGAGATCGGCGACGCCGCCGAACCGGTGCAGCTGGCGCTGGTGAGGCGCTTCGACGACCCGGAGCAGCGTGTGCGCTGGAGCGCCGCCGACGCGCTCGGCAAGCTGGGCCCCGCCGCCGTCACGCTCGAGCCGTTGCGTCGGATCGTCGCCGAGGCGGCCAGCCCGGGTCGCGGGCTCGCGGCCGAGGCGCTGGGGCGCGTCGGCCGCGAGGCTCGCGTGGCGCTGCCGGAGCTGATCGGGGCGGCGAGCGACGCCCGTGGGGACGTGCGCTGGCGGGCGGTGTGGGCGATCGGCCAGCTCGGGCCCGACGCGGGTCCCGCGGTCCCCCTCCTGAGACGCGCCCTCGCCGACCCCGACCTGCGCTGGCGCGCGGCGGACGCGCTGGGAGCGGTTGGCGCGGGTGCCGTGGAGGCGGTTCCCGATCTGGTGGCGCTCCTGGACGACCCCTCCAGCAGCGTGCGCTGGCGCGCGTCGGCCGCCCTCGGCGCCATCGGCGCCCGCGGCGCGACGCCGGCGCTGGTGCGCGCCGTGTCCGACGCGGCCGAGAACGTCCGCCTGGCTGCGGTCGTCGCCCTCACCCGAATCGCCGATCCGCCGTCCGTCGCTCTGCCAGCGCTGCTGGCCGCGCTGCAGGACCCGGATTCCCGAGTGCGCCTGCACGCCGTCCGGGGGCTGCGCCGCCTGGCGGGCAGCTCGCGCCCGGCGCGTGCGGGGGTGTCGCGGGCGCGACACGACCCGGATCCGGGCGTCCGCGAGGAGGCTGCCCGGGTCCGGCTGGAGGGCGGCCCGTGAGGTCCGCCCGCCGCCCCTCTCGCCGGGTGTGCATCCGCGCGCGAACGGACGAGCGCCTCCGAGATGGCGTTCATGGACGGTCTCTGCTCCACCAGCGAGCGGGTCCTCTTCCAGCGGCTGCTGGCGAGCGTGGCGGCGCCGCGCGTCGCCGCGTTCGTGGACGGCCGCGACCAGATCGCGCTCGGGCTCCTGAGCGGCCGATTGCTGCCTTGAGCGGCCGCTGATCAGGTGGCTCGGCCTCTCCGCCGGGATCGGCGGAGGTGGCGTCGAGCGCTGGGCGGTCTCAGGCCTTGATGTAGATGCGCCGGTGGTCGAGGACGACGGCGACCACGTACCACAGCAGCACGGTCGCCAGAGCGAACGCGAGCGAGGCGTCGTAGGGCGGGAGCCACGAGGCGAACAGCGTGGCGTTGACGCGCTCGTAGAGCGAGACCGGTGTGCCGTCGGCGCCCGCCCAGCGGATCGCCCCCAGCGTCGCGGCCAGCAGCTCGGAGCCGACGTAGAGGGCGATGGCGTTGCGGCCGTAGGAGACGAACGGTGCGGCCCACCTCTGCCAGCCGTTCACGTCGATCACCCAGTAGCTCAGGCCGAACAGCGCGCTGCCCAGCCCGGCGGTGAGCAGGACGAACGACGGCGTCCACAGCCCCTTGTTGATCGGGAAGAGCAGCCAGGAGGGCGCCCACTCGCCCCAGTACATGGCGCCGAGCGTCAGCACCGCGCCGGCCGCCAGCAGGCCGAGCGTGACCGTGGACGGCGACGTGGCCGCGGGGGTCATGGCGCCGGCGCCATCGCGCCGGGGCTGGCCGCGGCGCAGCCACTCGCCCGCCAGCAGGCCCAGCAGCGCCGACGCGATCGCGGGAAAGGTCGACAGCACGCCCTCGGGGTCCCAGGTCCTGGTCCACTCGTACAGGAAGGGCCGCAGCAGCGCGCGGTCGACCTGCGCGGACAGGTTCGTCTGCATCTCGAGGTTCGGGGCGTATCCCTCCGGCCCGGTGACGTGCGTCATGACGAGCCAGTAACCGACCAGCAGCACCGCAGCCAGGAGGCCCTGGGTGGCCGGCCGCAGCCAGCGGCGCGCCGCCCACGCGGCCAGGTAGCAGAGGGCGATCCGCTGCAGCACGCCGGGGATGCGCAGGTGGTGCATGCCGATGAACGGCCAGGAGTTCACCACGAGTCCCAGGGCGAACAGCCTGGCCGCACGCGCGAGCGCCTCCTTCCCGTGCAGGCGGGTGGAGAAGGTGAGCGACATCCCCATCATGAAGACGAAGAACGGGAAGATGAGGTCGGTCGGCGTCCAGCCGTTCCAGCGGGCGTGCTGCAGCGGCCAGTACACGTGACCGCCGTCGCCGGGGTCGTTGACCAGGATCATGGCGGCGATGGTGGCGCCGCGGAAGGCGTCCAGCGACAGCAGCCGTGTGGGCGCGGGACGCGGCGGCGTGGCGGCGGCGGGAGCCGTGGTCATGACGAGATGCTACTACCGTGGGACGCGGGCGCGCGCGGCTGCCGTGCAGTACGCTTGCGGACGGGATGAGCGGCCTGCTCGAGGTGTTCGCGCGCTCGCTGCGCGACGCCGCCGACGTGCCCGGGCTGGAGCTGGGCGGCGAGGCGGAGCCCGCTGCCACGCTGAGCTTCGGTCAGCTGCAGACCCGCGCCCGCCGCATGGCGGGGGCGCTCGCCGGCCGCGGGCTGCGAGCCGGCGACCGGCTGGCGCTGCAGCTCGGCAACCGCCTGGAGACCATCGAGCTGTTCCTGGCCGGCCTGAGGCTCGGGCTGGTGCTCGTCCCGGTGAACGTGCTGTACCGCGAGCGTGAGCTCGCGCACCTGGTCACGGATGCCGAGCCGGCGGCGGTGGTCACCACGCCAGATCTCGCGCCGCTGCTGCCCTCGGGCACCGTCGCCTGGGACGTCGGCGCGCTGGCGGCGGAGGCGGCCAGGCGGGTGCCGGAGCCCTCCCCTCCCCTCCCGGGAGACGCCGCCCCGGCGCTGATCGTCTACACCTCCGGCACCACCGGCCGGGCCAAGGGCGCGGTGCTGAGCCACGGCAACCTCGAAGCGAACGCGCGCACGCTGCTGCGGGCCTGGCGCATCACCGACCGCGACCGCTACCTGGGGGTGCTGCCGCTCTTCCACGTGCACGGGCTCGCCAACGGCGTGTGCTGCTGGCTGGCGAGCGGCTGTCGCCTGCGCCTCGCCCCGCGCTTCGAGCACGAGCGGGCGTTGGCGCTGTTCGAGGCCTTCCGCCCCACGCTGTTCTTCGGGGTGCCGACGGTCTACGTGAGGCTGCTGGAGCTGCCGGAGGACGCCGCGCGGTCGATCGGTGCCCGGGCACGCCTGTTCGTCTCCGGCTCGGCCCCGCTGCCGGCTCACGTCTTCGAGGCGTTCCGGCGGCGTTTCGGGCACGAGGTCCTGGAGCGGTACGGGATGACCGAGACGCTGATGACCGTCGGCAACCCCTACGACGGGGAGAGACGGCCGGGCACCGTCGGCCTGCCCTTGGCAGCGGTCGAGGTCCGGGTCGTGGACGCCGAGGGCCGCGACGTCCGCGACGGCACGACCGGCGAGCTGCGGGTGCGCGGGCCGGCCGTCTTCGCCGGGTACTGGCGGCGCCCCGACGCCACCGCCGCCGCCTTCGACGCGGCAGGCTTCTTCCGCACCGGAGATCTCGCCTCGCGGGGAAAGGACGGCTACCTCACGCTGCACGGCCGCGCCAGCGAGCTGATCCTCTGCGGCGGCTTCAACGTCTACCCCCGAGAGATCGAGGAGGTGCTGCTGGAGCAGCCTGGCGTGCGAGAGGCCGCGGTGGTCGGCGTACCCGACGAGCGCCGCGGCGAACGGCCGCTCGCCTTCTACGCGGGCGAGGCGGCGGCTGCGGACCTGGAAGCGGCCTGTCGGCGGCAGCTCGCCTCGTTCAAGGTGCCGACTGCCTTCGTGCGGGTCGAGGCGCTGCCGCGGAACGCGCTGGGCAAGGTGACCAAGAGCCGGCTGCCGGTGGGCTGAGCCGCAGGCGCAGGCAGAGCTCAATGGTGGCGGGAACGGCCTTCCGGGGCCACTGCAGTGAGCTGGTATCGCCGGGCCTTCGGTCGCGCCGCTTCGTGTCGGGCCCGACGGGCCTCATCGTCCTGGGCATCGAGCAGGCCGACCGTCTCTCGGACCCGGACGTCGTCCGGGGCCCCGGCCATCAGGCGTCGGCGGAGCAGCTGCAGCTGCAGGCTGTCCTCGATCGACCACTTGGCCGAGAACGCCTGCCACCGCTGGGGCGTGTCGTGGGCGGCGAGATCGACGCCCCTCGCCAGGTCGGCGTCGGAGAAGGTGCCGACCGACTGGCCGTCGACCCGCAGCTGGTAGCTCCCCGCTGCGAGCCCGCGCACGATCAGCGGCTCGCTGTCCAGGGTCTCGAGGTCCGCCCCGGCCCTCTGCGCCAGCTGGACCTCGGCGTCGTCGAAGCTCAGCGGCAGCGGCAGCGCGCCGTCGAGCTGGGTCCAGCCCAGGCCATCCGGCGCCGCGGCCAGGTCGCTCACCGTCGCGTTCTCGGCGGCGACCACCCGGCCGGCCACGGCGTCGATCTCCACCCTGGTGACCAGCGCAGGGGCACCCCAGGCGCGCAGCAGCGTCGCTCCCATCAGCAGGTGGCCGGCGACGCCGGGGTGCACACGGTCCGGCAGCAGCAGTCGCGCGAGGTCGGGGTCGCCACGCAGGACGGCCGCGATGCCGGCGTTCACCGGCGTGCGGAAGTCGACCACGGTCGCCTTTTCCCGCAGCCCGAGGGTGTTGACGTAGCAGCCGAGCCGCCGCAGCGTGTCGTCGTACCCCGGCGCGAACTGGGGCGGCCGGGAGACGTCGTCGAAGGGCGAGGAGCGGATGACGGTCAGGCGCGCGCCCGGCAGCGCCTGCTGCAGCGTCCTCAGGATGGAAGCATAGCCCTCGCCGAAGGCCGCCAGCGTCGTCGGATCGAAGGGCTTGTAGCCCCCGTCGTTCATCCCCAGCATGATGGTGATGACGGTTGGCCGCCGGGCGACCACGTCGCGCTGCAGCCTCCGCTCGATCGGGCCCGCCCAGCCTCCGCGAACGGTGTCGCCGCCCACGCCCGCGTTCTCGAAGCGGACGTCCCATCCCGGGAAGCGGGTGACCACGTACGCCTCCACCAGGGCTCCGTAGCCCCCGGCCTGGGTGATGCTGTCTCCGTAGAAGACCACGCGGTCGCCGTCGTGCAGGGCGAGGCCGTCCGCGGCGCTGGCCGGCACCGCGAGGAGCAAAGCCGTCGTCGACAGGAGCGCCGCGCAGGCGAGGGAGCCGGGACGTCGGCTCGAGAGGCGAATCATCGCAGTCCTCCAGGCTCGGCGAGCCTAGCACCCTTCGCCCCCGCTGCGGCCGGCGGCACTGATCATCGTATGCGGCCGTAACATGCACACGCTAGACCGATCGGTATACGCGAAGAGGGCATGACGGGTGCTTGGGGTCTGGCAGAGTGAGCTATATCACCATGTTACTAGGCCTCTCGCCGGACAATCCCGGCCTGGTATTGACACATAAGATAAACATATAGTCTCCATGATGGAACCAGGGTCGCCAGAATCGAGACGGGAGACGTCCCGATTCGGGAATCGAGCGTACCCAAACCGTGCATTCTGCCGCGATTTCGCGATGGAACGCGGTTTGCCAGTCCACCCACCCGTGGCAGTCCCCTTTCGTCGCAGCCAGTGGATTCGGTCGACGGTGGGTCGATCGGCTGGTCTTCCGGTTGTAGGCAGGGAAGCGCGGGCGGCCCCGACGACGGGCGCGTTCGCCACCACAGCGGGCGCGTCGTTGCCCGTGGAGCGCGAAGCGTGGCGAGACATCACGAACGGTCGGCAGGCAGGGCGGCAACGCGGATCGCAAGCTGGCTGATCCTGGGCGGGCTGACCTGGACGTCCGCCAGGCCCGGCGCCGGAACCGCGGCCGAGCCGGTGGTGCCGGCGCCCGTGCAGGCCACGATGGCGGTCCGCATCCTCGACTACGACCGCGCGCTCAAGACCTGGTCCGGCGGCCGACTCACCGTCGGCGTGGTGGCACGCCACGCCGGCGCGGCGGCGGAGTTCGAGCAGGCCCTCTCCGGCCGCGACGCCCAGGGCGTCCCGATCAAGGTCGCCGCCCACCCCTACAAGGACGCTGACTCGCTGCGGGCCTGGATCGAGCGCAACGGCGTCGGGCTGCTGTACCTGGCGCCCGACGTGGCCGCCGAGAGCGCCGCCGCCGTGGCTGTGGCCGGCGCCAGGAAAGTGCCGGTGCTGGTGGCCAGCCGCGCCCAGTTCAAGGATGGGGCGACGGTGGGGCTGGTGGTGCGGGACGGCAAGCCGCACATCCTGGTGAACCTCGGCGCTTCCCGGGCCGCGGGCATGGACCTCGACCCGAAGCTGCTGCAGCTCTCGGAGGTGGTCCGGTGAGTCCACGGGTGCAGGGCTTCGTCGACAGCACGGCGATGCGCACGCGCCTGCTGGTCGCGTTCGGCTCGCTGATCGCGGTGATCGCCGTCTTCCAGGCCTGGTACTTCCCCGACCGTCAGGTGAGCCAGGCCCGCGAGGACCTGCTGGTCAGGGCGCGCACCACCACCCGGCTGGTGTCCCACGACGTCGCCGCCGGCTTCGACTTCGCTGACCCCTCCGCCGTCTCCCAGGTGTTCGAAGGGGCCCGCAGCGACCCCGACCTCTCCTTCCTGGTCCTGTTCGCCGCCAGTGGCTCCCGCTTCGCTGCCCTCAACGGCGAGCGGGCGCCCCAGGCCCCGCCCTCGGACCTGGCTGACACCCGCTACGAGTTCCGGGCGGAGGACCTGGTCCTCTACGCGCCCATCCTCACCACCGGGGGGAACAAGGGCACCCTGGTGGCGGGCTTCCAGACCGACCGCTTCACCGCCATGAGCCGGCGCACGCGGGCGACGGCGCTGTGGTCGGCCGGCCTCGTGCTGCTGGTGGGCCTGGTTGTCACGGTCATCATGAGCCGCCAGGTTGCCGCACGGCTCGACCACTTCCTGGGCCAGCTCACCCGCCTGGTGAACGAGGTGCGGTCGGGCTCGGACGCGCTGTCGACGGCGGCCACCCAGGTGGCCTCGCTGGCGCGCGCGGTGTCCGAGGGCACCGGCCAGCAGGCGGCCGCCGTGGAGGAGACCAAGTCGAGCCTGGAGGAGATCAACGCCTCCATCCGCCAGACCGCGGAGAACAGCCGGGCCATGGAAGCGATGGCCACCACCAGCGCCCGCGACGGCGAGGAGAGCGGCAAGTCGGTGGCGCGCACGGTGGCGGCCATGAAGAGCATCGCCGGCAAGATCTCGGTGATCGAGGAGATCGCCTACCAGACCAACCTGCTGGCCCTGAACGCCGCCATCGAGGCGGCGCGCGCGGGCGAGCACGGACACGGGTTCGGGGTGGTGGCGGAGGAGGTGCGGCGGCTGGCCGAGCGCGCCCAGGTCGCCGCCAAGGAGGTGCGGGCCACGGCGGCGGAGAGCGTGGAGACCGCGGAGCGCTCGGGCCGGCTGCTGGAAGAGCTGGTGCCCAACATCCTGCGCACCGCCGACCTGGTCCGCGAGGTGACGGCCGCCTCCGCCGAGCAGGCGGCGGGGGTCAGTCACGTGGACCGGGCCATGAGCAACGTGGAAGAGGTGGCGCAGCGCAACGCCTCCGGCGCCGAGCAGCTCTCGGCCACCGCCCGGGAGATGGCGAACCGTACCGCTGCCCTGCGCGAGCTGGTGGCGGCCGTCCGGCTGGACACCGCGGTGGTGCCGCACGTTCCCGCGCCGGCCGGCGAGCACGTGGTCGCGCAGGCGACGTAGAGCGAGGAGGTCAAGGTGCCAGGCAAGAAGAAGATCCTGATGGCGGACGACTCGAGGACCGCGCTGATGATGACCAGCATGGCCCTGAAGACCCTGCCCTACGAGGTGCAGACGGCCCTCGACGGGGAGGAGGCGGTGCAGAAGGCCCTGGCCGACCCGCCTGACCTGATCGTGCTGGACGTGGTGATGCCCAAGCTCGACGGGTTCGAGACCTGCCGGCGGCTGCGCGAGAACGACGCCACCCGAGCGGTCCCCATCATCATGCTGACCACCCGCGGCGAGGGGGAGAACCGCGACAACGGCTTCCACGCGGGCTGCACCGAGTACCTGACCAAGCCGCTGAACATGCCGGAGTTCCTGGCCAAGGTCCGCACCCATCTGGCCGAGTGAGGGCCGCCCAGCCATGACCGAGGACGACCGCGGGCACGGCAGCTACGTCCGCAAGGTGCTCGACGGCAGCCAGCGCTACGCGCACGAGCTGCTGGAGAAGAACAACGAGCTGCGCTCGCTGGTAGTACGGCTGGAGGTGGAGAAGCAGCACCTGCAGCGGCAGGTGTGCTCCCTCGAGGAGGCGTGCGGCCGCGTGCGCCAGCTGGAGGAGAAGCTGTTCGCCGCGGAGCGCGAGTGCGCGTCGCTGCGCGACGTGGTGGCCGCCCACGGCCGGGACCAGGAGCGGCTGCAGGTGCTGCTGCGGCAGGTGGACGAGGAGAACCGCCGCTACAGCGAGGAGTTCGCCCAGCTGCAGACGCAGGCCAACAACCTGGCCAACCTCTACGTGGCCAGCTACCGCCTGCACGGGACGCTCGACCGGCGGCAGCTGATCGAGGCGACCAAGGAGATCGTCGCCAACCTGATCGGCTCCGAGGAGATGGCGCTGTTCGAGCTGAACCGCCCCCGCCAGCAGCTGGTGCTGCTCGACGCCAGCGGGATCGACCCCGCCCCTTATCACCGCCTGCCTCTCGAGCGCGGCGTCATCGGCGCGGCGGTGCGCTGCGGCAGCCCGGTGATCGTGGACGAGGCGGCGGATCGCGCTCCCGGCGAGGAGACGCTCACCGCGGTCATCCCGCTGCGCCAGGTGGACGAGGTGAACGGGGCGGTCGCCATCTTCCGCCTGCTCCCGCAGAAGGCGCAGTTCGGGGAGCTGGACCGCGAGCTGTTCGACCTGCTGGCGGCCCAGGCCGGCATGGCGCTGCACTGCACCGCCCTGCACGCCCAGCTGCAGACCGTGGAGGGCCGCGCCGCCGCACCCGCGCGCGCCTGAGCATGGACCCGCAGCTGGACCTGGAGCCCGTCCGCGCCGCCTTCCTGGCGGAGACGGACGAGGACCTGCGCACCGTGGAGCAGGCCCTGCTGCAGCTGGAGAAGACGCCGGACGGGCGCGAGCCCGTCGCCGTCGTGTTCCGCAAGTTCCACACCCTCAAGGGCAACGCCTCGGCCCTGGGGCTGGAGAAGCTGAGCGCGCTCGCACACCGCCTCGAGGATCTGCTCGACCGCCTGCGCAGCGGCCGCGAGCCGGTCAGCGCAGCGCTGGTGACCTTCCTGCTGCAGACGGTCGACGCGGTCCGCGGCAGCCTTCCCGCGGCCGCCGCCGGGCGCGACGAGATCACCCCGGCCGCGGAGAAGCTGCAGGCGCAGGTCGCGAGCGGCCGTCTGACGGCCGACGAGGGCTCCTCGACAGGCCGGGCGGCCGGCGCCGGGCCTGAGGCGGAGGCCTCGCGCACTCTGCGGGTCGAGGTCTCCCGGCTCGACACCCTGCTCAGCGTCACCAGCGAGATCGCCGTCGCCCGCGGCCGGCTGGAGCTGCTGATCCGCGAGCAGGGAACGCCGGAGATCGCCGGCGCCTACCGGGGGCTGGAGCGGCTGCTGGGAGAGATGCATCGCTGCGTCAGCGTGGCGCGGATGGTGCCGGTCACGCCGCTGCTGCAGCTCTACGACCGCCTGGTCCGCGACCTCGCGCTGGAGCAGGGCAAGCGCGCCCGGCTGGTCGTCTTCGGGGAGGGGGTGGAGGCCGACAACTCGGTGGTGGAGCAACTGCGGGCGCCGCTCACCCACATGGTCCGCAACGCCGTCGACCACGGGCTGGAGACGCCGCCCGCGCGCGAGGCCTCGGGCAAGGATCCGACCGGCGAGGTGCGGCTGACCGCCCGGCAGGAGGGCAGCGAGGTGGTGGTCGAGGTCGAAGACGACGGCGCGGGCCTCGACCGCCGCCGTATCCTCGAGCGGGCGCGGGTGCTCGGCATCGACACCGACGCACTCACCTCGCAGCGGGCCGTCGACCGGCTCATCTTCAGCCAGGGGCTGTCGACCTCGGGCTACGTCACCGGCACCTCGGGGCGCGGCGTCGGCCTCGACGTCGTGCTGCGTCACGTCGACGCCCTCGGCGGCGCCGTCGAGGTGGAGAGCGAGGCGGGCAGGGGGACCCGCTTCACGCTGCGCCTGCCGGTCACCCTGGCTGCGATCGAGGGCCTGCTGGCGCGACTGGGGGAGGCCTCGGTGGTCATCCCCATGGCCGGGGTGGTCCGCTGCGTGGAGCTGCCGCCCGAGGCCGCGCGCGAGGCGGCGGACGGGGTCCTCAACCTCGACGGCCAGGCGATCCCGTACGCGCGGCTGCGGGGTACGTTCTGCCCCGGCGCCGACGGCGGGAGCCGGGGTGATGCCGCCCGCGAGATCGCGGTGATCGTGGAAAAGGGCCACGACCGCTTCGGCCTGGCCGTCGACCAGCTGGTCGGCCGAGCCCAGGTGGTGGTCAAGGCGCCCGGGCGCTTCTTCAAGGGGCTGCCGGCGGTGTCGGGGCTGACCATCCTGGGCGACGGCCGGGTGGCCCCGGTGCTGAACGTGGCCGGTCTGCTGCAGCAGCACCAGCGGCGTGGCGGCGCCGAGGCTGTGCAGCAGCCAGCGGAAGGCCAGCCGTGACGCGGCAGGCCTTCCTGACGGCGGCGATCGGGTGCGACGAGTACGCGATCCCCCTCCCGCGGGTGCACGAGATCGTCCCCTGCGCGGACCTCACCCGGGTGCCGACCGCGCCCGCGTTCGTACCGGGGCTGGCCGACCTCCACGGGCAGGCGGTGCCGGTGGTCGATCTGGCGCTCAAGTTCGGGGCCGGCGGGGCGCCGTCAGCCGGCCGCAGCGTGGTGGTGGTGCAGATGTCCCTGCAGCAGCGCCCGTCGCTGGTGGGCATCGCCATCGACCGGCTCGGCCGGGTGGTGAGGGTGGCCGCGCAGGACGTGTACCCGCCACCCGCGCTGGACGCGCTGGTCGCGGTCGAGTTCCTGACCGGGGTGTTCGCCGGGGAGGACCGCTTCGTGCTGTGCCTCGACGTGGACCGGGTGCTCGGCGCGGACGAGCAGGGCGCACTGGCGGCGCTCGCCGAGGCGCGAGTGCGAAAGCCGACGCCGCCGGCGGTGCGCACCGCGTACCTGTGCGTCCGGGTGGCCGGGCAGCGCTGCGCTCTCGCCCTCGAACGCCTGCACGAGATCGTGCCCTGCGGGCCGATAACGCCGGTGCCGGGCACGCTCCCGTTCGTGCTCGGCGCCACCAACGTCCGCGGGGCCGTGGTGCCGGTGGTGGACGTCGGCTCCCGCTACGCGCTGGGCGCGGCGGGGGCGCGGGTGGACCGCAGCCTGCTGCTGGTGGAGGTCGGCAGCGATCCGTTGCCGGTGGGCATGATCGTCGACGCGGTCGACGGCCTGTTCCGGGTTCCCGCCGGCGACGTCGCCCGCACGCCACCCTTCGGTGCGCCGTTCCCGGCCGAGGTCGTGGTCGGCATGGCGCCGATCGGCGACACCTTCGTCCCCGTCCTCGACACCGAGCGTGCCCTCTCGGCGGCGGTGTCCGCGACGCCGTTCGCCGGCAGTCGGCCCGGCTAGGCAGTCTCGCCGGCAGGGCGCCGGCGGCCGCCGGCCCGCGCCCTCCGCAGAGCGGCTGCGCCGATCTCGGAGAGCGGCAGCACCTCGTCGACCGCCCCCCGCGCGATCGCTTCCTTGGGCATGCCGAAGACGACCGAGGTCTGCTCGTCCTGCGCGATCGTCCAGGCGCCGGCCGTCTTCATCGCCAGCAGGCCGGCGGCGCCGTCGTCGCCCATGCCGGTGAGGATCGCCCCCACCGCGCTGTCCCCGGCCGCCTCCGCCACGGAGCGGAACAGCACGTCGACGCTGGGGCGGTGGCGGGAGACCAGCGGGCCGCGGCGGACCTCGGCGACGTAGTGCGAGCCGCTGCGGTGGATCAGCAGATGGCGGTCGCCGGGGGCGATCAGCGCGCGCCCGTCCACCACCTGGTCGTCGCTCTCGGCCTCCTTGACGGCGATGCGACAGGTGCGGTCCAGCCGCTCGGCGAAGACCCGCGTGAAGCGCTCCGGCATGTGCTGGACCACCACGATGCCCGGCGCGTCCTCCGGCATCGCCTCCAGCACCTCGCGCAGCGCCTCGGTACCGCCGGTGGAGGCGCCGAGCGCGATCACCCGGTCGGAGGTCGCCGGCCGAGCGGCAGCGGCGAGGCGCGGCGGCGGGGGAGCGGCCGGGACCGAGGGCGGCCGTTCCGCCGGCGGGCGTCGCGCGGGCAGCCGCAGGTGCGCCTCCGAGGCCGCGCGGATCGCGTCGACCAGGCGGGTCGCCGACTCCTCGAGGAAGTCCTGCACCCCCAGCCGCGGCTTGGTGATGACCTCCAGCGCGCCCTCCTCGAGGGCGCGCAGCGCCAGCTCGGTCCCGCCGCCGGTCAGCGCCGAGCAGATCACCACCGGCAGCGGGTCGCTGGCCATCAGCTCGCGCAGGAAGGTGAGCCCATCCATGCGGGGCATCTCGAGGTCGAGCAGGATGACGTCGGGCCGCGCCCGCTTCATCTTCTCGCGGGCGATGATGGGGTCGGCGGCCACCATCACCGAGGTGCCGGGCACCCGGGAGAGGATGGCCGTCATGCCCTGGCGCATCACCGCCGAGTCGTCCACGACCAGGACTCGCAGGGCGCAACCTCCGACGCCGCGCAGGAGGGAAGGCCGGCGGGCGAGGGGAGACTACCGTCGTCGCCGCGCGGCCGTCAAGGCGCGTAAGATGCGCGGACCGAGGCGACGATGAGCACACGACGGGAGTTCACCACGAGGCTGCTGGGCGGGGGCGCGGCGCTGGCGCTCGCGGCACGGGCGCGGTCGCAGGGGGTCGCTGCGGCCGCCACCACGGCCTCGGGCGCGACCGTCACCCCGCGCGGCGAGCTGGCGGAGCGGATCCGGCTGACGGCCGAGCGCCTGACCCGCGGCGGGCGTCCCGCCTACACCCGCGACTTCGTGCTGGCGGACGTCGCCCTCGACCGGCGACGGCGGTTCTGGGAGTTCAGCGGCGACCTCTCCGGCCGCTACCTGGAGGCGCTCTCGTCGCTCCCGCCGGCAGGCGGACCGGACCTGCGCGCGCTCGCCTCCGACATCCTGTCTTACCAGCGAACGGACGGCCGGTTCGGCGACGCGACGCTGCGCTACGCCGCCGCGGAGATCGCCCCGCCGCACATGGCCCTGCTCTGGGGCAACGGCCGGCTGCTGGTCGGCCTGCTCCGGTACCACGCCTCGGCCGGGGACGCCCGCAGCCTGCAGGCGGCGCGCCGGCTCGCCGACTTCCTCGTCGGCGTCCGCGAGCAGGCCTCCGACCCCGCCGTCGCCCGGCGGCTCGTCGGCCAGGGCGCCTTCGGCATCATCTGCTTCACCCAGCTCGTCGAGCCGCTGGTCGGCCTGTTCCGGGTGACCGGTGACGGGCGCTACCTCGAGGCCGCGCGCGCGATCGCCCCGTCGCTGGGTCCGCGGGGCATCCAGCACGCCCACGGCTACCTGACCACGCTGCGCGGGCTGCTGGACCTCGCCGGGACCACGAAGCAGACCGCAGACCTCGCCCGCGTCGAGCGGCTGTACGCCGAGCTCGTGGCCTCGCCCGACCTGTGCTGGATGGGCGGCGTGCTCGAGTACTTCGGCTGGGAGGACGCGTCGGTGACGACGGCCGAGCGCCAGGCGCTTCTCGACGCCAGCGGCAACGAGCCGCGCGACGAGGGCTGTGGCATCGCCGACTTCCTGCGCCTGAGCCTGGGGCTCCACCGGGCGACGGGGAAGCCGGAGTACCTCGACCGCGCGGAGCGCTGCCTGCTGAATCACCTCTGCTTCAACCAGTTCACCACCGGCGACTTCGGCTCCCGCACCTTCTTCCGCGGCGGGACCAAGCCCACCGAGAACGTCGATCGCGCCTGGTGGTGCTGCACGATGCACGGCTACCGCGCTTTCGCCGACGTGCTGGAGGCGGTCGTGCACACTGCCGACGGTGTCGCCCGCGTCGACCTCTTCCTGGACGCCGACTGGAAGGGCGACGGGCTCGACCTCGCGCTGCGCCACGCCGCCGACTCGGCCTTCGCCAGCCGGCTGCGGGTGGATGTGCGCGCGGCGTCGGGCGCCGAACTGGCGTTCCGCAGGCCGAGCTGGGCCCGGGAGGTGCGCGTCCGCGTCAACGGCGTCGAGGTGTCTCCCTCCGAGCAGGCGGGAGCCCTGCAGCTGCCCCGGCCGCCCAGAGCCGGAGACCAGGTGGAGGTCCTGTTCGATCATGCCCTGAAGCTGGAGGCACGCGACCACCATCTGCTGGTGCCGGGCGAGCTGAGGGAGGCGAGCGAGGCCCTGCTCTTCCTCGGCCCCTGGCTGTACGCCGTCGACGACGGGAACGAGCCGCTCTTCTTCGGTGAGCCCTGGCTGGCCGGGAACGTCGTCGAGGTCCCGGGGCGAGCGCCATGGCAGGGGCCGGCCGATCCGGCCGGCGACGGCCTGCTGGTCCACCCGGAACGCCACGTCGTCACCCGCTACCAGCACGCTGGCTTCGCGGGCACGCACACCGTCCGGCTGCGGCCCGTCGCCGAGCAGGCCGCCCGTGAGCCGGGGATCGTGGCCGCCTGGTTGCGCTACCGCCGGGACCTCAGCCGGAGCTGATCAGCGGGGCACCCGGCCGAGCCACTGGAAGAGCCAGCGCATGCAGGCGTGGGCGCCGTCCACCTTGCCGCAGAACATCATCGGGCAGCCGCCCACGACCGGCTCGATGCCGCGCGACCGGCACTCGCGGACGGCCTCCTCGGACACGCTGCCGTCGCCGACCGAGCGGTGGAACCAGACGTGGCGCACGCCGCGGTCGGCGCAGGCCCGGACGATCCCGACGCCGGAAGCCGGCGGCGAGGCGACCAGCACCGCGTCGAGCGGGCCGGGCACGGAGGCGACGTCGGGATAGCAGCTGGCGCCCTCGACCTCGGTCGCCCTCGGGTTGACGGGCACCACGTCGTAGCCGCACTCCTTCAGCCGGCGGAAGATGGCGTTCGCCGGGGCGGTTCAGGTCGTGAAGTCCTGGCGCCAGACCCGCAGCCCGTGCCGGCTCAGGCGGGTCGGGACGTGGCGGAACGATCGATCGGACTGCTCGATCTCCCGTACCAGCGCCCGCTGGCGGGCCGAGTCCTCGTCGCACAGGAGCGTGATCGAGCCACCCTCGCCTCCCGCCCCGTTCACCTTCCAGCCGAGCACCCGGTGCGTGCGGGCGACTTCGATCACCCGGCGGGCCTCGCTGCCGACGAGCGCGGGGTGGAGCCGGCCCTGTGCCTCCGTGCTCTCGACCATCGCCCGGCCGAGGGCGGCGAAGTCGCCGGCGTACAGGGCGTCGCGGGAGCGCGGCGCGGTTCGCCTGAGTTCGACGATGGCGGGGGAGTCGGGCCCGGCGTCCTCCAGCGAACGGATCACGGTCTCGTGGATGGCCGAGGAGTCGTGCGACCGGCCCAGGTAGACGAGGACCAGCCGCCTCTCCAGCTCCCACCAGACGGGGTCGGGGACGTGGATGGGCGAGACCGAGGCGTGAGGGTAGGCGAACATCTCGATGTAGTTGACGCCGCCGTACGCGGAGGCCAGCTGGTCCTGGATCCCGCACTGGCGGTGCAGCATCTCGGTCTCCACCCGGTGGGCGGCGCTCGCCACCTCGTGCGGGGTGAGGCGGCCGGGGGTGAGGGCGTCGAGCGCGCCGATGAGCGCCACCGTCACCGAGGCCGAGGTGCCGGTCCCGGCCCCCGCCGGCGCCTCCGAGAACAGTGTCACCTCGAGGCGCAGCTCACGGGGCACCTTCATGTAGGCGACGGCGGCTTCCAGCAGCGGGTGCTCTCCCCAGGGTGGCGCCTGGCGGTTCACGGCGTAGCGCTGGCCGAAGTTCTCGGGGTGGAGGACGATGCGCTCCGGCTCCGAACCGCCGCCGGCAAAGACCGAGACCTGCACCTCCGCGCAGGGGTAGACGGCGATGTTGAACACCTGGCCGTGGCCGGCGAACCAGGTGTCGGTCCAGCAGCCGTTGTCGCAGACGCGGATCGGCGCCACGCTGTTGACGACCGCGATCGGCCCCTCGCCTGCGACCATCCCTGCCTACTCGACCGCGGTGGGGCGCGACGGCTTCTCGGCCGCGTGCCTCGGCGCGCCGCCGGTGAGCCGGTCCGTCAGCAGGTCGCGGAAGCCGTCGAGGTCCTTCCAGGACGTCGCCCAGCCGAGCGGCCGGGCGGTGGCGTCGGGGACCGTCATGCCGTCGTCGCCCACCCTCACCCCCAGCCGCTCGACGGCGACGAGGTCGTGGGCGAAGGCGAGGTAGACGGCCACGGTGTCGAACAGCGTCGTGCTGCGCGTGGCCGCCTGGTCCTTCGTGCACCAGTCGACGTGGGGGCACCAGAGCCGATAGTTCTCCATCACCGCCTTCGCCAGGGGGTCGGTCGAGGCCAGCAGGCGGCGATAGCGCTCGCCGTCGAGGCTGACGCGACCGCAGGTGTCGAGCGGCGTGAGGAGCGAGTCGCGCCAGGGCGCGCCCAGCAGGGCGCGCGAGGCCTGGGTGTCCGCCTTCACGTTCCACTCCGGCTCCGGCTTCGACTTCTCGGCGTAGCCCTGGCGCAGGCTGCCGTACATGCCGACGAAGCGCAGCCGGGAGGCGAGGCGCGGCTCCTTCTCGAGCGCGGCGCGCAGCGTGGGCGGCGGGCCGATGGCGACCAGCGTCATCGCCTGGTCGGAGGCCATCACGGTGTCGACCAGCGCCCGCACGCCGTCGTCGATCACCCGGCCCGGGTAGCGGGCGAGCGGGTAGTCGCGGACCCACTCCGCCTGTCCGCCCTCCTTCTCCCACTGCCGCACGCCGACGCCGATCGGCACGTCCGTGCGGCCGGCGACCTCCAGCAGCCTGGCCACGATGCGGGCCCGGTACACGGTGTCGCCGTAGTCGGTGACCACCAGGCGGAGGTCGAGCTCCGGCGAGCGCAACAGCAGGGCGAGCGCCCAGGTGTCGTCGATGTCGTCGCCGATGTCGGTGGCGAGGACGACGGGGATGCGCGGCTTGCCGGCGGAGGCGTGCGGCGCGGCCGCGGTGCGGGCGCTCACCGCGAGCGCCGAGGCGACGAGGACGGCGCAAAGGGCAGGCATGTCTGGTGCATTCTCCGTTCCCGGGTCGTTCTTCTGGCGAGCGCACGCCGGGGCGGACCAGACCCGGCCGCCCGCGCAGTCGGCCGGCGATTGTAGACGAAACCGGGCCGGCGCAGGAGGGGAACGGCCCCTGCCGCGGGCGTGACAGAATGCGCCCAGGGCCAGGAGGCAGGAGATCGTCACCCCACACCGCACGCGTGCCGCTTCCGGGGGACTCTCGGTGAGCCGCCTCCGCCCGCGGCGCGACGTGGACACCCTCGAGGACCTCCGGGAACCGTGGAACGAGATCCGCCCGCTGCTGGAGGCTCGGCCCGGTCTCCTCGAGCGCCTGGCCCGCGTCGTGTCCACGGCCCCGGCGGGGTAGAGGAGAAAAGCGTTTGCGGTCGATCGGGAAGCTGCTCCGGCTGCTGGCCGTCCTCACGCTGCTGGCGGTGGTGGCGCTGGTGTTCCTCGTGCAGCTGCCGGCGCGCTACGTCCCGAAGGCGCCGCCGATCGACGCCGTCCGCTACCTCGACCAGGGCTGGGGGAGCTCCGCCGCCGCTCCGTCGCGCCAGGCCTGGTATTACACCCCGCAGGGCGCCTCGCTCCACGACCTGCGCTACGACTGGCTCGTCCACCTGGAGATGCCGTGGAGAAGCCGGCGCTTCGCGGACCCCGCCCACCTGCGCGCGTACGGCTTCGTGGTCGACGCGCAGCCCACGCCGGGCAACCCCGACCAGCTCCCGGTGGGCTTCGCCCGCCGCTTCGACCCGGCGCTCGGCGAGGCGGTCGTCGACCTGAGCTGCGCCGCGTGTCACACCGGCCAGCTCGTCGTCGAGCGGCAGGGGCAAAGGACCGCGCTCCGCGTCGACGGCGGCCCCGCCGCCCACGCGTTCACCACCTCCCGGCTGGGCCACCTCGTGCCCACGCTCACCGCCTCGCTCGCCAGCACCTACTTCAACCCGCTCAAGTTCCGCCGCTTCGGCCGCGCGGTCCTGGGCGACCGCTACGACGCGGGCAAGTGGAAGCTGCACGCCGACCTCGGGCGGGTGCTGTGCGCGTTCGCCGGCCAGGTCTGGCACGAGCGGTGGAGCCACCCGGGCGCGGAGGGCTACGGCCGGATCGACGCCCTCGCCCGTGGCGCCGACACGCTCTTCGGGGCGCCGCTCGGCGGCGGCAGCACCTCGGGGGTCGAGGCGCCGGTGCGCTACCCGTACCTGTGGGACGCGTGGAAGCTGGAGCGGCTGCAGTACGAGGGGTCGGCCAGCCCCACGCTCGGCCAGCGGATCGCCAAGGCGCTCGGCGCCGGCGCGCGCGTGCAGATGCTCGACGCCTACGGGCGGCCGCTGCCGAGGGAGGAGCGGTTCCGCACGTCGGTCCGGATCGAGGATCTCCAGCGGATGGAGGAGGCGCTGCAGACCCTGCAGCCGCCGCGCTGGCCGGAGGACCTGCTGGGCCCGATCGACCGTGCGCGCGCCGAGAGGGGACGCGGGCTGTTCGCGCAGCACTGCGCCCGCTGCCACGCTGCGGTCGAGCTGCCGCCGGAGCTACGGGCCCTCGATGCGCCCCAGCGGACGGAGCAGGACCCGCTGTGGCAGACCCCGCTGATTCCGCTGGCGGAGATCGGCACCGACCCGGCTGCGGCGCTGGAGCTCGGCGGCGGCACGGCCGACCTGCGGCGGGCCGGCATCGGCCGCGAGGACGTGCGGGCGGTGGTCGGCCCGGTGCTCTCCGAGTCCGCGGGCCGGATGCCCCGCGGGCCGATGCTGAGCTTTGCCGTCGGCGGCTCCGCCGGGGTGACCGCGGCCGGGGTGCGCCGCCGCCGCGAGCGGCTGTCGGCGGTGGGGGCGCTGCTCGACCGCCTCGACCCTGAGCGCGTCCCGATCGGCCTCGCCTTCGCCTACTTCGGGCTGGCGGCGCGCGCCCGCTACTACGACCAGCGAGGCTTCACCGCCGAGCAGCGGACCTGCCTCGACGGGTTCGGCGGGCTCGACCTGCCGGATGCCGCGCCGGCCTACCGCGCGCGCCCGCTGGCGGGCGTCTGGGCCGCCGGCCCCTTCCTGCACAACGGGTCCGTGCCGACGCTGTACCAGCTCCTGTCGCCGCAGGACGAGCGCGACACGCGCTTCCGTGTCGTGCCCGGTGCCTTCGACCCCGTGCAGGTCGGCCTGGACCGGGGCCAAGCCGGCGACGGGGAGTGGTACGACACGCGCATGCCCGGGAGCTCGAACGTCGGCCACGAGTTTCGTGACGGCTACGGGGGGCCGCAGGCGGGCCCCCAGTACGGGGTCATCGGACCGGCGCTCCGCCCGGACGAGCGCTGGGCGATCGTCGAGTACCTCAAGGTGCACCGCGATCCCGAGACGCCGTCCGGCCGCGTCCCGCCGGACTGCGGCGTGCGCTGAGCGAGGAGAGATGCCAGCCATCAGGCGGCCGCGACGGCACCGCTGGGTCCTGCTGCTGCTCGCGGCCCTGGGCGCGGTGGTCCTCTACCGCGTCGCCCGCGAACCGCGGCCGGCCGAGCAGGGCGTGCAGGTGCCGGCCGGCGAGGAGACGGTGACGGCTCGCGTGATCGCCTCGGCCGTCGCCGTGGCCGACGCCGCGCACGAGACCGGCCGGCCGCACACGCGCCAGGCGTTCGCCAAGGCACACGCCTGCGTGCGCGCGACCGTGAGCGTGCTGGACGTGGAGCCGCGCCTGCGCCAGGGGCTCTTCGCGCGCCGTGCCGACTACCGGGCCTGGATCCGCTTCTCGAGCGGCGACGCCCGGGTGCGCTCGGACCAGATGCGCGACGCCCGCGGGCTCGCCCTCAAGCTGACGGGCGTGCCGGGCCGGAAGCTGCTCGAGGGCGAGGAGGACGCGCCCACCCAGGACTTCGTGCTGGCCGACGCGCCCCGCTTCTTCGTGGCGGACGTGGCGGCCTACGCCCTCTACGCGGAGGCGATGGCGCACGGGGGCGACAACGGCTTCTTCTTCGGCGGCGGTTCCTGGAACCCCCAAAGGTGGCGCCTGCGCGAGCTCTACCTCGACACCCGCGCGCGGCGGGCGCCTCCCCGGAGCCTCCTGCAGACGGACTACTTCAGCCAGACGCCTTATCGGCTCGGCCCCTCGCTGTACGTGAAGTACGCCGCGCGTCCCTGCGAGCGGAAGCGGCCGGCGCGGCAGGACCGCACGGACGACGTGCTCCGCCGGGAGCTCGAGGAGGAGCTGCAGCAGTCCGACGGCTGCCTCGAGCTGGCCGTCCAGCCGCAGGTCCCGGGACGGAACATGCCGGTCGAGGACGCCACCGTCCTGTGGTCCGAGTCCGACGCGCCCTTCGTGCCCGTGGCGCGGGTGACCATCCCCAGGCAGTCCTTCGCCTCGGCCGAGCAGGACCGCTTCTGCGAGGCGCTGTCGTTCACGCCCTGGCACGCGCTGCCCGAGCACGAGCCGGTCGGCGGCATCAACCGCCTGCGCAGGGCCGTGTACCGCGAGCTGTCGCGGTACCGCCACGCACGCAACCACGCGCCGCTCGCCGAGCCCCGCGGCTGGTGCCTGGACCTCAGCGGCGGGCCGTGCCCGGAGGAGCCGTCCGCGGCGCCCACTCCCAGGCCGGCGCCGAAGCCGAAGGCGACGCCGACACCCATTCCCGCTCCCGCGCCGGAGGCGCCGGCGGAGGAGGCGGCGCCGCCTCCGCCGGAGCAGGCCCCGCCGCCGGAGCAGGCCCCCCCACCGCTACACCTCGAGAGCCGACGCCATTAAGATCCTCCCGACAGGGGAGGCGGCACGATGCCGGAGGTGAAGACCTACCTCGAGGCGCTGATGGCCCTCGACGAGACCCCGCTCAAGCTGGACCCCGGACAGGTCATCTTCAGGGAGGGCGAGCCCGGCCACGAGATGTTCATCGTGCGCACCGGCAGCGTCGACCTCAAGGTCCGCGACACCGTCGTCGAGACCGTCGGCCTGGGCGGGGTGTTCGGGGAGATGGCGCTGGTCGATCCGGCGCCGCGCAGCGCCAGCGCCGTCGCCGGCCCGGGCTGCACGCTGGTGCTGGTCGAGGAGCGCTCGTTCAACGACCTGCTGCGCCGCGTGCCGGGCCTCGGCCTCGAGATCATGCGGGTGATGGCGCGACGCCTCCGCCGGGCGACCCACCCCCTCTAGCCGCCGCGGCGGAAGATCGTGACCGCGACACCGGAAGGCCGCGTGGCCGTCACCCGAGGGGGGGACGGCACGGTCCAGGTGCGACTGTCGGGCCGGTGGCGCCTCGGCGACGGCCTGCCCTCGACCGGCCCCATCCGCGAGGCGCTGGCGGTGGCGCCCGCGGCCCCGCTGGTGTTCGCCCCCGAGCGCCTCGAAGAGTGGGACAGCAGCCTCGTCGCCTTCGTCCACGCCGGCGCTCTGCTGGGGAGCGCGGCCGGCTCGGCGGTCGACACCGGCCGCCTGCCCGAGGGAGCGCGCCGGCTGGTCGCGATGGCGCTGGCGGTGCCGCCGCGGGTGCGGCCGGCGGCCACCGAGGACGACGCCCTCACCGCCCGCGTCGGACGCATCGCCCTCCACGCCCTGGCGACGGCCTCCGACGCCCTGTCCTTCCTGGGCGACACGGCGGTGTCCGTCGCCGCGCTCGCCCGCGGGCACGCGCGGTTCCGCCGGATCGACCTGGTGCGGGCGGGCGAGGCCTCCGGGGTGGCCGCCCTCGGCATCGTGGCGCTCATCAACTTCCTGATCGGGGCCGTGCTCGCCTTCGTGGGCGCGGTGCAGCTGCAGCCCTTCGGCGCCTCCATCTACGTGGCCGACCTGGTGGCGATCGCGGTCGCCCGCGAGCTGGGCCCGCTGATGACCGGCATCGTCATGGCCGGCCGCACCGGGGCCTCCTTCGCCGCGGTGCTCGGGACCATGTCCCTGAACGAGGAGGTGGACGCGCTGCGCACGGCCGGCCTGCGCCCCGGCGAGTTCCTGGTGATGCCGCGCCTGCTGGCCACGGTGGTGATGCTCCCGGCGCTGGTCGCCTACGCCGACCTGATGGGGCTGATGGGCGGGATGCTGGTGGGCGTGTCCATGCTCCACCTGGGGCCGCTCGAGTACCTGCGGCAGACCCAGGACGCGCTGAGCCTGCGCCACGTCTGGATCGGGCTCGCCAAGGGCCCGGCCTTCGGCGCGGTGGTGGCCCTGACCGGCTGCTTCTACGGCCTGCGCTGCGAGCGCACCGCGGCGGCGGTGGGCGAGGCCGCCACCCGGGCGGTGGTGGTGGGGATCGTGCTGGTGGTCATGGTGGACGCGCTGGCGACGGTGCTGCTCCACGTGGCGGGGCTGTGAGCGACCGCCCCCCGGAGCTGCCGGTGGAGGTGCGGGGACTCACCATCGGCCACGGCGGCCAGCCCATCCAGCGCGACCTCACCTTCGGCGTGCGCCGGGGCGAGATCCTGGTGATCATGGGCGACAGCGGGTCGGGCAAGAGCACGCTGATGCGCCACATGATCGGTCTCGATCCCCCGCTGGCCGGCGACGTCTACTACGGGGGCGAGGGCTACTGGGCGGCCGAGGAGACGCGGCGGGAGGCGCTGCGCCGGCGCTTCGGGGTGCTCTTCCAGAACGCCGCCCTGTGGAGCTCGATGACCCTCGAGGAGAACGTGGTGGTGCCGCTGCAGGCGAGCGCCGGGCTGCCGGCCGGGGAGGCGCGGGAGATCGCCCGGCTGAAGCTGGCCCTGGTCGGCCTGGCCGGCTTCGAGCAGCACTACCCGGCGCAGATCAGCGGCGGGATGAAGAAACGGGCGGGGCTGGCCCGCGCCATCGCCCTCGACCCGGCGATCCTGTACTTCGACGAGCCCTCGGCCGGGCTCGACCCGCTCACCTCGCGCCGGCTCGACGGGCTCATCCGCGAGCTGCGCGACAGCCTGGGCACCACCGTTGTCCTGGTCACCCACGAGCTGGAGAGCATCTTCGCCCTGGGCGACTCGGCCGTCTTCCTGGACGCGGAGAGGAGAACCATGATCGCGCAGGGCAGCCCGCAGGCGCTGCGGGACAGCGCCGAGCCGAAGGTGCGCGCCTTTCTCGGCGGGGGGGAGCGGTGAGCGCCCGGGCGCACCCTCGGGCCGTCGGCGCCTTCGTGCTGGGTGCGGTGGCGCTGGTCGTCACCGTGGTGGTGGCGCTCAGCGCCGGGGACTGGTTCACCCCCCGCGACCACTTCGTCATCTTCTTCCCCGGCTCGGTGCGCGGGCTCAACCCCGGGGCGCCGGTCACCTTCCGGGGCGTGCAGGTGGGCCAGGTGCAGGACGTCAACGCCTTCATGACCGGCAAGAGCGACCCGCTGATCCAGATCGAGGTGCTGATCGAGTTCCACCGGACGGTCATCGAGGCGCCGGAGGGCGTGGGGAAGCCCTGGGGCGCGGTGCGCGGGCCGGAGCTGGCCCGTCGCCTGATCGCCGCCGGCATCCGCGCCCGGCTGATGAGCCAGAGCCTGCTCACCGGCCAGAAGTACATCGAGTTCGATTTCCTGCCGGACGAGCCGGCCCGGTTCTCGGGCATCCCCAGGCGCTACCCGGAGCTGCCGACCACCCCCACCGCCCTGGAACGGATGAGCCAGCGCTCCGAGGAGCTGATGCAGAGGATCGCCGAGCTGCCGATGGACAAGGTGGTGAAGGAGGTGCACCGCTTCATCGAGGCCGTGAACGATTTCCTCGAGTCGCGCGACCTCGAGCGGGCGGTGGCCGGCACCCGCCGCGCGGCCGAGCAGTTGGAACCGACGCTGTCGGAGCTGCGACAGACGATGGCGGAGCTGCGGCGGGTCTCGGCCTCGCTGGACACGACCGTCAAGGGGACCGGCGACGAGACGGCCGAGACCGTCCGCCGCCTGCGGACGACGCTCGACCGGCTGGACCACACCCTGGGCCGCATCGACCAGGCCGCGGCGGCCACCGACGACACCCGCGTGCGCGCAGCGGAGACGCTGGACGACCTCTCCCGCACCCTGGCCTCGCTGCGGGCGCTGGCCGAGTACATGCAGACGCACCCGGAGGCGATGGTGCTGGGGAAGGCGCGGCCCGAGGTGCAGCCGCCGCACCAGCCGAGCTCCCGCCCGGAGGTGAAGAAATGAGGCGCACGGGGACGGTGGCGGCGCTGGTGATGTTGACGGCGGGGTGCGTGTCCCTGAAGCGCACGCCGGAGCCGCGCCTGTTCGTCCTGCGGGCCCTGGCGACTCCGACCGCTCCGCCCGCCGCCGCGCCGTCGGGCGGCGAGCCGGTGCTCGCCCTCTTCGGCGTCCGCGTCCCCGACCACCTGGAGCGGCCGCAGCTGGTGGTCTGGGTCGAGCCGAACGAGCTGCGCATCGACGAGTTCCTCCGCTGGGCGGAGCCGCTCGACGCGGGCGTCACCCGCACCCTGGGCGACGACCTGCAGGCGTTGCTGCCGGCCTACCGCGTGGTGCGGGCGCCCTGGCCGGCGGCGACCAGCCCGCGCTGCCGGCTGGCCACCGACCTGCGGGTCTTCGGCACCCAGCCCGACGGCCGGGTCACCATCGAGGGCAGCTACACGCTGCTGGCGCGCGCGGAAGAGCGGACGCTGGCCCGCCAGTCGTTCGCGTTCGCCCGTCCCGCCCAGACCGGCCCCTGGCAACCCGGCCCCGCGGTGCAGGCGATGAGCGAGCTGCTGGTGGACGTCGCCAGGGAGATCGCTGCCTCTGTCGAGGCGCTGCCGCCGGAGAGCGAGCCGCGCTGAAGCCCTACACGGCCTCCTGCAGGATCTGGACCTCGAAGGTGCAGCGGCGCTTCACGAAGGCGAGGCGCCGGTCCTCCGCCGGACCGGCCTCGACATCGGGCGCGAGGAACTCCATCCTGTTCATGTCGACCTGTCCCGCACCTCGTAGCGAAGCGCGACCATGCCGCTCCTGTAGGCCTTGAGCTCCGCCAGGTGGAGGGCGACGTCCCGGCCGAGGTTTTCGAAGAACGGGATCCCGTCGCCAATCAGGATGGGGAGGATCGAATAGCGGACCTCGTCGGCCAGCCCGCGCCGCAGGCATTCGCCGGAGACCGCGCCGCCGCCCACGAACCAGATGCTGTGGAAGCTGGGCCGCAGGCGCTCGTTCACGAGCTGCGCGAGATCGCCCGCGTGGAACTCGACGGTGCTCCGGGTCCGCGGCAGCTCCCGATGCGTGAGCACGAAGGTGGGCTTGTCGCCGTACGACCACCCCAGCCCCTTGGCCTCGAACCGCAGCGCGGTCTCGTAGGTTCGCGATCCCATGACGTAGCAGCCGATCGTCTCGAGGAAAGCTGCGACCGATCCCGGGTCCATGGTGTCGCCGGCCGGGAACTCGTCCGAGGTCTCGAGCCACTCGACGCTGCCGTCCTTGCGGGCGACGAAGCCGTCGAGGCTGGCCGCCATGTGGATCGTCACGCGAGAATCAGTGCCGGCCATCGCCTTGCCCTGCGGCCGCCCCTTCTACATCTCCGGTTCGCCGAAGGCGAACGTCCCCAGCACCTGCTCGAACACCTTGAGGTCCGACCCGAACTCCTGCGGCGTCGAGCGCAGGACCATGGAGTACTCGTAGTAGTCCTGCCACTCGGGATGGGGCCGCAACGGTCGCAGGACCGCCACCAGCTCGGCCTCGCGGTCCACGGCGTCCGCCTTGCTGTGGAACGTGTAGTGCCACCGGACTCCCGGTACGCCGGCCACCCTGGTGTTGGCGCGACGTGTGACACGTACGCCGACGAGCGTGTCGGAAGCCGTTGCGCTCACCTCGGCGGCCGCGATGTCGCTGGATCTCGCGTCGAAGTTCGCGTTGCGCGCCGCCCACACGACGATCGACCTCACGACCGGAGCATCCTTCTTCGAGAGCAGGATGCTCAGCCCGTGCTCGTACCGCTGCCCGCAGACCCCCTGGGGAAGATCGAGGGAGAACCCTCGGGGGTCCGCATGATGCCCACAGACGGGCTCGCGCAGTCGGGCCTCGTCGTCCTGGGCACCCGCCGACGCGACCAGGATCAGCGCCATGGCCGCCCAGCACACCATCGTGCTCCTCCCTGTCTCGGCCGTGTCCGTGCTCCCGTGCAGGTTTCCGCCGACCGAGCCAACCTTGCCGGACGGAACCCGGTCCTATCTTACGGGTAGGAGGCCACGTCTGGGTCCCGGGCCGGTGGGCCACTGGCGGTAGGGTCGTCGCCGTCCCTATTCCTTCAGCTCGATCCGCAGCAGATGGATCGCCTGGGAATCCAGGTTCTCGAGGGAATGCGGAGGACTCGCTTCGAGCCACTGCGTCTGCGGGAACGCCGAGGCGGGCGGTGTCGTGTCGACCTCGCGTATCACCTTGCCGTCAGCGTCCCGCTCCCGCAACTTTCCCCGGAACATCACGAACAGGATGCTCGGCCAGCAGTGCGCGTGCAGCGGTTCACGCTCACCGGCCTCGACCACCACGTCCAGCACCCGGACGCGGTCGTTCTCGAACACCACGCGATGGTTCCGGGGCGCCGCGGTCGGCGCGTCGAGGGCCGCCGGCCAGGCGCAGGCCTTCTCTTGGGAGTGGCCGGTCGCGGACGCCTGCCCCCCCGCCCTGGTCTCCGAGGCTGCGAACGGAGGCGGCGTGCAGTAGCTGCCGGCATCCGGCAACGCGTCCTTCTCGACCCACCACGGATACACCACCGGGACCAGGCGCCCAGCCTTGACGGCAGGGTCGCTTGCCGCCCACTCCTTCGCCTCGTCGAGTGAGGCCGCCTGGAACACGAACAGGCCGCGCAGGTCGGCCTGGTCCTCGACCGGGCCGGCGACGACCAGCTTGTGCGCCTGCCACATCGCGCGAATGTTGGCCATGTGCGCGTCCTGGATCGCCTGCGTCGCGGGAGTGACGTCCGCCGTCCAGGCGGGCCCCTTCTTGAGGAGCACCAGGTACACGGTCATCATTCGGCCCGGCTCGGCTGCCACCACCTCGGACACACCCGCGGCCAGACACGCCAGGATGGCGGCCGCACTGAGGACTGCCCTGTCACACCGCATCCACCGCTCCTTCCTCAGCCTCCCCGTGTTCCGGCGGGCCTAGCCCGGCCTGCGCACGCTGCTCAGGAACTGCCGGAACGTGCTGAGCAGCTCGTCACCTGAGGGACCCTCCAGCGTCGCCAGCAACACCCCGCCCGTGGTCTGGACCACCGCGCCCAGGAACCCGGCGCTCTTCTCGCGGGACTCCGACACGAAGCTCCAGCATGGCAGATCTGCGACCGCACCATCACGGGTGAGGGGGACGACGTTGACGAGGCCTTCGTGCGAGGCGGCCTCGCGGGCCAGAAGCAGGGTGCGGGCGAGAAGCGTCTCCTCGGCCTTCTCCCGGTCGACGTCCGTGCCGGTGCCCTCGACGACGCCGGCCGAAACCACCAGTTCCTGACCGCGGGGACCGCGATACGCCCACCGTGAGCCCTGCCGTGACTCCACCCAGCCAGCTGGTGTCTCGAACTGGAACCGCGCGCCCACTCTCAGCACTCGTCCTCACTCCTGGTTCAGTCGGACACGGTGGAAAGGCCCTTCAATCGACTCACCGCTCCATCATGTCCGGCAGGCCCTCGCGATCGGCTCCGGGAAATGTGGAACCTCACAGGCCTCCGTGGAACCGCCCGAACGCTCGGGCGAGCATCAGCGACATGACGAGGATGCCGAGGCCCAGCGTCGCCACGTGCCTCGTCGTTCGCAGCTCGAAACGCCCCACTCGGCACACCAGCAGGTAGCCTACGACCAGATTGAATGAGCCCCACAGGACGTTCACGGTCGAGGAGGACAACCCTTCGCCCGGCGGCGACGCAAACGGGCTCTGGAAGGCGTGCCCCGAGATGCCGCTACCCAGATGCGGTAGTGCGTTCGCCAGGAATGCACCGCCGAGGAAGTACGCGACGTAGTGGTACCAGCGCATGCCGGTCTCCCTCCTTCACAAGGTCGGCCCCTGGCCCACGAGCCTGGGCTGCACCACGAACTCGTACTCATCGATCAACCCCAGATCCGCCAGGGCACGAGGGAGCTGCACGCCCCCCACGAAACAGTCCCCTGCCCGACGGCGCCTCGAGCTGCCGGACGGCCTTCGCCCCCGACGGCGACCGAAGGGGACGCATCACGTGAGAATACCGCCGATGGGGTAGTCAGCAACCGTGCTCTCGACGGGAAGTGGCCCGGCGCCTGGTTCTCGGGACGCCGGCCGATTCTCCGCCAGACCAGGAAGGCTCCCGCGGCCAGAACAAGAATGGCTCCCGCGGTCACCATCTAGCGCCACCCGCCGCTCTGACGCCGAGCCAGCGAGGCCAGTCCGGAACCCAGCGCTGCTCCTACGGTCGTGAAACCGAGGGCGACCACGACGCCCCACCCCGCGCTGCGACACTCGGCGAGCATGAGCGGGCAGGCAACCAGGAGCGAGGCCTGCCACCAACGAAGCCTTGCCGCCGCCACCACTCCCGCCGCCAGGAGGAGACATCCGGCGGTGATGCCCGTGTCGTCCCACTTCGGCCGTGTGTCGAGCCAGGCCACTCCCGCGCCCAGGGACAGCGCGGCGGTCATGACCAGCGCTGCTCTCGTGCGACGTGGTGCTCTGTCGGCCACCCTGGAACCCTCCGCTCCGCTCACACCCCGTCAACTTCATCCTTCGTCCGATCGCTCGGAGTTCCCGCATGCGGCCAACCGAGCAGGTATGGGCGCATCGACTTCCTGCCGGGGCGGATCGTGTTCAAGCCCAGGTTGGGGCGAAGCGCTGCTCACCTGCTGCCGCGGCGGCGCTCCTTTCGGCGCGTCCCCGCCAAACGGCTACCGCACCTGCTCGCGTCGCTCGCGACCGATCTTCTGCAGCATCAATATCGCCGTCAAGGTCATGGTCAGTGCGCTCACGAGAGCCACGCTCTCGATGTAGAAGCTGTGGTCGAGTCCGACGTCGCCCACCGGGCGCTGCGGGAACGGGCCGGCAATCTGCACCCACCAGTAGGCGAACAGCCCGGCGTCCATCAGTGTATGCGCGATCATGCCGGGAACCAGTGATCCCGACACCCAGGCGAGCATTCCCAGCAACAGACCGGCTCCTAGTACGATCGGCACCACGCTGATCGTGGACCAGCCTTTCGGCAGATGAATGACCGTGAACAAGAGGCTTGAGATGCAGATCGCGGCGAGCGCGCCGTGCCGCTTCTCGATCGGGCGCTGCAGGTAGCCCCGGAACCCGGTCTCCTCGCAGATCCCCGCCGATGCTGCCGATACCAGGATGGCAAGCCACCGCAACTGCGGGCTCGCTATGAAGGAGAGATCGTAACCGGCGTGAAAGGCCGCCGCCGGGAAAGGCACAAGGCGATAGAGCACGACCATGGCGGCATGCACCGTCACCGCAAAGGAGGCCGCCGCGATGGACGCCCAGAGCCATTGCCCTCGAGTGAGGCTCGTGCGCCGAAACGACTGGACACGGGATGCCTTCCAGGACCGCGGTGGCCCGCCGCCGCTTGCCCACCAGAGGAAGACGCCGAGGAACATCACCTCGGCGGGGGCCGCCATCACGATGTCCAGCTTCGCGAGCAGAACGAGCCAGACATTCGCCGCCACCAGCCCCAGGCCAAGACCCGCCAGGGTGGCACGCACAACGATCGGCAAGGACGCCCAGACGCCACGGCGAACCGTGGTCACCCTACTCATGCCTCACGGGGGCTGGGAGAGGCGGATGGCTAGCCGACGATCTTCCCGCGGCCGCGGACGAAGGAGAGGAACTCTTCGCGGGTCGGCAGGTTGTCGCGGAAGACCCCGAGCATGCACGAGGTCACTGCCAGCGAGTTCTGCTTCTCCACGCCGCGCATCATCATGCAGAAGTGGACGGCCTCCACGATCACGCCCACCCCGCGGGGCTGGATGTGGTCGCGGATCGCCTCCGCGATCTGGACGGTCAGGCGCTCCTGGACCTGCAGCCGGCGCGCGAACATGTCCACCAGCCGGGGGATCTTGGAGAGCCCCACCACCTTCCCGTTCGGCAGGTAGGCGACATGGGCCTTGCCGTAGAACGGCAGCAGGTGGTGCTCGCACAGGCTGTAGACGTCGATCTCCTTCACCACCACCATCTCGTCGTAGGTGACGGTGAACAGGGCCTCGTTGATCAGGCTCCTGGCGTCCTGCGAGTAGCCGCTGGTCAGGAACTTGAGCGCCTTCGCCACCCGCTCGGGGGTCTTGTCCAGGCCCTCCCGCGAGGGGTCCTCTCCCATGCCCAGAAGGAGGGCGCGGACGGCATCCTGCATCTCCATGGGGCCTCCGCCCGAAGCATATCCCGGGCGGGTCCCGCGACGCTCCGGACCTCCCGCGGCCTGCCTTTGCCGCATCATGCGGCGCGAGCGCGCGCCCCCCGTTCGTGGGGGCGGACACGGAGGTGAACCGCTTGGGCCAGCAGCTGGTGGCGACTCGCGCGGACGGCGACCGGGCCCTGCTCTCGGTGCTGAAGAGCCTGGAGATCCAGAGGACCCTCGGCTCCGAGCCGGTGCTGACGGCCGTGCGCCATTTCCCGGAGCAGCCGGCGCGCCTCGCCTCGTTCCCGGCCGGGCTGGACCCGCGCCTGCGGGAGACGCTCGAAAGGCGCGGCTTCGAGGGCCTCTACACCCACCAGCGGGAGGCGTTCGAGCACGTCGCCGCCGGCCGGGACGTGGTCGTGGTCACCCCCACGGCTTCGGGCAAGACCCTCTGCTACAACCTGCCGGTGCTCGACCGGATCCTCAAGGACCCGGACGCGCGAGCGCTCTACCTCTTCCCGACCAAGGCGCTGGCGCAGGACCAGCTGGCCGAGCTGCACGGCACCATCGAGGCGATCGGCGCCGACATCGGCACCTTCACCTACGACGGGGACACGCCGCAGGACGCGCGCAAGGCGATCCGTGGCCGGGCGCACGTGGTGGTCACCAACCCCGACATGCTGCACAAGGGGATCCTGCCCCACCACACGAAGTGGGTGAAGCTGCTGGAGAACCTGCGCTTCGTGGTGGTGGACGAGCTGCACGGCCTGCGCGGGGTGTACGGCTCGCACGTCGCCAACATCTTCCGGCGCCTCCGGCGCCTGTGCGCGTTCTACGGCTCGCGGCCGCAGTTCATCTGCTCCTCCGCCACCATCGGCAACCCGAAGGAGCTGGCCGAGGCGCTCACCGAGCGCGAGATGAGCGTCGTCGACGAGAGCGGCGCTCCCCGCGGCGAGCGCTACTTCGCCATCTACAACCCGCCGGTGGTGAACCGGCAGCTCGGCATCCGCCGCTCCGCGCTCAACTGCGCCCGCGACGTCTCGCTGTCCTTCCTGGGCAAGGGCCTGCAGACGATCGTCTTCGCCCCCTCGCGCCTGGCCACCGAGGTGCTGGTCACCTACTTGAAGCAGGCCCTCGAGTCGCGGCCCGGCTCGGAAGGGATCATCCGCGGCTACCGCGGCGGCTACCTGCCGCTGAAGCGCCGCGAGATCGAGCGCGGGCTGCGCGACGGCTCGGTGCTCGGTGTGGTCTCGACCAGCGCGCTCGAGCTGGGGATCGACATCGGCAGCCTCGACGCCGCCGTGCTGGTCGGCTACCCGGGCAGCGTGGCTTCCGCTTGGCAGCAGGCGGGGCGGGCCGGCCGGCGCAGCGGCACCTCGGTGGCCGTGCTGGTCGCCAACTCGACCCCGCTCAACCAGTTCATCGCCAAGAACCCCGACTACTTCTTCGGCGCGCCGGTCGAGGAGGGGCGCATCAACCCCGAGAACCTGCAGATCCTGGTCAACCACGTGAAGTGCGCGGCCTTCGAGCTGCCCTTCACCGCCGACGAGCGCTTCGGGAAGGAGGAGCTGGTCGAGATCCTCAGGTACCTCGAGGACGAGAAGCTGCTGCACCGCGCCGGCGAGCGCTGGCACTGGACCTCCGACAGCTACCCGGCCGACGCGGTGAGCCTGCGCTCGGTCTCCTCCGACAACTTCGTGGTGCAGGACGTGACCGCCGAGCCGCGGATCATCGCCGAGGTGGACTACGACTCGGCGCCGTCGATGGTCCACCAGAAGGCCGTCTACATCCTGGAGGGCCGCACCTACTTCGTCGAAAGGTACGACCACGAGGAGCGGCGGGTGGAGGTGCGCGAGGCGGAGGTCGACTACTACACCGACGCCATCACCTACACCAAGGTGCGCATCCTCGACCGCTTCGACCAGGAGGCGCGCTCGAACGCGCGGCGCAACCACGGCGAGGTGCACGTCACCTCGCAGGTGGTCGGCTTCAAGAAGATCAAGTTCCACACCAACGAGAACGTCGGCTCGGGCGAGCTGACCATGCCCGAGGACGAGATGCACACCACGGCCTACTGGCTCACGGTGCCGCGCGAGCTGATGAGCACGCTCCCGTACGGCCTCGAGGAGCGGCGCGACGGCATCGTGGCCCTCTCGTACGCCCTCGGCCAGCTGGCGGCGCTCTTCCTGATGTGCGACCGCCACGACCTCGGCATCGCTCTCGGCGACAACGGCCAGGGCGAGGCGCGCATCGAGCGCGGGCTGCAGCGCCCGGGCGCCCGCGGCCGCGCCCCCGACCCTCCGCCCGGCGACGACTACGAGCCGAACGTCTTCGTCTACGACGCCTACCCGGGCGGCATCGGCCTCTCGGAGCCGCTGTACCGGCTGCACGACCGCCTGCTAGCCGAGAGCCGCGCGCTGATCACCGCCTGTCCCTGCCAGGACGGCTGTCCATCCTGCGTGGGACCGGTGGGGGAGGTGGGCAGCCGCGGCAAGGAGGTGGCGCTGGCGATCCTGGACGCCTGTATCGGTGGCTCCGAGCCAGACGCAGCATGAGCCATCCTCGCCCCACAGGGCGGGTTCCTCTCCCATGTCCCCATCCCTCCACGACCGCCTGCAGCAGCTGAGGCGGCCGGCGGCCGGCTCGGCGCTGGAGTCGCTGGAGCGCGAGCTGCTCTCTCCCCCGGCGCTCGCCGAAGGCGAGATCCTCCCGCTGAAGGCGCGCCTGCAGCGGCTGGTGGCGGTGGCCGCGCAGAAGGAGCGCGAGAGGCGTCGCGCGCCCGCGCCGGTGCCGCTGGAGGAGCTGGTCGACGGCATGCGGGTGGAGAACGAGCGCGGGGAGTTCTTCCGGGTCGACTCCGGAGTGCACCTCGAGGTCCGTCACGGCGACGTGCCGCTGTCGCGGGTGCAGGCGATCGCGCCGGACACGGTGCGCGTGCTGAGCGGCCAGCCCGAGCTCGAGGGCTTCGACCTGCGGCGGGCGGTGTTCCTCGACACCGAGACCACCGGGCTCGCCGGCGGCTCCGGGACCGCCGCCTTCCTGGTGGGGCTGGGCTGGTTCGAGGGCGAGCGCTTCCGCGTCCGCCAGTGCTTCATGCGTGACTACCACGAGGAGCCAGCGCTGCTGTGTGGCGTGGCGGAGGAGCTGGCGCGGTTCGCCCAGGTGGTCACCTTCAACGGCAAGATGTTCGACCTGCCGCTGCTGGAGACGCGCTTCCGGCTCAACCGCGAGCGCTATCCGCTGGCCGGGGCGCGGCACCTCGACCTGCTGCACCCCGCGCGGCGGCTGTGGAAGGCGCGGCTCGAGTCCTGCCGCCTGCAGGCGCTGGAGGTGGAGCTGATGGGGCTGCGGCGGACGGGCGACCTGCCCGGCGAGGAGATCCCGCAGGTCTACTTCGACTGGGTGCGCCGCCGCGACGCCGGCCGCCTCGCCCGCGTCTTCGAGCACAACCGCCAGGACATCGTCTCGCTGGCCGCGCTGGCCGTGCACGCCTGCCGCTGGGTCGAGGAGGGCTCCGCGGAGGACCCCCGCGACCTCTACAGCCTGGGCCGGGTGCTGGAGAGGGCCCGGGAGTTCGAGAAGAGCGAGACGCAGTACACGCGCGCGCTCGCGGCGGGAGCCGGGGCCGTGCGGGGGCCGGCTCTCGTCCGGCTGGCCTGGCGCGCGGAGCGCAGCGGCCGGCACCAGCGGGCGCTGGCGCTGTGGAGGGAGGCGGCGGAGGCGGGGGAGCCGCTGGCCCTGCGTCAGCTGGCGATCCACCACGAGCACCGCACCCGCGACTACGCCGCCGCGCTGGCGGCGGTCGAGCGTGGGCTGGCGCTGGTGGAGGGTGACGACGGATCCGAGGTCGGCCGCCGGGACCTGCGCCGCTCGCGGCTGGCCGAGGCGTTCGCGCGGCGGCGGAAGCGCCTGCTGCGGAAGGCTAGCCGATCTCCCGCTGCAGGAACTCCACCAGGTCCTGGATCAGCACCGGCTTCTTGAACACCGCCATCCCCGACTTCTCGAAGGCGGGGATGAGCGGCGAGTGCGAGTAGCCGGTCAGCAGGCCGATCGGCAGCCCGGGAAAGAGCTGTCGCAGCGTGCTCGACAGGTCGGCGCCGTCACGGCCGGGCATCACCAGGTCGACGAGCGCCGCGTCGTAGCTCCCCTGGCCGCACCTCTCCAGCGCCTCGTCGGCGGAGGTGGTGGCGTCGACCGCGAAGCCATGGCGCGCCAGCGCCCTGGTGAGCATCTGCCCGATCGCCGGGTCGTCGTCGACCACCAGGATGCGCCGGGGCTCCTTCATCGCGGGAAGCGGATCGTATCCGAACGCCGTCCCGCGCGTAAAGAGTCAAAGGTCCCAGGCTCAGGCGGCGATGCTCGAGGCGGGGAAGGGTTGCGCCTCGGTGAACGAGCGCAGCGGCACCGGCGTGCCCTCCGTCCAGTAACGGTGCAGGTGGCCGAGCGCCAGGCCGGTGTTGGCCGGCGTGAGCACGCTGGCGTGGAGCTGCTTCTCGGCGATCAGCTTCTGGCCGAAGGTGGGGCAGGCGTCGACGCCCAGGAACCGCGCGCGCAGCAGCGTCTCGCGGTGCTGCGCGTTGGCGAGCGCCTCGCAGGCGCGCCGGGCCCCGAGCGCCAGCTCGTCGTTGCCCGCGGCGATCACCGGCAGCACCGGGTCGTGCGCCTTGGCCACGCGGTACCAGTCGTTGAACGCCACGATGCCGTCGGACTCCGTCCACTGCCCGGCCGAGATCTCCTCCAGGCGGACGGCGGGGCCGAGCTGCGACTTCAGTCCTGAAAGCCTCTGCTGCGCCGCCGAGGAGCGCAGCGGGCCGGTGACGTACAGCACGCGGCCGCCGTGCGGAAGCAGGGCGCTCACCTGGCGTCCCTGGATCTCGCCCACGCGCAGGTGGTCGGTGCCCACGCTGCCCATGGGCAGGTCCTTCCCCCAGCTCGTCGCCGCCTGCTCGATCGAGGGGCCCCAGGCGCTCAGGATGATGAGGCCGCTCCTGCCGCGCAGCTCGCCCAGCATCAGGTCCATGGTCGCGTTGTTCGCGGGCTCGGTGACGACGGCGTCGACCGCCGGCCCTGCGTCGCCCATCCGCCTCTTCACGGTCCGCAGCTGGTCGAAGCCGGGGGCGAACGCGACCTCGATCTCGAAGCCGAGGCGGCGCCCCTCGCTCCTCGCGGTGTCTTCCTGGAGCAGCTGGAAGTGGTTCACCTCCCCGCGCTCCTTGTTGCCGATCAGCAGGACGAACACGTGCCTGTTCGCCATGAAGCCTCCGGGACGGCGCGCAGCCGCCAGCAGGTGACGGCCAAGCAATAAGATTACGCCCGCCGGGGGCAAGGTCCAAGCGTGATTGGATGCCGGATCGCGTGACGAAGTCGGTTTTCGTCCACTTGATAGCCGAGATCGGTCCGGTGCGTCGCCCGGTGCTCGGCGGCGACTCGGCTACACTGCGGCGATGGCCCTCGGGCGGCGTCGCATCGTGCTCGCGGACGCCGCAGGACTCGCTCTCATCCTGCTGGTCCTGCTCGACCTGCTGCACCCGTCGCTGCTGCTTCTTCCCACGATCACGGCTGGCGGGGACACACCCTGCCACTACCCGACCGCAGTGTGGTTCCGTGAGCACCTGCTGCCCCGGCTGAGGCTGCACGGCTGGTACCCCGGCGCCTACCTCGGCCAGCCGCTGCTGCTCTACTACTTCCCGTTCCCGTTCCTGCTGATGGCCGCGCTGGCGCCGGTTGCGGGCATGCCGGTCGCCTTCAAGCTCGGGACCGCGCTCGGCGTGTTCCTGCTGCCGCCGCTCGCGTACCTGGCGCTGCGCCGCATGCGCTTGCCCTTCCCGGCGCCGCTGCTGGGAGCGGCGACGGCCCTGGTGTTCCTCTACGTCGAGGACAACCCGATCTGGGGCGGCACCATCGCCTCGACGCTGGCGGGGGAGTTCTCGTACACCTACGCCGTGGGCTTCGCTCTCCTGTTCCTGGGCGAGCTGCTGCGCGCCCGCCAGGACGGGCGAGGCCCCTGGCTGCCGGCGGCGGCGCTGGCGCTCACCTGCTACGCCCACGGCTACGCCGTGCTCTGGGCCGGGCTCACCGCCTCGGGGCTCCTGCTGTGGGAAAGGCGGCCGCTGCGCACCCTCGGCTGGCTGGCGGCGGTGGCCGGGCTCGCCTTCGCCCTGGCCGCGCCCTCGCTGCTGCCGCTGCTCGGCGCCTGGGGCTGGACGACCCCGTACGACGACGCCTGGATCGACGTGACCACGCGTGGCCTGCTGCCGGCGCTGCTGTGGCCGCAGTTCCTGTGCGCGGTGCTCGGTCTCGCCTGGATGGCTTTCCGGCGCTTCCGCGGCGCCGCCGTCGACCGCCGGCTGCTGCTGCTGGCCTGGGGCGCGGTGGCGGGGGCGGCCCTCACCTGCGCCGGCCCCGGCCTCGGCGTCATCGACGTGCGCTTCGCGCCCTTCGCCCAGCTCTCTCTGGCCCTGTGCGGCGCCGCGGCGCTGGGCCTGGCGCTCGCCCGGCTGGCGCTGCCGGACGTGGCCGCGCTCGCCTGCGTCCTGCTGGCGATCGTGCTCGGCGACGGCTCCTCCCGCTACCTCCGCTCCTGGGTCGACTGGAACTACTCCGGCCTGGAGGCGAAGGAGCTGTGGCCGGCGTGGAAGGCGCTCAGCGACGAGCTGCACGGCGGCGTGGCCGACCCGCGGGTGGCGGTCGAGTACGACCCGCTGCACGAGAAGGCGGGCTCGATCCGCATGTACGAGACGCTGCCCTACTTCTCCGGCCGCTCGACCCTGGAGGGCGTCTACAACCAGGCGAGCCCGGTGACCCATCCCGTCTACTACCTGGCCTCGGAGCTGTTCGCCCGCTCGCCGAACCCCTTCCGCAGCCGCAGCTACTCGCAGTTCGACCCGCAAAGCGCGCTCGAGCGGGTCCGGCTGTTCGACGTCGGGGCGATCGTGGCCACCAGCCCCGCCCTCGCCGGCGCGCTCGCGCGCCGCGACGACGTCGAGTACGAGGCGAGCATCCCTCCCTACACGGTGTTCCGGCTGCGTGACCCGGGACCGGGCTACGTCGAGCCGCTGGCCTTCGAGCCGGTGCGGGTGCCGCTGCGCGGCTGGCGAGACGCCTGCTACCACTGGTTCACCCGCAAGCCCGCCAACCGCGCGTTGCTGGTGTTCACCGACGACCCGCGCTTTGCGCTGACCCAGGCCGACCCCTGGGCGCCCCCGGCGGAGCGGCCGCTGCCGGGGGGCGTCCACGTCCGTGCAGCGGTCGAGGCCGAGCAGATCCGCATCGAGACCGACCGGCCGGGCCACCCGCTGCTGGTGAAGCTCTCCTATCACCCGCGCTGGCGCGCGGAGGGGGCGGCCGGTCCCTACCTCGTCTCGCCGGGGCTGATGCTGGTGGTCCCGCAGCAGCGCGAGGTCCGCCTGCGCTACGTCGGACGCTCGGCGAGCGACTGGACCGGTCTGGCGCTGGCGCTCCTCGCTTCGGCGACGCTCCTCCGGGCGGCGGTTCGCCGGCGGGAGGGGCCGACTGCCGGCCCCTCGACGGCAACGGCCGAGCACCTCCGCACGCGCGTGCTGCACGGCCTGCCGGTGGCGCTGGCGCTCGCCATCGCCGCGCTGCGTCTGCTGCCCGCGCCCTCGCCCGCGGCCAGTGCCCGCGCGCTGTACGAGCGCGCCTCCCGGGCGTACGCCGACCAGCGCTGGGACGCCGCCGCCGAGCTGGCCCGCGCTGCCGGGACGCTGGCGCCCGCCCCGGACCCGCGGCGGCTGGAGCTGCTGTGCCTCGAGGGCGAGGCGCTGCTGGCCGGCGGCCACCCGCGCCAGGCGGCGCTCGCCTTCACCCCCGTGGTGGAACAGGGCGGGCCGCACCAGGCGGAGGCGCTCTACTCGGGCGCCCGGGCGCTGGCGCAGTCGGGCGAGCCGGCGCGTGCCCGGGAGTGGAGGCAGAGGCTGCGCGAGGCACACCCGGACACGCCCTGGGCCACGCGGCTGGCGGAGGACGAGCGCAGGGCAACGACGGCGAGCTCGGTCAGGGCCGGCGCACCGACTCCATCTCCCGGACGATCGCCTCGGCCGCCGCCGCCGGGTCGGGCGCGGCGATGACGGGCCGGCCGACGACGAGGTGGTCGGCGCCGGCGGAGAGCGCCGCCGAAGGCGTCGTGGCGCGGGCCTGGTCGCCCGCGGCTGCGCCGGACGGCCGGATGCCGGGGGTCACGATCAGGAAGCCCCTGCCGCAGGCCTCGCGCACCAGGGCGGCCTCCTCGGGCGAGCAGACGACGCCGTCCAGGCCCGAGGCCTGCGCCAGCCGGGCCAGCCGCCGCACCGCCTCGGGGAGCGGGCCGGCGAGACCGATCTCGGCGAGCGTCCCGGCGTCGTGGCTGGTGAGCACGGTGATGGCGAGGAGCCGCGTGGACGCGTCCCCCCGCGCGCGCGCCGCCGCCTGCATCATGGCCGCGCCGCCGGCGGCGTGCATCGTCAGCAGCCGCACGCCGAGGCGGCAGGCGCTCTCGACCGCGCCGGCGACGGTGTTCGGGATGTCGTGGAACTTGAGGTCGAGGAAGACCCGCTGCTGGCGAGCAGCGAGCGCGCGGACCAGCTCCGGCCCGGCGGCGGTGAAGAGCTGGCTGCCGACCTTCAACATGCCGACGTGCCCGGCCAGGCGATCCGCGAGGCCCAGCGCGTCCTCGCCGGTGGGCACGTCGAGGGCCACGATCAGCCGGTCGCGCGCCTGCATCAGCGCTCCTCCGGGCAGGGACGGCCGAAACCGGGGTACTCCAGCGTGCCCACCACGGCGTTGACGTCGTCGAGCCCGTGCGCCTCCAGCCACTCGGTCAGTTCCTTCAGCACCTTCTCGAAGATGCCCGGGTCGACGAAGCTGGCGGTCCCGATCTGCACCGCCCGGCAGCCGGCGATCAGGAACTCGAGCACGTCGCCGGCGCTGGCGATGCCGCCCACGCCGATCACCGGGATCTTCACCGCCCGCGCCGCCTGCCAGGCCATGCGCACGGCGATCGGGCGGATGGCGGGGCCGGAGAGCCCGCCGGTGCCGAACCCCAGCCGCGGCCGGCGCGACTCGACGTCGATCGCCAGCCCCAGCAGGGTGTTGATGCAGGACAGCGCGTCGGCGCCGGCCTCCTCCGCGGCGCGGGCGAAGACGGCGATGTCGCCGACGTTGGGCGACAGCTTGGGGATCACCGGCAGCCGGGTGGCCGCGCGCACCGCCGCCACCACCTGGTGCGTCATCTTCGGGTCGCCGCCGAAGGCCATGCCGCCCTGTTTCACGTTGGGGCAGGAGATGTTGACCTCCAGCCCGGCGATGCCGGCCTGGCCGTCGCAGCGGCGCGCCACCTCGGCGTACTCGTCCACCGTGTCGCCGCAGACGTTCACCAGCAGGGCGGTGTCGTGGCGCCGCAGGCGCGGCAGCATCTCGCGCAGGAAGGCGTCGATGCCGATGCCCTGCAGCCCGATGGCGTTCAGCAACCCCGCCGGGGTCTCCACGATCCGCGGCACCGGCGCGCCGTCGCGCGGCTGCAGGTAGAGCCCCTTGGCCACGATCCCGCCCAGCCGCGACAGCTCGACCAGCCCCTCGTGCTCGACGCCGTAGCCGAAGGTGCCCGAGGCGGCGATCAGCGGGTTCTTGAAGCGGATGCCGGCCAGCTCGACCGCGAGCCTCACCCGCGCGCTCCCGCGCGTTCCGCGGCGTGGCGCCGGGCGGACGAGCAGTCGTCGCCCGGCCAGACCACGCGCGCGGCGTCGAAGACCGGCCCCTCCGTGCAGGCGCAGCAGTACTTCGGCCGCGGCTCCTCGGCCGACTGCACGCGGACGACGCAGCCCAGGCAGGTGCCGACGCCGCAGCCCATCCAGGGGTCGAGGCTCAGCTCCGCCGGGAGCGAGCGCCGCTCCGCGATGCGCGCGACCGCGTGCATCATCGCGTCCGGGCCGCAGGCGTACAGCTTCGGCCGCGGGCCGGCGAGGCCGTCGAGGTGGGCCTCCAGCGGCACCGTCACCCGGCCTCGGGCCCCGAGGCTGCCGTCCTCGGTGGCGGGCAGCACCGTCAGGCCCGGCCCCGAGAGCCGGGGCAGCAGCGGCAGGTCGGCGGCGGTCCGTCCGCCGTAGAACAGCCGGGCGCGGGCGCCGGACCTCCGCATCTCGTCCGCCATGAACCGGAACGGGGCGACGCCGTAGCCGCCGGCGACCAGCAAGGCCTCGCTCCCCGGCGGCGGCGAGGTGAACGGTCGGCCGAGCGGGCCCAGGCACTGCGCCACCTCGCCGCCCTCGAGCGCGCACAGCGCGCGCGAGCCGGGGCCGATCGCTTTGACGAAGAGCGAGAAGGTGGAGGATGCGGGGTCGGCGGACAGGATCGAGAACGGACGTCGCAGCGGCGGCTCCGCCGAGGTGCCGGCCTTGATCATCACGAACTGCCCGGGGCGGGCCTCGCGCGCCGTCTCCGGGTGGGCGAAGGTGAGCAGGAAGAACGCCCCGCCGAGCGGCTCCCGGCTGACCAGCGGCGCCAGGCGGTTGGCGGGCATCGCGCGATCATAGCCCATCGGATAGGCTTCGACCGTGGTGCGACGGATGCTGGCGAGCGCCGCCCTCGCCGCCGCGATCGGGGCGGGCAGCCTGTGCGCGCTGGTGCTGCACCTCGACCCCGCGGTCGAGCTGCGCCGCGAGGCCCTCGGGCTGTCGCTGTCGCTGTTCCTGCCGTGGTGGCTGGCGCTGACGCTGCTGCTGGCGTCGCTGGCGCTGGTGGCCACGGCCGTCCGCTGGTGGCCGCGTCCGTTCCGGCCGGTGGTCCCCGGCTACCCCTTCCTCGCCTCCTTCTCCTTCCTGGTGGTGGCGCTGCTCGCCTTCGTCTACTGGCAGAACCTGCTCGACTACCGGCTGGCCATCGCCGTGGAGGGCGTGCGTGCCCTGGCGGCCGCCGCCGTGGTGATCACCGCGGCGGCGGCGGTGTTCCTGGCCGTGGGCCTCGACCTGGTGCTCTTCCCCAGGCAGGAGCGGCCGCTGGCGGCGGTGCTCTCCGTCCTCTGCGGCGCCGCGGCGGTGGCGGGCCCGCTAGCGCTGCGGCCGGCGCCGGTCTTGCCGCGGCCCCGGCCTCCGGTCCGCCTGGAGGCGAGCCTGCCGCCGCGGCGGGTGGTGGTGGTGGGCATCGACGGCCTCTCCCCGGCCGATCTCGCCGGTGAGCCGGCCTCCGCGCGGGTGCCGGCGCTGGCGCGGCTGGCGGCGCGCGGCGCCATGGCGCCGCTCGCCACCATCCGTCCCACCGACGGCCCGACGGTGTGGACCACGCTGCTGACGGGACAGCTGCCGCGCGACCACGGCGTCTGCGGTGCGTTCAGCTACCGCCTGCTGGGCTCGTCCGCGGACTGGCAGCTGCTGCCGCGCGGGGGCCTCGTCGGCGCGCTCGAGCGCGTGCACCTGGTGTCGAGGCGGCCGCTGGGGCCGTCGGCCCGCCGCCGGCGCGCGCTGTGGAACCTGCTCGACTCGCTGGGGATGCCTTCGGGCCTGGTGCGGGTGGCGGTGACGCACCCGCCCGAGCCGATCCGCGGCTTCGTGCTGTCCCCCTACTTCGACGCCCTGCTTCCGGATCCCGTCCGCGCCGCCTCCGCCCTGCGGCCCAGGGAGCTGCTGCCCCAGCTGCTGGCGCGCGCCGTGACGCTGCGCGACATCGACCCGGCCCTGCTGCGCGAGCTGGCGGAGCCGGTGCCGGCGAGCGCCTCGCCGCTCGACGACCCCGCCCTGCGGAGGCTGGCGGAGGAGGCGCTGGCCCCTGACCTCACCTACCAGCGGGCCGCGGACGTGCTGCGCCCGGCCTACGACCCGTCGCTGCTGGTGGTGGTGTTCAAGGGCTACGACCTCGCCGGCCACGCCTTCTACGGCTACGCGCACCCCGAGGCGTTCGGGAACGTGGACGCCGGGGAGGCCCGCCGCTACGGCCGCGTGCTCGGCGGCTACGGCGCGCTGCTGGGGCGCTGGGTGACCGAGCTGGAGAAGGCCCGCCGCCCCGGCGACCTGCTGGTGGTGGTCTCGGGCCACGGGCTCGCGCCGACGGCGTTGTGGCGCAGGCTGCTGGGCGTGCTCACCGGGGCGGACACCCCCACTGCCGGACACGACGACGCCCCGCCGGGCGTCCTGGTGATGTCCGGAGAGGGGGTCCGGCCCGGGGCGCGGGCGAGCCGCGCCTCGGTCCTCGACGTGCTGCCGACCCTCCTCTACCTGATGGGGCTGCCGGTGGCTCGGGACATGGAAGGCCGGGTGCTGACCGAGCTGGTCGAGCCCGACTTCGCGCGCGAGAACCCCCTCACCTTCATCGGCAGCTACGAGAGCCTGGCGGTGGAGAAGCCGTCCCCACCGGCAGCCGCCGACGACCTGCCGCCGCTGCTCGACGAGCGGCCGTGATAGCATCAGCGCCGCCTTGGCGAACGTCATCCTGATGGACGCGGGCCGGATGACGCGCACGCTGTCGCGCATCGGCCACGAGATCCTGGAGCGCCACCCGGACGTGCGGCGTCTGGCGCTGGTCGGCATCCGCAGCCGGGGCGTGCCGCTGGCGCAGCGTCTCGCCCGCGTCATCGGCGCGGCCACCGGGACGGAGCCGGCGGTGGGCGCGCTCGACATCGCCCTCTATCGCGACGACTTCACCAGCCTGGCGGCGCAGCCGATCACCAAGGGGACCGACATCGTGTTCTCGATCGACGGCCGCACGGTGGTGCTGGTCGACGACGTGCTGTTCACCGGCCGCACCGTGCGGGCGGCGCTCGACCAGCTCATCGACTTCGGCCGCCCCTCGCGCATCGAGCTGGCGGTGCTGGTCGACCGCGGCCACCGCGAGCTGCCGATCCGCGCCGACTACGTCGGCCGCGCCCTGGCGACCTCGCGCGACGAGGCGGTGCAGGTCCTGGTGCAGGAGGAGGACGGCCGGGACCAGGTGCTGCTCACCAGGCTGAGCGCGCGCCGTCCCGGCGCCGGCCAGCGCAAGACGCGCCGGCCCGCTGCCAGGGCCGGCCGGAGCGGCAAGCTGCCGAGGGCCCGCCGGGGCGGGCGGAGGACGCGGTGAGCTTCCCGCACCGCCACCTGCTGGGCATCGAGCCGCTCGAGCCGCAGGAGATCCAGACCATCCTCGACACCGCCGACGGGTTGAGGGAGATCCTGGACCGCCCCATCAAGAAGGTGCCGGCGCTGCGCGGCAAGACCGTCATCAACCTCTTCTACGAGGCCTCCACCCGCACCCGCTCCTCCTTCGAGATCGCCGAGCGCGTGCTCTCGGCCGACAGCCTGTCGATCGCGGCTGCCACCTCCAGCGTCACGAAGGGCGAGACGCTCCTCGACACCGCCAAGAACCTGGAGGCCATGAACCCGGACATGGTGATCATGCGCCACGCCAGCTCCGGGGCGCCGCACTTCCTGGCCCGATACTGCCGCTTCTCGGTGGTGAACGCCGGCGACGGCGCGCACGAGCACCCGACCCAGGCCCTGCTCGACGCCCTCACCATGCGCCAGAGGAAGGGCCGCCTCAAGGGCCTGCGGGTGGCGATCGTGGGCGACATCCTGCACAGCCGGGTGGCCCGCTCCAACCTGTGGCTGCTCCCGAAGATGGGTGCTTCGGTCGTGCTGTGCGGCCCGCCGACGCTGCTGCCTCCCGGCATCGAGGCGATGGCCCCCGTCACCTACCGCATCGACGAGGCAGTGGAGGGCGCGGACGTGGTGATGATGCTGCGCATCCAGCTCGAGCGCATGTCGGGCGGCTTCTTCCCCACCACCCGAGAGTACTTCCGTCAGTTCGGGCTCACCGAGGAGCGCGCCCGGCGCGCGAAGAAGGACGTGCTGATCATGCACCCGGGGCCGATGAACCGGGGGGTCGAGATCGCCAGCGAGGTGGCGGACGGCCCCTGGTCGGTGATCCTGGACCAGGTGACGAACGGGGTGGCGGTGCGCATGGCGGTGCTCTACCTGCTGCTGGGCGGGACCGCGGAGGCCGCGTCGTGAGCCGGCTGCTGCTGCGCGGCGGCCGCGTCGTCGACCCTGCGCTGGGCCGGGACGGCTCCTTCGACGTGCTGGTCGCCGACGGCACGGTCGAGGAGGTCGGCCCGCGGCTCGCCGCCCGTGGCGCCCAGGTGCTGGACCTCAAGGGCCTGGTGGTCTGCCCCGGCTTCATCGACATCCACACCCACCTGCGGGAGCCCGGGTGCGAGGACAAGGAGACGATCGCCACCGGCACGCGGGCAGCCGCCGCCGGCGGCTACACCGCCGTGTGCGCGATGCCGAACACCGACCCGGTCAACGACACGGCCGGCATCACCCGCGCCATTCTGGAGAAGGCCGCCGCCGAGGGCGCCGTCCGCGTCTACCCGATCGCCGCCATCACCCGCGGCCAGCAGGGCCAGGAGCTCGCGGAGATGGGCGAGCTGCGCGAGGCCGGCTGCGTGGCGGTCTCCGACGACGGGCGGCCGGTGGCGAGCGCCCGGGTGATGCGCCGCGCGCTCGAGTACGCGAAGGCCTTCGGCCTGGTGGTCATCGACCACTGCGAGGAGCCCACGCTGGCCGAGAAGGCCTGCATGAACGAGGGGAAGGTCTCCACGCTCCTGGGCCTGCGCGGGCAACCGGCGGCGGGCGAGGCCATCGTGGTCGAGCGCGACGTGCTGCTGGCGGAGCTGACCGGCGGCCGCATCCACATCGCCCACCTCTCGGCCGCCGCCTCGGTGGACGCGGTGCGCCGGGGCAAACGGCGGGGCGTCGCCGTCACCGCCGAGGCGACCCCGCACCACCTGTTCCTCACCGACGAGGCCGTCCGCGAGAGCGGCTACGACACCAACACCAAGATGAACCCGCCGCTGCGCTCGGAGGCCGACCGGCAGGCGGTGGTGGCCGGGCTGCGCGACGGCACCATCGACTGCATCGCCACCGACCACGCGCCGCACACGGTGGACGACAAGAAGGTGGAGTACGACGTGGCCGCCAACGGGGTGGTGGGCCTGGAGACGGCAGTGGCGCTCTGCCTCGACCGCCTGGTCGGCGCGGGGAGCCTCGAGCTGCCGCAGCTGGTGTCGCTGCTCTCCACGAACCCGGCCCGCGTGCTCGGGCTTCCCGGCGGCACCCTCGCGCCCGGCTCGCCCGCCGACGTCACCGTCCTCGACCTGACGAGGAAGCGGCAGGTCGACCCCGAGCGCTTCGAGAGCCGCAGCCGCAACACGCCCTTCGGGGGCTGGATCCTGAAGGGCTGGCCGGCGATGACGATCGTCGGCGGGCGGGTGGCCTGGAGGGACGCGCGGCCCTGAGCGCGATCGAGCGGTACCACCGGCTGCTCGAGGCGGACCCGCGGGCCGCGCAGGAGCAGGCGCTGGCGCTGCGGGAGGCGTTCGCCCGGGAGCGTGTGACCTTCGGCGGCGAGCCGATGGCGGGCTTCCTGCGCCCGCAACTGGTGTCGCGGGCGCAGTGGGAGGAGCTGCGGCGCTGCGGGGTGGCGGTGATGGAGATCGCGGCCCGTCTGGCCCGGCACGCCTTCGGCGGCGACGTGAAACGGCTGTGCGCGTTCCTGCGGACGCCGGCGGCGGAAGCGGAGTGGGTGGCGCTCGACCCCGGTCCGCCGGACGTGGTCCTCTCCCGCCTCGACGGCTTCCTCACGGACGACGGCCCGCGCTTCGTGGAGGTCAACTCGGACGCGCCCGCCGGCTTCGGCTACGGCGACCGCATGGCCCGGCTCGTCATGGAGCTTCCCGTCTTCCGCGCCTTCGCCCGCGAGGCGCAGGTCTCCTACCAGCCCTCGGAGAAGAGCCTGGTGCGCGCCGTGGCCGCGTGCTGGCGCTCCACCGGCGGCACCGGCCGGCCGCGGGTCGCCATCGTGGACTGGGCCGAGGTGAGGACGCGGGCCGACCAGGAGATCCTGCGCGAGGCCTTCGCCGCGCGCGGGTTCGACTGCGTGCTGGCCGACCCCCGCGAGATGGAGGTCCGCGGCGGCCGCCTGCTCGAGCCGGGCGGCCCGGTCGACCTCGTCTACCGCCGCGCCGTGCTATCGGAGCTGGTCGGCCGCGAGATCGAGGTGCAGCCGTTCATGGGGGCCTACCGCCACCGGCTCTGCCCGTTCGTGAACTCGTTCCGCTGCCGGCTCTCGGAGGACAAGGCGTTCTTCGCGCTGCTCACCGACGACGCCTTCGCCCATCTCCTCTCGCCGGAGGAGCAGGCCCTCGTCGCGCGGGTGCTCCCGTGGACGCGGCGGGTGGAGGAGCGGCGCACGCGCAAGGACGGCCGCGAGATCGACCTCGTGCCCTGGGTCCTCGAGCACCGCGAGGACCTGGTCCTCAAGCCGGCGCACGAGTACGGCGGCCGCTCGGTCCTCCTCGGCTGGGAGACGGACGCGGCCGGCTGGCACGCGGCCGTCGACGCGGCGCTCGACGGCGCCTGGGTGGTCCAGCAGCGGGTCGCGATCCCCGAGGAGCCGTTCCCGGTCCTCGAGGATGGGCGTGTCGACCTGGTCCAGTTGAAGGTGAACACCAACCCCTTCTACGTCCTCGGCGAGCCGGCGGGCGCGGTCACGCGCGCCTCGCGTCGCGGCGTCATCAACGTCAGCTCCGGCGGCGGCAGCGTCCCCACGTTCGTCGTCGACTGACTTTCCTCTGGACGGGAGCTCAAGTCGCGTGTGATACTCCGCGCGGTAACTACGCCTTAGAAAAGGCTAGAACCTGTCGTAACGCTGCGGAGTGTCCGCCTCACGAGAGAACACTTTCTGGTCTGGAGTGAACGATGGCCGTCGCGACGCTAAACACAGTCACCGCCTTCGCCGCGCCCTCGACCGTGTTCGTGGCCGGAGGGTCGTTCCTGATGGGATCGGACGGCGGGCGCCCCGACGAGGCGCCCGTGCGCGAGGTCGAGGTGCGGCCGTTGCGCGTGGGGCGCACCCCCGTCAGCAACCTGGAGTACGCCTGGTTCCTGCGGCTCAGCCGCGTCCCGGCGCCGCCGTGGTGGAACGACGCGGACTTCTGGGATCCGGGCCAGCCGGTCGTCGGCATCACCTGGCCCGAGGCGACGGCATACTGCACGTGGCTGGGCGAGACCCTCGGCGGCCAGTGGCGGCTGCCGACCGAGGCGGAATGGGAGCACGCGGCGCGCGGCGGCCTCGAGCAGCGGGCGACGCCGTGGGGGAACCAGGTTCCGCCCGGCGAGCTGCCGGAGCCTCCGGTCTCCCGCCCCTGGCCGATCGGGCGAGGCCTGCCCAACGGATACGGTCTCCTCGACGTCGGCACGGTCGTTCACGAGTGGTGCCTCGACTGGTACGCGCCCGACGCCTACCGCACGCTGCGACGCTACGACCCGCGCGGGCCGCTGGCGGGGGAGATGCGCGTCCGCCGCGGCGGCTCGTGGCGCAGGCGGCAGGTCCCCTTGTCGCAGCGGGACGGCGCCGGGCCGACCACGCGTACGGCGGACGGTGGATTTCGCGTGGTGCGCGAGGTGCCGTGAGCCCGGCCTGCTAGCCGGCCGTAGCCGTCGCCGGCCGCGGCCAGTGCGGCGGCCAGGGGCGCGCGGGCGGGTCGGGACGGGAGCGGCACAGCTCGAGAGCCTCGTCCCAGGCGGCGGCCACCGCTTCCGGGCCGTGCTGGGCGCGGACGTAGGCGGCCGCGGCCCGTCCCAGCCGCAGCCGTCCCCGCGGGTCGCCGGCCAGCTCCGTGATCGCCGCGACCAGGTCGTCCTCCTCGCGGGCGACGTCCACCCGGCGGACGGCGTCAGCGGGCAGCTCGGACTGGTGGGCGAGGTCGGAGACGATCGCCGGTCGGCCCTGGGCCAGCACCCGCAGGAGCGCCGCAGAGGTCTCGCGGCCGCTGGGCCAGCGCAGGTGCGCGACCAGGTCCGCCGCCTCGATGTGCGTCGCCAGCTCTTCGAACGGGAGGCGCCCGGTGACGATCGCCAGCGACCTCACGCCGGCTCTCTCGAGCAGCGCCCCGAGAGCATCCCGGTCGGGGACCGGCCCTGCCAGCAGCAGCCGGAAGCGACCGCCGGCCGCGGCCGCGCGGGCGACCGCCCGCGCGATCGTCCCGACGCGCTTCTCGCGGGTCAGCAGGCCGAAGACGCCGATCACGACCTCCCCCTCGGCGACGCCGAGCCGCCGCCGCAGCTCCCAAACCGCCCGCGGGTCCACCGCGACCGCGCTCGCCGGCATGGGGACGCGGACGACGCTGGCGCCTGCGACCTCCGCCCGCACCGCGGCGGCAGCGTGCGCGCTGTGCACCGCCACCGCCCGCGAGGCCTCGACCGGGATGCGGAACAGCGGGTAGGCGTAGGGCAGGAGGTCGCCCACGGTGCCGAGGTGCGCGTCGTAGAGGTCGTCTCCCCGCGCCCCGTACGAGTAGGCGAGCTCCTGTCTCCAGGCCTCGAGCGACGGCCGGGCGGCCTCGCGCAGGGCGGCGCTCGACGGGTCGCGCCGGAAGGCGCGCACCGCCTCCGAGTCGGTGAACATCGCCGCCCGCGAGTGGAAGAGGACCAGCTCGTGCAGCACCAGCAGCCCCGGCACGCGCGAGACGAGGTCGTAGACGAAGGCGTGGTGGGCGGCGTTGCCGAGCTGATGGACCACCGCCTCGTACGGCCGCTCGCGGTTGCGGGCAGCCAGGGTCTCGGCGCGGTACACCGCGCAGGCGGCGGGGAGGCGCCCGCGGTCGACCGTCGGCTGGGCGTGGAAGAGGTCGATGGCGTGCCGCCCGGCGAGCAGGGCGAGCACGTCCGCGGCGTAGTCGGCGATCCCGGTGGCGGCGGGCGGCAGCGGGGAGACGAAGGCCGTGCGCACGTCAGCGGGTCTTCGTCTCTCCGGCGAGCCGCTCCAGCCGGGCCCCGAGCGCCGTCAGCGACTCGATCCTCCGCTCGTGCGACTCGAGCTGCCGGGAGAAGGCGTCCAGCACGAGCTCGGAGCGGGTGGTGGCCAGCGCAGTCGCCACCCGGGCGCGCGCGTCGAGCAGGGGCTGCACGCGCTGAGCGTGGTGGACGAGCGCGGAGGCCAGCTCCCGCAGGCGCGCGTGCAGGCGGTCGGCCTCGTCCAGCCGGGCGTTCAGCAGCTGCACCAGCGCGGCGTCGAAGGCGGTCTGCCGCTCGAGGAACGGCGAGAGCGCGTCCCAGGCGAGCCGCCGCAGTCTGGCCAGCAAGCCGCTGCCCGTCGGCGGCGGAGGCGGCTGCCACAGCTCGTTCAGCCGCAGAAGCCTGGCGCGCGCGTCAGGCGCGGCCTCCGCCGGGAGCGGGAAGGAGGCGAGCGCATCCACCGCTGCCAGCACCTCGGCGTAGGCGGCCTCCTCCTCCGCCAGCCGCGCCCGCAGCTCCGAGAGGGCCGGGGCTTCCGGCTCGTCCCCCGCCACGCCGTCAGCTCCCCGCGCGGGCGGCCAGGTAGGCGAGCACGATCTCGTCCAGCGAGAGGTCCTCCTCCTCGTGTTCCGGCGCGAACCGGCCGCGCTTCACCTCGAGGATCATGGCCTTGTGCTGCTCCTCCATCAGGCGGGCGATCTCCTTCTCCGCTTCGGCACCGTCTGTCTGGCCGGAGTAGGCGAGCCGCCGCGAGCCGAGGATCTCACCGCCGCGGTAGACGAGGGTCTCGATCAGCGGGTTCTCCCGTCCCTTGTCCTCGGTCTGGACGTGGAACACCAGACCGCGCCAGGGCACGTCGGTGTTGAACCCGGTGATCACGCCGGGATTGTCGCACAACGCCCGCAGCGGGCGGGCGATCTCAGTCGCTGCCGAGACGGCTCCAGGAGAGCCGGAGGTCCTTGGTCATCCGCCCGAGGCGGACCTCGAGCAGGCCCGTCGATCCGGCCGCAGCGTCCGCCACGGTGGAGGCCACCCGCCGCCCTCCGTCCCACCTCACCTCGACCCGGACCTCGTGCCGGCCCGGGCTGATGCCGAGGACGGTGTCGAGGTGGCCGCTGCGGAGGGTGAGCGCCATCACCTTCCTGGAGGTGGAGGCCGAGAGCTTCGTCTCGTAGGCGAGCGCCCCGTCGATCCAGACCACGAGGTGGCCGCTCTCCAGCGGGTGCTCCACGTCGAGCCGCAGGCGGGTCTGGCCTGCCGCGGCGGTGGCGCGCGCCTCGGCCACGGCCGGTGTCGGCGCCGGCGTCTCCGCCGCGCGGGCGCTCTCCGCCGCTTCTCCGGGGGCAGACGGCTCCGCCGCCGCCGGCGGCGAAGGTGTCGCCGGCCCGGCCTGCGCCTCCGCGGGCGGGCGGGGCGCCTCCCGGGATGACGCGGCCGGGTGGGGCTCCGGTGCGGTGCCGGGACCGGGCGTCGCCGTCGGGACGGCCCTCGCCGCCGGCGCGACCGCGACCTGGGCCACGCTGGCGGCCGGGGCGGCGGCGGGTGCCGCGGGGAGTCGAAGGCGGACGAACACGACGGCCGTCGCCAGCACGACCAGCAGCGCCGCCGCGCCAGCCGCTCCCCGTCCCAGGAGCCGGCGCGGCCTTCGGCGCCCGGACTCGGGCGGCGAAGGTGGGACCGGCGTCTCCGCCAGCCGGTCCATAGGCTCAGTGACGAGGGCCGCCAGCGGGTGCTCGGCGCCGGGCTCCGGGTCCGGGGTCCCGGCGCGGCGGCCCACCAGCGCCGCCAGCTCGGAGAGCGCCGTCTCCGCTTCGGTGGTCGGCACGGCCTGGCGCGGCGGGGCGCCGGCGACGCCGGGCCAGCGGCCGGCCAGCACGTCCTCCAGGTCCCCGGCCAGCTCGGCGGCGGTGGCGTGGCGGTCCTCCGGCCGCTTGGCCATCGCCCGGGCCACCACGGCGTCGAGCGCCGGCGGGACGCCCGGCACCAGGACCGACAGCACGGGGGCATCCTCGTGAACCACGCGCTGCAGCGTGGTGGGGATGTTGGGGGCGGCGAACCACTCCCGGCCCAGCAGGCAGGTGCAGAGGATGGAGCCGATCGAGAAGATGTCCGAGTGAGCGTCGCTCGCCAGGCCCAACGTCATCTCCGGCGACATGTAGGCCGGCGATCCGAAGCGGTCGCCGTCGGAGGTGAGGCGCGGCTCGGTCGACTCCAGGCGCGCCACGCCGAAATCCATGATCTTGACCGTGCCCGCGTCGCCGCCGGGCCGCCCCTCGAGCAGCATCACGTTGGCGGGTTTCAGGTCGCGGTGGACGACCCCGTGCTCGTGCGCGTGGTGGGCCGCGCGGGCCACGGCGACCACGATCGCCAGCGTCTCGCGCCACGGGACCGGCCCCGCCAGCACCCGCTCGGCGAGCGTGTGGCCCTTCAGGTGCTCGAAGACGATGAAGAGCTTCCCGGTCGCGGGGTCCTTGTCGACGTCGTGGCAGACCACGATCCCCGGGTGAGAGAGCTGGGCGGCCACCCGGGCCTCCGTGAAGAAGCGGTGCTCGAACTGCTCCCGCGCGTCGTCGCCGACGTCGAAGCCCAGCTCGATCGTCTTGAGCGCGACGGTGCGACCGAGGACTGTGTCCTCCGCCTCCCAGACGACGCCCATCATGCCCCGGCCTAGCACGCGCCGGATCAGGTATCGGCCGCCCTGGCCGAGGCTCGTCGTGGCTGGTCTGTTCGCGTCCGGGTCGTTCGGCACTTCACCACCCCGCCGTCGCCTAGGCGCGACAAGTGTACGCCGGGTGAACGATGGGTGACGGGGGACAGGCTGGGCTAGTATTTCCGATACCAGATGACGCCGATGACGATCCGCGCGTTCCGGCTGGCGACCGCCCCGGCGCTCGCCTTGGCGCTCTTCGCAGCGAGCCGGGCGACGGGCGAGGACTCGCCCGAGGTCGCCCGGCAGAAGGCGATCCGCAAGGCCCAGGAAGCCCTGATCGCCGCTGCGAAGCAGGGCGACGTCGAGCACGTCCAGGCGCAGCTCCAGGAGGGTACGGACGTGAACGCCCGCGACGGCAGCCAGCGCACGCCGCTGGCGCACGCCGTCCGCAACGGCCGGCTGGCGGTGGTGCGGGTGCTGATCGAGGCGCACGCCGACCTCGACGCGCGGGACGCGGACGGCCGCAGCGCGCTGATGGAGGCGGCGCGTCGGCCCGAGGCGCAGCCGGCGATCGCGCTGGTGGCGGCCGGGGCCGACGTCAACCTCGCCGACAGGCGCGGCTGGACGGCGCTCATGGACGCGGCCCGGGAGGGGACGCTGGCCACCGCCCGGGCCATCGCCCGCGCGCCCAGGCAGATCAGCCTCGACGTGGTCGCCCGGGAGGACAGCGCCCTGAGCCTGGCCGCCGGGCGGGGCCGGACGGCGCTGGTCAGGGCACTGATCGCCGCCGGCGCCGGTGTGCGCAAGCCGGAGGTCGGAGGCCGGGCCCTGAAGGTCGCTGCCGACGAGGGCCACGTCGAGGTCGTGCTCGCCCTCATGGAGGCGCACGCCCCGCTGGGGTTCACCGCCTGGGACGGCGAGCCGCCGCTGCACGCCGCCGCCGCGCGTGGCCAGCAGAAGATCGTGGAGCTGCTCCTCGAAGGAGGCCTGGACCCCGACGAGGCCGACCGTGGTGGCCAGACCGCGCTGATGAAGGCCGCCGTCGGCGGGTACGAGCAGACGGTCGCCGTGCTGCTCCGGCTCGGGGCCGCCGCCGATCTCGCCGACCGGGAGGAGTGGACGGCTCTCATGCACGCCGCGGCGCACTCCTCCTCGGGCGCGGTCGGGGTCATCCGCGACCTGCTGCGCTCGGGGGCGCGGGTGAACCGCCGCGCCGGCAAGGACGGCAAGACCGCGCTGATGATCGCCGCCGAGAGGGACAACGATCTGGCGGTCGACGAGCTGCTGCGCTCCGGCGCCGACGCCCAGCTGCAATCAGGCGGCAGGACCGCCCTGGCGCTGGCGCTGGCCGAGGGCAACAAGCGCTGCGCCGAGCGGCTCGGCTACACCGAGCCGAAGACGCGACGCTGACGGTGTCGCCATGACCCCGCCCCTGCCGCCGCGCCCGCCCGGCCGCGAGGAGGAAGACCGCGTCCCGCTGTTCGGGAGCTGGCCGAGGATCCACGGCGCGGTGATCGCCTGGGCGGTGGTGGTGATGGTCCTGCTCGCCGTCTTCTCGCGCTGGCCCTTCTGAAGTGACGGCCGCCTCGGAGGTGACCCTCGCCCGCGCCGACTGGGTCGTCCTCGCGCTGTACCTGTGCGCGATCGTCACCTTCGGCGTGCTGGTCGGGCGGCGAACCCGGGACGTCACCGACTTCTTCCTGGCCGGCCGGCGCATGCGCTGGTGGGCGGCCGGCCTCTCGGTGATGGCCACCCAGATCAGCGCCATCACCTTCGTGGGCACCACTGGCCAGGCCTACACGAACGGCATGGGCTTTCTCGCCTTCTACTTCGGCCTGCCGTTCGCGATGGTGGTGCTGAGCCTCACGCTGGTGCCGTTCTTCTACCGGGCCGGCGTCTTCACCGCCTACCAGTACCTGGAGCAACGCTTCGACTCGCGCACCCGCACCCTGACCAGCGTGCTCTTCCTGCTCTCGCGCGGGCTGTCGGTCGGCGTCACCCTCTATGCGCCCTCGCTGGTGCTGTCGGTGATCTTCGGCTGGAGCGAGACCCTCACCGTCCTGCTGATGGGCGGGCTCACCATCGTCTACGTCGTCTACGGGGGCAACCGCTCGGTGATCTGGACGGACGTCGCGCAGATGGCGCTGGTCTGGTTCGGCATCTTCACCTGCGTCACGGTGGCGATCAGCCAGCTGCCGCCGCAGGTCGGGCTGCGCGACGCGCTGGCGCTGGCGCAGGCGACCGGCCGGCTGCAGGCGACCGACCTCTCCACCGACCTCACGCGACCGTACACGCTGTGGAGCGGCCTCGTCGGCGGCATGTTCCTGGCGATGGCCTACTTCGGCTGCGACCAGAGCCAGGTGCAGCGCTACCTGTCCGGCCGCAGCCTGACGGAGAGCCGGCTCTCGCTGCTGTTCAACGCCTTCCTCAAGGTCCCCATGCAGTTCCTGATCCTGCTGACCGGGGTCCTGGTGTTCGTCTTCTTCCACTTCCACCCCACGCCGCTCCTCTGGGACCGCGCCGAGCGCGCCCGGCTCGAGCAGCAGGCGCCCGCGGCGGAGCTCGCGCGGGTGCGCGAGCAGGCGGAGGCGGCGCACCGGGTGCGGGCGCGAGCGGCGGAGGCGTTCGCCGTGGCGCGCCGCAGCGGCGGGGACCAGGCCGCCGCGCGCGGTCGCTACCTGGCGGCCCAGCAGCAGGTGGAAACGGCCGAGCGCGGCACGCGCGCGTTCGCGCAGCGCGTCCTCGGCCACCCGGTCAACGACGTCAACTCCATCTTCCCGAGCTACATCGTCTCCCGGCTGCGCGGCGGGCTGGCCGGGCTCGTCCTGGCCGTGATCTTCGGCGCCGCCATGTCCGCACTGGCGGGAGAGCTCAATTCGCTGGCGACCGCGAGCATGGTGGACTTCTACAAGCGCTTCGTGCGAAGAGACGGCGGAACCGCGCACGACCTGCTCGCCTCGCGCCTGTTCACCGCCTTCTGGGGCGCCTTCGCCTGCCTGGTGGCGATGCGGGCCGGCCAGCTCGGCTCGGCGATCGAGGTGGTGAACCGCTTCGGCTCCTGGTTCTACGGCTCGATCCTGGGAGTCTTCGGCCTCGCGGTCCTGACGCCGCGCGCCAGCGCCCGCGGCGCCTTCTACGGGCTGCTCGCGGGGATGGCGGCCGTCTTCCTGGTGTCGACGCTCACCAAGGTGGCCTTCCTCTGGTACAACGTCGTGGGCGCGGTGACCGTCTTCGCCGTCGGCCTGCTGCTGACAGCGGTGGCCCCCGGCCCTGCGCGACCGCAGCCGTAGGGACCCCTTGCCGCGGACGTGCGCGTCCGCACTTGCCGGGCTGGCGTCGCCGCGGTATCCTGCACGCGTCGGAAGTTGAAAACGATTTTCAAGATGGGCGCAAGCGACACGGCGGCATTGGTGGGATCGGCCGAAGCGGCTGTTTCGGCGGATTCTGGCATCCCCTCGCCGTCGTCTTCGCCCCGGCGGGTCGTCCTGCTCGGCAACCCCAACGTCGGCAAGAGCGCCCTCTTCAACGCGCTCACCGGGCTGCGCGCCACCGTCTCCAACTATCCCGGCACCACCGTCGAGGTCTACCGCGGCACCCTGGCCGGCGGCGGCGTCGAGGTGATCGACTCGCCCGGCCTCAACTCGCTGCTGCCCCTGAGCGAGGACGAGCAGGTGAGCTGGGAGCTGGTGCGCAGCGTGCGGGGCGAGAAGGGCGCGGTGGTGGTGCAGGTGGCCGACGCCAAGAACCTGCGCCGGGCGCTGCTGCTGACGCTGCAGCTGGGACAGCTCGAGGTGCCGACCGTGCTCGTGCTCAACATGAACGACGAGGCGCAGGCGCGCGGCATCCGCGTCGACCTGCGCGGCCTGGAGGGCGCGCTCGGCATCCCGGTGCGGGCCACGGTCGCCACCCGCGGCGAGGGCATCGACGGCGTCACCGGCGCGCTGGCGCTGGCGCGGGTCCCGCGCAACCACCTGCCGATCCCCGCCGAGGTGGCGGAGCCGGCGCTGGCCCTGCTGATGGGGAAGGAGGCCCCGCCCGCCTCGCCGCCCGCGTTCCTGGCCCGCTACCACGAGTCCCTGCTCGCGCACGCCGACGCCATCGCGCGCCGGCACACGACCGACGGCGAGCCGGCGGGCCGCGCCTTCTCGCGCGGGCTGGGGCGGCTGGCGATCCACCCGCTGTGGGGCTGGCCGATCCTCGCCGCGGTGCTGTTCGCGCTGTACGAGTTCGTCGGCATCTTCGGGGCGGGGACCCTGGTCAAGCTGATGGAGGACGGCCTCTTCCACACCTACCTCAACCCCTGGACGGTCGCCCTCTTCTCGCACCTGCCGCTCGCCTTCGTACGCGAGCTGTTCGCGGGCGAGTACGGCGTCATCACCATGGGTCTCTCCTACGGCCTGGCGATCGTGCTGCCCATCGTGCTGACGTTCTTCCTCGCCTTCGCCCTGCTCGAGGACTCTGGATACCTGCCGCGCCTCGCGGTGATGAGCGACCGCGTCTTCCGGCTGATGGGCCTCAACGGCAAGGCCGTGCTGCCGATGGTGCTGGGCCTGGGCTGCGACACCATGGCGACCCTGACCACCCGCATCCTGCCGACGCGCAAGGAGCGGGTGTTGGCGACGCTGCTGCTGGCGCTCGGCGTGCCCTGCTCGGCCCAGCTCGGCGTCATCCTGGCCATGCTGGCGTCGGTGCCGCTGGCGGCGGCGGCCGTGTGGGGCGCGTCCGTGGCGGGCGTGATGATCGCGGTGGGCTGGCTGGCGGCGCGGGTGCTGCCCGGCGAGCGGGGCGACTTCGTGGTCGAGCTGCCGCCGATGCGCCTGCCGCAGCTGTCGAACGTGCTCTCGAAGACCGCGGCGCGCTGCGAGTGGTACCTCAAGGAGGCGCTGCCCCTCTTCCTGGTGGGCACGCTCGTCCTGTTCCTGCTCGACAAGCTGCGGATGCTGGGCGCGATCATCCGCGCCGGCCAGCCGGTGGTCACCGGGCTGCTCGGGCTGCCGAAGGAGGCCTCGGCCGCCTTCCTGATCGGCTTCCTGCGCCGCGACTTTGCGGCCACCCGCCTGTTCGACATGGCACGTCATGGCGGCCTCGACGTGACGCAGCTGGTGGTGGCGATGGTGACCATCACCCTCTTCATCCCCTGCATCGCCAACGTGTTCATGATCGGCAAGGAACGCGGCTGGAAGACGGCCGCCGCCATGGCCGGCTTCATCTTCCCGCTCGCCTTCGCCACCGGCGGGCTCGTCCGCGTGCTGATGCACGCGCTGGGGTTCTGAGGACGGCGTGGGGACGCAGCCGGCCGTCGAGCCCTCCCTCACCGGCAGCCTCACCACCTGCCCGCTGTGCGGCCTCGAGTACGTCCCCGGCGGCACCACCTGTCGCGAGAAGGGCTGCCCGGTCGCCTTCGGCGGCTGCGCCACCCGCCACTGCCCGCGCTGCGGCTACACGATGCCCGACGAGGAGCGCAGCGCAGCGGCGCGCCTGGTCCGCCTGCTGTTCGGCGGCCGCGCGCCGCACCGCCACGGCTGCCTCTCGGACCTGCCTGCGGGCGCGGTGGCCGTCATCGACCGCATCGAAGGCGACCCGGCCCTGCAGACCCGCCTCACCGCCCAGGGCCTGGCCCCGGGCGTCGAGCTGCACGTCCTGCAGCGCACGCCCACCCACGTGATCGAGATCGGCCAGACGACCATAGCAGTCGAGCGCCGGGTGGCGGACGCGATTCTCGTGCGGTAGACCCGGCGAACCTGGTCGGTAGCCCAAGCGAAAGCGGGTGTAGCATCTAGCCGCGCAGCACATCCTGAATGGCCCGTCTGTCTGTCGGAGGAGCGCATCCGCGGACCGGTGCGGGCAAGCCCGCTCGCGGCATGCGCTCCGGAAAGGAGCCGAGCGATGGCGAACCTCTCGTTGGAGGAGATGCACCTGCAGTTGGCGGTGGCGTTCGGCCAGGGCACCGGCACCATCACGGTGAGCCCCGCGGCGCTCGCCTTCGCCCTGAAGGAGAGCGCCGGCCTGATTGAACGGGCGCGTGAGGACTGGCGGGCGTCCCGCTACGCGTTTACCGACCTCGTCAGGCGGATGGGCCAGATCTCCGCCACGCTGGCGATCGTGGACGGGAAGGCCGAGATCGCGGAGGAGCACGTGAAGAGAGGGCTCGATACGGTGGCGAACGTCTGCCCCTGCAAGGGGTGAGCGGCCTCGCGAAAGAGCCGAAGTCGCGGTGACGATGCGTCCGCTCTTCCTCGCCGCCCTGCTCAAGGTCCTGGTCGGCGTGGCGGCGTGGTTCTGGACGTCTGCCGAGGCCCCCTTGCCTTCGCACGCGCTGCCGTCCTGGTATCACCTCAGCCTGCTGCTCGTCTTCGGCATCTGCGGGGCGCTGCTCTACCTCGGTGGCAAAGCCGACCCCAGGACGCGTCTGCTCGGCCTGGTGTTCCTTCTCTTTGGCTCTCTCTTCACCGACCGGCTGGTGACACGGGCGGTTCCTTCCCCGGCCGGGGTGCCCGGCGCGGTGGCGCAGCTGGCGGCGAGCGTCCATCTGACCGCGTTCGAGCCGCTCGTCTTCTGGAGCTTCGCCTGGGCATTCCCGCGCGTTCAGTCGGCGCTCGTGCCCGCCTGGGTCCCGCGCTGGATGATGCGCCTGACTGCCGTGGCGGGCGGCGTGCTGGCGGTGGGCACGCTGATCGTCGGCGTGGTGGCGGAACGCCAGTCACCGCTGGCGAGGCTGTGGACCCTGCTCTCGCCCGACACAGACGCGGGTTGGTTCTGGCAGGTGTGTTCCCTGCTAATCCTGCCCTCGCTGGCCCTGCTGGTGGCCAAGCTGCGGGCGGCCAGCGCCGGCGAGCGACGGCGTCTGGGATGGGTCGTGGGAGGGCTGGTGATCGGGTCGCTGCCGATGCTGGTTCACGTCCTGCTCGCGACGTGGCTGCCGCGATACGCCGCCTTCGCCGGCGACCCCACCCGCAGCCGCACGCTAGGCATCGTTCTCACCGTGTTCTCGCTCATGATCCCGGCCACGGCGGCCTACGCAGTGCTGGTCGGCCAGATCCTCGAGGTCCGGTTCCTCATCCGCCGAGCCGTCCAATATGCACTCGCCCGGTACACGGTCTTGGGCCTGATGATTGCGCTCGTGGCCGGGCTGGTGGCGGTCGGCTACGGCAACCGGGACCGGTCGCTGCGCGAGATGGTCGGCGAATCGCCGGTGGCCGTGCTGGCCCTGGGGCTGGTTGCGTTCGTCCTCTACTGGAGGCGTTCGTTGCTGGACGCGATCGACCGCCGGTTCTTCCGCGAGCACTACGACGCCCGGCGGATCCTCGTGGATCTGGTCGACGAGAGCCAGAGGGCCACCACCGCCCGCGACATCGTGAACCTCATCGTCGGCGAGGTCGACCGGGCGCTCCATCTGGAGCGCCTCTCGCTGCTCGTTCTCGACGAGAACAGTGATCGGCTGCGAGATCCGGAGGGCCGGCTCCTCGACCTAGATGTGGCGGGGGCGCTCGGCATCCTCATCGCGGGCTCCCACGCACCCCTGGAGGTGGACCTCTCCTCTGAGAGCTCGCCGCTGGCGCGGCTGCCCGAAGGCGATCGGCAGTGGCTGGCCGATGCCGCCGTGCGGCTGATGGTGCCACTGCTCGGTGCCCAGGGCCGACCCGTCGGTGTGCTGGCGCTCGGAGAAAAGAAGAGCGAACTGCCTTACACCCCGGAAGACCGACAGCTCATGACGGCGGTGGCTGCCTCGGCCGCCCTGGCGCTCGAGCGAAAGCTCAACAGCGAGTCGCCATCTCCCGAGCAGGCGCGGCCGGGCAGCCTCCACGCCGCGCGTCAATGCGTCACCTGTGGTCGCGTGCAGGACCGGGTGCTGCCCGCCTGCCACGCCTGCGGCAGCGCACTCTGCGACGCCCTGCTGCCGGCCGTCCTCTCCGGAAAGTTCGAGGTCGAGCGGCAGATCGGAGCCGGCGGCATGGGTGTGGTGTACCGCGCCCGCGACCTCGCGCTCGACCGGACGGTGGCCATCAAGGTGCTGCCGCGGGTCCTGCCCGCGGCAGCCGCGAGGCTGCGACGTGAAGCCCGCTCGATGGCGCGATTGCAGCACCCGAACCTGGCCGTTGTTCACGCGATGGAGTCGTGGCGCGGCGCACCGGTGCTGGTGCTGGAGTATCTTGCCGGCGGGACGGTTGCCGAGCGGATACGCGACAGGCCGCTGCCGGTCGGCGACGTCGTCGCACTCGGTGTCGTGGTGGCGGAGGTGCTGCACACCCTCCACCGCGCGGGCTACCTGCACCGGGACGTCAAGCCCAGCAACATCGGGTACACGGCCGGCGGTGTGGCCAAGCTCCTGGACTTCGGCTTGGTCCGGTTGATCTCGGCGCTGTCGGCCCCGGCGACGCGCACGCCGATCAGAGCCGCCAGCGTGACGGCAGCCCCGCCGGCGGGGTTCACCTCTGATTCCACCGCCGAGGCGTTCCTGACGGCGGTCGGCCGCTGCGTGGGAACGCTGGCCTATCTGCCCCCCGAGGCGCTGAGCCCTGTCCTGCCCGGCGAGAACGTCGACCTGTGGGGTCTGGCGGTCACCCTGTACGAGTGCACGACGCGCAAGAACCCGTTTGCGGCCCAGACCGCCGCCGAGACCGTGAAGCTGATCGAGCAGGCGACGGTTCCGGACCCGCGCGAGTTCAGGCCTGATTGTCCTCCGGTGCTAGCGGCCTTGCTCGCCGTGGCTCTGTCGGCCGATCGCACCCGCCGGCCGCGAACGGCGCTCGACTTCTCGGGTCGGCTGAAGGCTGCCGCCAGGGAGTTCGCGGCCGGACACTGCTGACTAGATCGAGCTCGCCCCGCCGAGCGCCAGCAGGTCCTCGACCACCAGCGGCTCGCGGGTGACGAAGCCCTCGCCGTAGCGGACGCCGATCCGCTGGCCGTGGCGGCGGCCGGCCAGCTCCACCGCGTCGCGGAAGCGGTCCAGCGGCAGCGGGCCGGTCTCGCCGGGGGCGGGCGTGAACTGGCTGGCGAAGGCCGAGATCGCCTGCAACTTGGTCTCCCAGACGTCGCTGATGTCGACGATGAAGCTGGGCACGATGTCGTGGTGCTCGGTGGTGGTCACCGAGTAGACGAGCTTCCAGGGCCGGAAGGCGGGGCCCAGGTCGGGACGGTAGTTGCGCAGGCCGGCCAGGAAGGACGCCCCGTAGACGATGCGGCTGGCCATGGCGTGGTCGGGGTGACGCTGCCGCCAGTGCTGCAGCAGCACCACCCGCGGGCGCAGGCGGCGCAGCGCCTCGACCACCACGTCCTTCTGCTCGGGGACGTCCGCCAGTCGGGCGTCGGGCAGGCCCAGCGACTCGCGGTGAGCCACGCCCAGGATGCGGGCGGAGGCCTGCGCCTCGGCGGCGCGCGTCTGCGGGGTGCCGCGGCTGCCGCTCTCGCCACGGGTGAGGTCGACCATGCACACCCGCCGGCCGCGCGAGGTCTCGCGGACGATGGTGCCGCCCATCACCAGCTCGGCGTCGTCCGGGTGGGCGCAGACGGCGGCGACGTCGAAGGCGTCCACGCTCAGCTCCCCAGCACCCGCGCGTAGACGGCCTCGTACTGGCCCACCACCCGCTCGGCGTCGAACAGCGCGTGCACCCGCGCGTGCGCGGCCTGGCCCATCTCCCGCCGCCGCTCGTCGTCGCGCAGGATCTCGATGGTGCGCGCGGCCATGCCCTCCACGTCGCCGACCGGCAGCAGGTAGCCGCTCTCGCAGTGGCGTACCACCTCGGGCAGGCCCCCGGCGTCGGAGCCGACCACCGGGACGCCCGCCGCCATCGCCTCGAGGGCCGACAGGCCGAAGGACTCCAGCTCCGAGGGGAGCAGGAACACGTCCGCCAGGCCCATCACCTCCTCGATCGCGTGCTGGGTGCCGAGGAAGCGCAGGCGGTCGGACAGCCCGAGCCGGCGGGCCAGGGCCTGCGCCGAGGAGCGCTCCGGCCCCTCGCCGACCATCAGCAGCACGGAGTCGATCTCGCGCACCACCCGCTCGAAGATGCGCACCACGTCGAGCACGCGCTTCACCGGGCGGAAGTTGGAGACGTGCAGCAGCACCTTCTGCCCGGGCGCCGCGAAGCCCGTGCGGTCGGGGGGCGAAGGCGGGTACTGGGACAGGTCGACGAAGTTGGGGATGACGTCGATGCGCCCGCTGACCTGGAACTCGTCGACCGTCATCCGGCGCAGGAACTCGGACACTGCGGTGACCGCGTCGGAGCGCTCGATGCCGAAGCGGGTGATCTCGAAGAACGAGCGGTCCTGGCCGACGATGGTGATGTCGGTGCCGTGCAGCGTCGTCACCATGCGCGGGCTGCCGTCGCCGAGCATCTGCTGGGCCAGGAAGCCGGCGATCGCGTGGGGGATCGCGTAGTGCACGTGGAACAGCTCCAGCCCGTGCTCGCGCGCCGCCTCCGCCATCTTCACCGCCAGCGCCAGGTCGTGGGGCGGGTACTCGAACAGCGGGTAGCTGGAGACGTCGACCTCGTGGAAGCAGATGTTCTGCTGGAAGTCGCCCAGCCGGAACGGCAGCCGGTAGGAGATGACGTGGATGTCGTGCCCGCGCCGGGCCAGCTGCTTGCCCAGCTCGGCGGCCACCGCCCCCGAGCCGCCCACGGTCGGGTAGCAGACGATGCCGACCCTCACAGGCGCACGACCTGGTGGCCGCGGGCGAAGAAGTCGAGCCGTTCGCGGAGCAGCTCCAGCAGCGCCACCCCGTGGCGCGCCAGCGGCGAGACCAGGCCGACACCGCGCTCCTGCAGCGCGCCGCCGGGGAAGAGGGCGTCGCGGGTGCGGCGCAGGCGCTCGGCCCGGCCCTGGTCGCGCTTCTTCAGGGCGCGCAGGGCCTTCTCGTGCAGGGCCAGCACCGGGTGGACGGCGCGTCCGCGCGCGGCCGCGGCGGCGGCGCGCAGGGTGGGGTCGTGGCGGCCCAGCGTCTCCTCGAGCGCCACCATCTCGCGCTCGATCGCCTCGCGGGTGCGGGCGAAGGCCGACTCCACATCGGGATAATCCTCCCGGGCCCAGCGGGTCACCAAACCCTCGGGGTCGCTCACCAGCTCGGCGATGTCCAGCCGCTCCGCCTGCAGCGTGCGGGCCTGCTGCGGCTCGAGCAGGGTCAGGCTGGGCCGGGGCAGGATCACCGGCCGCGGCACGCCGAAGTGCGCGTAGGCGGCCGCGATCTGCGCGTGGTAGGCGACCTCCGCCGGGCCGCCGACGTAGGCCGCCGTCGGCAGCAGCCAGTCCTGCACCAGCGGCCGCAGCAGGGCGCCGGGGCTCCAGGCCTCGGGCTTCGACTCGAGCCGGGCCAGGGCCTGGTCGAGGGAC
>DATKME010000050.1:0-53629 GCA_035542035.1 Vicinamibacteria bacterium | reverse complement strand
TTCGCCGTCTCCGCCTTCCTGCTCGGCCTCTCGCTGGGCCCGTGCCTCACGGCCTATGCCACGGCGCCGCGCGCGCAGAAGCAGAGGCAGCGTCGGCTGGTGCTGTTCACGGGCGGCCTCAGCATCCTCGCGCCGGCGCTGCTGGCTGGCGTCAGCCTCGACCTCGAGGGCTTCTTCGGGGCACTCTGGGCCGGCACCGCCGGTGCGGCGGTCGGCCACACGCTGGTGAGCGTCGTCCTCGGCCCGCTCGTCTTCGGGCGCGCCCTCTGCGGCTGGGGCTGCTGGCGGGCGATGGTGCTGGAGCTGCTGCCCCTGCGACGGGCGATCCCCGGCGCGCGGCGCGGCGCCTGGCCCGTGCTGCCGTACCTGGGCCTGGCGATCAGCGGCGGTGCCGCCGTGCTCGCCAGCGGTCGCTCGCACGGCCTGACCGCCGCACTCGTCGCTGGCGGCGTCTACTACGGCTCGTCGATCGGCATGGCCGTCGCCTTCCGCGACCCGCGGGCCTTCTGCAAGCACCTCTGCCCCAGCTCGGCGATCCTGCGCTGGACCAGCCGGCCGGCCCTGCTGCGCGTCGCGGCGGACCCCGCCGCCTGCGACGGCTGCGGCGCCTGCTCGCGGGTCTGCCCGATGGAGGTCGACGTGGCCGGCGCCGCAGCCGGCGCCCGCCGCATCGGCAGCGGCGACTGCATCCTGTGCCAGCGCTGTGTCCAGGCCTGCACGCGCGGGGCGCTCCGGCTGCGCTGGGGTCGCGCTACGACGAAGGACCCGACCCCTCGTACAGCCGCGGCACCCTGCCGTTGATCGCGGTCAGGACTTCGTAGGGGATGGTACCGGCCCACTCCGCCAGCTCCTCGACCGTGACCCGCGCCTCGCCCTGCTCGCCGATCAGGATCACCTCGTCGCCGTTGTAGGCGGTCGTCCACTCGATGTTGACCATGATCTGGTCCATGCAGACGCGACCGACCTGCGGGTGGCGCCGGCCCCGCAGCACCACGCAAGCGCGGTTCGACATCGAGCGGAAGTAGCCGTCGCCGTAGCCGACCGGAACCGTCACCAGCCGCACCCGGTGGTCGCTCTGCCAGGTCGAGCCGTAGCTGACCGGGCTGCCCGGCTCCACCACCTTGAAGTACACCACCCGCGAACGCCAGGAGAGCGCCGGACTCACCTCGACCGTGTGCGGTGCCCCCGGGTAGGGATAGACGCCGTAGAGGAGGATGCCAGGTCGCACCAGGTCGAGGTGCGATTCGGGCAGGCGGAGGATGGCGGCGGAGTTGGCGATGTGGCGCTGTGGCATCGGCAGCGAGCGCCGCTCGTAGAAGCGCAGCACCTCGGCGAAGCGCTCGAGCTGCAGCCGGGCGTGGGAGAGGTCCTTGGCGTCGGCGTTGGCGAGGTGCGAGTAGATGCCTTCCACCTCGACGTGCTGCGAGCGCGCCGCCTCCTGCAGCAGTCCCTCCGCGCTGTAGTGGTGGATGCCGATGCGCTCCATGCCGGTGTCGATCTTGAGGTGCACCCGGGCCCGCGTCCGCGCCGCTGCCGCCGCCTCCTCCACGTCCCGGAGCCGGGCGAGCGAGGGCACCGTGATCGCCAGGTCGTGGGCGATGAAGAGGGGGATCTGCCGGGTCCAGGTGCCGCCCATCACCAGGATCGGGTTGGCGATGCCCAGCCGCCGCAGGGCGATGCCCTCCTCCACCAGCGCCACCCCGAAGCTGTCCGCCTGCGGCGCCAGGCAGCGGGCGACCGCCTCCAGGCCGTGGCCGTAGGCGTTGGCCTTGAGGATGGCCATCACCCGCGTGGGGGCGACGTGTGCCCTGACGGCGTCGAGGTTGGCGCGGATCCGCGCGAGGCTCACGGTCGCGTAGGTCGGCCGCAGCCGGGCCTCCTGCGGATCGAGCGGGGAGGTCTCGTCCATGCCGGCCACAGGATACGACGGCGAGCATCGACCGCCTCCACCGGCTCCCGGAGACCGGCCCGTCGGCCGAGCGGCTGCCTCGCCGTCGTGCCATCATGGGGCATCACCCCGCCGCCATGAGGACGACAACCCTGCGCGCCTGCCCGGGACCGTGGCCCGCGTTGCCGCTCGACGGCTGGCGGCCGACGTACGAGACGCTGCACCTCTGGACGCAGGTGGTCGGCAAGGTCTGCCTGGCGCTGACTCCGCCGCTCAACCACTTCTGGAACGTCGCCTTCCGCGTGAGCTCTCGCGGGCTGGCGACGCCGGTGATGGCGGTCGGGGGTCGCGCGCTCGCCATGAGCCTCGACTTCGTCGACCACCAGCTGGTGCTCCAGGCCGCCGACGGCCGCGTGGAGGCCGTCCGGCTCGAGCCGCGCACGGTCGCCGACTTCTACCGGGCGGTGATGGAGAGCCTGCGGCGCCTCGGGTTCTCCGTCCGCATCTGGACCACCCCGGTCGAGATCCCGCCGCCGGTGGTTCCCTTCGAGAACGACACGGCGCACCGCACCTACGACCCGGAGGCGGCGGCCACCTTCTGGCGCATCCTCCTCGACGTGGTGCCGGTGCTCGAGCAGTTCCGCGGACGCTTCCTCGGCAAGAGCAGCCCGGTGCACTTCTTCTGGGGCAGCTTCGACCTGGCCTCGACGCGCTTCTCGGGGCGGGTCGCGCTGGAGAGGCCCGGCGCCGACTCCATAACCCGCGAGGCCTACTCGCACGAGGTGATCTCCCACGGCTTCTGGCCGGGCAGCGGGGCGGTGCAGGAGCCCGCGTTCTACGCCTACGCGGCGCCGGAACCGAAGGGCCTCGCCGCGGTGAAGCCGCGTCCGCAGGCGGCGTTCTACAGCACCGACCTCTCGGAGTTCATCCTCCCCTACGAGTTGATCCGCTCCGCGCCGCAGCCGGCCGAGCCGCTGCTCGAGTTCCTGGCCAGCACGTACGAGGCCGCCGCCGACCTCGCCGGCTGGGAGCGGGCGGCCCTGGAACGAAGGTGAGGACGCATGAACGCCGAGGCCTGCACCCACCTGGAGGCGATCGAGGAGGTGAAGCACCCGCGCGCCCACACGTGCGAGGCCTGCGTGAAGATCGGCGCCCGCTGGGTCCACCTGCGGACCTGCCAGACCTGCGGGGTGACCCTGTGCTGCGACTCCTCCCCCAACCGTCACGCCAGCGAGCACGCCCGCTCGACCGCGCACCCGGTCATCGCCTCGGCCGAGCCGGAAGAGCGCTGGCTGTACTGCTACCCGGACGACGCCTTCGCGGAGTACTGAGGCCCTAACTCCGCTCCTGCTCCCCCCACTGGCGCCGCGAAGCCGCCAGGGTGGCGGCGACGTGCCGCCTCACCTCGGGGCCGTCGTTGTACGGGTTGAGCGGGGGCTCGGGGAAGCCACGCAGCTGCTCGACCATGCGCCGGGCCGCCGCCTCACCGAGCGCGGCGTCGCAGGCGTCGTAGACGCCGCCGTCGTCCTCCTCGCGGCGGTTGTGGGGGCCGAGCACCGACAGCAGGTCGTCCACGACCAGGGCCGTCGGTGACGGCACCAGCAGCGCGGCGATCGCCCCGTGGTCGACCCGCAGCCGCGAGGTGATGGCCAGCAGCTCCGGCCGCAGGCTGCGCGCGGCGGGGAAGAGCAGCTTCTCCTCCATGCCGATGTGCCGGAGCAGACCGGCCCGCAACGCGTCGAACGGCCCGCGGTCCACGCCGCCGGGCTGCGCCAGCGCCTGTCGCAGGAGCGCGTCGAGACGGTCGTGGTCGGCGGCGAAGAACCGGTGCAGCGGTCCAGCCATGGTCCCAGTGTAGTCCGCCGACGCCACTGCCTCCCGACGACGGCCTCGCCTCGCTTGATGGGTTCGTCTTGCGCCGCTGGTCGATCCGCGGTTCGAGGACGGGGAGGCCGAGGGCGGGATCCTTCTCTCCGGCAGCGTCCGGTTGGACCTCCTCGGGCGGGTGTTCGGGCGACACTGAAGCAGGACAGGGTTGTCCAGCCGCTTGCGCTAACTCACTGACCAGCCATATAGTGGACCGGTCTGCGCAAGCGCCACAACCTGTAGTAGTTTTCTCTTGACTCCCCCAGAACGCTTCCCGATAATCGCCGTCGCCACAACGGCACGACACCATAGCGCCGGCTGGTCAGCCCGTTCGGCTGGTCAACCGGAGAGGCATCGATAGAGCGTTCGTTCGTCCCCCCAGAAGGAAGGTTGCCCCGATGTCGACCCATCCCGTGGAGAAGCAGAGAGGCGAGTCTCGTGGCGCCCACGCCGAGAAACGCCCGGGGCTGAGCTTCCGGCGTCACTTCACGCAGGCGGGGCGCCACCCCTTCGACGAGGTCACCTGGGAGTTCCGCTCGGCGGTCATCAACGACGAGAAGGGGCAGCCGGTCTTCGAGCAGCACGATGTCGAGGTCCCCAGCACCTGGAGCCAGACAGCGACCAACATCGTCGCCTCCAAGTATTTCCGGGGACAGTTGGGCTCGCCCGAGCGGGAGCGGAGCGTTCGAGGGCTGATCTCGAGGGTCGTGGACACCATCCGCAGCTGGGCGGACGCGCAGGGCTACTTCGCGACGCCGGAGGATCTCCAGGCCTTCAGCGACGAGCTGACCCACCTCCTCGTCCAGCAGAAGCTGGCCTTCAACAGCCCGGTCTGGTTCAACGTCGGCATCGAGACGCACCCGCAGTCCTCGGCCTGCTTCATCAACGCCGTGCACGACACCATGGAGTCGATACTGGGGCTGGCGCGCACGGAGGGGATGCTGTTCAAGTTCGGCTCGGGGACGGGCTCGAACCTCTCCGCCATCCGCTCCTCCCGCGAGCCGCTGGCCGGCGGCGGCACCGCCTCGGGCCCGGTCTCCTTCATGCGCGGCTACGACGCCTTCGCGGGCGTCATCAAGAGCGGCGGCAAGACCCGCCGGGCCGCCAAGATGGTGATCCTCAACGCCGACCACCCGGACATCGTCGAGTTCATCAACTGCAAGGCCGAGGAGGAGCGCAAGGCCTGGGCGCTGATCGACGCGGGCTACGACGGCTCGTTCAACGTGCACGGCGGGGCCTACGACTCCGTCTTCTTCCAGAACGCCAACCACTCCGTCCGGGTCACGCACGACTTCATGCGCGCCGTGGAAGCGGACGCCGAGTGGCTGACGAAGTACGTGCTGACAGGCGAGGTCTGCGAGCGCTTCCGCGCGCGCGAGCTGATGAAGATGATGTCCCAGGCCGCCTGGCAGTGCGGCGACCCCGGCATCCAGTACGACACCACCGTCAACGACTGGCACACCTGCCCCAACACCGCCCGCATCAACGCCAGCAACCCCTGCAGCGAGTTCATGTTCCTCGACGACACCGCCTGCAATCTGGCCAGCCTGAACCTGATGAAGTTCGTGGGGCAAGACGGCGAGCTCAACGTCGGCGACTTCCGCGCCGCCTGCCGGACGGCGATCACCGCCCAGGAGATCCTGGTCGACAACTCGAGCTACCCGACGGCGGCGATCGACCGCAACAGCCACGACTACCGGCCGCTGGGCCTGGGCTACGCCAACCTCGGCGTGCTGCTGATGGACCGCGGCCTGCCCTACGACTCCGACGAGGGCCGGGCCTACGCGGCGGCGGTGACGGCGCTCATGCACGGCGAGGCCTACGCGCAGTCGGCGCGGATCGCCTCGGCTACCGGCCCCTTCGCCGGCTACGCCCGCAACGCCGAGCCGATGCTGAAGGTCATCGACAAGCACCGCAAGCACGCGCACACGATCGACGCCGACCGCGTGCCCAAGCCCCTGCTGGACGCGGTGCTCGACGTCTGGGACGAGGCCTACGCGCTCGGCACCCAGCACGGCTACCGCAACAGCCAGGTCACCGTGCTCGCCCCCACCGGCACCATCGGCTTCATGATGGACTGCGACACCACCGGCATCGAGCCCGACATCGCCCTCGTCAAGTACAAGAAGCTGGTCGGCGGCGGGGTGATGAAGATCGTGAACCAGTCGGTGCCCAGGGTGCTGCGCAAGCTCGGCTACACGCCGGCGCAGGTCGAGGACATCCTCCGCCACGTCGACGAGAAGGAGATGATCGAGGGAGCGCCCCACCTCAAGGAGGAGCACCTCGCGATCTTCGACTGCGCCTTCCCGCCGCGCAGCGGCAGGCGCTCCATCCACTGGATGGGCCACATCAAGATGATGGCGGCGGTGCAGCCCTTCCTCTCCGGGGCCATCAGCAAGACCGTCAACATGCCGACCGACGCCACCCCGGACGACATCCAGCAGGCCTACGTCGAGGGCTGGAAGCTCGGCCTCAAGGCGATCGCGGTCTACCGCGACGGCTGCAAGCGCTCGCAGCCGCTCTCCACCTCGAAACACGAGGTCAAGACGGGCGCCGACGCGGCCCCCGAGGTGCCGTCGGCTGCGGTGGAGGCCCGGCCCGCCCGGCGCAAGCTGCCAGACGAGCGGCATGCCATCACCCACAAGTTCCAGATCGCCGGCCACGAGGGCTACATCACCGTCGGCATGTACGAGGACGGCAAGCCCGGCGAGATCTTCCTGGTGATGGCCAAGGAGGGCTCCACCATCTCCGGCCTGATGGACGCCTTCGCCACCTCCATCTCGATGGCGCTGCAGTACGGGGTGCCGCTGGAGGCGCTGGTGGAAAAGTTCTCCCACGTGCGCTTCGAGCCCTCGGGCTTCACCAAGAACCCCGAGATCCCCTACGCCAAGAGCATCACCGACTACATCTTCCGCTGGCTGGCCTCGAAGTTCCTGTCGGAGGAGAGGCAGGAGGCGGTGGGGGTGCACCCCAGCACGACCTCGCTGCGGCCGCACTCGGGTCCGGTGGCGAAGGTCGAGCTGAACGACCGGGTGCTGGAGCCGACCGCCCCGGCGGTCACCATCCAGGCCCAGTCCGACGCGCCGCCCTGCCACTACTGCGGCAGCATCATGATCCGCAACGGCTCCTGCTACCGCTGCGCGAACTGCGGGTCGACGTCGGGCTGCAGCTAGCGGTCGGGGTCCGAGACGAACAGCTCGATGCGCAGCGCGGTCTCCAGGGGGAGCTCGTCGAACAGGATCGCCATCCCCTGGGCGCCCCCCTGCTCCTGCGGGGCGAGGCGCACGACCTTGCCGGTGACCTTGACGGCACCGGGCGTGCTCGGCAGCTCCAGCTCCAGCGCGGTCGCGGTCTGCAGCGGGTAGCACTTCGCGGTCAGGACCAGCGCCGCGTCGCGGCAGAGGTCGCGCACCCGGCACTCGAGCGTCTCCCGTCCCACGGTGACGCGCCCCGGCAGATCGACCAGCGCCCTGGGGCTCTTGCGCCGCTCCTCCATGTAAACCCCCGCGATCCGCGGGGATGATCGCTCAAACCGACGGTGCAGGGAAATCGCGTCGGTGCCCGCCATGAGACATCCGCTCTATACCCGCCGCCAGCGGGCCGAGGCGCTCTGGCTGCCGTCGCGCATCACGAGCAGGCACGCCGTGGCGGGCAGGGCGTCGGCGAGTCGGCAACCGGCGTCCCTGCCCAGCACGAAGACGGCCGTCGCCAGGGCGTCGGCGTCCATCGCCGTCGCCGTGCTCACGCTGACGCTGGCGATCGCTTCGGGCGAGGCACCGGTCGCGGGTACGACCGTGTGGTGGTGACACCGCTCGAGGTCGTGGCAGCGCACGTAGTCGCCCGAGGTGGCCACCGCCGCGTCGGCCAGGGCCAGCCGCGCCACCATCGCTCCCGGCCGCCGCGGGTCCTGCACGCCGACCCGCCACGGACGGCCGCTCGCGCGGGTGCCGAGCGCGCGGATGTCGCCGCCGGCGTTGACCAGGGCGTGGCGCACACCGCGGGCGGCGAGCGCCTCCGCCACGCGGTCGGCGATGTAGCCCTTGGCGATGCCGTCGAGCGTGAGGGCCATGCCGGTGCGCTCGAGCCGGCAGCCGCCGTCGTCGAGGCGCACGTGCCCGGCGCCGACCAGCTCCTGGACCTCTCGGCGTTCGGCCGGGTCGGGCGGCCCGCCATGGGCGGCGAAGTGGACCTGGTACAGGTCGACGAGTGGCGCCACGGTCGGGTCGAAGGCGCCGGCGCTGAGACGGTGCAGGTCGAGGCCGCGGGCGAGCACGGCGCGGAGCTCCGGCGGGGGATCCGCCAGCCGGCCCTCCGTGTTCAGGACCGCGAGCGGGGAGGCGCCGTCGAAGCGGGTCAGCAGCCCTGCCAGGCGCTCCATCTCCTCGAGCGCGGCGGAGACCGCGTCCTCCGCGCGCGCGGCCGAGCGGTCCTCGACCGTGATCGAGACGAATGTGGTCATCGCCCGGCGCGTCGCCTCCACGCGGCGGGCCGACCACGGCCACGGCATCGCCGGCTACGCCATCCAGGGCCGGGGGCGCGAGGCGAGCGCCGGGGTGGCCAGCGCCTCGAGGGCGATGTTCACGTCCTCGACCATCTGGAAGTCGTACATCCCCGCACAGACGAAGTCGGCGCCGCGCTCGAAGGCGTAGCGGAAGGCCTCCTTCGGGTGGATGGCCCCGGCAGCCATCACCTTGAAGGCGATCCACGGCTCCCTGCGCCCGGCCATCCAGGCCGTGGTCTCCTCGGGGTTGCTGCAGTAGAGGTTGTCGTGCCACTCCGGGTGGCGGGCCGACCAGTAGCCGTGGTGATGCAGCGTCTTCATCCAGAAGTCCGGCACCATGTCGGCGGCCACGCAGCCCTGCACGGTCTCCAACTGGTGGGCGCCGATGCCGACCAGCACCTTGTTGCGGCGGATGGTCTCGATCACCCTGGCCAGCCGCTGGGGCTGGCCGTTCTTCATGTAGTAGTCGGCGGTCTCCCCCTGGATGTAGCAGGCGACGGCCCCGTAGTCGATCGCCCGCTGCACCTTGGCCAGGTACTTGTCGAAGGCCATCGGATGCGGGCCCTTGTCGTCGTACTCGAGCCCGGCGCAGTCGGAGATGAACTGGATCCTTCCGATCCGGCGCTTCCAGTACTCGTCGATCAGCGAGCAGAGGATGGGGTTCGTCAGCAGCGTGTTGACGCCGCACTTCTCGGCGACCAGCAGGGTGGCGAAGATGCGGTCCTTGTTGTGGTAGGCCTTCACCAGCTGCGAGACGTAGATGAGGTCGCGCGAGTGCGCCCAGCCGGAGAGCAGGTTGCCGCCGAGAATCAGCCGGCTGAAGGGCTTGCCTCCGATGCGGCCCATGGGCAGCCTGCCCTTCAGCTCCCGCAGGCTGACCACGTCCAGCGTCCTGGCGCTGGCTGCGGTCACCGCGTCGACCAGGTTCTTCTCCTCGTAGCTCTGCCAGCGGTGCTGCTTCACCAGCGCGTAGACGAACGCCCCGAGGAACGGCAGGCTGGCGAGGTTCGCGAGCATCGCCCGGCGGTCGGGGGCGTCGGCCCGCGCGGGCCCGGCCGTCGGCCCGGCGGGCTCGCCCGACGGCGGCTCGTCGGCCGCCGCAGCCTCGGCCACCGCCTCACGACGCCGCGCCAGGAACCAGCGATCGACTCCCGGCAGCGCCGTGGCGGGGAGCGCCGCCAGGAACGCGAGCGTGAGCGCCTCGATCAGGTTGCGGTCGACCACCAGGTAGTGGCCGTCCGCGGGGACGTTGAGGCCGAGGCCGACCAGCGGCGGGTTGGCGAGGTAGTAGAGGAGCAGCAGCGCCACCCCGGCCAGGCTGGCGGCGCGGGCGACGGTGCCGGTGATCAGCAGCAGGCCGATCACGACCTGGCCGCCGATGTTGACGGCGTCGACCAGGGTGATGACGGCGGGGTGCGCCGCCATCCACTGGAAGACGCCGCCGAACCACCAGCGCGAGGCGTCGAGGTAGCCGGCGGAGGTCCAGTGCCCCTGCATGAACTTGGCGTGGCCTTCGTACAGGAAGTGCCAGCCGATCGCGATCCGCAGCAGCGTCAGCAGGCCGCGCTGCCAGCGCCCCGCCACCGCCGGGTGCGACGCCGCCTCAGCCATCCCTGCCTCCCGTTTCTTCGACGGAGCGTAACGAGGGATCGCGGCGTCGGCGCTGATGCATTTGGCTCAGGGTCGGCGTGCGGGAGCGCCCCGCCCCGGCGGCGTGTCAGCCGCGGAGGAGATAGACGAGCCCGACCAGCAGGCCGACGGTGACGACCACCGCCCGCAGCGTGGCCGGTCGCACCTGGCCCGCCAGGCGCCCGCCCAGGGCGCCTCCGGCGACCGCCCCCACGGCCATGACCAGGGCCGCGGGCCAGTGCACCTGGCCGGAGAAGAGGAACAGCGCGGCGGCCGCCAGGTTGGCGGCGAAGCCCACCGCCTGCTTGGCCGCGTTCAGCCGGGTGAGCGAGTCGTCGAGCACCAACCCCAGGGCGGCCAGCACGATCACGCTGAGCCCGGCCCCGAAGTAGCCGCCGTAGATCGAGGCGGCAAAGACGGGCGCCACGGCCAGCGCTTCGTGCGAGGCGCGCGAGCGGGCGCCCAGCCGGCGCTGCAGCCAGCCACGCAGCGGCTCCTGGACGGCGAGCAGCGCCGAGGCCGCCAGGATCAGGAACGGCACCAGCCGCCTGAAGGCGCGCTCGCTGGTGAAGAGCAGCAGCAGGCCTCCGGCGAGACCCCCCAGGAGGGCCGCGGGGACGAGGCGCAGCACGCGCACCCGCTGGCCGGCGAGCTGCGGACGCTGAGCCAGCGTCGCGCCGAGGTGTCCCGGCGCCAGCGCGATCGTGTTCGTGACGTTGGCCGCCACCGCGGGCAGGCCGAGCGCCGTCAGCGCCGGGAAGGTGAGCAGCGTGCCGCCGCCGGCGAGCGCGTTGACGAGGCCGCCGGCGACGGCGGCGACGGCGGCCAGCAGCAGCCCGGGAAGGCCGAGGTGCGGGCTCACGGCCGTCGCGCCGGTGTGGGAAGCCCTACGGCTTCGGGCGCGGCGCGGCCGGCGCCGGCGTCGGCTCCTTGTAGTCGCGCAGCCAGACCATGTCGCAGACCTTCGCACCGCGCTTCGTCTTCTCCGCCACCAGCCAGCGGCCGCGGTCGTTGAGCTTCGAGGGGATGTTGGCGCCATGGCAGCCGAGGCAGTTGCCGTCGCTGAGGTTGAGGGCCTTCGCCTTCTGCTTCATCACCTCGACCGAGTGCGAGTGCGCGTGGCAGTAGAGACAGTTCACCACCGGCAACCCGAGCTTCTTCGCCTGTACCTGCATCTCCACCGTAGCGACGGCCGGCGCCGCCAACAGCATCATGGTGGCCGCCGCCAGCATCTCCCGAAGCGCTGCGCTCATCGTTCCCCCTGCGGTGGACGCAGGGAGTATGCCGCAGGAGCGCCTTGGACGGGTGGATCATTTTCGATCTATCGGTGGATCAGTCGGCGTGTTCTTGGCGACCGCGTGGGGCGGCGGGACCGCGTCGTCGTGGCGGTGCTGGTGCCGCAGCCCCCGGGCCAGCGCGGTCCCCAGCTCCTGCGCCACCAGCGCCACGCCCCACGCGTTCAAGTGCTCGCCGTCGACGGTGAGCCGTCCGGACTCGCTCCGGTAGGCGCCGGCCTCGTGGCCCAGCCAGAGGAACGCGGCGCGGCGCGTGTCGACCCAGGTGGCGTGGCGCGCCAGGCACCAGCGGCGGTTGATGGCGGCGTAGAGGTCGAGCACGTGGTCCTTCGGGTTGCGGCCGTGCCGCCGCTCGCCCACGAGCGTCGGTCCGGACACCACCACCGTCGGCGTCGCCGCCGTCAGCCGCCGCAGCACCTCGTCCAGGTCGCGCTCGTAGGCGACCCGCCGTTCGGCGGTGCGCGAGGGGGGATCGCCGGGGGACTCCCCGTCCACCGCGTCGCTGTCCCAGTAGAGGACCACGGCGGCCGGGGCCAGCGCCAGGACGTCGCGCTGCAGCCGCGCGCGGATCCCGCCGATCACGTCCCCGTTGACCCCGGCGTTGACCAGCTCCAGGGCGATGCCGGGGTGGGCGCGCTCGACGACCTCGCGCACCCGCGTCAGCAGCGAGAACTCCCGCTCGGAGCGGTTGACCAGCGAGTCTCCGACGAAGACGACCCGCTGCACCCCGGGGGCCGCCGGCGCGCGCACCGGCGGCACGCAACCCGCGCAGCCGAGCCCCAGCCAGGCGAGCCGGCGCAGGCGCCACCATCGCATCGGTCTAGATTACGCCGGCTCCTCGACGCGGAGGACCTGGTCGGCCTTGACGTTCTCCAGGATCTGGGTGCGGCCGCTGGGCCAGCGGATCTCGATGGAGCCGGCCGCCGAGTCGCCGCCCAGGCCGAACTGCAGCTTGCGGTCGCTCGAGGACATGAACCCGTCGGCGACCGAGACGTGGTTGTACAGCAGCCGCCCGCTGGCCGTCGTCAGCTTCACCCTGGCGCCGATGCCGTCGCGGTTGCTCCTGCGGCCCACCAGGTCGAGGTACAGCCAGTGGTTGCCGTTGCCGCCGGAGTTGAGCAGGATCCGCGGCTTCTTGTTCAGCGAGGTGACCACCAGGTCGGGGAAGCCGTCCCCGTTGAGGTCGCCGTAGGCGGAGCCGCGCTGGTAGCCCTTGGGCAGGAAGTCGGGGCCGAGCTTTTCGGAGACGTCGGCGAACACCTTGCCGTCCAGGTTGTGGAACATGGTGTCGTGCTGGGGGGAGTTGTTGCCCAGGTAGTCGACGTCGCCGTTGGCCGAGTAGATGTCCTTCCAGCCGTCGTTGTCGTAGTCGAAGATGGCGTTGCTCCAGCCGGAGAAGCGGCGCGACAGCCGCGAGATCCCCGTCCGCGGCGAGACGTAGCGGAAGTGGGTGCCGCCCTCGTTCTGGAAGAGCGCCCAGATCTGGGCCTGCAGGTTGTTGTAGAAGACGTCCGGCCAGCCGTCGTTGTTGAAGTCGCGGGCGTCGGCGCCCATGCCCGAGACCACCGCCCCCTGCTCGTCGTAGGCGATGCCCCAGGACCAGGACTCCTCCTTGAAGGTGCCGTCACCCTGGTTGAGGTACAGGAAGTTGGGCTCGGTGTCGTTGGCGATGAACACGTCCATCCAGCCGTCGCCGTTGAAGTCGGCGATGGCGATGCCCATCCCCTTGCCGGCGTAGGCGCCGAAGCCCGACCTCTCGGTCACGTCCTCGAACCTGCCGTGGCCCAGATTGTGGTAGAGGCTGTGCGGCACGCTCTTGTAGATCCCCGGGTAGCAGTAGATCTCGCCCTCGCTGGTGGGGCAGACCCTGTCCGCCTGCGGGTTCCAGTAGGTGTAGTGCGAGACCACCAGGTCCAGCAGACCGTCGTTGTCGTAGTCGAACCAGGCGGCGTCCACCGAGAGCAGGTCCTTCGGCTTCCTGTCCAGCCCCGAGCCGGCGGTGACGTCGCTGAAGGTGCCGTCGCCGTTGTTGTGGTAGAGCACGTTGGGCCCGGCGTTGGCGATGAAGATGTCGGGGTGGCCGTCGTTGTCGTAGTCGCCGACGGCGACCCCGTAAGAGATGTCCAGGTTCCTCCCCTCCAGGTGCGCCTTCGCCGTCACGTCCTCGAAGGTGCCGTCGCCCCGGCCGCGGAGCAGGCAGCTGTAGTACGAGGGGTCGGGGCGCGTGTAGTCGGGGAGCCTGCCGCCGTTGCTGAGGAAGACGTCGAGCTTTCCGTCCCCGTCGTAGTCGAGCAGGCCCACCCCGCCGCACATCGGCTGCGGGAAGTACTTGCGCCCGCCCCGGTAGTCATTGTTCGAGGTGTAGGCGAAGCTCGACCTGCCGGCCACGTCGGTGAAGTGGACGGTCGGGTTCACCACCGGTCCGCCCGGCGTCTGGGTCGGCTCGGGCGGCAGGTCGTGCACGCGCTGGCCCGTCATCTGCGCCAGCGCCCTCCCCTCGGGGCCCAGAGCCGTCCAGGCGGCCGCCAGCAGCAGCGGGCAGGCCGCCGCGGCCAGCCGGCGGCCGTGGCTCACCTCTCCGGCTCCCTGACCGTCAGCAGCTGGTCGGCCTTCACGTTCTCGAGGACCTGGCGGATGCCGCTCGGCCAGCGGACCTCGAGCGTCGTCACCAGCTCGTCCTGGCCCAGCCCGAAGTGGACCCGCAGGTCGGAGGCGCAGCCGTAGCCGACCGCGCCGTTGACGTGGTCGTGGCGGACGCCCGACGGCGTCGTCACCGCGATGTCGGCGCCGATGCCGTCGCGGTTGCTCCTGCTGCCGACGGCGCGGACGGACAGCCAGTGGTTCGGGATGGGGCTGACGTTCCGCCACAGCTCGACGCCCTCGTCGAGCGCCGTCACCACCGCGTCCACCCGGCCGTCGTTGTCGATGTCGCCGAAGGCGGCCCCCCGGTGGGTCGCTCGCTTGCTCGAGAACTCCGGCCCCGCCCCGGCGGTGGCGTCGGCGAACCTGAAGCCGCCGAGGTTGGCCATCACCAGGTTCGTCTGCCGCACCTTCTCCTTGAACTCTCCGGTCGGGTCCATCACGTCGCCGCCGGCCACGAACAGGTCCTTGCGGCCGTCGTTGTTGAAGTCGACGATGCCGTTGGACCAGCCCGCGCGCGAGAGGCTCAGCGAGGACACCCCGGCCTTCGCCGTGACCTCGATGAAGTTGAGCTTGCCCTGGTTGCGGAACACCGGCATGGTCTCGCTGGACAGCGCGGTGTGGAAGATGTCCGGCCGGCCGTCGTCGTCGATGTCGCGCGCGTCCGCCCCCATGCCGGAGAGGGCCTTGCCCGCCTCCGGGTAGCCGACCCCGGCCATGAAGCCGACCTCCTCGAAGGTGCCGTTGCCCAGGTTGTGGAACAGGTAGTTGGGCTCGGTGTCGTTGGCCACGAAGAGGTCCAGGTACCCGTCGCCGTCGTAGTCGGCGAGGCCGATGCCCATGCCCTTGCCGATCACCTTGCGGATGCCGCTCGACGCCGAGACGTCGGTGAAGGTGCCGTCGCCGTTGTTGCGGTAGAGCGAGTTGGGCAGGCCCTTGTAGTTGTTGGGGTGGCAGTAGTCGTTCATCCCCCGCGGGCCGCACAGCGGCTCCGTCTTGGGATCCCAGACACAGTAGTTGGAGACGAACAGGTCGAGCTTGCCGTCGTTGTCGTAGTCGAAGAAGGCGGCCGCCACCGACCACAGGGTCCCGTACTGCGGGTCGGCCTTGTTGAGACCGGCCCTCTCGCTGACGTCGCTGAAGGTGCCGTCGCCATTGTTGTGGTAGAGGGTGTTGCGGCGCAGCCCCAGCACCAGGATGTCCGGCCAGCCGTCGTTGTCGTAGTCGGCGACGGCCACGCCCAGGTCGTAGCCGTTGCCCTTGACGCCCGCCTTCTCGGTCACGTCCTCGAACTTCCAGTTGCCGAGGTTGTGGTACAGGCGGTTCCAGTACCTCGGCTGGCTCTTGTCCAGCTCCGTCATGCTGGCGCCGTTGGTGAGGTAGATGTCGAGCCGGCCGTCGTTGTCGTAGTCGAGCAGGGCCACGCCGGCCACCATGGTCTCGGGCTGGTGGCGGTGCGGGGTGCGGCCGGAGTCGGTGACGAAATCGACGCCGCTGCCCTTGACCAGCTCGAAGACGACGGGGTCGTAGGCCGCTGTGGGTGCCTGCGCCAGCGCCGCCCCGGCGAGGGCGGCCACGCACAGGCCGACGACGACCGGGGGAGCGGAGGATCGCAGCATCAAGAATGAAGGGAGGTGCGCCGGCCCCGGCGCACCCCCGCGCGCCAAGGTACCACGCGTCTTGCGGCGCGACAACGAGCGCCGCGGCGGTCCAGAATCCGCAACGGCCGGCCGCGCCGGCCTCGCTGGAGGTGCCATTGGCCCCGAGCCTTCAGGCCGCAGCCCTCGCTGCCGTCCTCGCCGTCGCCCTCGCCGCCTCGCCGTCCTCGGCCGCCGACCGCGCCCTGGCCGACGGGATGGACGCGTACCTCGTCCGCCACGTGCTGGCGCCGCGGTTCCCGGCCTGCGTCGACCGGGAGCACGGCGGCTTCCACGCCAACTTCGCGAGCGACTGGACGAAGCAGCCGGACCGCCACCGGTTCGTCGTCTACCAGGCGCGCAACACCTGGAACGCCGCGGCGGTGGCGCTCGCCCGGCCGGCGCTGCGGCAGGAGTACCTGGCGTACGCGAGACACGGCATCGCGTTCCTCCGCGACCGCCAGTGGGACCGCGAGCGCGGCGGCTTCTTCGACGCGGTCCCGCTCGCCGGCGCGCCCGAGCTGGTCGAGGGCGCCACGAAGATGACCTATGGCCAGGCGTTCGGCGTGTACGCGCTGGCGGTGGCCCACCGCGCCGCCGCCGAGCCGGCGGCGCTCGAGCTGGCGCAGCGCGCCTGGCGGTGGGTCGAGGACCACTGCCGCGAGCCGGGCCGCTCCGGGTACCTGACCGGCGTGCGCGTCGACGGAGGAAGGGTCGCGGTCGACGCGGACGCGGTCGCCCCTGCGAACCTCCCCGGGATGGGCGTACCCGTCGCCTACCGTGACATGAACACGCACATCCACCTTCTCGAGGCCTGGACCGAGCTGCTGAAGGAGTGGCCGGACCCGCGCCTGCGCGAGAGCACCCGTCGCCTGTTCGAGCTGCTGCGCGACGCCTTCTACTCCGAACCGGGAACGCTGCACCTCTTCCTCGACCCGGAGGGCCGCCCGGTGGCCGGCCCCTCCTCCTTCGGCCACGACGTCGAGACCGGCTTCCTCCTGCTGGAGGCCGCCGCGGCGCTCGGCGTCCCCGAGGACCCGAGGACGCAGCGGGTGGCGCGCCGGCTGGTCGACCACGCCCTCGCCGTCGGCTGGAACGCCGAGACCGGCCAGCTCTACGAGGAGGGCTTCGCCATCCGGCCGGCCTTCGACCGCTCCGTGCAGTGGTGGGCCCAGTTCGAGCTGGTGAACGCGCTGTCGCTGATGGACGCGCTCCACGGCCGGGAGACGCCCCGCTACCGCGAGGCGCTCGCCCGGGCCTGGGCCTTCACCCGGGAGCGGCTCACCGACGAGCAGCACGGCGGCGTCTACGCCGGCGTCGACGGGGACGGGCGGGTGCTGCCGGCGAAGAGCAACGACTGGTTCGCCGGCTATCACACCTCCCGCGCCCTGCTGCTCACCGCCGCCCGCCTGCGGGGCGAGCCCCGCTGAGGCGGGCGCGTGCGATACTGGCCCCGGATCCCCGTGCATGCTGGAGGAGATCGTCGTCGACTGCCCGAGCTGCGGCGAGCCCTTCGCCCTGGACGTGGACACCATGGCGGGTGACGAGCAGAGCTACTTCGAGGACTGCCCGGTGTGCTGCCGGCCGGCCGAGGTGTTCGTGCGCTGCCGGCCCGGCGAGATCGTCTCCATCAGCGTGACCGCGGACTAAGGAGGGAGCCGTCATGGAGCGTGCGAAGGAGCTGGCCCGGCTGGGCCCGGCGGACCGCCGCAAGCTGCTGCGGTTCGTCATCGCCACCGCCTGGGCCGACCTGATGGTGACCCCCCGCGAGGTCGGCTTCCTCGAGAACCTGCTGCGCAAGCTCCGGCTTCCCCCCGACGAGGAGGCGGAGGTGCTGCAGTGGCTGGAGGAGCCGCCGCGCCCCGACGAGGTGGACCCCGCCACGATCCCGCGCGAGCATCGGGAGCTGTTCCTGGAGACCATGCGGGGCATGATGCAGGCGGACGGCCACGCCTCTGCCGAGGAGAAGGAGAGCCTGCGGCTGCTGGAGCGGCTCACGCTGTAAGATCCGCGCGGTGGTCCGCCTCCGCGCAATCACAGCCGCCCTCGCTCCCGTCCTGTTCCACGCGCTCGCCCGCGAGGCCGACCGCGGCCTGGGACTGGTGCTGCGCGCCGAGCTGCCGCAATCTCCGGCCGGCCTCCTGCGCGAGGTCGCGCGCGCGGTCGCGGCGGACGGGCCGGCCGTCCCGCTGCGGATCGCCGCCTGGCTCGCCGCCGCGGTGCTCGCGTGGTGGCTGCTCCGCCGCCAGGCGGCCGTGTTCGCTCCGCTGTGGCTGCGGCCGGCGCTCACGCTGCTGGCGCTGGCCGCGGTCGCCGTCCAGTCGACCTGGCCCTACGGCTTCACCCTGCCGGTCGCGTTGACGCAGGACTGGGCCGTGGGCCAGGACGCGGCGGCGCTGGCCGCGATCCTGGCCAGCCGGCTGCCGGCGGTCCGGCTGCCGGCGCCCCGCGCGCGCGAGGTCTTCTTCGTCAGCTTCCTCGCCTACGCGATGCTCGTCCCCGGCTGGGCCTGGCTGTGGCAGGGGCACCCCGGCAACGAGCCGAAGTACCTGAGGCAGGCGGTCGCCCTCGGCCACTTCCTGACGTTCGACGCCACCTTCGTGACCGGCGCCATGGAGAACCTGCCGACGGCCCCGCTGGCACCGGCGCTCGCGAGGGGAGCGTCGACCCTCGTGCGCGAGTCCGGGCGGATGCTGAAGGCCGTGGCGCGTGGCGAGGCCGGCCGCGACGCCATTCGGGCCAGCCGCATCACCCGGCAGACGGTGCGCGGCAAGGAGGGTGGCGTCTTCTACGTGCTGGCACCGGGGCCCTCGCTGCTGCTGGCGCCGGCGCTGCGGGTGGACCGCGCGATCGACCGCGCGCGTGGCACCCCGGGCCGCGTGGCGGTGGCGGTTCTCGTCTGGTGCGCGATCGCCGCCCTGCTGGTGGCCGCGCTCTTCCAGCTCATCCGGGACGCCACCGGCCGGCAGGGGCTCGCCGCGCTGCTGGCCCTCGGCTTCGCGGTGCTGCCGCCGTTCCTCTTCTACTCCTTCGAGTTCTACCCGGAGATGCTGGGGGCGCTCCTGCTCGCGGTGGCGTTCCGCCGCCTGGCGCTCGACCCGGCGCGGCTGGTGCGCCACCCCTGGCTGTTCTCCTGGATGCTCTCGGCGCTGCCGTGGCTCCACCAGAAGTTCCTGCCGGTGTGGCTGGTCCTGGCCGCGACGGCCGTGTACGTCGGCCGACGCCGCACGGGCTCGGCGGGCGAGAGGACCCGGCTCGCGATCGCGATCCTCGTGCCGCAGGCGCTCAGCCTGTACCTGACCGCCCTCTACAACTTCGCGATCACCGGCAGCGTGCGGCCGGACGCCCTGTTCCTGGCCTGGGGGCCGGGCGGGGTCACCCCGGCACGGATCGGCCAGGGGCTGCTGGGCCTGCTGCTCGACGCCCGCTACGGCATCCTGCCCTACGTGCCCCTGCTGACGGTGGCGGCGGCAGGCCTCGCCGGCGAGGGCCGGCGGCGCTTCGCCGTAATCCTGCCGGCGGCGGGCCTCTACTACCTGACGGTCGCCTCCGCTGACAACTGGGCCGGGGCCGTCTCCCACCTCGGCCGCTACTTCATGCCGGTGGCGCCGCTGGCGGTGGCGCTGGTGGCCGTCGCGGTGGTGCGCGAGACGGCCAGCGACAAGCCCGAAGGCGCGCGGCGGGGCGCGCTCGCCCTGGTGCTGATGCTGGCCGGCTGGAGCGCGCTGTTCGCGCTCGCCCTGTGGCGCGACCCCCTGGCGGCCAGCGACTCGGCGCGGTTGCTGGCGAGGAGCAGCTACGCGGACGGCAACCAGTACGTCCCCAACCTCTTCATCCGGCATTGGTCGGATGCCGCGCCCGGCCTGTGGGCGCGCGTCGCCGCCTGGCTCGTCGGCATCGGCGCGCTCGTCCTGGCGCTGCGCCGTGTCTCCTCGCCGGCACGCGCGCTCGCCGGGCTCGGCGCGATGGTCCTGGTCTCGGCCCTCCTCCTGGAGCGCTGGCCCTCGCCGCGCGCCGCGGCGGTCTTCACGGAGGCGCTGCCCGCCGGCGACGACACGCGCGTCCTCTGCCGGGGCGACGCGCAGGTGCGCGAGGACGAGGCGGTGCTCGGTCCGGGGACGGTGGAACTCGAGGTCCGCCGCATCGCCGCCTCCGTGCCCGGGCAGGAGGCGCCGCTGCGCGCGACGGTTGGCGGCAGCGGCCTGCTGCAGGTCTCCGGGCTGCCGCCGGTCGTGCTGCGGCCGACCGGGGGCGTGATCGACCTTCCGCTTTCGACGTACCATGTCGTCGCCGGGGGAGGCGGGCTCGCGGCTCGATTCGCGCGAGTCCGGGCGGCCGTCTCCGGGCAGGCGGTGATCCGCTTCGGCGGCGTGGGGGCGGCGGGCCGACACGATGGGGTGCGGCCTCCGGCAGCGAGCCCGGGAGAGGACTTTACGACGGAACCGGACGTGCCCGGGATCCGTTGAAGGGGGAGATGGCGGACGAGACGCCGCTCGTGGAGATCCGCGACCTGGCCGTGTCGTACGGCCCGGTGCAGGCGCTCTCGGGCGTCTCGGGCGTGTTCCGCCGCGGGCCGACCGGCCTCCTCGGCCCCAACGGCGCCGGCAAGACCACGCTGCTGAAGACGCTGCTCGGCTTCCTGTCGCCGGACCGCGGCCGCATGATCGCCTTCGGCCTCGACCCGACCCGGGAGCCGCTCGAGGTCCGGCGCCGGCTGGGCTACATGCCCGAGCAGGACTGCCACGTCCCGGGGATGACCGCCTCCGCCTTCGTCGCCTTCGCGGGCGAGCTGTCGGGCCTGCCGCGCGACGAGGCGATCAGCCGTGCCCACGAGGTGCTGTACTACGTGGGCCTGGGCGAGGCCCGCTACCGCAACGTCGAGACCTACTCCACCGGCATGAAGCAGAGGGTCAAGCTGGCGCAGGCCCTGGTGCACGACCCGGACCTGCTGCTGCTGGACGAGCCCACCAACGGCCTCGACCCGCAGGGCCGGGAGGAGATGCTGGCCCTCGTCCACGACATCGCCACCCGCCGCGGGATGAGCCTGATCCTCTGCTCGCACCTGCTGAAGGACGTGGAGCGCGTGTGCGCCGACGTGATCGTGCTCAACCAGGGACAGGTGGCGCGGGCGGGTCACATCCGCGAGCTGACCGGCGCCCGGCGGCAGGTGTTCGACGTGCGCTTCAAGGGAGACAGCACGGCGGTGCTCACCGACCTCAGGGACCTCGGCGCCGAGTGGCGGGAGGACGAGGACGGCGTGCGGCTGTTCCTGCCCGAAGGCCGGGGGCCGGAGACCATCTTCCAGGCGGCGAAGGACTGCGGGGTGCAGGTGCGCTACCTCAAGCCGGGCGCCGAGACGCTCGAGGACGTCTTCCTGCAGGCGCTGGGGCACTGATGCCGATCTACGACCAGGGCTACCGCCGCTACGTGGCGCGCTCGCCCCTGCAGGCGGCGCGCTTCTGGCCGATCACCCGCGAGGCGCTGCGCATGATCCTGTCGAAGCGCGCCTTCCTCGCCCTGGTCGCGGTCTCGTTCCTGCCGTTCGTGGTGCGGGTCATCCAGATCTACATCGTCACCCGCTTCCCCGAGGCCGGCCGGCTGCTGCCGGTGGACGGCCGTCTGTTCGGCGAGTTCCTGAACCAGCAGATCGGCTTCACCATCCTGCTCTCGATCTTCGGGGCCTCCGGACTGGTGGCGAACGACCTGCGCACCGGCGCCATCCTGGTCTACCTCTCGCGCCCCCTCACCCAGCGCGACTACATCGCCGGCAAGCTGGCCGTGCCTCTGGCCCTCAACCTGCTGGTGACCCTGGTGCCGGGGCTGCTGCTCTACCTGGCCGGCCTGCTGCTGGCGCCCGAGAAGTACCTGAAGTGGTCGCTGGCCTGGATCGCGCCGGCGATCGTGGCCCACGCGCTCGCCGCCAGCCTGGTGGTCGGCCTCCTGGCGCTGGCCATCTCGTCGCTTTCGAAGAGCGCGCGCTTCGCCGGCCTCGCCTTCGTGGGCCTCTTCTTCGGGCTGGAGACGGTGCGTCTGGTCCTGCAGTCCGGCTTCAACCGCAAGGAGGCGGTGCTGCTCTCGCTGCAGTCGGACCTGCACTCGCTGGGGGTGGCCCTGTTCGGGGTGGTGGACCCCCAGCTCGACCTGGGCTGGATCTGGCCGGTGCTCGTGCTGGCGGCGGTCTCTTTCGGCTGTCTGGCCGTGCTGCGCGCCCGCGTGCGCGCGGTGGAGATCGTGACGTGAGCGCGCCGGCCATGCCGCAGGAGCGCACCGCCCCCGCCCCGGTGGAGTTCGTGCGCGCCTCGCGCTGGTACGGCCAGGTCATCGCCCTGAACGACGTCTCTGTGCGCATCCCGCCCGGCGTCACCGGCCTGCTCGGCCCCAACGGGGCCGGCAAGTCGACCTTCCTCAAGCTGGCCTCCGGGCAGCTCGAGCCGAGCCAGGGCGAGGTGCGGCTGCTGGGCCGACCGGCCTGGGGCTCGCCGGAGGTGTTCTTCCGGGTGGGCATCTGCCCGGAGGTGGACGCCTTCTGGGAGCACCTCAGCGGCCTGGACTTCCTCGTGCAGCTGCTGCGGCTCACCGGCTTCGACGAGGCCGAGTGCCGGCACCGGGCCGAGAACGCGCTGCACCAGGTCGCCCTGCTCGACGCCAAGCAGCGCAAGATCGGCGGCTACAGCAAGGGCATGCGCCAGCGGGTGAAGCTGGCGCAGGCGATCGCCCACGACCCCGAGGTGCTGCTGCTGGACGAGCCCGTCTCCGGTATGGACCCGCTGAACCGCCGGCGGGTGATCGAGCTGGTGCGCCGGCTGGGCCGCGAGGGCCGCACGGTGGTGGTCTCCAGCCACATCCTGCACGAGGTGGAGGCGATGACCCGCCGCGTGCTGCTGGTCCACAACGGCCGCATCCAGGCCGAGGGGGACGTGCGCGAGATCCGGGAGATGATGGACGAGCACCCGCACACGGTGGCGCTGCGCGCGCGCGACCCGCGCCGGCTGGCGGCGGCGATGGTGGGCTGGCCCAACGTGCTCTCCATGAGCTTCGGCGCCGAGGGCGAGTGGCTGACGGTGCAGACGGCGCGCCCGGACGAGTTCTACCGCGCGCTGCACCAGCCGGCGCTGGAGGCCGGGGTGGTCGAGATGTACTCGCCGGACGAGAACCTGGAGTCGGTGTTCCGCTACCTCACCGCCCGGGGCACGCCCGCGCTGGAGCCAGCGCGATGAGCGCCGCCGCTCCCGCCGGCGCCGTGGCGCCCGCGCTCGCCTGCGCCCCCGGCCGGCCGCTGCCGTTCCGGCGGGCGGCGCGCGTCGTCTTCGAGATGTCGCTGGAGGCCACCATCTGGACGAAGCGCAGCCTGCTGATGGCGGTGCTGGTGGCGCTGCCGGTGGCCTTCGCCCTGCTCTACCGTCTGGTGCTGGCGGCCAGGTGGAACGTGCAGCCGGTCACCCCCTACGACCTGTACGCGGTGGTGGTCGCCCTCTACTGGATCCGCAACGTGCTGCCGCTCGCGGCCCTCTTCTACGCCACCGCGCTCATCGCCGACGAGGTGGAGGGTCGCACCCTCACCTACCTGGTCACCCGGCCGCTCAGCCGGGAGTCGATCTTCGCCGGCAAGTTCGCCGCGTACCTCGTCACCACGCTCTGCCTGGCGCTGCCGGCGGGCGTGCTGACCTTCTTCCTGCTGCTGAGCGCCCGCGGCTTCTTCGCGGTGGGACCGGCGGCGGTCGACCTCTTCCGCGACCTGGCGGTCATGGCCCTCACCCTGCTCGTCTACGGGGCGCTGTTCGCCCTCCTGGGGGTCGTGCTCAAGCGGCCCGTGATCCCCGGTCTCGTGTTCCTCTACGGCTGGGAGCTGGTGGCGAACCTGCCCGGCTACCTGCCGCGCCTGACGCTCACCGCCTGGCTGCGCTCGCTGATCAGCCACCGTCCCGCCCAGGAGGGGCTGGCGGGGTTGTTCCAGCAGGTGCTGCCGGCGACGGAGGCGGTGCCGGTGCTGCTGATGGCGACCGCGCTCTTCCTGTACGCCGGGGCCAGGATCTTTTCCGTTCGCGAGTACGTACTCGACCAGTAGGAGCGCAGGTGCGCTCCCCCGGAGGCCGCCCATGAAACACAGCCGGACGGTGGTGTTCGTTGCGACGATCGTGGTGGCGGTGGGGCTGGCGGCGGCCCTGGGCGCGCTCTGGCTGGATCCCGCCCGGGCGGCGGTCGGACCCCTGCCGGCCCGCGGCCTGCTCCTGCCCGCCGACGCCCGCTTCCTGATCGGGTGCGACGTGCAGCGGCTGACCAGCAGCCCCTTCTACGCGCGCTTCGGCAAGGACAGGGCCCTGCAGCCCGACGCCCTGCGCGTGCTGGAGGAGAAGACCGGCATCAACCCGGCCCGGGACGTGCAGCAGATCGTGATCGCCGGCACCGGCGCCACCCGCGAGAGCCCCGGCTTGGCGCTGGTGACCGGGCACTTCGACCTCGGCAAGCTCGGGCGGACGCTGGAGACCGAGGGCAGGGCGCGCGGGTACAACCACGAGGGCGTCACCGTCTACGCGTTCAAGGAGGAGGGCCCGCAGCCGGTCGCGGTCGCCTTCCTGGGCGGCGACGCCCTGCTGTTCGGGACGCGGGACCGCGTGGAGCAGGGAGTGTCCAGCAGCACCCGCGGGGACGCGCCGCTGCGTGGCAACGCCGGCCTGATGGCGCTGCTGCAGCGGCTGCGCCCGGGCTCCACCTTCTGGATGGTCGGGGACCAGAGCCTGCTCGCCGGGCTGCCGGCCAGCCTGCCGGCTCCGGGCGCCGGGGGCGGCGCCTCGATCTCGCTGCCGGCGCTGCGCAGCCTCACGGTCACCGGCGACCTCGACCCCCAGGTCTCGCTGTCCGTGACCGCAGAGGCAGCGGACGAGCCGGGCGCGAAGAACCTGGCCGACGTGGTGCGCGGCCTGGTGGCGCTGGGCAGCCTGCAGGCGCAGCAGAAGCCGGAGCTGGCGCAGCTCGCCTCCGCCGTCACCGTGGCCACCGAGGGCAACCGCGTGCTGGTCTCGGCGCGGGTCCCCTACGCCACATTGGAGGCGCTGCAGGCGGGCGCCACGGCGGCCAGGCCCGCGGCGCCGCCGCCGCCTCCGGCCCAGTAGCGGCGAGCGCCTGGCGGCCGAGGTTCAGAAGGCGGCGCGGAACTCGATGCGATAGCGCGTCACCCAGTGGTCGCGCATCGTGGGGTCGGGGCTGTCCTTGAAGCGCTGCCACTGGGCGATCGCGTGCATGCTGTTGCTGCGCCCGCCCCCCGCGCCGAGGCCGCTGCCCAGGTCGACGCGGTGCGCCTCCAGGCCCGTGTGCCAGTAGAAGTCGTCGGTGTTGAAGGCGGCGACCACGGCGTCGCGGTCGATCCGCGCGTAGGTGTATTCGAGGCGGGCGCGCGAGGTCTGGGTGGAGCCGAGGACGGCCGCCAGCCACAGCCCGCCGTTGTCCGAGTGCAGGGCGGTGTTCCAGCAGTAGTCGGCGGTGAGCGCGAGCTGGCCGGTGCTGAGACGTCCGACCAGGTCCACCACGTGGTAGTCGTAGGCGAGCTGGCCGAAGTCCTCGGCGGCGGGCAGGGCGCCGACGCGGGTGTTCTCGCGGCGGAGCAGCGGGTCGAGCCGGTCGAGGTCCTGGAACTGCAGGTACGAGCCGGCGAACTGCAGGTAGGCCCCGGCCTGCCCGGTCAGCCGCAGCTCGGCCCCGCCGCCGTACATCACCGAGTCGTCCTCGAAGACGTGGCTGCCCTTGGCGTAGATGCCGGTGAGGGACACCCGGGTGGTGGCGTCGCGGTGGGGCAGGGAAAGGCTGACGGCGCCGCCCTGCGGCCGCAGGTCGGCGTCCCAGACCATCTCGGTGAGCGGCAGCGGCATGAGGAAGCGGCCGCCCTGCGCCGTCACCGGTCCCACGTCCAGCCGTCCCCAGGCGAGGTCGAGGCGGACGTCGCGCGAGCGGTAGTTGTCGCGGATGACCGTGAGCGGCGCGTCCGGCGGCGGCTGGTCGTTCTGGTCCTTGCTGTAGTTGCCCTCGGCCCCGACCCCGGCGGAGAACCACTTCAGGTTCAGCTCCAGCCGCGGCCGCACCTGGACGCGCCAGCGCTCCTGGTCGCCGCTGCCGCCGAAGGGCTCGTCGGAGGTCTGGCGGGTCCACTCGAAGCGGCCGAGAGCGTCGCCAGTGAAGTTGACGGCCCCGCTCTTCTGCGAGGAGGTGGTGAGGGACTGCGCCGCCGCCGGCGCGGCGGCGAGCAGGCTGGCGCACAGCAGGTGGGAGAGGCGGGCGCGTTCCATGCCGGCACATTGTAGCGACCGGCATACACCGCTGCACACGCGCCTGCGCTGCTTCCCGAACTCGCCCTGTGGCGCCGGGCGTATCATCGGCCCGCCGCCCGCCCCCCGCGCGGCGATCCCGGAGAGCCGAGCATGCGCCCGATCCGCCGCCAGACGACGGTCACCCTGCTGCTGGTCGCCTCGGCGGCCTTCGCCGCCCATGCCGCAGCGCCCCAGCCCTCGGCCGCCCGGCCAGCGCCGTACCTCGACCCCGCCCTCGCCTTCGAGGCCCGCGCCGCCGACCTCGTGGGGCGGATGACGACCGAGGAGAAGATCTCGCAGCTCACCAACGAGGCGGCCGCCGTTCCCCGCCTGGGCGTGCCGCAGTACGAGTGGTGGAACGAGTGCCTGCACGGCGTGGCGCGGGCCGGCGTCGCCACCGTCTTCCCGCAGGCGATCGGCCTGGCGGCGACGTTCGACCGGCCGCTGCTGAGGCAGATGGCCGAGGTGATCGGCACCGAGGCCCGTGCCAAGCACCACCAGTTCCTTCGGCAAGGACAGCGCGGGCGCTACCAGGGCCTCACCTTCTGGTCGCCGAACATCAACATCTTCCGCGACCCGCGCTGGGGGCGCGGACAGGAGACCTACGGCGAGGACCCGTTCCTCACCGGCCGGTTGGGCGTGGCGTTCGTGGAGGGGCTGCAGGGGAGCGACCCCCGCTACCACCGCGTGATCGCCACCGCCAAGCACTTCGCCGTCCACAGCGGCCCCGAGCCGGAGCGCCACCAGTTCGACGCGCGGCCTAGCGAGCGCGACCTCCACGAGACCTACCTGCCGGCGTTCCGCGCGCTGGTGGAGGAGGCGAAGGCCGCCTCGGTGATGAGCGCCTACAACCGAGTGGACGGCGAGTCCGCGACCGCCAGCCAGCGGCTGCTCGGCGAGATCCTCAGGAAGGAGTGGCGGTTCTCCGGGTACGTGGTCTCGGACTGCGGCGCCGTCGACGACATCTTCATGCGCCACCGGCTGGTCGCCACTGCCGAGGAAGCGGCGGCGCTGGCCCTGACCCGAGGCTGCGACCTCGAGTGCGGGAGCACCTACCGGGCGCTCGGCAGGGCGCTCGCGCGCGGCCTGGTGAAGGAAGCGGACCTCGACACGGCCGTGCGGCGGCTGATGCTGGCCCGCCTGCGGCTGGGGATGTTCGACCCGCCCGAGCGCGTGCCGTACGCCGCCGTTCCGTACTCGGAGAACGACTCGCCGGAGCACGACCGGCTGGCGCGACGCGTGGCCCAGGAGTCGATGGTGCTGCTGAAGAACCAGGGACTCCTCCCGCTGCCCAAGGACCTGAAGACGATCGCCGTCGTGGGTCCGAACGCGGACGACGTGGTCACCCTGCTCGGCAACTACCACGGAACACCGTCGCACCCGGTCACCGTGCTGGCCGGCATCCGGGCGGCGGTGTCGGCGGACACCCGGGTCCTGTACGCGCGCGGCGTGGACCTGGTCGAGGGCCGGGAGGACCCGCGCGCCGCCGAGCTGATCGGGCCCGCATTCCTGCGCCCGGCGCCGGGAGCCTCCGGGCACGGGCTCACGGCCGAGTACTTCCGCGGCCGTGATCTGGCGGGGGGGCCGGTGCTGACGCGGGTCGACCCCAGGGTCGACTTCCGCTGGTACCGGGGCTCCCCGACCGACGAGCCGGTCGCCCGCGGCGAGCTGCCCGCCGCGCGCGCCCTCGGCGGCGACGACTTCTCCGCGCGCTGGACCGGGGTGCTGGTACCGCCGGTCAGCGGCGAGTACGAGCTGGTCGTCACGGCCGACGACGGCGCACGCCTGTTCGTCGACGGACGCAAGGTGATCGACGCCTGGACGGAGACCAGCGTCAGCCGCGCGGTCAGCGCCCGCGTCCACCTGGAGGCCGGCCGGGAGCACACCCTCCGGCTCGAGTACTTCGAGGCGCTGCGCGACGCCGAGGTGAGGCTCGGCTGGCGGCCGCCGTCGGCGGCGACTCCCTTCGAGGCGGCGCTCGCGGCGGCGCGACAGGCCGAGGCCGTGGTCTTCGTCGGCGGGCTCACGGCGGAGGTGGAGGGCGAGGAGATGCGCGTCGCCTACCCGGGCTTCGCCGGCGGCGACCGGACCGACATCGAGCTGCCCGCGGTCCAGCAGAAGATGCTGGAGACCCTCCACGCCACCGGCAAGCCGGTGGTGCTCGTCCTCACCACGGGCTCGGCGCTGGCGGTCCGCTGGGCCGAGGAGAACCTGCCGGCGATCCTGCTCGCCTGGTACCCCGGCCAGCAGGGCGGCGCCGCCGTGGCGGACGTGCTCTTCGGCGACGTGAGCCCGGCCGGCCGGCTGCCGGTCACGTTCTACCGCTCCGTCGACCAGCTCCCGGCGTTCGACGACTACTCGATGGACGGCCGGACCTACCGCTACTTCGCAGGAGACGTGCTGTACCCGTTCGGCCACGGCCTCTCGTACACGCGCTTCGAGTACGCGAGGCTGCGTCTCTCGCGCCTGCGGCTGCGCGCAGACGACACGCTCGAGGTGGAGGCGGAGGTCCGCAACGCCGGGGCGAGGTCCGGGGACGAGGTGGCGCAGCTCTACGCCCGCGACCCTCAGAGACGGCGGTCGGGGCCGATCCGGGCGCTGCGCGGGTTCGAGCGTGTCCGCCTGGAGCCGGGGGAGACGAAGCTCGTCCGCTTCACCCTGATCCCGCGGCGCGACCTCGCCCGCTACGACGAGGCGAGCCGCGCCTTCGTGGTGGACGCGGGGGAGTACGAGATCGAGGTCGGCGCCTCCAGCCGCGACCTGAGGCTGCGCGGCCGGGTGCAGGTCGAATCGACGCACTGAGGTGACACAGGAGGCCGAAATGACGCGATCCGCCCTGATCCTGCTGGCGCTCGGCGCCGGCGGAGCCGTGGCCGCCGTGGCCGCCGAACCGCCGCAGCTCGGCAAGAGCCCCGCTCGCCAGGTGGTGGCGGCCATGACCCTCGAGGAGAAGGTGAGCATCGCGGTCGGCGGGGGACGGCGCCGTCCGCCCGGCGTGCCGGGAGCTGCCGGGACGACCACCGCCATCCCGAGGCTCGGGATCCCGTCGATCGTGCTCGCCGACGGCCCGGCCGGCCTGCGCATCGCGCCACGGCGCGAGGGTGAGGCGCGCACCTTCTACTGCACCGCGTTCCCGATCGAGACCCTGCTGGCGTCGTCCTGGGACACGGAGCTGGTCGAGCGCGTGGGCCGGGCGATGGGCGACGAGGCGAGGGAGTACGGCGTCGACGTGCTGCTGGGCCCGGCGCTCAACACCCACCGCAATCCGCTCGGCGGGAGGAACTTCGAGTACTACTCCGAGGACCCGCTGGTGTCGGGGCGGATGGCGGCCGCCATGGTGAAGGGCGTGCAGGCCGAGGGCGTGGGCACGTCCGTGAAGCACTTCGTGGCCAACGACCACGAGTGGAACCGCCAGGTGATCGACGTCAGGGTCTCCCAGCGGGCACTGCGGGAGATCTATCTCCGCGGGTTCGAGATCGTGGTGCGCGAGGGACGGCCGTGGACCGTGATGTCCTCCTACAACAAGGTGAACGGCACCTACACCTCGGAAAGCCCCGCCCTGCTCACGGGTGTCCTGCGTGACGACTGGGGCTTCGGCGGGCTGGTGATGACCGACTGGGGTGGCGGGCGCGACGCGGTCGCCCAGATGAACGCCGGCAACGACCTGCTGATGCCGGGCAACCCGCAGCAGCGGGAGGCCCTGCTCGCCGCGCTGGCGAGCGGGGCGCTGAAGGAGGACGTGCTCGACCGCAACCTGGCCCGGATCCTCGAGGTCATCACCCGCGCGCCGGCCTTCAGGAAGCCCGAGCACTCCGACGCGCCCGACCTGCAGTCGCACGCGCGGGTGGCGCGCGAGGCGGCCGCCGGGGGCATGGTCCTGCTGCGCAACGAGGGCGCCCTGCCGCTCGCCTCGGCAGCCAGGGTGGCGCTCTTCGGTGTCGCCGGCTACGCCACCATCACCGGCGGCACCGGCAGCGGCGACGTCAACAAGGCGTACGCCGTGTCGCTGCTCCAGGGCCTGAAGGACGCGGGCCTGGCTGTCGACGTCGCGCTGGCCGACGCCTACACCGGCTACCTCGCGGAGCAGGAGAGGGACCGGCCGGCTCCCGCCCGGCCGTTCGCGCCGCCGCCGCTCGCGCCGGAGAGGACGGTCGCCGCAGACGAGATCGGCCGGACGGCAGGGGACGCCGACCTCGCCGTGGTGACGATCGGTCGCCGCTCGGGCGAGTTCGTCGACCGCAGGCGGGAGGACGACTTCGAGCTGTCCCTCGTCGAGAAGGCGCTGCTTCACGACGTGGCCGAGGCGTTCCATGCCCAGAAGAAGAAGGTGGTGGTCGTGCTGAACGTCGGCGGGGTGGTGGAGACCGCCAGCTGGCGCGAGCTGCCGGAGGCCATCCTCCTCGCCTGGCAGCCGGGGCAGGAAGCGGGACACGCGATGGCCGACGTGCTCACGGGAAGGGTGCCTCCATCCGGCAAGCTCGCCACCACCTTCCCGATCCGGTGGGAGGACGTCCCCTCCTCGGCGAACTTCCCGGGGAAGGTGCTGGAGGGACCGGACCCGAACGCGCCGCCCCGGGGCCCCTTCCCGCCGGCGGCCCGCGCCGCGGAGGTCAGCTACGACGACGGCGTGTTCGTCGGCTACCGCCATTACGCCACCCGGGGAGTGAAGGTCGCCTACCCGTTCGGCTACGGCCTCTCCTACACGTCGTTCCGCTACACGGACCTGAAGCTGAGCAGCCGGCGGTTCTCCGGAACGCTGACGGCGAGCGTGACCATCACGAACGCCGGCCGGACGCCGGGGCGCGAGGTGGCACAGCTCTACCTGTCGGCGCCGGCGAAGGCCGTCCCGAAGCCCGCGCTCGAGCTGCGCGGCTTCGCCAAGACGAGGCTGCTGAGACCGGGCGAGTCGCAGACGCTGACGTTCACGCTGGCGCCGCGCGACCTCGCCTGGTTCGACGAGCAGGCGTCCGCCTGGCGCGCCGACGCCGGCACCTACACGGTGAAGGTCGGCGCTTCCTCGGAGGACATCCGGCAGTCCGGCACGTTCACCCAGGCCCGGGACCAGCAGGTCGAGACGGTGCACGGCGCGGTCAGGTAGCCGACCTCAGCGCGCGGGCGAGATGTCGCAGCGGCTCTCCATCCGCCAATCGCGGTCGAGGGCCCGGGCGGTGCCCGTCAAGCGGACGACGCCGCGCAGGCGCACGTCCGCGCTGGAGGCGGCGACCTGCAGCTCGAGGTCGCCGGGCTCGACGGTACGGCGGCCGTCGGCGGCCGTGAAGCAGAGCATGTCCGTCGGCACCTCGAAGCGGACGCGGGCCGCTGCCCCGGCCCTCAGCTCGACCCGGCCGAAGGCCTTCAGCTCCTTCACCGGCCGCACCATCGAGGCCAGCAGGTCCCGAACATAGACCTGCGGCACCGCCACTCCGGCCCGCGAGCCCGCGTTGCGCACGGTGAAGCCCAGCCGGATCACGCCACCAGCCAGCTCGACCTCGGAGGCGTCGAGGGCGAGGTCGGCGAACTCGAAGCGCGTGTAGGAAAGCCCGTGGCCGAAGGGGTAGCGGCTGCCGAAATGGCGGGCGATCGGCGTGCCGGCGCTCTTCATCTTGTGGTTGTAGAAGTAGGGGACCGCGCCGACGTTGCGGGGCACCGAGACCGACAGGCGGCCGCCGGGTTCCGCCCTGCCGGTGAGCACGTCCACCAGCGCCGGGCCGCCCTCCTGGCCGCCGGCGAAGGACATGACGAAGGCGGCGACCTTCTCCTCCAGCCCGCCGAGGTTGTACGGCCGGCCGCTGCTGAGGACCACCACCACCGGCTTGCCGGCGGCGACCACGGCCTCGAGCAGCCGCTGCTGCACGCCCGGCAGGTCCAGGGAGTCGGCGTCGGAGCCCTCGCCCACCGTCCCGGTCTGGAAGAGACCGGCCAGGTCGCCCACGCAGACCACGGCGACGTCGGCCGCCCGTGCGCACTCCACGGCGGCGGGGATGAGGTCGGTGCGGTGGGAGAGGGGTGACGGCTGGTCCAGCGACGTGCTCTTCTCGACGTCGCCAGGGAACACCGGCGAGCCGTACCGGCGCCGCTCGATGATCGGGCAGCCCTGCGCGTAACGGACACGCCCCGCGCCGAAGGCCGCCTCGAAGGCGGCCCGCGGCGTCACCACCTGGGCGGCGCTCTCGCCCGCGTCGTCGAGGATGAGGTGCACCGGGAAGCTGTAGCCGCAAAGCATGGCCAGCGGGTCGTCAGCGGTCGGGCCGATCAGCGCGATGCGCTGGCCGGCGTCAGGATCGAGCGGCAGCGCTCCCCGGTTCTCCAGCACCACCACCGCCTGCCGCGCCACCTCGCGGGCGAGCGCGACCGTCGAGGGGGACTGCAGCTCGATCGCACCCTCGTCGGAGTACGGGCGCTCGAACAGACCGAGCTGCAGCTTGCTGGTGAGGATCCGCCTGACCGCGGCGTCCACCGTCTCCATGTCGATGAGCCCGCGGCGGACCGCCTCGCCGAGGTGCGAGGCGCAATCGTCCGCCGGCAGCTCGATGTCGAGGCCGGCGCGGAAGGCGAGGGCCGCCGCCTCCGCCGGTCCCGCCGCGAGGTTGTGGTGCTGGTAGAGCAGGCTGATCCCGATGTAATCGGCCACGATCAGCCCGTCGAAGCCCCACTCGCCGCGCAGCACCCCGGTGAGCAGGTGGCGCGAGGCGTGGCAGGACTCGTTGTCGATGTCGTGGTACGCCGGCATCACCGAGCCGGCGTGCGCCTGCTTGACCGCCATCTCGAAGGGCAGCAGGAACACGTCGTTGAGCTCGCGCCAGCCCAGGTGGACCGGCGCGTGGTTGCGGGCTCCCTCGCTCCAGGAGTGCCCGGCGTAGTGCTTCAGGGTGGCCAGCAGATCGCGCTTCTCGCCCTGCAGCCCGCGGACGAACCGCGTCCCCAGCACCCCGACCAGGTACGGGTCCTCCCCCAGCGTCTCCTCGGTACGGCCCCAGCGCACGTCGCGGGAGACGTCGAGGACAGGCGCCAGGCCCTGGTGGCAGCCGACGCTGCGCGCCTCGCGTCCGATGGCCCGGGCCACCCGCTCGATCAGATCCGGGTTCCAGGTGGCGCCGTACGCCAGGGCGGAGGGGAAGAGGGTGGCGCCGCGCGCCATCAGCCCGACCAGGCATTCCTCGTGCGCCAGGGCCGGGATGCCGAGCCGCGTCTCGTCGCACAGGAACTTCTGCAGCCGGTTGAGCGCCCGGACGCCCGTGCGCGGGTCGACGCCGTGGCTGCCGAGCGGCCGGGAGATCTCGCCCAGGCCGTGCGCCAGCGCCTTCCGGAGCGCCGCGGGGTCGGTGCCGCCGGTGAAGTCGTCCTGCCGCGGGCGATGGTTGCCGTCCTCGGAGAGGATCAGCCACATCGCGTGCATTTGCGCGGCTTTCTCCTCGAGGCTCATGCGGGAGAGGAGATCGTTCGCGCGCTCCGCGATCGCGCGGCCGGGTTCCTGATAGGGCAGGGGCATGGTGGGCCTCCTGGCTGAGAAGCGTGGCGGCCGAGTATGTCCCAACTGAGGACAAACGGGGAGTCGCCCGTGATACCGTTCGCCCCCGACGGAGCCGACAGCGAACCGTCGAAAGGACCCGAAACATGAGAGTGGGCGGCTTCCTCCTGCTCCCGCTGGCGCTCGGGCCGGCGCTCGCAGCCGCACAGCCCTCGGGCGGCCCCTACGGCCCGATCCCGCAGACCTACGTGGTTCCCGAGGAGGCGGCGCACGTCTACTACGTGGCCCCGGACGGGAAGCCGGAGGCCTCGGGCGCCACGATCGCCGAGCCCACCACGCTCGAGGCGGCGGTCGAGCGGGTGGTGACCGGCGACGCCGTGATCCTGCGCGGCGGCGTGTACCGCACCGGCGGGCTGCGCCTCAACCAGGGCATCACGCTGCAGCCCTACCGCGACGAGCACCCAGTGCTGAAGGGCACGAAGGTGGCGACCGACTGGAAGCCGCTGCGCGGGAACCTGTGGCGCACCTCCTGGAAGACGCTCTTCCCCGCGCACCCGCTCGGCTGGTGGCAGCGCGACCGCGAGGGCATGCGCACGCCGCTTCACCGCTTCAACAACGACATGGTGTTCGTCGACGGCGAGCTGCTGAAGTCCGCCGGCTGGGAGGGCGAGGTCGACCAGGCCTCCTACTACATCGACTACGAGAAGGGCCAGGTCTACGTCGGCACCGACCCGGCCACCCACGTGGTCGAGATCACCGCCTTCGACGGTGCCCTCGTCCGGACCACCCAGCCGGTCCACGGCAAGACGAACGATCGCAAGGGCCCGTTGATCCGCGGCATCACCTTCACCCAGTACGCCCGGCGGGCGCTCGAGATCGAAGGCAAGCGCAGCTTCGGTCCCGACGAGGAGCCGACGGACGAGCCGCTGGGCCCCGCCGACCCTTCGACCTACGGCAAGGAGGTGACGGGCACGCTGCTCGAGAACGTGACCCTCTCCTTCTGCTCGCGGGTGGCCGGCTACTTCCGGGGCGACGGGCTCGTCATCCGCAACTCGCTGGTCAGCGACACCAGCACCGAGGGCATCTACGTGATCGGCTCCTCCGACGTGCTGCTGGAGAGGAACATCATCCGCCGCAACAACGTCGAGCAGCTGACCGGCTACTACCCGGCCGCGGTGAAGATCTTCAACCAGTCGCACCGCGTCACCTGCCGCGACAACCTGGTGCTCGACAACCCGAGCTCCAACGGCATCTGGTACGACGTCGGCAACCACGACGCCGTCTTCGTCGACAACTGGATCCAGGACGCGCAGGTCGGCTTCTTCTTCGAGATCTCGAAGGGCGCCACCGTGGCCGGCAACGTCTTCGTGCGCTGCGACCGGGGACTGTGGGCGCTGAACTCCGCGGACGTGCGCGCGTACCACAACACCTTCGTGGACAGCGCCGCCTCCTTCGAGCGCAACGAGAGGAGCGCGGTGGGCGATCGCTTCGGCTGGCACCCGAGGACCGGCCCCGACGTCGAGGAGCGCTTTGGCCACGCGTTCGTGGGGAACCTGCTGGCGGCGAGCGCCTCGTTCCGCAAGCCGCTGCTGCGCTTCGAGCAGGCGAAGGCGCTGTGCGGCCGGCTGACCCGGCCGCAATCCACACAGGTGGACGGCAACGTCTACGTCCGTTACGGCGTGGCGACGGCGCCGCTGGTCGTCTGGAGCCCGGTCCCCGGCGACGCCTGCCAGGTCGAGCTCGCCTCTCTCGACGAGTTCCGCCAGGTGCAGCCGGGACTGGAGGCCCGCGGCCGCGTCTACGCCGACTACGCGGGCGCTCTCTTCCGCAGCCCCGAGCTCTCGCGCTACGAGCTGGCCCAGCCGCTGCCCGGCCTGCAGCCGACGGACGACCTGCCGGCGGAGGTGGCGACCCTCCTCGGCTGGCCGGCGGCCCAGCCGCGGACGCCCGGTGCCTACCAGCTGCTCTCCGCGCCGCCGCAGGGCGACCGGCGACGGCTGGTCAAGTGAGATCTGTTGACTAGGGCCGCCTCGCCCGACTCAAATGAGGCGCCTTCATAGAGGGACCATGGCCCAGAAACTACCGGTCAGCGAGAAGGTCGGCTACGCGCTCGGCGACTTGGCCGCCAACTTCGTCTTCCAGTTCATGATCACCCTGCAGGTCACGTTCTACGTGGACGTCTTCGGCCTGTCCGCGGCTGCAGCTGGAACCATGTTCTTCGTGGTCGGCATCGCGGTCGCCTTCGTCAACCCGATCATGGGCGTGATCGCCGACCGGACGAAGACGAGATGGGGCAAGTTCCGCCCGTGGCTCATCTGGACGGCGTTGCCGTTCGGCGTCATCGGGGTGTTGACCTTCACCACGCCCCACATCTCGCCGGGAGCCAGGCTGATCTACGCCTGGGTCACCTACGCCCTCCTGCGGATCGTCTACACGGTCAACAACGTGCCCTACGCCTCGCTGATGGCGGTGATGACCGACGACCCGGACGAGCGCAACAGCGCTTCCCAGTATCGACAGATCGCCGCCAACTCGGCGGGTTTCATCGTGGCGAGCCTGGTGATCCCGCTGATCAACATCTTCGCTCGGGGGTCCAAGGACCCGGCCGACCTGGCGCGCGGCTACCAGCTCACCATGGGCCTGCTGATGCTCGTCGCCATGGTGCTGTTCGTGGTCTCGTTCCTGACGACCAAGGAACGCATCGAACCCGACCCCGCGCAGAAGACCTCGCTCAGCCAGGACCTGGCGGACCTCGCGGCCAACAGGCCCTGGGCGATCCTGTTCCTGGTCACGCTGTTCTACTTCGCCGCGCTCTGCGTGCGTGGCAACGCGATGTTCGCCTACTGCGCCCTCTTCCAGGGCGACAAGGGCCTGTTCTCGTGGATGAACGGATTCGGACTGGCCTCGCTGCTGGTCGGAGTCGCCTGCTCCAACGCGATCTCGGTCCGCCTCGGGAAGAGGCAGCTGTTCCTGCTGAGCATGTTCCTGACGGGGCTCCTCACCACGGCGCTGATCCTCGTCCCCTCCGGGAGCGGAATGCTGGTCATTGGCCTGGAGATCCTGCGTCAGTTCTCGTTCGGCATCTCGGGCCCGGTGCTGTGGTCGATGATGGGCGATGTCGCCGACTACGGCGAATGGAAGACCGGTCGCAGGGCCTCCGGCACGGTGACGGCCGCCGTGGTCTTCGCGTTGTGGGTCGGCCTGACGCTGGGGCAGGCCTTCGTCGGATGGATCTATGCGTTCTACGGCTATGCGGAGAAGGCCGTGACGCAGTCTGCCGAAGCCATCCACGGAGTGGTGCTGACCGGCGGCCTCTATGCGGGTCTGTCGTTCCTGATCGCCGCCGTGCTCCTGCTGATCTATCCGCTCAACCGTGCGGAGAACACGAAGATCGCGAATGAGCTGGCGGAGCGGCGCAAGACCTTCGCGAAGACCGCCTGAGTTACGGGAGGATCGATGTCGAAACGCCTGACGTGTCCCATCGGGTTCAACGCCCAGCACTCCCCGATGGGCGCCTTCATGAGCTTCACCTGCGGCAACCCCGGGACCCGGGGTGGCATCGGGCTGCAGATCGGCCAGCCGGCCGACCAGGAGGTCTTCGTCGGCCTGATCGACGGGGACCGCTACGCCGACGTGCCGCTGCAGAGCCTGCCCTTCTACATCGGGGCGGTCAGCAAGGCCGCCGAGGCGTTCACGGTGGAGCAGGCCGGGCCGTCCGAGGCCAACGTCCGGCCCGACGCCGTGCCGTTCAAGCTCGAGCAGATCGAGAGGCGCTACGGCTGGTGCACCGACAGCTGGCACGCCGGGGACCTGACCTTCACCGTCTACACGCCGTTCGCCTCCATCCCCGACCCGAAGAAGGCGAGCAAACAGAAGATGCGCGACGCGCTGCGACCGGCCGTGGTGGCGCAGCTCGTCGTCGACAACACGAAGGGGACGAAGCCCAGGACCGGGATCTTCGCGCTCAACCACTCGCGGCCCGGCCCGCGGATGATCACGCAGGGCCTGGGGCGGAAGAACCGCGCCGGCTTCGCCTTCCGACGCGAGGCCGGGGTGGCGGCCGAGGTGTTCGACCTCACGGGGAAGAAGAAGGCCGCGGGGCCGCAGCCGTTCGGCTTCATGCGCTGGTCGGCGACCGACGGCATCCGCGAGCGCCACAACCCGGTGCACCTGCTGGGATCGTGCCCGGGGGTCGGCTTCGAGGTGCCGCCGGGCAAGCGCTGCGGCATGGTGCTGGCGATCGGCTCCTACCTCGAGTGCCCGGTGACCACGGGCCTCGACGGGCGCTATCTCTACACCCGCTACTACCAGGACCTGACGGACGTCCTGCGCTCCACCCTCGACAAGGCGGACGCCCTGATGGCCGCCGCGGAGGCGCTCGACGCGAAGCTCGACGCGGCGACGCTCTCCGACGACCAGCGCTTCATGATCGCCCACGCGACCCACAGCTACTACGGCTCGACGCAGCTGCTGGACATCGACCGCAAGCCCTTCTGGGTGGTGAACGAGGGCGAGTACTGCATGATGAACACGCTCGACCTCGCCGTCGACCACGTGTTCTGGGAGCTCGAGCGCAACCCCTGGCTGGTACGCAATCTGCTCGACAATTTCGGGAGGCTCTACAGCTACACGGACGAGGTGAAGGTCTACGAGGGCGAGGCCGAGCTGTCCTCGCACGAGCACGACCCATCGCAGCCGCCGCCCCCGCCGGACGCGGCGCAGCTGGCGCGGCCGTTCCGGACGAAGCCGGGCGGGATCAGCTTCACTCACGACATGGGCGCGCACAACAACTTCGCGCCTCCTGGCCGCTCGAGCTACGAGCTCGCCAACCTCACCTCGACCTTCAGCTACATGACCGTGGAGCAGCTCTGCAACTGGACACTGACCGCGGCGTGCTACGTGGCGAAGACGCGCGACAAGGCGTGGCTCCGGAAGAGCAGGAAGGTGATCGAGGCCTGTCTCGCCAGCATGGTGAACCGCGGCGGGGAGGTCGGCTTCGCGCAGTACGACTCGACGAAGACGGTGGGCGGCCAGGAGATCACGACCTACGACTCGCTCGACCACTCGCTGGCACAGACGCGCAACAACGTCTACATGGCCGTCAAGAGCTGGGCGACCTACCACGGGCTCGCGCTGATGTTCCGCGACCTCGGCGACAAGAAGGCGCAGGAGAAGTGCCGCAAGCTCGCCGAGAAGGTAGCGGGCGTCGTCGCGGAGCAGGCGGTCGACGGCGTGCTGCCGGCGGTCTTCGAGAAGGGGAACCCGGGCTACGCGTCCCGGATCCTGCCCGCGATCGAGGGCTGCATGTACCCGCTCTACTTCGTGAAGACAGGCTGGCAGAAACAGAAGCTCGAACAGGTGTTCGGCACGCTGGCCGAGAAGAAGATGTACGACGCGCTCAAGGAGCACACGCGGCGCCTGCTGCTCGACCCGCAGAAACGCAACGTGTTCGCCGACGGCGGCATCAAGCTCTCCTCGACCAGCAACAACTCCTGGATGAGCAAGATCGCGATCTTCATGCACATCGCGCGGAAGGTCTTCGGCCTGGACCGCGACGCAGGTGTGGTCGAGGTGTTCAGGAAGGCCGACGCGGCGCACGTGACGTGGCAGGTCGTCGGAAGCGCGTACTGGGCCTGCTCCGACCAGATCGTCTCGGGCGTGGGCAAGGCCAGCAAGTACTACCCGCGCATCATCACCAGCGCGCTCTGGATGGACTGAGGAGGAGACGAGATGAAGATCGCTGCAACCGCCTTCGCACTGCTGATCGCCGCTTCGACGTTCGCCGCCGACGCCGTCACGGGAACGTGGAAGGGGAGCGCGCCGGGCCCTGACGGCCAGGGCATGGAGATCACCTTCACGCTCAAGGCGGAGGGCACGACCCTGACCGGCACCGTCTCGACGCCGATGGGCGAGCTGCCGATCTCGAACGGCAAGATCGACGGCAACGCGGTGTCGTTCGACGCCGACGCGGGCGGGATGAAGGTCTCTCACAAGTGCAAGGTCGACGGGGACACGATGGCGGTCAACGTCAGCTTCGGTGAAGGCGCCCCGATGCCGCCGATCGACTACACGATGAAGCGCGTCGTCGACAAGAAGTAGGGCACCCGACGCCGTGCCTGCCGGGAGCCCCCGCGCGGGGCGCCTCGACAGGCCGGCGATCGTGTTCCGACAACCGTCCGCGCGCGAGCGGCGAGCAGGCCGTGTCGCCCGTGGACCGGCGCAGGAGGAAGCGATGAAGAAGCAGCGCACCCCGAAGTCCGCCGCCGGCCTCCTGCTGTCCGCCGCGGCGGCCCTCTCGGCCACGCTCGCCGCGGCCGAGACGCCCGCCCTGAAGGACCTCGCGCCGAAGAGCCTGCGCATCGGCGCCGCCCTCGACCAGAGGCAGAGCGACGGCGAGGATCCGGCGGCCACCTCCCTGGTCGTGCTACAGTTCGACACCATCAGCCCCGAGAACATCCTGAAGTGGGAGAAGGTCCACCCCCTCCCCGACCGCTACGACTTCGCGCCCGTGGACCGCTACGTCGACTTCGGGGCGAGGAGCAAGATGTTCGTGGTTGGCCACTGCCTGGTCTGGCACCAGCAGGTGCCCGCGTGGGTGAAGGCCGGCGAGGGCGGGAAGCCGCTCGATCGCGAGACGGCGCTGGCGCGCTTGAAGACCCACATCGACACCGTGGTCGGCCGCTATCGCGGCCGCATCGGCGGCTGGGACGTCGTCAACGAGGCCCTCGAGGAGGACGGCTCGCTGCGCAGGACGTTCTGGCTGGAGGCGATCGGCGAGGACTACGTCGCCAGGGCGTTCGAGCTCGCGCACGCGGCGGACCCGGACGCCGAGCTCTACTACAACGACTACAACCTCTGGAAGCCGGCCAAGCGCGAGGCCGCCATCCGCCTGGTGCAGGGTCTGCGCGGGAAGGGGCTTCGCGTCGACGCCATCGGCGAGCAGGGCCACTGGGGCATCGACGACCCGCCGCTGCCGGCGATCGACGAGGCGCTCGGCGCCATCCAGGCCGCCGGCATCCGCCCGCTGGTCACCGAGCTCGACATGGACGTGCTGCCGCGAGACCCCGACATGTGGGGGGCGGACCTGTCGAAGAAGGCGAGCCTCCGGGCGAAGACGAACGTGTACCCCGACGCCCTGCCGCCCGAGATGCAGCAGAAGCTCGCGCGTCGCTACGCAGACGTGTTCACGCTGTTCCTGAAGCACCGGGTCGGTCGGGTGACCTTCTGGGGCGTCACCGACGCGACCTCGTGGCTCCACGACTTCCCGATCCCCGGGCGGGTCAACTACCCTCTGCTGTGGGATCGCGAGGGCCGTCAGAAGCCGGCTTTCGAGCGGGTGGTCTCGGTCCTCCGCACGTACAACAGAAACTGAGGGCTCGCGATGCGCCGTCCGTCCCGCTCGACTCTCGCCGCTGCCGTGGCCGTGGCCCTGCTGCTCGTCGGGGCTGCTTCGCTGTTCGTCTCCTGGCGTCCCCGGCCGATCACGGTCGACTACCCGCTGGAGGCCTCCGTCTTCCCGCCGGAGTTTCCGCCGCCGCTCTTCGAGTGGCACGACGCCAGCCCGCGGGCCCGCTTCTGGAGGATCGAGGTGCGCCTCGGTGACAGCGCGGCGCCTTTGCTGCGGGCGACCTCGCGAGGAGAGCCGCCGGTGGTGGGGGAGATCGATCCCCGTACAGTCGCACCGACGAACGAGCTGCCCCGGCTGACCCCGGAGCGAGCCTCGGCCCACACCTGGAGGCCCGACGCGGGGACCTGGGACGCCATCAAGAAGGGCTCGGCCTCCCGGGTGGCGCACCTGCTGATCACCGGCTACAGCGACGAGCTCTCGCGCCGGGCGCTGTCGCGGGGCCAGGTGGCGGTGCAGACCTCGACCGATCCCGTCGGCGCGCCGATCTTCTACCGCGACGTGCCGCTGATGCCCTCCAAGGGCGAGAAAGGCGTGATCAAGCCGCTCGACCAGAAGTCCGTCCCCTTGATCGCCTGGAGGCTGCGCAACGTGGCCGAGACGAGCAGCCGGGTGATGATGACCGGCCTGCACTCGTGCGCCAACTGCCACTCCGTCTCGCTCGACGGCAGCACCATGGGCATGGACCTGGACGGCCCCCGCAACGACAAGGGCCTGTACGCCCTGTTCCCGATCCGCCCCCAGGCGGCCATCCGCAGCGAGAACGTCATCGCCTGGAGCACGTACCGTGGCAAGCTGGGCGGCAAGCTGCGGGTCGCCTTCATGTCCCAGGTCTCGCCGAACGGCGAGCGCGTCGTCACCACCATCAACGACCCGGGCCGGGGCCAGACCGACTTCCAGCGGAGGCAGGCGCCCGAGGACCTCTACTCGAACTACTACATCGCGAACTTCACCGACTACCGCTTCCTGCAGGTCTTCTACCCGACCCGCGGCATCCTCGCCTGGTACAGCAAGAAGGCAGGCGTGCTGCAGCCGCTGCCGGGCGCCGACGACCCCCGGTTCGTCCACACCAACGCGGTCTGGAGCCCGGACGGCAGCTACATCGTCTTCGCGCGCGCCGAGGCGAGGGACGCCTACCCGGGCGGCACCCAGCTCGCCGAGCGCGCCAACGACCCCCGGGAGACACAGATCCGCTACGACCTCTACCGCATCCCGTTCAACGACGGGCGCGGGGGAAGGGCCGAGCCGATCGCCGGGGCCTCCGCCAACGGGATGAGCAACAGCTTCCCGAAGGTCTCGCCGGACGGGCGCTTCATCGTCTTCGTGCAGGCGCGCAACGGGCAGCTGATGCGGCCCGACGGGCAGCTCTACATCGTGCCCGCAGGAGGCGGCGTCGCCCGGCGGATGCGCTGCAACACGCCGCTCATGAACTCGTGGCACAGCTTCTCGCCGAGCGGCCGCTGGCTGGTCTTCTCCTCGAAGAGCCGTTCCCCGTACACGCAGATGTTCCTGACCCACCTCGACGAGCAGGGGAACGACACGCCGGCCGTGATGATCGAGAACTCCACCGCGGCGAACCGCGCCGTGAACATCCCGGAGTTCGTCAACATCCCGCCGGACGGCCTGCAGAGGATCGACACCCCGGTGGTCGAGTACTACCGGCTCATCGACGACGCCTCGGACGCCATGAACCAGGGACGGCACAAGGACGCCATCCCGCTGTTCCAGCAGGCGCTGGCCACGGACCCCGACGACGCGACGGTCCACAACAGCTACGGGTCGGCCCTGGCGGCCACGGGGCGGCTGGCGGAGGCCACGGCCGAGTACCGCAGGGCGACCGCGCTGAGCCCGGACTACCCCGACGCGCACAACAACCTCGCCTCGGCCCTGGTGCAGCAGGGGAAGCCGGCCGCGGCGATCGGGGAGTTCGAGAGGGCGCTCTCGCTGAAGCCGGACTTCCCGGAGGCCCACGCAGGCCTGGGCGGCGTGCTCGCGCACGAAGGGCGGCTGGCCCAGGCCATCCCCCACCTGCAGAAGGCGGTGGAGCTGAGCCCGCAGAACGGCAGCCTGCGCACCAACCTGTGCCTCGCGCTCTCGCTGGCGGGGCGGCCGGCGGAGGCGATCCCGCACGCGGAGCAGGCGGTGGCGCTGTCGAAGGGGCAGAACCCGCTGGTGCTGGACCTGCTCGGCCGGCTGTACGCGCAGGCCGGGCGGCTGGGCGACGCCGTCGCCGCGACCCGCCGGGCCGTCGACGTGGCCACCCAGGCCAACGACCCCCGACTGGTCCGCGACCTGGAGGCGCGTCTGGCGTCGTACGAGACGGCCACGGCCGCCTCCGGCTCCGGCGGACGCTGACCGCGGGAGGATCCATGCGCACCGAGGCCGTGGTCGCGACGCTGGCGCTCGCCTGCCTCGCCGCCGCCGGTCCGGACGCGGGGCGCCCCGCGCCTGCCGCCCCCGTCTCCTACTACACGGTGCGGCCCGACGACCCCCTGGCCGTCGAGGTGACGCCCGCGCGCTTCGGCGCCCGCGGCGACGGGGTCGCCGACGACACGGCGGCGCTGCAGCAGGCGATCGACGCCGTCCAGGAGGCGAGCGGCGAGGGCGTCGTCCTCCTGCCACGGGGCCGGTACCGCCTGGCGGCCACGCTCTACGTGTGGCCCGGCATCCGCGTCATCGGCTACGGCGCGCGACGCCCCGCGCTGGTCCTCGGCGACCGCACGCCGGGCTACCAGGACCCGCAGAGCCCTCGCTACCTCGTCTTCTTCGCCGGCCGGCGTCCCAGGGACGGCAGCGCTCCCCCCGACGCGAACCCCGGCACCTTCTACTCCGCGCTCAGCAACGTCGATCTGGAGGTCGGCGCCGGCAACCCGGGCGCGGTCGGCGTGCGCGCTCGCTACGCCCAGCACTGCTTCACCTCGCACGTCGAGTTCCGGATCGGCTCGGGACTGGCCGGCGTCCGCGAGGGCGGCAACGTGGCCGAGGACGTCCGCTTCGTCGGCGGCGAGTACGGCATCTGGACCGGCACGCCCTCGCCCGGATGGCAGTACACGCTGGTCGACGCCCGCTTCGAGGGCCAGCGCCGGGCGGCGATCCGCGAGCAGGCGGCCGGCCTGACGCTCGTCCGCCCGCAGTTCCGCGACGTGCCCACCGCCATCGAGATCGAGGCGGGCCACCCGGACGACCTGTTCGTCAAGGATGCCCGCCTGGAGAACGTCTCGGGGCCCGCGGTGATCGTCAGCCTGGAGAGGAGCCCGCGCACCCAGGTCAACCTGGAGAACGTCGCCTGCCGCCGGGTGCCGACGTTCGTCCTCTTCCGGGAGAGCGGCAGGACGGTGGCTGCGCCCGGGGCGGCGTACGTGGTGAAGGCGTTCTCCCACGGGCTGCGCTATGAGGACCTCGGCGCCGCCGGGGAGACGAAGACGGTGTTCGCTGCCTCGGCCGTCGCCGCGCTGCCGCCGCCGGTCCCCTCCGACCTCCCCCCGCTTCCGCCGGCGGAGACCTGGGCGAACGCGCGGGCGCTCGGCGCCCGCGGCGACGGGACGACCGACGACACCGCCGCCCTGCGCCGCGCGATCGAGGGCCACCGCGCGGTGTACCTGCCGATGGGGCACTACGTCGTCACCGACACGCTGGTGCTGCGGCCGGACAGCGTGCTGGTCGGCCTCCACCCCGACGCCACCCAGCTGGTCGTGCCCGACCGGGCTCCGGCGTTCCAGGGAATCGGCCCGGCCAAGCCGCTGCTCGAGGCCCCGAAGGGCGGCGCGACCATCGTCATCGGCGTCGGCCTCTACACGAACGGCATCAACCCGCGGGCCGTCGCCGCCCGCTGGATGGCCGGCGAGCGCTCGATGATGAACGACGTCCGCTTCCTCGGCGGCCACGGCACGGCGGGGAGGGACGGCCGACGCGAGAACCCCTACAACAACGACCACTCCGCCGACCCCGACCTGAACCGGAGATGGGACAGCCAGTACCCCAGCCTGTGGGTCACGGACGGAGGGGGCGGGACCTTCTTCGACCTGTGGACGCCGAGCACCTTCGCCCAGGCCGGCCTGCTGATCTCGAACACGCGCACGAGCGGTCGCGTCTACCAGCTCTCGAGCGAGCACCACGTCCGCCACGAGGTGCAGCTGCGCGGTGTCTCGAACTGGGAGCTGCACGCGCTGCAGACCGAGGAGGAGCGCGGCGAGAGCGGCTTCGCCCTGCCCCTCGAGATCCGGGACTCGAGCCACGTCACGGTGTCGAACTTCCACGTGTACCGCGTCATCAGCAGCCGCCAGCCGTCCCCCTGGGCGGTGACGCTGTCGGGCTCGCAGGACATCCGCTTCCGCAACCTGCACTCGTACTCCAACAGCAAGGTCGCTTTCGACACCACCGTGTTCGACCGGGACCACGGGGTCGGGCTGCGCCAGCGGGAGCTCGCCTGGCTCGAGGTGTCGGGCCGCGGGGCGGCGGTCTAGACGGCGCCGTCCCGCATGCTGGAGACCGGAGCAACCGTGCAGCGGCTCGCGGGCGGGTTCGACGACATCTCGGGCGGCGCCGTTGCTGCCGACGGCGACTTCTACTTCGTCGACGCCCGCTGGCAGCGCATCCACCGCTGGTCGGTCGCCGAGCGCCGGCTGTCGACGGTGGCCGACGCGCCGCTCCAGCCGGTGAACCTCGCCTTCGACCAGGCCGGCAACCTGCTGGTCGTCTCGTACGCGGGCGACGGCACGGTCTATGCCCTGAAGCCGGGCGCCTCCGACGTCGAGCCGACCGTGCTGGCGCCGCAGGCGGCGGCGCGACGCCCGGGTCTCGCCGCGATCCTGCCGGTGGGCGACTGGCGGCTGCGCCGGACGCCGGACGGCGCGCTCCAGGCCCGCCCGCACCACTACCTCTCGCCGGACGGATCGTGCTACGTGTCGGCCACCCGGGGCTTCGTCGAGGGCGCCACCAGCTGGGGCGTCAAGGACGCCGACCTTCTGCGCGCCTTCGGCCTGCAGCGGGCGCGCCCCGGCGATCGCGTGTACCTGACCGGCGAGGCGGACGTGGCCACCTGGTCGGCGCAGGTGGGAGAGGACGGCAGCCTCTCGGACGCTCGGCTGTTCGTCGACCAGGGGGGCGAGGGCGTCGCCGCGGACGTGGACGGGAACGTCTACCTCGCGGCCGGCGAGGTCTACGTCTACGACCGCTCGGGGACGCTCCTCGAGACGATCCACCCGCCCGCCCGGCCCACGCAGGTGATCTTCGGCGGTCCGGACCGGCGGACGCTGTTCCTGCCGGCCCGCGACGCGCTGTATGCCGTGCGCACACGACGACCCGGGGGAGGGCAGCCATGAGATCGAGGGGTCTCGCGTTCGCGATCCTCGGCACGGCGGTGGGCCTGTCGATCGCCGGCGCGTTTCCAGCCGGTGCCCTGGCGGCCGGCGCCGACCTGTCTGGCGGCGCGTTCGTCGACCCCTACGTCGCCCGCCCGCGCGTGGTGGTGATGACCGACATCGCCAACGAGCCCGACGACCAGATGTCGCTGGTGCGGTTCCTGCTCTACTCGAACGGGTTCGACGTCGAGGGGCTGGTCGCCACCACCTCGACCTGGATGAAGAGCGCCGTCCGTCCCGACGTGATCCGCACGGTGCTCGACGCGTACGAGAAGGTCCAGCCGAACCTGCTGAAGCACGCGGCCGGGTTCCCGACCGCGGCGGCGCTGCGAGCGGTGGTGGTCGCGGGACAGCCCGCCTACGGCATGGCCGCGGTGGGCGAAGGGAAGTCGTCGCCCGGAGCCGAGCTGATCCTGCGGGCGGCGGAGGTGCCCGACCCGCGGCCGCTCTGGGTCCTGGCCTGGGGCGGCACCAACACCCTGGCCCAGGCCCTCAGCCAGGCACGGGCAGCGTACCCGCCCGCCCGGCTGGAGGCGATCGTGGCGACGCTGCGGGTCTACGCCATCTCGGACCAGGACGACGCCGGCCCCTGGCTGCGCCGCGAGTTCCCGGCGCTGCGCTACCTCGCCTCGCCCTCCACCCAGGACGGCGAGGAGTACTACTTCGCCACCTGGACCGGCATCAGCGGTGACCGTTACTACCGCAACTGTCCCGGCGCGGACTTCACCACCTTCAGCGACGAGTGGGTGAACGCCAACATCCGCGCGAAGGGGCCGCTCGGCCGGCTCTACCCGCACCCCTGCTGCATCCACGAGGGCGACACCCCGTCCTTCCTCGGGCTGATCGACAACGGCCTCGCCAGCGCCATGAGCCCCGCCTACGGGGGCTGGGGCGGACGCTACGTGTGGCGCCGGCCCAGAGGCGAGACGCGGCCCTTCTGGACGCAGGGGGGCGACTCGTACCCCGGGAACGACAGCTCGCGGGACACGGTCGCCGGCGACGACGGCCGCTCCTACACCTCGGACCAGGCCACCATCTGGCGCTGGCGGACGGCGTTCCAGCACGACTTCGCCGCCCGGCTGGACTGGACGATCAAGGAGCCGGCGCAGGCGAACCACAACCCGACCGTCGTCGTCAACGGCGACGCCGGCCGGGGGCCGCTCCTCCTCGAGCTACCGGTCGGCGGCTCGCTCACGCTGGACGCCGCCGGCACCGCCGACCCCGACGGCCAGGCCCTCCGCTACCGCTGGTTCTTCTATCCGGAGGCCGGCACCGGCATCCCCGCCCAGCCCGTCCGCCTGCGACAGCAGCCCGAACCGCGGCTCGTGGTCGAGAACGCCACCGGCCCGCGCGCGACCCTGCTGGCGAAGGCGCCCGGGATCGCCCACGTCATCCTCGTGGTCGAGGACGACGGCACGCCCAGCCTCACCTCCTATCGGCGCGTCATCGTGACCATGCGGCCCGCGGCCGCTACTCCACGGTGAACGGCGCCACGCGGGCCACGCTGGCGTTCGCCCTGCGGTCGGTGAGGGTGACGCGCAGCTCGTAGTCTCCCGGCTCGAACGGCTGCAGCGCGATGCGGGAGACGTGGACCGGGGGCGAGGCGGCGCTCCCTTCCATCACCTCCGGCGCGGCAGTCGCCAGCACCACGCCCTTGCGCAGCACGGCTGCCTGTACCAGCAGGTCGGCCCTGGCGTCGGCGTCCTGGCGGACGTTGTACGCCTGCAACTGGACGTACAGGCTGTCGGCGCGGCCGAAGCGCGGCAGGCCCTGGACGCTGCGCAGGGCCGGGGCCGCGTCGGCGCCGGGCGCCACTCCGGCCGGCCGCTCGTCCCTCATCAGGAACAGGCTGCTGGCCGCGAGCCGTCCCAGGGTCAGGTCCGGCAGCTCGAGTCGCCGCCAGGCGCTGCCCAGGAGCCCGGTGGCGTCCTCGCGCACCGCCAGCCGCACCTGGTAGCGGCCGGGCTTCAGGGCGACCATGCGCTGGTAGGAGAGCCCGCGCCGCACGAGCTCGGCGTACTCCGCCTCCGTGAGGTCCATCGCCGTGCGACTGGCGGGCAGGGTGGCGGCGACCTGGCCGGCCTCGTCGAAGACGAGGCCGGCGGTCTCCACCGCGGCGTGGCGTCGGTCGCCGCGGACGGCGAACGACAGGGCCGAGACGCCCACGCTGCCGCTCACCACCAGCTGGCAGGTGGCCCCGTCGAGGCTGACGAAGTCCGCCGACAGCCGGACCGGGATGCCGTTGAGCGGCGCCAGCGCGCCGAGCGCGGCGCCGATCTCGGACTCTCGCTGCTCCTGGCGGCGCGCGCCCGCCTCCGTCACGGGCGCCCTCAGGCGTCTGTCGTCGGGCGCGAAGTAGCCCGAGCGGGTCCGCACCTTGAGGTCCCGCCGGCCGGGCAGCCGGACCTCGACCCGGCGGAAGGCGCCGTCGCGCCGCGGGTTGGTGGACTCGTAGGCGAGGAGGTAGTAGGTCTCCGTGTCCTTGAGGATCTCGCGCAGCCCGGCCCGCAGGTCGTTCGAGTCCTCGACCAGGAACCCGCCGGTGTCCGCGGCCAGCGCGTGCATGGCGTCACGCTCCGCCTGCTCGCTCCGCCGCCGCATCCCCTCCACCACCCCCACGGTGCCCGGCACCACCCGGGTGAGGCTCGAGGCGGCCGCCACCGGCGGCGAGGCGGCGAGGCCGCGGGTGTCGAGGGAGTAGACGGCGACGCCGGCGCGGGTGGCCGCGTCAGCGATCCGGCGCACGTCGAAGGACGCTCCGCTGCCGCCGGTCGCGCCGGTGACGAAACCGTCGGAGACGAGGAAGAGGCTCTTGCGGCCGCTGAGGCCGGAGAGGCCCCGGCACAGCCGCTCCAGGGCCGTGAGCGTCAGCCGGGCGTTGTAGACGGACTCGCTGAAGACGGCCCGCGCCTTCTGGCGTGCCAACCGCTCGGCATTGCCCACGTCCTGGATGGGCGTCGCCACCAGGATCTCCTGGATGGCCGCGTCGAGCGCCGACGGGTCGCCGCCCTCGATCAGCTCGGCCTGGTAGTCGGTGATGTAGGGGACGCTGTTCCACTCCGCGTGGCGTCCCTGCGCCGAGAGCCGCGAGAGCGTCTGCAGCAGGACGGCGCGGTCGGCGGTGAACTCCTGCGACAACGCCGAGCTGCCGCTGGTCGTCACCAGCGCCACCTGGTCCTCGGGCTGCAGGTCCTCCTCCAGGAAACGGGTCAGGGCCCTGCGGATCCGGGCGAGGCTGTCCGCTTCCATGTGCACGTCGTCGATCGCCAGCACCAGGTAGCGGGCGGGCAGCAGGTACTCCGCCTCGGCCTGTTCCGAGTCGGGTAACTCGCCGCCCGGCCGCGGCTCCGCCTCGGCGGCCAGGCGCGCGAAGGCGTGGAACTGGACGATCGGCTGCGGCCGCCCGTTCTCGAGGACGGTGAAGTCCTCGCGCTTGAGGTCCGTCCGTGGCCGCCCTCGCTTTTCGGTCACCACCACGTCGAGCCGGACCACCTCGACCTTCACCGGCGGCAGCGTCGCGGTCTCCGGCGCGTCCGCGCTCGCTGCCGGCCTCGCCTGTGCGGGGGGCGCCTGCGCCGCGCCGGCTCCGCTTGCCGCCGGGAGCAGGGCCAGGAGGGCCAGGGCGAGGGGGGTGGGGACGGCCGGGCGCTGGGCCACGGATCAGGATACGACGGCCGCGGCGAAGGCAGGGGTGCCGATGAGCGCCGCCGCGCCGCGGAGGCGCGGGTACTCTCCGAGCGCCACGGTGAGGATCTCCGGCTCGCCCGCCTGGCGGACCACGTTGTCCTCGCTCAACCCCTCGCGGACCATGTGCGCGATCAGGTCCCAGACCTCGGTGATCTCGCCGCCGACGTAGATGCGCTGCGGGTCGACGACCTTGATGATGGTCGCCAGGCCGCAGCTGAGGAAGTGGCCGGTCTCGCGCAGGGTCTCGACGGCCCGCGTCTCGCCGGCGCGGGCCCGTTCCATGATGTGCTCGATGGTCACCGAAGAGCTGTCGGCCGACGCCGGCCAGGAGGGGTCGGTGCCGCGGTAGCGGGCGACCACCGCGCGCTTGGACACGTAGGCCTCCCAGCACCCGCGGAGGCCGCAGGAGCAGCGCGGGCCGTAGAGGTTGAGGGGGACGTGGCCGAGCTCGCCGGCGACGTTGTGGGCGCCGCGCAGCAGCTTGCCGTCCACCGCGACGCCGACCCCGACACCGTCGGAGACGTTCACGAACGCCACCGGCCCTTCCACCGGGGCGTCGCCCCGCGTCGCCCACACCTGCCCCAGCACGCAGGCCTTGGTCGAGTTCTCGACCACCACCGGCAGCCGGATCGCCTCGTGCAGCATCTGCTGCAGCTCCACGTCGTGGAACCCGAGCGTCGGCGAGTAGCGCACGCAGCCGGCCGTGTCCACGACGCCCGAGACGGCCACGCCGACGCCCACGCAGTCTCCCACCTCGGGCGGGCCGGCCAGCAGTCGCTCGACCGCGCGGGCGACCTCCTCGACCAGCATCTGGGGGACGCGGGGCGTGGCGAACTGGGAGACCTCCAGCAGCGGGTGGGCCAGGAGGTCGGTGACGACCAGGGCCGTCTGGCCGGAGTTGACGTCCACCGCCACCACGCAGCGGCGGCGGGTCTCGATGTGCAGGTGCATCGGCTTGCGGCCGCGGCGGCTCTCGCCCTTCTCGCCCTCGAACACCAGGCAGGCCTCGAGCAGCTCGTCGACCAGCCGGCTGACCACGCCCCGGCGCACGCCCATCAGGCGCGCGAGCTCCGCGCGCGAGACCGGCTGGCGGGCGCGGATCAGGTTGAGGGCGATCTGCCGGTTGATCTCGCGCGGGGTCCCGCGCCGGGCGATGCGGAACGCGGAGGGGTCGATGCGCCGCAGCGTGTCGCGAGCGCGGCTCACGGCAGCGACTCCTGGCGGCCGGCGGCGCTCTCCGCCGCCTGGACGGGGGGCGGCTGGGAGTGGATCACGCGCTGGTCAGCGACCCCCCCGCTCGCGCCGGGGGCATGCGACGACGTGAGCGGTTCTGATGCACTCTGAGCCAAATACTGCCGTAATCGAACCCATGAGGGGAATTTGTTCTTGGGTTTTGACCCATCTATAACTTTCTTGACTTTCCAGCACCCCTCCGATTATAGATTCGTCTCCATTCGTGACGATATTTCCCGGGTGCAGCATCCGGCACCGCGGGGAAAGAGAGGGTTCATGAGTCTGACTCGTCTTGCTCGTTGTGCCCTGGGGATCGCGGTCGCTGCCGCCCTGTGCTTCGGGGCGACAACGCCAGCCGCAGCCCAGACCAGCAGCGCCTTCGTGAGCGGCTCCGTCGCCGACTCGCAGGGAGGCATGCTGCCGGGCGCAACCGTCACCCTGACCAGCCGCACTCAGGGCAACTCGTTCACCGCGACGACGGACAAGGAAGGCCGCTTCGTGTTCCCGATCGTGCGGCCGGACACCTACTCCCTGAAGGTCACCCTGCAGGGCTTCAAGACCCTGGAACGGACCAACGTGGTGGTCAACGCGAACGACCGCCTCTCGGCCGGCACGCTCACCCTGGAGGTCGGCGCCCTGACCGAGTCGGTCAGCGTCGACAGCCGCGTCAGCGAGCTGCAGGCTGAGAGCGGCGAGCGCTCGTACTCGCTGGAGAGCGAGGCGATCAAGAACATCGCCTCCAACGGGCGCCAGTTGTTCAACTACGCGCTGCTGGTCCCCGGTGTCGTCAGCAACGACGCCAACGCCGGCATCGAACGGGGGGACGCGGAAACCTTTACCGTGAACGGCCAGCGGTACACCTCCAACAACGTGACCATCGACGGCGTGGCCAACATCGACACCGGCAACAACGGCGGCAACATGGTCACCACCAACACCGAGGCCATCGGCGAGTTCAAGATCCTGACGAACTCGTACCAGGCGGAGTACGGACGCGCGGTCGGTGGCCAGGTCCAGATGGTCACCAAGAGCGGCACCCAGGAGTTCCACGGGTCCGGCTACTGGTTCGGCCGCCGTTCGAACTGGAACGCCAACACCTGGACCAACCTGCGGGCCGGGGCGCCGGCGCCCGTCGGCAACGGCTCGGTGATCCAGCCGCCGGACTCGAAGCGCGACGACTACGGCTTCACCATCGGCGGCCCCATCTACATCCCGGGCCACTTCAACACGGACAAGAAGAAGCTGTTCTTCTTCTGGAGCGAGGAGTACGAGAAGCGGACCAACCCGCCGTCGCAGCACACGGCGCGCGTCCCCACGGCCCTCGAGCGGGCAGGCGACTTCTCCCAGAGCGTCGACGGCAGCGGCAACCCCTACCCCTACATCCGCGACTACACGAAGGGCCTGCCCTGCGGACCCGGCAACACGGCCGGCTGCTTCGCGTATCAGGGCGTGCTCGGAAGGATCGACCCGTCCCGGCTGTACGCGCCGGGCCTCGCGGCGCTGAACCTCTTCCCCATGCCGAACTACACCTCGGGCGGCGGCATCAACTACACCAGCCAGGCCTCGGACAGCACGTCGCCGCGCGACGACCTGATCCGCCTCGACTTCCAGGCCAGCGACAAGTGGCGCTTCACCGGCCGCTACATGCACACGAACGGTGACGTCACCCAGGCCTACGGCACCCCCTGGGCCGGCAACGGCAGCTACCAGGTCCCGATGCCCGTGCTCTTCCTGAACCCCAGCTACAACTACATGGTGTCGGCCAACGGCATCCTCAACACCTCGACCTCGCTGGAAGTGAGCGTCGGCACCGCGCACAACTCGCTCAACTACCAGATGCAGGCCCAGCAGTTGTTCCGGGCGAACTCGGGGCTGACGAACTTCCCCTACCTCTACCCGAACGCGGTCCAGAAGGACTACGTCCCGTTCTTCCAGTTCGGCGGCACGAACATCGGCGGTCAGGCGGAGTACCAGACGAACAACGGCCCGTTCAGCAACGAGAACACCACCTGGGACGTGGTCGCGAACCTGACCAAGGTCTGGGGGCAGCACTCCTCCAAGTTCGGCATCTACTACCAGAGCAGCTACAAGCCCCAGACCATCTTCTACAGCTGGAACGCGCAGGTGAACTTCGCCGGCGACCCGAACAACCCGTACGACACGAGCCTCAGCTACGCGAACGCGGCGACCGGCGTTTTCAACACCTACACCCAGGTCAACAAGTACCAGGAGCCGGTCTGGCAGTACAAGAACGTCGAGTGGTACGCCCAGGACAACTGGAAGGCGAGCCGCAAGCTCACGCTCGACTACGGCGTGCGCTTCTACTGGATGACCCCGCAGTGGGACACCTCGAAGCAGACCTCGAACTTCCTGCCGGACAAGTACGTCCCGGGCGAGACCGCGCTCTACGCCCCGGCCATCGTCAACGGCGTCAAGGTCGGGATCGATCCCGCCACGGGTCAGACGGTCGACGCGCGCTTCATCGGCCGGCTCACGCCTGAGTCGAACCGCTTCAACGGCGCCTTCCAGGCCGGTCAGGGGATCACCGACACCCTGCAGAGCGGGAACGCGTTCAAGGTCTCGCCCCGCATCGGCGTCGTCTACGACCTCTCCGGGAACGGCTCCACCATCCTCCGCGGCGGCGCCGCGATCCTCTACGACCGCCCGATGGGCAACATCGTGTTCGACATGGGCGGCAACGCGCCGAGCGTCCTGAACTCCA
>DATKME010000049.1:0-7921 GCA_035542035.1 Vicinamibacteria bacterium | reverse complement strand
GCGCTCGCCTCGAGCCCCGCGCTCGCCCTGCCCGACGTCCTGACCGCCCACGTCCCGTTCGCCTTCAGCCTGGGCCGCCAGACGTTTCCCGCCGGCGACTACCTCATCAGCCCGCTCAGCACGCTTCAGCAGCAGGTCCTGTTCATTCGCACTTCCGCCGGCCGCCACCCGGCGCTGGTGATGACCCAGCCGGCCGACGCGGAGGGCCGCGGCACCCAGCCGGTGCTGGTGTTCGACAAGGTCGGCACGCGGGAGTTCCTGCGTGCGGTCGAGGTGCCGGAGGACACGGGAGCGGTGCTACCGACCTCCCGCACGGAGATCCGGGCCGAACGGCAGCTCGCCCTGCACGCGCCCGCGGCCGGACAGGCGCTGCAGCGGTCCGGCTCGTAGCCTTTTCGTCAGCCTCGGACGATCGCGGGCCCGTGCCGAGGCACGGGCCCGCGAGACGCGCCGGTCACCGGCGGCGCGGGCCCCTGGTCGTCCGCGAGCCCGGCCGGGGTGTCGCCCGCTGGAGCCGGACGCCGGGAGGTCGAAGCCGACGTCGATCGCAGCCGCAGCGGCGCCTTGCCGCGATCACAGGATCGCCCCAGCCCCGATCTAAGTTCCCTCTCGCCGCACGCTGCTCCACCCTGCTCGCGTGCCGTGCCGTCGTCCGTCCAACCGGTGCCGTTCGACGAGGAGGTGTCCGCGTGACTGCGTTGCTGCTGGTGGGCCTGCTGCTGGCCTCGGAAGCGGCGGCGGTGCCCCCGCCGGTGCCGCTCTCCTTCCGCGAGTTCTTCGAGCCCTCGCCGCGCGAGCTGCGGCCGTCCGCCCGGCTGCTGAGCCTGGCCGGCAAGCGGGTGAAGCTCGTCGGCTTCATGGCGGAGATGGAGTCGCCGCCGACCGGCGGCTTCTACCTGTGCGCGGCACCGGTCACCGCCACCGAGGCGGGCGGCGGCACCGCCGACCTGCCGCCCGACGCCGTGTTCGTGGTGGTGAAGTCCGCCGCCGGCAAGCCGCTGCAGCACATCGCGCGGCCGCTGGAGGTGACGGGCGTGCTGGAGCTCGGGCCGGTCACCCACGAGGACGGCCGCGTCTCCAGCCTCCGTGTGCTGCTGGACGGCCCCGCGCCGTCCTCGACCACGCCATAGGTCGTTCTCGTTTCCGTTTCGTGAACCGAGGAGAAGACGAGGTGAATGCGATGAAGATCTGTGTCCCGGTTTCGTGTCGGCTGCGGTTCCTGCTGGCGGCCCTGGCCCTGGTCGCAACCTCCGCGCAGGCAGCGCCCACCATCCGCCTGATCCCGCCTTCCGGCGCCCGCTTCCTGGTCGGGCAGCGCTTCGACCTGCGGGTGGAGGGTCAGGGCACGGGGCCCTTCTCGGCCACCCTGGCCGTGGACGGCGTGGCGCTGCCGTTCACCTCGGGTGCGCAGAACACGCTGGCGACCGACGGCGCGACCTCGGCTGGCTGGGGCGGCTTCAACCGCCGCGGCTTCTCGCTGAGCAGGCCCGGACACCACACCGTCAGCGCGACCTTCACCGACGCCACCGGCACCGCTTCCGCCAGCGCTGACGTCGAGGTGATCCGCGTCGGCGACGGTGGCGAGATCCGCAACGTCATCATCATGCTGGGCGACGGCATGGGCGTCGCCCACCGCACCGCCGCCAGGCTGGTCAAGTACGGCGTCACCGCCGGACAGCCCAACGGCTGGCTGGCCATGGACGAGTTCCCGGGCACCGGGCTGGTGACCACCCACTCGCTCAACAGCATCATCACCGACTCGGCGCCGGGCATGGCCTGCTACGTGACCGGAAGCCACGCGCAGAACGGCCAGGAGGGTGTCTTCCCCGCGAGCATGACGAACCCCTTCTACTACCCGCGGGTCGAGTATCTTTCCGAGTACCTGCACCGCACCCGCGGCAGCGCGCTCGGCATCGTCACCACCGCGGACGTCGAGGACGCGACCCCGGCCGCAAACGCGGTGCACACCGGGAACCGCAACGCGGGCCAGGGGATCGTCGACCAGTACTTCGACGATCGCGAGCGCAGCGGCCTCGCCGTGCTGATGGGCGGCGGCCGCCGCTGGTTCCTGCCGCAGGGCACCTTCGGCTCGAGCCGGGGCACCGGCAACGACTACGCGGTCCTGCCGGTGGACCTGCAGCAGCGCTGGGGCGCCGCCGCGGGGACGATCGACCCCTCGCGCGACCTCATCTCCGAGTTCCAGGCCGCCGGGTTCTCCTACGCGGACTCCGCCTCGAGCCTGCAGGCGGCCCTGGCCAGCGCGACCCCGCCGCGGCTCCTGGGCCTGTTCGGCTACGGCAACATGAACGTCGCCCTCGACAAGGTCGCCAAGCGCCGCTCGCCTACGATCCACGGCGTGGTGGACGACTACCACGCCCCGGACCAGCCCATGCTCGACGAGATGACACAGGCGGCGCTGAGCGTGCTCGCCCGCCGGCGCGGGGGTTTCGTGCTGATGGTGGAGGGCGCGCACATCGACAAGCAGTCGCACCTCATGGATCCCGACCGCGTCATCGGCGAGACGATCGAGTTCGACAACGCGGTGGGAGTCGCTGGCGAGTTCGCACGGCACAACCCGGGCACCCTGGTGCTGGTGCTGGCGGACCACGAGTGCTCCGGCTTCAGCCTGATCGGCGCCCTCACCGGCGGCATCGCCGGCCTGCAGGCGCTGGCGCCCGACAACGGGGTCACCGACCCGGCGACGCAGCCGGGGCGGCAGAAGGTGGTCGGCACCTACGACGCCGCCGGCTTCCCCCGCTACCAGATCGAGCCCGACGGCTATCCGGCCAGCTTCGACGTCGACCAGAAGATCCTGGTCGGCTTCGGCGCCAACGCCGACCGTTACGAGGGCTGGCTCGGCAAGCCGCTGCCGGTCATCGACTCGCTGCTGAGCGGCGACATCAAGGCCGAGCTGGCCGGGGAGGGCTACGCCGCCCAGCCGTACCTGCGCGCGGAAAGCGCCTTCGGCTTCTTCATCCGGGGCCAGGCGGCCGGCCAGGACCAGGCCGTCCACACCGCCGCCGACATCCCGGTCTCCGCCTACAGCCGGGGCAATGCCTGGCGCTCCTTCGTCGGGGTGCAGACCAACACCGACGTGTTCTTCAAGATCGCCCGGCTGCTGTTGGGGCCGGCGGATCCCGGCCGGGGCGACGAGGACCGATAGCCCGACCGCGCCGGCAGGGTGGCCTGGCTATATCAACGAATAGTATAGCTCAGGCCACCCGGCCGGCTGCCAGCGCCGCCACGGTCAGGCCGAGCGGCCGGCCGAGCTCCAGGGCCAGAAGCCCGAGGTGGCGCAGGGCTCCTTCCTTCTCCAGCTCGGCGTCGCCGCGCACCTGGCAGCGCAGCGAGAGGCGGCGCGCTCGCTCGACCACCTCCACCGCCACCACCACCTGCCGGTGGCTGCGGTCGAGCGCCTCGGCCAGGCGCAGCAGCGCCGAGAGCAGCCGCACCGCGCGCCGCGCCTTCCCGGGCAGCTCGCGGTACCCGCGGTGGCGCCGGCGGGGCCGGCTGCCGCGGTGGTAGCGGGCCACCAGGGCGATCGTCTCGATCTCCTCCGGGGAAAAGCCTCGCAGGCCTCCGTTCTTCACCAGGTAGTAGCTGTGCTTGTGGTGACGCGGGTAGGAGAGGTGGCGCCCGATGTCGTGGAGCAGGGCCGCGCCCTCCAGCAGGCCCCGCGCCTCCGGCCCCAGCCGGTGCTCTCCGGCGAGGCCGTCGAACATCTGCAGGCTGAGGCTGGCGACGTGCCGCGCGTGCACGTCGTCGAACTGGCAGCGCTCGCCCAGGTGCTGCACGCTGCGACGGCGGACGTCGGGGCGCGGCTCGGTGGGGACCAGCGGGTGCGTGCGGCCGTGGATGTGGTCGAGCAGCACGCCCTCGCGCAGGGCCCACTCGCACAGGAGCAGCTCGGAGGCGCCGGTGTGCCCCAGGATCTCGTCGAGCACCACCGCGCCGGCCACCACCACGTCGGCGCGCTCCGGGTCGAGGCCTGGCAGATGGCGCCGCTCCCGCAGGTCGCTTTCGACCAACCGACGGCGGACCCGGTGCACGGCCTCCCGCGAGACGACCTGGTGGTGCAGCGCGCCCCGCGGTCGCCGCCCCATCTCGGCGAGAGCCAGCGCTCCGACCGCCAGCACGGTGCCGGAGGTCCCGACCAGGCGGTCGAACCCCCGGCGGCGCACGTCGGCCGCCGCCTCTCCCAGCGTCGCCGCCACCTGGGCCACCAGGTGCGCCTCGTCCGCGGGCGAGAGCGGGTCCGATCGCACGAAGCGCTGGGTCAGGCGCAGGCAACCGACCTTGCCTGAGACGACACGCTCGACGCGGCTGCCGGAGCCGAGAACCATCTCCACGCTGCCGCCTCCGATGTCGACCACCAGGGCGCGGTCGGGGAGGTGAACGCTGTGCAGGGCCGCCAGGTAGACCAGACGGCCCTCCTCCTCGCCCGAGATGACTCGCGGCCGGAAGCCGGTCTCCCGCGCCACGCGCTCCAGGAACTCCGCCCCGTTCGCCGCCTCGCGGATGGCGGAGGTGGCGACCGCCAGCGTCCGCTCCACCCGGTGATTGGCGACGATGCGCTGGTACTTGCGCAGAGCCCGCAGCCCGCGCCGGAACGCGGGGTCGGAGAGGCGCCCCGAGGCCAGCGACGAATCGCCGAGGCGGACCATGTCCTTCTCGCGGTCGATCACCTCGAAGCGTCCCGAAGGCTTCACCTCGACGATCACCGCGTGGAACGAGTTCGTGCCGAGGTCGATGGCCGCCAGCTTCATCCGTGCGTCCCTTAACATCGTCGATGCCGTCGATTACTTTCCTGTGACGCACCGAGGCGGGTAGAACGGATGGCGAATGGACAAGCGAGGACCGCTTCGTCTAGGCTGTTGCTGCCGTCGCTGGAAACCGCGTCGAGGTGACCTCATGCCGATCCGAGTTCTCTGGCACCCCCCCGTGGTGCCGGAGGAACGCAAGAAAGCCCAGTGGGAGCACATCATCCGGTTCGAGCTCGGTGAGTCGATCGAGGGGTTCGACGTGAGCCTCAAGTTCGCCGAGGACCGCCTGCGCTGGCAGCTCGAGACGACACCGCCCGACGCGGCCGAGGGTTACCGCGATCGCCTGGTGGACGCGCTGCGCGCGACCGGCAAACCGGTCGAATAACCACGCTCGCTCCGAACCCGCAGCTCAGTCGACGAGGTGCGCGCTGGAGAGCGTCTCCAGCGCGTGGGGACCGTAGTGGCGCGCGATCATGGCCGCCCATGACGGAGTTCGCCGCAGGCTCGCCAGGTAGTCGTCGAGCTCGCGCACCAGCGAGCCCTGGGCGCTGGGGACCGCGTAGACCCAGCTCCGCCGCGTCCCCAGCGACACCCCCATCTGGAGCTGCGCGTCGGTCCGCTGCTCGGCGAGGGCGTCCGTCAGCTCGAGCAGCAGCGAGGCGACCTCCGCCGAGCGCAGCGCGGCGGCTGCCGCCTGCGCGGTGCGGTACTCCACCAGCTCCGCGCCGCTGATCTTGGCGTCGTGGACGGCGGCCGCCGCCCTCGACCCGCGGACGACACCGACCCTGGACCAGCGCAGCGCCTCGATGGCGGCGATCCGCGGCTGCGGTGTGCGGGTGAGGGCGACCAGGCGGCTGGGGAAGACTTCTCGGGTGACGGTGAACGCTGGCCGGGCGACGGTGTCGGAGAAGGTCCCGGCGATGACGTCGGCGTCGGCGCCGGGGGGCACGGGCTGAAGCTGCCGCGCGTGCAGCTTGGCGAAGGTCGACAGCACCTCGAGGTCGAAGGGGCTGAGCCGGCCTTCCGCGGTGACCCTGAGCGGGGAACGGTCGGCGGCCGCGGCGATCGGCCGCAGGCAGGCCAGGGCCAGGATGATCGACACCGTCACGGTGGAGTGTTTCACGGAAGTCCTCACAGTCGGCGGATGGCGACGGCAGCGGCGTCATCGGGAGCCGGCGCAGACGCGGTCGCGCTCGCGGGCGCGACGACGACGGCGCGCGACAGCGGGTGCGGCAGCAGCGTCCGGGCGTTGCGGACGACGGCCGGCCCCGCCATTCTCTTGGCGCTGGCCTTCACCTCGGCTGCAATCTCGACCAGCCGCCGGTAGTCGATCTGTGGCTCGCCGTTCCAGGCCACCAGCCCGATCGAGACCGCCACCAGCCCGAAGCGGCGCCTCTCGCCCCGGCGGTCGACGCTGACGATGCCGCCGCGCTCGCGGTCCGCCGGGTCGTAGAGCGAGGCCACCTGCACGCTGAAGGCCTGCGCCACCCGGCGTGCCCGCTCCTCGGCGTCCTCGTTCGCGGCCAGGAAGGCGAAGTCGTCGCCGCCCGGGTGGGCGACCAGCGCGCGGGGGTCGCCGGAGAAGTGCTGACGCAGCAGCCCGGCCAGCAACAGCAGCACCTCGTCGCCGCGGGTGAACCCGTAGCGGTCGTTGAAGCTCTTGAAGTGGTCGACGTCCACCCAGCCCAGCGTGAACGGCCGCCCGGCGCCGAGTCGGCCCTGGGCGGCGCGGGCCAGCACCAGGCTGCCCGGAAGGCCGGTCAGCGGGTTGGATTGCAGGGCGTACTCGACCTTGAGCCGCGTCATCTCGGTGAGCAGCAGGTCGACCGGCAGCAGGCCGTGGTAGCGGCCCTCCTGCGTCTCGACCACCAGCGGGTCGAAGCGGCGCGAGGCGGGGCGGCGTCGCACCAGCTCGGCGGCCTCCTCCAGGCTCGCCGAAGCCGGCAGCCGGTCCGGCCCCCCGCCGTTCGCCGAGACGAAGGCCACGACCGGGCGGTCGTTCCACAGCGAGAAGCCGTAGCGGTGGCCGAGGTGGAAGAACAGGAGCTGGCGCGTCACCAGGCCCGTGGCCAGCCCGCCGCGCAGCACCGGCACCGCCACCGGCTCGGGTCGGGCGTCGAACAGGGCGACGATGCGGCCCACCGGGGTCTCCGGCGCCACGCCCTCCTGGGGCACGGCCAGCGCACCCGCCTGCTCCTCGTCGCGGATGTCGAAGGCCGGTTCCGGCGTGGCCAGGGGCGGGGCGAGGGGGCCGATGAAGTGATCGAGCGGAGCCGGCGGCGCCACGGCGAAGCCCTGCGCGAACGGCACCCCGCAGGCGCGCAGCTCGGCCAGGTCCTCGGCGGTCTCCACGCCCTCGCCGATCACGGCGCAGTTGATGCGCGGGGCGAGCACGGCGAGCGATTCCAGGAACACGCGCTTGCGTGGGTGCTCGGCCACGCCCGCCACCAGCGAGCGGTCGACTTTGACGTAGTCGGGCCCGAGCTCCACGAGGATGCGCAGGTTCGAAAAGCCGCAGCCGAAATCGTCGATCGCCAGGCGGAACCCGGCGGTGCGCAGCGGGGCCACCGCCTCCGCGAACACCACCGGGTCGGGCACCCGCACCAGCTCGGTGATCTCGACCACCACGCGCTGGGGCTCGAGGCCGACGGTGCGCAGCCGCCTCACCAGCTCGTCGCCCTGCAGCCGCGGGTGCAGCAGCGACTGCGCCGAGAGGTTGACGAACAACAGGCCCCTCGGCAGCCACCCGGCGAGGGCGCCGAGGTGGGTCTCGAGCGCGGCCAACTCCAGGTCGACCAGCAGCGGCGTGGCGGCGGCGGCGTCGAAGGCGTCGGCCGGAGAGGTGAACGGAGACTGCCCGGGCAGGCGCAGCAGGGCTTCGTAACCGAGCTGGCGGTCTCCACGCAGCGACACGATCGGCTGGACGACGCTGGTCAGCTCGTCGCGCCTGGCGATCAGCTCCCGTACCGCGGATTCCCGGCTGTCCCTCTCCATGGGTGTGCGCCCCCGGCGGACGCCGACGATGCCATCGGCCCGTGACGTCGCTGCGACACGGGCCAGGGGGCGAACTCGCGGTCGTCGTCCGGGGGCTCCAGCGGGGGCAGCGGCGCGTCAAAGGCCGCGGGTGTCGGCGGTGGGATCTCGGTCTGCCGCCGCCG
>DATKME010000048.1:0-63309 GCA_035542035.1 Vicinamibacteria bacterium | reverse complement strand
CTTGGCCGGGCCGAGAGCGGCATGGCGGCGATCCGGCGCGCCGCCTCGATCCCGTCCATCCCCGGCATCCGCCAGTCGAGGAAGGCGATCGCGTAGGGATCGCCGGCGCTGTCGGCGGCCTGGACCCGCTCCAGGGCGTCGGCGGCCGAGGCGGCCTCGTCCACGCGGAAGGTCATGCTGCGCAGCATCTCGGCGAGCGTCTGCAGCGCCAGCGGGTTGTCGTCCACCGCCAGCACCCGCCGGCCGCGCAGGTCCGCCGCCGGCTCGAGGCGTCGCGAGCGGTGCTCGCCCCGGCGCAGGCGGGCGGTGAAGAAGAACGTGCTGCCCCTGCCCGGTTCGCTGGTCACCCCGACCTCGCCGCCCATCAGCTCCGCCAGCTTCTTGCTGATGGCGAGGCCGAGGCCGGTGCCGCCGTACTTGCGGGTGGTGGAGGTGTCGGCCTGGGAGAAGGACTGGAAGAGCCGGGTGATCTGCTCGGCGCTGAGGCCGATGCCGGTGTCCTGCACCTCGAACCGGAGCAGCAGTCCCTTGTCGTCCTCGGCCGCCAGCCTCGCCCGCACCACCACCGAGCCCTTCTCCGTGAACTTCACCGCGTTCGAGGCGAAGTTGATGAGCACCTGGCCCAGCCGCAGCGGGTCGCCCACCAGGTCGTTCGGCAGCTTGGGGTCGGCGTCCACGATCAGCTCGAGTCCCTTGGCGGTCGCCTTCTCGGCGATGAAGTCGGTGACGCTGGCGATGACCGGCTCCAGCTCGAATTCCGCCGCCTCGACGCTCATCCGCCCCGACTCGATCTTGGAGAAGTCGAGGATGTCGTTGATCACCCCCAGCAGGTGCTGGCCGGCGCGCTGGATCTTGGAGACGTAGTCGCGCTGCTTGGCGTCGAGCGCCGTCTTGAGCGCGAGGTGGGCCATGCCGATGATGGCGTTCATCGGGGTGCGGATCTCGTGGCTCATGTTGGCCAGGAAGTCCGCCTTGGTGCGGGAGGCCTCCTCGGCCAGCTCCTTGGCCTGGCGCAGCGCCTCCTCGGCGGCCTTCCTCTGGGTGATGTCGCGGAAGGAGATCACCGCGCCGATGACCCGCCCGTCCTTCAGGATCGGGGTCGCCCCGTACTCCGCCGGGATCGGACGCCGGTCGCTGGTCCAGAGCACCTCGTCGTCGATGGAGCCGGCCTTTCCCTCGCGGTAGGCGGCCCGCATCGGGCACTGCTCGCGCGGGTACGGGCTGCCGTCGGGACGCGAGTGGTGGAAGAGGTCGTGCGAGTTCTTCCCGATCGTGGTCTCCGGCGTCAGGCCGAGGATCCGGCAGGCTGCGGGGTTGACGAAGGTGACGGCGCCGGTGCTGTCGAGGCCGAAGATGCCGTCGGTGACGGCGCCCAGGATGAGCCGGCCCCGCTCCTCGGAGACGGCCAGCTCGGCGGTCCGCTCCTGGACCAGCCGCTCGAGGTTGCCCGAAAGCTCTTCCAGCCGGCGCTCGCTCTCCACCTGGGTGGTGACGTCGGTCGAGATCACGCCGACGCCGGCCAGGGCGTCCTCCTCCCCGCGCACGGGGAACACCACGGTCAGGAAGTGCCGGACCGTGCCGTCGACGGTCCAGTCCTCGGTCGCCTCCAGCGGGCGGCGCTCCTCCAGGACCCGGCGCTCGAGTGACCTGCGTCGGGTCGCCGCCTCGAAGGGAAGCACGTCGTCGTCACGGCGGCCGAGCACCTGCGATTCCGGGCGCTGGAGCACGCGCAGCCACGCCTGGTTGGCCACCAGATACACGCCGTCTCGATCCTTGAGCGCGACCGCCGCCGAGGTGTTGTCCAGGATGGAGCGCTGGCGTCGCTCGCTGGCCTCGGCCTGCCGCCGCGAGCGGGCGAACACGAACCCGGTGGCGGCGATCAGCGCCACCGTGGCCAGGCCGAGGGTGACGATGGCGCGTCGGGCGTACCGCTGGGCGGCCAGGGCCTCGTCGGCGTCCTGCTTGACCACCAGGCCGACGTCGAGCGTCGGCAGCCACTGCGCTGCGCCGACCACGGGGACCCCGCGGTAGTCCGTGTAGCCATCGAGGTGGACGGTCGGCTCCGCGCGGGAGACCGCCGCCTGCGCCATCGCGGTCAGCGGCGCGGTCGGAGACACCGACAGCCGCACCCGGCCGTGCGAAAGGCGCTCCTCGGGCCGGCGCGCCTGCACGGCGAAGATCGACGAGGCTCCCGGCTCGAGCAGGCCGGCGTCGGCCAGGTCCCCCTCGAACCGGCTCGGCGAGAGGAACCGCCCCTCCCGGTCGATCGCGTACGCCTCGCCGGTGGCGGCGGTCTGGCCGTGTTCGAGGACGGCGTTGAACGTGCGCAGCGGGTCGAGGCGGAAGCAGAGGGCGCCGCCGGGCCGCCCGGCCGGGCTCACCCAGGCGCAGACGAACTGCGTGGGCGCGCCGGAGCGCAGGATCCCCTTGGCGTCGAGCCGGGGCGTCACCGACGGCAGTGGGTGGGTGAGGGCGGCGCCGTCGGCCCGGAGCCGGCCGGTGAAGGCCGGGTCCGAAGCGAAGTGCGCCGGGTGCCCGACGAGTCCCGGCTCGTCGGCAGCGACGACCCGCCAGTCGGCATCGGTGACGAAGTAGCCGGTGTAACCCCGGACGGCGGAGGCGGTGCGCGCCCAGCCCTCGACCTCGCCGCGCTCCCCGGCGACGAGGGCGGCCACCCCGTCGTGGACCCGAGGGTCGGCAGCCACCGCTTTCACGCCGGCGAGCTGGTCGCTGGCCCAGAGATCGAGCGTCTGCACCATCGCGCGCAGGTTCGAACGGAGGCGGTTCTCCAGCGCCGAGCGCTCCTGGCGGTCCACCGCCCAGACCGCGGCGAGGGTCGCCAGGACGACGGCGGCGACGGCGAACGCCGTGGCGATGGCGGGTCGGCGGCGGGCGGTGTGCTGCATTTTTTCCGTCCTCCGTGCTCAAGGCCCGCCGCGGCGGGCGCGGGCGCCAATATACTCCGGGTGTGTCGACCGCCGTCCCGGATGCCTCGGCCCCACGCGTGCTGCTCGTCGACGACGAGCCGGCGAACCTCGAGCTCCTGCGCCAGGCGCTGGACGGCCGCGGCTACCGCCTGCTGGTCGCCACCAGCGGCGAGGACGCGCTCAAGGTCGCCCGCCGCGCCCGACCCTCGCTGGTGCTGCTGGACGTGCTGATGCCGGGCATCGACGGCTTCGAGACCTGCCGCCGACTGAAGGCCGACCCCGAGACGGCGGGGAGCGCGGTCATCTTTCTTTCGGCCCTGGCCGAAGCACAGGAGAAGGTCCGTGGCCTCGAGGCGGGGGCGGTGGACTTCGTCAGCAAGCCCTTCCAGCCCGAGGAGGTGGTGGCGCGGGTGCACACCCACCTCACCGTCCGGCAGCTGCAGCTGCAGCTGGAGAGCCGCAACGCCGAGCTGGCGCGGGAGCTGCAAGTCGCCCAGCAGCTGCTGGAGGAGGCGCAGCGGCGCGTGGAGGGCGCTCTGCTCGGCTCGAGCCCCGCCGTGCGGGCGCTGCGGGAGACGATCGCGCAGCGGGCGGCCTCGGTCGACCCGCTGCTGCTGACGGGGCCGACAGGCGCCGGCCAGGAGGCGGTCGCACGTGCGGTCCACCATCTGTCCCCGCGCGGCGGCCACGCCTTCATCCACGTCAACTGCGCCCTGCTCGCACCGGGGCAGGTCCACGGACGGCTCGGCGGCTCCGCGCCGCCGGACGCGGCCGCCCCCCTCGGCCCTCTGGAGCTGGCGGGCGGCGGCACCCTGTACCTGGAGGAGGTCCACCTGCTGTCGCCGGAGCTGCAGGTGCGGCTGGCCGAGCTGCTGGAGAGCGCCGCCGCGGCCCGCGCCGGCGGCGCCGCGGCCGACCCGGACGTCCGGGTGATCGCCAGCACCACGGTCGCAACCTCCGTCGAGTCCGGGCTGCGCCCGCGGCTGCTGGCGGCGCTCGAGACGGGGGCGGTGCGGGTGCCGGCGCTCGGCGAGCGGGCGGAGGACGTCCCGGAGCTGGCCCGCTTCTTCCTGGACCGGCACGCGCGCCGGGCGGGCGCGGTGGTCGAGCGTCTGTCGGACGACTCCGAGCGCCGGTTGCGGGCGTACCGGTGGCCGGGCAACCTGCGCGAGCTGGAGAGCGTGATCGAGCGCTCGGTCCTCTCCGCGCGCGAGGCGGTCCTCGAGGTGGACAAGGCCCTTCTCGACGAGGGCCTGCCGCTCGGCCACTACCGCCTGGTCTCGAAGCTCGGCGAAGGGGGCATGGGCGAGGTCTGGCGCGCCCGCCACCAGCTGCTGAAGCGGCCCTGCGCCGTGAAGCTCATCCGTCCGGACAAGCTCGGGCTGCGCAGCCGCGAGGCGACGCTCGAGCGCTTCCGGCGCGAGGCCCGCACCATCGCCCGGCTCAGCTCTCCGCACACGGTGCGCCTCTACGACTACGGCGTCAGCGAGTCGGGGAGCCTCTACTTCGTCATGGAGCTGCTGCTCGGGCTGGACCTCTTCGCCCTGGTGAAGCGCTTCGGGCCGATGCCGCCCGAGCGTGTGGTCCACGTGCTGGGCCAGGCCTGCCGCTCGCTGGCCGAGGCGCACGAGGCGGGTCTCCTGCACCGGGACGTGAAGCCGCACAACCTCTTCCTCTGCCGCCTCGGTCTGGAATGCGACGTGGTCAAGGTGCTCGACTTCGGCCTCGCCAAGTCCACGGGCGGCGAGGAGGACGCGCAGCTCACGGCCGAGGGCACGCTGACCGGCACGCCGGCCTACATGCCCCCGGAGCGCGCCGCCGGCGGCCCCGGCGACGCCCGCTCCGACCTCTACGCGCTCGGCTGCGTGGCCTGGTGGATGCTGGCGGGGCGCACGGTCTTCACCGGCGAGCCGATGGCCATGATCCTCGACCACGTGCGCACCGCCCCCGAGCGGCCGTCCGCCGTCTCCGGCCAGCCGGTGCCGGAGGAGCTGGAGCAGCTGGTGATGGCCTGCCTGGAGAAGGCTCCCGGGCGCCGTCCGGCGAGCGCGCTCGCGCTCGGGCGGCAGCTGGGCGAGCTGCCGCTTCCGAACCCCTGGACCGCCGAGCGCGCCTCTGCCTGGTGGCGGGACAAACTGCCCGAGCTCGTCTCCGTCGAGGCCGGCGACGCGAGCCTGGAGGTCGCCCTCGAGGCGGACGACTGACACGCACAGGAGGAGCCGTGAAGGAGCTGTCCGATTGCCGGGTCCTCATCGTGGACGACGCCCAGCCCAACGTCGACGTGCTCGTCGGAGCGCTGCGCGACGAGTACAAGCTCGCCGTCGCCATCGACGGGGAAGGGGCCCTGCGCAGCATCGAGAAGAGCCTGCCCGACCTGGTGCTGCTCGACATCATGATGCCGGGAATCGACGGCTACGAGGTCTGCCGGCGGCTGCGGGCGAAGGAGGCGACGCGCGAGCTGCCGATCATGTTCCTGAGCTCGCTGGAGGACGTGAAGGACAAGACCCGCGGCTTCGAGGTGGGGGCGAACGACTACGTCACCAAGCCCTTCGAGGTCCTGGAGGTGAAGGCCCGCGCCCGCTCGCTGCTCAAGGCCAAGGCCTACGCCGACGCGGTGAAGGCGGCGGCCGAGCGCGACCTGCGCATCGCCCGCGAGATCCAGATGGGGATCCTGCCGGCGGACGTGGCCTCCCGGGTGCGCGGGACCGGCCTCGACGTCCACGCGCTGCTCGAGCCGGCGCAGCAGGTGGGCGGCGACCTCTACGAGGTGCTGCGCCTGCCGGACGGCCGGGTGATGGTGGCCCTCGGCGACGTCTCCGGGAAGGGCATCCCCGCCGCGCTCTTCATGGGCGTCACCATGACCCTGCTGCGCAGCCTGGCCCGACAGTGCCAGTCTCCGGACGCCATCCTCCGCCGGGTGAACGACGAGCTGCTGGACCAGAACCCGCGTGGCATGTTCGTGACCCTGCAGTGCCTGCTGATCGACACGGCCACCCGGCAGGTCGCCTGTGCGACGGCCGGCCACGACGCCGCCGTCCTGCTCTCGCCCGGAAGACCGCCCCGCACCGTCTTCGACTCCACCGGCCGGGTGATCGGGCTGATGCCCGACAACCCCGTCACTGCCGAGAGCCTGCAGATGAGGCCGGACGAGACGCTGGTGCTGTCCACCGACGGCGTGAGCGAGGCCTTCGACGCGAAGCAGGAGATGTTCGGCAAGGAGCGCCTGCTCGCGCAGCTGGAGAAGGAGCCCGGCCGCACCGCCGAGGAGACGACCCGCAGCGTGGTCGAGGCGGTCCGTCGCCACGCCAAAGGCGCCAAGCAGTCCGACGACATCACCGTGGTGTCCGTCCGCTGGCAGGGGTCAGGTCTTGCTGTCTAGCATCACGGCCGCGCCCGGTGATGGAGCCGTCCGTCACGCGACCGAATGCTCAAGCGCAACACCTGACCCCTAGAACCGCAGCACCACCCCGCCGCGCAGCTCGGCCTGGAAGATGTCGGCGGCGTGGGTGTCGACGTGGCAGGTCCCGGGCGAGGTGCAGAAGGTCTCCCGGTCGCTCTCCAGCACGGTCAGGAAGCCGCGAGCCTCGAAGCGCAAACCGAGGTTCCTTGCCAGCCACAGCTTCACCCCGCCCGCGAAGGACGCCGAGAAGCGCGTCTCGTCCTGCAGGCCCTCCGCTTTCGGCAACAGGCGGGTGAGGCCGAGGCCCACGCCGAGGTACGGGCGCACGCGCTGGCTCTCCTCGCCGAAGAGGTAGTTGCCGCCGAACTGCCAGGTCTCCAGGGCGAGGCCGAACACCGGCTGGCCGGTGAACAGCCCGCTGGTCTGCAGCCGGGTGTCCTGCCGCGCGTAGAGGACCTCGGCCTCGCTGTCGCTCGAAACGCGGACGGCGATCTGCGCGCCCCAGGCGGCGTGGTCCGCCACCTCCAGCTCCCGGTACTGGTCGACGCCGTCCACCGTGTCGACGAGGGTGAGGCTCCCGCCGAAGCGGTAGCCGGCGAGCGGTGTCAGCTCCACGCGCTGCGCGAGAGCGGCGGAGGGCAGGAGCGTCAGCAGGGCGGTGGCGACCGCGGGCCTCATGAGGCGGGCTTCCATCCGCCCGGCCCTACTCCGGGGCGGCGGGCACCGGCTCGCCGGCCGGGCGGCGGGCCGCGAGGACGCCCGCCTGCTGGTACTCCTTCAGCTTGTACTGGATCTTGCGCGCGCTGATGTCGAGGATGGTGGCGGCCTTCGAGGTGCTGCCCCCCACGGCCTCCAGCGTGCGCAGGATGGCCTCGCGCTCGAGGTCGGCGAGCGTGCTTCCGGGGATCCGCACGCCCAGCGCACCGACGCCGGGCTGGGGCCGGGCGGCGTCGCCAGCGGCCGCCCGGCGCAGGGTGGGGAAGTGGGCCGGCGTGAGCTGCGGCCCGTCTGAGAGCACCACGGCGCGCTCGATCGCGTTCTCCATCTCGCGCACGTTGCCGGGCCAGGGGTGCGAGAGCAGCAGCCCCAGCACCTCGTCCGAGATGCCCTTCAGCTCCTTGCCGTTGGCGTCGGCGTACTTGCGCAGGAAGTGGTGGGCCAGGAGCGGGATGTCGCCGGGCCGGTCGCGCAGCGGCGGGATGTGGATCTCGATGACGTTGAGGCGGTAGTAGAGGTCCTCACGGAAGTTGCCCTCGTCGAGCTTCTTCTTGAGGTCGCGGTGGGTGGCCGCCACGATGCGCACGTCCACCTTGAAGGTCTTGTTGCCGCCCACCCGCTCGAACTCCCGCTCCTCCAGGAAGCGCAGCAGCTTCACCTGCACCGTCGGGGTGATGTCGCCGATCTCGTCGAGGAACAGGGTGCCGCCGTCGGCCGCCTCGAAGCGTCCGGCGCGGGTGTAGACGGCGCCGGTGAAGGAGCCCTTCTCGTGCCCGAACAACTCGCTCTCCAGCAGCGTCTCCGGCAGCGCCGCGCAGGCCACCTTGACGAAGGGCTTGTTGCGGCGGGGGCTGTTCTGGTGCAGCGCCTGCGCGAAGAGCTCCTTGCCGGTGCCGCTCTCGCCGAGGAGCAGCACCGAGGCGGACGAGGGCGCCACCTGGCGGATGGTCTTGAAGACGGAGAGCATCTCCGGGCTCTCCCCCACCAGGTTGTCCAGGCGGTACTTGTGCTCCAGCCGCTCGCGTAGCGAGCGGGCCTCCTCCACCAGGCCCTTGCGCTCGAGGGCCTTCTGCAGCACGACCTCCAGCTCCTCCACGTCGATCGGCTTGCTGAGGTAGTCCTCGGCGCCCAGCTTCATCGCTTTGACGGCCGTCTTGACGGTGCCGTAGGCGGTCATGAGGATGACCATCGTCTCCGGCCGGATCTCCTTGATCTTGGCCAGCAGATCGAGGCCGTCCATGCCGGGCATGCGCAGGTCCGTCAGCACCACGTCCGGCTCCGTCTTCTCCAGCAGCGAGAGCCCGCTGCGCGCGTCGTTGGCGCGGGCCACCTCGTAGCCGTCCTCCTTCAGCAGGATCTCGAGCGCGGTGGCCGCGTTGACCTCGTCGTCGATGACGACCAGGCGTCCCTTGACACTCATGCCTCGTCTCCCGCGGCCGCCTCCGGCCGTTCGACCGGCAGGCTCACCGTGAAGGTGGCCCCCCTGCCGGGCTCGCTGGCGGCGGCGATCTCGCCGCCGTGCTCCAGCACGATCTGCTGCGCGATCGACAGGCCCAGCCCGGTGCCCTGGGCCTTGGTGGTGACGAACAGCTGGAACACGTCCAGCCCCTCGGGCAGGCCGGGGCCGGTGTCGCGCACCACCATCACCGCCCGGCCGTTCACCAGCCCGCTCTCCAGCGTCACCACGCCGCCCCCCGGCATGGCCTCGATGGCGTTCTGCACCAGGTTGATCGCCACCTGCTTCATCTTCTCGGGGTCGACCCGCAGGTCCGGCATCGGCTCGCCGATCCGCTGCCGCAGCAGGGTCACCCCGGCGGCGCGCGCCTCCACCCGCAGCAGCCGCACCACCTCGTCGACCAGCGCGTCCAGGCTGGCGGGCCGGTACTGCACCCGGTTGCTGCGCGAGAACTGCAGGAAGTCGCCGACGAGGTTGTCGAGGCGCTTCACCTCCTCGCGGATGACGCCGACCAGCTCCCTGAGCTCGCCGGCCACGCCGGCGGGCAGCGGGTTGACGCGCCGCTCCAGGATCGACAGCTGCAGGGCGATCGAGTTCAGCGGGTTGCGCACCTCGTGGGCGAGGCCGGAGGCGAAGGTGCCGACCACCGCCATCTTCTCGCTCTGGATGATGCGGGCCTGGGCCTCGTTCAGCTCGCGGTAGGCGCGGCGCGCCTTCTCGTAGAGGCGCGCGTTCTCCAGCGCGACCGAGGCCTGCGAGGCCAGGGCCTCCGCCACGTCGACCTGCTCCTCGGTCCAGTGGTGGGGCTGCGCGCAGCTCAGGACCAGGAGCCCCAGCGTCGCGCGCCGCGCCACCAGCGGCAGGATGAGGGCGGCCGCGCCGGCCCAGCGGCGGGCGATGTCCTTGTTGACGTTCGGGTCGCGGGCCCAGTCCTCGGTCTCCAGCCGGACCTGCTCCTCGAGCGCCCGCCGGTGCAGGCTCTCGCCCATCGAGGTGAGGTCGATGGTGTCGCCCTTGCGCAGCACGGGGTGCGGCAGGCCGGCCACGTGGGCGACCGAGAGCCGCTGCGGGTCGGAGCCGAGCAGGATGTAGACGCGGTCGACGTGGATGATGTCGAGCGCCGTGCGGCCCACCGCCGCCAGCACCGCTTCGGGGTCCAGCGACTCGCCGATGCCCTTGTTGAGCGCCGCCAGCGCTCGGGCCTCCTGGTTGTAGAGGCGCTCGGCCTTCAGGTGCCGCGCCCCCTCCACCGCCAGGCAGACCTGGCGGCCCACCGTCTCCAGGAAGCGCAGCTCCGCCTCGTCGAAGTTGCGCCCGGGCAGGGCCGCCACGTTCATCACGCCACGGCTCGTCCCGTTGAAGGCGAGGGGGACGCTCGCGTGAGCCACCGGCTGCTCGAGGCCCACGCCGATCGTCGGCATGCGCGGGCACTCGGTCCGGTTGAGGGCCTGACGGCCGAGGCCGCTCTCGAACACCTGGAGGCACAGGCACTGGCCCAGGCCGCGCTCGCGGACCAGCTCGAGGTAGTTGGGGGAGATGCCCCGGTGGGCGGCCAGGCGCAGCCGGTGGTCCTTCTCGTCCTCGAGGAAGATCCAGGCGGTCGTCAGGCCCAAGCCGTCGAGGAGCTGGTCGAGCGTCGCGTCCAGGATGGCCTGGATGTCCTCCTCCCCGTGCAGCCGGGTCGAGATGGCCGCCAGTACCGCCAGCTCCCGCTCCCGCCGGAGGACGGCCTGCTCCAGGTCGCGCACCCGCACTGAGATCCCTGGCCGGCGGGTCTCCGTCCGTCCATCCGCGCCGCCGTCGCGCTTCGGCAATTCCTGCGCCATCGCGACGATTATGACACGCTCGCGTGAGGCGCGCGGAGTTTTCGCCCTCCTGCTGAAGCCCTCGACGTCCGGCATGGCAGGGTGTGCGCCAGCCCAAGAGGGTGGACGACAGAAGCCACATCAGCGCAGGGTTTTCCGCGCTGCCCCGCGAAGAGACGGCCGGCCCTACGGTGGCATCGCCGTTCCGAGCAGCGTAGAGTCTGGTGACGGAGGCTTCGAGGTGGGACCCAACCTGGGACGTAACGACCCCTGCCACTGCGGCTCGGGAAAGAAGTACAAGCAGTGTCATCTGGCCGCGGACGAGGCGAAGGCCAGGGCCGAGCGCGCGAAGGTAGCCGAGGCCGCGCCTGCCGCGGAGAGCGAGGCGAGCGCCGGCCCCGGACCACGGAGCCCGAAGCACCAGACCCGGCAGCCCTGGAAGAAGTCGGCGACCAACACCCACGGCTTCGGCAAGACCAGCCTGCCGCGGAAGGTGGGCAGCAGCTAAGGGTTGACCGCGTCCAGGGTCAGCAGGGTGCCGTCCCGGCCGAGCTCCGTCGCCGGCACGAACCGCACCCGCACCGGGAGGTCCTGCGCCCCGCACGTGAGCTGAAGCTCCTCGCTGTCGGCCGGCCCGCGGACGAAGACGCTCCGCCGGGAGGCCGCCGACAGCTGCAGTCGCCCCGAGCCGATCGCTATCGAGAAGCGCAGGCTGCCGTCGCGCCGGCACTCGAGGTCGACCAGCCGGCCGCGTGCCTCGCTCGTCGTCGACGTGTAGCCCTGGAACTGCCCCAGCCGGTAATCGCAGACGAAGCGGTAGCCCGCGTCGCGGGTGGCGTCACGCGCCCGGACCAGGACGTCGCGGGCGGCGGTCATGTCGTGGCGTCTCGCCAGCAGGTAGGAGAGCACCAGCCCCAGCTCGGGACGGCCTGGGTCGCGCGAGAACGCCCGGCGCAGCAGCGCGATCCGGCTGCCCAGCGGTTCCGGCTGCTCCCTCGCCAGCATCTCCACGGCCTCCGCGAGGTCCGGCTGCAGGGCGACGGCCCGCTCGAGCGCGGCCGTGGCCTTCGCCTGGGCCTCGGGCGAGTCGCCCATCCCCCGATCGCGGGCCTGGCCCAGGACCAGGCGGGCGTACCGCAGCAGAGCGGAGGCGTCGTCGGGCGAGGCCGCCAGCGCCAGCCGCAGCTCGCGGTCGGCCTCCGCCCACTTCCCCTTGCGCAGCAGCAGCTCGGCGACCGCGGCGCGGGCCGGCGCGCAGCCCGGGTCGGCCTGGAGGGCGCGGTGGAAGCGCCCCTCGGCCTCGGTGCGGCGTTCGCCGTGCATCAGGACGTCGCCGAGCCGGTACTCGACCTCGGCGGTGGCGGGCGTGTCCACCACCAGGCGCGGCGTGTCGCCGGGTGCCGCCCGCAGCAGAGGGCCGGGCGGGGTGTCGAGCTTCAGCGGAGCCAGGCCCGCCGGGTCGCCGAAGCGGTCGGCGAACGCGCGGGCCGGCGGCGTCCCCCCGGCGATATCGGCGAGCATGGCCTGCAGGGCGGCCATGCCGTGACGCGCCAGGATCCAGCGCACGAGCGCCTCGGACTCGGCGTACAGCAGGTCGGTGCGCGAATCGCCGCGGTAGATGCGCGAGTCGTAGGTGACGGCCAGCAGCTCGACCACCGGGATGGGCGCAGCCCGCTGCAGGAGGGACTGCCGTTCCGGCCGCAGCTGGCCGAGCTGCGACTCGCCTCCTTCGTCCAGCTCGCCGCCGCTCAGCGCGTCCGCCAGCCCCTCGGCCACCCACACCGGCTGCGCTGGCAGCACACGGTTGAGGTGGAGGTGGATGCACTCGTGGTCCAGCACGGCCCAGCGTCGGCCTCTCGCCGTCGCCTCCTCAGCGGGCAGGGGCGCGACGATCACCGGCCCGTCGCTGCCGCCGACGAAGAAGCCGGCGACCGACGAGGGGTCCGCGTGGGTTGCCGGCACGAGGTCCGCAACCGCCTCCGGCCGGCCCAGGAGGAAGGCGCGGGTGACCGGCAGGTCGGCATCCGCCGTCTTGGCCTCCGCCGGCGGCGGCAGGAGCCGGTCGAGCACGGACTGGAGCCGCTCCAGGCGCAGCGCCGCCTCGCGAGCCCGCGCCTCGCCCGCATCGCTCAGCACCTCGACCCGCGGCCCGCGCACGCGGGTCCAGCTCTCGGCCCCGGCGCCCGCCGGGACGCAGAGAACCAGCGCCGCGAGCGGCAGCAGCGGGGCGCGGCGAACGTCCATCGCCCAAGCTTACCTACTTCACGGCAGGAGCCGAGCCCGGCAGCGTGTAGCGCAGGTTGGCCAGGACCATGTCCAGGCTGGCGTCGGCAGGAGTCCCCGCTGCCACGGACCATGGCTTGCGCTGAAGGTGCGAGTACTGGCCCATCAGGTTCAGCGCGCCGTACTTCGGGTCCTTCCAGAAGGTCTGCGACACGCCGAAGCTGATCTCCTGGACGAGACGGTTGTGGCTCGACGGTGAGCCGTCGTACCCGTACCCGATCGGCTTGCCGTCGGTGTCGGCCGCGACGTTCCTGTCGACCCAAAGCCCGCCGTAATAGCCGTACAGCAGCGTGTTCCCCTTCGTGTACTCGAGACCGGCGACGGTCGAGCGGGACTTGACGACGGACGGGCTGCCGTCGGCCCTGGCGATCAGGTCCGGGGCCTGACCGAAGATGTACCGGCCGCCGCCGCTGCTCAGGAAGCCGTTGGCGAGCACGCGGAAGCCCTTGAACAGCTCGAAGTGCAGGCTGGCGAAACCGCCGCCACCGGTCGCCGAGTGGTGGGTCGCGTCCGTCGGGTCGTAGAGCTGGAACCAGCGCAGGAGGCCGCCCGCCTCGAGGTGGAGCCTGCCGGACGGATCGAGCGCGGCCTTCGCGATCAGGTCGGGCCCGCGGTTCGGCACGCCCAGGTTGTTGGTCCCGTTGTTCAGCTCGGCCGAGTACGTGCTCGCGAGCGCGGCCGGCAAGGTGACGAGCGGCCCTCCTGCCGATCCGCCGATGTACTGCTCGGGGCTGCCGAGCGCCACGGCGAAAGCGGCCTTGCTCGAGGCGTGATAGACGACCCGCAGCTCCGGGATGCGCCCCCAGTAGAGCCCGAGCTGGTAGTTGGGGTCGATGACCTGGGTGAAGAAGAGGTTGCCCGGAAGCGGCGAGATGCCGCTGCGTCCCGGCATCACCAGGCTCCAGGTCTGGCCTGCGAGCAGCTCCCACCTGCGCATCCGCGCGTCGACCCAGTACAGCCGCGAGCGCAGGGTGTTGCTGTTGGTGCTCACCGCCAGGTTGCCCGGGGCATTGCCCAGGAAGTCGGCCTCCATGTAGCCGATCACGTGGGAGCTCTTCACGTCCGCGTCCACGCGGAAGCCGATCCTCGAGTTCTGCATGCTGAAGCGGAACTCGCTGAGGTTGGTCTGGTAGGTGTCGCCGTAGGGGATGGCGGCGAAGTTCGTCCCGATCCCGCTGCCGACCGTGTGGCTGCGCCAGACCCCCATGAAGTCCATGAACCCGAGGGGGGTGATGGCGGCGCTGCCCACGTGCAGCTGCAGGGGCGACTCCGGCGCGCCGGAGCCGTCCTTTGGCTTCGCCGCCGGCTCGTCGGGACGGCCGTGCCTGGCGTCGTACAACCTGACGGCGTCGTCCGTGTCGAAGACGACCGTCTCCTTGCCAGGACCGTAACCCGGACGAGTGATCGCGTGGCTGGCGACCTCACCGCTCTTCTGGAAGGCACCGGCGGCCCTGGCGTCGGCGAAGACGTAGATCCGACCGTCCCTGGCGATCTCCTCGTAGTAGACGCCGTCGGCGAAGCCGGTGGCGGCGACGGCCAGCGCCATGGCGAAGGCAGCCACCCCGCACCATCGCGCGCGCGGCGAAGCGAGAGACATCGAGTCCTCCTCGAGAGAAGCGGTCACCCGGGGAGGCCCGAAAGCGGACGCATCCCAGTGTGATGAAGCCGGAGCGGGTCGACGAATCGTATACGATGTCTTCTCCCGAGGAGGCTGCGGATGTCGAAACACATCCTCGACTCTGGCCACTGGTGGAGAGCCACCGTCCCGCTGGCGCTCATCGTGCTCGGCCTCGCGCTCCAGCAACCCGCGGCCGTGGCGGCCCAGGCCCCGGCGCCCGCGCCACCTGCGCACCCGCCACACTGGTCGTACGAGGGAGCGGAAGACCCGGCCCACTGGGCCGCGCTCTCCCCCGACTTCGCGCGGTGCGGGTCCGGTCACCAGCAGTCGCCGATCGACGTCGTCACCTCGGCCGCCACGCCGCTGCGGTCCGGGACGGGAGGCTTCGCTCCGGCTCGGTTCGGTCTGGTCGGCGTCGAGACGGTGCCCGTCGACATCGTGAACAACGGCCACACGGTCCAGGTGGACACCGTCGGCTCCAGCACGCTCGTGATCGGCGACGAGCGCTACGTCCTCCAGCAGTTCCACTTCCACACCCCCAGCGAGCACACGATCGACGGCCGCTCGTATCCCCTCGAAGCCCACTTCGTCCACAAGACCGCGGGGGGGAAGCTGGCGGTGATCGCCCTCCTGTTCGAGGAGGGCCCTGCGGACGCGGCGCTGGAGCCGTTCTGGCAGCGGATGCCGGAATCGCCGGGCAAGCCGGTCGACCTCGGCCGGGGGGGCGTCCAGATCGGTGCCCTGCTGCCCGCCCGCCGCGAGGTCTATCGCTACGCCGGCTCGCTGACGACGCCGCCCTGCAGCGAGGGCGTCAGCTGGCTGGTGCTGGAGGCGCACGCCACCGCCTCGGCGGCGCAGATCGAGGCCTTCCGTACCCTCATGCGGCACGACAACCGCCCGATCCAGCCGCTGAACGGACGCGCCATCCACACCGACGTGATTCGCTGACGGCCGAGCCTCGCCCCCCGGAGGTGCATCGATGAAGAGTCTGCTCGCGGGTCTCGTCACGGCCTGCTGCCTCGGTGCGGTCGCCGTCGTCACCGCCGCCGAGGTGCCGTCGGCCGCCGTCGTCGACCAGGCGACGGCGATCCCTCTCCCCGAGCACCCGCGCCCCGACCTGCGGCGTGCCGACTGGGTGAACCTCAACGGCACCTGGGCGTTCCGCTTCGATTCCGCCGGCGCCGGCGAGAGCGCGCGCTGGTTCGACACGGCGCCGTCCGGCTTCCCGCTGCGGATCACCGTCCCCTACTCCTGGGGATCGCCGCTCTCTGGCGTCCGCGACGACGCCGACATCGGCTGGTACGCGCGCAGGGTCCGCGTCCCCGCCGGGTGGAAGGGCCGGCGCGTCTTCCTGGTGGTCGGTGCCTCGGACTGGAGGACCACCGGCTGGCTCGACGGCCAGCCGATCGGCTCGTTCCAGGGCGGCTACACTCCGTTCGAGCTGGAGCTGACGAAGCTCGCCCGCCCCGGGGAGGAGCAACGGCTGGTGCTCCGCGTGGACGACACGCCGCACCCGTTCAAGCTGGAGGGCAAGCAGGGCTACGGCAAGGCGCGCGGGTTCTGGCAGACGGTGTACCTCGAGGCGCGGCCGGCCGTCTACGTGGACTCCTTCGAGTTCCACCCCGACCTCCCGGGCAAGCGGGTCGAGGCGGTCGTCCGCCTCTCCGACCCGGCGTCTGCCGACGCTACCTTCCACCTCGAGGCGGAGGGGAGCGAAGGGCGCGTCGCCGTACCGAAGGGAGGCCGCGAGGTCCGGCTGACGCTGCCGCTGGGTGAGCACCCGCGCCTGTGGTCGCTCGAGGACCCGTTTCTCTACGACGCCACGCTCACGCTCACCACCGGCGGGACGGAGGACGTGGTCAAGACCTACTTCGGCTTCCGTTCGATCGGGAGAGCGCCGCTGCCGGGGCTGGGACACCCGTACGTGGCGCTCAATGGAAGGCCCGTCTACCTGCAGATGACCCTCGACCAGGGCTGGCACCCGCAGGGCTACTACACGTGGCCGTCGGACGCCGCGATGCGCGAGGAGATCCTGATCGCCCGCCGGCTCGGCCTCAACGCCATCCGCACGCACGTGAAGGTCGAGCTGCCGCGCAAGCTCTACTGGGCCGACCGGCTCGGCATGCTGGTGATGAGCGACGTCCCCAACTGCTGGGGCCCGCCCGACGCGGCCATGAAGCAGGAGTGGGAGACGGCGCTGCGCGGCATGGTCCGCCGCGACTTCAACCACCCGGCGATCTTCTCCTGGGTGCTGTTCAACGAGCAGTGGGGGCTGCTGTCGAAGGATCCGGCCGGCAGGGAGGTGTACCTGCCTGAGACGCAGGCCTGGGTCGCGAGCCGATACGAGCTGGCGAAGCAGCTCGACCCGACGCGACTGGCGGAGGACGACTCGCCGTGCTGTGGCGGCGGCCACGTGACGACCGACCTCAACTCCTGGCACATGTACCTGCCCGGCTGGCGCTGGAAGGAGACCCTCGACGAGGCCGAGGCGAAGACCTTCCCGGGCTCGACCTGGAACTACCTGGGCGGGCACCGGCAGGACGGCGCGCCCATGCTCAACAGCGAGTGCGGCGACGTCTGGGGGTACGAGGGCTCCACCGGCGACGTGGACTGGAGCTTCGAGTACCACGCGATGATCGACGAGTTCCGCCGCCACCCGAAGGTCGCCGGCTGGCTCTACACCGAGCACCACGACGTCATCAACGAGTGGAACGGCTACGTGCGCGCGGACCGCACGCCGAAGGACACCGGCCTCGGCGAGCTGATGCCGGGCATGACGCTGCGCGACCTGCACGCGCCCTTCTACGTGGCTGTCGGCTCCTATCCGGCGACGCCGGCGAACCCGGGCGAGACGGTCTCGGTGCCGCTGTGGGCCTCGTTCCTGACCGACGTCTCGCCGGGCCCCGAGCTCACGCTCAGGCTGGCTCTCGTCGGTGTCGACGACCTCGGCCGCGAGCGCACCTGGTGGACGGGGGAGAGGAAGGTCCCGTTTGCGCCATGGGCGTCTCACGCGCTCGAGCCGGTGGCCGTCACCATGCCGGAACGACGCGCGGTGGCGGTCCTGCGGGCGAGCCTCGAGGACGCGGCGGGGCGGTTGCTCCAGCGCAACTTCACCACCTTCGTGGTCGGCGAAGGCGCCTCGGCGCGGGAGGAGGCCGTGAACGTCGACGGCCGCCGTCTGCGGGTGCTGCGCGCGGCGCCGAACGCCGTCTCCGCCGCGCGGTGGAGCCTCCGCGACTGGACGGCGATGGACGGCCGCAAGCGCGACGGTGCCGGCGCCGGCTGGTTCGAGTACCGCCTGCCGTGGCCGAAGGACCTGCGGCCGGAGGACGTGGCCTCCGCCTCCTTCCTGGCCGAGCTCGGCGCCAAGCAGCTCTTCGCCAAGGACCGCCCGCAAGGGGCCAAGGTGGAGGGCGACTTCATGCGCGGCCAGGGCACCGTCGACCCGGGCCTCAACCCGAACGCGTACCCGATGACCGATACGAAGACCTGGCCGAGCGCCGTCCGCGTCAGCGTCAACGACGTTCCCGCCGGCGTCTTCGACCTGCCGGACGACCCGGCCGACCACCGGGGGGTGCTGTCCTGGTGGTCGCAGAAGCGGGAGGAGAGGCCGCACCTCAGCGAGGCTGGCTCCTACGGCTACCTGGTGACGACGGCGTTGCCGGCGGCCGCGCTCGAGGCCGCCGCTCGCGAGGGTGCGATCGTCATCCGCCTGCAGGTCGACGGCGCGCTACCGGGCGGGCTGGCCGTCTATGGTGAGTCGAGCGGCCGGTACCCGCTCGACCCGACGGTGGCGCTGACGCTCAATTAGGGGGTCAGGTCTTGTGTTGTCGCGTAGCGTCCCCACAAGGTGACACCTGCACTACGGGTCAAGACCTGACCCCTCCGACTACTGGCTGATCGTCTTCAGGATGGGCGGGTCCCTCTCCTCCTGGGCCAGCAGCGAGTGGCAGGTGCCGCAGTCCTGGGAGATGGTCTTGCCGTCGTGCGTCCTGTGCTGCTCGTCGTGGCAGCGGAAGCATCCCACGTCGCCGGCCATGTCCGCGGTGTGGCCGAGGTGGTTGCGGTAGGTGCCCCACTTGATGTTCATCGAGGGGAACACGTTCCAGCTCCAGATGTCGCCGAGCGCGCGGCCCGCCGCCTCCACCTGCTCTGCCTTGTCCTTCGCCACCTGCGGGTAGGACTGCTGGTAGAAGCCGGAGATCGCCTTCGCGATGCCGGCCCGCGCCGCCTCGGCACCGGTGTACTCGACCCGCAGCGCCTTCAGGCCCTCCCGGCGGATGTAGGGCAGCGAGACGTCGATCCGCCTGTCGAAGAGGGCGTTGTCGAGCTCGAGCTCGGGCGGGCGGTAGATGTGCGTCGGGCGGTTGTGGCAGTCGACACAGTCCATCGTCCGCCACTCCGTCGCGGCCTTGCCCTCGGGCGTGTCCGCCGAGGGCGCCGTGAACCGGCGCACGGTGCCGTCCTTCGCGCTCATCTCGACCTCGTAGATCGTCTGGCGCTTCTCGTCCGAGCGGTAGCGCACCACGTGATCGGGGTCCACGTGCCAGTGGATGCCGTGGCTGCGGCCGGACTGGCGCCCGCCGACCTTCACCACCAGCACCGTCTTCACCTCGGTGTTGGCCTCGTCCTCCTGGTAGTGGGTGTTCACCTGGAAGCGGTCGCCCACGAACTTCTGCGGCCAGTGGCACTGCTCGCAGGTCTCGCGCGCGGGGCGCAGGTTGTGGACCGGCACCGGGATCGGCCGCGGGTAGAGGTCGAAGGTCACCGCCACCAGCTGCCAGGAGCCGGACAGCTTCGACTTGACGAACCAGTTCGCCCCGGCGCCGATGTGGCACTCCACGCACTTCACCCGTGCGTGCGGCGAGCGCTGGTAGGTCGTGTACTCGGGGCGCATCACGGAGTGGCAGGCGGCCCCGCAGAACGGGGTCGAGTCCATCACCTCGACCCCTTTGTACATGGCGGTGGAGAGGATCACCAGGTTGATGGCCGTCAGCGCCAGGAAGACCAGGAAGTTGCGGCGGACGCGGTCGACATTGAGGTCCCAGACCGGCAGGCGCTCGGCCTGCTCCCCGCCGGCGGCGGGGGACCGGCGGTGCCGGCCGCGCTCGCGCCACAGCCCGATCGGGATGAGCAGCAGGCCGAGCAGGAAGAAGCCGGGCAGGATCAGGAAGGCCAGGATCCCCAGGTAGGGCCCGTGGCTCATCCCCACCGCCTCGAACGCGAACAGCGTCACGAACAGGATGGCGGCGATCGTGGTGATCACCGCACCCACCATGCCGAACGGGTTCCGCGTGATGTGGGCCAGGAAGCGCGTGAACGCGCCGAGGACGTTCTTCATCGGTGCCCCTCTCCAGTGGTTCCGGTCAGGCTCGTCGGAGTCGGCCTAGGGTAGCGTATCCCGGCCGCCAACCCGCGCTGGGCGACTTGGCTCCTTTGATCTGTCCGGCATGAGCCGTTTGCCTCTGGCACGACGATCCGTTTCTTCCAAACATGGCGCTCGGTTCGACCCCTCCGAGCCGTCCGAACAACCAGAAGACCTGCGGGGCCGGCCGCCGCCGTCGACCGGAGGTGGGCGCGATGAAGGGTCTCTTCGGCCACAAGGAGCACCTGGTGCGGGTCGGGGCTCTCTTCCTGGCCGGCGTCGCGGTGTTCCTGGTCCTGCAGGCGCTGATGGTGCCGAAGGGTTTCGGCGCCTACGGCCACTACCGTCCCGGCGCGATCGCCGACAACCGCACCCGGCCGCTGGGCCACGCCGGACGCGACGCCTGCGTCGAGTGCCACTCGGACGTGTGGGAGGCGCTGCACAAGGGCAAGCACGCCCACGTGCGTTGCGAGGCCTGCCACGGGCCGCTGGCGCGCCACGCCGAGGATCCGACCGTCGGCAAGGTGGTGAGGCCGGACCCGAAGGTCCTCTGCGCCCGCTGCCACCAGGAGAACGTGGCCCGGCCCGCGAGCTTCCCGCAGGTGGACGTGGCCGGCCACTCCGGTGGGGAGGTCTGCACCTCCTGCCACCAGGCCCACGACCCGCTGGACCAGGCCGCGCAGCCGGCCTCGCCCCCGCCGACGGCGGAGAAGGGAGCCTCGAAGTGAGCGACGACCGGACCGGCCGCCGCGAGTTCCTCTTCCGCTCCGGCTCCTTCCTGCTGCTGACGGGCGCCGCCGGCATCGCCTGGGACGCCGTCGCCAGCGGCGAGCCCGAGAAGGCGCCGAACTACCGCACCACCGACCACTGGTGGGCGATGGCGATCGACGTCGAGAAGTGCATCGGCTGCGGCAACTGCGTGCGGGCCTGCAAGGAGGAGAACGACGTCCCCCGCGAGCCCCTGTACTTCCGCACCTGGGTCGAGCGCTACCACGTCCCGAACGGCGACATCGAGCACCCGCAGGTCGACTCCCCCAACGGCGGCTACGACGGCTTCCCGGAGAAGTACCGGAAGGACGACGGCTCCAAGAGCTTCTTCGTGCCGAAGATGTGCAACCACTGCGCCGACTCGCCCTGCGTCCAGGTCTGCCCGGTGGGCGCGACCTTCGAGACCCCGGACGGGGTGGTGCTGGTGGACAAGACGTACTGCCTCGGCTGCCGCTACTGCGTGCAGGCCTGCCCCTACGGCTGCCGCTTCATCGACCCGCGCACGAAGACGGTCGACAAGTGCTCGCTGTGCTACCACCGGATCACCAGGGGGCTCACCACCGCCTGCTGCGAGACCTGCCCGACCGGCGCCCGCACGCTGGGCGACCTCAAGAACCCGAAGGACCCCATCCACGAGTTCCTGCGCACGCACAAGGTCCAGGTGCTGAAGCCGCAGATGGCCACGCGGTCGAAGACCTTCTACAACGGCCTCGACGGGTCGGTGAGGTAGGCGATGGAGAGCGTGCTTCAGGGCGTGCAGGGCTACATCTACCCGAACGAGGTGGAGCTGCAGTGGAGCATCCTCATCGTGCTCTACCCGTTCATCACCGGCCTGGTGGCCGGCGCCTTCATCCTGGCCTCGCTGGAGCGGGTGTTCCGGGTGGAGGCGGTGAAGCCGACCTACCGGCTGGCGCTGCTCACCGCGCTCGCCTTCCTGCTGGTCGCCCCGCTGCCGCTGCAGCTGCACCTGGGCCACCCCGAGCGTTCGCTGGAGATGTACCTCACGCCGCACACCTCCTCGGCCATGGCCATGTTCGGGTTCGTCTACCTCTGGTACCTGATGGCGGTGCTGCTGCTGGAGATCTGGCTCGACTACCGGCGCGAGATCGTGGAGCGGGCGCGGACGACCGGCGGCCCGCTGGGGCTCGTCTACAAGGTCCTGACGCTCGGCTCCTACGACGTCAGCCCGGAGGCGCTGCAGGCGGACGAGCGGGCGAGCTTCGTCGTCACCGTGATCGGCATTCCCTCTGCCTTCCTGCTCCACGGCTACGTCGGCTTCATCTTCGGCTCGGTGAAGGCGAACCCCTGGTGGTCGACGCCCATGATGCCCATCGTCTTCCTGTTCTCCGCCATCGTCTCCGGCATCGCGGCGGTGATGCTGCTCTACATGGCGGCCACCCGGCTGCGCGGACGCGAGATCGACATGCGCTGCGTCGACACCATCGCCCGCTACCTCTTCTACACCTTCGTGGTCGACTTCTCGCTGGAGATGCTGGACCTCATCCACCGCATCTACGAGGCCGACGAGTCGTTCCGCACCCTCGACTTCATGGTGAAGACGCAGCTCTACCTGCCGCACATCGTGGTGCAGATCATCCTGGGCACGCTGCTGCCGCTGGGCCTGCTGGCGATGACCCAGCTGGTGGTTCTCACCGAGCAGGCGCGCCGCGGCGTGTACGCGACGGCCGGCCTGCTGACCCTGGTCGGCATCTTCGCCATGCGCTGGAACGTGGTGATCGGCGGCCAGCTCTTCTCCAAGAGCTACCTCGGCTACACCACCTACAAGCTCGAGTTCGCCACCCAGGAGGGGCTGCTGGTCGCCGTGGGGCTGCTGGTCCTGCCTTTCCTGATCCTGTGGGGGCTGGTGCGGCTGCTGCCGCCGTGGGCCGGCAGCGGTCACGCCGCGGAGGCGCGCACGGCGGCCTGACGCCGCCGTGGCGTCCGCGCGGCCAGGAGGGGCTCCATGGGGGATCGCCTGGAGGAGCTGCACCGGGCGCAGAGCCGGCTGGCCGAGCGGCTCGAGCGCCTGGAGCGGCGGGTGGGCGCGCTCGAGGCGGCGGCCGGGGCCCGGCCCGCACTGCAGGACGGCGAGGACGTGCAGCCGACGGCGCCCGCGCTGCCGCAAGGGAGCCTCGCCCTGCTCGGCCGCACGCTGCTGGTGCTGGCGGGGGCGTACCTGGTGCGCGCCCTGACCGACGGCCACCTGCTGCCGCCGGCGCTCGGGGTCGGGCTCGGCGTCACCTACGCGGCGTTCTGGCAGCTGCGCGCCGACCGCGAGGCGCTGGCCGGGCGCATCCACAGCGCGGCGTTCCACGACCTCGCCAGCAGCCTGATCGCCTTCCCGCTGGTGTGGGAGGCGACGGCCCGTTTCGAGCTGCTGCCGAGCCCGGTGGCCTCGGTGGCGCTGGTCGCCTTCTACGGCCTCGGCCTCGCCGTCGCCTGGCACCGTCGGCTGGCCACGAACGCCGCGCTCACCACCGCCCTCGCGCTGCTGACCGCGCTCGCCCTCCTCGTCTCCACGCGCGACCTGCTGGCGGCCCTCCTCGCTCTGCTCGCCATCGCCTGCGGCGTGGAGTGGCTGGCCTGGCGCGAGTCCTGGCTCGGCCTGCGCTGGCCGGTGGCGGCGACCCTCGACGCGGTGGCCCTGTTGACGATCGCCGTCGTGAGCCGTCCGCAGCTGCCCGAGGGCTACGCCCCGCTCGCGCCGGCCGTCGCGGCCGCGGCGCTGCTGGTGATCCCTGCCGTCTACGTCGGCAGCATCGCCGCGCGCACGCTGCGCGCCCGGCGGGCGGTCACCGCTTTCGAGATGGTGCAGGGATCGGCTGCGCTGGCCCTCGGCATCGCGGGCGCGGCGCGGACGCTCTCGGCCCACGGTCTGGGCACGCTGGCGCCCGGGGTCGTCGCGCTGCTGCTCGGGTTCCTGGGCTACGGCGCCGCCGAAGCCCGCGCGCAGCGACGGCTGGGCCCGGCCCGCAACCTCTACCTCTACTCGACGGCTGGCGGCCTGCTGACCGCCGCCGGCACCGGCCTGCTGGCACCCGCCTGGTCGCTGCCGATCGTCTGGACGGCCCTCGGGCTCGCGGCGGTGGCCCTCGGCCGCCACCGCGACCGCACGATGCTGCGCGTGCACGGCGCGCTCTACGTCGCCGCGGCCGTCGCGCAGAGCGGGCTCCTCCTGTCCTGCGCCCGTGCCCTGGGAGGGCCGGTGCCCCCGGACGGCCCCCTGGCCTGGACGACGGCGCTGGCTGCCGTCGCGGCCTGGCTGCTGCTGGCGACCGATCCTTCGACACGCGCGGCGTCGACGCGCCTGCCGCACCTGCTGCTCGCGCTGCTGGCGCTGCTGGCGGCCGTGCGGGCCGCCCAGGCCGCAGTCTGGGGCCTGCTGGGCGGTGTGCTGCCGCAGGACGCCGGCGTCTCCGCCGTGGTGCGGACCGCGGTCCTCGGCGCGCTCGCCCTGCTGTTGGCGGCGATCGCCCGCCGGGGCTCGCTGCCGGAGCTCGGCTGGCTGGTGTACCCGCTGGTCGTCCTGGGCGGGATGAAGCTGCTGCTCCAGGACCTGCGCGAGGGTCGGCCCGCCACCCTGGTGGCGAGCCTCGCCTTCTACGGCGTGGTGCTGACGCTCGCCCCGCGGCTGATGAAGCCGCGAGCGGCGGGCTGACGACAGCGGCCTCGTCCGTGGTGCGGCGGGGCGGCGCCTTTTTGGGTATGCTTCCGCGGCTTCATGAGCGCGCCCGCGCCGCCCCGCCGCGATCTCGAGCCCGGGAGCTCCGAGTTCCGGCTCCACATCCAGGTCCCCGGGCGGGTTTCCGCCATCACCCCGGCGGTGGAGCGGGTGATGACCACGCTGCGGGCCGTGCGGCGGGTGCACGGGCGAGAGTTCGAGATCGAGACCGCGCTGCGCGAAGCGCTCTCCAACGCCGTGCGTCACGGCTGCCGGGAAGACCCGGGCAAGAGCGTCGACGTCACCGTCACCTGTGACGCGGAGCCGGGCGTGCTGATCGTCGTCAGCGACCCCGGCCGCGGCTTCGACCCGGCGCAGGTGCCCAGCCCGACCGTCGGGCCGAACGTCTACCGCCACCACGGGCGCGGGCTGTACCTGATCCGGCAGCTGATGGACGAGGTGACGTTCGCCCGCGCCGGCGCCGAGATCCGCATGCGCAAGCGTTAGCTCCGGGGCGGCCTCGTATAATGCGGGCCGGGAGGAGCTCGACGTGACGCCGAAGGCCCGCCGCCGCCTGCTGTGGGTCCTCGCCCTGGTGCTGATGGCGGTGGCGGCGGTGGTGATCGTGCTGCTGCCGCCTCCCGGCCAGGGCGCGGCCACCGGCCCGGCGCCGCTGCGCTACGTGGGGGGGCGCAGCTGCGAGGACTGCCACGCCGAGGAGACCCGCCGCTGGCAGGCGTCGCAGCACCACCAGGCCATGCAGCCTCCGTCGGCGAAGACGGTGCTCGGCGACTTCGCCGACGCGCGTTTCACCGACGGCGCGGTCAGCACCCGCTTCTACCGCAAGGACGGCGGCTACCGCGTCCGCACCGAGGGCCCCGACGGGCGCAGCGCCGAGTACCCGGTCGTCTACACCTTCGGCGTGTTCCCGCTGCAGCAGTACCTGCTGCCGCTGGCCGGCGGGCGGCTGCAGGCGCTGGGCCTGGCCTGGGACAGCCGCCCGAAGGCGGAGGGCGGCCAGCACTGGTTCGCGCTCAACCCCGGGGCCGACCACCGCGACGTGCTGCACTGGACGAAGCCCTCCCAGAACTGGAACTCGCAGTGCGCGGAGTGCCACTCCACCAACCTGCGCAAGGGCTACCGCTGGCCGGAGGACCGCTTCACCACCTCCTTCTCCGAGATCGACGTCGCCTGCGAGGCCTGCCACGGTCCCGGCTCCCGGCACGTGGAGTGGGCGGAGACGGCGCGCTCGCGCGGCCGCACCCCGGTGGGCGACCCCGGCCTGACGGTGCGCTTCCTGGAGCGGCGCAGCCGCAAGTGGGAGATGGACCGCTCGCGCGGTATCGCCCGGCCCACGAAGTTCCTGGAGGACCGCTTCGAGGTGGAGACCTGCGCCCGCTGCCACGCCCGCCGCGGGCTGCTGACCGAGGAGTACCAGCCCGGCCGGCTGCTCGCGCAGACCCACCGGCCCGCGCTGCTCGAGGAAGGCCTCTACTACGCCGACGGCCAGATGCGGGACGAGGTCTACAACTGGGGCTCGTTCCTGCAGAGCCGGATGTACGCGGTGGGCGTCACCTGTGCCGACTGCCACGATGCCCACGACCTCAAGGTGAAGGTGAGCCGCGACGAGGTGTGCTCGTCCTGCCACCAGCCCGAGCGCTTCGCCACCCGTCGCCACCACTTCCACCGGGAGAACGGCAAGGGCGCCTCCTGCGTGGCCTGCCACATGCGCACCGAGACCTACATGGTGGTCGACCGCCGCCATGACCACGCCATCCGCGTGCCGAGGCCGGACCTGACGGCGGAGCTGGGAGCCGGGAACGCCCCCAACACCTGCAACGACTGCCACCGCGACCGCAGCGCGCAGTGGGCGGCCCGGGCGGTGCGTCGCTGGTTCCCCGAGGGCCGCAGCGGCAAGCCGCACTACGCGGAGGCGATCCAGGCCGGCCGCAGCTTCGCGCCGGGCGCCGAGCGGGCCCTGGTCGACCTGGTCCGCGACGACAAGCAGCCCGCGATCGTGCGCGGCACCGCCGTCTCGCTGCTGGCCTCCTATCTCTCGCCCGACTCCATCCCCATCGTGCAGAAGGCCGCCTCCGACCGGGAGCCGCTGGTGCGCCTGGGGGCCGCCGAGGTGCTCGACGCGCTGCCGGTGAAGGAGCGGGTCCGGGTGGGGGTCTCGCTGCTGTGGGACCCGGTGCGGGCGGTGCGGGTGGAGGCGGTGTCGGCCTTCGCCGAGGTGCCCGACCGGGCGCTCGCCAGCGAGCAGCGCGCCGCCTTCGACCGCGCCCTCGACGATTTCCTGCTGGCCCAGCGCACGAACGCCGAGCGGCCGGAGTCGCACGTCAACCTGGGCATCCTCTACACCAGACGCGGCCGGCCGGAGGAGGCGCGGCGGGCCTACGAGGCGGCGCTGAAGCTGGCGCCCTGGTTCCTGCCCGCCTACGTCAACCTCGCGGACCTGCTGCGCGCGCAGGGCAAGGACGAGGAGGGCGAGCGTCTGCTGCGGCGGGCGCTGCAGGTGGACCCCAGGAGCGCGGCCGTGCACCACGCGCTGGGGCTGCTGCTGGTCCGCCGCCAGCGCACCGCGGAGGCCCTGGCCGAGCTCGCCCGCGCCGCCGAGCTGGCGCCGCACGACCCCGGCTTCGCCTACGCCCAGGCGATCGCCCTGCACTCGACGGGCCGCGTCGAGGAGGCCCTGGCGGCGCTGCGGGCGGCCCAGAAGCGCATGCCGGCGGCCCGCCAGCTGCTGCTGCTGCTGGTGACCATCTACCGCGACCGCGGCGCCCTGCGCGAGGCCGCCGAGTGGGCCCGCCGCCTGCTGGAGACGGCGCCCGGCGACCCGGGCGCGCAGGCGCTGGCGGCCGAGCTGGGCGTCGAGCTGCCGCCGCCCGGCCGCTGACACGAACGGAGGCGTGCATGCCGACCGACGTCGAGACGCAGCAGTGGGCGAGGACGACCAGGGCGAGCTGGGAGCTGCGACCCCTGGTGGAGATGCACGAGGGGCAGCGGGTGCAGGTCGGCTTCGAGCTGGAGCTCTACGCGCGCCTGCCGGACCTCTCCTCCGAGGAGGAGAGCCCGATGGAGGCGTTGTGGCAGCGGCTGTGCGGGATCGCGGAGTCGCTGCCGGCGGTACTGGCGCCCGGCGCGCGCATCGAGGTGGAGCCGTTCGAGGCCGCGGACCGGCTGCGGCCGGAGACGGGCTTCGCTCCCGAGGTCATGCTGCAGGCGCGCCTGTTCCACGCTTCCGACTACTTCGCGCCGGTCGGCGAGGCCGACCGGCAGCAGGTGAAGCCGCTCGAGCAGCGGCTCTCGGCCCTGGGGCTGCGCCAGCGCAGCTGGTGAGGGCGAAGCTGGCGCCTTTCGCCCGTCACGGGTAGCATCTCTCCGAGGCGCCCGCCCGGCGCTCGCCGTCCACTGAGACCCGGAAACCACAGAAGGAGACGAACCGATGGCCGACGCCCTCGAGGTGAGGCTCGGGAAGAAGGTCCCCGAGTTCGAGCTCACCGTGTACGACCCGGTCAAGGACGACTTCGGCAAGTTCTCTCTCGCCCAGCAGATCGCCAGGAAGCGCTGGACGATCCTCTTCTTCTACCCGGCCGACTTCACCTTCGTCTGAGCGACCGAGTTCGCTGCTCTGGCAGAGCAGCACGAGCGGTTCGCGAAGATGGGGTGTGACGTCGTCACGGTCAGCACGGACACCGAGTTCGTGCACCTCGCCTGGAAGAAGAGCGAGAAGGAGCTGGCCAACGTCAAGTACCTGATGGGCTCCGACCGCACCGGCAGGCTGGCGCGCCTGTTCGGCGTGTACGACGAGGACACGGGCCACGCCCTGCGCGGCACCTTCCTCGTCAATGCCGAGGGCGTGCTGCTCGGCAGCGAGACCAACTGGTACAACTACGGCCGCAACATCGACGAGCTGATGCGCAGGTTCAAGGCCAGCATGTACCTGGCCAGGAAGCCCAGCGAGGCCTGCCCCTCGAAGTGGAAGGACGAGGGCGACAAGACGCTGGTCAACCCCGGCGCCCAGATGGTCGGGAAGGTGCACGAGGCCCTCAACAAGTAGCACCACGCGTTCGACCCGCAGACGGCCGTCGTCCTCCCCGCCGGCGAGCCCTCCCTCCGGACGAGTTCGAGTAGCATCGGCCGAGGAGAGACCATGAACACGCGCGAGCTGTGGGAACGCTACCGGGCCCTGCTCTTCGACGACCCGGCTCTCGGGGTCCGCCTCGACCTGAGCCGCATGGGCATCGACGACGCGGCGCTCGTGCGCCTGGAGCCGGCGCTGCAGAAGGCGTACCAGGCCATGGCCGCGCTGGAGAAGGGCGAGATCGCCAACCCCGACGAGAAGCGGATGGTCGGCCACTACTGGCTGCGGGCGCCGCAGCTCGCGCCGACGCCGGAGATCGCCGACGAGATCCGCTCGACGCAGGAGCGGACGCTGGACTTCGCCTCCCGCGTGCACGACGGCCGGGTCTCGCCGCCCCGCGCCGAGCGCTTCCGCCACCTGCTGGTGGTCGGCATCGGCGGCTCCGCCCTCGGCCCTCAGCTGGTGGCCGACGCCCTCTCCGGCCCCGGTGACCGCCTGCGCCCGCACTTCCTCGACAACACCGACCCCGACGGCATCGACCGCGTCCTCGGCGGCCTCGGCGAGGCCCTGGCCGAGACGCTGGTGGTGGTGATCTCGAAGTCCGGCGGCACCCCCGAGACCCGCAACGGCATGCTGGAGGCGGCGGCGGCGTGGACCGCCCGCGGGCTCGCCTTCGGCCCGCAGGCGGTCGCCGTCACCCAGCAGGGCAGCGCCCTCGACCGGCAGGCCGGGGAGCAGGGGTTCCTGGAGCGCTTTCCGATGTGGGACTGGGTGGGCGGTCGCACCTCGGTGACCAGCGCGGTCGGCCTGGTGCCGGCGGCGCTGCAGGGCATCGACGTGGGCGCGCTGCTCGAAGGCGCGGCGGCCATGGACGCGGTGACCCGGCGGCCGGTCACCCGGCAGAACCCGGCGGCCCTCCTGGCGCTCGCCTGGCACGTCGTCGGCGAGGGCCGTGGCAGCAAGCGCATGGTCGTGCTGCCGTACAAGGACCGCCTGCTGCTGTTCAGCCGCTACCTGCAGCAGCTGGTGATGGAGTCCCTGGGCAAGGAGAAGGACCGGGAGGGCCGCGTCGTGCACCAGGGGCTCACCGTGTACGGCAACAAGGGCACCACCGACCAGCACGCCTACCTGCAGCAGCTCCGCGACGGCACGCCCGACTTCTTCGTCACCTTCGTCCGCGTGCTCCGGGAGCGGGTGGCGAAGGGCATCGAGGTCGAGCCCGGCGTCACCAGCGGCGACTACCTCGACGGCCTGATGCTGGGCACCCGGCGGGCGCTGTTCGAGAGCGGCCGACCCTCGCTGACCCTGACCCTGCCCGACGTCTCGCCGCGCAGCCTGGGCACGCTGATCGCCCTCTACGAGCGCGCCGTCGGCCTCTACGCGAGCCTAGTCGGCATCAACGCCTATCACCAGCCGGGGGTGGAGGCGGGCAAGAAGGCCGCCGCCGCCGTCCTCGACCTGCAGCGCCGGCTCCTGGAGGCTCTCGCCGCCCGTCAGGGGAAGGCCGCGAGCGCCGAGGAGCTGGCCCGAGCCGCCGGCTCGCCCGACGAGGTCGAGACCGTCTTCCTGCTGCTCGAGCGGCTCTCGGCCAACCCCGGCCGCGGGGTGGTCCGCCGCCCCGGCCCGACGCCGGAGTCCGCGCTCTACTCGGCGCGCTGAGCCGGCCCGCCGCCGGCCAGCTGCACCGTCTGGGTGGGGAAGGCCAGGCGGGTGCCGGCCTTTTCGACCACCCGCAGGATCCCGAGCAGAGCTTCCTGCCTCAGGTTGCGGAACTCGTCGTAGTCCGTGGTCCGGAACCAGCAGAGGACCTCGACCTCGATCGAGGAGGCAGCGAAGGCCAGCAGCTTTGCGACCACGGCGTCCGGCCAGACCTTCGGCAGCGAGCGCAGGAACCGCTCGGTCTCCCGCACGACGTCGCGCGCCTGCGCCTCGCTGGTGCCGTACACGAGGCTCACCGTCTGCGCGAAGCGGATGCGGTCGCGCGGGGCGAAGTCCTCCACCCGCATGTCGGCCAGCCGGCCGTTCGGCAGCGAGACCAGCGTGCGGTCGTCGGTGCGGATCTGGGTGGAGCGCATCCCGATCCTCTCGACGGTGCCGCCGAACAGGTTCTCGACCCGGACGTAGTCGCCGACCCGGAACGGCTGGTCGGCGGCGATGGAGATGGACCCGAACAGGTTCTCGATCGTCTTCTGGGCGCCGAAGGCGAGGGCGATGCCCCCGATGCCGAGGCCGGCGAGCACCGTCACCACCGGGTAGCCGAAGGCGGCCAGGGTGGCGACGACGCCGCCCACCACCACCACGACCTTCACCAGGTTGCCGGTGACCGACAGCAGGGAACGCGCGGAGGCGCTCTCGGCCGCCCAGCGGCGTTCGCCCAGGAACTGCATCCAGACGTCGACCGAGCGCCACAGCGCCCAGAAGACGGCGAAGGTGGCGGCCGCGCCCAGCAGCGAGCGGGCGAGGCCGCTGGCCTCCGGCAGCAGCGCCAGCCGCGGCAGCAGCAGCGCCGCCACCGCGGCCGCCCAGAGCAGCGTCAGCGCCGGCCGCGCCCGGTCGAGGAGGCGATCGTCCCAGGGCGTGGGCGTGCGCTGCGCCAGCCGGTGCAGGAGGCGCCCGCTGAGCAGGCCGAGCAGCCGTCCGGCGGCGAGCGCCAGCACGGCGAGCAGCGGCAGGGCCAGCCACTGCCACCACATCAGCCAGCCCGGTCCGTACCGCTGCAGGGGCCGGGGAATCCAGTCACGCGCCCAGCGGTCCGGCAGCTCGTCGTACCAGCCGTCGATGCGGGACACGGTCTGGCTGGAGAAGCGCCACATCGCCGAGTCGTGGGTGCGCACCACGGTGACGTTGTCCTGGCCGCCGCGGCCGTCCGGCACGTGGCCGATCACGTCCACGTTCGGCAGCCCGTCCTGCAGGTCGCCCTCGGAGGCGGGGGAGACGGTGTCGAGGTCGAGGTCCAGGTGGCGGTCGAGCACGGCCCGCAGCCGTCGGGCGAGCTCGGGCCCGAGGCGCTCGTCGCCCGCCGTGAGCACGAGGTGGCGGGCCGCCATCGTGTAGTCGCCGCGGTGGGTGAGGTCGAGGAAGGCGCGCACGGACGCGCGCGGCGAGTCGGCTGCCTCGGCCACCGGCTCCGGCGTGGCCGAGGGCGCAGGCGAAGACGTCGCCCGCGCCGCGCCGCGGGGGGGCAGCGGCGCGCCTGCCAGGGTGGCGGGCGCCGCCAGCAGCGCCACCAGCCCGAGCGCGTGCGCCGGCGGCAGGAGGGCTCGCGGGCGAGGCCGTTGCATGCGCGCCAATACAGCACGCGGGGGTGGCAGGGTCAAGGCGCGATGCTAGACTATCCGGCCCGTGCCCCGCTTCACCCGCCTGTACGCGGTCGGCGTGATGACCCTGTTTCACGCCGTCGTGCTCTTCGCCGTGCTCAACCTGCTGGCCTGGGGCTGGCTGGCGGCTTTCCCGGCCGATCCCATCGTGCTCTCCTACGGCAGCCGCCACCTCGAGGCCGTGTACCCCGGGAAGAGCCGTGCCGACCTGCGGCAGCTGCTGCAGGAGACCTGGAACCGGCCCCCGGGCTGGGAGCCGTACACGGGGCTGCGCGAGCGCCCGTTCCACGGCCGCTTCGTGAACGTGCACCAGGCCGGCTTCCGGCTCTCGCACGGCCAGGCGCCCTGGCCGCCGGATCCCGCGCGGGCGGGCGTCTTCGTCTTCGGCGGCTCGACCACCTTCGGCTACGGGGTCGCCGACGAGGAGACGATCGTCTCCGGGCTCCAGGACGCGCTCGACCGGAGCCTGGGAGCGGGCCGCGCCTCCTGCTACAACTTCGGGCGCGCCGGCGACCTCTCGACCGGAGAGCGCGCGCTGTTCGAGCTGCTGCTGACGAGGGATGTCGTCCCCCGGGTGGCGGTGTTCGTCGACGGCGTCAACGAGTTCGCCTTCGACGCTCCCTACCTCACGCCCCGGCTGCGCAGCGCCGTGCGCAGCCCGGTCGCCTACGCCTTCGGCGTCCTCGACGAGCAGCTGCCGCTCACGCGCCTGGTCGCCCGCTGGAAGGCGAAGAAGTCGCGGCCCGGCACGGACGAGGAGGTGCGCAAAGCCTACGACGACCCTGCGCTGCTCGACGGCCGCATCGAGCGCTACCTGGCCAACCGGCGGCTGATCCAGGCGATTGCCGCCGCCTACGGAGTGCGGCCGCTGTTCGTGTGGCAGCCGGTCCCCACCTACCGGTACGACACGCGCTATCACCTCTTCGGCGACTTCGACCTGGGGGCGAACAACTACTCCCGCTTCGGCTACCCGCGCATGGCGGCGCGCGTCCTGCGCGAGGCGCCGGGCGCCGACTTCCTGTGGGCCGCCGACCTGCAGGTGGGCCTCCGGGAGCCGCTCTACGTCGACCAGATCCACTACACCGCCGCCATGTCGCGCCGCCTGGGCGAGGCGATCGCGCACGCCCTGCTGGACCGCGGCCTGCTGCGCTGAGGCCGGCTCAGTCGAGCCGCTTGCGGAAGCGCAGGGAGGCGACCGACATGATGGCGAGGCCGAGGCCGAGCAGTGCCAGCGCCTGCGGCCACAGCACGTCGAGACCGGAGCCGCGCAGGAACACCCCGCGGATGACCTCGGCGTAGTAGCGCAGCGGGATGGCGTAGGTCGCCAGCTGGATGGCGGGCGGCATGTTCTCGATCGGGAAGATCAGTCCCGAGAGCAGGATCATCGGCATCATCAGCCCCAGGCCCGCGGTCATCATGGCCTGCTGCTGGTTCTGGACCACGGTCGAGATGAGCAGGCCCAGCCCCAGCGTGCTGAGCAGGAAGAGCCCGCTCAGCCCCAGCAGCACCAGGAACGAGCCCCGCAGCGGGACGCCGAAGCCGAACACGGCCACCCCGGTGACCAGGAACACCTGGACCATCCCGATGATCGCGAAGGGGGCCAGCTTGCCGACCAGCAGCTGCCAGGGCCGGATCGGCGTGACGATGAGCTGCTCCATGGTGCCGATCTCCTTCTCGCGCACCACGCCCATGGCCGAGAGGAGCTGCGTCATCACCATCAGGATCATGGCCAGCACCGCGGGGACGTAGTACCAGCGGCTGCGCAGGTCGGGGTTGTAGAAGACACGCGGCTCGAGGCCGACCTGCCCCGGCCGGGCGGCCGGCGAGGGGCCGGCCTGCGCGCGCATCTGCTGCACCGCGACCGCGTAGCCCTGGGCGGCGGCCGAGGCGTACCCCAGGGCGATGTTCGCGGAGGCCGCGTCGCTGCCGTCCACGATCACCTGCACGGCGGCGGTGCGCCCCGAGCCGACGGCGGAGCCGAACCCGGGCGCGACCACCAGGCCGAGCTGGGCGCGGCCGGTGACCAGCCACCGCTCCGCCGCGTCGGCCTGGTCGAAGGAGGCCACCAGCTCGAAGTAGCCGGAGTCCACGAACCGGCTGACGAAGTCGCGGCTCCTGGCGCTGCGGTCCTCGTCCACCAGCACCGTGGGCACCCGGGTGACGTCGGTGTTCACGGCGAAGCCGAAGACGGTGAGCTGCACCACGGGCGCGACGAAGATGATGGGGATCATCCGCACGTCGCGTCGGATCTGCAGGAACTCCTTGACGATCACCTGCCACAGCACCCGCATCGACCTCAGGCCTCCCGCCGGACCAGGCGCAGCGAAGCGAGGGCGACGACCACCAGCCCGTAGACGACGAGCGCCGCCACGTCGTCCCAGTAGGTGGCGAGCCCCTCGCCCTTGAGGATGATGCCGCGCAGCACCACCAGGAAGTAGCGGGCGGGCACCAGGTAGGTGATCGCCTGCAGCCAGGCGGGCATGATCCGGATCTGGAACACGAAGCCGGAGAGCAGCAGCGACGGCAGCAGCGAGGTCAGCAGCGCCAGCTGGAAGGCGAGGGTCTGGCTGTTGGCGATGGTGGAGATCAGCAGCCCGAAGCCCAGCGCCCCGAACAGGTAGAGCAGGACCACCGCCAGCAGATCGAGCCGCGGACCGCGGATCTCGACGCCGAAGAGCAGGCGGGCCGTCACCAGCACGATCAGGGTCCCCAGCAGCGAGATGCCCAGGTAGGGAAAGGTCTTCCCCAGGATCAGCTCGGGCGTGCGCAGCGGGGCCACCCGCAGCTGCTCCATGGTGCCGCGCTCCTTCTCCCGCACCACGGACAGCGCGGTGGAGAGGACCGCCGTGAGCATCAGCAGCAGCCCGATCAGGCCGGGGACCAGGAACTGCGTCGACTGCAGCTCCGGGTTGTAGAGGACGCGAGGCGCGAGGTCGAGCGGCGGCCGCGGCCGGCCGCCGGCGCGGGCGGAGGCGTCGGCCACCAGGGTCGCGTTCGCCTCGGCCACCAGCGAGCGGGCGTAGCCGAGCACGGTGGCGGCGGTGGTCGAGTCGGCGCCGTCCAGCAGCAGCTGGACGACCGCCGTCCGGCCGGCGGCCACCTCCCGGCCGAAGCCTTCCGGGATCACCAGCACCGCGCGCGCCACCCCGCGCTCGGTGAGCCGCGCCAGGTCCTCGCCCGGCGCCGGGGCGGCCACCAGGTCGAAGTAGGTGGAGTGGGTGAAGGAGGCGATCAGCTCGCGGCTGCGCGCGCTGCGGTCGCGGTCCTGCACCGCCAGCTTCACGTGCCGGACGTCGAAGTTGAGGGCGAACCCGTAGACGACCAGCATGAACGCGGGAAAGGCGATCAGGATCAGGAGCGAGAAGGGGTCGCGCCGGATCTGGCGCAGCTCCTTCAGCACCACCGCGCGGAACCGCCTCATGGCCGGGACCTCCCCGCCTCGGCCTCCTCCACGTGGTGGATGAACACGTCCTCCAGCGAGGGCAGGATGCGCTCGACGGAGATCGCGGGATTGCCCTGGGCGGCCAGCAGCTGCTCGACGCGGCGGCGGCCAAGGGTGGCGTCCTCGACGACCACGTGGACGCGGGTCCCGAAGACCGAGGTCTCCAGCGCCCAGGGCTGGCCGTCGATCGCCTCCAGGGCCTCGCCCGGGCGCGGGGCGGTCACCTCCAGCACCGCGTCGCCGGCGAAGACCTGCTTCAGCTCCGACACCGTCCCCAGGGCGACCAGACGGCCGGCGTGGATCAGGGCCAGGCGGTGGCAGTACTCGGCCTCGTCGAGGTAGTGCGTGGTCACGAACACCGTGACGCCCGAGCCCGCCATGTCGTCGATCAGCCGCCAGAACCGCCGGCGCGAGATGGGGTCGACGCCGCTGGTCGGCTCGTCGAGGAAGACGACACGCGGCTGGTGGAGGACCGCGCAGGCCAGGGCCAGCCGCTGCTTCCAGCCGCCGGGCAGCTCGCCGGTCAGCCGGTCCTGCCTGCCGTCGAGGTCGGCCATGTGCAGCGCCCAGGCCTCGCGCTCCCGCGCCTGCGGGCCGCGCAGGCCGTAGACACCGCCGAAGAAGCGGAGGTTCTGGGCCACGGTGAGGTCGTCGTAGAGGCTGAAGCGCTGGCTCATGTAGCCGATGCGCCGCTTGACCCCCTCGGGGTCCTTCGCCACGTCGATGCCCTGCACCACCGCGGTGCCGGAGCTGGGCCGCAGCAGGCCGCACAGCATGCGGATGGTGGTGGACTTGCCGGCCCCGTTCGCGCCGAGGAAGCCGAAGATCTCGCCCTCCGCCACCGTGAGCGAGACGCCGTCCACGGCGCGGAAGGCGCCGAAGCGCTTGCCGAGGTCCCGGATCTCGACCGCGGTGGCCATCGCCGTGCTAGCGGCCGACCGCCCGGTCCAGGCCGGCCCCGGCCAGGCGCAGCGCCGCCATGGCCTCAGTCTGCGACAGCGCGGCGCGCTCGTGCGCGATCTCGGCGTCGAGCAGCTCCGAGGAAGGGATCACGCCGGCGCGGTAGCGCTCGCCGGCGACCCGGCGGTTCTCGAGGGCCGACTCCACGCTGCGCTCCGCCACCGCCAGGCGGGCCTGCGCAGTGCGCAGGTCGAGCGCGCGCTGCGTCACCTCCAGGCGGATCGACCGGTCCAGCTCGCGAAGCTGGGCGCGGGCGGCGTCGGCCTGGGCGCGGGCGCGGGCCTCGTTCGCGGCGCGGCGGCCGAAGTCCAGCGCGTTCCAGGAGACACCCATGCCCACGTACCAGGTCTGCTTCCAGTCGGTCGTGGGCGGGACGATGTCGCGGTTGGGGTTCGCGTAGTTGTAGGTGCCGTTGATCGCCAGCTGCGGCAGCCGCGCCGCCCGCTCGCCGCCGGCCGTGGCCTCCGCCGCCGCCACCCGGGCCGCCAGCGCCTGGCGCTCGGGGCGGGCGCCGACGGCCTCCGCCACCAGCGCCTCGACGTCCGCCGGCGGCGGCGCGGGCGCCGCCAGCGCCTGGGCGGTCTCGATGCGCGTGGCCGCCGGCAGGTCGAGCAGGCGCTGCAGGTTCGCCTGCGCCAGCTCGCTCCCGGCGGCAGCGCTGATCTGCTCCAGCTCCGCGCGGTCGCGCTCCACCTGGACGGCCAGCACCTCGTTGCGGGCGGCCATCCCGAAGCGCTCGCGGTTGCGGGCGTCCCCCAGGTGGGCGTCGTAGGCCTTGATCGACTCCTGGATCACCCGCAGGCTCTCGCGCGCGGTGACCAGCGACCAGTAGGCGGTCCGGGTCTCCAGCACCAGGTCGGCGCGCCCGGCCCGCAGGTCCTGCTCGGCGGCGCGCCTGCCCTGCTCCGCCGCCTCGATGCCGCTGCGGATGCGGCCCCCGGTGTAGACCGGCTGGGCCAGGCCCACCCGCGTGCTCCAGTTGTCGTTGATGTTGGGGAAGACCACGATCCGCTGCACCGGCACCGTGGGGTCGCCGGTGGGCGCGAAGATCGCCAGCTCCGGTATGTTCGAGCGGTACTGGTAGCCGGCGGAGAGGTCCAGCTGGGGCCAGCGCTCGGCACGCGCCCCGCGGCGCTGCGCCTCGGCCGCGGTCTCGAGCGCGGCCAGCCGCGCCAGGCGCGGCGAGGCGGCGATGGCCCCTGCCACGGCCTCCTCCGCGGTCAGGCGGACGACGGCCGGCGCCTGCGTCTCGTCCGGCTCCGCCGCGGGAGGAGCGGCCCGCTGGGCGCGTGCGGAGGTGGCGGCGAGCGCCAGGCAGACGGGTATCACGCAGACGAGCAGTGCCGTACGGCTCATGGGTTCACCTCGACCTGGCCCTGGCCCTCGCGGGCGCGGATGCGGCCGATGAAGACGTCCTCGAGAGAGGGCAGGCTCGCCCGCGCGGACTGCACGCGCAGCCCCGCCGCGCGCAGGCCCGCTGCCAGCCGCTCGGCTTCGGCGCGGCCCTGCTCGGCCCGGGCGCCGGGCAGCGTGGCGTGGAGCCGCTCGCCGAAGACCTCCACCTCGGCGACGCCCGTCGCGGCGCGCAGGGCAGAGAGCGCCTCACGCCGCGGCTCGACCACCAGCTCCACCATCACCCCGGGCTCGCCGGCGCGCAGCGCGTCGGGCGCGTCGACCGTCAGCAGGCGGCCGTGGTCGATGAGAGCCACCCGCGTGCAGCGCTCCGCCTCGTCGAGGTAGGGAGTGGTCAGCAGGATGGTGAGCCCCTCGCGCTGCAGCCGCCCCAGCAGCTTCCAGAAGTCGCGGCGGGAGACCGGGTCGACGCCGGTGGTCGGCTCGTCGAGCACCAGCAGCTGCGGGGTGTGCACCAGCGTGCAGACGAGCGCCAGCTTCTGCTTCATGCCGCCGGAGAGCCGGTCGGCCAGCCGGCCGCGGAACGGGGTCATGCGCACCATCTCCAGCAGCGCGTCGCGCCGCTCCCGGTAGGAGGCGACATCGTGGATCTCGGCGAAGAAGGCGATGTTCTCGTCCACGCTGAGGTCGCCGTACAGCGAGAAGCGCTGCGAGAGGTAGCCGACCCGGTGCGACAGGCGGCGCCGGTCGTGGACCGGGTCGAGGCCGCAGGTCCGCACGGTGCCGGCGTCCGGCCGGAGCAGGCCCAGGACCGTACGCAGCGTCGTGGTCTTGCCCGCCCCGTCGGGCCCGATCAGGCCGAGCATCTCGCCTTCGCGGACCTCGAAGCTGACGCCGTCGACGGCCGGGACGGCGCCGAAGCGGCGCGACAGGTCGGTGACCCGGACGGGCGGCTCCCCCCCCGCGGCCCGCGGCGACGCGATCGCGGTCGTGCTCACGACCGGCCCCCTGCCGGCGAAAGCCGCGCGGTGGCCGGCATCCCCGGCTTGAAGAGGCCGTCGCCGTTGTCGAGCGCGACCTTGATGCGGAACACGAGCTTCACCCGTTCATCCCGCGTCTGCACGTTCTTCGGCGTGAACTCGGCCACCTTCGCCAGGAAGGAGAGCCGGCCGTGACGGGACTGGCCGTCGTCCGTCACCACCAGGGCGTCCTGTCCCAGCCGCAGGCGGCCGAGGTCGGGCTCGGACACGTAGGCGTTGAGCCAGGCGTCGGGCAGGTCCGTGACCACCACGATGCCGGTGCCGCGGGCCAGCAGCTCGCCCGCCTCCGCCAGCTTCTCGGTGACCACCCCCGCCACCGGGCTGGCGATCACGGCGTCCTCGAGCTGCTGCTGGAGCTGCGCGATCTGCGCCTGGGCAGCCGCGACGCGGGCGCGCGCGGCGTCGATCTCCTCGGGACGCGAGCCGGCCTTCAGGCGTCGCTCGCGCTCGGCGACCGCGGCCAGCGCCGCCTTCGCCACGTCACGCCGCGTGCGCGCGTCGTCGCGGGTCTTGCCGGTGCCGGAGCCGGACGCCAGCAGCCCCTCCATGCGGTCGAGGTCCTCCTGGGCGCCCTGCAGGTCAGCCCGCGAGCGCGCCACCTCCGCCTCGGCCTCGCGGATGTCCTCGATCCGCGAGCCGTTGACGCGCAGCCGCAGGTCGGCCTGGGCGGCCGCCAGCTCGGCGCGCGCCGCCTGCAGCGCCAGGCGGGTGTCGGTGGTGTCGACGCGCGCGATCTCCTGGCCGGCCTGCACCACCGTGCCCTCGTCGACGGCCAGCCGTTCCAGGTGCCCGGGCACCTTGGTCGACACCGTCACCTCCGTCGCCTCGACGTGCCCGGAGGCGACGATCAGGCCGTCCTGGTCGCCGCGGTGGCAGGCGACGGCGAGGAGGGCGAGGGCGGAGGCGGCGAGCGAGACGACGCGGCTGCGCTTCATGAGCGCGCTCCTTTGGACTTGACCGGCGGAAGGCGCGGGCAGCGCCGCGCGCGGCGGCCGGCCCCGGGCAGGGGATCAGGCCTCAGCCCGCGCAGCGTCAGCTCCTCGAGGTAGCGGCGGAAGTCGGCGAAGTCCGGCATGGCGAACTCCAGGCGGCCCTCGGCGGCGGCCCGGCTGCGGGCCGGCTCCGTCGCGGCGAAGAAGACGAGCGCGCCCATCAGGGCGAAGTGCATGAGCAGCGGGTCGACGCGACGCAGCGTGCCCTCGCGGGCGCCGCGCAGCGCGATCCGCCTCACCACGCCCACGATGGCGGCCAGGTGGGGGACCACCGCCGGCTCCACGCCGCTGGAGAGCACCTCGCGCAGGAACAGGCTGGGGAACTCGGGGTGCTCGCCGCGGAAGGCGGCGAAGACGTCGAGCACCGCCCGCAGCGCCGCCGGCGCGTCCTCCGCCTCCCGCTCCGCGGCGTCGAGCCGGCCGGCGATCTGCTGGAAGGCGCTGGCCAGGATGGTCGCGTACAGCCCGCGCTTGCCCTGGAAGTGGTAGCTGATCAGCGCCTTGTTCACGCCGGCGCGGTCGGCCACCGCCTCGATCGGCACCGCGTCGTAGCCCCGCTCGGAGAAGAGCGCCGCCCCCGCCGCCAGCAGCGCCCGGCGGGTGGCCTCGGGGTCGCGCCTTTCCCGGTGCCGGGCCGGGGCCTGGGGGCGGTTGCCGCTGCGGTTCGCGCCGGCGATCATTGTCTCAACCGGTTGGTTTAATCAACCAGATGGTTGAAAGATACTTCGGCGGCGGCCGGGTGTCAAGGCCGGGCGCAGGCTCGAGAGGATTCGTCCCTGCCCTGTCCACCTCCGGTTCCAGTCCTCTCCGGCCCCGCTCGGCGTCCTGCCGTCGGGAGCCCCGCCCTGGCGTATCATCCAGCCTCGTCCTTCAAGGAGGTCGCCATGACGCCGCTGCACTCGCTGTGGCTGCCGATCCTGCTGTCGGCGGTGGCCGTCTTCGTGGCGAGCTCGCTCCTCCACCTGCTGACGCCCTGGCACAAGGACGACTACGCCCAGCTGCCCGACCAGGACCACACCATGGAGGCGCTGCGCGCCCTCGCCATCCCGCCGGGCGACTACATGGTTCCCAAGCCAAAGAGCCGGGAGGAGCTGAGCTCGGGCGAGTTCGCGGAGAGGATGAAGAAGGGCCCCGTCATGGTGCTGACCGTCATTCCCGCCGGGCCGCCGGCGATGGGATCGAGCCTCGCCCTCTGGTTCGTCTACTCGCTGGTGGTCGGCGCCTTCGGGGCCTACGTCACCGGCCGAGCCCTGCCGCCCGGCGCTCACTACCTGGCCGTGTTCCGCATGGTGTCCACCATCGCCTGGCTCGGCTACTCGGCGGCCCTGTGGCAGATGTCGATCTGGTACCGCCGCGCCTGGGGGACGACGCTGAAGGCGACGGTCGACGGCCTCGTCTACGCGCTCCTGACCGGGGGTGTCCTCGGCTGGCTCTGGCCGCGGTAGGCGACAATCGACGGGTCTCGGGCGCGGACGCCCGGGGGAGGCCTGCATGACCCACCCGCTCAGCCGACGCCGCTTCCTCGCCACGGGGGGCGGCTCCCTGCTCGCTGTACCGCTCCTCGCGCGCGGCCAGGACGCGGGTCGAGCCCCCTCGCCGGCGGCGGCCGCCGGCGGCGAGGGGCCCTCGCTCGCCAGCCCGCTGCGCGCCGCCGACTACCGCCGCGTCCGCTTCGCCGACCCCTTCTGGGCACCGCGGCAGAAGGCGAACCGCGAGACCACGGTGCCGCACCTGTTCAGGAAGCTGCGCGAGGTGGGAACGGCCGGCAACTTCGAGCTGGCGGCGGAGGGGCAGAAGGAGGGCCACCAGGGCTACGTCTTTGCCGACTCCGACGTGCACAAGACGCTGGAGGCCGCGGCCTACTGCCTGGGGGCCGGTCCCGCGCCCGCGATCGCCAGGGAGACGGACGCGCTCATCGACGTCCTTCGCCGTGCCCAGCGCAAGGACGGCTACCTCGACACCGCCTACCAGCTCGGGAAGAAGGAGCGCTTCTCCAACCTGCGCGACGACCACGAGCTGTACTGCGCGGGCCACCTGATCGAGGCCGGGGTGGCCCACGCCGAGGCGACCGGCCGGCGCACCCTGCTGGACGTCGCCGTCCGCTGCGCCGACCTCCTCGAGCGGACCTTCGGGCAGGGCGCGGGCCGCCGGGAGGGATACCCGGGCCACCCCGAGCTGGAGCTGGCGCTGGTGAGGCTGAGCGGCGCCACCTCCGACCAGCGCTACTTCCGCCTGGCCCGGCACTTCCTCGAGCACCGCGGCGAGCACTTCTTCGCCAGGGAGCACCAGACGCCGGAGGACAGGTACGACGGCACCTACTGGCTCGACGACGTGAGGATCCGCGAGCACCAGGTGATCTCCGGCCACGCGGTGCGCGCCCTCTACCTGTTCTGCGGCGCGCTGGACGTCGCCGGCCGCGCCAACGACGAGACGCTGCTCTCGGCCGTCGAGCGCGTCTGGGCGAACGCGGTCGGTCGGCGGATGTTCCTCACCGGCGGGCTGGGCTCCTCCGCGCACAACGAGGGCTTCACCGACGACTACGACCTGCCGACCTACGACGCCTACCAGGAGACCTGCGCCTCCATCGCCTTCGTGATGCTGAACCAGCGGCTGCTGCTGCTCCGCGGCGACTCGCGCTACGCGGACCTGGTCGAGCGGGCGCTGTACAACGCGGTGGCGGCGGGGATCTCGCTCTCCGGAGACCGCTTCTTCTACGTCAACCCGCTGGCCTCCCGCGGCGGCCACCACCGCCAGCCGTGGTTCGACTGCGCCTGCTGCCCGCCCAACGTCGCCCGCACCCTGGCCAGCCTGGGCCAGTACGCCTTCGCCACCGGCCCCCGCGACGTCTACCTGAACCTCTACGCCGCCGGCACGGCCGAGCTGGAGACGGGCAAGGGGCGGGTGCTCGTGGAGACGCAGTCGCAATACCCGTGGGACGGCAAGGTGGCGTTGGCGGTGAAGGAGACGAGCGCCGGGCCCTTCGCGCTGCGCCTGCGCCAGCCCGGCTGGTGCCCGGACCCGGTCACGGTCCGCCTCAACGGCGAGCCGGTCGCGGCGCCCCGCGAGCGCGGCTACCTCGTGCTCCGTCGCGACTGGAAGCCGGGGGACCAGGTCGCGCTGGAGCTGCCGATGCCGGTGCGGCGCCTGCAGGCCCACCCCTGGGTCGAGGGGTCGGCCGGCCGCGTCGCCCTCGCCCGCGGGCCGATCGTCTACTGCGTGGAGCAGGCCGACGTGGAGGCAAGACTGCCGTCGCTGCGCCTGCCGAGCGCGTCCGTGCTGCGGGCCGAGCCGATGCCGCGGCTGGGCGGCGCCCTGGCGCTGCGCGGCGAGGCGGCCGCCGTCCAGGCGGGGGCCGACGACCCGCTCTACGCCCCGGCCGCCGAGCCCCGGCTGGAGCCGGCCCGCCTCACCGCCGTCCCCTACGCGGCCTGGGACAACCGCGAGGGCGGAGCCATGCGCGTGTGGATCGACTCTGTGTGAGGTGCTAGCCTTCTCCTTCGACGGAACCCCTGACAGTGGAAAGGCCGGCGCCGCGCGCCGGCAGGAGGCAAGACACGATGCGCATCCCTCTGCTGGCCACCGTGGCCGCGCTCACCCTCGCCCTGCTGCTCTCGCCGCTGCCGGCCGCGGCCCAGGCCGCGCAGGCGCCGCCCACCGGCACGCCGAAGGAGATGGTCGCCACCTACAACGGCCTCGCCGACGGCATCCTGGCCCTGAAGAAGACCGAGGACAGCCTGGTGCGCTCGATCCTGGCGGCGACGCTCGCGCACGGCCAGGGGCAGCTGGCGCGCGCCCAGCACGCGATCCAGGCGAACGACGCCAAGGCCGCCGGCGCCGCGGTCGAGGCCCTGGCGGCGGACGTCGGCCAGCTCGCCACCGAGGGCGACAACGCGGTGGGCGCCGTGCGCAAGCGGCTGCTCGAGGGCGGCCACCACCACAACGCCGCCGGCGAGGCGCAGGGCCTCTACGAGGAGGGCTACGTGGTCGTCACCCGCAAGGCCAAGGCGCAGCTGCTCGAGTCCTCGCGGGCCATCGCCGGCATGGCCGCCGCGCCCAAGGCCGAGGGGCTGGCCGCGGAATGGAAGAAGGTGGAGGGCCTCCTCGACGGCCTGCTGAAGTCGGGCAAGTAGCCGCCGGATGTCCCGCGGTCGCAGGGGCCGGGTCTGGGTGGCCGCGCTGGTGGTCGCCAGCCCGGCCCTTCTGCTGCCGGCGCGCGGTGCCCGCGCCGGCGGCAGCTGCGGTGCCTTCCAGATGGCGCCGCAGGCGCCGGACGCCGCCAAGCGCGACGCGCCACCGGCGCAGCCGCCGGCGTCCGCGGCTGCGCCGGCCGGGCCCGCTCCCGCCTACCACTTCGTCGACGTCGCCGCGCAGTCCGGCCTCAGGCGCGTGGTGCTGGCCGGCCGCCCCGGCAAGGACCACCTGCTCGACTCGGCCGGCACCGGCGCCGCCTGGCTCGACTACGACCGCGACGGCCTCCTCGACTGCTACCTCGTCAACGACTGGCGGATCGAGGGCGACCGCATCGTCGAGCGCGGGAGGAACGCCCTCTACAAGCAGCTTCCCGACCACACCTTCAAGGACGTGACCGACGAGGCGGGCGTGGGTGGAGAAGGGGAGTGGGGCGCCGGGGCCTTCGTCGCCGACTACGACGGCGACGGCTGGCCCGACATCCTGGTCACCAACTTCGGGAAGAACGTCCTCTACCACAACCTCGGCAACGGCCGCTTCGAGAACGTGGCGAAGCAGGTGGGCCTGGAGTCGCCGGGCTGGAACACCGGCGCCGCCTGGTTCGACGCGGACGGCGACGGCCTCCTCGACGTCTACATCGCCCAGTACATCGACACCACGCTCGACGAGGTGCTGAGGGCGCGCCCGAGCCTGTCCTGGCGCGGGCTGGAGATGGTGGCCTTCGGCCCCTTCGGCCTGAAGGGCGCCCCCGACCACTTCTTCCACAACGACCACGGCCACTTCGTCGACGCGACCCTCGAGTCGGGGCTGGAGGACAAGGCCCTCGGCTTCGGCTTCTCGGTGCGGGTCGCCGACTTCAACGGCGACGGCTTCCCCGACATCTACGTGGCCAACGACTCCGACCCCAACTACCTCTATCGCAACGACGGCAAGGGCCACTTCACCGAGGTCGGCACCTGGACCGGCTGCGCCCTCGACGAGAACGGGGCGGCCCAGGCCAGCATGGGGGTGGCGGTCGGCGACGTGAACCAGGACGGGATCCTCGACATCTTCGTCGACAACTTCTCCGAGGACTTCTCGACGCTGTACCGCGGCCTGCCCGGCGGCCTCTTCGAGGACGTCTCGCGCAAGAGCGGCGTCGGCCCGGCCACCTACAAGACCCTGGCCTGGGGCGCGGCCCTGGCGGACCTCGACAACGACGGCGACCTCGACATCGCCGTCATGAACGGCCACATCTACCCGCAGATCGACCGCCACCCGGAGCTGATCGGCACCTACGAGCAGCGGAACATCCTGCTCGACAACCGCGGCCCGCTGGGCCCGGGCGCGGTGCCCACCTTCGTCGACGTCACCGACTCCGCCGGCCCCGGCTGGCAGGCGAAGCGCTCGCACCGCGGCCTGGCGGTGGCCGACTACGACGACGACGGCAGGCTTGACCTGCTGATCACCGCCCTCGACTCGCCGCCCGTGCTGCTGCACAACGAGAGCCGGACGCCCGGCGCCTGGCTGACGGTGACGCTCGAGGACAGGAAGGGCGGCATCTGCCCGATCGGCGCGGAGGTGAAGGTGCGGGCCGGGGGCAGGACCTGGTGGGGCGACGTGGCCTCGGGCGACTCGTACATGAGCACGCACGATCCCCGCCCCCACTTCGGCCTGGGCGCGGTGAAGGTGGTCGACGAGGTCGAGGTCCGGTGGCCGGACGGCACGAAGTCGTACCGCACGAACGTGCCGGTCCGTCAGAACCTGCGCATCAGGTACGGCGGCTGAAGCGATATGCTTCGGCGGTTGCCGGCCCGTCGACAGGAGACACCCCCGATGAAGATGACCCTGCTGCTGCTCGCCCTGCTCCTGCCCGCGCTGCTCGCCGCCCAGGCCGGCCCGCGGCTGGCGTACCCGAAGACCCGGCAGGTCGACCAGGTCGACGACTACTTCGGCACCAAGGTCGAGGACCCCTACCGCTGGCTGGAGGACGACAACAGCGCCGAGACCAGGGCCTGGGTGGAGGCGGAGAACAAGGTCACCTTCGCCTACCTGGAGGCGATCCCCGAGCGCAAGGCGATCGAGAAGCGGCTCACCGCGCTGTGGGACTACGAGCGCTTCGGCCTGCCCTCCAAGGAGGGCCCCTGGTACGTCTTCGGCCACAACAGCGGCCTGCAGAACCAGGCCGTGCTGCTGCGGGCGAAAGGTCTCGACGCCACGCCGGAGGTGCTGCTCGACCCCAACACGCTGTCGAAGGACGGCACGGTCGCCCTGGGCAGCGCCCACTACAGCGACGACGGCAGCCTGATGGCCTACTCGACCGCCGAGGCCGGCAGCGACTGGATCGAGTGGCACGTGCGGGAGGTGGCGACCGGCAGGGACCGCGAGGACCATGTCCGCTGGTCCAAGTTCTCCGGCGCCTCCTGGAAGAAGGACGGCTCCGGCTTCTACTACAGCCGTTACGACGCCCCCAGGGAAGGCGACGCCCTCAAGGGGGTGAACAAGTACCAGAAGGTCCACTTCCACCGCCTGGGCACGCCGCAGGAGGGCGACCCGCTCGTCTACCAGCGAAAGGACCAGCCCGACTGGGGCTTCGTCGCCGACGTGACCGAGGACGGCCGCTTCCTGCTCCTCTACCAGAGCGAGGGCACCGACCCGCGGAACCGCATCTTCGTGCAGGACCTGCAGGACCCGAAAGGCGCGATCGCCCCCTTCCTCGACGCCTTCGACGCCGAGTACGGCGCGGTCGGCAACGACGGCGACCTCTTCTACGTGCGCACCGACAGGGACGCGCCCCGGCGCCGGCTGGTGGCGATCGACCGCCGTGACCCCGCAAAGAAGGCGTGGAAGGAGATCCTGCCGCAGGGCGAGGGCAGGGCCGTGCTGTCGAGCATCGACATGATCGGCGAGCGCTTCGTGGTGGTGTGGCAGGTGGACGCCCACGACCTGCTGAAGATCTACGACAAGAGCGGCCGGCTGGAGCGCGAGGTGACCCTGCCCGGCATCGGCACGGTGACGGTCTCGGGCCGGCGCCGCGACCAGGAGTTCTTCTACGCGTTCACCTCGTACACCTACCCGACGACGATCTACCGCTGCGACCCTGCGACCGGCCAGAGCGCGGTCTTCCGCCAGCCGAAGGTGCCGTTCGACCCGGCGGCCTACGAGACCGTGCAGGTCTTCTACCCGTCGAAGGACGGGACGAGGATCCCGATGTTCGTCACCGCCCGCAGGGGCGCAGCGCGCGACGGGCGGAACCCGACCCTGCTCACCGGCTACGGCGGTTTCAACATCGCCAACCTGCCGGCCTTCTCCCCGGGCGTCATGGCCTGGCTGGAGATGGGCGGCGTCTACGCGGTCGCCAACCTGCGCGGGGGCAGCGAGTACGGCAAGGAGTGGTACGACGCCGGCCGTCTGAAGAACAAGCAGAACGTGTTCGACGACTTCATCGCCGCCGCCGAGCACCTGATCCGCGAGAGGTGGACCTCCACCCCGAAGCTGGCGATCGCCGGCGGCAGCAACGGCGGCCTGCTGGTGGGCGCCGTCCTCAACCAGCGGCCGGACCTCTTCGGCGCCGCGCTGCCGGCGGTCGGGGTGATGGACATGCTGCGCTTCCACCTGTTCACCATCGGCTGGGCCTGGAAGTCCGACTACGCCAGCTCCGAGACGAAGGAAGGCTTCGACACCCTCATCAAGTACTCGCCGCTGCACAACATCAGGCCGGGGACCAGGTACCCGCCGGTGCTGGTCACCACCGGCGACCACGACGACCGGGTGGTCCCGGCCCACAGCTTCAAGTACGCGGCCACCCTGCAGGCGGCGCAGGCGGGCGACGCGCCCGTCCTCATCCGCATCGAGACCCGCGCCGGCCACGGAGCCGGCAAGCCGACCGCGAAGATCATCGAGGAGGCGGCCGACCGCTACGCCTTCCTGGTGAGGAACCTGGGGATGACGCTGCCGCCGGCGCGGTAGACGTCGCGGGCGCTAGGGGGCCAGCCGGCCCATGAGCCAGTCGTAGAGCGGCGCCGGCAGGTGGCGGACGACGTGCCGCATCGGCCACGACAGCCGCCGGGGGAAGTGAACGACCGCTCGGCCGCTCTCGATGCCGTCGAGGATCCGGCGCACGCCCACCTCGAGGTCGACGAGGAAGGGTTTGCCCTGGTCGTCGGCGCTCGGCAGGCCACGGTTGCGGATGAAACCCGGGAACACCGTCACCACCCGCACGCCCGTGCCGCGCAGGTCCACGCGGGCCGACTCGAGCAGCGTGGCGAGCGCGGCCTTGCTCGCCGAGTAGGCGCCCGCCCCCGGCAGCCCGCGCCAGGCGGCCAGGCTGGAGATGCCGGCGACCGTGCCGCTCCCGGCCGCGACCATCCAGGGCAGCGCGGCCCCCAGCCAGTTCACCGCGCCAAAGACGTTGGTCGCGAACACCGCGCGGCAGCGCTCGGCGTCGAAGCGGCGCGCATCCACCCCGTCGCCGACGCCGGCGTTGAGGACCAGCCAGTCGAGGCCCTGCCAGCGCGCGCGGATCGTCTCCGCGTGGTCGGCGACGTCGGCAGGGTCGCTCACGCTGCCCACCAGCGGCAGGGCCTCGCCGCCCGCCGCCTCGACCGCCCGCGCGGTCTCGTGCAGGTCGGCCGCGGAGCGCCCGCTCACCGCCACCCGGAACCCGCGCTGGGCCAGCTGTCTCGCCATCTCGCGGCCGAGGCCGCGGCTGGCACCGGTGACCAGCGCGCGCCGCGCCGTCACGAGTGCGCCACGCTCGCCGCGACGCGCGCCGGGAACAGGCGCGCCCGCTGGGGGAGCGGGATGCGGGTGCCGAAGACCTTGTCGAAGAGGTCGCTGGTGATCCCGTAGGCGGTCCCCACGCCGTGGCGGCTGTGGTGGTAGAGGTGGCGCCGCCTCACGTACTGGAAGTAACGCCAGCGGAAGTTCCGGAAGTGCATGGCGTGATGCGCCCACTCCTCGGCCAGGTAGCCGGCGAAGAGGGCGGCGACCGCGACCGGGGCGGTGTGGGCGGGGGCGAGGAAGCTCAGCGGGACCAGCCAGACCGCCACCAGCAGGGTGTCGAGGTACCCGTTGATGTGGTAGCCGTCCCAGGGCTGGGCGTGGTGGTCGACGTGGGCCGCGTCGAACAGCGCGTGCAGGACGCGGCTGGTCCAGCTCCGGCCCGGCGGGAACGCCACGTGCAGCACCCAGCGGTGCACGGCGTACTCCGTCACGGTCCAGGCCGCGACGCCGAGCGCGGCGAAGGCCAGCGCCGTCGGCAGATGGGACGTGCGCCAGGCGGCCGCCAGCACCGCGACCAGGAGCGAGGAGTAGATCACGGTCACCGGATACATCCGCTGCCGCGAGTGCGACGCCTCGAGCGCGAGGTCGATCCCCGCGGGGATCGTCGGCTCCGGCCAGGAGCCCGCCTGCGACTTCAACAGCGTGTACATGCGGGGCCTCTCTTGGGGGCCGGCGAGGTCCCCGGGGTGCGGAACCAGCAATCATAGCGGCTTCCCGGCCGCCGCGGGCGGCCGAATCCCGACTCTACTCCGTCGCCGTCACCTTGGTGGCGCGCTCGAAGCGGCCGGCCTCGCGCTCGTCGAGGGCGGCGAGGGCCAGGGTGGCCATCTCGACCGGCAGCAGCTCGACGACCGGGCGGGCCAGGTCGGGCACCCCCGGCAGCCGCAGCGCCGCGAGCGGCGCGTCCTCGGCCACCAGGTGGGCGCGAGCGGAGGCCGCTCGCGCGTCCCTGACCAGCGCCTCGTTGAGCGGCCGCGCGCGGGCGTCGCCGGCGAAGACCAGCAGGAAGACGGCCGCGTCGAGCATCTCCATGGGCCCGTGCCGGAAGGCGGCGCTGCTCATCCCCTCGGCCGGCCGGTGCGTCGACTCCTTGGTGATCAGGCCCGCCGAGAGCGCGGCCGCCAGCGACGGGCCGCGGCCCGCATAGAAGACGGCCCGCACGCCCGCGAGCAGGCCCGCCAGCTCCCGCACGTGCGCCGGCCAGCCGGCGAGGTAGCCGGCCGCGGCCTCGGAGGCGGTGGCGAGCGCGGCGAGGCAGGCGGCGCGGTCGCCGCCGGCCAGCACACAGCCGAGGAAGGCGAGCGCCAGCTCAGTGCAGAGGTAGGTCTTGCAGGCGACGGTCGCCTCCTCGCCGGCGTGGGTCAGGAGGGCCGCCGTCGCCTCCCGCGCCAGCGGGCTGTCGGGCGTGTTCGTCACCCCCAGCGTGGCGACCCCGCTTGCGCGCACCGCCTCCAGCAGGCGGACGATCTCGGCGCTGCGTCCCGACTGCGAGACCAGCAGCAGCAGCGTGTCGGCGTCCAGCAGCCGGCGCTCGTAGTGCAGCAGCTCCGAGCACTCGACGGCGAGGGCCGTGTGCCCCGCCTCCACCAGCCGCAGCCGCAGCGGGACCAGGCCGTGCAGCGAGGAGCCCATCCCCGTCAGCACCACCCGGCGGAAGCCGCCGCCGCCCAGCCGTTCGGCGAGGCCCTCCAGGGCCGGCGACGCCGTCAGCCGGCGGTGGGTCTCGCGCAGCGTGCGCGGCTGGTCGAGGATGTCCCGCAGGTACGGCCCTTCCACGATGCGCATCGGGCGTCGCCCTCCGCCGGCGAGTCTAGCGGAAGTCGCGTCGCTCGCCGCTCGGCGCCGGCCGCGTGCGGGAGCAGACGGCCCCGGAGCCAGGGACGGGCGCCGAAAGCGGCCTCAGGCGGCGAGCGCGCGCCGGACGTGGCGCGCCAGCTCCAGCAGGGAGTAGGGCTTCTCCAGGAGCACGGCGCCCTGCGCCAGCACGCCGTGGCGGGCGATCACGTCGCCGCCGTAGCCGGAGGTGTAGAGGACGCGCAGGCCGCGCCGGGCCTGCGTCAGCCGGGCGGCCAGCTCGCAGCCGTCCATCGACGGCAGCACCACGTCCGTCAGGAGCAGGTGCAGCGGCCCCTCGTGGCCGGCGGCGATGGCCAGGCCCTCCGTCGCGCTGCCGCAGGCGAGCACGCGGTAGCCGAGCGACTCCAGCTGCTCGGCGGTCACCTCGCGCACCGCCTGCTCGTCCTCCACCAGCAGCACGGTCTCGGTGCCGTGCAGGGCGGGCTCGGGTCTCGGCTCGCTCGCCGCCGCCACGCTGCCGGCGGCCTCCGGCAGCAGGATGCGGAAGCTGGCGCCCCGGCCGGGCTGGGACTCCACCTCGATGCGGCCCCCGTTCTGCTCCACCGCCCCGTAGACCATGGCCAGGCCCAGCCCGGTGCCGGCGCCCGAGGGCTTGGTGGTGAAGAAGGGCTCGAAGATGCGCGCCCGCACCTGCTGCGACATGCCCTGGCCGGTGTCGCTGACCGAGAGGACCACCTCCCGCCCGCCCGGCTCCTGCGCCCAGCCGAGGTCGAGCGTGAGCAGGCCGCCCTGCGGCATGGCGTCGCGGGCGTTCGTCACCAGGTTGAGGATGACCTGCTCCATCTGGCCCCGGTCCACGGACACCCGGCACGGCTCGTCGGGGAGGTGGACGTGCAGCCTCACGTCCTCGCCGACGGTGCGGGCCACCAGCGCGGCCGTCTCCTCGACCACCGACCGCAGGTCGAGAACCCGGGGCTCGATCACCTGCTGGCGGCTGAAGGCGAGCAGGTGGCGGGTGAGGGAGGCGGCCCGCCAGGCGGCCTTGTCCACCTCGGTCAGCCAGCGCCGCGCCGGCGAACCCTCCCCCACGCTGCGCAGGGCGAGCGTCAGGCTCCCGGTGAGGGCGGTGAGCAGGTTGTTGAAGTCGTGGGCGATGCCGCCGGCGAGGCGGCCCACCGCCTCCATCTTCTGCGCCTGGCGCAGGCGCGCCTCCAGCGAGCGCCGCTCCGCCTCCGCCCGCTGCCGCTCGCTCACGTCGCGCAGGATGGTCTGGGAGGTCCCGTCGGGCAGCCGCTTCGAGCGCATCTCCACCGGCGCCAGGCTGCCGTCCTTGCGGGTCAGCATCCGCTCCGCGATCACCGTGTCGCCGCGGGCGATGGCGTCGTACCGGAAGGGAACGCGCTGCAGCTCAGCCGGGGAGAAGAGCGACTCCAGCTTGCGGCCGAGCAGCTCCTCGCGGGAGTAGCCGCTCAGCTCCGAGGCGCGCCGGTTCACCTCGCTGAAGCCGCCGGCCTCGCTGCCGGCGACGATCGCGTCGACCGCCTGCTCCACCAGGCTGCGGTAGCGCAGCTCGGAGGCGCGGGCCGCGGCCTCTTGGGCCTGCAGGCGAGCGATCGTCCGGCGCAGCCGCCCGGCGACGACGCCGGCCGCCAGCCCGGTGATGCCGAGGATGGCCGCCGAGTCCACCGCGTCGCCCAGGACCGTGCCGCCGGCCTCCGCGACGATGACCACGGTGCTGGCGGCCGCCGCCAGCACCGTCGTCGCCGCCAGCGTGGCGCGGTCGAGGAGCACGCCGCAGAGGATGAGCGCCCCCGGCATCATGAGGATGGCCGGGTCGTGGAAGCCGCGCCCCGCGGTCAGCGCCAGGCCGCCGGCCACCAGGGGCATGGTGAAGACCACCACGCGCGCGGCGACGGTCGGCCGGCCGGCCCGGTTGAGCCACAGCGCGAGCGCCGTCGCCACGATCCCCCCGACCTCCACGGCCGTTGCCGCCGGGATCGGCGGCCCGGTGAGGAACGGGTGCGCGGCGAGCGACAGCATCAGCCCGGCGATGATGCAGCGCCCGACGAGGCGCACGCTGCGCGTGAGCCAGGAGGCGTCCGCGTCGGCGCGATCGGCCTCCAGCCCCGCGGACAGGGCTTCGGTGTCCATCGCAGAAGCGGCGGACGCAACCACCGTGCCACGACCTCCTGTCAGCGGCTCAACGACTTGCGTGGACGGTGTCCGGTCGGCCGGGAGTCAGGCGTCCAATGGGCAGACGCGAGTGTCCGGTTTCGCGGCGTCCCGCTTGCCGCCGGCCGCCGCCGCCTGCTATCGTCGCCGGAAGCACGCTCAGACGAACCGCCGCTGGACGCGCCCTTCCCTCCACAGGCCCTCGACACGAGAGGAGGATCCATGGCCGGTCCACTCGAGGTCAGCCGATCGAGCTCGCTCGGCCGCATGAGCGCGTTCAAGCAGCGGGTGGCGGCGGCCCTGCTCGACGAGGGCTCGACGGCGTTCCGGCGGGCGCAGGCGGTCGTCATCTCCTGCATCCTGGTCTCCGTCGTCGCCATCATCCTGGAGTCGGTGCCCTGGATCGCCATCCACCAGACGGTGTTCGACGTGGTGGAGGGGGCGGTGGTGGCGGTGTTCACCGTCGACTACCTGGCGAACATCTGGGTGGCGCCCGACCGCTGGAAGTACGTGCTGGGGCCCTGGGGCATCATCGACCTGCTGGCCATCCTGCCCACCTTCGCCCTGATGCTGAACGTCCCCTCGGTGAAGGCCATGCGCCTGCTGCGGGTGCTGCGGGTGCTGCGGGTGCTGCGGGTCCTCAAGCTGGCCAAGGTGGCGAGCGCCCGCTACCACGAGCGCGAGGCCCGCGGCGCGCTGCGCATGGACCTGCAGATCTACTTCATCACCCTCTTCTGCGCCCTCACCCTGTGGAGCACCCTCGTCTACTACGCCGAGCACGAGCAGAAGGACACCCTCTTCACCTCCATCCCCCAGGCCATGTGGTGGGGCATCACCACCCTCACCACCACCGGCTACGGCGACATGACCCCGGTCACCTTCTGGGGGCGGGTGCTGGGGGGCTGCACCATGGTCACCGGGCTGGCCCTCTTCGGCCTGCTGATGAACGTGGTGGGCGAGGCCCTGCACGTCAGCCTGTTCGGCGCGCGCCAGCAGGCGGCCTCGGCGGCCGCGGCGGCGGCCACGGTCTGCGGCTGCGGCCAGCCCCTCAACCCCGCCTGGCGCGCCTGCCCCATGTGCCAGACACCGCTGGCGTCCGCGCCGGCGGCCCCCCCGGCGCCGCGCGGCTGATCAGCGCAGCTCGCCCTCGACCTCCTGCACCAGGGCGGTGAACAGGCTCAGGATCTCCTCGTTCGCCGCCAGCAGCCGGTCGGCGAGGCGGGTGGCGACCCGCCGGGTGATGACCAGCCCCGCCGCGTGGTGGCGGTCGCCGAAGGCCACGAAGTCGTCGCGGCGGATGACCAGGAACTCGCAGTCGGTCTCGGCCACGCAGGTGGCCGAGCGGCGGTCGCGGCCCAGCAGCGCGACCTCGCCGAAGAAGTTGTCCTGCTCCAGGAAGGAGACGGTGAAGCTGTCCTGGTGCACGGTCCGCCGCTCCACGCGCACCCGGCCGCTGAGGATCACCAGCATGGTGTCCCCCAGGCTGCCCTCCCGCAGGATGACCTCGCCGGCGGCGCTCTCCTGGATCTGGCACACCGCCGCCAGGTCGGCGAGGGCCCGAGCGTCGTCGAGCGCGAACAGGGGCAGCCGCTGCAGGTGGCCGAGCACGACGTCGGCCGTCCCCCCGCTCACGGCTTCACCTCGGGGCGCGGCCGGCCGATGACGACCGCCAGGCTGTGGGGCGGGATCACGGTGTCGTCCGGGGGAGAGAGCAGCGGCTTGTTCGGCTCCATCTCCTTCACCTTGCGGAGGTTCTCCACCAGGGTGTGGACGTTGGCCGTCTTCTGCGCCTCCCGCAGCGCGTCGCGCTTGATCTGCAGCGAGCGGCCGGTGTTCTGCAGCAGCCCGATCAGCAGCTGGCCCTCGTCCTTCAGCACCCGGAACAGCTCCCCGTAGCTGCGGCCCACCAGCTCGGGCGGGATCGGCTCCGTCAGCAGCCCCCGCAGGTCGGCGAAGTCGAGCAGCTCGTGCATCACGTGGGTGACGCCGGCGGCGACCGCCGCCCCCACCAGCAGCGAGCGGCTGTACTCCCGGCTCTGGATGACCTCGTCGCAGCCGCCCATGCGCAGGTGCTCGATGTACTTGGCGTCCAGCACCTCGGCCGCGGTGTAGGTCTCCGGGGCGAGCGTCTTCACCGTGAGGTTGGCCATCACCGTGCGGGCGTCGATCTCCGCGTCGCTGCGCGGCGTCGAGACGTCGGCCATGATGATCACCTTCGAGGCCCGCGCCAGGTTGGCGCGCCGCAGCGTCAGGGCGTCGACGACGTCGCCCCGCACGTAGTGCAGGCCCGGGAAGCGGGTCTTCAGCTCCTCGATGGCCAGCTCGTCGGCCACGTTCACCAGCAGCAGCCCGCGGGCGGGGAGGGCCGGGTTGATGCGCAGCACCTCCTCGATGAGCTGGGCCATGTCCGGCCGGAAGCCGAGCATGACCACGTGACCGGACAGTCGGTTGGCGTCCGTCAAGCCGCGACCCTCCTTGATCCTGCGCGCCACCATCACCGTGGCGATCTTGGCGGTGACGATCGCCACCACGCCCATGCCCAGCACCATCGCCACCCCGGCGAACAGCCGCCCGCCGGTGGTGATCGGGTACTTGTCGCCGTAGCCGGTGGTGGTGAGGGTGACGATCGCCCACCACAGGCCGTCCTCGGGGCTGCGAAAGGCCTCGTTGCGGGGGGACTCGATGCGGAACAGCAGGTACCCGGAGATGACCACCGCCACCAGGAAGAAGGCGACCAGGCGGGGGATGTCCTCCGCCTGCACCCGCGACCACAGCAGCCGCCAGCGCCGTGGCGGCCGCGGCACCACGGTGCTCGCCCGCAGGGCCCTGAGGAAACGTGTGGCGGGCGCCCGGCGGCCCGGTCCACCCGCCGCGCGTGGTTGTTTCACGGGCTTTCGCTCTCGGAGGCCGGAGCATAGCACACCGCCGTTGACGCGCCGGGGAGAGGCGACGTAGCTTGGAGCCACCCCTGGTTCACGAGAGGGCGGAGGTCACGATGAGCGGCCGGACTGCGCCCGACCACCGGGCCAATCTCCTCGACCCGGAGGAGGCCGAGACCTTCCTGCGCCGGCTGCTGCGCTCGTACCGCGAGCAGCAGTCGCTGCTCGACCTCACGGCCTCGCTGGGCGGCCAGCTGGCCCTGGCGGCGGTGATCGAGCGGATCCTGGACACGCTCAAGGAGCGCCTGGAGGCGGACCGGGCCTCGCTCTTCCTGGTGGACCGCCAGCGCGGCGAGCTGTGGAGCAAGGTGGCCCAGGGCCTGGACACCGCCGAGATCCGCTTCCCCATGGACCGCGGCATCGCCGGCCACGTCGCCCGCACCGGCGAGATCGTGCGCGCCGCCGACGCCTACCAGCACCCCGCCTTCAACCCGGACATCGACCAGAAGACCGGCTACCGCACGCGCTCGGTCCTGTGCGGCCCGGTGAAGGACGACCACGGCGAGGTGATCGGCGTGGTGACGGCGATCAACCGCAAGACCGGCGAGTTCACCGAGGAGGACGTGGACACCCTGCGCGGCCTGGGCGGGCTGATGGCGCTCACCCTGCGCAACGCGGTCCTGTTCGAGGAGGTGATCGCCAGCCAGCGCGAGGTGACCACCCTGCTGGAGGTGGCGAACGCCCTCGGCAGCACCCTGGACCTCACCGGCCTCATCCACATCATCCTCGAGAAGGCGCGCGAGATCATGGCCGCCGAGCGCAGCACGCTCTTCCTGCTCGACCGTGCGAAGGGCGAGCTGTGGAGCAAGGTGGCCGAGGGCCTGGACGGCGGCGAGATCCGGCTGCCGCTGGGCAAGGGCATCGCCGGCCACGTGGCCGCCACCGGCCTGCCCCTCAACATCCCCGAGGCCCACCAGCACCCCCTGTTCAACCCGGCGATCGACCAGCGCACCGGCTTCCGCACCCGCTCGGTCCTGTGCATGCCCATCCGCAACGCCCAGGGCGAGGTGATCGGGGTGACGCAGGTGGTGAACAAGCGCCTGGGGACCTTCACCAAGGACGACGAGCGGCTGCTGATGGCCTTCTCCGCCCAGGCGGGCGTCGCCATCATGCGGGCGACCCTGTACGAGAACGTGCGCGAGATGAAGGTCTACCTGGAGAGCGTGCTGGAGAGCCTCAGCAACGGCGTCCTGGCCGTCGACGGCGAGGGGCGGCTGACGACCGTGAACGGCCCTGCCGAGCGGCTGCTCGGGCTGCGGGCCGCCGAGGTGGCGGGACGGCCGGCCGCGGAGCTGCTGCCGGCGGTGCACCCGCGGCTGCCGGCGTGGATCGAGGGCGTCCGGGAGTCGGGCCGCGCCCTGCTCGAGTACGACCTCGAGGCCCGGGGCGCCCTGGGGCGGCCCTTCTCCATGAACCTCAACCTGGTGCCGCTGCTCGACGCCTCGGGGAAGCGGCGGGGGGTGGTGATGGTGGTGGACGACATCACCACCGAGAAGCGGGTGAAGAGCAGCCTCTCGCGCTACATGTCGAAGGACGTGGTGGACAAGCTGCTGGCCGACGAGCAGAACCCGGCCCTGGGCGGCGTGCGCCAGCCGGTGACCATCCTGTTCTCCGACATCCGCTCCTATACCAGCCTGACCGAGAACGCGGGCGCCCACCAGATCGTGGAGATGCTCAACGAGTACTTCACCGTCATGGTGGACGTGATCTTCGAGCGCGGCGGCATCCTCGACAAGTTCATCGGCGACGCCATCATGGCCGTCTTCGGCGCGCCCTTCCCCCACCCGGAGGAAGACCCCGTCAACGCGGTGGAAGCCGCGCTCGACATGCAGACCCGCCTTGCCGCCTACAACCGCGAGCGCTGCGCCCGCGGGCTGACGGCGATCGAGATCGGCATCGGGCTGTCCACCGGCGAGGTGGTGTGCGGCAACATCGGATCCGAGAAGCGGATGGACTACACGGTCATCGGCGACGCCGTGAACCTCGCCTCCCGGCTGGAGAGCGCCACCAAGCAGTACCACTCCCGGCTGATGATCTCCGAGCACACCGAGCAGCGCCTGGGCGGCCGCTTCGTCACCCGCGAGCTCGACCGCATCCGGGTCAAGGGCAAGCGCCAGCCGGTCCGCGTCTTCGAGGTGGTGGGGCGGGCCAGGGAGCCCCTGGCCGCGAAGGAGGCGCGCCGGCTGGCCGCGCACAGCGAGGCCTACGCCAGCTACCAGGGCGCGGCTTTCGAGGAGGCGGCCCGGCTCTTCGCGCGCGCCTGCCAGGAGTTCCCGGACGACCAGGTGTTCCGCATGTACGCCCAGCGCGCGGCGGACCTCCTCGCCCGGCCGCCCGCGCAGTGGGACGGCGTCTGGGAGCTGAAGCAGAAATAGGAGAGCCCATGTTCAACCCGGTCGAGGTCGAGTCGTTCGCCTTCGTGCGGCGCCTGCAGAGGGCCTACCACCGCAACTACGGCCGCTCCCACGCCGAGGTCGCGGACATCCTGGCCTGGGCCGCCACCATGGCGCTCGAGAACATCGCCAACTCCGACGCCCTCTACCACAACGTCGAGCACACCATCCTGGTCACCCTGGTGGGCCAGGAGATCCTGCGCGGCAAGCACATCCGCGAGGGCGGGGTCTCCTCGGAGGACTGGCTGCACGTGACCATCGCGCTCCTCTGCCACGACATCGGCTACGTGCGCGGGGTCTGCCGGGCGGACCGCGACGGCTGCGTGGCCAACGGCCGGGACGCCACCCCGGTGGCGCTGCCGCCGGGCGCGACCGACGCCTTCCTCTCCCCCTACCACGTCGACCGGGGCAAGCTCTTCGTGCAGGAGCGCTTCGGCGGGCACCCCCGCATCCAGGTGGAGCGGCTGAAGGAGTACATCGAGCCCACCCGCTTCCCGGTCCCCCTGCGCGAGGACCCGCCGGAGGTCTCCGGCCTGGCGTCGGTGGTGCGCGCGGCCGACCTCGTCGGCCAGCTCAGCGACCCGCGCTACCTCCTCCGCATCCCGGCGCTCTTCGCCGAGTTCAAGGAGACCGGTGTCGCCGAGCAGCTCGGCTTCCGGCACGCCGGCGAGCTGCGGGCCAACTACCCGTCCTTCTACTGGAAGAGCGTGCACCCCTACATCTGGCGCGAGCTGGAGTACCTCGCCCTCACCCAGCAGGGCAAGCAGGTGCGGGCCAACCTCTTCGCCAACGTGTTCACGGTCGAGCACGAGGGCCGGCCGTCGGCCGCCCGGGCTTGAGGGTAGAATCGCACCCCGCCCCGCCAGGCGGCGGGCGAGGAGAGAGAATGGCCGACTCCTGGGTGGTGGTGGGGCTCGACAACGGCGGGAACAAGAACAACGCCACCGTCCTCGACGCCGACGGCGCGTTCCTGGTGAGCCAGCTCCACGAGCGCCCCAGCCGCGTCAACGAGGGCCCGCAGGTCGCGGTGGCGGCCCTGGTCGAGTCCTTCGACGACATCCTGCAGCGCACCGGCACGGCCCGCGAGCGGGTGCGGGCGGTGGGCCTTGACACCCCGGGGCCGGCCAGCGCCGAGGGCGTCGTCTCCTCCCGCGGGTCGACCAACTTCTCCCACCCCGGCTGGCGCAACTTCGACTTCCGCGGGGCGCTGGAGGCGCGGCTGGGGCTGCCGGTCGTCTACAACAACGACGGCAACGCCGCCGCCCTCTACGCCCACCACCAGCTCTTCGGCCCGCTGGCCCTGCAGCGCTCGTCGATCTCCGCCATCGTGGGCACCGGCCTGGGAGGCGGGGTCGTCGAGAAGGGCCAGGTGGTGAAGGGCGCCGCCGGCTTCGCGGGCGAGCTGGGCCACGTCCACATCCAGATGCCGGGGCTGCTGGAGGAGGACCAGCCGCTGCCGCGCTGCAACTGCGGCTTCACCGGCGACGTCGAGAGCGTGGCGTCTCTCACCGGTATCGAGATGAACCTGCTGCCCTACTGGCTGGGCCGCTACCCCGACCACGAGCTGGCCCGCGTCGGCTCCATCGCCCAGGCCGCCAAGCTGGTGCGCGCCTGCGGCGAGAGAGGCGACGCCATGGCCCTGCGCATCTTCGAGCAGCAGGCGATCGCCATCGGCCGGCTCTTCACCATCGCCGCCGTCTTCATGGACCCCGACGCGTACTTCGTGGGTGGCGGGGTGGTGGAGGCGCAGCCGCACTTCCGCGAGTGGTTCCTGGCCAAGGTGCGCGAGAACACCTCGCTCAAGGAGGAGCAGGAGGCGGTCGCCCGCTTCGCGGTGGTGCCCGACCTCGACATGGCCGGCGCCCGCGGCGCCGCGCTGGCCGCGCTCGCCCGCGTGCACGCGCGCTAGGCTCCCGTCCGCGTCGCGTTGGTGTGTGCCGTGACGGCGGTCGCCGCGTCGCCGGCGGCGGCCGCACACCTGGAAGGGGGCGGCCACTGGCTCGTCCGCCCTGCACCACACCCTGCCGGTCCGCCGCCACGGCGCCCGGGTCGGGCCGTAGCCGTCGCCTTCCGACCGTGGCCCCGGCCGGCCTATGCTTGGCCGTGAGGTCGCGCTCTTGAGCTGGCGGTGGCTGCTCGGCCGCATGGTCCTGCTGGCCGTCCTCGTGTTCCTGGCAGTGGGCGGGATCGCGAGCTGGCGTGCGCTCGTCCCGGTCAGCCGGCTCCAGGTCCAGGTGCCGGGCGGTGTCCTCCGGCCGGGAAGGGAGGTCTGGATCGAGACGGTCAGCTCCGGCCGCGGTCCGGTGCAGCTGCGGCTGGAGGCGCTGCAGGGCGGCCGCAGCGAGCTGCTGGCCAGCGGTCACGTCGCCAGCCGGCGCTGGGCGTTCTGGGACCCGCGCTCCGTCCGGCACTCGATGGTGGTTTCGGTCCGTCCCCAGACGATCGCGCACCTAGTCGCCGGCCCGGTCACCCTGAGGGCGACGGCGATCGGTGCGCCGGCCTGGCTGCACCGGCCGGCGCCGGTCGTCCGACAGATCGAGGTGGCGTGCCAGCCCTGAGGCCGACGCGGTGCCGCCGATGAGCGCCCGACGCTGGGGCGCCGTCGCGGCCATCGTCGTCCTCACCGTGGCCGGCGACCGCGCCACCAAGCACCTCGCCACCCGGCGCCTCGCGGGCGCTGCGGTGCGGTCGTACCTCTCGGACACGGTGCGGGTCGAGTACACGGAGAACCGCGGCGGCTTCCTGGGCCTGGGGGCGACGCTGCCCTCGGCGGTGCGCACCGCGGTGTTCACCGCCGGCACCCTGGCGCTGCTGGCGGTGGTCTCGGCCGTCCTCGCCCGCCGCGGCACCGGGACGGCCGCCACCGTCGGCCTCAGCCTGCTCTGGGCCGGCGGCGCCTCGAACCTGGCCGACCGCGTGGCGCGCGGCGCGGTCGTCGACTTCCTGAACCTCGGCCTCGGCCCCCTGCGGACGGGCATCTTCAACCTGGCCGACGTCGCCATCACCGCCGGCGTCCTCATCCTGCTTCTCGCCCCCCGCCGGACCCGCCCCGCCCGCACCCCACCCTAAGCTGCCCTCGCCGCGGCCCCTCTCCCGGCCGTCGCCACCGGCGCGCCCGCGCTGCGCCAAGGAGAGGAGCCATGGACATCCGCCCGCCCGCCGCCCCGCCGCCGGGTGCCGCCACGGGCCCGCGCCTGCTCGACCGCGTGCGGCTCAAGGTCCGCGCCCGCCACTACAGCCGGCGGACCGAGAAGTCGTACGTCGCCTGGATCCGTCGCTTCATCCTGTTCCACAACCGGCGCCACCCCCTCCGCCTCGGCGGGCCCGAGGTCGCCGGCTACCTGTCCCACCTGGCCAGCACTCGCCGCGTCAGCGCCTCGACCCAGAACCAGGCCCTGAGCGCCATCGTCTTCCTCTACCGCGAGGTCCTCGGCCGCGAGCTGGTCGGGATCGAGGACGCCGTGCGCGCCCGCCGGCCGGAGCGGCTGCCGCTGGTCCTGGCCCGCGAGGAGGTCCACGCCGTGCTGGGCCGGCTGCACGGCCGGGTCTGGCTCATGTGCGCGCTCATGTACGGGGCGGGCCTGCGGCTGCTCGAGTGCTGCCGGCTGCGGGTGAAGGACGTCGACCTGCTGCGGCAGGAGATCACCGTCCGCGACGGCAAGGGCGGCAAGGACCGGGTGACGGTGCTGCCGGCCCGGCTGGCGGAGCCGCTGCGCGCGCAGCTCGAGCGCGCCCACCGCCAGCACCTGCGCGACCTGGACGGCGCCGCCGGGTACGTCGCCCTGCCCGGCGCCCTGGAGGCGAAGTTCCCGCACGCCAACCGGGAGTGGCCCTGGCAGTGGGTGTTCCCGGCGCGGCGCCAGTACGTGGACCCCGCCACCGGCCAGCGCCGGCGCCATCACCTGCACGAGACCGTACTGCAGCGCGCGTTCGCCGAGGCCGTGCGCGCGGCTGGTCTCCTCAAGCCGGCCACCTGCCATTCCCTCCGTCACTCCTTCGCCACCCACCTGCTGGAGACCGGCTACGACATCCGCACCATCCAGGAGCTGCTCGGGCACAGCGACGTCTCGACCACCATGGTCTACACCCACGTCCTCAACCGCGGCGGCCGCGGCGTGCGCAGCCCGCTCGACCTGCTCGGGTGAGGCCGCCGGTGCCTCCCTGGCGGCCCGACGTCGACACCCCCCCGCCGGTCGACCTGTGTCCCCTGGAACCGCCCTCCCGGCGCGTCCGAGGCATCGCGTCGCTCGTCGGGCAGCTGCGGCTCCTGCTCCGCTGCGGCCACTACAGCCGCCACACCGAGAAGGCGTACGTCGCCTGGCTCCGCCGCTTCGTCGCCTTCTCCCGGATGCGCCACCCCGTGGACGTGGAGTGGTGGCGGGCCCGGGAGTTCCTGGAGCGGCTGGGGCGCGGCCGGGCCGGCGCCTCCACCCAGAACCAGGCCGCGAGCGCGCTCGCGTTCGTGTTCCGCCAGCTCCTCGGCCGCCGCCCGCCGGGTGTGGCGCCGTTTCTCGGAGGCCGCGTCCGCCGCCGTGCGCCCACCGTCCTCTCGGCTGCCGAGGTCGAGGCCGTGCTCCGGCGGCTGGCGGAGCCGTTCCGGCTCATGGTGGCGCTGATGTACGGAGCCGGACTGCGGCTCAGCGAGTGCTGCCGTTTGCAGGTGCGGGACCTCGACTTCGCCTCCGGCCAGATCGTCGTCCACCGGGGCAAGGGGGCGAAGGACCGCCTCACGGTCCTGCCGCGACGCCTGACCGAGCCCCTGCGCGAACGTCTCCAGGCCGTCCGCTTGGAGTTCGAAGCGGATGCGGCCGACGGGATCGGCGGCGGGCGAGGCCGTGCCCCGGCTGACGCAGCCGGAAGCGGTACGACGGGCGGCTCGTCTCGCGCCTCGGGTTGCGCCTCGGGCCACGCCTCGGGTTGCGCCGCCCGGTGGCTTTTCCCCGCCACACGGCTGAGCGTCGACCGCTCCCGCGGCACGCTGTGGCGCTCGCACATCCACCCCAGCGTGGTCCAGCGCGCGCTCTCGCTCGCTGTGCGCGCCGCCGGGATCCCCAAGCCGGCCACCTGCCACTCCTTCCGTCACTCCTTCGCGGTTCATCTGCTCGAGGCCGGGCATGACCTCCGCACCGTCCAGGAGCTTCTCGGGCACGCCGACGTCGCGACGACACTGATCTACGCGCGTCGACCCGCGACCGCCGCCGAAGGCGGGCCGGTGCTCAGCCCACTCGACTGCCCGCGCTCGCACACTGGGGCCCCGCCGCCCCCGGCCACGGCCGCCGACCCGTCGGAGGTCGAGATGGCCTCGGCCAACGGCATGGAGCGGGAGGAGGGGTGCCCGCGTCCACCTCAGTTGAGCGAGAACGCGACGACCAGCGTTGGTCGGCACCCGGGACGCCCGGAGCGACAGGACCAGCGGGAGCGGCGAGAGTCGTGACCGTAACCAGCCCAAGACCACCGAACGTGAGGATGCGCACCAATGTCTCGTCGAAGTGCGATTACCCAGGCGCCATTATCCGCCGCATATCTGGCGGATTGCCCCTGATTCAGTTATCCTTTCGGCACAATGAGTGTTCGGCGGACGTGGCGTGGCGTGACGCGGGAGACGGCATGAACCTCGAAATGGCCGGGGAGCTTCTGTCGTACAACATCTGGGCGAACCGCAAGATGCTGGAGGCCGTGTCGCATCTCGACTTGGCCCAGTTCACCCGCGATCTTGGGGGCAGCTATACGTCGGTCCAGGGGACTCTGACTCACATGCTCTGGGCGGAGTGGCTCTGGTTGGAGCGCTGGCAAGACCGTTCGCCGATGGAGCTGTTCGAGCCAGCGGCCTTCCCCTCGGTCGAGAGCGTCAAGAACCGCTGGCTG